>NZ_CP061170.1:2400000-3622163 GCF_011751745.2 Paramicrobacterium fandaimingii
CATCGGCGACGGGAACAGTGTCGACCGTGTGCCCGGAGAGCCCCGACGCGAGTGCGGCGGCGACCTCCGGGCCGGTCAGTGAGCCTTTGAATTTATCGGTGGCGATCAGAATGCGCATGGCACAGATTATGCCTGCAATTCGGTGAGCGCCGTCGGAGCGTCGTCTGCCGCCTCGGCGAGTTCTTCGAATTCGTTGATCGACGCAATGCTCGTTCCCATCGACACGTTCGTCACACGCTCGAGGATCGCCTCGACGATCACGGGCACCTGGTGCTCGTCGGCGAGCGCCTGCGCGTTGCGCAGAGCAGGGGCGAGGTCGTCGGGCTGCTCGACGCGGATCGCCTTGCAGCCGAGGCCCTCAGCCACCTTCACGTGGTCCACGCCGTAGCCGTTCATCTCGGGCGAGTTGATGTTCTCGAACGCGAGCGACACCTGGTAATCCATGTCGAAGCCACGCTGCGACTGGCGGATCAGCCCGAGGTACGAGTTGTTCACGACAACGTGCACGTAAGGCAGCTTGTGCTGCGCGCCGACAGCGAGCTCTTCGATCATGAACTGAAAGTCGTAGTCACCCGAGAGCGCCACAACGTTCTGGCCCGGCTTGCCGCGCACAACGCCGAGAGCGGCGGGAATCGTCCAGCCAAGCGGGCCGGCCTGGCCGGCGTTGATCCAGCGGCGCGGGCCGAACACGTGGAGCATCTGCGCCGCCTGAATCTGCGACAGCCCGATGGTGGAGACATACGTCGTGTCGGGGCCGAACACCGCGTTCATCTCTTCGTACACGCGCTGCGGCTTGAGCGGCACGTTGTCGAAGTGCGTCTTGCGGTGCAGCGTTCCCTTGCGCGCCGTGCACTCGGTCGCCCAGGAGCTGAAGTCGGGAAGCGAACCGGCGGTCGCCCGCTCGCGCGCCGCGGCGATGAGCTCCTGCAGGGCGGCCTTCGCGTCAGAGACCACGCCGTACTCGGGCGCGAAGATGCGGCCCAGCTGCGTCGGCTCGATGTCGATGTGCACGAAGGTGCGCCCGGCACGGTAGGTCTCGAGGTCGCCCGTGTGGCGGTTTGCCCAGCGGTTGCCGATGCCGAGAACGAAGTCGGAGGCGAGGAACGTGGCGTTGCCGTAGCGGTGCTGGGTCTGAATGCCGACCATGCCTGCCATGAGGGGGTGGTCGTCGGGGATCGCACCCCAGCCCATGAGCGTCGGCACGACGGGAACGTCGAGCAATTCCGCCAGCTGCACGAGCTCGTCAGCGGCATCCGCGTTGAAGATTCCGCCTCCGGCGACGATCACCGGATGCTGAGAGGCAGCCAGCATGTCAAGAATCTTGTTCGCCTGCGCACGCGTTGCCTTCGGAGTGGCGACGGGCAGCGGCTCATACGAGTCGATATCGAAGTCAATCTCGGCCATCTGCACATTGATGGGCAGGTCGATGAGCACGGGGCCGGGGCGTCCTGTGCGCATCTCTTGGAACGCGCGCTGGAAGGCGCCGGGAACCTGGGCGGGCTCAAGCACCGTCATGGCGAACTTCGTGACGGGCTTGGCGATCGACTCGATATCGATTGCCTGAAAGTCCTCCTTGTGCAGCACGGCCGTCGGCGCCTGGCCCGTGATGCACAGAATCGGAATCGAGTCGGCGATCGCAGCGTAAAGCCCGGTGATCATGTCGGTTCCGGCGGGGCCGGAGGTGCCGAGGCACACGCCGATGTTGCCGTGCGCCGAGCGGGAGTACCCGTCTGCCATGTGCGAAGCACCTTCGACGTGGCGTGCGAGGGTGTGTCGGATGCCGCCATGGGCGCGCATCGCGGAATAGAACGGGTTGATCGCTGCCCCTGGGAGACCGAATGTCTCGGTCGCGCCTTCCTTTTCGAGGATCAGGGCCGCAGCGTCAACGGTGCGCATTTTTGTCATTGTCTTCTCCGAGACGTCGGGGTTACTTGCGCCCTGACGAGCGCGCAACCTGAGTGAGGAGGCCAGAGTGGTCGAGGCCCCCGTCGCCCTGGGCGACGAGGTTTCCGACCAGCTGGGCCACGGAAGCGCCGAGCGGAATCGAGACGTTCGCCTCGCGTGCCGCGGCGGTGACGATGCCGAGATCCTTGTTGTGAAGGGTGAGCCGGAATCCGGGGTCGAAGTTGCGGTCGAGCATCTTCTGACCCTTCTGGTCGAGCACTTTCGAGCCCGCGAGGCCGCCGCCGAGCACGGTCAGACCGGCTTCGGTGTCGACTCCGTATGCTTCGAGAAACACGACGGCTTCGGCGAGGGCCTGAATGTTGGCGGCGACGATCAGCTGGTTTGCCGCCTTCACCGTCTGGCCCGAGCCGGAGGGGCCAACGTGAACGATGGTTTTGCCGACGGCGTTCAGCACGGCCTGCGCGTCGTCGACGTCTGCCTTCTCGCCGCCGATCATGATCGAGAGAACACCGTCGATGGCACCCTGCTCGCCACCCGAGACGGGGGCGTCAAGGGGGCGGATGCCGGCGGCGCGCGCGTCGTCAGCGAGACGCTTTGCCACGTCAGGACGTATCGTGCTGGCGTCGATCCACAGGGCGCCGCTCTTCGCGTTCGCGAAGACGCCGTCGTCTCCTGTGACGACAGCCTCGACGTCGGGCGAGTCGGGGACCATCGTGATGATCACGTCGGCGTCGCGCACGGCGTCGGCGATGGTCCCGGCGCCGGAACCGCCTCGTGCGACGAGTGCGTCGATCTTCGGCTGGCTGCGGTTGTATCCGGTGACGCTGAACCCCGCGTTCACGAGGTTCGTGGCCATGGGAAGCCCCATGATGCCGAGTCCGATGACTGAAACGTTTGTCATTGTTATCTCTCCTTGAACGGTGTGATGGCGGATCAGGCGCGTGCTGCTGCCTGGTCGCTGAGCCACGCGAAGGGGTTCTGCGCGGTGGTCTTGTACTCGAGGCCGATGGGCCCGTCGTAGCCTCCGGCGCGTGCGTCGTCGATCCATCGGGCCAGCGGCAGATCTCCCGAGCCCGGCTCACCGCGCCCTGGAGCATCCGCGATCTGAATGTGGCCGAAGTGTGCCGCGTGTGCGGCGATCACCGCGTCGACGTCGTCGCCGTTCACCGCAAGGTGGTAGAAGTCAGCGAGCAGCTTGATGTTCGGCTTGCCGACCGCTGCGATCACGTCGAGCGCGTCCTTCGCCGTCTTGAGGGGGTACGCCTCGGTTCCACTCACCGGCTCGAGCAGCACAGTGCCGCCGATCGAGGCGATGGCGTCTGCGGCGAGGGCGAGGTTCTCACGCGCACGCTCATCCTGCGTGGCAGGGTCGACGCCCTCGACGCGGTTGCCGTAGAGGGCGTTGAAGCCGCGGCATCCGAGTCTCTCGCCGATTTCAGCGACGACAGAGATGTTGTCGCGAAATTCGCCGGAGCGCTCGGGCCACGAGACGAGGCCGCGGTCGCCGCCCGGCATGTCGCCTGCGAAGAAGTTGAGGCCGGTCAGCTGCACGCCCGCGTCGCTCACAGCGGTGACGAACGCGTCGATGTCGGCCTGCGCCGGAACGGCGGTCTGGAACGGCCACCAGAACTCGACGGCATCGAAGCCGGCGGCCTTCGCTGCGGCCGGGCGGTCGATGATCGGCAGATCCGTGAGAAGGATCGAGGCGTTGACCGTGTACGTCATGGCGATTCCCATCCAATGTAAGTCGCTGCTGTTCCGTCGATACTTATTTCGCATCTTGGAATTTACTTTCTGCTGAATGAAAGTCTAGGCGGAACTGAGGATCACGTCAACCATGCCGCCCGCCGCCCAACGCGTCTGCCGTCCGCGCACTGCTGCACGCCGCGGCTGCGTCGCGCACCGCTGCAGCACGCGCACCGCCGTCCTGACGCACGCGTGCCACTTTGTGCGGCTCTGAACAGTCAGCCGCACAAAGTGGCACACGTGTTGTGGGGAGGTCGCGTCGCCCCGCGGCATCCGCGTCGCCGCAGATGCCGCCGGGCCGCGGTGCTATGCGGAGTGCGTGAGCAGCAGCACCTCCGTCGCATCGTCCACTTGGACGGATGCCGAGTACTCGACGATTCCCGGGAGCTCTGCTTCGAAAACAGCGATCAAGCTGCCCGCAGAGCCATACCAGCGCGGGTCGATAGCGCAGAACAGCTCAGCTCCGCCGGCCTGCACACGAACTTCAGGAGGGAAACGTCGCAGCGCGGGGTCGACGCGACGAGCGATGACCATGACCGAGACGGCGACGGTTCCGCGTTGGGTGAGGCGGTATCGTCCTGTCGTCTCGCTCAGATCCCAGGCGGGACCATGCGCGAACGTCGCCTGTCGAGGATCCAACGGCTCATCAAGGAGGGAGTAATTGTGCTTCATGAAGGGGGCCTCATGTGTCTTTTGCATCGTCTCGCGAGAACGCCACACATGAGCAGGCTCGGGGTTAGGGAGGTACAGCTACGAGACGATCATTCGGGAGTGAGCCCACTCGAGCGATCCACGCGTTCACGGTGTGTCTTCGAATGCTAATGCTCTTTGACGCTAAAATTTCAAGATTTGGCCAATTCTTGAGGGTTGTTCATTCTCGGGTCTCTTCCCCGCGCAATTCCTTGCGTTAGCTCAACACGAGCGCAGCAGCGTGACCACAGCCCAGCGCCAGCTCAGCGCCGACTCCGCGCAACATCAAGCGCCGTCCATGCGAGAGCTGTCGCACCGTCGCGCAGCGTCTGCTCTGCCACCGGGCCGACGCAGGCGTCGGCAAACCCCGGCTGGTGGTTGCTGAACTCACCGCCAACGCCGATGAACGGGTGAATCGCGTTGACGATCTGCGACACGTTACCCATGTCTGTGGATGCTCGGTTCATGCTCGCGTCCTCCGGTGCCACATCGAAGACGCGGCCGAGCGCCTCGGCGTTCTGCGTGTAGAAGGCGAGCGCTTCGTTGTCAGCGCGCATCTCCGAATACCGTCCGCTCTCGGGTGTGATCGTGAGCTGCGCGCCGGTTGCCAGCGCGCCTGCCTCGAAGCAGCGGCGAACGCGCTCCTCGCTCTCGAGCAGCAGCTCTGTCGTCTCGGCGCGCACATACCAGCGCCCTTCGGTCTTCGCGGGAATGGCATTTGGCGCCTCACCCCCGCGCGTCTGCACCCCGTGCACGCGCACGCCAGCTGGCAGCTGCTGTCGCAGCATCCCAATTGCCGTCTGTGCAATCACGAAGGCGTCGTTCGCGTTGATGCCGCGCTCTGGGTAGGCCCCGGCGTGGGCCGCCAGCCCGCTGTAGGCGATGTGCCAGTGCGCGACGGCGAACGGCTGGGCGTCGGCGAAATCCTCGGGGGCCGGATGCGCCATGAGCGCGAAGTCCAGCTCGGCGAAGGCGCCGCGCTCGATCAACTCGACCTTGCCACCTCCGCCTTCTTCAGCGGGTGTGCCGATCACCTCGACGGTGATGCCTGCTTCGGCCGCTACCTCGGCGAGCCCGAGTGCGCCGCCGACGGACATCGCAGAGATGAGGTTGTGTCCGCAGGCGTGCCCGAGGCCGGGCAGCGCGTCGTATTCCGCGAGAAACCCCACGTGGAATGCGCCGTCACCGAAGACGGCCCGAAACGCGGTATCGAGACCGCGGTATGGATGCTCGACGGCGAAGCCATTCCTGGCGAGCACATCGGCGACGGATGCTGACGAGCGATGCTCCTGCCACGCGGTCTCGGGGTTCTCGTGCAGCCAGTTCGACAGCGCGACGAGCTCGTCGTCCGCCTCCGCGATGCGGCGAGAAATCTGCTGCTTGAGAGCGTCGTCCATGTCGTGCAACTCCATTCGTCGGCGCCACTGCATCGCTGGGGCATTCACCGGGTAAATCATGTGGTCTCTCACCGGGTCACTCCCACCGTACGTGCACTCCCGTCTCCCTGGCGTAGACCGCCCCATAATCGCGGGCCACGTTGTGCGTTTATTCGTCGCAAAATTTCAGCACAATGTGGCACACGACACGTCGGGTCCCCGAAGCCGATGCAGCATGCTGCGGAGGACGATGCGTCGTGCCCGGAAGGGCACACTGACCGCCTGTGGAGAACTTCTGCAGAGAGCGCCGCAATCTTTCACAGTGGAGTCATGTCACGCCCCAGAAGCCCACTGCCCAACGACCTTCCCGATGCATTCAGCACGCGGGATGCTCGTGCGTTGGGCGTGCCGACATGGCGACTGCGCACCGATGAGCTCGTCTCGCCGTTTCGCGGAGTTCGCGTGCATGCGGCATCCATCGTCCCTGACCTGACCTCCGAACGGCATCTTCTTCAGCGCATCGCCCACGTGTATCCGGTGCTTGCCGAGGGCGCGTTTCTCAGTCTGTCTGCCGCCGCGGCGGTCTGGCAGATTCCGCTCCCGCGCCGGCACTACGACTTTCTCGATGTCAGCGTGGTCAATCCCACGCGCCCGACGCGACTCACGGGAGTCACCGCGCATCGCGTCGAACCGGGGCTCGTCAACGTGGTCGAGCACAACGGTTATCGCGTCACCGACCCGGCCTCAACCTGGGCTCAGCTGGCGACACGACTCGAACTCTACGATCTCGTCGCCGCGGGCGATGCCGTCGTGCTCGACAAGCAGCCCGCGGGCCCGTACCACCGCGACGACATGGGCTCACCGCCGCTCGGCACACTTCACGATCTCCACGATGCCGCGAGCCCACGCCGCCCCAAACGCAGCCTCCTGAGGCGGGCTCTTCCGTTGGTGCGTACAAATGCGTGGTCGCGCCCCGAGTCGCATCTGCGTCTCCTGCTCGTCGATGCGGGCCTGCCTGAGCCGGAGCTCAACTACAACATCGGCGACGAGACCGGACACTGGGTGAAATGCGTCGATCTGGCGTACCCCGAGTGGCGCATCGCCATCGAATACCAGAGTGCCTACCACCGCACCGCCGACCAGTACTCGCGCGACGTGTCCGCGCTGGCTGAGCTCGCGCGCCTCGGCTGGTACTGCATCCAGGTCACGAGCGCGCACGTCTTCACCTACCCGCACATGGCAGTGAGCATGGTGACGGATGCTGTCGATGCACAGCAGCAGCGTCCGCTCTTTGCGCGGCTGAAGCCGCAGCTCCCCGCCTAGCCCTCTGTGCTCCCCGCGCCGCCCGCGCCTACCGTCTCCCGCGCTTACCTACCCCAGCATCGTGTGCCGTCTCCCGCGCTTGCCTACCCCAGCAGCGTGTGCCACTTTCTGCTACTAAACCCCAGGCCAGAGTGGCAAAAAGTGGCACACGCTGCGGGCGGGGCAGGACACACGGAAGCGGGCGGCGCAGGCAACACGGAAGCTGTCGGCTCAGTAGAGGCGCAACTCCGCCTCGATCGCCCGCGCCGCCTCGAGGGCGAGAGGAAGGTGCTGCGTGCGAATGTCGTCGATGGAATCACGCGTTGCACTCGTCGACACGTTGAGAGCAACGGGGATGCTGCCGTCGCGACCGCGCACCGGAACGGAGACCGACCTCAGCCCCGCCTCAAGCTCGCCGTCGACAATGCACCACCCCTGCTGCCGCACACGCGCAAGCTCGTCGCGCAGCGCGGCCGCCTCGGTGAGTGTCTCGGCAGTGAGCTGCTCGAAGTCGGTGGCGGCGAGAGCATCCTCGAGCTCTGACTCGGTCAGCGATGCCAAGAGCACGCGCCCCATACTCGTTGCGTATGCGGGAAAGCTCGTGCCGATCGTGATGCGCACACTCATGATGCGTCGCGTCGGAACGCGGGCAACGTAGACGATGTCGGGGCCAGAGAGCACGGCGGCCGAGACTGACTCCCCCGTCTGCTGCGACAGGGCCTCCAAATGCGGCTGCATGATTTCGGGCAGCGAGAGCGCAGAAAGGTACCCGAACCCGAGCTCGAGAACCTTCGGCGTCAGCTCAAAGCGTTTGGTGCCGGCAACGCGATGCCGCACGTAGCCGAGCGATTCGAGCGTCTGCAGAAACCGTCGCGCCGCCGCCGCCGGAACGCCCGTGCGACGTGCGACCTCGCTGAGGGTCAGCAGCGGATGCTCGGCGTCGAACGCACGAATGACAGCGAGGCCGCGAACAAGCGACTGCACAACATCGGGCTGCGCCGCCGTATCGGGACGAACCCCCTCAGTGCCGCTCATCGATGCCTCGCTCATCGTGCCCCTCGCCAATCAATCAGGATGCCGGCAGGAAGCCTGCCGCGCAGGCAACGTCCTTCAGCCTATGGTGCCGTCTTCTACCGCTCGATGACGACGGCGAGCCCCTGCCCGACGCCGATGCAGATCGCCGCCACAGCAACTCCGCCGCCACGCCGCTTCAGCTCGTGCGCCGCGTGCCCGATGATTCGGCCGCCCGAGGCCCCGAGGGGATGCCCGATCGCGAGTGCTCCCCCGTGAATGTTCACTTTCTCGGGGTCGAGCTCTGGCCAGCCGGCCAGGCACGCGAGGCTCTGCGAGGCGAATGCCTCATTGAGCTCGACGAGATCGACATCGGCCCATGTTCGACCCGCCCGCCTCAGCGCCGTGTTCGCCGCTTCGACGGGCGCGATCGGAAAGAGGTCGGGGTCAACGCCGTGAGCGCCTCGTCCCGTGATACGCGCGAGCGGCTCGCCTGGCAGAACGCCTTCTCTGCCCAGCAGCACCGCCGAGGCACCGTCGTTGATCGACGACGAGTTGCCCGCCGTCACTGTTCCTGCCCCGTCATCGCTGAACAGCGCCGTCAGGCGACCGAGCTTCTCACTTGTGCTGTTGTCGCGAATTCCCTCGTCGCGCTGCAGCTCGTAGCCGTCGACCTGCACGATCTCGGCGTCATACGCACCGTCCGCCCAGGCCTCCGCTGCGAGTCGATGCGAGCGTGCGGCGAACGTGTCTTGCGCCTCACGACTGAGCTTCCACTGGCGAGCGACTTTCTCTGCGGACTCTCCGTTACTGATCGTCCAGTGCTCGGGAAGCTTCGGGTTCACCATGCGCCAGCCGATTGACGTGTTCCACATTGTCGGGTTGCCTACCGCTGGCCACGGCTTGCTCGACTTTTCGACGATGAACGGCGCGCGGCTCATCGACTCCACGCCACCCGCGAGAATGATGTCGGCGTCCCCGGTCTCGATGGCGCGCGAACCTTGAACGACGGATTCGACAGACGACGCGCAGAGCCGGTTCACCGTCGTGCCGGTGACGCTCGTCGGAAACCCGGCGAGCAGCGCCCCGAAGCGAGCGACATTGCGGTTGTCTTCACCCGCTTGGTTCGCATCGCCGAAGATGACGTCGTCGATGCGAGCCGGGTCGAGCCCCGTGCGCTCGACGATCGCGCGCATGACGACGGCGGCCAGGTCATCGGGTCGCACGCCAGAGAGCGCGCCGCCCGCCCGGCCGAACGGGGTGCGAACGGCATCGTAGATCTGTGTGTGCGTCATGCGTGAGCTCCTTCGCCAGCGCCCGTGTGCCGGGCGGCATCCGTGAGGGTCAGTCCGGTCAGCTCCTGAAGCTGCGAAATCGTATTGTCGCCGAAGAGCTCGCGAACGGCGAACCCGTCTGCGGTCACCTCGAAGATCGCGTGGTCCGTGTACACGCGTGACACGCAGGCGACTCCCGTCAGCGGGTAGCTGCAGGCATCGACGAGCTTCGAGTCGCCCGACTTGGTGAGCAGGTCGGTCATGACGAACACGTCCTTGGCGCCAATGGCGAGATCCATGGCGCCTCCGACGGCGGGAATGGCGTCGGGGAGGCCCGTTGACCAATTCGCGAGGTCTCCGGTCTGCGACACCTGGAACGCGCCGAGAACGCACACGTCGAGGTGCCCGCCGCGCATCATCGCAAACGAGTCGGCATGGTGAAAGTACGAGGCGCCAGCAACCGCCGTGACGGCCTGCTTTCCCGCGTTGATGAGGTCGGGGTCGACCTGGTCGGCTTCGGGAGCTCTGCCCATGCCGAGCATCCCATTCTCTGTGTGCAGAATCACGTCGCGCTCGTCGGTGAGGTAGTTGGCCACCAGCGTGGGAGCGCCGATGCCGAGGTTCACAATGGCCCCCTCGGGAATGTCGTCAGCGATGCGCTGCGCAAGCTCTTTTCTGCTGATTCGCGTTGTCATTGTGCATCCTCCGTCTCTGCTGCTCTCTCGAGCGGCTGCCCCGCGAGGTCGACTCCGCCGATGAAAGCGCCATCGTTCAGCCACCGCCTCTCGCCAAGTGCCACGACACGATCGACGTAGATTCCGGGAGTGACGATCGATTCGGGGTCGAGATCGCCGAGGTCGACGACCTCGTCGACCTGCACGATCGTCGTCGTCGCGGCTGCGGCCATGATCGGGCCGAAGTTGCGCGCTGTCTCACGGTAGACGAGATTGCCCCAGCGGTCGGCTTTGAACGCGCTGACCAACGCAACGTCTGCCTTGATCGGGTACTCGAGCACGTAGGTGCGGCCGTCGATCTCACGGTGTTCTTTGTTCTCGGTGAGCGTCGTGCCGACGCCGGTCGGTGTGTAGAACCCGCCGATGCCGGCGCCGGCGGCGCGGATGCGCTCGGCGAGGTTTCCCTGCGGAACAAGTTCGAGCTCGATGGCGCCCTCTCGGTACAGAGCGTCGAACACCCAGGAGTCGGACTGGCGAGGGAACGAGCAGACGATCTTGCGAACGCGCCGCGCGGCAAGCAGCGCGGCGAGGCCGACGTCGCCGTTTCCGGCGTTGTTATTGACGATCGTGAGGTCGGTGGCACCGCTGTCGATGAGGGCATCGATGAGTTCGACGGGCTGCCCCGCTCGACCGAAACCGCCGATCATCACCGTTGAGCCATCGGAAATACCCGAAACCGCCTCTGCGACAGACGACACCGTCTTGTCGATCATCCGCTCCTCCTTCGTCGTCGAACCCGTGGTTTTCGCTGTGCGAACAGTCGTGCGTTATACGAACATGATACAGCAGGATGCTGCACGGAGGAAGGCCCCCGTCTCAGCCCCAAAAACGCGTGCCACTTTGTGCGGAAACGTCGCGGGCAATAACAGCACAAAGTGACACACGATTGGGGGCACAGCGGCACGTGCTTAAGCGGCGCAGGCACAGGCGTTTGAGAGACGCAACGGCACGTGTTTGAGAAACGCTACGGCAGGCGTTTGAGAGACGCTACGGCAGGCGTTTGAGAGACGCTGCGGCACACCGGCGGTGCGCTCGGGTGTTTGCCGGAGCGCGCTACAGGTCCCCGCGCTCGTCGAGCACCCGGGACGCCAGCGTGAAGGCCGTATTTGCCGCGGGAACGCCGCAGTACAGCCCAGCTTGAAGGATCACTTCTTTGATCTCGTCGACGGTGAGACCGTTGCGCCGCGCCGCCGCGACGTGCATGGCGAATTCGTCGTGGTGCCCCAACGCGATCATCGCGGTGAGCACAGCGACCGACCGCATCCTGTGGTCAAGCCCCGGTCGCGACCAGATGTCGCCCCAGGCCGTGCGCGTGATGAAGTCTTGAAAGTCGGCGGTGAACGCCGTGGTCGCATCAATCGACGCGTCGACGTGTGCGTCTGAGAGCACGTCGCGCCGCACCGCCATGCCCCGCGCACGGCGCTCGTCGTCTGACTGTGCGGTGCGGTCGCGCGGGTCGCGCTCGGTCATCGGGGCGTCCTTTCGTCAAAGAAGTCGAGAAGCGCTCTCGACAGGGCTGCGGGCTGCTCGGCGGCAGGCAGGTGCGCCGCGCCATCGATGCGCATCGTTCGACCGTTTGCCACGCCGTCGGCGAGCTGCGATGCCTCGCCTTCGGAGACGACCGCGTCATGCTCGCCCCACAGTGCGAGAACGGGCGCGGCGATGTCGGCGAGCGCGTCGCGCGCGTCGAATGCGGCCAGCGCGTCGCAGCAGAAGGCGTATGCGCCGTCGTCTGCGTCGCGCAGCGCGTGCAGCAGCCGCCCCGTGAGGTGCGGTTCGCGTTCCATCGAGCCGGGGGCGAACCAGCGCCCGGCCGAAGGGACGATGAGCGTTCCCGTTCCCATGCCGCGCACCTGGGCGGCGCGCTCATGCCAGGCATCTGTCTCGCCGATCTTCGCGGCCGAGCAGATGATCGCCGCAGAAACGACAAGATCAGGATGCCGCAGCAGCAGCTCGATTCCGACGGCGCCCCCAAGCGAGATGCCGGCATAGTGCAGCTTCTGCACGCCGAGCTCATGCGCGGCTGTCGCGACGGCGTCGGCGAGGTCTGCGACAGTGAAGCCCTCGGAAGGAACGGGAGCGGCGCCATGCCCCGGGAGGTCCCACGCGGCAACGCGGTACTTCTGCGCGAGCTGCGGCACGACCTGCTCCCAGAGGATCGTCGAGGTTCCCAGCGACGGGCCGAGAAGAATGAACGGCGCTCCGTCGGGCCCAACGGGTTCGGTCACGGCAATTGTCGGCGTTGTCATCGGCTCTCCTCAGTGTCGCGGCCCCGGTCAACGAGCTCCGCGGCGATGCCCGTGTACGCGGCGGGGTCGAGCAGGTCATCCACGGTGCGATCGATGTTGTGCCGAGTCAGGGCATCCTGCACAAGACTGCGCAGATCGTCCCCGGCGGAGGCTGCCGTGACGATTGCGGTCACGGCGTCAGCGCCGATGAGCGGCTTCAGCACGAGCGAGAGCCGCTCCGAGAGCACGAGGCCGCCAGAGCGCGCGAGGTTCATCGCCGCCCTTTCGGCGTCGACGCGCAGATGGCGGGCGAGGTTCGATACATGCCAGGATGCCCCGAGAGCAAGGCGCAGCAGATCGCGCAGCGTTGGCCATTCGGCGTGCCACGCGCCGTCGGGTCGCTCGTCAACGGCGAAGGCCGAGGCGAGGTGCAGCGTTGCGGAGAGGTTCGGCGCGCGCAGGGCAGCCGAGCGAATGAGCACGGCCTCCGTCGGGTTCTGCTTCTGCGGCATGGCCGAGGAGCCTCCGCCCGAGCCCTCGGCGACTTCGGCGATCTCGGTGCGGCTGAGCGTTGTGATGTCGCCGGCGAGTTTGCCCATCGCGTCGAGCGCCGCGACGAGCGCGTCGCCGAGTTCGGTGACGGGCCACCGCGTCACGTGCCATGGCGCAACTGCCTCCACCGCTCCCGCACGGGCGGCGAACGCGGAGGCAAGATCCTGGGCGCGATCGGCCGAGCCGGTGATCTCGACGAACGAGGCGAGTGTTCCGCCTGCCCCGCCCAGCTGCGCGGGCAGCTCGAGCGCGGCGAGACGGTCGGCGGCGTGCTGCAGACCGCGAGCCCACGTCGTCAACCGCAGTCCGATGGTCGTCGGCACCGCGTGCTGCGTGAGGGTGCGCGCGGCGGCCACGTCGTCACGATGCGTGTGCGCCCGCTGCGTGAGGTGCTCTGCGGCCTCGGTGAGAGAGGCGCACACCTGCGTCAGCGCATCACGCGCCACCATCATGATCGCTGAATCGAGGATGTCTTGGCTCGTTGCACCACGGTGCACCCAGACGCGGTGCTCGCGCGGCATCCGCTCTCGCAGCATTCCGACAAGCGGAATCACCGGGTTTCCGCCCGCGACGGCGGCATCGGCCACCTGCCCGACGTCGAGGCCCGACGCGGATCGGCCGTCGCGATCGGCGACCCCACACGCGTGAGCAAACGTGTCGACGGCGTCTGCCGGCGCAAGCCCGATGTCACCGTACGCGGCGACGAGACCGTACTCGGCCGAGACGAGGGCATCGAGAAATGCGCTGTCGGCAACCGGGCCGTCGTGGCCCCGCGCCACCGGCGCAAGCAGTCCCTCGTCGATCATCGTTCTCCTCGAGCATCCTCCCCGCCCGGTGCAAACTGCAGAAAGACTGTCTCATTGTCGCCCTGCAGCCGGAAGTCGTGCTGCAGGCTCCCGTCGGGCTGGCGTGTTGCAACGAGCGTAGCGCGCTCGTCTGTCTCCAGCGACGACAACAGCGGATCGGCGGCGAGCGCCGCCTCGTCATCGGGGAGGTAGACGCGGGTGTGCAGCTTGTCTGGAAGCCCCCGTGCGTAAACGATCACGGCGTAGAACGCGGCGGAACCGTCGAGCGTGCCCGGGTTACGCGTCCAGAATTCCCAGGTGCCGTCGTCGTCGGAGAACGCCCGGCCGAAGCCGGTGAATGTGTGGTCGTCGCGCCGAAACGCTCCGCGTGCGCGCGGGATCGCGCCATCGGCATCCCGACTCCAGATCTCGATCATCGCGTCGGGAACGGGTGCACCGGCGCCGTCGAACACGCGACCGCCCAACACCACCGACCCGGGGCTGTGCGGAAAGGCGACCTGGTGCATGCGGTCGTACTCGGTTCCGTACGCAAAGAACGGTCCGACGGTCTGCCCTGCAGTGGGCTCGTGCGTCTTGGGCCCGCGGGGGCTGTGGATTTCGGTCATCAGCGCTCTCCCTCCTCGGGCTCGAACCAGGTGGCATCGGGCCCGTCGACGACGATGTCCCACTCGTAGCCCATCGAGAACTCCGGCACGGTGAGCTCGTGGTTGTAGCGGGCGATCAGGTTGTCACGGTCTCGCTGCCGCGGAATCGTGTTGTAGATCGGGTCGAGCGCGAACAGCGGATCGCCCGGGAAGTACATCTGCGTCACGGTGCGCTGTGTGAACCCCGTTCCGAACACCGAGAAATGAATGTGCGCAGGGCGCCACGCGTTGACATGGTTCTTCCACGGGTAGGGGCCGGGTTTGATCGTCGTGAACTTGTAGTGGCCGTTGTCGTCGGTGATGACGCGGCCGGCCCCGATGAAGTTGGGGTCAAGGGGCGCGGGGTGCTGGTCGCGCTGGTGAATGTACCGCCCCGCGGCGTTTGCCTGCCAGAGCTCGATGAGCTGGTTGGCAATCGGGCGGCCCCATGAATCGAGCAGGCGCCCCTCGACAGTCATGCGCTCGCCCTGGGGCTCTCCCCCGGTCGACTGCAGAGTGAGGTCGGATTCGATCGCGGCGATGTCGCGCTGACCATACGCGGGCGAGAACAGCTCGATCGTTTCGGGATCAACAAGCTTGGGGCTTTTCGTCGGATGCCGCAGCAGGCTCGACCGGTAGGGAGGAAAGTCGTGCAGGGTTCGCGACACAGCCTCGCCCGCCGCCTCGCGCGAGGCAGCGTCGGCGTGGACGCTCGCGATTTCGTCGCTGATCTGCGACTGCGACACCTGGTCTGGCGAGGCCAGAAGCGACTCGGGTGCGGCGACGTGCGCGGTATCTCTCGCCATCAGTGATCTCCTTTGATGCGTGGGCAATACTGCTCTCAAGGGTGACATCTCCGGCGCAGATCTCAATTCCGATTTCTCACCCATTGAGAATTTCAGGGGAGAGGATGCCGGCTCAGTCGCCGTCCCGCAAGTCGGCGTGCAGCTCGCGTGCCGTCTGCGTGACGAGTGCAGCCAGCCGTCGCTCGTCGGCGCGGTCCAGGTGAACGACGACCCCAAGCGCTGCCGGGGGAAGCCCGTCGACAGACGGCATCCAGACGGCAACCGAGATGTTACCGAGCGTCATCTCTTCGCGCGTCGTCGCATACCCCCGCGCCCGCGCCATGTCGATCTCGGCGCGCAGTGCGCTCTCGTCGCAGATGGTGTGCTGCGTCTCGCGCTCGCGCGTTCCGGTGAAGTACCGCGCGAGCCACGCAGCGTCGCGAGTGGCGAGCAGCGCCTTGCCGACTCCCGTCGCGTGCAACGGGTCGCGGCCGCCCGCTCGACTGAGTGTCGGAATCGACTGCCGCCCGGTAATGCGCCCGATGAAGAGCGCCGCAGAGGTCTGAGGCGTCGCGCCGTCGAGAACGGCGAGATGAACGTTCTCGCCCGTCGCCTCGTAGAGCCGCATCAGGTGCGGGTTCGCGCATTCGCGTAGGCGCACAGACACGGGTGAAAGCTCGCCGAGCTCCCAGAGCCGCACGCCGATCGAGTAGCGGCGACCCGGCACGGGCATGAGCAGCCCTTTATCGAGCATCGACGCCAGCAGGCGATGCGCGCTCGAGAGGGCGATGCCCGTGCGTTCGGAGATCTGCGCGGTGGTCAGCGCGGGCTCCTGCTCGCTGAAGCAGCCCAGCACGGCGAGTGCCCGCTCAAGCATGCCGTCGCGTGCCATCTGCCCTCCGTTTCATCATTCACGGTAGCTCAGCGTCGGGTCGATCTCGCGATCGACCGGTGTGCAGGATGCCGTCGGGCGCTGTGGCGTTCTCAGAAGGCGACGAATTCACCCGACAGCGACACGATGGCCGAGCGCATTGTTCCCTGTCAGTTCAGCCAACGCTGAGTCAGAGTCCGCGAGCTGCGCGAACCAATTCCGCATAGATGCCAGCGCTCGGCTTCGGCGTGCGTGCAAATGTCTCGGGGTCGACGGAGTGCAGCCCGAGTTTCGGCGTGTAGCCGAAGATCCACTCGAAGTTGTCCATAAGCGTCCAGTGACAGTAGCCGAGCACCGGCACACCGTTCCTCATCGCCTCGGCGAGACCCTCAAGGGACGGCTCGATGAAGCCTGCGCGCACGTCATCGTCCGGCGTGCTCACACCATGCTCGCTCACGAGAATAGGAACACGGCTCACGGCGTGCGCGTATTCTACCGCACCACGCAGCGAGTCGGGGGCAATGGGAGTGCCCATTCCGTTGAGGATCGACCCTTCAGCCGGCGGCAGCTGCCCATCGGGCCCGTACTCGATGCGTTCGTAGTTCTGCACGCCGACGAAGTCGTCATCGCACGCAAGATTGAGCCAGTGATCGTAGACGTCCGTTCGTTTGCGGTCGCGAGTCTCCTCGCCTCCTGGCCCAGCAACGTCGTCGACCATAGCGAGCGACAGACCGACGGGAAGGTCCGGGAAGTGCGATTTGATCACGGCCTTTGCCGCACGGTGTGCGGCGGTCATTCCCGCCCGCATGCCTGCAAAGTCTTCGCGCAACATGACGTTCCCCGCACGGTAACGCTCGACGCCGGCATCGCGGCCAGCCGCCTCCAGCGTCTGACGCTCAAGGTCGGCGACGAATTCGGGCAGATGCGCCCACGTGAGCATTTCCGGCAGATCGGGCTCGTTAAATGTGACCGCAAGCGCGATCCGGTCGCCGAAACGTTCCATCACGACACCGCAGAAACGGGCGAAGAGCGAAGGAGCATCGGCGTCAAGCCATGCACCGCGAGCCGCGAACCAATGCGGCGAGGTGAAGTGATTGAAGGTAACGATGGGCGCTAGCCCTCTTTGGCGGCATCCGTCAACAACAGCTTCGTAATGCGCGAGCGCCTCGTCGGAGAATTCCCCTTCGGCAGGCTCGATGCGTGCCCACTCGACGGAGAACCGGTACGCGGTCAGGTTCATGCCCGCCACAAGGTCGAGATCCGATTCCCACAGCTCCCAGCCGTTCGCCGCTTTTCCAGAACGTTCCTGAAAGATCGTCGGCGTGACGTTTTCAAGAAACCACGTGTCACTGTTCACGTTGTCACCTTCGTTCTGATGGCCGGCCGTAGCGACGCCCCAGAAGAAGTCGGAAGGGAAGGTCGGAAGGGTCATCGTCGAGCCTTTCTCAAGATGTTCGAAGCGTTGAAGAACGACGTGCAAGGCGAAGCCGTGCACCTGATGGTCTATCACGAACAGAAAACAATGAAAGTTGTTTTCACTCACTGAGTTACGCTCCTTCCGCGTCATCACGGGGACCACACCGCATCGTTAGGTTCTGGCTAACGTGTTCGTCTTGAGATCCACATGGCCAAAATCATCAACCCGGTTCACAGTGGTGACACGCTCGCTTCCCCTGGCGAGGTGCCACGACAGAGTAGTCCGCACGCAACATCGATCACAGGAGATCAGGATGTCCCGCCTCACCCCCTTCGCACGCGGCAGCGCCGCAATCGCGGCAATCGCCGTATCCGCACTCGCGCTGAGTGCATGCACTTCCTCGGCCACTGGAAACGGTGGCGGCACCGTCGACACCTCAAAGCTGGTTATCGGCCTCGACTCGGACCAGGCAGCTCTCGGCTATGACCCCGTGCGTTATGGCAACGGGCAACGCATGTTTTTCGAGGGCATTTACGACTCTCTGTTCAAACTGGACGAAGATGGAAAGGTCATCCCCGATCTCGTCACCGACTTTGAGTACAACGACGATCAGACTCAACTCACCCTGGATCTTGACACTTCGGCGACGTACTCGGACGGTTCCACGCTTACTGCTGACCTCGTCAAGAAAAATCTCGACTTCCGCGGCGACCCCGATCTTTCGGCTTATAGCGGCTTCGCTGAGGGCGGCGAGCAGGAGATCTCGACGGTAGAGGTTGTCGACGAAGACACCGTTACCCTCACATTTACGACGTCCTCCCCCGGGTTCGAATCGAATCTCGTTATGCCAACCGGGGCAATCGTGGGCCCCGCAGGTGTCGCCGATCGTTCGAGTCTCGATGCCACACCGGATGGTTCCGGACCGCTCGAAGTCGATGCCGAAGCGACGGTGAAGGGCAACTCCTATGTGCTTGTCAAGAAGGAAGGCCACCCCGACGCAGACGATTACCCGTTCGATTCCTATGTGTTCAAGCCGATTATCGATACGCAGGCGCGCGTCAACGCGGTGATCTCCGGTGAGGTGGATGTCGCAAACGTAACTTCAAACACACAGGAGCAGATCGATTCCGCTGGAGTAGGGCTTGTCGCAAACGGCGGCACGGTTCAGAACCTTCTGCCCTTCGATAAGAAGGGCGCACTCGCTCCGCAGTGGAGCGACCCTCGGGTGTGGAAAGCCCTGTCGATCGCCATCGATCGCGAAGCATACGTCGCTGCAGTCCACCCTGGCGATGTTCCGACGGCCAACGTCCTTCCCGCAGATAATCCCGGATACATCCCGGAGTTGGAGGATGAGTACGCGTATGATCCCGAGGCCGCCCGCACGCTGCTGGCCGAAGCAGGGTATCCGGACGGGTTCGAATTCGACTACATCATCAGCCAGGGGAGCCAGCGGGACCTCGAGGCAATCCAACCGTACTGGGCCGAGATCGGCGTCACTGTTAACTTGAAGAATGCGGCCTCGACGGAGGAAGCGTTCGCCGCAGTGCAGACCACCCCGTTGGGCGGACCGATCCCCCTGACATGGTCCAACCCTCTCGGAAATGTCTACGGCGTGCTCTTCGGATTCTCCAACTTCCACTCAGCAGAGAACCCGGAGATCCAGGCGGCAGCCGATGCGCTGGGCGCGGCGATGGGCGATGAGGCTGCGCAGGCCGACGCACTGTCAACACTCAATCGTTCCATCGCGCACTCCGGATGGCTCATCCCGCTCTTCGAACAGCTCGCACCGTGGGGCTACAACGAGGCGAAGATCGCAAAGCCGACCTTCCCTGGCGCCGACGCGTTTCCCCTCCTCACCTCGCTCCAACCCGCATCCTGATCCTTCGCTGCGGTGCCGACCGCTGATTCCGGCGGCACCGCAGCACTGGGAGTGATTATGTTCACATTCATCCTGAAACGCATCGCATTTGCGATCCTCACGCTGCTGGTCGCGACGTTCGTCGCGTTCATTCTCGTCCACGCCTCAGGGTCGACACCCGGAGGCGTCGCGCTCGGACAGTCCGCGACGCCCGAACAGGTCGTCGCTTATAACCAGAAGATCGGCTGGTACGACCCCTGGATCGTCCAGTACGCGCACTGGGTCGGTCAGGTGCTGCAGGGAGATCTCGGGGTCTCACTGATCGACGGGCGCGACATCGCCGCCGATATATCGAAGCGACTGCCGGTGACCGCAGCGCTCGCAGTACTCGGCACGCTCGTGAGTACGGTGATCGGCATTGCGCTCGGCGTCACAGCCGCAGTTCGCGGCGGCGGCGTAGACAGATTCATCACGGTCGTCACCGGCATCATGCTCTCCCTCCCGGCGTTCTGGGTCGGTGTGCTGCTCGTTTACGTCTTTGCTGTGACAATGAGAATTCTCCCGGCGACCGGCTACGTGCCGTTCGCGAATAACCCGGAAGCCTGGGCCCAATCGCTCGTGCTTCCCGTCATCACGATCGCCCTCACCGCAGCGGCCAGTCTCGCCCGCCAGACGCGCGCGTCGATGGCCGAAACGCTCACGCAGGAGCACATGCGCACCCTTCGAGCGGTCGGCACGTCCACCACGCGAATCATCTACGTCCATGCGCTACGAGGCGCAAGCCTGCCGATCCTCGCGAGTATCGCCATCGGGTTCATCGTCTTGTTCGGCGGATCCGTCATCATCGAGGTTCTGTTCGCGCTGCCCGGCATCGGCCAGGCGATGCAGTCCGCCGTCGGCTCGGCAGATCTCCCGTTCGTCCAGGCGCTCGTCCTCGTGGCAACCCTCGTCGTCGTTGTCGTGAATCTCGCGCTCGAACTCACCACCCGGTTCCTCGACCCGAAATTGCGTGCATCATGACTGATACGACAACCATTGCCCTCCGCGGGCAGCACAAGCGCCGCGCTCGTGGCCGGCTTTTCCGCTCTCCCACCGCGCTGCTCTCCATCCTGTGGCTCGTCGGCGTCGTCGTCGCCTCGCTCAGTGCACCGTTGTGGCTCCGATACGGGCCGCTTGAGCAAGACCTCACCGTCGTGCTTCAGGGCCCGTCTGCTGCACACTTCCTCGGCACCGATGAGCTCGGTCGCGACATTCTCGCTCGTCTCACCGTCGCCGCGGCGCCGACGCTCCTCATCGCTGCCCTCACTCCGATCGTGGCGGTGGCCGTCACTGTGCCGGTCACCCTCTTGGCCGCGCGAAACCCACGGGTCGAGAACATCGTCAACCGGGTAAGCGAGATCGTGCTCTCCCTTCCAGGCATCGTCATCATCCTCGCGTTCATCGCCGCGGTCGGCACAAACATGCCACTCGTCATGGCCGTCTTCGGTCTACTGCTTTTTGGCGCCATGTTCAAGATCTTCTTCGGTCAGGCAAAATCACTGCATCAGCAGCTCTTCGTCGACGCTGCCGCCGTCGACGGTGTGCGCCCCATGGTGGCGAGCATTCGCCACGTGCTTCCGAACATGGCGAACACTGTCATCGTGCAATTCGTTCTGCTTTTTGGCGCCGCGATCGGCCTCCAGGCCGGACTCGCTTTCATCGGCCTCGGTCCGCAGCCGCCCGAGCCCACGTGGGGCGGCATGATCCAGACAGCATCACAATTCATCTTCCAGCAGCCCTGGATGATGGTGCCAACCGGTGGCGTACTCGCGCTCACGATCGTCGCTGCCAATGCGCTGGCCGACGTGCTCGGGGACGGCAATGCGAAGCCGCCGCCCCTCGTATCGATCCGACGCAAGAAGAAAAAGCACACGACGGATGCTGCCGCTCCTACTGAAGCCGGGTTGCCGGGCGACGGCTCGCTCGTCGTCGACCGCCTTGTGATCGGTGTAGACGACGGCCCGAGTATCGTCACTGGAATCTCCCTGCACGTTCAACCGGGAACCGTGATGGGTCTTGTCGGCGAATCGGGATGCGGCAAGAGCGTGACCTCCCACGCCCTGCTCGGCCTCCTCTCCCCCGGCCTCTCGGTGAGGTCCGGTCGTATCGACTGGGACGGCGTCGGCCTCGCGCACGCCGATGAGAAGGCGCTCCAGCGCGTCCGGGGCCACGAGATCGCATACATCTCGCAAGAACCCACACGCGCCCTCGACCCGATTTTCACTGTGGGCTGGCAGCTGTCCGTCACAGTGAAACGGCTGCGTCGGGTGCCGCGGCGCGAGGCGAAGCGCATCGCGGCGCAACTGCTCGACGACGTCGGGATCGTTGACCCGCCGCGCGTTCTGGAGTGTTATCCGCATCAGATCTCTGGAGGCATGGCCCAGCGCGTCGCCATCGCCCTGGCCCTCGCCGGCGCCCCGCGCCTTCTCATCGCCGACGAACCGACGACGGCACTCGACGTCACCGTGCAGGCTGAGATCCTCGCACTGCTGCGCGGCCTCGTCGCTGATCGGGGAATGTCCATCATCCTCGTCACGCACGACCTCGGGGTCGTCGCCGACCTCGCCGACGACGTCTCGGTCATGTACGCCGGGCAGATCGTCGAGACCGGAACCGTGCGGGACGTACTCATGCGACCAGAGCATCCCTACACGATGGCGCTGCTCGCGGCCGACCCGCATGCCGTGGTCGAGCTCGCTGGCGCCACTCACCTCGCCTCCATACCCGGGCAGGTTCCCGCCCCGGGGTCATGGCCGAGCGGATGCCGGTTCGCTGACCGCTGCCGATTCGCACGCCCGGGGTGCCTCGTTCCTGTCGCCGTGGAACGGCGGGTCACGGGCACCGGCGAGGTGCGTTGTATACGGCATGAAGACGTCCGCGACCGCGGCCAGGAATGGCTGCCCGTTCACGTGGGAGGAGAGTCATGACCAGTGTGACTGAAACGATTTCATCACGTGTTCCTCTGCTCGAGGTACGCAACCTCGTCGTCCGATATGGCCGCGCCGCGGCGCCGGCGGTCAACGACGTCTCCTTCACGATCGCTCATGGCGAGACGCTAGGACTCGTGGGCGAATCCGGCTCGGGCAAAACGACGATCGGCAAGGCGATCCTTGGCCTCCAGCCGGTTACAAGCGGGCAGATCCTCTTCGAAGGACGTGATATCACCAGGATGGGCGCGTCTCATCGGCGTGCCCTGCGCGGTCAACTGCGGGCCGTCTTTCAGGACCCGTACTCGTCACTGGATCCCCGCCGCACCATCGGCGATGCGCTTGCTGAGCCACTGCGTGTGGTCGGAATGCGGCGTCACGAGCAGGCAAGGCGCATTCATGAGGCGCTCGCCGCCGTCGGACTGCCGAGAGACGCCTACGAGCGATACCCGCGGCAGTTCTCCGGTGGCCAGAGACAGCGAATCGCGATCGCCCGAGCGCTCGTCACCGAACCTCTCCTCGTCGTCTGTGACGAGGCAGTCAGCGCCTTGGACCTCTCGACCCAGGCGCAGGTCCTCAATCTCCTCGCCGATCTGCGGCGCGGGTCCAACCTCGGCTACCTCTTCATCGCCCACGACATCGCCGTCGTCGAGTTTCTCGCCCAGCGCGTCGTCGTGCTCAATCGCGGCCAGGTGGTGGAGCAGGGAACGGCAAAGGAGGTGCTAAGTAACCCGCAAGAACACTACACCCGAGTTCTGATCGCCGCTTCACCAGTACCCGACCCCGACGAGCAGGCGAGACGACGCGAGGCATGGCAGGTGCTTCGCACCGAGGCGAAGGGCGCTGCCCGGTGAGGGACGAGGTGGAGACCAAGCGGTTAATCAGCAAGCGGAGACAGCGACGATGCAGTCTCTCGGAACGTTGGAACCATGGGGTTCCGACTGTCCACAAGACTGCAGAGAGAGATCGTCACCGGATCGATGTCGTCGACGCGCACATAGGCGAGCTCCTCACGGCGGTAGTGACTGCTCGCCGACGCCCCTGCGATGTTGACTCCCGCGCCAGCCGCGACGAGCTCAAGAAGTCCTTCGACGCTGTCGGCCGTCGGGCCTCTCTTGGGCCGCCGACCATCGGGCCGAGGGTCGACGACCCACCAGTCGACGATCTCTCGTGGGCCGCCACTTGCCGCGACGAAAACCTCATCGGAGGCCTCCTGAATAGAGATCGACTCCCGTCCTGCCAGCGCATGATCCGCGGGCACGACGAGCACCCGTGGTTCTTGCCAGAGTGGCTCGACCCGCACTCTGGGCGGCAGACGCATCGGGGACGGCGCGAAGACAACGTCGACGCGACCGGATTCGAGTTCCTCGGCCACCTCGAAGAAGCCGAGACGCCTCATTTCGATGCGAGCATTCGGCACCAACTGCAACGTCGCCGAGATCGCGGCCGTGGTCAGCGTCCCTGCACCCGCCGCGATCACTCCCACACGAAGCAGCGGCGCGCGCTGCTCCCTGTTCACCGAACGTCCCCAGGCGAGGAGCTGGTTGTGGTCGTCGAGCACACGGCGTGCGAGCGGGAGAAGCTCACGACCGTATGCGGTCAGTTCGACCTTGCGCGGACTGCGATCAAACAACTTGACGTCGAGCTGCTGTTCAAGCCGGCTGATCTGCTGGCTCAGGGATGGCGGCGTGATACTCAGCCGTTCTGCAGCGCGGCCGAAGTGCAGCTCGTCGGCGAGCACGCAGAAATAGCGGATCACATGGAGGGAGACGTCCATACATCGATCTTAGCTTCAGGCTAACGCCGAGTAGGAAAATCAAACTTCCTACCTTTCCCGATTCTCTGAAGACTTGAGGAGTCTGGAACGAGCGCGCACGCCCGACACCGTTCCATCTGCCTCACGGCAGACCATCGTTTTACAAGGAGGTAAACATGACCATTTACGCTATTGACGACCAGGACAAGACCCCGTTCGCGGGAATCCTCCCTGCTGCGCCGTCTCCGTACGTACTCGGAAACGGTGAGGGCGAGAAGTCTCTCGTCTTCGACCAATTGTTCACGATTCTGCTGTCCGCCGATGAGACCGACGACCAATACGGGGCATTCACGATGCAGGGCCACAAGGGCGATCGAATCCCCGCGCACATGCACCTGGCGACACACGAAATCTTCTACGTCGTCGACGGGGAAATCTCCGTGTGGATGGATGACCAAGCCGACTATCACAGCAAGACCACGCTGGTCACCGGCGACTTCGCCTACGTTCCATCGGGCACGGTGCACGCATTCCAAATCCACAATTCTTCAAAGGTATTCGGCTGCGGCACTGCAGGGTTTGAGAGGTTCTTTCACGCCATGGGTCAGAAGACGAACGCGACGGAGCCTGGCGGTATCTACGTTCCCGACTTCACCGTCATGAAGGCGGCGGGCGAGAAATACGCGACGGCATTCATGCCCGACTTCGAGTTCCGCGACTGATCGTATGCTCACACTCTTCGAGGTCGATGTCGCACAGCCGCCGGGCTACCGGCCGCTGTCGCTCGACTTGCGGGTTCCGGCGGAATGCGCCGCCGCGCCCGTCGTCGTATTCCTGCACGGCGGCGGGTGGCTGCGCGGCAGCCGAAAAGTCTTCACGCCAGGAATTACGCCCGAAGCATCTTTCGACCGCATCGTCGCTGCCGGTTTCGCCGTCGCATCCTGTGAGTACCGGCTGAGCGGCGAGGCGACATTCCCAGCACAGCTCGACGACGTGGATGCCGCTATCGCGTGGTTGCACGAGAAGGCCGCCGTGCACGGGGTCGATGCCTCCCGGATTGTGCTCTGGGGAGTCTCGGCGGGTGCGACGCTCGCTGCCCTCACGGGACTTCGTCGTACCGACGTGTGCGGCGTCGTCGACTGGTTCGGACCGACCGATATGCTCGCGATGGCCGCCGCACAAGCAATGGGCGAAGACGCCGGGGCAACCCGCGAGGCGCAATGGCTCGGCGGACCGGTTGCGGGTCGCCCCGACCACGCGCGTGCTGCAAGTCCTCTCTCCCACGTGCACGCGGACGCTCCTCCCTTCCATATCGCGCACGGCACCGCAGACAAGCATGTGCCGATCTCGCAGAGTGAAGCCCTCACGGAGGCGTTGCGCGCTGCGGGCGCGGAGGTGGAGTTTCACACCGAGGTAGGCGGCCAGCACTTTTGGCAGGGCGCCGACGACACCGGGCCACTATTTGATCGAGCAATCGACTTCATTAGGCGCGTCACCGCGCTTTGATCGACAGGATTGACATGACACTCGCACGAATGATCGCCCCGCAGACGCCGCTCGAGGCCGCGCCACTTCTTCGGCGGGAATTCACGCTCGACACGGGGCACGGGACTGCGGAGCAAGCGACGCTGCGGCTGAGCGCTCTCGGGCTGATCGAGGCGTGGGTGAACGGCCACCCGAGTTCCGACGAGGTACTCGCCCCAGGCTGGACAAGCTATGAATGGCGCGTGCGGCTCATCGAGCACGACGTCACGGCACTGGTCGCGGAGCGTACAGTGATCGCCCTGCGGCTGGGCAACGGCTGGTACCGCGGTTGGCTCGGATTCACGGGGCAGCGTGCAGTCTACGGCGACGAGCGCGCCGGATACGCGGAACTTGAGGTGCGGTTCGCTGACGGCCATGTGCAGCGAGTCGTCACCGACACGTCGTGGCGCGCGGGGACGGGTGAGGTCTGTTCCGACGATCTGTACAACGGCGAGACGATCGACGCGCGTCTGCACGACGCTGCGTGGCAGCATCCGGGATTCGAAGACAGCGGCTGGGGTGCGGTGCGGGATGTCGAGTTCGAGGCGAACCGGCTCGCCCGACGCACATCTCCTCCGGTTCGGCGACTGGGCGAACGCGCCGTGGAGCGAGTCTGGACCTCGCCGTCTGGAAATACACTCGTCGACTTCGGGCAGAACGTGGTCGGCGTCGTCCGGGTGCGGGTGTCCGGTCCGGCAGGCACCGAGGTGGTGCTCCGTCATGCGGAAGTCCTCGAGGACGGTGAACTCGGGGTTCGGCCTTTGCGTCGCGCCGAGGCAACGGACCGCTTCGTGCTCAGCGGGGCCAACGATGTCTTTGAGCCGACGCTAACGTTCCACGGTTTTCGATATGTGGAGGTCACCGGGTGGCCAGACGAGCTCGAGCCCGACGCGCTCACCGCAGTCGTCATCGGGTCCGACATTCGACCAATCGGCTCATTCGAATGCTCCGACCCGCTCTTGAACCAGTTGCACAGCAATGTCGAATGGGGCATGCGCGGCAACTTCCTGAGCGTGCCGACGGACTGCCCACAGCGTGACGAACGGCTGGGCTGGACGGGAGACCTCGCGGTCTTCGCTCCAACGGCGGCTTTCTTCGGAGACGTCGACACTTTTCTCTCCGATTGGCTGGTGGATGTCGAACTCGAACGTCGAGCCACCCCGGAGGGCACGGTGCCCGTGGTCGTGCCCAACGCCCTGAAGTACCTCGACACCGGGTTCCCGGAGCCGGGTGCGACGGCCGTGTGGGGCGACGCTGCGGTGTGGGTGCCATGGGCGCTATGGCGCGCGTACGGGCGCCAGCAGTCACTGCGAGATGCCTACCCGCTCATGTCGGCGCATACACGTTCCGTTGCCGCCGTGATCTCGTCCGAGGGGCTCTGGGACAGCGGGTTCCAGTTCGGCGACTGGCTCGACCCGGACGCCCCCGCCGAGGATCCCGGCAAATCGAAGGCACCGGCGGAGGTCGTCGCGACAGCGAGCGCCTATCGCACAGCATCAATAATGGTTGAGGCCGCGATGGCACTCGGCGAGCAGGCGGATACTGTGGAATTCGAGCGCCTCCGAGACCGCATCGGTGACGGCTTCCGAACCCATTTCGTTGAGAATGGCCGTATTCGCAGCGACAGCGCCACCGTCTACGCGCTCGCGCTCGTCTTCGGCCTTCTCGAGCCGAGTGATCGCCAGCGTGCCGGGGATCGGCTCGCCGAAATAGTCCGTGAGGCCGGACATCGCATCAGCACCGGCTTTGTCGGTACTCCGTTCGTCTGCGATGCGCTCACGGCGACTGGGCACATCGACGACGCGTATGCCCTGCTCCTGCAGCGCGAGGCTCCCTCGTGGCTCTACGCCGTCACCATGGGGGCCACGACCGTCTGGGAGCGCTGGGACTCGATGCTTCCGGACGGGTCCATCAACCCGGGTGACATGACCTCGTTCAATCACTATGCCTTCGGGGCGGTTGCGGACTGGATGCACCGCACAATCGGCGGATTGGCGCCCCTTGATCCGGGATATCGCCGGATCCTCGTCGACCCCCAGCCGGGCGGCGGTTTGACGTGGGCGGAGGCCCGCCTGGAAACGCCATGCGGGCTCGCCGCGGCGCACTGGAGTGTCGAAGACTCAGAGTTGCACGCTGAGATCACCGTCCCCGATGGTTCCGAAGCCGTACTGAGGCTGCCCGGCTGCGATGAGGAGATCGTCGGGCCCGGCATCCACACTCGCACAGGGAGCATCCGATGACGGAGACTTTCGACGTCGACCTTGCGGCTGCGGAGCATGACTTCGGAATGCGCGTGTACCCGGCCGACGATCCGACCGGCGGCATGCTCGTTTGGCTGCACGGCGGCGCGTTCATGTTCGGCACCCTCGATATGCCCGAGGCCGACCAGGTGGGCCGTCGATTGAGCGCCACCGGAACAACCGTCGTGTCTGTCGACTACATCCTCGCCCCACTCGACGCGCTCGCCGCCCTGCCCCCAGCCCCATCCGAGGAGCAGATGCCCACCCCCGAGCAGATGCGTGCCGAAGCCGAGGCGGCCGGCCCACGCGCCCGCTTCCCCGTCGCATCGCTGCAGGTTGTCGCGGCATTCGACTGGGCAGTCGCGAACGCGCAACGGTTTCACGCAGACCCAAGCATGGTCGCGCTCGGTGGCGCCAGCGCAGGCGGCAACCTCGCGGCAGGAGCCGCGCTGCGCATGCGAGACCGAGCCGAGACCATGCCCAGCGCGCTTGCTCTGGTCTACCCGGTGCTGCACTCTCCGCTGCCCGCGGTCGACGAGGAACTCAAGGCGCTGCTCGTCGGTCTTCCCTCGTTCCTCTCGTTCCCACCAGAGATGACTGTTGCCATCAATCACAACTACCTGGGCCAGTCCGCCGATATCGAGGGCTATGCCTTTCCTGGCGGTCGCGACCTTAAGGGAATGCCGCCGACGCTGATCGTGAATGCCGAACGCGACAGGCTGCGCGCATCCGGGGAGTTGTTCGGCGCAGAACTTGACGCCGCCGGGGTCGACGTGCGCGTCATCCGGGAGCGCGGTGCCAAGCACGGGTTCCTCAATACCATCGGAGATCCCGCCGCCGAACGAACACTGACGCTGCTCACCGATATCGCCGCCGGCGCTCGACTCGCCCGCGACGGTCCGTCGGCCCCGTGAGACGCTCAGCCTCTCTCGCGCCCTCTGGCTCAGGTCGCGCGCAGCAGCCGCGAGATGGCATCGGCCGTCGAGCGCAGCCGGTCAAGGAGCAAACCGCGCAGCGAGTTGACGTCATGACGCGACGAGGCGACAGCGATGTTGATTGCCGCAGCGGGCGCGGAGCCCCGACCGAAGATCGGCACCGACACCGACCGCAGGCCCGCGGCCACCTCTTGGTCCTGCACCGCGTAACCCTGCTCGCGGATCACGGCCAGCCGTTTGCGAAGGTCATCGACCGATGTCGCGGCGTTGGGTCCCGCAGCCGTCCCGAAGTCGTGATTCACGAGTGCGGCATCCAATTCTTCGTCACCGAGATAGGCGAGCAGCAGCTTGCCCATCGATGTGTACGCAGCCGGAAGCGTCGATCCCACCTGAATATTGGCGGTCACGAGGTCGGAGTTGCGCAGCCGCGCCAGGTACAGCACCTGGTCGCCGACGAGCACGCCGAGGTTCACGGTCTCACTGGTCTGCTCGGCCAGATGCCTCAGCGGCTGCTCGCTCAACTGCACGAGGCTGGAGCCCCGCAGCGCGGCGGATCCGAGCGTCAACACCGCGACACCCGGCCGGATCGAACCATCGGGGAGGCGTTCCAGGAACCCGTCCTCTTCGAGAGTCGCGACGACCCGGAAGGCCGTCGGCATAGGGATGCCGGTGCGATCGCAGATCTCGCGGAGCTTCAGAGCGGTGACAGATTCGTCGAAGAGCCGCAGCACATCCAGTCCCTTTCCGAGGGCTTCGATGCGGTACCGGCTGCCCGATTTGACGGGCGCGGGAGTCTCTTCAGCTTTCATACAGCGAAAATGTATCTCAGTCTGCTCACTGACGCAATATCACTCGACACGGAAGACCCTCAGCTGCAGGGCAAGGGTCATGTAATAGCCCACGAGAGCCGTGAGATCGAAGAACCGATCAATTCCACAGGAGCCGGATGCTGCGGCCCAGGTGGCATCCGAGACGTCTCCGTCGAGCAGCTCGATCACGGCCCGTCCAATGATCCGATCACACTCGTCGAACCCCGAAACGTCGAGCGCGCGAATCGCCAAGAGTTCGGCCTCGGTGAATCCGAGAGCACGGGCTATTGCTTCGTGCGCGTCACGCTCAAACGCGCTGTGCTGGTGCGCGGCGACGAGCAGGATCGCGAGTTCACGCGTCCGGTCAGTGAGCCCAGAGCGATACCGAATGGCCGAACCGAGCTCTTGCTGAGCACCGCCCACGGCCGGAGACCGAAGGAGCGCGTCGAACGGCCCGCGCAGAGATCCGTCTTCAGCAGTGAGGGCAAAGTGCTGCGGGCCTGCCGCCCGCGGACCAGCGGTGATCGCTGCGTAAAGCGCGAACTGACCGGGCGTCAACTCGGCAGGCGTGAGCGGGCGAATGCGGGGCGCCATGCGGTTCCTCTCGACGGCGTGAGATGGGTGGTTTCGCCTGATTCTACCTTCACTCAACGAAAGACACTTTTAGCCATTGACAGTCTGGCGGCGCGACGATTAGATTCTTTTAGTGAAAGAGACTTTTATTCACTGAAATTTTGCGACCGAGGAGGAGCTTCGATGTCCGTTGAGGCCATGATCGAGACCGCTTCGAGCGCCGACTGGCTCGGACTCCACGGAACTCGCGTGCTCGTGGCCGGTGCCGGCGGGATCGGAGGGGCATGCGCTCTCGCGTACGCCGCGGCGGGAGCAGTCGTCGCCGTCGTCGACCGCGATCCTCAAGCGCTCGAGTCGATCGGCGAGAAGCTCGCCACTGCGGGTGCCCGCCACAAGCTCATCCAGGCCGACCTCACCGAGCACGACACGGGAGCGCGCGTCACGGCCCAAGTCATCGAGCATCTTGGCGGAATTGACGTCCTCCTTCACGCCGTCGGCATCAACGACCGCCGCCCGATCCTCGACTTCACCGAAGACGAATGGGATCGCATCCTTCGCGTAAACCTTTCGTCAGTTTTCGGGCTCGCACAATCGGTCGGCCGCCACATGGTCGAGCGGGGCTACGGACGCATCCTCGCCCTGTCGAGCGTCTCGGGTATTCTCGCGCACCATTCCCATGGCCCGTACGCGGCGTCGAAGGGCGGCATCAATCAACTGCTGCGCGTCATGGCTCGTGAGTGGGCGTCGGCTGGGGTGACCGTGAACGCACTCGCCCCCGGATATATCGAGACTCCGCTCACCGCGGGGGAACTTGCCAAACCAGGCAAGCGCCAGAATCTCGAGTCCCTGGTGCCGGCAGGCCGCCTCGGCACGCCCGACGAGGTGACGGGCCCCGCCCTGTTCTTGTCATCGCCCCGGGCTGCGTTCATCACAGGGCACGTGCTGTACATCGACGGCGGACGCACGCTCGTCTGACGCATTCTACGAACGATTGGAGAGACACATGACCGAGTACAACCCGCAGATCTTCCCGCGGTTCGCCGGTAAGACCGTGCTCGTGACCGGTGCCGGAACTGGTTTCGGCGCCGAAGTCGCCGTACGCGCCGCGCAAGAAGGTGCACGGATCGCCGTGCATTACCGGTCCTCGCGCGCTGGCGCCGAGCGAACGCTCAAGCGCGTTCGCGAAGCAGGGAGCGATGGCATCCTCGTGCAGGCCGACATCGGATCGTGGGACGCGATCAAGCAGATGGCCGACGAGGTGTTCGAGGCATTCGGCGTGCTCGACGTGCTCGTCAACAACGTCGGAGACGTCTCGAGTGACCAGATGGGCTGGGACGAGCTGACGCAGGAGGCGCTCGACGCCGTCATCGACGTCGACGTCAAGGGCACACTGCTCATGACGCACGAATTCGGTGAACGGATGCTGGCGCAGGGGCACGGCAACATCGTGCAAGTCGGCTCGACCGTCGTCGTTCGCGGCAGCGCGCGCGCACCGCAGTATGCGGCGGCAAAGTATGCAATTCTCGGCATCACCAAGTCCTACGCAAAGGCATTCGCACCGGCGGTGCGCGTCAACACGTTCGCCCCCGGCTTCATGGAGACCGAGCGGCTGCTGAACCGCGAGGACTGGAAGAACGGTCGCCGCGAGGTGCTGCTCTCCCAAACTCCGATGGGCATCATCCCGCCCCCCGAGTTTGTCACTGGCGCATGCCTCTGGCTCGCAACTGACGAAGCAGCACATCTGACCGGCGGCTACATGCTCGCCGACGGCGGATTCAACATGGTCGGCGCGTAGGCGCCCTCGACGACGAAGCACACAAGGAGAAAGAACAATGAAGCTCATCACCTTCAACGGCGGCCACGTCGGCCGCCTGGAACTCGAAGAAGGCGTCGTCATCGAACTCGACGTGCCCTCCACCCGCGAGTACTTCGAACGGGGCGGCCAGGTCACCGAGACCGGCGAGCGCCTCGCCTATTCCGACGTCACACTCGAGGCGCCGATCCGCCCGAAGAAGTTCTTCCACACCGCAGGCAACTTCGCCGACCATCACAACGAGCTCACGGCTGTTGACTGGTCACACCCCGTGCACAAGGGCATCGTGTTCTTCCAGAACGTCGACGCCATCAACGACCCGGGCGGCGACATCGTCTACCCCGAAGGTCTGACGAGGGAACTTGACTACGAGCTTGAGCTGGGCATCATCATTGGCAAGTCAGGCAAGTTCTTCGGCCCCGACGAGGCCGAAGACTACATTGCCGGCTTCACCGTGTTCAACGACATCACCGCGCGCGACATCCAGCGCAAGGAGATGGAGTCGGGGGTCTTCTCGTTCAGCAAGGGGATCGACACGTTCTGTCCCATCGGTCCGTGGATTGTGACGAAAGACGAAGTACCCGACATGCACGAGCTGCCGATGCAGCTCCGCGTCAACGGCGACGTGCGCCAACAGGGCAACACAAACCAGACGCGCATCAAGTTCCCGCACTTGGTCGCGTACCACTCCCCGCAGATCTACAGCGCCGGCGACATCATCACGACCGGGACGATCTCCGGCGTGGCCGCCGTGCAGCCCAACCCGTTCGACTTCTACCTGAAGCCGGGTGACGAGATCGAAGCAGAGATCACCGGGGTCGGCACCCTCCGCAATCGTGTCATCAGCTGGGAGGACCGCTACGGCGAGCCGGCCCCGCAGCGCGTGGACTGGTGAGGGTCGACAGGTGAAGCTCGCAAACCTCAACGGTCGCGCCGTCCTCATCACCGAGGACGGCGCGGTCGACGTCGCGGATGCGTCGAACGGACGGTTTGGCTCCGACCCGCAGTCGCTGTTCGATGAGTGGGCCGCATTTGCTGAATGGGCTGCCACGACTGCATCGGGGACGACGCACGGAGCGGCTGCGGCCGTCGCGTTCGATGCGCAGTCCCTCGGTGCACCCGTCCCGCGTCCGCGCCAAGTGTTCGCAATCGGGCTCAACTACGCCGAGCACGCAGCCGAGGCGGGATACCCGCCAGACACGATGCCAGTGACGTTCACAAAGTTCTCCAGCAGCATCGTCGGCCCCGACACCGTTGTCGAACTGCCAGATGGACACGTCGACTGGGAGGTCGAGCTTGTCATCGTTATCGGCCGCGATGCGCACAAGGTCGATCGCGAGAGCGCCTGGGATCACATCGCCGGGCTGACGATCGGCCAGGACATTTCCGAGCGCATCACGCAGTTGCAGGGATCGGCCCCGCAGTTCAGCCTCGGAAAGTCGTTCCCCGGCTTCGGGCCGACCGGGCCGTGGCTCGTCACCCCCGACGAGCTCCCCGACCGCGATGACCTCGCGATCTCGTGCAGCCTGTCGGGCGAAAGCATGCAATCATCGCGGACGTCGATGATGCTCTACGACGTTCCTGAGCTGCTCGTGCGTATCTCCGCCGTCTGTCCCCTGCTGCCCGGCGACATCATCTTCTCGGGCACACCATCCGGCATCGGCAACCGCCGCACACCCCAGCGCTTCATTCAGCCCGACGACGTCCTGGTCAGCGAGATCGAGGGCATCGGTGCCCTGACCACACGCTTCACCGCCGGCGCCTGAGTTCGTCAAAGCGTCGATCGCATCGAGGAGGAACTATGGCACGGCAGCGCTGGCGGGTCATCATCGACAACGACTTCGCCGGCGACCCCGACGGGCTCGCGTCGCTCGCGCACCTCCTCGTGAGCGACGAGATCCACATCGAGCTCGTCACGAGTTCACCCGTTGATCCGCACCTCGCCGGCCTCGTCGGCATGGACGCCTCGACGTCGGCGGCCCGCGGTACGGCACTCGCGAGCGAGCTCATCACGATCGCCAGTGGGTCGCAGCCGCCCGTCGTGGTCGGCGCCGAAAGCTTTGCTCCCGAGTTGCGCACTACGGCGGCCGCGGCCGCCATCGCGGAGCTCTGCATGGCCGACACCGATTCTGCGCTCACGATTCTGTGCGGCGGCCCGCTCATCAATATCGCCGCAGCCATCGCGCTCGAACCGAAGATCTGCTCACGTGCAACTCTGGCGTGGATCGGTGGCAGTACGGATAGTTCGTTCGAGTACAACCGCGACACGGATGCTGCTTCCGCCGCTTTCGTGTTCTCGTCGGGAATACCGATCACGCAGGTGACCCGAGAAGCGTACGAGCAGCTGCGGGTTTCAACTACGGAGGTTGAGCATGATCTCGCGGGTGCGTCACCAGTCGGCGCGTGGGTGGCCGAGCGACTGCTCGACGTACCCCCATTCGTGACGCTGCACGGAGCGCTCACGCTTGGCGACAGCGCCCTCGCTTCAGTGATCGCACTCGACCCCCGCTTCGATCCGACGGTCGCCGGCGACCCGGCTGCGCCGCCCCTGCGACGCCAGATCACCGCGATCGATACTCGACTGATGTGGGCCGACTTCCTCGCCAAGCTGCGACTGCATGGCGCAGCCGAGGTACCTGCATGAGCGCGCGGGTCTCCGAATGCCGCGACTTGCGCGTGGAATATCTGCGCGCGCCGATCGGCATCGGCACGCGCAGGCCGCGGTTCTCGTGGATCGTTGATCACGCGCAGGACACGTACGAACTCGAGGTCTCGACTCGCGACGGTCGCCTCGTCTGGACTGCTGGTCCAGTCGAGAGCGCAGAGACCTCGCTGGTCGAGTACGCCGGTGACGAGATCGCCTCGAACACGGTCTACGTCTGGCGCGTGCGCAGCCGCACTGCCGACGGCGCATGGACCCCGTGGGCCGAATCATCGTTCGAGACCGCTCTTCTGGATGCAGCGGATTGGGTTGCCGCCTGGGTCGAGCCTGCACAACAGGACACACTCGTCGAGCGGTGGAGCATCGTCGACTGGATTCGTGGCCTTGGCCCGGACACTGCGCTGGAGGACCGACTCCGACCGCCTCAGCTGCTGCGGCAGAGGGTGAAGGTCCACGACGGGCTTTCGCGGGCCCGCCTGTACGCCACAGCGCGCGGCGTGTATTCCGCGTTCGTCAACGGCATACGCGCCGACGATCAGGTGCTCGCGCCCGGATCCGATGCATACGAGCACCGGCTCTCCGTGCAGGCCTACGACATCACCGCCGCGCTCACCGCAGGAGAGAACGTTCTCGGCGTTGCGCTCGCCGACGGCTGGTGGGCGGGACGGCTCGGGCTGACCGGATCGAGCGGGCAGTTCGGCACCCGACTCTCGGCAATCTGGCAGCTCCACCTCGACTACGCGGATGGCACGAGCCAAACCGTCGCTTCCGGCGGCGACGTCCGCAGCGCCGTCGGCCCGTGGGAGTATGCCGACCTCTTCGTCGGCGAGCGGTTCGACCGCCGTGCCGTTCCCGCCGGGTGGGACCGTGCCGGCTTCGACGACGGCGACTGGATGCCGGTGACGGAGGTGAGCCGCGACCACGAGTTGCTGCGGCCCTTCACGGGTGAGCCAATACGACGCATCCTCGAACTCCCCGCCGTCGCGATCACCGAAACGGCGGACGGGACGATCGTCGACTTCGGCCAGGTCATCGCGGGGCGCGTGCGGCTGCACCTACATGACACGACGCCGGGACAACGCGTCGTCATCGAGCACACCGAGGTCCTCGCGGCAGACGGATCTTGGTTCGACAACATCGTCGGCATCAACAAGGAGCAGCGGGACGTGTTCATCGCCGCTGGCGGCGACGACGAGTGGGAGCCCGAGTTCACATTCCACGGTTTCCGGTATGCGCGGGTGAGCGGGCTCTCGGCGCCGTTGCCCGCAGAGGACATCGTCGCAGTCGTGATCGCCAGTGACCTCGAGCAGACCGGGGCATTCACGGCATCCGATGCTCGCCTTGATCGCCTGCACCAGAACGTGGTCTGGAGCCAGCGCGGCAACTTCCTGTCTGTGCCGACCGACTGCCCGCAGCGGGAGCGCGCGGGCTGGACCGGCGACATCCAAGCGTTCGTCGGGGCGGCGAGCAACAACGCGCAGGTCGTGCCGTTCCTCTCGCGCTGGCTCGATAACCTGCGCGCCGACCAGCTGCCTGACGGTCGCATTCCGATATTCTCGCCGCGTTCGCCGTTCGACGCGGACGCTGCCGCGCGCGCGGATGGAATCGGCTCGATCGTCGCCGCGGCCGGCTGGAGCGACGCGATCGCGACAGTGCCATGGACAATGTATGAGCGATACGGCGATCGTCGCGTGCTCGAGGAGAACTATGACGCAATGCTGCGCTGGATCGAGTTTCAGAAAACTGCAGCATCGTCTGGCCTCCCCGATGCCCTCGTCGACGCCGACCTTTCCGATGAGCGCCTCCGCAGGCAATCACTGCTCTACAACACCGGCATGCACTTCGGCGACTGGCTTACACCGAGCACGATGGAGGGCCGCCCGATCCACGAGGCGATCGGCATCGCCCCGGCGCTCACCTCCGAATACGTTGCGCCGATGTTCCAGGCACAGACGCTCACAATCGCCGCTCTCGCAGCGAAGGTGCTCGGCAAAAAATCGGATGCTGCGGTGTTCACAGCACGCGCTGCCGACGTGCGTTCAGCCTTCGCTGCCGAGCACATTGACGCCGAGGGAGATCTTCCCATTCTCCTGCAAGGTGTGTATGTGCTCGCCCTCGCGTTCGACATGGTCCCGACCGAACTCCGCTCGCGCACGGCGGAACGGCTTGTGAACATGATCAGAGAGCGCGGTGATCGGCTCGACACAGGCTTCCTCTCAACTCCGTATCTGCTCGATGTGCTGTGGGACAGCGGCTACCCGGGTGTCGCTCGCTCACTGCTCTGGCAGTCCGAGATGCCCTCCTGGTTGTACGAAGTAGACAACGGTGCCACGACGATCTGGGAGAGCTGGGACGCGATTACGCCGGGAGGCGAGATCCGTGCAATGTCGTTCAACCACTATGCGCAAGGGAGCGTCGACGATTGGCTGCACCGTCGCGTCGCCGGCATCCGACCGACCTCACCTGGGTACCGTACAGCAGTCCTTGAGCCCGACTTCGAAATTGGAGTCGACCATGTGCGTGCGCATGTCGGCACGCCTTACGGGCCACTGGCTGTCGAGTGGACGCGCGCAGGTGATTCGATCTCCGTCATCACCAATGTGCCTCATGGTGTGGCTGCAACACTCAAAACAGGCCAGACTCAGCGCACACTCTCCCCTGGAGTGAACTCTCATCAGTTCCCTCTCAACGCCGTTCATACAGTGCATAGGTAAACCGTGGTTCCCCACCGCTGCTGCTTTGGAGACAGTTGAACGAATGGCGTGATGCTGCGTCCACCTAGCACTGAATCTGCATTACGTAACTCACATTCATCCTCAGGATGATTCATCAAAGGAGATGGAATGAAGCTTCGACACAGTACGCCTGGCTCCGCCCGAATCGGAGCCCTACTCGCCCTCACCGCCGTCGCGGTATCGGCGACTCTGACCGGCTGCTCCCCCGCCTCGTCAGGTGGCGAAGAGCAGAACGGCCAAGACGTCATTCCTTTGGTCGTTGCGCGCGGTCAGGTCAACATCGAAAACGCCATTCTGGCCCAGGAGCAAGGCTTCTTCAGCGATGCCGGACTGGACGTCACCATGAAGGTGGGCCAAGGCGCCGACTGATCTACGGGTCGGACTACAGCTTCGCCACGGTGGCGACGATGGCAACGAAATGCGCTCTGGTGGCACCCGGTGCACACAAACGACCCTGAGCATGTGTGGATGCGTGACCTCTTCGCGACAGCCGCCGCTGCCATTCATCAGACATCGTGACATGACGGTGCTCCGCTCCCCGTCTCGATCACACTGGAGCGCCCGGCACGCCGGACGTCAGCCACGACACCACAATGTCGCCCAGCATGTTGCGGTGCCGGTCCCGCCACTCGTCCGAGAGCATGTCGAGGTCGAACAGGTACCCGAAGGTGTGCTGATTCGCGACCTGGAAGACACAGTACGAGCTGATCAGCATGTGCACATCAAGCGGCTCGACATCATCGCGCACCGAACCCTCCGCGCGCCCCCGCTGGAGCATATCGTCGAGCAGCGAGAGCGCCGGCCTGCTCACGCTGCGCAGCGACTCAATCTGCTTGATGTATCGTCCGCGGTGAATGTTCTCGATGGCGACGAGTCTCATGAAGTCGCTGTGCTCGAGGTGGTGGTCGTAGGTGAGCTCGGCAACCTGGCGCAGAGCACTCACCGGGTCAAGCTCGGTGACGCGAATCGTCTGCTCGGCCTCGCGGATGCCCCGGTACGCCTTCTCAAGCACGGCGAGATAGAGTCCCTCTTTCCCACCGAAGTAGTAGTAGATCATCCGCTTCGTCGTGCGCGTGCGCTCGGCGATCTCGTCGACGCGCGCGCCGGAGTACCCTGACTCCGCAAACACCTCGGTCGCGACAGCGAGCAACTCCGCCTGCGTGCGCTCCGCGTCTCTGGTTCTTATGACCCGCTCCACCACGTCCCCCACCTTAGTTCGTCTTTGTTCGCGGTCATCGTCCCGTGAGGGCACGCCGCGGGTTCTCGACGGTCAGCAGCCGACGTGTGTCATCATCAACCCCGCTCCGTCGCAGCTCGGGCAGCACGTGACGCGACAGGTGTTCCATCTGCCAGTTCGGTGCATGCTCCGCCCGCCACGACGGCGGTGTGATTCGGCTGAAGAACGCGGCATCGTGCGAGAGCACGAGTTGGTGTTCGTACCCGAGCTCCAGCATCGAAAGAAGCATCCGGATGCGGTCACTGTCCGTTCCCGTGTGTGCCATGCCGAATCGGTCGAAGCCGAGAAACGATCCGTTGTCGGCGAGCTCCCGAAGATAGTCGATGTCTGTCGAGTCGCCGCTGTGCCCGATCACCACGCGGTCAAGCGGCACACCGAGCTGCGACAGCATCCGCTGCTGTTCAATACCCCCGCGGCTGGGCGCGTGCGAATGAGTGGTGATCGGCACTCCCGTCTCGAGGTGCGCGATGCTCGCTGCCGTGAAGACGTGCTCGACATCTGGAGTGATTCCGCCAGCATCCGATGCCACCTTGATCATTCCGGCACGGATGCTGGTACCGGCGATGCCTCGCGAGATGTCGTCGATGAACAGCGCGACGAGCGGGTCCGGGCCATCCACGAGGAGGCCCGGACCGTTGAGGTGGAAGAAGTGCGGCAAAACGTCGCTTGTGTAGTAGCCCGTTGAGGCCACGAGGCGCACTGGCACGCGTTCGGCGACGCGTCGCACGCGTTCCACATTGCGCCCGAGCCCTGGCACGGTGAGATCCACCACCGTGTCCACTCCAAGCTCGTGCAGGCGGGTGAAACCGGCGACGGCGCGCTCGATCGCGGCATCCTCATCCCATTCAGGATGCGGAAGACTGAGATCGAGTTCCGGGTCGCCGACGAACACGTGCTCGTGAATGAGGGTCATCCCGAGCTCCGTGCCGTCGACGTCACCGGTGAACGTCGGTACCGGATGCCGCACTCCGTCACCCGTCACTTCTGGTCAGAAGTGGCCCGAATCGCCTCGAAGACAGCAAGCGAGTCGCCCGTCAGGTGCTCTTCGAGGTACGGCAGCGCCTTGTCGCGGAATGCGTCGATATCGACGTCATCGACGATCTCCCATGCTCCGTCGGCCTTCCACTGCTCGAGCGTTGACTTCTCGTCTTCGGCCACGCAGCTGGTGACCTCGGTGACTGCCTTTTCAACAGCCGAGCTCAGGGCGTCTTGCTGCTCAGAGTTGAGCTCCTCCCACTTCGAACTCATGATCACCAGGTTGGTGTTGAGCTGGTGATTTGTCATGCTCAGGTAGTCCTGCACCTCGGCCAAGTTCTGCGACTTGATGTTGGTGATCGGGTTCTCCTGGCCGTCAACGGTTCCCTGCTGAAGGGCAAGATAGAGCTCTTCATAAGCGACTTCGGTTGCTGAGGCGCCGAGTGCCTTTGCGTTCACCAAGAACTGCGGTGAGCCAGGAAAGCGGATGCGCAGTCCCTCAAGGTCGTCTGGGGTGCGAATGGGCGAGTTCGCCGTGAACTGGCGCGCTCCCGCCGACCAGACTCCGAGAGTGTGGATGCCCGCAGCCTCAGCGAAGTCATCGACAACGCCTTGCCCCTCCTCGCTTGCCATGAACGTTGCCAGGTGCTCAGGGCCGTCGAACGCGTAGGCAGCATCGAGCACGCTGATCGGCTCATACACCGCACCGAGTGCCGAGGCACCCTGAATGTCGATATCGATGTCTCCCGAGGCGACGGAGGCGATGCGATCGGCATCCCCGCCGAGCTGGCTGCTCGAGAAGATCTCGATCTCAAGGCCGACATCGGCTGCCTTCACTTCGTCGGCGATAACCTGCGCCCCGCATCGGTGCTGGGGCTGGTCTTCGGTGTAGCTGTGGGCGAGGGTGAGTTTGATTGTGTCTCCACCTCCTCCTCCTTCATCTGTTCCTTCGCTCGAGCAGCCAGCCAGCAACAGTGCTGGAACCGCTGCAAGGGCGAGCCACGTCAGGCGCTTGGTGCGTCGTGTGATCATCGGTTCTTTCCTCTCTTCAGTGCAACAGGGGTGTAGGTTCCCGCAGCTTCCGCGGTCACCAGGTTTCGCAGGTCGTTCAGCATTGCGTCGCGATCAGCTGATTCTCCTGTGAAGATCTCAAAGGAGTCGGCCGCCTGGCGCATGGCCATTCCGAGTCCAGACATCACGCGGCATCCTCTCTCTCGAGCGGCGACGAGCAAGTCGGTTTCGACGGGGCGATACACGATGTCTGCCACCCAGGCGTCGCTCGAGAGCAGCTCGGGGTTGAATGAGGTTCCCGGGTGATCGACCATGCCAAACGGCGTCGCATTGACGACACCGTCAGCGGCCGCAAGCAGCCGGGGCAGGGAATCAGCACTCGCCGCCTCGACATGGGCGGGGCACTTCGTCCCCACGTGCGCTGCAAGGGCACGCGCGCGCGTCTCGTCGATATCCACAATCGTCAGGCTCTCGACGCGTGTGGCAAGGGCGCAGGCAACGGCAGAGCCGGCACCTCCCGCCCCGACGAGCACGACGTGTGCTCGCTGAGAGTCAGGGAACGCCATGTCGAGTGCTCCCCCGAATCCCGTGACATCTGTGTTGTGCCCGACCATGCGGTCGTTATCGAACACGACGGTGTTCACCGCCCCCACCATCGCCGCGCTCGGGGCGAGCTCATCAAGAAGCGGAACCACCGTCTGCTTGACGGGATGCGTGATGTTGAGCCCGTTGAACCCCAGCGTGCGGGCAAACGCCAGCAGCACCGAGAGCTGCGCGGGAGACGTTTCATCCGCAGCCAGGTCAACTGCTCGATAAACGTAGTGCATGCCATGGCGAGCGCCCTCGAGCTCATGCATTGGCGGCGACAGCGAGGGAGTCACACCGGTGCCCATCAGACCGATGAGAACTGATCGCGGCAGGTCTGCCACGTCGAAGTCCGTTGTCAATGTCGTCACAGGCCCAACACCGCCGGCACAGACATGACGGCGTCGGGGAAGGCTATGAGCAACGCCACGACGATGAGCATCGGAATGATAAACGGCAGAGTTCCCTTGAAGACTTCGCCGATTCGTGTCTTCGAGACCGCAGCCGTGACGAACAGCACTGTACCGACAGGGGGCGTCAGCAACCCGATCATCAGCGACACAATCAGCATCACGCCCATCGCGATGGGGTCGACGCCATACTCGTTGGCGATCGGCAGCAAGATGGGAACGGTGAGCACGAGAATCGCTGTCGCGTCGATGACCGTGCCGAGAATCAGCATCAGAATCGCTGTCAGAATGAGGAACACCGTTGGATCGTCGGTGATGCTGAACATAAGCTCTGTGAGCATCTGCGGAAGGCGTTCTTTGGCAAGGATGTACCCGAGAAGCGACGCTGTCGTCACGATGATCATGATCGCCGCCGTCGTCAGCACCGTCTCCTTGAGCGCGGTGAAGAATGCCTTCAACGAAAGCGAGCGGTGAACGATGCCGACGAAGATGATGTAGACAACGCCAACGGCTGCTGCCTCGGTTGGTGTGAAGAACCCGCCAAGAATTCCGCCGAGAATGATGATGGGCGCAACCATGGGCAGCAGAACGCCCTTGACCGACGAGAGAAGCTCTGCCTTGTCGAATGTGCCTCGACGGAGGTTCGGCTGCGTGCGAACCAGTACCCACACGACGACAGTCATTCCGAGAGCCATCAGGAGTGCCGGGACAACCGATGCTGCGAACAGCGCGCCCGTTGACACGGCCGCAAGCCCCGCGTAGATCACCGCGGGAATGCTGGGCGGCATGACCGGTGCGATGAGTGCAGACGACGCAGAGACTCCCGTGGCAAAACGTCGAGAGTAGCCGTTGCGAAGCATCGCGGGAATCTGCACCTTGCCCAGCGCTGCCGAGTCGGCGACGGCGGAACCACTCATCCACGAAAAACCAACGCTCACACCGATGGCAACGTAGCCGAGGCTCCCGCGAACCTCGGCCATCAGAGCGAGAGCAAAGCGGAAGAGCCTGTCGGCGATGCCAGCGTGGTTGGCGAGCGCCCCAAGAAAGACGAAGAGCGGAACGGCGAGCAGCGGGAAGCTCGCGGCCGCATTTGTGACCTGCCTCAGAGCCAATCCGGCAGACATCCCCTCGATCATCATGTAGACAAGCGACGGTCCGAGAAATGCAAAGGCGACGGGAACGCGCAGAAGAAGGAGAACTGCGATGCCGATCGCGAGAAGTATGAGTGTCATGCGATCGGTGCCTCCACGCTGTCGTTCTCGGGCTCAGCGATGACCGGGCCGTGCCACGCGACATCGATCGCCGCGACGAGAGCCCGGATCGTCATGCTGACAACGCCGACGAGCACCGGAATGTACACCCACGACATCGGCATGCGAAGCACAGGCGACTTGATGATTCCCGAGGTTTCAACCAATGCGAGCGCTTCCGTCGAAAGCCCCAAGCCCGTCGCAGCGACGATCAGCAGGGCGAGCACCTGGATGATTCTCACGATCATGCGGTTGGGAATGACGTCGACGATCTCAAGCGCGATGTGCTCTCTGGAGGTCACAAGCACCCCGATGACGGAGAATGTCAGCCACACGAGGCCGAATTTCGAAAGCTCTCCCGTCCAGGCGATATCGCCACCGGCGAGGTAACGCTGCAGAGCCTGCGTGAAGACAAGTACGAGAATGATGAGCACGCACACGGCGCCGATCGTAATCTCGATCCAGGTGAGCGCACGCACGATGCGCCTTAATACACGTATCGTTCCCGGTGGATGCTGTGTCTCAGACACGGAACTCCTTCGTTCTCCTCGGAGACGGTCATTGTCTCGGTGCTGCAACTAACGTACTAGGTATTACATTAGAGCGGCAAGATCTTATGTTGCAGATTGATATCGTTCGTTACTTCTGCACGGCAAGTCGCACGGGTGCGTTGCCCGCACCGTAGCCCTCGTAGGCGCCACGGCGCTCAACCATCTCGAGAAACACTCCCCCGACGGTCGGGGTATAGAAATGGATGAACTCCCCCTCGCCATCTCGGTCATACAGCAGGTTGAGCTCCTTCAGCTCGGCACGCTCACCGGAATCGAGATCAAAGCGCGCGGTGAGATCGTCGTAGTAGTTTGCCGGAACAGCGAGGAAGGTCAGACCCAGGTCCCGTGCTCTGCGGGCAACCGCAACGACGTTGTCGCACCGAATCGCGATGTGCCTGCTCGGCACCGGCGCGGTTGGCGGTGCGAGATTCATCGGCATCCGGACGATCCCGTCTGCCGTGCGCATGACCTGGCTGCGCACGAGTCCACGCGGACCGGGCACATCAGCGGATGGTTCGGGAATCAACGACAGCACACTCGTGGCGAAAAGCACTGCCTCGTCGAAGTCCTGCCAGCGATACCCGACGTTGAGATGGTCGATGACACCGTCCGTCTGCCCAGACAGCTCCCCACCTTCAAACTCCGTCGCCCACGACGTTTCAGCGGGGCGATCATTCCAGTACACCTCTGTGCCGTCTGGGGCGGCAACGGCACGAAGCTCCTGCTCCCCCGCGTAGGTGCGCCGGAACACTGCTGGCGCCCCGAGCTCCAGAGCCCTCTCCACCGCGGCGGAGGCATCGTCAACCTGCAGCCCGAACCCCATCAGCCGAGGCACCGTCTCGCTGCTCTGCTCATTCAGAATGATCCGAGCCCCGCCCGCGCTCCAGAGGCGAACGGGCTTGCTCTGATGGCGCCCGCGAAAACGAAAGCCCAGCTGTTCGAGCATTTCGTCGAGAACATCAAGATCCGCTCCAGCGATTTCAACGAAGTCGATGTCGTGAGCAATCTGCGCGTCGAGAACGAGCCTGTCGCCGCATCCGCTTTCTTCTGCCGTTCGATCAGCGAGCCAGGTCAGTGACCGCCTGGCATGGGCGGCGGTGCGCACCACATCGGTCTGCCGAAACGTGTCGTTGAACACTTCGAGTGAGAGTGGCCCCGTGTAGCCCGCGCGCAGGGTGTGCGCGAGAAAGCGGCTCAGGTCGAAGCTGCCCTCCCCGGGGAAGAGCCGGTGGTGGCGGCTCCAGCTGAGCACGTCCATGTCGAGCGACGGCGCGTCGGCCAGCTGCAGAAAGAAGATCTTCTCGCCGTCGATCTGCTCAATCTCGGCCGGGTCGTGGCCGCGCGAGAGAATGTGGAAGCTGTCGAGGCACACGCCGAGATTCGGTCGATCCGCGCGCTGCACGATGCGCCACGCATGGCGATAGTCATCGACGAATCGGCCCCAGGCAAGAGCTTCGTAGGCAATTCGGATGCCGTGGGTCGCTGCCAGGTCGGCGAGCTCGCCGAGCTGACGCGCAGCCACCTCGTCGTCGTCGATTGTTGCCGTTCCGGCATTGCTGCACACGAGGATGAGGTCGGTGCCGAGACGCGCCATCGTCTCGAACTTTCTCTCCGCCCGCCGCAGGTTGTCGGCGAATGTCGCATCGTCGACGCCCTCGACGTCGCGGAATGGCTGATACATCTCGATGGTCAGTCCGAGGCGCGCGCAGAGTGCGCGAATCTCCTCCGGCGACTCGTAGGCGGCGATGAGATCAGCATCCATGATCTCGACACCATCGAACCCGGCTTCCGCACAGGCATAGAGCTTTTCGACAAGGCCTCCGGAGAGGCACACCGTCGCCACTGACGTTCGCATGCTTGTAATGTACCAGACAGTACATTGTCTGGGAAGCATTCATTCGCGACACCAACTCACAACCGTGGGCAACTCATTGACGAGGGAGCGCCACTTGACTCTCGTACATACGGATACTCGTGGAGGCACTGGTTGGCGCATAGGCCTCAGCTGATCGCGGTGAGGCTATTCCGGCGCGGCCACGCACGCGCCGAGCCAGAACAGTCTCAGTACGGCGCCGTCAGCCCATCGAACATCGGGAAGTGCTTGACGTTTCGGGTCAGCAGCGACACATGAAGCGACTGCGCAGTGGCGGCGATTATGAGATCTGCCGAGTCGATACCTCGGTTGCGTGGAAGCCATCGCCGCCCGAGAATGCCTGCAATCTCGGCAATGTGCTCGTCAACGGGATGCCACACCACAGCGCTGAAGAGCATTCGCGTCTGCACCTCCTCAGGAGCGCGCATACCCGCAAGAACCTCGAGCCGCGTGACCTCGCTTGCATGCAGGGGGCCTGCCCCGCGGGCGCTATGAAGTGCGTCCGCAGCAGCCGGTTCGCCCCGCAACACGTCGATGAGAACTGACGTATCGACGACGAACGTCATCGCTCGGCGGCCTGACTCAAGCGGGTACCTGAGCGAAGGCGTTCGACGTACTCCGCGCCGTCGACATCGCGATCACGCCACGCACCGAACGCGCCCTCGATCAAGCGGCGGTCGGCATCAGCATCCTGTTGTGACCCGTAGACGCTCGAGACAGCGTCGCGGATGAGGGCCGAGATCGAACGTCCGGTTCGCGCAGCCTCTTCGTCGAGAAGTCGTCGCTCCTCGGGCGTCAGCGAAATCTGCGTGCGAAGCATGATGTAATCTTACATCACATACGCTTCACGCTGCAGTCGTTCTCTCGATGTGGATAACTCCTGCACGAGACCAGCGCAAGCGGCAGAGTCGAGACATGACTCCTCCGTTGTCCCCACTGCCAGACGAGCTCGGTTCGGTCTTCACCGTCGCCGAGGCACTAGAAGCAGGAGTGCCGAGATGGCGGCTGAACGCCGACGACTTGGAGACCCCGTTCTGGGGAGTTCGCGCCCGACCAGCATCCGAAACCGACTCAAAGGCGTCGGCAGAACAGGCACTCATCGAACGTATGAGCCGCCTGGCACCAGCCCTCCCCGACGGCGCGTTCTTCAGCCACGCACCGGCGGCAGCAGTGTGGCGCATACCGCTCCCCTACGCCGCATACGACTCACTCGACGTGAGCGTCATCGACCCACTGCGTCCTTTTCGACGCCGCGGCGTGCGACCGCATCGCGTGAAGCCGGGCCTCGTCCGTGTCACCGAGCACCGCGGGTTTCGCGTGACGGACCCGGCATCGACATGGGCCCAGCTCGCCACACGGCTCAGCCTCTTCGACCTCGTCGCGGCCGGCGATGCTGCCGTGCTCGCGAAGGATTCAGCTGGGCCATACGACAGGTCAACGCCCAGCCAGCCACTGACGACGATCGATGCCCTGGCAGACGCGATCTCTCGCAGGCATCCGCGCGCTGCTCTGCTGCGGCAGGCTCTGCCACGTGTGCGCACAAACGCGTGGTCACGCCCCGAGTCGCACGTACGACTTCTCTTGGTCGACGCCGGATTGCCCGAGCCCGAGCTCAACTACAACGTCGTTGACGAAATCGGCCATTGGGTGAAATGCGTCGACCTGGCCTATCCCGAGTGGCGGATCGCCATTGAGTACCAGAGCGCCTACCATCGTGAGCCCGAGCAGTACTCGCGCGATGTCACGGCGCTGACCGAGCTCACGCGCCTGGGCTGGTACACGGTGCAGGTGACGAGCAAGCACGTGTTCGCGTACCCGCACCTTGCTGCGGCGACGGTGACCGAGGCGATCACCGCGCAGAAACGCCGGCCCCTGCACGCCCCAACGCACCCAGAGCTGCCGACGTAACGCGCCTCGCTGCCGTGCGCGTTGTGCAGCGAAAATTGCGGACCAACTTTTGCTACCGACGCGATGGCTCCGGTAGCAAAAGTTGGCCCCCGATTTTTTAGGCCGGGAGGGGGCGGGGCAGCAGGGGGCGGGGCAGCAGGCAGCAGGGCTGGCAGCTGCGAGGTATGAGGGGCGTCGGCGACGAGCGCAGTCAGCGGTTCAGGATGCTGCCCGTCAGCGACACCTGGCGGTTCACGTCCTTATACAGAAGGTAGCGAAACTTCCCCGGGCCGCCCGCGTAGCAGGCCTGCGGGCAAAAGGCACGAAGCCACATGAAGTCGCCCTCTTGCACCTCGACCCAGTCGCCGTTCAAGCGGTACACGGCCTTGCCCTCGAGCACATACAGTCCGTGCTCCATGATGTGCGTCTCGGCGAACGGAATCGATCCGCCCGGCTCAAACGTGACGATGTTCACGTGCATGTCGTGGGCCATGTCGGCCGGGTCGACGAAGCGCGTCGTCGCCCACGCGCCGTCAGTGTCGGGCATGGGCGTCGGCTCGACAGCATCGTCGCTCGTGACAAACGCTGCCGGGGCGGCCACGCCGGCGAGCGGCTCGTACTCCTTGCGCACCCATTGAAAGGATGCCGCGTCATCACCGCGATTGTGCAGGTTCCACGACGCCCCCGCCGGAAGATACGCGTACCCACCGGCATCCAGCGTGTGCTCGTCGCCCTCGATTGTCGCAACGAGCGATCCCCGCAGCACGAACACGACGCTTTCGACGCCGGTCTCCGGCTCAGGGCGGTCGCTTCCGCCTCCCGCCCCCACCTCGACGATCAGCTGGGCGAACGTCGTCGAGAACCCGGCGATAGGCTTGGCAAGCACCCAGGCGCGCGTGTTGTGCCACTCGGGCAAGTTGCTCGTGACAATGTCGCGCAGCACGCCGCGCGGAATCACCGTGTACGCCTCGGTGACGATGGCACGGTCGGTGAGCAGGTCGGTCTGCGGCGGCAGTCCGCCGGCCGGCGCGTAGTAGGGTCGGTCGCTCATGCGTTCTCCTCGGTGCTCAGTTTAAGACGGGCTCTCTGTGGTGTCGGGCTCACTGTGGTGACGGCTCACTGTGGGGTCGGGCTCACTGTAGTGTCAGGCTCACTGTGGGGTCGGGCTCAGCTTGGGGTGCGCCAGCTGCGTCAGCTCGCGCGTGGTGATGCCGGCGGCATCCTGAATCTCGCTCGACGTGACAGCGCCGCACTGCTGCCCGCGCAACACGAAGCGCGCGAGGGCCCTGGCGGTGGCGGGCTCGTCCATGATGCCGGCGTCGGCGTGGTGCAGGTAGTTGTCGAGGCGGGATGCCGCGGCGGCGAAGCCCTGGCGGTAGAACGCATAGCTCGCGATGAACCGCGTGGGCAGCTGGGCTGCGTGAAGATCCCAGCCCTGGTAGAAGCCGCGCTCGAGCGAGCGGCGCACGAGGCGCGCGTGCAGTCGCCACGCGGAGAGCACATCGCCAGGCTCCCCCACGGGAATAATGTTCGTCGAGCCGTCGCTCAGCCGCACCCCGGTCTCGGCGACGGCGACCTGCATCACCTGCTTCGCGTAGTCGGCGGCTGGATGCTCCATCGACTGGTATTCCGCCGCGATCTGCAGCGCGGCGCTGTAGTCGTAGGTGCCGTAGTGCAGCGACGTGATGCGCCCCTGCGCCCGGTGCAGCAGCTGCGCAATCGGCACGGTGCCGTCTGCGGCGAGAATCAGCTGCGGCGTCTCCATCTGCACCTCGAAGCGCAGCCTCCCGGCGTCGAGGCCCAGCGCTCCCTCGAGCCGTTCGCATACCTCGACCATGGCGGTCACCTGGTCGACTGTCGTCACCTTGGGCAGCGTCAGCACGAGACCGTCTGGCAGCGGCCCGGCCTGCGCGAGCGTTGTCACAAAGCGGTCGAGCGTGGCGAGACCACGGTGGCGGGTCGCCTCTTCAAAGCATTTGAAGCGGATGCCGACAAACGGCGTCGCCCTGCCCGTGGCGAGAGCTGTCGCCACGTTCTCGGCGGCGGCGACCGCAGCGGCATCCTCTTCCCGCTCGCCCTGGTCACCGAAGCCGTCTTCGAAGTCGATGCGCAGATCCTCGATGGGCTCCGTGGCGAGCTTGGCGTCGACGAGCGGCGCGATCTGCTCGATCAGCACATCGCTGAGCCCGAGCTGCGCGCAGAGTGTCGCGGTGCCGCCGGCCTCGGCGACGGCGGCAGCGGCATCCGCTCCCCACCGCGCCGCGAGCTCGGGGTCGTAGCGATGCCCGGGAACGTACACCGTGTGAATCGGCTGCCTGCTGCCGTCATCGCCAGGGTAGGCGGTCTCGAGCAGACGGTCGGTCGGAGCGAGATGCGCGTCGACGCGGGCGACGTCGTCTGCCGTCAGCGAGGAGTGATCACCGGATGCTGTCATCAGCGCACCAGCTTGTACGCGGGGGTCGTGAGAAAGTCCTCGTAGTCGCTCGAGAGGCAGATGTCGCGAATCAGCTCGATGGCGGGCGTGTAGTACTGGTTGAACGCTTCGGCGTCGACCTCGCACTTGAGCCTGTCGCTCTCTTCAGAGAGCAGCCGCGTCACGAGCTCGGGCGTCGCCTCATTGCCGGTGTCGGCGTAGCGCACCCTGTTGTGCAGCTGCTGCCACACCTGCGACCGCGAGATCTCGGCGGTCGCGGCGTCTTCCATGAGGTTGTGAATGGCGACGGCGCCGTTGCCCGAGAGCCACACGGCGGTGTAGGCGACGGCGACGTACAGGTTGAGGCGCAGCCCCTCTTCGGTGACGTCGCCCGGTGTCGAGGCCACGTCGAGCAGGTCGGCGGCTGTGACGTTCACGTCGGGGCGCTGCCGCTCGAGCTGATTTGGCTTGTCGCCGAGCACGGCGTCGAACTCCTCGCGGCAGATTGACACGAGGTCGGGGTGCGCCACCCACGAGCCGTCGAAGCCGTCGTTCGCCTCGCGCGATTTGTCGTCGCGCACCTTCGCAATGGCGGCCTCGGTCACCTCGGGGTCGCGGCGGTTGGGAATGAACGCCGCCATGCCGCCCATGGCGAAGGCGCCGCGCTTGTGGCAGGTCTGCACGAGCAGTTCGGTGTAGGCGCGCATGAACGGCGCCGTCATCGCCACGCTCGCGCGGTCGGGAATCACGTAGTCCGAGCCGGCGTCGCGAAAGTACTTGATGATGCTGAACAGGTAGTCCCAGCGCCCGGCATTGAGCCCAGACGCATGGTCGCGCAGCTCGTAGAGAATCTCGTCCATCTCGAACGCGGCGGGAATCGTCTCGATCAGCACGGTGGCCCGCACGGTGCCGTGCTCGATTCCGAGCTCGGCCTCGGCGAACGTGAACACGTCGTTCCACAGTCGCGCCTCGAGGTGGCTCTCCAGCTTGGGCAGGTAGTAGAAGGGCCCCTGGCCGAGAGCCGTCAGGTGCGCCGCATTGTGAAAGAAGTGCAGCCCGAAGTCGATGAGCGCGCCGACGGCGTCGGAGCCGTCGATGTCGAAGTTGTCGTCGTCCATGTGCCAGCCGCGGGGGCGCACGACAATGACGGCGAGCGGCTCGTCGTCGCGCAGCGTGTACTGCTTGCCCTCGGGCGAGGTGTACGCGAGAACGCCGTGGGCGGCATCCTTCAGGTTCACCTGCGAGTCGATCACGTTGAGCCAGTGCGGGGTACTGGCGTCTTCGAGGTCGGCAAGCCACACCTTTGCGCCGGAGTTGAGCGCGTTGATCGCCATCTTCGAGGGCGTTGCCGGCCCGGTGATCTCCACGCGGCGGTCGCGCAGCGCCGCGGGCGCCTCGGCGACGCTCCAGTCGCCCGAGCGCACGTCGGCGGTCTCGGGCAGAAAGTCGAGCGTGCCCGTGCGCGCCACCGCCTCGCGGCGAGCCCGGCGTGCGCCGACGAGTTCGTCCCGACGCGCGGCGAACTCCGTGTGAAGCTTCTCGACGAACGCGAGCGCCTCGTCGGTGAGAATCTCGTCGCCGCGAGGCGCCGTTGCCTTGTTCTTCGCTGTCAGTGTCACTGTCGATCTACTCCTTGTGTGATTCTGCTGCTGTGACGATGGCTTCGGCGACGTCGACCGAGACAAGCGGGTCGAAGACGCTCGGAATGATGTAGCTCGGGTTGAGTTCCTCCGGTTCGACACGGTCGGCGATCGCCTGGGCGGCTGCGACCAGCATAGGGGCGGTGATGTCCGACACGCCCGCATCGAGAAGGCCCCGGAACACGCCGGGGAACGCGAGAACATTGTTTATCTGGTTCGGAAAGTCGCTGCGTCCCGTCGCGACGACGGCTGCCGTGCGCGAGGCGACAATCGGGTCGACCTCGGGCACCGGGTTGGCCATGGCGAACACGATTGCATCGTCGGCCATCGCCGCGATGTCGTCTCCGGTGAGAATGTCGGGGGCGCTGACGCCGATGAACACGTCGCTTCCGACGACGGCCTCGGCGAGCGTTCCGGCAAAGCCTTCGGGGTTCGTCGCGTCAGCGAGCTGCTGGCGGTGGGGGTCTGCGTAGCGCTCGCCCGAGTGAATGGCGCCGCGGCTTCCGCACGCGACGATGTTCGTCGCGCCCTGAGCCTGCAGCAGCTGCACGATCGCGTTGCCCGCGGCTCCCACTCCTGAGACAACGATGCGCACCTCGTCGATCGTCTTGCCCACAACGCGCAGCGCGTTCGTCAGCGCGGCGAGGGTGACGATCGCCGTGCCGTGCTGGTCGTCGTGGAACACGGGAATGTCGAGCTCCTCGCGCAGCCGCGCTTCGATCTCGAAGCAGCGCGGCGCGGCAATGTCCTCCAGGTTCACTCCCCCGTACACGGGCGCGATCGCCTTCACGACACGAATGATCTCTTCGGTGTCTTGCGTGTCGAGGCAGACGGGCCAGGCGTCGACGCCGGCGAACTGCTTGAACAGCGCGGCCTTGCCCTCCATCACGGGCAGCGCGGCGGCGGGCCCGATGTTTCCGAGTCCCAGCACGGCAGAGCCGTCTGTGACGACGGCGATGGTGTTGCGCTTCACGGTGAGCGCACGAGCATCCTCGGGGTTCTCCGCGATCGCCATGCACACGCGGGCGACGCCGGGCGTGTATGCCCGAGACAGGTCGTCGCGGTTGCGAATCGGCTCGCGCGGCACGACCTCCAGCTTGCCGCCGAGGTGCATGAGAAACGTGCGGTCGCTCACCTTGCGCACGCGCACGCCGTCAAGCGCGTCGAGCGAGGCCGAGACGTCGTCGGCGTGATCGGTTCCCGAGGTGTTGCAAGTGAGGTCGACAACCATGCCTGAATGGTGCGATTCCACAACGTCAAGGCCCGTGACGACGGCCCCCACCCGCGCTGCAGCTGACGCGAGTTCGCTTGTGGCCGTGAAGTTCGCTGGCGCTTCAAGGCGCAGCGTTATCGAATTTCCGGGACCGGGGTTCGCCATGGGTTTCCTCCTCAGTGAGGTCTGACCCTCGCGGGCCCTCTCGACTCTTTTCGTATTATGGATAATAATATTTGCCAGATGGAATCACAAGTCCACACGCCCAGATCAGCGACCGGATGCTGTCGCAGACTGCAACACTCCGGCCCGCCCATTGCGCCAGCCCCACATTTCTCGCATGATGGAATGAAACATTCACGAAAGAGGTGACCGATGCCGGTCAAGCAAGCGAAACCATCCGGAGGCGTGCAGTCCGTTGAGCGCGTGTTCGAACTTCTCGAACTCATCACCGACGCCGGCGGAGAGGTGACGCTCAGCGAACTGTCGTCATCAACCGACCTGCCGCTCCCCACGATCCACCGCCTGCTTCGAACCCTGGTCTCGCTTGGCTACGCGCGCCAGCTGCCCAACCGCCGCTACGCGCTCGGGCCTCGCCTCATCCGCCTCGGCGAAGGCGCAAACAAGCAGCTCGGTGCCCTCGCGCGCCCGCAGCTCACCTCGCTCGTCGCCGATCTCGGCGAGAGCGCAAACATGGCGGTTCTCGACGGCGACATGGTCGTCTACATCGCGCAGGTGCAGTCGAAGCACTCCATGCGCATGTTCACCGAGGTCGGCCGTCGCGTCCACACCCACGACTCCGGTGTCGGCAAGGCAATGCTCGCTTACCTGCCTGAAGAACGCGTTCGCGGCATCGTCGAGCGCGCCGGCATGCCGACGCCAACGGAGAAGAGCATCGGCACCGTCGACGAGCTTCTCGCCGACCTCGCGCTCATCCGCGAGCGCGGCTATTCAATCGACGATGGCGAGCAGGAGCTCGGCGTGCGCTGCTACGCCATGGCGGTTCCGGATGCTCCGACCCCGACGGCCATCTCGGTGTCTGGCCCCAACAGCCGTGTCGACGACGAGTTCGCCGCCCGGGCCATCCCGTTGCTCACCGAAGCAGCCCAGACGATCTCCGACGACCTCACGCTCGCGTGAGCAGCGTCGCCGTCGTCACCGGCGCGGGCTCCGGCATCGGGCGGGCGAGCGCTCAGGCGCTTCTCGCCGCCGGGTTCCGGGTCGCTCTCGCGGGGCGACGCGAAGCCGCTCTCGGTGAGACGGCGGCAGGCAACACCGACGCACTGGTCGTTCCGACGGACGTCACCGACCCGTCCAAGGTCGACGCACTGTTCGCCGACGTCACCGCGGAATGGGGCCGCGTCGACGTGCTGTTCAACAACGCCGGCGTCTTCCCCAAGGCTGCCGCCGTTGACGAGCTTGATCTCGACGAGTGGAACCAGGCGCTTGCCGTCAATCTCACCGCCGTCATGCTGTGCAGCGCCGCTGCGGTGCGCACGATGAAGGCGCAGGCCCCGCAGGGAGGCCGCATCATCAACAACGGCTCCATCTCGGCGCACGCACCGCGCCCGCTCTCCCCCGCCTACACGGCGACAAAGCACGCCGTCACGGGGCTGACGAAGTCGATCGATCTCGACGGGCGCCCGTTCGGCATCACGTGCGGTCAGATCGACATCGGCAACGCCGCTACCAACCTCACGCAGTCGATCGGCCTCACAGAGGGTGCGCTGCAAGCCGACGGCTCCCGCCTGGTCGAGCCGAGCTTCTCGGTTCAGGATGCCGCGAGGGCAGTCGTGCTCATGGCGCAGCTGCCGCCCGAGGCATCCATCAACTCCCTCACGATCACGGCGTCGGGAATGCCCTACGTCGGTCGCGGCTGAGCAGCTCCGCAGGCAGCAGCCCGTCACGCAAGGATGTTGTCTCGTGCGCTCACGCTCCGACCTGAACGCTCATGCGCCAGATCTCCGTTGAGCATATCGACGACGTCCGCGGGCAACGGCCGCTCTTCGTCGTCAACGGCGAGCAGGTGACTCGCAGCCCATTCGTAAACCTCAACCCAACGCCAGATCTGCGAGTCGCCAACGTCGCTGAAGTGCGGCGGGAATCCACCGCGCCGACGACCTCGTGCCCACAAGCGCACAGTCTCGCGATTGACGTCGAGACGCAGAGCAATCTCACTCACGTTGACGAGGTCAGGGTCGATTCGGAGAATATGCACGCCGATCGTGTTCATATCCGCAGCGAGATGGTGAAATGCATCGATTGGACTTTCACTGTTGATGCTCGCATCAACCGTCATGACATGGGACGTCGACCCCACAACAGCAGCGTAGCCCAATCCATCCAGGTGGGCGCTCTGCTCGGCGCTGCCTAAATCGAAGCCCTCGATGACTGCGGTGATCATGAACGTGTTCATAACGCCTCCACCCCTATGTTGGCATACGCCAACCAATTTGTCACCAATGGAACCTATCGGGAGCGCGCCCGTGGCGTCAGCGACGGGCCATTTGCCACAACTTCTTTGCTGTATTCTCACCTGTGCTGGCGACGCTGATTCGGCAACCATCGCTCGAGTGCTCAGTGCACATCAAGATCCCAGCGGGGTGCGCACGCGGACCTGATTCCAGGTAGGTCCATCCGAACTCTTTCTTCAGCGCAGCGACGCACTTTCGCGCGTCTCCATCCTTCGGCAAACCACCCACAATCGCACGGCCTCATTTCTGTTGATCCAGAAAGGCTACAAGCGAGGTGAAAGCGCGAGACAGTTATCCACAAGCTGCGCGGCGATGCACCCCGAAAGCGCCACCCACGTCCTCGCGATCACGGCGTCGGGCATGCCTACGAGGGTTGCGGCTGAGCTGAAAGCCTTCCTCCGCAAAGCGCTCTCCAGATCAAGGAACGAGGCGAGAAATTTTGCGCTCGTAGAGCACGTATGCGGCGGGAAGGTCGCGTCGCGAAGACTCGTCGTGACACGGCTTCATCGACGCCGGAGTCATCGATCACGTCTGCTCCGCCAAACTTCGCAGGATAGAAACTCGAGATCATATCTTCGCTCGAGTACGTCACCGTCTGCAGGTGCTCTTGGACGACGTCCCGGAACACACGCTGCTTGTCACGAACGACTGCCAAAGAAGACCGCGAATGAGGGGCTGAGTCGGGATTGTCAAGATACTCGTAGAGCAGCTCGACGCCGCCCGTCTTCAGGCGACCGCTCAGCAATGCGTCTTGCGTTCCAATCTCCTTCTTCAGCGCCAAAACCGCAGGACGAATACGTTGCATGGAGAGACCGGCATCACGGAGGGTCTTGACGACGTACGCCTCCGCTAGCCCCGCGAATGGAACGACCAGCGATTTGAACGGTTCGGCGAGGGTGATCAAACGTGATTCTCGTCTCTGGCTGAGTCGGCTACGACGACGGCTTCGGCTGAGGCCCCGGCGGGTCTGCGGCGTCGGTGCCGGGCAGCTCGATCTCGCCGCCGTCCGGGTCGACGAGCACGACCGGGTTGTCGTCGGCATCCACGATCTTTCCGTCGATGCAGCGGTCGCCTTCTTGCAGGCACTCGATCACCTGAATCGGAATCTGCCGTGTCGGAGCCGCGCCGAACACCGACGGGTTCGTGGAGTTGCCAACGGTGATCACGTTGAACAGCAGGTTCAGCAGCAGCGCCATGACGGCGGCCGAGCTGATGCCCGAGTCGAAGATCACCTGGAACCACGCGGGGAAGTTGCTGTAGATGTCGTGGTTCACAACGGGAAGCACACCGAACGTGATCGCCGTCGCAACGATGATCAGGTTCATGTTGTCCTTGTAGCTCACCTTCGACAGCGTGCGGATGCCGCTGGCGGTGACCGTGCCGAACAGCACGATTCCCGCACCACCGAGCACCGGCATCGGAATCGCGGCGACAAGCCGCCCGAGCACGGGCAGCAGACCGAGCAGCACCATGATCACGCCGCCCGCGGCGACAGCCCAGCGGCTCTTGATCTTGGTGACGGCGACCAGACCGACGTTCTGCGCGAACGCGCTCTGGGTGAACGAGTTGAATACGGGTGAGACGGCGCTCGAGAGCATGTCGGCACGCAGGCCGGCGGCGATGCGTTTGGAGTCCACCTTCGATCCAGTGATCTCGGCAACGGCGATCAGGTCGGCCGTCGTCTCAGTCATGATCACGAGAATCACGATGAACATCGAGAAGATCGCTGCCGGCTCGAACACCGGAAGACCGAAGTGGAATGGGTTGGGGAAGGCGATCATGGCGCCCTCGAAGACTCCGTCAAACGAGACCTTGCCCATGAGCGCACCGACTCCCGTGCCGAGCACGAGGGCGATCAGAATCGAGAGGCGCGAGATCGTGGCGTTGCCCACCTTGCTCAGCAGCATGATGATCGCGAGGGTGATGCCCGCGAGTGCCACGTTGCTCGGGTCGGCAAAATCGGGAGCGTCGGGGTTATTGCCCACAATCCAGCCTGCCGCAACGGGCACAAGCGTGAGCCCGATCGTCGTGATGATGATTCCGGTCACGAGCGGTGGAAAGAACCGCACGATCTGCGCGAAGAACGGCGCGATCACCAGGCCGATGATCGACGCCACGAGCACGGCGCCGAAAACCGCTTGAATTCCGCTGCCCTGGTTGAGGATCGACAGCATTGTGGCGACGGCGGCGAACGAGACGCCCTGCACCAGTGGAAGCTTCGATCCGAAGAACGGAATGCCCACGGTCTGAAGCACCGTGGCGAGTCCGCCGATGAAGAGGCAGGATGCCAGCAGCACGGCGATCTCGCCGCCGGTCATTCCGGCGGCGCCTCCAATGATGATGGGAACGGCGATGATTCCGCCGTACATGGTGAGAACGTGCTGCAGGCCGTAGGCGAACGCCGTTCCAACCGGCATCCGCTCGTCTTCGGGGCGAGCCTGCGCGCTCTGGCGCTGACGTTTTTGGGCAGCCTTCGACATCGGGACCTCCTTGTCCAGAAAATCAGGTCAGGTGAAAAGTGGTGAGCTATCGGTGAAAAGCGGTGAGTGAAGGAAGGCCCCGAAGCTCAGCGCTCCGGGGCCCGTGTGTCAGCAGAAGCCGGCGATGCCGTCCCAGGCCTTCTCGTCGAGCTGGGCGCCCTCGCGGTGCACCGTGGCTTCGATGAGCCCGTAGGGGCGGTCAGCCGCGAAGAACACCTCGTTGGGGTTCTCGAGGCCGAAGGGCGAGAGATCGACGACGAAGTGGTGCTTGTTTGGCATCGAGAACTTCAGTTCGTCGATCTCGGGGTGTGCGTTCAGCACCTTCTCCCCCATCTGGAACAGCGTCTGCTGCAGCGCCGTCGAGTGCTTCTCGGCGAAGCCCTCCAGCAGCAGCGCCTTGACGCTTGCGTATGTGGCGTTCCAGTCGACGTCCGTCGTGTTGAAGCGCCAGCGGGCGGCAACGTCAGTGGCGAGAATGCGGTCTGTCGCCTCGGGCAGCGTCGTGTACTTATCTTTCTCGTACCCGACGAATTCGCTCCCCGTCGACTTCAGCACGGTGAGGCTGTGCAGCCCGCCGATGACGGTGCGCCTGTCGCCGTCACCGACGACAACGGCCGTGCGGGTCTCTGTGCCGTTGCGCACGAACGAGTGATCGTGTTCCTCGCCGTCGACGAGAATACGGTCCCACGTGTACTGCTCGGCTTCCCAGCGGCCGCCGTCGACCCAGTCCCAGCCGCTCGTGAAGTGATCGGCCAGCCCGAGCAGAAAGTCCTCGGGCGACGCGATTCCCTTCTTGGCGAAGGCGAATACCGTGTTCTTCTGGGTGTCGGTCGGCAGGCAGTGCGCGTTGTCGCCGGTCACGTGCACTTCTTCGAAGTTTCCACGCAATTGGCTTGTCACGTTCAGATCGGCGATCTCATGGCGGTCGGTCTCGCGTTTGACGCGCACCACCCGCACCTCGGCCTTGCCGTACTGGTTCTTGCCGAGAATGACGTTGCTCATGTCAGCTCCCTCGATATGTTGAATAGGCGAACGGACTGAGCAGAAGCGGCACGTGGTAGTGCGCCTGCTCACTGTCGACGGCGAACGTCAACGAGACCTCCGGAAAGAAGGTGTCCTGGGAGATGCCGGCGAAGTAGGCACCCGTGTCGAACCGAAGCCGGTAGGTACCGGAGTCGAGTCGCTCGGGGCCAAGGTCTTTCACCCGCCCGTCAGCATCGGTGAAGCCCGTGGCTACCTGGCTCCAGGCCTCGGCGTTCTGGGCTTCAAGAACGACAGAGACCCCAACGGCCGGCGAACCGGTCATCGTGTCCAGAATATGGGTGGTCACGTGCGAGACGCTCATGCGCTCACTACTCCTTCTAATCGAAGCGCCGCGATCTCTCGCAGCTGATGATCGACGATCGCCTGTTCCTCTTCGGCAGTATGGCCGAGTCGGGCCTGCAGCGCAGCGAGAATCTCCTCGGAGCTGCGTCCGGCGGCGCGAATCAGAAAGACGCGGTCGAATTTCGCTTCGTACGCTGTGTTGCCCGCGGCGAGGGCCTCCGCCGTTGACGGCGAGGTGTCGAGTCCTGCCTGCTCAGAACGAGAGAGGGATGCTTCGGTTCCCTCGCCCGGGGAACGCTCGCCGATTCTCGGGTGATGCGAGAGTGCGCGTTCGAGCTCCGCCTCGGTGAACGGCGCCGCTGCTTCCGCGGCGAACGCGAGGAGCTCCTGGCGGCTGGCGAACGGCCTCGACGACACGATCGCGTCGCCCCACCGCTCGACGTCGAGGCAGGGCCGCACGGCGGCCAGGGCCTCCTCGTCGGGGAGTTGGTTGAACTGCTCGAGTTGCATCGGTGATCCTCTAGCTGTTATTTCCGTACTTTGAAATATCTATTTCATTTTCATGTATTCAAGCCCGAAGCCCCGACCGTGTCAAGGCACGGCCGGGGTGTCGTTCGTTACGCGTCGATGCCGAGTTCGCGGCGCAGTGCCGCGACGTGGCCATCTGCGTGCACGTTGTACTCCGCGCGCGAGACCACGCCGGCCTTGTCGATCACGATCGTCGATCGCAGAATGCCAACCATCGCCGTGCCGTTGATGACCTTCTCACCCCAGGCGCCGTACTCCTTGGCGGTCGCTGCGCCGGCATCCGAGAGCAGTGGGAAGGTGAGGTCGTGGTTCTTGGCGAACGAGGCGATGCTCTCCACCGGGTCGGCCGAGATGCCGATCACGTCGTAGCCGGCTCCGCGCAGCGAGGCCAGGTTGTCGCGAAAGTCGCACGCTTCCGTCGTGCACCCTGGGGTCTCTGCCTTCGGGTAGAAGTACACAACGACGTCGCTTCCACGGTAGCTGCTGAGTGTCACGTCAGTGCCCTCGGCGTTGGGCAGCGTGAAGTCGGGTGCGGTGTCACCGGTTGTGAGCTGTTTCGTCATTGACATCTCCTTTATGCGTTCATGAATACGGCGCGCGTACGCGCGATTTACGTGGATGGGGCCGAAACGTGAAACGCGTCGGCAAGTTCCGCGATCTTTCGAGCACGCCCGAGTCGTGGCAGGTCGCTGCCGTCGCGAATGACGCCGCCGCGAGCCTCGAAGTCGGCGAGAAACCCGTTCGCCCAGCCGACATCGGTCGGGGTGGGGCTGATCACCTCGTTGATCACTGGCACCTGCTCCACGTCGAGGCAGAGCTTTCCCGTCATACCCATGCTGACTGTCGTTCCCGACTGCTCGCGCAGCACGGGGTGGCTCGAGCCGACGGTGGGCCCGTCGATGGGTCCGGGGAGGTTGCCGCAGCGGCTGGCGACGACGAGCTTCGCACGCGGGTAGGCCATCGCCTCTTTGTCTGCAGACATCCCGGTGTCGCGGCGAAAGTCTCCGCTGCCGAACGCCAGGCGAAACGCGCCCTCGGCACGGGCGATGTCGGTCGCCGCCTCAATGCCGATGGCCGATTCAACGAGCGCGATCACGGGCAGCGTTGTGCCGAGCCGCTCATACGTCTCTTCCACCTGCTGCGGGCTCTCTGTCTTCGCGAGCATGACGCCCTGCAAGCCGGCAACATCGCGCAGCGCGGCGAGGTCATCGGCCCAGAACTCCGTTGTGGCGTCATTCACACGCACCCAGGCTTCGCCGCCCGAGCTCAGCCATTCGACGACGGCGTTGCGCGCGGCCGGCTTGCGTGACGGATCGACGGCGTCTTCGATGTCCAGAATGATCCCGTCCGCTGCGCTGCGGTCGGCGTCGCTGAAGACCTCGGGCTTGGTGGCAGGAACGAGCAGCCACGAGCGCGCAAGCTTTGCCGGAACCGTCCGCGTTCGGCGCACCGCCGCCGCGCCCTCGCCAGACGTCGTTGCGACAGCCTCGTCTACCTGTGAACTCATTCGTCAAACCCACCTTGCTACTTCCACAATGTGAAAGCTAAATATTGCTTATTGAAAAGATTATGACGCGGTGGCGCCATTGTCAATCACGCGGAGCGGGTTCGCCCCACCGGATGCTGCGGGGCCGAGCCCTCGCATATAAAGGGTACGTCGCGCCGCGTGAGCGCCGGGCGCACGCGGCCGTTCTCCGCGCCGAATTCTGACTGGCCACATCCGACGGCCGAAAATGCTCTGCTGCGGGAGCGAATGTAACCCGCCGCTCTTTCCAAAACCGGGCGTGGGGGCGTAAACCGATGGGGAGGAAGGAAGTTCATATGCACGGTTTCGTCAGGGTCCTCTCCCTCGCATCATTGATCTGCGCCGCACTCATTCTCGGGCTCACTCTCACCCATGTTCTGCAGGCACCGGGAAGTCGCACACTGTCGGGTGCTGAGTGGCTCGCCGTTCAGCACACGTTCTACGGCGGATTCGCCATTGTCGGCGGCATCGCCGAGGTCGTGGGTCTCATCACATCGGCGACGCTCGCCGTCATCTCGTGTGCTCGCCGCACGCCCGCCGCTGCCGTCGCGCCACTCATCGCAGCACTCTGCTTCCTCGGAACGCTGCTGGTGTTCTGGTTCGGCAACCGCCCGGTCAATGCACACGTTGCCATCTGGACGCCAGAAACACTGCCATCCGACTGGTCTCTGTACCGCGACAGCTGGGAGACCGCGCACGCCCTCTCGGCCGGGCTCGGCGCTATCGCGTTCCTGACGCTCGCAATCGCACTTATCTGGCGAACGGCTCCGCATGCAGGAAAAGCTGACTCGCCCAGTTTTTAGGCTAATTGCAGCGACACGCAGGGCTGGCCTCTACCGACATTGGCGGTGTCACTGTCGCCAACCACAGCTTGCGCACTCTGTTGCACGAGAGCAATGACGCCGATGCACATCAGCACGGCCACTAAACACCCAATGATGACAACGAGCGACTGTTCCTTGGTCACGGCTGCTTCTCACTCCTCTTCCCGGCGAAACCTGAATTGGGTCTACTTGAGAGAGGGGAAGAGGCGCGCATTATGACGCGAGTTTCGCCACAGCTTTGCACGGCCGTCAAACAGGTCGGCAGAGACGCAAAAGGTCCGAGACGAAAATTTTCGTCTCGGACCTTTTAATACGTCGGGGTGGCGGGATTCGAACCCACGACCTCCTCGTCCCGAACGAGGCGCGCTACCAAGCTGCGCCACACCCCGATGTGGCTGAAAAGCCTCACTCATCTTAGCCGATGAAAAGGGGGCATTGTCACATCGAGTCGTCACTCGGCACGCGCGTCGGCGCTCACAAGCTCCGTCGCGCCCTCGAGCTCAGCACGCTTGCGCCGGGCTGCCTCACCAACGACGTCCGGTGCCATGGCCGACACCTGTTCCGTCAGCTCTTCTGCCGCCTGCGCAAGATTCTGCGCCGTGACCACTCCGCCCGGCTCCCCCAGGCTCTCCCGCATGACCGCTGCGGACGCGGGGCTCAACCCGCCGTCGATGACGGCAAGCGAGATCGCGTGCCACCACGGAACGTCAACGACGATGTCGAGCGACTCCGCCTCAACGACACCACAGGCGTCGATGACGCGCTCCGACTCGTCGATCATCGCTCCGACACGTGCCAGCTGCTCGGCATCGCTGCGGCCAACCCCGGCAAGCGTCGATGCGTCGCCTGCTGAACGCTCGACGCCCTCGGCAGCGGCAATCGCGATGACGGCGTCGGCGGCCCGACGCAGTTGCCCCGCCTGCCACAGCAGCTGGTTCACGGCATCGTCCGGCATCTGACGCACGAGTTCCGAGACGTTGCCCACGGCGGGTCGTCGTCGCACTCCCCCGGCCCCGCCGAGGCCGGTGACGGCCGATGCCTCTGCTTGCGCATACACGCGAGACACCTTGTGGGCTGCGTTCTCGAGTCGGCTGAAGAGTTCCATGCGCCGATAGTATCGAACACATCTTCGTAGAACAAGTGTTCGACCTCAGGTTTAACCTCATACCGACAGGCGGTCAACTACCATAGAGCGACAGAGCGAAGCGAGGGAGCCGATGCCTGCACAACCTGATTCCGCATTCCGAATTCTGGTGTTCAGCACAGACGGGGAGTCGGAGGCCCGACTTCGCACCGAGCTCCGTGCGCGCGTCGAGGCGGCATCTCTCCCCGCGAAAGTCATCGCCGAGAAGGGCGTCGTCACGGCGGCTGTCGATCTGATCATCGGGCTCAGCGCCGCCGACGTCGATCGCGCTGCCCGCTTCCTCCCCGAGGGGGCAACTGTCGCGTTCACCGCCGCCGACCTCGCCGATGCGCTCTCCCCCACCGCGGGCATCGACAAGCGCTGGCTCGTCACCGATGCGCGACCGGCCTCCAATGGCGAGCCGCCCACGATCGAGAAACTCACGGATGCTGTCGCCCGCGCCCGCCGCAATGCACCATCACCCGGCGGCGAAGGTCTCGGCTACCGCGACCTCGGTGAAACGCTCGACCAGATCATCGACGGCCTGAGCCGCTAACAGCTCATTGCGATGAACCTCTTGGCCCGGATCTCGATCGAGTGCTGACAGCAATAGCAAACCACTCGTTGCATCTAACGTTGTACCCGGGAACACGGTCTCGCTCGGACGTTTAGGAATCTACCGTCGCTGTCTCGACTCGGGCTGGGCCGAAGATCTTCTACCGCTACCTGGGTCGATCAATCGGACTCAGCCTGAACGCCTCCTCACGATCCTCCGCTGCCCCTATCCCGCAGGCGCGGTGAGACGTAGAGTCCGAAGCATGGGTGAATTCAGCACATCCGAGTCCATCGAGACGCAGCCCGCTGGTGACCTCGCCGTCGTTGATGCGTGGTGGCGTGCCGCCAACTACCTGAGCGCAGGCCAGATCTATCTGCAGAGCAACCCGCTGCTGCGACGCCCGCTCGAACCAGCCGACATCAAGCCGCGTCTGCTGGGTCACTGGGGTACCGCACCGGGTCTCAACCTCACCTACGCGCACCTCAACCGCATCATCGTGCAGCGCAAGCTTGAGATGCTCTTCGTCTGCGGGCCGGGCCACGGCGGAGCCGCCATGATGGCGAACGCCTGGCTCGACGGGTCGTACAGCGACCTCATGCCCGAGGTCGGACTCGACGTCGACGGACTCACGACGCTGCTGCGCCAGTTCTCCTACCCGGGCGGCGTGCCCTCGCACGCGGCCCCCGAGACGCCGGGCTCCATCAACGAGGGCGGTGAGCTGGGCTACTCGCTCATGCACGCCTACGGAGCCGCGCTCGACAACCCCGACCTCACCGTCGCGTGTGTCATCGGCGACGGCGAAGCCGAGACGGGCCCGCTCGCCGCATCGTGGCGCGCGCACAATTACCTCGACCCGGCCAAGGACGGCGCTGTGCTGCCGATCCTCCACCTCAACGGCTACAAGATCGCCAGCCCCACTCCCCTGGCGCGCATCCCGAGCGACGAGCTCATCTCGTTCTTTCACGGGCACGGCTACGACCCGCTCTTCATCGACGGCGAAGCGGGTGCTCCGCACGAGGTGCACCCGCACATGGCGCAGACTCTCGACCTCGCGTTTGACCGCATCGCCGAGATCCAAACCGAGGCGCGCGAAAACGCGAGCTCCCAGCCGGAGCGCGAACGGCGCTGGCCCGTCATCATCCTGCGCACGCCCAAGGGCTGGACGGGCCCGGCAACCGTCGACGGCCAGCAGATCGAGGGCACCTACCGCGCTCACCAGGTGCCGCTTCCCGAGGTGCGCGAAAACGCCGAGCACCGAGCCCAGCTCGAGCAGTGGCTGCGCTCCTACAACCCAGACGAGCTGTTCACCGAGACGGGCGCGCCGTCTCCGAGCCTCGCGGCAATCAGGCCGACCGGGCCCCTTCGCATGAGCGACTCGCCGCACGTGCACGGCGGCATTAAGACGCCGCTCATGTTTCCAACGCTCACGCCATACGCCGTCGAGACGACGCACGACCCGATCGGCACAGCGGGCGCCACCGGGACATTCGGCCCGTGGCTCTCGCAACTCATGTGCCAGAACCCGGGCATCATGCGCCTGTTCGGGCCAGACGAGGTCGAGTCGAACCGCCTGGGCGCCGTCTTCGAGGGCACCGATCGCAGCTGGGCGTCCAGCATCATCGACACCGACACGCACCTCGCCGCGCACGGGCAGGTGATCGAGGCGCTCAGCGAGCACCTCATGCAGGGGATGCTCGAGGGCTACCTGCTCACCGGGCGCCACGGACTGCTCACCTCCTATGAGGCGTTCATCCACATCGTCGACTCCATGTTCAACCAGCACGCGAAGTGGCTCGAGGCCTCGCGCGCCATCCCCTGGCGCCAGCCGATCGCCTCGCTCACCTACCTGCTCTCCTCGCACGTGTGGCGACAAGACCACAACGGGTTCTCGCATCAAGACCCCGGCTTTCTCAATGTGGTCGTCAACAAGCAGTCCGACGTCGTGCGCGTCTACCTCCCGCCCGACGCCAACACGCTGCTCGTCACCATGCGGCACGTGTTCGGCACCCACAGTCGTGTCAACGCCGTTGTCGCCGGCAAGAACGAGCAGCCTGCATGGCTCAGCCTCGACGAGGCGACAGACCACGTGCGCGCCGGCCTCTCCATCTGGCCGTGGGCCGGCCATGAGCCAGGGCTCGATCTCGACGACCCGGCATCGTCAACACCCGACGCCGTCATCGCGTGCGCCGGCGACGTCCCCACCATCGAGGCAATCGCCGCCGCTCAGCTCGTGCACGAACGCTTCCCCGACCTCACACTGCGCCTCGTCAACGTCGTCGATCTCATGCGCCTCCCCGACCCGGCGCACCACCCGCACGGGCTCCCAGGCGAAGACTTCAACGCGCTGTTCACCACAGACCAGCCGGTGATCTTCGCCTTCCACGGCTACCCGTCGCTCATCCACCAGCTCACGTACAAACGAGCGAACCACGCGCAGCTGCACGTGCACGGCTTCAAAGAACGCGGAACGACGACAACACCGTTCGACATGGTCAACCTCAACGACCTCGATCGCTACGATCTCGCCAGCGACATCGTTGCGCGCACCACCAACGTTGCCGATCCGGATGCCGCTGAGGCAGCCATCCGCGAGTGGCAGCAGGCGCGCACCGACGCCCGCGACTACGCATACTCACACGGCGAAGACCCGCCGTGGATCACGAACTGGGAGTTCCGCCGCCGCTAGACACTATCGAATTCATCGGGAAATCAACTATGCAAGAATCCGACGATCTCAGATGATGTTTGCTCTCGACTATATGCGTGGGCGTCGCCATATCTGCCTCCCGGAAAGTAACTAGATTCGTCATTCACGATACGTAGCTAGTGTTCTCGAATGATTAGCCATATATTCACTCAAGGCAGAGAATCGACCCGCGAATACTAATGAGTAGGTTCACGTGCGAGAGCTTGTCAGTTCCAAGTGACGTCTGATCTGGCTCCCAATAGCGGGACTTTCGACTGACCTTTGTAGCCTTTGCCCCCTCGAAGGGGTATGTCCCTGGTCGTCAACAGCAGATACGTTGTTTTCGATAAGGAGTGGAATATGCGCATAGAGCAAGTCAAGATAGAGAACTTTCGAAGTCACAGTTCCACAATCATTGATTTCGATGACTATACGGCCCTGATCGGAGCCAACGGTGCTGGCAAGTCTTCTGTCTTCTACGCTCTCAAATGGTTCTTTGACGGCGGAGTCCTAACTGAGGCGGACATCCATTCGGCCGCGCGGAGTGGCAATGAGCCAGTCAAAGTTTCTGTCAGTGTCAAGTTCACCGAGCTAACCACTGCCGACAAAAGTCGTCTAGGTGAATATGCGCGCGGTAAGTCTGCCCATTTTTCTCGATTCTGGTCCTCTGACGACGAGAAATCAAAGGTTGTCGGAAACTCAATTGCTGGACCAGGGTTCCCGGACGTGCGCCGAGAGACTCGTGTCACGTTCAAACGAAAAGAGTATTCGAACCTGCGCAAAGAGATCCCAGATCTACCCCCACTACAAGGTTCCGCTGGCGTCGCAGAAATAGATCAGGCGCTTGCCGATTGGGAGAGCTCGCCCCAGAACGCAGAAAAGCTGTCGCCCATAAATCATTCTGATGCAAACCATCTCTTTGGAATCAACGGGAAAAACGTAATTGGCGAGTGGTCCAATTCATTTTGATCCCCGCTGCCACTGATATCTCAGCGAACGTAGGCACCTCAAGTAAGGGGTCTACGTTAACCGAACTCATTGGAGCTGTCACCAATGCAGCGGGCACCAAAGCTCGTGCGGAGTGGGCGGCCAAGTACGCCAACGCACTCGAAGAACTCAACACGAGCATTCAGGCTGGCGTCCAAGACGCTACCGCGCACCATGCGAGGCGAATCAACGCGCGACTATCAACTATGATTCCTGAGGCCGAGGTCGAGTTTGTCACCGAAGTCCCAGATTGGACCCCAAAAGGGGATCCGAGCGTGTCGACGCGTATCACGTTGGGTGATATCTCGAACGATTTGAAAAACCAAGGGCACGGTACTCAACGTGCTGTGATGATTGCCATGTTCCAATCTCTCGCGCCGGACGAGGCATCGGCAACTTTAGATTCTCCTCAAGCTGACGGCGAGACCGACAATGATTACAAGGATCGACTGAACGAAATCGTTCAGCAGCTCCCCACTTTAATAGTGTGCATTGAAGAACCGGAGATCTACCAGCACCCCATCCGCGCCCGAGCGTTCGCCCGAGTTCTGGCGGAACTCGCCGAGCGGCAATCAGTTCAAATAGCTGTGGCCACACACAGCCCGTATTTCGTCGCTCCGATGCAATTTGCTCACCTAAGACGGCTGAGCCTTACATCTAGCAAAACCACCGTTCACTCTGTCACGCTCCACGAAGCAGCCAAGAACTCTAATGTCGCGGTCGAAAAATTCCGATCCACGATCGAAAGACATCTTCCTTCCGTGTTCTCTGAGGGGTTCTTTGCGGACAAGGTTGTACTCGTTGAAGGTGACACCGACAAGGTGTGCATAGAGGGCATTTCGGAGGCACTTACTATGCCTCTTGACCTATCGGGTGTCGCCGTGATTCATGTTGGCGGAAAGAATGAATTGAAAATGGCGTACGCAATCCTCGATGCGCTCGACGTACCAACGTACCTAATTGTCGATGGTGACGCTGACGGGGCATCGAGAAGACACAAAAATGGAACACAAGAACTTGAAAAAGCTAGGGCTTCAAACGGAAGCCAAACTAGCGAAATCCTCTCGTGGCTCCCCGCAAGCATCCCACATTCAGGCAACTTGCCATATTCGTTCGGAGACCCAACACTCATCACAAGCTCATCCACGGTTTGGCGAGACGATCTCGAGTCTGAACTCGAAAACTGGCCATCGTTCATGGCCGAACTCGCCAACGCAGGGGGCGCACTTCGCCAGAAGAAGGTTTTCACCTACCGGGCGGCAGTCCTGAACTCTAACGCGACCGACATGCCGAAGAATCTTGCCGAAGTCGTTCGGGCAATTCACGAACTCACCGCTGACGGTGACGCTGTGCAATTCATCTAGCGTGAGAGGAATCAAGACTGGGAATATCGGCGGCGATGAGAGAACTCGCGTAGACGCCCGTTCGACACTTGGCGGAGCCCTGCGAACTCGCACCTTTCCTTGGCCAGGCGTCCACGCAGGACTGAGTATTCGACGGCGTGAGCAGCATCGTTATTGCGGTTGAACAGCGTTGAGTAATGCGAGCGAGGAGCAGGGGCCTTTCACCGGACGACGAGACTATTGCGGCGATTCAGGAGCCCCACACCGCTCCAAGCCAGTGAAAGCGTACGTGTCACGGAGCCTTCGATACCGGTGAGTTCAGCGCCGGCGCTAAGGGCGCGCACGGCCGTTCTTCACCTGGCGGCCGAGGCCCGCGTACTCCCAGCCGGCGTCCGCCCACGCGTCCGCGTCCAGACAGTTGCGCGCATCCACGACGATCGGGGTACGCACAACGCTGTGCACCTCGGTCGGGTCGAGATCCTTGTACTCGGGCCACTCGGTCACCACCACGACGGCATCGGCATCGGCGAGCGCCTCCTCCGTCGAGCCGTACACCAACTGAGGATGCAGCTCACGCGAGTTCTTCATCGCCTGCGGGTCCGTGGCCACGACGTTCGCGCCAAGTCCATTCAGCCGCACGGCCACGTCCAGCGCGGGCGAATCCCGCACGTCGTCGCTGTTCGGCTTGAACGCCAACCCAAGCACCGCCACCTTCTTCTGAAAGACGCTGCCCCCGAGCTCCTCAGTCACCAGCTCAACAACGCGTTCACGGCGACGCAGGTTGATGGCATCTACCTCTTTCAAGAAGGCGACAGACTCACCGCGCCCGAGCTCCTCTGCTCGAGCCGTGAAGGCACGAATGTCCTTCGGCAGGCACCCTCCGCCGAAGCCGACGCCAGCGTTCAAAAACTTTCGGCCAATCCGCTTGTCGTACCCGATCGCGTCCGCGAGCTTCGTGACGTCGGCTCCCGTCACCTCGGCGATCTCCGCCATCGCGTTGATGAACGAAATCTTCGTCGCTAAGAACGCGTTCGCCGACACCTTCACCAGCTCCGCTGTAGCGAAATCCGTCACGATCACCGGGCTGCCAGCCTCAATCGCCGTCGCGTATACCTCGTTGAGCTGGTCCACCGCGTAATCGTCACCGTCGGCGACACCGTATACCAGGCGATCCGGTTCGATGGTGTCTTTCACCGCGTATCCCTCACGCAAGAACTCCGGATTCCACACGAGGTGCGCACCGCGCGCCGCGATCGCTTCCGTGAAGCGCTCAGCGGTCCCGACCGGCACAGTCGACTTCCCTACGACGAGGTCACCCTCCGACAGGTACGGCAGAAGCCCTTCGATCGCGGCGTCTACGTAGCGCAGATCTGCGCTACCACCCGAGTGGCTCTGAGGCGTCCCGACGGCGATGAAGTGAATGACGGCGGCGCGTGTGTCAGCCGTGTTTGTGCTGAATCGCAGCTTTCCGGATTGAATTCCCGATGTCAGCAGTTCTGGCAGACCAGGTTCGTAGATCGGCGACCGGCCCGCAGAAAGCGCATCGACCTTCACTTGATCAACGTCGATGCCCACAACGTCGTGTCCAACAGATGCCATTGCCGCTGCGTGAACTGCCCCAAGGTAGCCGCAGCCGATGACCGAAATTCTCATGATGAATTCAGCGTATCGGGATTTCCCGCGTGCATACCCCGCGCCAGCACCCCACTTCTGGGATTCAGATGAGCGCCCTCAGCCTTTCGTGGGCAGTGCGCACAGCGCATACTGCCTCTCTCTCGTGAGTACGTCGTCGCAGTCGGAGCGCAGCTTCTCCGCGAACTCCTTCTTGCCCTCGGCGGAGCTATCCCAGTTTCGCCACAGCTCCGGAGTGCCATCCCACTTCGGCACGTCGTCCAAGACAACGCGCGACCCTGCAAGCACGATGAGCGACACGTTCGGTCCCCACGAAGTGACGATGACATCAAGATCAGCTTGGGAGATGTCGGCAGCGATCGCGCGTTGATCTGCAAGTGTCTCTCCGAACCGCGACTCGTCTGCGATCTGAACATGTCCCCACGTCTGAACGCCGAGGGTCACCACGACCACAGCCCCCGCCAGCGCTGACACAACTTGCCCGGGCACCCTCCAGCTTTTCGCTCTCCACAGCTCGCTGAGCGCCCGGATTGCCACGGCGACAATGATCGGCACGAAAACGTACATTGCGATGGCCGGGTACCTCGGCCAATTCGGCGTGTGGGTCGATGTCAGCCACCAGCCGAACCAGATAATGAGTCCAAGTACAGCGGCGATCGCGAACACGGCAGGTTCACGATTATTCGGTCTTTCGTTATCGTCGTCGGCACGTAACCGAACAATGGCCAAAACCACGATGAACGCGACGGCAGCCACGACGATCGCGGCGCAAGCGAGCGTCGCCCAGGTTGGCGAATACCAGCCGCTCCCCAACGCTGACAGCTTCTTCAGCGGGTCGACGGGGTCGATGTTCTGGCCGCCAGAGGTAAAGAACCAATAGAACTCGTGCAGATTCTTCCAGTACCCAGCAGGCCCCAGCGCAACCAACTTCCACAGCTCGTACAGAACATTGGGCACGATAGCAACCGCTGCGCAGACCAACACTCGACCTGCACGCCGCAGGAACGACCCTTCCGTCAGCAGGTAGAGGGCCAGTGCAATCGGGATCGCGGCCAGAGCACTTAGAAGCTTTGTCTGCATCGCCAGTCCGATGAACAGCCCCGCCAACCACGGGCGTTTGCGCAGGACGACGAAAGCCCAGACCAGCAGAGCAGCTGCTGGCACCTCACCCAGAATGTCCACCGGTGATTGAATCGGCGAGCCAGAGTTCCAGGTGTTCCAACCCAATGGCACACACACTGCCGCGAGCGCAGCCCACCGCCCACCAAGGCGGCCGCCCAGCAGCCACAGGCCAGCTACGAGCGCGCCGTAGAAGACGAAGACCACAAGTCGCCCACCGACGACCGGGTCAGCGCCAAGCGCAATCACCGCCGCAATCGGGAGCAAGACGACCGGGCCCGTAGAAATCCGCGGGTCGAAAGTCGAGAGCTGACTGCCGCTCAGAGCACCATCGCTTGTGTACCCGAGACCATTCACCAAGTTGAGCGGCACCGTGAGGTTGAATGCTTCGTCTTCCCAGAGACGCATGAAAAACACGCCCTGAAAGACGATCCACACTTGCGCAGCAGTTGCAAGCACCACAACGGCCCAGAATGCAACTGTCGTCACGCGACGCCAGTTGATCCTCCTCATGACGAGAACACTCCCCCGTGACGCGCAGGTGCACCAGGACGCAGGCTCACGTTCCACACCTCGCGCGCGGCAGCAGAGATGAACGCTCGAAGTCGCTTCGGCGGCACGAACGCCGCCGTGCGGTTCTTCCCCCACATGGTCCCGTGCGCCGAATCTCCCCGCCGGGGAATACTTCTGACCCGCGCGTAGGCGACTCCCATTCCACTCCGCTTTTCCGCCAGCGAGAAATGCACATGGGGAACGCTCGCGTTCTCAGGGACGAGGGCAAGGAGAAAGCGAAGAGCGCTCGGCCGGTACACGCGAAGTGGTGTGTTCACATCCGGCACTCGCGATCCCGCGGCGAGCGCTACAGCCGCGCCAACGAGCGCGGTGATCACCTGCCGATACCACGGGTCCATGCGGCCGTGACGAACGCCGTGAAGCACATCAACGCCGAGCTCCTCGTGAGCAGCGATCAGTCGCGGAAACTCCTGGCCCAGAAACTGTCCGTCACCATCGACATGCACGACAACATCCGGGTTCAGCTCCAGGCCGGCCCGATACGCCGCCAGCGCCGTCGGCCCGTGTCCCTGGTTGCGCACAGACGTGATGCCGATCAGCTCGGGCATGGCCTCGCCTAAGCTAGCCAGCAGCTCCGCTGTACCATCAGTCGAACGATCGTTGACGACCACGATGGAGAGTTTGTCGACAGCGGGTGAGACGTGCGCGACGATCTCTGTCAGAAAGGCTTCCAGCCCGTCAGACTCGTTGTACGCAGGCATGACGATGGCGACGTGTCTGCGAGGCACGAACCCTCCCGGCAATCAATGTGAACGGACTAGTAGTAGCGTAGTCGAGCCATGACACATCATCCGCGCCTCCGCCGTCTCATCGGGCTCAGCTCACGGTTTCTGACGATCGGAGCGCTCTCAACCGTGATTGAGATCGCAGCCTTCAACATTCTTCTCTATGGGCTGCACGTTGACGGAGTGTGGTCGAAGATCTTCGCGTCACTCATCGCGCTCGTGAACGCGTACTTCGGCAACCGCGAGTGGACTTTCAAACATCGTGGCAAACACGGTCGCGTCCTCGAAGTCGTGCTTTTCCTCATCGTCAACGGCATTTGCACTCTGATGGGCGCGGGGATCGTCGGGGTGGGCCTGTGGACTTTCCCGGACGCTGGCCCGCTCGTCGTGAACATCATCAACCTGTTCAGCATCGGCATCGTCGTTATCGCGCGCTTTCTGCTGTACCACTTCATCGTCTTCCGCGGTGTGCGGCCAAGTCACACCGCCGAGCACGAACTGCGGTCGACCAACAACGACGAGTAGGTCGTCGAGCTATTCGTCCTCTTCGGGCTTGCACCCGGTGATCGTCACCGGAGTGTCCCGCACCATGGGAGTCGTGTCGATACCGAACTCGCCGTACTCCTGGTCCGGTGTCCCCGTCATCGTGTACGAAACAGTGACCGACTCACCTGGCTTGAGCACATAATTCAGGCGCACAACCGGTCGCCCGTCAATCTCTCCCGTCGCCTTGGCCGAGTACTCCTTACCGTTCACGGTCCAAGAATCAATCGACGCTCCGACCGGTCCGTAGACGATGAAGTCTGTCGCGATGTCGCCGGGTTTGTAGTGCACCCCTGTGATGTAGGCCGGCAGCGTGCTCGCTTCTTCCCGAGATATCGAATTTGTCAGCGTGACGTCAGTTTTAAACGTGGGCGATTCGCCGTTCGAAACGTCACACTGATTCGTGCTCGCGCTGATCTTCGCGTCGACGTAGTAGTCCATCTTCGAGCCAGTCGTGTCGTTGAAGTACACGCCGACCGTCGTCTTCTTCGAGTTGTCGGCAGGCAATACCCCTTGAAGGGCGGTCCCCTCTATCGCACCAGCCAGGTCTTCGTGCGGGCTCCACATCATGAGCCGACCCTCGTTCGCAGACATCACGAGCGCGCTCACCATCGCTTTCGGGACGCCGTTTCCCGCGGTAAGTGCATCGAAGACGGATGCCGCTGCCGCGGCGAAGAATGCATCTGACTCTGCGCCGCCTGGGTACCTAAAGTAGGCCTCGTTGAGCAGGAGCGAAACGGCGTTGTCTGCAGTTAGCGTGTCGCCGGTTGGCATTCCGACAGGACCAGTCGCTTTGAGCAGGTAGCTGAGCCCGACTGGATCGAACGAGATGATGCCGTCAAGTGGCGTATCGAATTCTTCGTTCCAGAACGCTTCCATCAAAGCCGCAGTAGTTGGAAAATCTGGCGTACTTGTGATGTTCGGAATGTACTTTCCGATGATGTCCGAATAGACCTTTTCCACATTCGGATCGAGTTCCATTACAGGCTCACGGGTCCATGAGTTTTGAAAATCTCCACTGGAAGCCTGCTGGGCGATTTCGATCGCGCCGTCCTCAACGTGGATGAGAACCATTGCAGCTGGGTTACCCCCCGCAGCGCGCACTTCGGAATTACCTTGGAAAATCATCAAGTAGTTGCGTGGTTCTTCTGCACCGAGCGCCGAAGGGAGCACCGCAACCGGAACACGGAGCTGTTCCAGGGCCGTGTCCGCCTTGCCCAGTGCAGTCTCCAGTTTGGCAATACCGCTCGAGACTTCGTCAATCAACGCGTCGCGCGGCACATCGGCCAGCTTCTTCTGCGCACTGTTGATGGAATCTGCAGTTGAGTCAATGAAGGGTAAGAGATCCGCAATCGCGTCGACGTCGATGCGCCCGTCCACGGGCTGCAGCGCCTCGATCGACAACTTCGTTGCTGGTTCCAACGCATCAACCGCTAGGTCGTCGACGGTTTCCGCCACGACCCTTACGGCTTTGAGGTTATTGCCGATAAAGGGGATTGCTTCCGCAAGATGCCAAAGGTCACCCGTCGTCTGCGCGCGCGCCGCGCTCGTATGCTCTCGCAGGCTCGCGGCTGTTTCGGCCGCTGCTTCAGTATCACCGTCAAGAATCTGCTGCTGCACTTGCGAAGCGAGTGGCAATGCGGCCTGAAGCTCGTCCTTGGCGTCGGTTACTTGGGGAATCAGTTTCGATGCGACGACGACGCCAGCTATTCCGACGACGAGGAGCAATCCGAATACTCCTACTGGAATCCAGAAACGGTAGCTCTTCAGCAGCGGTCTCATTTTTTTACCGCGCGCGCGTATTCCCACAGCACAATCAAACCATGCCCTTACGAATGAAGGTGAATCTCAGCGTGAATCAGCCTCGGTTTGCAGGTGGGTGTGATCTAACAAGGAGAGAATTTGGTCATCTCAGACTTAAACCGTGAGCGCAACACTCTGATCCAAAGAGGTATGACTTGGCCAAGATTGGTCGCCCTAGGCTGCCGGATTCAGAACGCCGTAAGGCCTGGGAGTTATGGAAATCGGGCCGCTCTTTCAGCTCAACCTCACGTGTGATGGGAGTGCTGCCGGGGTCCTTGTTCGCGATCCACAAGCCCCGCGGCGGAATCTACTACCCACAGCCGCATGCCAGCGCGAGTTCTCTGACGTTCACGGAGCGCGAAGAGATCTCACATGGAATCGCGGTGGGCAGGAGCATCCGCTGCATCGCGGCGAGCTTGAGTCGGTCACCGGCGACGATTAGTCGAGAGACCAACCGAAACAAGGGCCGGAAGAAGTACCGCGCTCTTGATGCCGACGACAGAGCTGCCCGGCGAGGGCACGACCGCAGAAGCTGAAGCTGCAGACGAACCTTGTGCTGCGCGGCTATGTCTCCGTCCGCCTTGCCCGTTGCTGGTCACCGGAACAAGTCGCCAGAACGCTTCGCCGTGACTACCTGGCGGGTTCCACCATGCAGATCAGCCACGAGGCGGTTTATCACGCCGTATATCTCAATAGCGTCTGTGACGCGCTGCCGCAGAAGATCCATCAACGCTTACGACGGCACCAGCCGATCCGTCACGGCAAGCACCACACGCCTCGGGCCGGTGGCGGTCCCAGATCAAGAACGCCCGGCCGATCGGCGAGCGTCGCCTCGAGGCAAACTATCGCACCGCATTCGGGCACGTCGAAGGTGACCTCATACTGGGCGCCGACACGACGCAGGTGGCAACGTCAGATGTCGGTTACCGTGGCGGTTGCACGGTGTTCCCGGAGGATGCTTGCATAGGGGCAGCGCCGGCGAGGGAGGCGAATGCGGCTTCGGAACGGAAGCTGCCGTGGCGCAAATTGGGCGCAAGAATGATTCCCGTGGTGGCTGGCCCAAACCCGGCTGGGCTTGGCTTGAGCTTGCCTTCGGGGTGGTTTCACTTCGACGACTGTGATGCCCGCAGCGAGGACGAGGTCACCTGTGTTGATCTGAACCCAGCTAATCGCTCGGCGCATTGCGGCGACGGTGACGGGGAAGCACTTGCTATCGACGTGAACTCCTGTTCGCGCATTGACGATCACATACGTGTGAGTGCGAGCGCGAGCATCGATGCCCACGACATACTCGTACGCTTCTGTCACCATTGTCAGGACGGTGATTCTCCAATCCAGTTGAACGCCGTTACCGTGGCATCGGCCTGGAAGTGGTCTTGTCAGGCAGTTCTCTAATGAGGCACGCAACCGTACGGTTGCGCCCAACCTTTTATCAGGCCGAGGCAAGAGGCCAGGCCGAGGCCGCTCTCAACGACGAACAATTCTTTTGCAAGACACGTGAAGTGACCCACGGTCAGAATGCGGCAGAGTCACATCGTTAGAGAGCGGCACCAATCCTGCCAGCGGGTAAAAGACCTACCAATAACCATTAGAGGATGCGGCATCAAACCTGCGGCGCTTCAAATGTCGAATCGATTCCCAATATTCCTAAGGTCACCTTGCTTTACAACGGCATTGGGCGGCACAATGCCCGAGACAACAGACATCGGATGCACGAGAGCGGAGCGCCCGATGCGTGACCCGCCAAGTATCACGCACCTTGAAGTGACCCACACGCCATCGTCAATAATTATTCTGCGTGCAACAAGTCCCATATCACTTCTGTGTTTGTGGCTTCCAGTGGTCAAGAACGTATCCTGCGAGATCACGACATCGTTGCCGATGTATATATGTTCTTGATTGTGGATCCACACGTCCTCCCCAATCCAAGCGCGGTCACCGATGTGAAGCTTCCACGGAAACTTCACGCGTGTTCCAGGTCGGAAAATGACCTCCCTGCCAATCCTTGCCCCAAACAGTCTCAATGCTGCAATTCTAAGGCGTGAGCTCGCTTGCCATGGGTTTCGAATTAATATCAACTCGCAACAAGCCCATAAATACACCACCCAGGAGCTACGATCCCAAGCTGCCTTCTCGCCGGGAGCATTTGACAGGTCAATAACGGGAACGGCCTTTTGCTTCATGTCAACCATGTTTCCTTTCGGCGCGACTACGTGTCGACGTGCTTCTAAGTCATTCATCATTCAGTCTCTTCGTTCAACGACGTCAAGGATTCCGTCGCTGAAGGCTTTGACCATGTGCTCGAGAGAGGGCGTTCCTGATTTCGCACGGCAGGCCATTCTCAGGTCGGTCAGACTTTCATCGTGAATTTGATTGCGAAGCGTGACCGCGAACTTCTGCGGGTCGTTGGGGAGAAGCAACGAGTCAGTACCTATTTCGAGATACTCATTTTCAGGAGCGTGGAAAGGCCAATCCGTTGTGAGAATCGGCAAACCAAGTACGAAAGATTCCGGGGCGATCAAGCCTATTCGGCCAGGGTTGATCAGCAGTTGGGAGACTTTGGACATCTTTGCTTTTAGGATCGAGTCGACTCTCCCGAGCATTCGCACTTGTCCACGCTTCGACGCTGCGTCTAACATCCACGAGTCTTTGCCCAGCCCACCAACTAACAGCAATATCTTGCGGTCAATCTTCCAGAGTTCGTCGAGCACATCTCCGACAAATTTGACTCGTTTAGAGCTGTCAAGGCTGCCGATCATAGAGACTGTGAGTTCCGGGTGTGGAACATCTAACTCGAGTTGAACCGCATCAGTAGATATCGATCTTGCCGTCTCAACAGCTTGTTGTAGTTCGTTCAAATCTATCGTATTCATCAAGGTAACGATCTTGTCTGGAGACAATCCCTTACTGATGGCTTCGCGCGCTCCGCCATGCGTGTACGCAAACGTTAGTCGGCTTCTTCGCATCTGCCAGACTTTTATCGTCTCACTCAGTTTATTCGGATGACTAGTGTAAGACTTGACATGCCCCCAGGTTATGGTGCGCCCCGGCTTGCACCATAAAGTCACTAATGAATCGATGGACGTGCTGGATAGTTCAACTACGTAATAGTCCGCTTTCCGCCATGATTTCCAGCTTGAATGCCACCGAAGTCTTTTGCCTGCTATCGAGAGCTCATGTGTAGTGCGCGCTTTCAGCCACGACGGAGATTTCGCGTCGCCCCTTACCGCCGCGTCGCCTGTAGGGGTTCCAGACACGACGAAACATTCGTGCCCATTTGCTTTCAACTCTGCGATTACTCTCTCAAAGAATGCGATCCGATAGCTTGGAACATACGGTTGGACAATCGCAATGCGAGTCATGTGCACCTCGTAATTTCTAAATCTGGTCCATCAGTAACTTGTCGGAAATCTAACGGCCGCCGAATTATGGCGGCTCCTTTTTCGCTTTCGCACTGATCTATTGATTGCAAACAACAGAAGGTAAAGAATGATGCAGCACTGAGCCATGATCCATAGTTGAGAAATGGGATTACCACGCGCGATGACGGGGGCAAATGCCGCAATTGCCAAGCTTGTCGCAAGTTTCCACTGAGTCGTCGCGATCGTGGGATCGAACCTTGCGCAGCTCCACCCGATAAAACTCATGCCAATCACCAGACTTACAAAGCCGAGGTCAGCGTAAAGTGTCCCTGCAATGCTTGGTACGGGACAATATGACACTCCGCAAGGGGCTCCGAACGCGTAGGTAAGGAGCATGTTGCTCCAGCTTTCGTACGGGGCGGATGTCGCTGGGAAGGGTGCGAGGAATGCCTCCCCAAAAGTGGCGCGCCCAAAACCGAAAGAAATGTTCGAACCAATTCGCGGGGCGAAGTACGCAACCCAATTGAACATTTCAGTGTCGTATGAGAGAAAGAACCCGTTCAATACACCGCGAAATCCTTCTGCATCCAAATAGTCTGCCATCGCACCAAGTAGGTCCGTACTCTGCCTGCGTGAGCCAGCGCTCCTCACAAAGGGGAAAATTGCGATGGCAACGAAGCCTGCAGCGCCTAGAACCCAAGTCCGTAAACTGAGGCGATTATGCCAACGGCGACCTGACGCGCCAATTAGTCCCGCTAGCAAACAGGGAATTAGGAATCTCCTGTTTCCAAGCAACGAAGGCGGTATCACGCACAACGCAATGGTTACCCAATAAAGAATTGCTAGTAGCGGTGAGTAGAGACTCGTGCGTTCTCTTGAAAACCTGACGCACGCTACAAGCAACGCGGCTACGACCGGCAAGGCTGGCACTATTGTAGGAACCCCCAGCAGTGTTTCTGCTGCTAAGGCACTCCTGCCCTCTGCCAACAAATCAATGTAATCGAGCCCCCCACCTCGCGTTACGACGATTAGGAGCCAGAGTGCCAGAATTGTCCATGAGAGCAAGAATGAATTTCTCGTAGCTCTGGCCGGAACTGGCGTTTGCAACGTTCGCTCCTCGCTTTTCAGGATCGGCGCTTTGTTGTTGAAGTTTTTGTGAGCGCGAGAAATCCAAAATGCAACTACGAAGGTGAGAACGCTAACAAATCCAATTACGCTTGCAATTTGGAAGCCGTCATATATGTTTTTGCCATAGAAGACAAAGCTAGAGGCGTTTAACATAAATAACGGACGAAGCCCAAAAATGGCAGTGAGTATCGCAAGTACTAACGAGAACGGCCCAAGGACGGCTCCATAGCGGAACCGTGTACCAAATGCCCATGCCAACGCACCAACCACCGTCGTTAATACTGGCCAGATATAAAGGCTGGCCGACTCGGCGTTAATCACTTCCCCTTTCGATCTGGTTTTGACCGCCGGTGTCGCTAAGGGTTGTTAGGACCATCGCACGTATGTCTTCAAGGCGCGCCGAAGCGGCTTCAACATCAGCGACTACTTTTCCCCGCTCTACAGAGAAATTGTCTTTATCTATAAAGATGGGGGTCACGATTTCTGGTTCCATCAGCTTGGGTTCACCGACAACGCTTAGCGTTTTTGGAAGTTTGTCCACTCCGGGGTGAACAATACATATGGGAATAGCACCATTTCGCGCACCAAGAATCGCGGCGTGTAGCCGATCCGTAATCACAAATGCAGAATGTGCATATGCGTTTTCGACGCGCTTCAGCTGAGCAACGTAATCGTTACTTTGCCATTCAACTACGTCGCATCCTAGCTCGGACGCAACGTTGTGATGTTGCGCATCGTCTCTAGCGACCTGAGTCACAAGAATAATTGACAGTCCACGAGATGCAGCAAACAGCTTAATCCACTCAAGTGTGCCACTGCTGGCTGGCTTGTCGCCCCTCAAAGAAACTGCCACCTGTGGGCGATCCTGACTACTGCCGATTCCGGACGACGGTTTGAAATAAGCAAGATCCGGGGCTACAAACCTCTTCAGAGCCAGGGTATCAAGAGACCCGGTATCTCTAACGACGCACAAATCAGCCAAGCGAGCAGTAATCCTTTCGACTGATCGTGCGATCACCTTGTTTCCCGAGTATGAACGGCCAACTATCAAAACCTGACCGCGGCGTAGCTTTACTAGAATTGAGTTGATCGCATTAACAACGGACTTCGCTCGCGCGCGGCCCGAATAACCGATGATCTGCGGTCCGGGAGCAAAAACTATACTTGGCCGTCCCACCAAAAGTGCGCGAATCAAACGAAGCTGATAATGAAAAGGATTTCGGATCAAAGTGGCCGAGCCAGGGACGGAGAATGCCCGAACGTAACTCTCAGGCATCGTGCTGACCAATATGAACATCGGGCGCTTCGAATCGTCCAACCAGTCAAGCAATATTTTGCGAATGACGACGTCGCCGAGATTGTCTGGTTGGGCGGCGATGCTGTAAAAAACCGGATTGGAATTTGGCACTTACTTTACTCCTGACGTGAGCGAACCCGTCTTTCTCCGGTACCTGCGAACCTGAAAATATAATAGGACCGCCTGCAATACAAAAGACATTGACAGGGCTGCCGCTGCACCTGTCGCACCATGCGTCGCGCCAAGCACCATTACACCAGTAAGGCACACAAACGTCGTCAATGTAGCTATGGTCGCAACCGATCTTCCTTTGCCTAGCCCTTGTAGCGTAGAGCCAAGAAGAGACGCTGCTCCTGCGAATGGCAGACCGACCATCGCAAGCTGAACGGCTGGCACTGCCCCGGAGTACCCAGACCCGAGTGCTATATCGATGGCTGAAGGCGCTGCGACGATCGCTGCGCCATAGATCACGAGGCTTGCGATCGTCACCCAGCCAATCAACTTCAGGGCGGGATTCAACGCATAGCCATTTCTTGAGACCGCAGGTAATAAGACGCTTGCAAGCGAGGTCGGAATCATTCGCAATGGGGACAGCAGCCGGCTTGCGGTTGAGTAGTAGCCTGCTTGAACGCCGCCAGAGAACACAGCGATGACTGCAACGTCGAGATTCCGAGCCTGAACTGCCATCGAATTCATCCAAAAGGGCCGACACTCGCGCAATATGTTCGAGATTCCAACATTGGAGATGCTAGGAGCCCAGCCGCGAGTAATCCACTGAGCGGTGAGAGCTGAGACGAGGCCGGCGAGCGCCACTGCTAGTGAGAATGCAGCCACTGGGGCCAGGCTTACCGAAAGCAACGAAACGAAAGCTGCAATTGCTAGAGCGCGCCGTAACAGTAGGTTGAAGGTGGCCGCATACGCTCGAGAGTCTGCGATCGCGAGTCCCATCCGGCAATCAGCGGCTCGTTCTGCACCACCTGCTACCGAAATCGGTAGTGCCGAGAGAAAAAGTGGGTTCACTGTCATTCCAAGTACTGCCAGGATCGTCGCGTACAACACGGCAGTGAGAACACACATAAGAAGGTTCAACTGAAGCGCATAGCTCGCTCTTCCGTCATTCGCGTCCGCTGCACGAGTTTTCACGATGAACGTAGCTAATCCAAGATCGGTTATTGACTGGACGACGATCAACGTTCCAAGGATCGAAGACACAAGTCCGAATTCAGCGGGAGACACGTATCTGGCGAGAAGTAGAAGTAACCCAGCTTGCAGGACAGCGGCGATTAGCCTACCCGCCGCGATCCAGAAGAACTGACCGATGATTCTATTATGCATGGATCCGCTCATATTGGTGGAGCCGATGGCTGTGTCGTTGCGTCAACGCACTTCGGCTCCAAACTTCAATGCCGACACGAGCCGCGCTCCAAATGGTTATTCTGCCGGGACGATCGAAAGCGTAGCAAATACGGATCGCAAGTATGAAGCAGGAGTGTCGCCTCGTCGCCATCTTGAAGTTCCACTAGCTTCGTTAAACCATGCGCGGCCAATCGGCTATGCGCGTTGACAATATCTTTTCAATCCTCGCATGCGCAGGAACCGGGCGTGCGAAGGCGTGGTGTTCCTATTTGGAACCTATTCCCACGCAAATTACCTAGTTCCACGCGGTTTTGTGGGGAAAGCAGCTGAATGATGCTCGATCCCCTTACCCCTGGACTGGGGCCCAAGGTCCTTGTCAAGCACCAGAGAGCCTTCTTGAATTGGTCTGACCCAGTTTCCCGCTTATAGCGACGGCAGGTTCGGGTCTGCTGCACGAATAGGTGACATCTGAGGTTGCTGGCCTGTAGGGCTGGCTTGGAAGGATGCCATTATGCCCATGTCGTTCCCTTAGTACCGCGAAGACGTTGTTTGTGGGGCACAGAGTCGTGATCCCGGGTCACTCTCGCGCAGATCGCGAAGGACTTTGGCACGCACGTCGGCCGCCGCCGCCGGAACAGTGGATACGTCAATCACGCATTGAAGGTGGTGAGCAGCCTGGTCTGACACGCTCGGCGAGTGACGAGGTGCGTGAGCCGCGCAATCGTAGCCGGGCCTTTGAGTAGGAAAGTTGAGGCGAAGACCGGCAAGAAGCCCGGGCTGGCCGTTCACGATGATTTCTGCTTCGTGAACGACGCGCACGGGCTGCAACTGCACGGGTTCATCGCAGACGGCCGAACGTGTTAAAGCTAACGGACATCACCGAGCACAAGGTTGAAACGATCACGGGAGCTCAAGCTTCCGGAGGAAAGCTCTACCTCTGCGCGATCAAGGATGCCTACTCGAACAAGATCGTCGACTACTCGATCGGCTCTCGAATGAAGTCCCGCCTTGCCGCCCAGGCGCTCGAGAGCGCCGCATTGATGCGCGGTGACGTCGTCCGTTGCGTCGTGCTTTCCGACCGCAGATCGCAATTTCGAAACCGGAAATTCCAGCGCGATCTGACCCGTCAAAGCCGCGGCGGGTCGACGGGCAGAGTCGCGTCATGCGGGGACAACACTGACATAATGGCCTACTTAAGCTTGTTCCAGAAGAACGGCCTCGACCGCTGCAGCCTGGACCACCCGAGAGCAGCCACGCATCGCGATTGTGACCTGGATTGAACGCACCTATCATCGACGTCGTCTTCAGCACACACCCGGCCGATTGACGCCCGTGGAATTCGGAGTCATCATGAACACGGCCGTCGCACTGACGGCACGACTATAACTGTCACCTATCCGTGCAGCAGACCCACCCAAGGAGATTGAGTGAGAGTTAGACACATACTTGCGTTTCTAAGCGGCAATGGCGCATATGGGGGTCCGGCGACCGTCGCGCGTACCCTATGTGAGTCGTTAGGAGGGCTGGGGGTCAGGGCAACCCTATTGTCCGGGTGGGATGGCGATAAACGGGCAATCACCGATTCGGATACATACGTAACTGATGCCCGGAATTCGTTCCGTTTGGGAAGCTCCTTCGCAGGTGTTGCAACACCATCATTGATCTGGGCAACGATCTGTGGCCGAAATAGTTTTGATCTTCATCACGTCCATCTTGCGCGTGATCTGACGACCATGCCTGCAGCAATCGCCTTGATGCTTATGAGGAAGCGCTACGTAATTCAGCCGCACGGCATGCTAGTTCCGGATCCCAGATGGACACACAGAATCATTGATCTACTCTTCACTCGAAAAGTATTGTTGAATTCCCGAGCCGTCCTCGCACTCAATCAAGATGAAGCACGCAATTTAGAGAGACTCGGCGCTCGCCACTCGACTCTACATACAGTCCCAAACGGAATAGGGGTCGACGTGGATTTCAACAAGAATACTAATTCGAGGAAAATGCCGGAGGCCCTTTTTGTAGGCAGATTGCATCCACGAAAGCGAGTCTTGTCATTTGCGCGTTCGGCATTGCTGTCCCGTGACTCTGGTGACCCCATCTCGCGGTTCACAGTCATTGGCCCTGACGAAGGTGACCTTAGCCAACTCAAGAAGTTCATCTCCCAGAATGAACTTCAAGAATATTTGATTTACGATGGCGCACTCCCGACTAACGAAGTTCATGAGCGCATGAGTAACGCATCAGTGCTCGTACTGCCGACGCAGTTCGAGCAGTTCGGCATGGTCGCCTTGGAAGCGCTCGCGCGCGGTGTACCTGTTGTAATTGATCGCAATGCCGGTCTCCTTCGGTATCTAGCACCATCGAATAGCTTGATTGCGGTAGATGGTACAAGTGCAGCAGAAATTAGAGAGGCGATCCTCGAATGCCTCGTGCAAAGGGAAAGCAAAGGAGTCGAAGCGGTCACGCTGGTCAAGAACAGCAGACTAAACGCCACCACTGTGGCCGCTGATGTTGCAGAAATATACTCATCAGCTGTTGACAGCGCCACAGATTGACATATCGGTGTTAATTCTCGATTCACGGATGTGATTTGGCTGAGAATCTGTCCTGGGATTGAGAGGCTCACCTGTCAGACGACGTGACCTCCGATCTGGAGCATCTGATCGATTCACTGGGGGCTGGTCATGCCGTTCTCGGGCCCAGCGGTCACGTGCCGACTGCGGCTGCGGCTGCGTGGAGTTTCGCTCATTCGTTTTGCCGTGGGCCAGTTGTCGAGCAGATGCAAGCGTAAACACCGCGTGAAGTCGACGATTCTCACGGGAGGTTGATGGTTTTGCTCCGAATCGTCCCCATTGTCGCTTTCGCGGATATAGGGGCTGTGATTACAAGCAAGAAGCAAGGTTGCGTTTGAGCCGCCCAAGGACTCTGTACAGCGTGACCTCGTTTCCTGAGGGTGTAGCTGAATGAGAGATTCGCAGATTATGGCGACGCCACGAACTCGCAGTTCACTCTCGAGAATAAGTGAGAGGTTTTTGCCTAGAGATAACTTTTACTTCGAAGTCGCTTCACCTACGCGCTAAAAGAACCTGCGGCATGTTGAGAAATCGCTCCACCTCAAATGCAGTAGATTGCTATCGAGATGACAAGACCCATACGTGTGACGCTAGTGACGCTTCATTATCCACCCGAACCGACGGGTAACGCTCCTTACGCTGGTGCGCTTGCTCGTGGGCTCGCGAATAGGGGGGTCGACGTTCATGTGATAGCAGGGCACCCCCACTATCCTGAGGGGACGTTTCAAGATGGGTATGGAGAGTGGCGTAAAGATTATTTGGAAGGCGAAGTCGAAGTTCAACGGCTGCGGCACTGGCTTCCAAAGAACCAGAGCGCGTTCAGAAGACTTTTGTCTGAGGTGTCCTTTGGAGTCAGAGCTTTGTTCGCACAGTGGCAAAGCCCTGACGTGGTCGTGGCCGTTACGCCAGCGTTCTTTGCGTCGTTACTTGTACTCGTGCGCGCATACGTAACTCGGCGTCCAACTATTTTGTGGGTCCAAGACATTTACAGCCTCGGAATAGCAGAGACTGGCATCGGTGGGCCTGTCGTGACGCGATTCGTGGCAAAGACCGAGTCCTTGAGCTTGCGCTTAGTCGAAAAAGTTGTGGTCATACATGACCGATTTCATCGATTTGTGACCCGAGAGTTGCACCTAGAACCAAAATCGGTAGAGATCGTCCGAAATTGGAACCACCTAGGTGATCGAAAACCTATGAGTCGAGTTGAAACGCGCGCGGCATTTGGGTGGGAAGATGAGAACTTTGTCGTTCTTCACGCTGGAAACATGGGGTTGAAACAGGGGTTGGAAAACGTTGTAAATGCCGCCTCGATCGCCACGGCTAAGGCGCCTGGAGTTAGATTTGTCTTGATTGGCGATGGTAATCAACGGCGCCACCTGGAAGAGCTCGCTGACGGAATAACATCGATTGAATTCGTTGACCCTGTGGACAATGTGCTCTTCGTAAGCGCGCTCGCCGCAGCTGACGCGCTCTTAGTTAATGAACGTGGAGGGGTGGCCGAAATGTCCGTACCAAGTAAGCTGACTTCATACTTCGGCGCGGGGAAACCAATTATCGCCTGTGCCAGTGATGACGGGGCGACTTCAGATGAAATCAATGCGTCATCTGCAGGAATAGTGGTTCCTGCAGATGACGCCGGGGCTCTTGTAGACGCGTGCGTTCGTCTAAAACAAGATCCAAGTCTTAGTCATAATCTGGGTGCGCATGGGAAAGCATACAAGGAGAATGAACTGTCTGAACGAGTGGCGGTAGACAAGTTTCTTTCTATCGTTACAAGCATTATTAGACGATTGGACAAGAACTCCATCAAGGACTCTGGTTGCCATTCACAAGGAGAGAATGTTGTCTAAGCGCGCCTTTATAACCGGAATTACGGGCCAAGATGGTTCGTACTTGGCGGAATTGCTATTGAAAAAGGGCTACGAAGTTCATGGGCTAATTCGCAGAGCTTCCACATTCAACACGTCTCGTATCGACCACCTTTATGTCGATCCGCATGACCCAAGCGCTAAGATCTTCCTCCATTACGGAGACTTGAGCGACGGAGCGCGATTGGTCACCTTGCTTGCTGAGATTGATCCTGATGAAGTGTACAACTTGGGGGCTCAATCACATGTACGTGTATCGTTCGACGAGCCGGAACACACTGCAGACACGACAGGAACCGGGACCGTACGTTTGCTTGAAGCAGTAAGGTTATCCGGCATAGAAACTCGCTTCTATCAGGCATCTAGTTCGGAACTTTACGGGGCCACCCCACCGCCGCAGAACGAGGAAACGCCGTTCTATCCGAGATCTCCATACGGTGCCGCGAAACTGTATAGCTATTGGATAACCAAAAATTACAGGGAAGCGTACGGCATGTTTGCCGTAAATGGCATCTTGTTCAACCACGAATCTCCCCGTCGTGGCGAGACATTCGTGACGCGCAAGATTACGCGAGCGGTCGCAGCCATAAAGGTCGGAAGGCAAGAAAACTTGTATATGGGTAATCTTGACGCCATCCGCGATTGGGGATACGCAGCAGAGTACGTTGAAGGAATGTGGCGGATGCTTCAAGCTGATGAGCCTGACGACTACGTATTGGCGACCGGGCTCCCCTGCACCGTTCGAGACTTTCTGAGGTTGTCATTTGACTACGTTGGTTTGAACTGGGAGAACCACGTGCGCTTCGACGACCGATATCTGCGACCTACTGAAGTAGATGCACTTATTGGCGACCCAACCAAGGCAAGAGAGAAGCTCGGATGGAAGGCTACTGTTCGGCCTGACGAATTAGCGCGACTTATGGTGGATGCTGACATTGAGATGCTCGAGCATTCAGGTCGTCCTTGGAGCGACGAGGTCTCGCTTGAAAGCTGGCGTGAAAACTAATGTTGGGTGAGGTGTTTACAGCCACTCCGCTAGACCGGAGCGCTGCTATTTATATTGCTGGGCATCGTGGGCTGGTAGGTTCAGCGATCTACCGGAAGCTCGTTGCCGAAGGATTTAACAACGTTATCGGGCGCTCATCGTCTGATTTGGACCTCACTGACCGTTCTGCAGTTTTCAAGTTTTTCGAAGAGATAAAGCCGACTTACGTTGTGCTGGCCGCGGCTAAAGTTGGTGGGATCATGGCGAATGACACCTACCCGGTTGACTTCCTTTCAGCGAATCTGCAGATACAGGTCAACGTCATGGACGCTGCGGTAGCGCAGCGTGTCAAGCGATTGCTTTTTCTCGGTTCGTCCTGCATCTATCCGCGCCACGCCCCCCAACCAATTCGCGAGGATTCGTTGCTAACTGGTCGACTCGAACCTACTAATGATGCCTACGCGATTGCCAAGATTGCAGGTATCCTCCAAGTACAGAGCGTCCGGCGGCAATTCGGATTGTCGTGGATCTCGGCAATGCCCACTAATCTATATGGTCCAAGAGATAACTTCTCGCCGCACGGATCGCATGTGCTACCCGCGCTAATTCGCAGGTATGATCTTGCCGTTCGTGAAGGCGCTTCGTCCGTGACTAACTGGGGCACTGGTACGCCACGACGTGAGTTCTTACATGTAGACGATTTGTCATCAGCTTGTCTGCATCTACTTGAGAACTACGATGGTGCGGCGCAGATAAATGTAGGTACGGGAATGGACTCATCGATCCGTGAAATTGCTAATGAAGTTGCACGGGTTGTGGGCTATGACGGTTCTACCAATTGGGACAGTACTAAGCCCGACGGAACACCACAAAAGCTTCTTGACGTTACGAAGCTGACTGAAACGGGATGGCGTGCATCCATCAGCTTTGAGAAGGGAATCCGCTCAACTGTGGAATGGTATCGGGCGAATCGCACCCAGCTCCGCGGATAGGTCAGGGCCTACGTTCGTTGAATACCCAGTCTAGCTGCGCGTACACGCTCTCATGTTCCCCGAGGTCGGGGAACAGACCCGCATACACCTCAGCATCGGACACGTCCGCGACATCGTCCCAGCTGACGCCTTTCCGGTCAGCAGCATCGATCACCGTCACGACGCTTTGCCAGGACATTCCCTGAGCGGCGATCTGCCGACCTGTGAATCCTTCCGCGCGAAGCCTCAGCACGAGCTTCGATCGGATCTTGCGTACCATCAGTATTTACTCCTTCTGCAGCGCGATTAGGCCGCGCGGCAGAAGGCGCCTACACAAGGTGGCCCTCCCTCAAAATAGCGGGCGGCGCTGACGAACACGACCCCGCAAACAAATGACTGGCGCTCAAACGCAATATCGATGGCACCCAGAAGGCCAAATATTCAGTTACACACCAACTGTCCAGGCTCGCGCTAACAACAAGCGCCACTCGCTACAATGACCAGCTTTCTGCAGGGATTAGGTACGGTGGGTCGGACACAGGCAGGATGGAAACGTGAACCTAACTGAACGACTCGTCGCCCGTCGCCGCTTCCGTCTCGTGCGTGAACTTCTCCTTATCTACGGGATCGAGATTCCCGCATCCGTTCGTGTTGGCAGCGATTTTCAGATGGTGCACCGCGGCCTCGGAACGGTGATCCACCCTTCAACGGTGATCGGCGACAGGGTACGCATCTACCACCAGGTCACTATCGGACGCGCGGATGGGCACGTCCCTGCTTCGAAATCGAAAATGGAGCGAATCGAGATTGGTGACGATGTCGTCCTCTTCCCCGGTGCGAAAGTGCTCGGTGGTCCCGGTATCACTCGAGTCGGATCAGGCACAATCGTGGCTGCTAACGCAGTGCTGACCAAATCGACGGGTGAGAACGAGATCTGGGGTGGCGTACCGGCCGTGAAGATCGCAGATAGACGCCAGTAGCAGTCGATGATGATCTCTGCTGGATCAAGATCTGTAGGTTGTGCCACTGAACACGAACGTCCATCGGATGCCGTCGCTGACCAACGAGGTCTGTCCGATGTACCGGATGATCCCGGTTGTCAGCGACGCATGAATAATGACCCTGTGGCGTCGGAAGAATATGGGACTGCTGCACGGATAGGTGACAGTTTCTAGTCACGCCGCCAGTGCGACGGTCGTGTTCATGATGGTCTCGAATTCGACGGGCGTCAAACGCCCTAGAGCGGCCTGCCGGCGGCGGCGGTGATAGGTCCGCTCGATCCAGGTCACGATCGCGATGCGAAGCTGCTCACGGGTTGTCCAGGAGCGCCGGTCGAGGACATTCTTCTGTAGCAGGGAGAAGAAGCTCTCCATGGCGGCGTTGTCGCCGGCCGCGGCCACTCTTCCCATTGATCCGACCATCCTGTGACGGGTCAGTGCGCGCAGGAACTTCCGACTGCGAAATTGCGATCCGCGGTCGCTATGGACCACACAGCCGGCGACATCACCACGCATCTGAACAACGTTCTCGAGTGCTCGGACGGCCAGGCTTGACTTCATCCGCGAGTCGATCGAGTACCCGACGATCTTGTTTCCGAACACGTCTTTGATCGCGCAGAGATAGAGCTTGCCCTCCGCGGCTTGTGCTCCGTTATGTCGGTCAGCCAGAGATGGTTCGGCCTGTCAGCGGTGAACTCGTGCCTGATCCGGCCGTTCTCGTCGGTCACAGTGCAGAGGTCGTCGTGGACGGCCGGGCCCGGCTTCTTACCGTTCTTGCCGCGCTTCTTCCCGAACGCGCTCCACCAGCCGTTGTTCGACGTGATCCGCCAGGCAGTCCGGTCCGCCATCGCCTCCCCGGCGTCGCGGGCCTCGTCAGCGAGCAGCCGGTGCCCGAACTCCGAGTCATCTTTGTGAGCGTCAAATAGCACGTTCGCTCGATATGCCTCCACCACCTCGCTGGGCGTGATGGGGTCAACCAGCCACCGGTAGTAGGGCTGACGAGCAAGCTTCAACACCCGACACGTCACCGTCACGGAGATCCCCGCAGCGGCGAGCTCAGTCACGAGCGGGTAGAACCTTTTCCCGGAAGATTCGCCTGCGACAGATACGCCGCCGCACGTCGCAGCACTTCATTCTCCTGCTCCAGCAGTCGAATCCTCTGACGCGCGTCCCGCAGCTCCACGGCCTCACTACGCGTCACACCGGGCTTCGCCCCGTCGTCCACCGCCGCGCGCTGCAACCACTTCTGCAACGTCACCGTATGAACACCGAAGTCTTTCGCGACCTGCTCGATCGTCACACCAGGCTCGCGGCTTCGCGCGACACGCACCACGTCGTCACGGAACTCAGAGGGATAGGGCTTAGGCATGATGCCATCCTTCCAGGCCAGCCCTCCCAGGCAAGCCAGATCAGATGTCACCTATCCGTGCAGCAGTCCCTATTGCCCCGTATAATCAGCAGCTGTCTCACTTGACTTGACAAATTCCAGCCTGGAACTCGGGGCGTACTCCTTGAGTGCAGGAATGTTCAGATTCACTTCTTGCTCGATCACACCCTCCTGCAAACCCAGGCCGGTTCAATCTGACCTGAGTAATGGCGAACCTCCAACTCGTAACGCGACCCGCCTAAGTCGCACCGTCCGCCACGGCTACAGCTCGCACAGTGCGCCAAAGAATTATGAGATCGCCCACCAGCGACCAATTTTCAACATAATAGAGGTCGAGTCGAATAGCATCGTTCCAGTCGAGAGCGCTGCGTCCGCTGACCTGCCATAGCCCCGTAATTCCTGGCTTCACGAGCAGTCTACGGTGATCGTATTTCGCATACAGAGCGACCTCGCGCTCGCGTTGAGGACGTGGACCAACAAGGCTCATCCCACCTCGCAATACATTTATAAGCTGTGGCAATTCATCGAGCGAGTATCTTCGAAGCACACGTCCAACAGAGGTGATTCGCGGATCGTCTCTAATTTTGTGCAACGGGCGATCGCTCGTTCCCTGTGCATCCAGCAACGACACAAGTTGGTCGTCAGCATCTTGCACCATTGAGCGAAACTTGTACATGGGGAATAACCGGCCATTCATGCCGATCCGATCCTGCGCGTAGAAGATATTTCCTTGGCTCGTGCACTTGATGAGTACTGCGATCGCAAGAAGCAGGGGCGACGACAAAACAAGGAGTGAAAGCGAACCAACAATGTCAAAGATGCGCTTGGCGAATCGTTTTCCCCCTGTCAGCTTTGGATAATCTACGTATATCAATGGAAAGCCAGTCGCTTGACGCATGTGGATACGAGGTCCGGCGACATCAGTAAGTGCCGCCGCAACGATTAAATCTACGTTTCGTACGTCAAGTTCCCAGCCCAATTGCTGCAAACGTTCTGGTGATATGTCGTCAGCAGCGGTAATAATCACCGTGTCAATACTGCGTTCAGTGATCGTTTCAAGTAGCCGATCATACGAATGGACGACCACGTCACCCAGTGCGCCCTGTACACGCTCTGCGTCACTTATAACCGCCGCCACCACGTCAAATCCAGCATTTGGGTCTGCTTGCATTTGACGAAAAACATGATGAACTTTTGCCTCTTCGCCAACGATCATTGTCTTGTAAACATTCTTGCCAGACCGGCGTTGTATATGAAGTCGCCTTCGCCACAAATATCGTTCGACAATAAGCGCGACAAGCCCCAGCGGAAGCGCGATGACTAAGTATCCGCGAGCAATTTCAACTCTCAGCAAGAACGCAAGCACAGCAAATGCGCCGAAAATGGTAAAGGTCGCGGACACGACGCGTCTGTACTCTGCTGAACCAGCACCGAAATTGTGGGGTTTGCGGGTATCGCCCAAATGCAAGGCAAGGATCCACGCCACGACAAGAACTGCCGACACTATGGAATACGAGACTTGTATCGGAGTTGACGAAACTCGTGTCACGAATTCGGGCGCTGCAGCTCCGAAACGAAGGGTTTGTGCGCCACATACCGCAAGTACGACCACTGCAAAATCAGAGGCAGCCAGCTTTCTCCCATAGCGAACCTCCCAAGCTGGCGCGCTAGCGACCATATCCCGTCTTTTCCCTTCGTCTCTACTCAAATTACAAGTTCATCATTGAAAAATGACCCGTGCTGGACGCCCCTGTTCGCCAAGCACCCCATAATCAATGATCAGTAGTTCGCGCCGCTTCACGCGAAGCCCTGCAGATACTCCACCGCCACGTCCACGGCCGGCACCAACTGGTCAGCCGATTCGGCGTACACCGCAGCCGATTGCCGGAACGGGTCGACAACGTCATCATCTTCCGGAGCTACCGGAGGAAGCATCCCGCGCTCATCTGCGACGAGCTCAATAGCGGACTCAATGCGCGACCGACCGTCGTCGGTCGGCTGTTGTGCAATTAATCTGAGAGCGCTCTCCTCTATAGAAGTAACGATACGAGCGAACTCTCGAAGTGTAAATGTCTTGCGTGCAGCCCTGGGAATGAGTTGAACTACCGCTTTGCGATGCTCACGCGCCATCGCGAAGATCACGTCAGCATCGCGAACCATTTCGGCCGACAGCTGGCGTGCGACGTGCTGGTCAACGTCTATTGCCCCATTTTTCCCGGCGAGCTGCGCAGCCTGCTCGTCCATGGGCCAGCCGACCATCGCAGAGCTTCCGGCGCTTTCCACCAGAACATCGGAAATCGAGTTCAATCGCACACGCAGGAGCTGCTCCGCCATCGGAGAGCGGCAGATGTTGCCCGTGCACACTGTGAGAATGCGAATAGTCATTACGCGGACCCACCTTTCACTCGACGACGTCTCGACGACGAGCGTTCGTCTTCGTCCAAGAGACGCTCGGTATCGCTCACGCCGCCATAGCTGTACTGCCCGTACGCGTATGAGTCTGGGCCCTTGGTTGGCAACATCGTGACGATGACGCCAACGAGCTTGCTCCCGATCCCCTCGAGAGTTCGAACCGCATTCGCGAGCTCTTGCCTCTTCGTGCGACCAGATGCAGCGATCATGATCGCCCCACCGGTGAGCTTCGATACGACCGCAGCATCGGTGACAAGCAGAAGCGGCGGTGCATCAATCAAGACGTAGTCGAAGGCATCAGTCATGGTCTTCAACGTGCGTTCCATCGCTTCTGAACCAAGCATCTCGCTGGGGTTCGGAGGCAGCTGACCGCTCGGCAGTACAAAGAGCTGGCCGCGTCCCCATTTCTGCAAGACATCGACGAGGTCAGCGCGACCAATGAGAACATCAGTCAGCCCGACAGAACCCTCGATGCCCATGTACTCGGCGAGCTTCGGCAAACGGAGGTCGCCGTCGACGAGAGCCACCTTGGCACCCGTTTCTGCAAGAGAGATCGCGAGGTTCGCTGCCGTCGTGCTCTTGCCTTCACCGGGGATAGAACTCGTTATGACGTAGCTGCGCGGACCCCCTTGGACGTTGACGAACTGCAGGTTCGTTCGAAGACTACGGAAGGACTCAGCACGTGGGCTACGTGGATCAGCGTGAACAACAAGTGGTCGCTTCTTTGCGTCAGGGTCCAGCGCAATACCGCCCAACAGCGTCGAATCTGTGACCTGCTCAATGTCATGCTGCGAATGAATGCGAGTATCGAGTACAAACCTCAGCACGGCAACGCCAATTCCGACAGCCAACCCGAGCAAGAGGCCGAGGACAATGTTCAGCTTCACATTCGGGCTCACGGGGTCGGTGGGGGCCACCGCAGGTTGAACAGTCTCGATCCGCACAAGACTCGGAGCGTCGCCTTCTGGTTTCTCCAACTGGTTGACGACGACATCAGAAAACACCTCGCCGACCTTGTTTGCAATCTCCGCTGCTTGCCCGGCATCAGTGTCGGTTACCGTGACGTTTATCAACACCGTATTCTGAGGTGATTCCGCAGAGATTTTGTTCGCGAGCTGACTCGTTGTCGTGTCCATGCCCAGTTCTTCAATCACGCGATCAAGAACAATCGCCGTGTCAACGACGTCAACATACGAGGTCACTGCTTGTCTGGCAAAGCTCGTGCCCTGCACGAGGTCAACGGCACTGCCGGCGGTGTCACCGCCTTGCACAGAAACGTAGAGTTGCGTCGACGTCTGATACTTCGGCGCCGTCATGAGCGAATACGTCGCTGCCACGGCAACGCCGACGAGCACGCACGCAATGATCAGCATCCAATTCTTATGCAGAATGCGAATGTAGTCGCGAAGTTCCACCAAGTCCCCTAGATTGTCTGAGCGCCTGCGGACGATGCGTTCACATACAAAACCGCGACCCTCAATGGTTACATACCCTTAGAGAACCATGAGAACAGGCATCGTCTCTACCCTGGAGCGCAGTATGTCTTCAAATTGCCTGAGATTCCGCGGAAGGCAACTTCTCGACATGGTACCTGTGCGTGAGAAGACCCCCTCGACTGGGGACACAGAATCGTCGCTCTAATGCGCGTATCCGAGTGTCCCACCGGACTCCTGCAGGTAGCAGGAGCCGCAGAGTGACTCGTAGGTGACTGTTGCGCCGTCGATCGCTACCTGGTCGCCGTCGAAGATGAAGCGGTCACCGACGCGGCGTCCGTTGAACAGCGCCTTGCGTCCGCAGCGGCAAATGGTCTTCAGCTCTTCCAATGAATGTGCGACCTCGAGCAGCCGTCGACTGCCTGGGAAAGCTCGCGTACGGAAGTCCGTGCGGATGCCGTAGGCGAGGACGGGGATGCCTTCGAGCAGGGCGATGCGCAGCATCCCGTCTACCTGTTCATCGGTGAGGAACTGCGCTTCATCAAGCAGCAGACAGCTCACGTCGCGATCGTTTGAGCGAATGTGCTCAGCGCGGATCTTCTGGAACTGCAGATAGGTATCTGCCTCTGGCGTGATCAGGTAGTCGACCTCACGCGAGACGCCAAGCCGGCTCTCGATTGAGCGGTCGCCCTTGGTGTCAACAGCTGGCTTGGAGAGCAAGACGTGCTGGCCGCGTTCTTCGTAATTGAAGGCTGCTTGCAGAAGCGCCGTGCTCTTGCCGGAGTTCATCGCGCCGTAGCGGAAGTACAGTTTTGCCACGATTTGAGTTTACTTTGCGCTGATGTTTCTAGAGTGCCAGCACTACCAGCGATCCGGCACCCACAGTCGCGATGGCAAGGAGCACGTAATGCCACACGCGTGGGCCGTAGCTATTACGTCGCTTCATCGGTTTCGCGTCTGCGGTCTTGAACACAAGAGGTTAGTATACTGAAAATTCACCGAGAGTCGGCGAGTGCTCCCAGGTAGGTGCCATAGCCACTCTTGGCATACGTTGCGGAATGCTGTTCGAGCTGCTCGTCGGTGATCCAACCCTGACGCCACGCGACTTCTTCAACGCAACCGATTTTGTGTCCCTGGCGTTCTTCGATCACTCTGACGTACTCAGATGCCTGCATCATCGAGTGGATCGTTCCCGTGTCGAGCCATGCTGTGCCGCGTTCGAGCACCTGCACCTGCAGATTGCCGGAGTTCAAGTAGTGCTCGTTGATCGACGAGATCTCCAGTTCGCCGCGCGCGCTCGGCGTGATTGACTGGGCGATGTCGACGACGCGATTGTCGTAGAAGTACAGGCCTGGCACCGCATAATTGCTCTTGGGAGCAGCAGGCTTTTCTTCAATGCTCACTGCGTGATTGTCGGAATCGAACTCGACGACGCCGTACGCTGTGGGGTTCGCTACGTGATAGGCGAAGATGAGCGCCCCCGAGATGTCGTTGTGCCCGTTCAGTGACGTACCGAGCCCCGTGCCATGAAAGACATTGTCTCCGAGCACCAGCGCGACACTTTCGTCGCCGATGAAGTCTTCGCCAATGAGAAATGCCTGCGCCAGACCATCTGGAGACGGCTGCACGGCGTACTGCAGGCTGATTCCCAGTGCTGCTCCGTCGCCGAGAAGAGCTTCGAATTGCGCGCGATGCTCCGGTGTGGTGATAACCAGAATCTCGCGGATCCCGGCCATCATCAGAGTAGATAACGGGTAGTAAATCATCGGCTTGTCGTAGATGGGCATCAGCTGCTTCGAGATGCCCCGTGTGATCGGCCACAGTCTCGTGCCCGATCCGCCCGCAAGTATGATTCCGCGCATGTCAGCTCGCTTCGCTGCTGGACCGACTCGCATAGAACGCTTGCGCATCGTTCCAGACCGGCAGAAGCCCCGACTGCTGCGCTTCGGACAGCGTCGGAGCGCCGAGGTCCCTGGGCGACAGCAGGAGATCGGCACGGTCGATCGGAAGGTCAAGTTCGATGTCGGCATCGAACGGCGTTATGGCGTGCTCATGACCCGGATTGTACGGTTCGGAGACGAGGTAGCTCACTGTCGCGCCATCGGTCAGCGCGACGAAGCAGTGCCCGAGTCCTTCAGCCAGGAACACGGCATTTCGCGCGGAGTCATCGAGCTGTACAGAATCCCAGCTGCCGAAAGTCGGCGAGCCCACTCGGATGTCGATGACAAAGTCCATGACGGCCCCACGCACCGCCGTGACGTACTTGGCTTGACTCGGCGGAATGTCTGCGAAGTGAATGCCGCGGACGCTCCCACGTGCGGAGACAGATGTATTCGCCTGCTTGACGTTGAATCGCCGGCCCAAGACCGCTTCGAGCTCATCCGCGCGGAACCACTCTAAGAACACACCGCGGTCATCGCCGTGCTGTAGCGGCGTGATTTCGAAGCTGTCGGGAACAGCCAGTTCTCGGATGTGCACGCCGGGAGTCTAACCTTGAAGTAGCCATCAAAACTGAGATGTACTCACAATTGGGGGAAGATATCTCTATGCGCATTCTCATCACCGGTGCCGACGGCATGCTCGGAACAGACGTGCGCGAAAGCCTCGTGCATCACGAACTCACGTCGGCCAATCGCCGCACGCTCGACGTGACGGACGCCGTCGCCGTGCGTCACGCCGTCGCTGGGCATGACGTCGTGATCAACGCAGCGGCGTTCACGAACGTTGATGCTGCTGAAGAGAACGAAGAGCTCGCCTACCAGGTGAACGCCGAGGGTGCGCGCTATCTCGCCGAAGCGTGCAAGGCATCGGGTGCTCGCCTCGTGCATATCTCCACCGACTATGTCTTCGACGGCACGTCGTCTGAGCCGTACCCCGAAGACGCTGAGCTTCATCCGCTCTCGAGCTACGGCAGGTCGAAGGCTGCGGGCGAGCGATTCGTGCGCGATACCTACCCCGAGGGCAGCATCGTTGTGCGCACGGCGTGGCTGTATGGCAAAGCCGGGCCCAACTTTGCGGCGACGATGCTGACGCTTGCAGCACAACGAGAGACTGTCGACGTGGTCACCGATCAACGAGGCCAACCAACATGGACGCGAGACCTCGCTCATCATATTCGCCACCTGCTCGAGCAGAACGCGGCCCCGGGAATTTACCACGGCACGAATGCCGGCGACACGACGTGGTTTGAGTTCGCCCGGGCGGTCTATGCCGAATGCGGGCTGGACCCTGACCGCATCCGCCCCACCGACAGCGCAAGCTTTGTGCGTGCCGCACCACGACCTCACAACTCAGTGCTCGCCCATGGCGCGTGGCGCGCCATTCGACTCGAGCCCATGCGGCCGTGGCGCGAAGCGCTGCGCGATGCCGTACGAAGCGGGGTCTTCGACGACCAACGCCGACACCTTCAGGGCGATGCGACAGACGTAAGCTGATCTCGTGTCACACATTCTTGTCACCGGTGGTGCCGGGTTCATTGGATCAAACTTCGTACGTTTCGTGCTCGACAACACAGCGCACAGCGTCACCGTTCTCGACAAGCTGACCTACGCCGCGAATACCGCCTCGCTTGAAGGCCTGCCGGCATCCCGCTTCACCGTCGTGCAGGGCGATATTGCGGATGCCGACGTTGTCGACGGTCTCGTCGCCAGCCACGATGCCGTGGTGCACTATGCAGCGGAAAGCCACAACGACAATTCACTCGATGACCCGCGGCCGTTTCTCGACAGCAACATCGTGGGCACATACACGTTGCTCGAGGCAGCCCGGCGGCACGGAACCCGTTTTCACCACATCTCGACGGACGAGGTGTACGGCGATCTGGAACTCGACGACCCGAATCGGTTTACCGAGTCGACCGCGTACAACCCGTCGAGCCCGTACTCGTCGACGAAGGCGGCGAGCGACCTGCTGGTGCGCGCGTGGGTGCGCTCGTTCGGCGTCGACGCAACGATCAGCAACTGCTCGAACAATTACGGCCCGTACCAGCACGTTGAGAAGTTCATTCCGAGGCAGATCACAAATGTGCTGATCGGTGAGCGCCCGAAGCTCTATGGGGCCGGAGCAAACGTTCGCGATTGGATTCACGCCGACGACCACTCATCTGCCGTGCTGACGATTCTGGAGCGTGGTCGCATCGGCGAGACCTACCTGATTGGCGCCGACGGTGAGAAGAACAACCGCGAGGTCATTGAGCTGATTCTTCAGCAGCTCGGGCAGCCTAGCGACGCGTATGACCACGTCGTCGACCGCCCAGGCCACGACCTGCGCTACGCCATCGATTCGACAAAGCTGCGCACCGAACTCGGCTGGACGCCCCGCTTCACAAATTTCGCTGACGGGCTCGCGTCGACGATCGACTGGTACCGCGACAATCGGGCGTGGTGGGAGCCGCAGAAGGCAGCTGCCGAAGCCCGCTACCAGGCGCAGGGCCAGTAGCGAGACACAGTCCGCAATGTCCTGATCAAGACCACACCGCAGTTCGCGCCTCCGCTACGTATCGGTGGCAGCAGCAGACCGGCTGGGGTTGCGCGCGAACGAGAGAAACACGCTGAAGAATGCAGTAAGATTGCGACATTCTGAAAATGTCCTTCTCCAACGCCAGCGGAATCCGCGCTTTTTCTGAATTCGTGCTATCTTCGTAAAATCAATTGATTCCGCTGTCGGCGGAGGAAACGGGTTTTCGGAAGCGGGGGTGGACGATGGATGAGAGAATCACCATGCTGGCGCCCGAGTCGACACGGCAAGTACTTCGAGCCTGCGTCACCGTGCTCAACGCCCCGCTGCCAACCGGGTGGAGTCTTACCGAGCGTGATGAGGTGCCTCTCGGCTCGAAGCGCGTAGATGCTATCCTTCGACTCACGGACCCGACTGGCACGACGATCGACTTCATCGTCGGGGCGAAACGGATCGTCGAGAGGCGCGACCTGGCACGCATCCGCGACATGCTCGACGACACAATCCGCGAGCTTGGAGGCGAGGCGAAGGGACTGGTCGCTGCGCGTTACCTCTCACCGCGAGTTCGAGCCGACCTCGAACGACTCGGACTCTCCTACGTTGATGCGACGGGCAACATGCGGATCGCGCTCGATCGCCCTGCGATCTTCCTCTCCGACCGTGCCACCGACCGCGACCCGTGGCGCCGCCCGGGCCGCCCACGTGGCTCCCTCAAGGGCGAGCCAGCCGCCCGCGTCGTTCGAACGCTCATCGGCTACCGAGGGCCGCTCTCTATCTCCGACCTCCTCAGGCTATCCGGTGCGTCGACTGGTGCCACCTACCGGGTGCGCGACTATCTCAGCGAGGAGGGACTCCTTCAACGACTTCCCGATTCCACTTACCGGGTACCGGATTGGCAGAAGCTTCTGCGCGAGTGGGCGGCCGACTACACACTGCCACCGGTCACGACCCAGGCGTTCATCGCTCCGCTTGGCATCGAGTCGCTCCGGGCGAGGACTGCGAATGCCGATAGATTCCGCTATGCCATGACGGGGAGTTTCGCCGCACAGGAGTGGGCGCCGTATGCCCCGACGAGGCTCGCTCGCATATACGTCGAGGACATTACCGCCGCCGCCACGTGCCTCGATCTTCGTCCAACCGACATCGGACAGAACGTGTTACTTGTCGAGCCGAAGAACCCGCGCAGCATTGTTTTCGAGAACACGTGGACCGCGCGCGACGGTGTCGTACTCGCGGCTCCCTCGCAGGTCGCTGTCGATCTGCTTAACGGCCCGGGCCGGAACCCCGCCGAGGGCGAGGCGCTCATCGCTTGGATGGCAGCAAACGAAGAAGCGTGGCGGAAATGACTGATGCCGTTTCCCTGGCCCGCCGTGGACTGCTCGACGCACTCGAGGCACTTCATGAGCACCTCGAAGCGATCGAGATGCTCCGTGACCTCTTCGGTTCGAGTAGTGCAGAAGGCTCGCTCATGGCGGGGCGCGCCGAGGAAGGTGTCGGAGATCCTGAGCAGGTCGCGCTTGCCGCGAGCATCCTCGCTTCAGACTTGTACACTGCGCTCGCACAGCAGTCGGCATAGGGATTTCTGCCGCCCGCACCTGTCACGGGACTTGATACGTGACTGGGGTGTCTCTCAAAGAGAGCTGCCGAAGCCCGCTATACGGCCCAGCGGGCAATAGCCGCGGCGGCCACCACCGTCACGAGACCTGAACGATGACCTTGCCGGCTCCCCTGCCCTCAGCGAGGCTCTGCTGCGCGGACGCTGCCGATTCGAGTCCCTCGACAACCGTCCGCTGAGGATCAACTCGTCCGCTCTTCACGACATCAAGCACCCGTTCGAGAGACCGCCTCACAACAGCAGGCGCGTTTCGCGACAGTGCCTCGAGGCTGAATCCACCGATTGCGGCGTTGCCGCCGAAGAGCGCCGCGGCCTCAGGCAGCGCCGCAAGTGGGCCGCCGGCGGCATTCCCGAAGAGAACGATTCGACCCCCGGGCGCGAGCATCTGGAGATCTTCGTCGAGCCATCGCGTTCCCTGAGGATCGAAGACGAGGTCGACTCCGCTTTCGCGCTCAGAGGCGATCTCTTGTGCCATTCCGAACGATCGCTCGACGACATGGGTGTACCCGAGCTTTCGAGCCAGAGCACCGCGTGATGATGAGCCAACAATGCCGATCAGACTCACGTCCCCAACATCGTGAGCGAGGTCGGCGAGCGCGGCTCCCACTGCGCCGGACGCGCTGTGCACCGCAACTGTGTCGTGACGACGAACTCGGCCAAAGGCGTGGAGCAAGAGATGCGCGGTGACATATGCGCCGGGGACTGCCGCGGCGGCGGCGAGCTCCACGCCAGAAGGAACGTGGGCGGCCAGCCGCGCGTCGGCGAGCGCCTGTTCCGCCAGACCGCCCGCGTTGGTGAGGGCCACAACCCGATCTCCCACCGAGAAATCCGTGACCCCGGGCCCGATGTCTCTGACGCGCCCGGCTACCTCGAGACCGGGTGTGAAGGGCCACGAAGGCGCATACCCCGGGTCTCCGCGTCTGGCCATGATGTCTTTGAAGTTGACGCCCGCGTATGCCACGTCGATCACGATCTGGCCGGTTTGCGGCGACGGAGACGGCACAATGCCGACACGCGTCTGCGACGCATCCGTTGCGGCGTGGTCAAACAGGAGCGCCCGCATTGACATGTTTCTCACACCAGCCCACTCTTTCGATGAATGTCGAACAAGATGCACGGTAGCATTATTCGACATTTATCGAAAGAAGGAATTGTGGCTCGCTCATCACCGATGCTCGATCACCCGGACCTGGCGACCGTGCCGCTGACCGCTGTGTTTGCGGCCCTCGGTGACCCGACGCGCCTCACGATCGTGCAGACGTTGCTCGAAGAACCGGACGGCCTCGCCTGCGGAGCATTCCCCGTAGACGTGGCCGCTTCGACGCTCAGTCACCACTTCAAGGTGCTGCGACTCGCCGGCCTGATCCACCAGGAAGAGCGCGGAACACGTCGCTGGACCACCCTGCGACAGCACGATCTTGAAGCGTGGTCGCCAGGCATACTGCGAATCATCGAGCGGCCGGCGGCACCGCCGACGTCACGAGAGTGACGTCAGCGGCGCGCGCAGTGCCGAGCGGGTGGGTAACACGATCGACAGAATGCCGAGCAGCAGCGTTCCCCCAACGAGCAGCCCGTAGATGACCGGTGGGAACGTCGGAATCAGTTGACCGCTGACACCGAAGGCGATACCCGCGAGTGGTATCACCGTGATCGCGGTGCCCAACACGACGGCGAGCACCGAGACCATGCCGGACTCGAGGAAGGTCATCGTCGTGACCTGCCCCGGCGTTGCGCCGAGACGACGGAGCAGTGCGAACTCGTTGCGGCGTTCGGTGGTCGCCATGACGAGCGTGTTCACGACAGCGAGGGCGATGAAGCCAAGAATGAGCATCAGCGCGACGATCGATGCCCAGGATTGCGATTCGGCATCCGCTGCCCCGGCAGCATCCATTGTGTCTGTGCTCGTCACTCGGAGGCCCATGTCGGCGATGCTCGCCGCGACGGCACCGACGTCGGCAGCGTCAACGAGCAGATAGTCGGTCAGGCCCGTGGTTGTGTGCTGCGTGAGCAGTGCGGAGTCGACTGTATAGTCACCGAACCCAAGACCGCGTTCGTAGGTTGCCACGACCGTCGCGGTCAGCGGAACGCCGTCACCGAGGGTGATATCGATCGTGTCGCCGACGCCGGCCCCGAGCGCGAGAGCGGCGGACTCGCTGACGGCGATGGACTCGTCGTCGCTGAGATCGGCAAGCGTGCCCGCCGTTACATCGAGGTCGAGCGTGCTGTCTGCGGCGGCGGGATCGATGCCTTGAATGGGTTTGGGCTGCACCATATGCACGCCGTACTCGGGGATGCCCGTGTCAACGATCACACTGGAGCGCGTGACGGGGTTGACGGCGGTGACCCCGTCTATCGTGGCGACGTCATGCGCGATGCTGGAGGAGAGCCCTCCCGCTGGCGCCGAGACCGTGAGATCGGCTGTGGTGCCCTCACTGGACTGTGCCGCTGCCTCGGTCGCAACGGTCGCGGGAACGAACAGCTGAACGATTGCCAGAGTGATACCGAGCGCGAGCGGCACAACAGCTGTCGAGAGGCGGCGCGTGAAGCTGCGCGCGTTGGCGTCGGCGAGAACACCGGGGGCGCCGGGCAGCCGGCGAAGCAGGGGGCCCGCTGCGGTGAGCACGATCTCCACGATGCGTGGGCCGAGCAGCGCCGCACCGATGATCATGGCCAGGGCCGCGGATGCTGGGCCGGCCAGCGCCGCTTCGCCCGGGAGAACAAGCGGAAGCAGCGACGCGACGACACCGGTGCCCAGCAGCACGACGCCGGTGATGACCCGCCCGCGACTGAGGTCCGGCGTCTCCACGTTCGACTGCACGAGAGCGTCGATGGGCGCCATGCGTGAGGGGCGGCGGGCACTGATGACGGCGGCGAGAAGTGACGCGCCGACCATGAGCACCACGGCGGCGGCTCCGGGGAGCGGGCTGATGGCGAGAGCAAAGTCAGGCGAGATGACGCCGGCATTCGCAAACTGATCGGCGAGCAGCAGCGCCAGGCCGTAGCCGGGGAGAACACCAACGAGGGCGGCACCTGTCGAGATGATGCCCGTTTCGCGAACGACGAGTCCGCGGATCTGTCGCGGTCCCGCACCGACAGCGCGAAGCAGAGCGATGTCGCGACGCCGCTGCGCGAGAGACAGCGAGAGTGTGCTGGCGACGACGAACAGCGCGATGATGAGGGCAATTCCCGCAAGTGATCCGCTGAGCGCGATGAGGTTCGTCCGTGCGGATGCCCCTTCCAGCGTCTCGACATCGCCGCGCGCGGCACCGGTATACGTGCGGACACCCGGCACCTGCTCTGCGATCGAGGCGGCGAGCGCGTCAGCATCCGTTCCTGGCTCGGCTGTGACGCCGATCAGGGCAACCGTGTCGCCGTGCGGCCACAGTGCAGCTGCTGCCTGCTGGGTGAGGAATGCCTGCGGCTCGTCGATTGCCGTGCCTGTGGGCGAGGCAATTCCAACGACCGCGTAGGTGTGCGGCACTCCCCCGCGCGAGAGCTCGATGGTGTCGCCGACAGAGACGCCGCGTGCGTCGGTCACGACGACCTGATTGTCTGCCGACGGCCGCTGACCTGCCGTGAGAGCAAAGGGGGTGACGGCGGCCGCGCTCCAGGCGTGGGTGTTGACGGCTTCACCGTCAGCCGTGACGAGAGTGACGGGGGTATCAGCCACGGCGCTGGCGACGCCTGGAACAGCCGCGACCGCGTCAACGGTCACATCGGGCAGCAGCGCGCGCTCGGGGAAGGGAACATCGACGTCGTCGGGAACCGGCTGGGATTGCGGCGCACCAACGACGACATCGGAGCCGGCGTAGCGCTGAACGGGGACGCCGCCGCGAAGCCCCGACTCGACGAGAACGCCGAGTGCGGTAGCAAGTGCGGTGGCAAGCAGCACGGCGACAATGACACCGATAACGCTGCGGCGATGATGAACGGCGGATGCTCGTGCAAGAGACCACATGGTCATTCCCCTAACTGCGACATGCGCGCGGTGATCGTCGCGATGTCTGGTGATTCGAGATGCCCGGCGATGCGGCCATCGGCGATGAAGACGACGTGATCGGCATACGACGCGGCCATGGGGTCGTGCGTGACCATCACGACGGTTTGCTGCAGACCCGATGCGACGTACCGCATCAGGTCGAGCACCTGCCGCGCCGTGCGCGAATCGAGTGCTCCCGTTGGCTCATCGCCGAACACGGCGGCCGGCTTGGTGATGAGGGCGCGGGCGATGGCAGCGCGCTGCTGCTGACCACCGGAAAGCTCCTGAGGACGCCGATGGATGAGGTCGCTCAGGCCGACGGCGCCGATGACGTGGTCGAACCAGGCGGCGTCGACGCTGCGCTTGCCGAGAAGGAGCGGAAGCGTGATGTTCTGCGACACCGTGAGCTGCGGAAGCAGGTTGTATGCCTGAAAAACGAAGCCGACGTGATCGCGCCGAAACCGCGTGAGCTGACGCTCGGGCATTCCCGAGATGCGTGTGGTGCCGAGGGCAACCGAGCCGGAGGTTGGAGCGTCGAGGCCGGCAGCCACGTGCATGAGGGTGCTCTTGCCGGAGCCCGACGGCCCCATGATCGCGGTGAACGAGTGGGAGGGAAGCTGAAGCGAGACACCAGCGAGGGCGGTCACCTGGGCGGTTCCGGTGCCGTAGTTCTTCACGACGTTGTCGAGGTGAACGGCTGCCGGTGTGGCGGCCTGCGGGCCTGGTGCGGGGCTGCGAAGTGCGGGAAGAGAAGTCATGCTTCGACATTACGAATCGCGCCGCTCCTGCACACGGGTGCCTTCGGGCGTCTTGACGGTAGGGCTCGCCCTACTGGCATGGAACTTACGCCAGACACGAGGTTTAGCCACTTTGGCGATAAACCTGGTGAAACGTATGGGGTCGTGGCGTGGATAGGCGACGTTGATAGCGGAAAGGTCTTCTCGTCCGAGGGCCTGCACTGGTGATGCCTGTTGCATTCAAGAGGACCAAAGGGCTGAGAGCGGCAGCGCCCAGAGCCGGTCGCCAAATGGGAGCGATCGCTCCCCTGTGTGAAGAACCACGCCGGCAACGAATCGCTCTCCCAGTCGATCGCGGAGGTATCGCAAGCCCTTGAAATCGCCGCTCCGAGGGCTCGATGAGGCCTTGACTTCGATACCGACGATATCGCGCTTGCGGTCTTCAAGAATGATGTCGACTTCGCGGCTGTAGTCGTCCCGATAGTGGAACATGCGGAACGACTTCTCTGACCACGCACGCTGCTTTTCTAGTTCTCCGACGACGAAACCCTCAATGAGACCTCCGGTGAGGGGAGAGGACACCGAAGTTTCGAGTCCGTCAATGTCTACTCCAGTGAGATGTGCAGCGAGTCCGGTGTCTGCAAGTGCGACCTTCGGGGTGGATACCGCACGATTGGCGATGTTGTTTGACCACCCAGAGATCGACCGAACAAAAAATATGCTGCGAAGCGCGTCAAGATACGCCGGAATGGAACGCTCTGGAATATCTACCTCGCGGCCGATGCGCGCAGCGACGAACTCGCCAGAGTTTCGTGCTGCTATAACACTGAGTAACGTCGCCAGGCGATCCGGGTATTGGATGCCCGTAATGTCTGTTGAGTCTTTCGACAAAAGTCTTTCTGCGTAACTCGAGAGCCAGCGATCCCTGGCCCGACCAGTTCTGGCGAGGGCTTCTGGGAATGCTGGTCTTGTAGCGATCTCGAGATAGTCCCGGCGAGTTAAGGCAGGATGATCGGTCGGCATCTTGTCAGAGGGCAGCGACCATGCGAAGGAAGCGAAGTCAGCGATTCGACCCGCGAGCTCGTCTTGGCTGAAACCCTCAAGGCGAATGGTCTCTGCGCGCCCGGCCAGCGATTCCTGTGACCCACGAAACGAAAGAAGGTCGGCAGAGCCCGTGACGATAAAACGTCCGGGGCGACGATCGCGATCGACTGATGCCTTCAGCGATGTTAAGAGGTCCGGCACTCGTTGGATCTCGTCGATAGCGAGTAAGCCTTGCGGATATTGTGCAGCAAAGCCATCAGGGTCGGCTTCAGCCGCACTCCGATCACCGAGGTCGTCAAGATTCACGACTCTCGCATCACGATTGCGAATGAGCTGCTGCATGAGCGTGCTCTTGCCGACTTGGCGGGCCCCACTGACCACCGTGATCGGAGTATCAGAGAGAGTTTCCTTCGCCACTCCGGTGACATTGCGGGAAATATAGCCAGGGCACATACGTTGAGTTTACGTTGTCGTTGCGGATTTCACGAAGTCACGTTGCGGATTTCACCGGGCTGTGTTGCGGATTTCACCGATTATCTCTGCGGATTTCACGGTGGTGCGGCTTACTGACGTAACGCGAACCAACAGTAGGGACAGCACTACCGACATCAGAACATGCATCGGCAAAGATAGGAATATGCCCACACCACCTTTTCTTCACACTCGCCCCAGGTGGCGCGCTATCGCGTTCATCGCCGTCGAGGCTGGATGGTGGCTTGTCGGCCTCTTCTATCTGTGCGCGGTGCTTGCCGTTGCCCCCTTTCTGCTTCTGGGTGTCGGCTGGCTCGCCGTGCCAACGCTCGTCGAGTGGCTCGAGCAGCTCGCCGATCGCGCGCGCGACAGAGCTGCAGCATTTTCGCGCTCTCGGGCGCCCGAGAGCATCCGGCACAGCCACAGTGGTCTCTCGTTTCGCGAGCGGGTGGCGCTCGTCAGCTCATCTGATTTTCAGCGCAATGCCGTGTGGGCGATCACCCATCTGATCGTCATGCCCGTTGTGATTCTGCTCGGCCTTGGCCTGCCCCTCGGCGCACTCAACAATATTGCCGCGTCAACGTACTGGTGGAGTGTGCCCGAGGGCGATCCGGTTATCGTTCCCTTTGCCGTGACCAGCTGGCCGCTGTCAATCGCCGCACTCGCCCTCGGTGTCGCCTATGGAGTCATCGCGTGGCTCATTCTTCCCGCGCTGTCCCGGCGCACGGCGAGTGTCACCCTTGCGATGCTGTGGCCCAATCGCGTCGGCGACATGGAGCAGCGCATCGAGTCGCTCTCCCGCAGCCGGGCCGCCGCACTCGATGCGCACTCGAGCGAGCTGCGCCGCATCGAGCGCGAACTGCACGATGGCGCACAGAACCAGCTCGTTGGCGTTGTGATGATGATCGGGCTCGCCCAACGGTCTATGAAGGACGATCCAGACAAAGCGGCGTCATTCTTGGTGCAGGCGCAGGATGCGGCATCCGATGCCCTCACCGGTTTGCGCGAGATGGTGCACGACATCTACCCGCCCGTTCTCGATGAGCTGGGGCTCTCGGGTGCCGCGTCAACCCTGACAAGCAGACTCGGGATGCCGACGACGCTCGACGTGTCTGCGCTGAAGCGCGCACCCGCAGCCGTCGAGTCGGCCGCGTACTTCGTTCTGGCCGAAGCGCTGACAAACGTGGCGAAGTACGCCGAGGCGTCGTCCGTTCGTGTGGCGCTCAGCACTCTTTCGGGCTCCCCTGAGGACACGCTCATTGTTCAGGTCGACGACGACGGGCGTGGTGGGGCCACTGTCGGCGATGCCGGCACCGGGCTTGGGGGCGTCGCCAGCCGCGCCGAGGCTCTCGGCGGTACGCTCTCGGTGTCGAGCCCGGTTGGCGGGCCCACTCACGTGAAGGTCGAGCTGCCGTGCGGATTCTGATTGCCGAAGACAATGCGCTGCTTCGGGCCGGGCTGACGATGCTCGTGAATGGCGAGGGCATCGACGTCGCGGCCGCCGTCGACAATGCCGACGACGTGCTGACGGCGTTCGACGAACACGAGGTAGACGGCGCCGTGCTCGACGTGCGCATGCCGCCGACATTCACGAACGAGGGGCTCAGGGCCGCGCTCGAGATGCGGCGTCGTAAGCCAGGCTTTCCCGTGCTCGTGCTGTCGGCATATGTCGAAGACACGTATGCGGCGAAGCTGCTCGGAGACGGGGCATCCGGTGTCGGCTATCTGCTGAAGGAACGCGTGGGTGACGTCGGAGAGTTTGTCGGGGCGCTTCGTCGGGTGATCGACGGCGGCACGGCGATGGATCCCGAGGTGATCGCCCAGCTGGTGAGCCGGCGGCATGCTGACGACCCCGTGCGACGCCTGACTCCTCGCGAGCACGAGGTGCTGAGCCTCGTTGCTCAGGGAATGGGCAACACAGCCATCGCCGAGCAGCTTGTGATCACCGAGGCCGCCGTCGGCAAGCACATCGGCAACATCTTCTCGAAGCTCGACCTTGCCCAGCACGACACCGGTCACCGCCGCGTGCTCGCGGCACTCGCCTACCTGCGATCGTGACCGCATCCCACGTTGCCTCGCGGAGCCTATGCAGAGGTCACAGACGCTGAAGCCGCGGACCTCACGATTCGCCGATCATGACCAAGTGCTGAACCTCTCGCTATTGGACGACGCAAAGAAGCGTTGACACATATAGTCCGATATAGGACGATATATGTATGCAGCTTTCCACTTCACAAGCAGCCCAAGAACTGGGCGTCTCAGCACGGCAGGTACGCCGAGCCGTGATAAACGGAAGCGCACAAGCAACGCGCCACGGAAACGCTCACTCGCTATCAAGCCGTCAGGTACAAGTAATGACGCGAACCACTCACCGAGGACGCAACTGGTCAGATAAAGCCGTGTTGGCTGCACTCGACCTCCTGGCATCCGGAAGCACATCGATACTCAGCGGCTCCGAACGGAGCCGCTTGAAGCAGCGCATTCGCTCCACACCAGTGGGCGCACTCGCCGGACAGATTCTTCGAGGCAAGGTAAGTCTGCGTCGCGCTGTCAACACCACGAGCAAGCGCAACTTCGCACCGACCATGCTCAGGGAGCTGCAATTGTCAAGACAAGGAGGCCTAGGAGTTCTCATTGCTCAGAACGCAGACAGAGTTGCTCGAGACGCGCATCTTGCGCGGGACGATTCCGGCGACATCGTCATCGTGGAGGGCACCGAGAAGCATAAAGGTGTTCTCGAAGCACTCGCGCTCTACGCCTTCGGCGACACCCGGGAATGCTCCGCGGCCGAAGCGTGGATTGCCGGCGTGAAGGAGAGAATTTGATCGAGCGCCCCCACGTTACTCTTGATGCTCAGTCAACAGAGTGGGATGAGCCGCCTTGGCCTTCCGCTTTTGAACTAGCGTTTCTGCTGCCAGAGCGCTCATGGACGCTTGTCGGCGGCCTCATGGTGAAGCTACACGCAGAACTTGCGTCTCTGCCGGCGCCCCGTTCGACACTAGATGTTGACACAACGCTCCATCTGGAAACAAAGTCCATAACATTCGGGCAAGCGGCCGAGACCCTCAAGAATGCCGGATATCGTCTCAACGAGGACACCCAGTATGCCTACCGATTTGACCGTGGAGCCGAGCGAATCGATGTCATGTGCTCGGATCGGCACGCGATCTCGAAGCATCCCCGTTATCGTGGACGCCCTCTGTTCGGCGTTCCAGGTGGAACACGCGCGCTGATGCGGACAATCAACGTCGATGCCGACACCCCGCGCGGCACCGCCCAACTCATTGTTCCCGATGTTCGTGGCGCACTTGTGCTTAAGGGAGCCGCCTACCTTGAAGACTCAAGAGACCGAGCGAGGCACGCGGAAGACGCAGTGTTGCTGCTCGCATGTCTCACTGATCCTCACGGAGCAATAGCTGACCTGAGCAATCGAAGCCGTAAGCGAATTCGAACACTTGTAGAGGTACTCACCGAGCATTCCGCTCCATGGACGAATCATGACGGAATAGTGCAATCGCTTGCGAAGGAAACACTTGAAGAATTGAACGGCATCATGCATATCGAGAGCAAACGGGACAGTTAAGCGAACTACAGTCGTCTCCGCAGACCTCAATGTTTCATATGCCCATCAGCGCCCGATGTTGAGCGCCTCTGACGTCTCGCTGAGCACCTCGTCGACGCGCAGGGCATCGTCATTGAGTGTGCTGCCGACGCTCGGGATCATCTCGCGCAGCTTGGGCTCCCACTCCCCCGCCTTCGCCGGGAAGCAGCGCTTCAGAATGTTCAGCATGATCGGCACGGCGGTTGATGCGCCGGGCGATGCACCGAGCAGACCGGAGATGGAGCCATCGGCACTCGAGATCACCTCGGTGCCGAACTGGAGCACACCGCCCTTCTTCTCGTCCTTTTTCATCACCTGAGCGCGCTGACCCGCGGTGATGAGGTACCAGTCCTTCTGCTTCGCCGTCGGCACGAATTCTTTGAGCGACTCGAACCTCTTGCTCTTTCTCGCCATGAGTTCGCTGAGCAGGTACTTGATGAGGCCGGGATTGTCTTTCGCCACCGCCAGCATCGGAACCAGGTTGTGCGGGCGCACCTGCGTGACGAGATCCCAGATGTGACCATTCTTCAAGAACTTCGGGCTGAAGCCCGCATACGGGCCAAACAGCAGACTCTTGCTTCCGTCAACCATGCGCGCGTCGAGGTGCGGCACCGACATGGGCGGAGCACCGACCGCGGCCTGGCTGTAGACCTTGGTGTCGTGCTGCTCCACGATCTTCGGGTTATCTGTGCGCAAGAACTGCCCCGAAATCGGAAAGACGCCATAGCCCTTGATCTCGGGAATGCCTGACTTCTGCAGCAGCTTGAGAGCCCAGCCGCCTGCCCCGACGAAGACAAAGCGCGCGTTGAGCTGCCCGGGCGTGCTGCCCACACGGTGCTTGTACTTCACGTGCCAGGTGCCGTCTTTCTGCTTCTTCAGCGACGTCACCTCGGTGTTGAGGTTGAGGCCCGCCCCGGACGCTGTCGCCGCCTCGATAAGCTGATGCGTCAGGGCACCGAAGTCGACGTCGGTGCCCGCCGGCTGCCAGGTCGCGGCAAAGGGCTGGTCTTTCTTCAATCGCTTCTGCATGAGCAGCGGTGCCCACGTGTTGATGACCTTGGGGTCGTCGGAGTACTCGATGCCCTCAAACAGCGGCTGCTCCCTGAGCAGTTCGTAACGCCGTTTGAGGTAGTCGACGTCTTTCTCGCCGCGCACGAACGTCATGTGCGGCGTGGAATTGATGAACGTGTTGGGGTCGGTGATCTGGCCCTTCTCGACGAGGTGGCTCCAGTACTGCCTGCTCACCTGAAACTGCTCGTTGATGCCAACGGCCTTTGTCGGCTCAATCGAACCATCTTTTGCGCGCGGCATGTAGTTGAGCTCGCACAGCGCCGAGTGGCCGGTTCCCGCGTTGTTCCACGGGTTGGATGACTCCTGGGCCACATCGCCCAGTCGCTCGAAGATCTCGATCTTCCAGGTGGGCTCAAGCTGCGAGATCAGGGACGCGAGTGTGGCGCTCATGATGCCGCCCCCGATCAGGGCGACATCGACCGGCTGGGAAGACGTCATGGCTTCTATTCTAAGGCGGGCAGCAGGGTGCTCCGGACATCGCAGAATCTGCCTGCACACACCATCGTTATGACGCAAGCCGTCACCCCCAATCCGCGGGTAGAAACGGCATTTCGGCGCGGCGAGCGCTATAACCTGATCACACGCCGACGCATGAGGGGTGTGGGCATGAGCGATGATGCGAGAAACAAAGTAGTCGTCATTATTGAGGACGACCTTGATATTCGTTCGCTGCTCGAAGTGATTCTGTCGCAAGCAGGTTTCGACACCGAGTCTGCGGGCACGGGTGCCGAGGGAATTCAGACCGTGCGCCGCGCGAACCCCGATGTGATCGTTCTCGACATCGGGCTTCCCGACATCGACGGGTTCACGGTTCTGCGAAAGATTCGCGAGTTCTCTCAATCGTTCATCGTCGTGCTCAGCGCCCACGACGACGAGATCGATGTCTTGCACGGGCTTTCCGTCGGCGCCGATGGCTACATCACGAAGCCCTTTCGTCCCCGCGAACTGCGTGCGCGAATTGAGGCACTCGTGCGACGCTCGGTCACTATGCCCGATCTCGCAGGGCACGAGAGCACCTCCACCGTTCCCGTTGCGGCGGTGGACAGCACGCCTCAGACGCCACCACAAGCCACTCAATCGAGAGAATTCGCGCACAACGGACTGCACGTCGACATCGACGTGCGCGCCATCAGCGTCGACGGCGACGAAGTCACGCTGACGCGCTCAGAATTCGAGCTGCTCTCGCGCCTGGTGACGGCGGGGCGCCGTGTGCTCAGCAAAGGTGATCTGGCGCTTGCGCTACGCGCGGATGACGACAGCTCGTCAGATTATGTGAGTCACGCTGATCGTCGGACCGTGGAAGCGCACGTGGGTAACCTGCGTCGCAAGCTCGGAGATCTGGCCGAGGTGCGCCGATTCATCGAAACTGTTCGCGGAGTCGGCTACCGGCTGACCGAGCCCCAGTGACCGCTGAATCTCGGTGACCACCGAGCCGCCGATCTGCTCGCGGCGAGAATGGCCGCGCGAACGCTAGGGAACATCCGCGCGGCCCACGGCGTTTCGGGCCGCCTTCGTTCGATTTCTGACGTTGGCCGAATTAACGGCGTGAGCCTGAACTGAACGTTTTCAGCATGGCGCAGTTCCCTCAAGCAGCCGCACGCGTGGCCCCCGGGTTTGGCTAAGGAATTCACAAGAAACGATCAAGGCCGAGTCACCTCTCGGTGATGTCATTCACGCCCGTCCAGCACGAGGTTGCCACCCCGGGCCTCCGCTTCGTCGCGCCGTTGGGTGGCGAGGTCGAAGAGCTTTTGCCACCCGGCTTCGGTTGTGGCCCCTGTTGCGACGCCGACGCTCACGGTCAAGCGCAAGTTTGCTCGAGAGTCGAAGGCGCTCTCGACAAGTGCGTTGTGCAGGCGAGCGATCGTGTCCTCCGCTTCGGCCGGGTCGGCCATCGTGGTGACGACGCCGAATGTTCCTGCGCTCTCGCGCCCGATGATTGCGGTGGGCGGCATCGTGTCGCGCAGAACGTCAGCGAGTATCTGCACGGCTCTGTCCCCGACATCTTTGCCGAAGGCTGTGTTGATATCACCGAGACTGTCGATCGTGACGATGACGACGCCGCTGCTCATGCCGTGGTTTTTCGCACGCGACACGCGGTCGGCCCCGCCCGTCGTGAAGTGCGGCCAATCGAGAACGCCGACGTGGGAGAAGCCCGGTTCAGCGTAGAGGCCCGATTCGATGTAGGTGTTCGTGCGCTCGATGCGCAGGATCGAGATTGCGAGCGTGCCTGCCACGACGAGCAAGATCGCGAGCCCCGTTGTCGTTGCCGTGCCGAACCACACCTGAAACGCCGATGATTGCGCACCGCTGGTCAGGAACACGATGAACCGGCCCGAGTAGAAAACGGCCTCTGTTCCGACGACCACGGCGAGGATGCGGCCGTTGAGACGCCCAGACAACCGTCGGCTGAAGCACTCCACGGCGGCCATTGCCGTGAACGCGATGATGCCCAGCCACGAGACGGGCGCGCCCGCCCATTCGTTGCCGAACGGCGAATCGAGGAGGGAGGCGACGAAGATGATCGCTCCGGCCCCGAACACGATCCACATTCGCAGACGACGGCCGTTGAACGACCGGATGCCCAGCCACACGCACCCCATTCCGATGGCGAGCATCGCGTTGCCCGCGGCGTTTGCCCAGCCCATGCTCGGGTCAAGACCGAAAACAGCGAAGGACATTGACGACCCGATCGCAAACAGGAGCCCGGCGCTCCAGAAGAGCCCGACCGCATCCTGACGCCCGAAGGCGCTGTTCAGCACGAAGATCACGGCGCAGACGACCGTCAGCAATCCGCTCATGATCAGAACCGTTGTCGCGTCGATCATGCTTCTCCCTCTTCTTCTGCGGTCGTGGGGAGGGTGACGGTGAACGTCGTCCCCTCTCCCGGGATGCTGATCACGGTGATGTCGCCGAGATGCTGCCTGACGATGTCACGGCTGATGCTGAGGCCGAGGCCTGTGCCTCCCACTCCGTGCGTCGAGGGAGCACGATAATACCGAGTGAACAGCACGCTCAGCTCCTGCTCGGTGAGACCTCTCCCCGTGTCGGCGACGATAAGCTGCACGGCGCCCCTGCTGCCGACGATGCTCACGGTCACCGACCCTCCAGGGTTGTTGTACTTGATCGCGTTCGAGAGCAGATTGTCGACGACCTGCCTCAGCCGGAAGGCATCGCCGATGATCGGTGCTGATTCGAGGGAACCGTGCCGAAGCTCGATCCCCTGCGTTCGCGGGCGGACGGCCGCCATGGCATCGCGAACGACGTCGGCCAGATCCATGGGCGCGTGCGTGAGCGTGAATGCGACGGCCCGCTCGCGCGATGCGTCGAGAAGCTCGGAGACGAGGGTGAGCATGCGGTCGCTGCTCTTCAGCACGACGGCGAGCTGGTCGCGGGTCGCGTCAGACATGTTCGGATCTTCGAGGGCAAGCTCGACGAACCCCGTCACTGACGTGAGAGGGTTCTTGAGCTCGTGCGTCACCGACGCCATCAGCTCGTCGCGTGCCTCCACGGCGAGCAGTTCGGACGTGATGTCTCGCACCACAACGACAACCCCAGCACCCGTGCTGTGGTTGTTCGGCAGCCGGTGCCCCGTGATCGCGAAGGCGATCTGCTCCCGGGATTCCGGGCCGCCCATCCACACAATGACTTCGCTGAACTCTTCGCCGCGCGCAGCACGGGCAAAGGGGCGCTCGCTGTCGGGAACGAGCGTGCGCTTGTCTGCGGCGTACAGGCTGGCAGGGGCGTCACCGGCGGCGCGATGGCGCGCCATCCAGCCACGGTAGGCACCATTGGCGAAGATCATTCGGCCCGCAGCGTTCATGCGGACGACGCCGAACGGAAGCGCCTCAAGCACTTCGTCAAGCAGTCGTTCGCCGCCCTTCGACCTCTGGAGTGCCGCTTCGAGGAGCCCGGACTGCCGATCGAGAATCACCCGTTGGGCGCGATTGCGAGCGGACGCTCGATAGGTCACGGTCGCCACGAACGCCAGCGCAATGGGGACGACGAGAATGCGGGGAATGTCGCTTGCCGCAACTCGCGACGTCTCGACGACAACGATCACGATGAACGACACGCTTGACAGCGCGGCCCCCAGAAATGCACCCCGGCGTCCGAAGTACGACGCGAGCCAGATCACGGGAAAAATGTAGAAGAAGGTGACGGCGATTGCCGGCTGCTGCGCGCGCAGCAGCGCGACCGCCAAGATATCAAGAATCGGGATGCAGGCGATCGTCCACGGGGGCAGGGGCGACCAGTCGATGCACGCCGCAACACCGGTCAGGGCGAACACGAGGATGACGCCGGCGAAGAACGTCGGACGTGCGATGACGCTCACATCGAGAATGAGCACGAGCACGGCAAGCACAAGCACGCAGACGCCGATGACGAGCTGCGAGAGAAAGACCGACCGTCGCACCCCGGGGCGCGGCTGGCTGGTCGATGTACTCATAGTGTGAGCGTAGCGGTGATTTCGCGCGTGGCCTCAGCATGACGGCGCGTCGATCGTCGCCGATAGTATGGAGTGGTACGCACGCGAGAGGGGCGCGCATAGTGCAGAATCGTCATGCCGTAATCATCGAAGACGACGATGATATCGCGATGCTCTTGCATGCCTCACTCGCCGGCGCGGGCTTCACGGTCTCGCGGGCGTCGGATGGCGCAGAGGGCATTGAGCTCGTGCGCTCTGTGAAGCCCGACGTGATCACTCTCGACGTTGGGCTTCCCGGCATCGACGGCCTCGAGACGACGAGACGGATCCGTTCGTTCAGCGACGCACACATCGTCATGCTGACGGCCCGCGACGATGAGGCAGACGTCCTTATGGGTCTCGAGGCCGGTGCCGATGACTATGTGACGAAGCCGTTTCGACCCCGCGAGCTTCGCGCGCGCGTCGGGGCAATCATGCGGCGGCGCGAAGCGGCGAACCCCCCGACCGCCGTGCCCGTTGCGCCGCCCTCGGCGAAAGTGCAACGGGTCTTCACGCACAACGGCCTGACCCTTGACCGTGACGAACGCACGGTTTTCGTGGACGGAGACCCCGTCGAGACCACCCGCACCGAGTTTGACCTGCTCGCGGCCCTTCTGAGAAACCGCTCCCGCGTGGTTGAGAAGGCGGAGCTTGTGCGCCATCTGCGCGACGATGGCTACCAGCACATCAGCTACGTGAGTGCCGCAGATAAGCGTGCACTCGAAGTTCACGTCGGCAACCTTCGTCGCAAACTCGCAGAGGACGTCAAGAACCCTCGATGGATTCTGACGGTGCGCGGTGTGGGGTACCGACTCGCCCCCGCCCGCGACCCCGGGTGATCGTCGAGTCAGGAAAGCAGCATCTGCGAGAGTCGTTCGATTGTTCGGTCCCCGACCGTCCGCAGGTGAGGAATGAGCCTCCGCACACCCGCGAGGTCACCGGCTCGCCCCAGCTGTTCGAGGTCGGACGCCACTGCGTTGAGGCGCACCGCGCCCACCATCGCGCTTGACGAACGAATGCTCAGCGCGGAGTCGACAAGTGCTCCGACGTTGTCGTCGTTCGTGGCACAAGTGACGCGCTGCAGACGATTCGGCCACATGCTCACGAACGTTGCGACAAAACCGTTGACGGCAACGCAATCGCCGTCAAGCTCGGCGCGCAGCTGTTCCAGGTATCGAGGGTCAACGGCCACGTGCGCTTCGCGCTCATCCGTGACGCAGGAACCCATGGTCGCTTCTGCTCTCCTCGTGCCTGTGCCGCAATCCTGTCATGTCAGCACGGGCGCCGTCGACCGCTGATCATCAGCTTTTGCCAAAGATGTTGCGAAGTCGACCAGAGCTCCGTGCGGAGGCAGTGTTTAGGCGGCAGCACTCTTCTTCGCGGCGATGACCTCAGCGATCTGCACCGCGTTGAGGGCGGCACCTTTGCGCAGATTGTCGTTTGCGATGAAGAGCGCGAGGCCCTTGCCCTCGGGAGCAGACTGGTCTGCACGGATGCGTCCGACATACGCCGGGTCGTTTCCGGCAGCATCCAGCGGGGTTGGCACGTCGGCCAGCTCCACACCGGGCGCAGCCGCAAGCACCTCGGCGGCACGCTCGGGCGTGATGTCGTTGGCGAACTCGGCGTTGATCGAGAGCGAGTGGCCCGTGAAGACGGGAACGCGAACGCACGTGCCCGAGACCCGCAAGCCCGGAAGGCCCAGAATCTTGCGGCTCTCGTTGCGGAGCTTCTTCTCTTCGTCGGTCTCACGCTCGCCGTCTTCGACGATCGAGCCCGCAAGGGGAACGACATCGAAGGCGATGTGCTTGACGTACTTCACCGGGTCGGGCATGGGGACGGCGTGGCCGTCGTGCACGAGCTGCAGCAGGTTCTCGTCTTGAACGGCGGTGCGCACCTGGCTGGCCAGCTCCATCGCTCCGGCGAGGCCGGAACCGGACACTGCCTGGTAGGTGCTCACGATGAGCCGTTCGATGCCCGCCTCGTCATGCAGAGCCTTGATCACAGGCATGGCCGCCATCGTTGTGCAGTTGGGGTTGGCGATGATGCCCTTCTGGGCGTCGTCAATGGCCTCAGGGTTCACCTCGCTCACAATGAGCGGAACCTCCGGGTCCATGCGCCAGGCGCTTGAATTGTCGATGACGATCGCGCCGGCTTCGGCGAAGCGCGGAGCGTGCGTGCGTGAGCCGGTTGCACCGGCCGAGAACAGCGCGATGTCGAGCCCTGTGGGGTCGGCCGTTGCGACGTCTTCAACCTCGTAGTCCGTGTCGTTGAAGCGAATCGTCGAGCCGGCGCTGCGCGATGTGGCGAAGAACCGAATCTCGCTGAACGGAAACTCGCGCTCCTCGAGGAGGCTGCGCATGACGGTGCCGACCTGTCCGGTCGCGCCGACGATGCCAATGCGGAGTTTCTGAGTCATATATCTCCCCTTGTTCAGGTGGTTGTCGTGAAAGGTCTGTGTGCTCAGCGGCCGGTGCCCGCGTGGACGACGGCAACGTGGTCTGCGTCGAGTCCGAATGCCGTGTGCACGACGCGTGCGGCTTTCTCGAGTGTGTCTGCGCGGGTGACGACCGAGATGCGAATCTCACTTGTCGAGATCATGTCGATGTTGATGTCGTTCTCGTACAGCGCCTCGAAGAGCTTCGCCGAGACACCCGAGTTGGCGCGCATGCCTGCACCGACGAGCGCGAGCTTTCCGATCTGGTCGTCGTGCTGCAGGGCCGTGTAGCCCACGTCTTCCTGCTCGGAGCGCAGCGACTGCAGAACGTTCTGCGCCTGGTCTTTCGGCAGGGTGAACGAAATGTCGGTGAGGCCCGTTGCGGCTGCAGACACGTTCTGCACGATCATGTCGACGTTGGCGTCGGTCTTGGCGACGATCTTGAAGATCTGCGCGGCCTTGCCGGGAACATCCGGAATTCCCACGATGGTGATCTTCGCCTCACTGAGGTCTGTCGCGATTCCGGTGACGATCGGCTGTTCCATGGAGTCGCCTTCCTTGGGATTGATGACGAGTGTGCCCTCGTCGTTGCTGAAGCTGGAGCGAACGCGCAGCGTCACACCGTGGCGGCGCGCATATTCGACGGCTCGGATGTACAGGACTTTAGCCCCGGATGCTGCGAGTTCGAGCATCTCCTCAGCCGTGATCACGTCGATCTTGCGGGCAAGCGGCACAACACGGGGATCCATCGTGTAAATGCCGTCGACATCCGTGTAGATCTCGCACATGTCGGCGCCGAGCGCTGCGGCGAGCGCCACCGCCGTGGTGTCTGACCCACCGCGGCCGAGCGTAGTGATCTCGCTCGTGTCGAGGTTGAAGCCCTGAAAACCCGCGACGATCGAGATCGCTCCGTCGTCGAGTGCTTCCCGAATGCGCACAGGAGTCACGTCGACAATGCGAGCCGAGCCATGCTGTCCGTCGGTGATCATGCCCGCCTGCATACCGGTGAAGGAGCGAGCCTCGTAGCCCATGCTCTTGATCGCCATAGCGAGAAGCGACATCGAAATGCGCTCCCCGGACGAGAGAAGCATGTCCATCTCTCGCGGTGGAGGCATGGGCGTCACCGCGTTGGCAAGGTCAATGAGCTCGTCAGTCGTGTCGCCCATGGCCGACACGGCGACGACAACGTCGTTGCCTGCTTTACGTGTGTCGACGATGCGTTTTGCGACGCGCTTCACACTCTCAGCATCCGAAACGGATGATCCGCCGAACTTTTGAACAATAAGGCTCACGTAGTAACTCCCGGGGGTTGCAGTCAGTGCCCAACGAACCATTGTACGGCGGGCCGTATTCCGCGGCGCCTATGTGACATCCGCTACGCGCGCACGCGCGAGCCGGCGCACGGCCCCCTCCCGAAGCATCCCCCTCCGACACTCCATTCGAACAGCATCCAATCCGATTGGCCGCGGTTCTCCGAATACCCCGAGAAGCGCGCACAGGCGCGCCCAACAAAGGAGGCAGACAATGAAGACGTCACCGAACCGAATGCTCGCCACGATCTTTGGGGCTGTGTATCTGCTCGTGGGGATCATCGGCTTCACCATCACCGCCGGGGTCGGCTTCGCGTCACAAGACGGTGCCCTGCTGCTCGGGCTGTTCATGGTGAACCCGCTGCACAACATCGCCCACGTGCTCATCGGCGCGGCGCTGCTGATCGGCGGGGTGTCAAACGTGCGCGCGGCGAAATCCGTCAACATCGTCGTCGGCGCTGCGTACCTGCTTCTGGGAATCGTCGGGTTCTTCGTGAGCGGCCCGGTCAACGTGCTGGCGCTCAACATGCCCGACCACTTCCTGCACCTCGGCAGCGCCGTTCTGCTTCTCGGAATCGGGCTGGGCACAGACAAGAGCACGTCGCCCGCACCGGCGACTGCGTGACCGTTCGCTGTGGCGCCGCCCGGCGCCACAGCGGCACCGGCCAGCATCCACAACACCGGAGGTTCTCTATGAGCTCCACACTCTCCCCCGCACCCGCCCGCGTGTCAGCATCAACCACGTCTGATCACCCGTTCGTCAGGGCACTCGCGGGCCTCGCCATCTTCGGCAGCGGACTCGTGCACTTCGCCGTCTCATCGTCGCAGGGCCCCCTCGTGCTCGCGGTGCTCGTCGTCGTCGCGACAGCGCAGCTCGCCTTCGCCGTTGGGCTGCTCTCTGGCCGCATGCCGATCCGTGCGCGAGCCGTCATCATCGCGAGCGTGCCCATCGTCGTGTGGGCGCTGCTCACGCTGACGTCATCTGCTCTCGGCAGCGGTCTTCCCCTTGGCCCCATGCTCACGGCGGCGAGCCTCGAGCTTTTCGCGGCGCTGGCCCTGGCAGCATCCGTTCGGTTCTCTCCCTCAAAGCAGGTGACCGCCCGACCGTGGATGTTCATTGTGGCCCTCGTTGTCGGAGCAACCACGCTGCCTCTGGTTGCCGTTCCGGCAATCTCACACGCCCAGTACCCGCCGGGCCAATCATCACCATCGCCGGCCACGGGACACCACCACTAAGCGCCCTCGGTCGGCGCAGCGGGGCGAGCGTCGCCACGTTCACCTGCCTCACACTGCGGCGTGCCTACGATGACGTACGCGAGACTCACACGACTGCCGTGGACGCCCCTCTACCGCCGCACCATGGTCTCGAGTCGCTACAGCGAACCATAGCCTGCTGCCTCGTAATTGTCTGACCCCCACAGGCAACGGTTAGGTCGTCAGGGGGCTGCGTAGAGCTTGTCCGTTAAGCGCGCGTTCGCCTTCTTCCGTTGCAAGACGTTGAAGATTCGCCAACGATTGATCAGAGTAGAAGGCCGCATGCGGTGTCAAGACAACGGATTCGAGACCTCGAAGCTCAGAATCGATTTCTACCGGTTCCGTCTCGAACACATCGAGTGCAGCCCCACCCAGATGACTCCTTTTTATCGCGAGAATTAGAGCATCAGTGTGAATCAGTGGCCCGCGCGACGTGTTGACGATTACCGCGCCCTCTTTCATCATCCCTAACTCTTTCTCACCGATCAGGTGATGATTCTCTGCTGTCAGTGGAGCATGGAGTGAAAGAGCGTCTGATTCTCGCAACACGTCATCAAAGCTCATCAACTCGATACCGATTCGCGCGAGTTCATCGGGCGCGACGAACGGATCGTAAGCAATGACGCGGAAACCGAACGGCACGAGACGAGATGCCACAGACCGGCCGATTCGTCCCGTGCCGATCAGCCCAACTGTCGTATGGGAAAAGGCGAGGGTTTTTCCCAGCGCAGGGGGCTGCACCCAGCCCTCTCGACGAATCGCCCTGTCGTACATTGGAATTTTTCTGAGGAGCGCGAGAAGCGCCGCTGTCGTATGGTCGGCGACAGTGTCTGCTCCATAGTCGGGAACGTTGCAGACAGCAATGTTGAGAAATTTTGCCGCCGCGACATCGACATTGTCGTAACCGATCCCGTAGCGGATAACGACTGCGCCCGGGTGCAATGAGGAAAGCACGCGCTCAGTTATCGGGGCGAAATTGACGAAGACGACACGTGCGCCAGCGACCGCATTAACTGTCTCATCCTCGGTCGTGCACTGGTGCTCCGAAAACGACGCGTTGAGTCGCCGTGCCATCGCGCGTTCTCGATCGACGTTTCCGAACGCCTGATCCGTTACGACCACGTCAGTCATTTTTGTCCTCGCTCTTCTGCCCTCTTTCACCGTGGGTCGTCATGAGCCCTCGCTCGAACAGGTTGGCAAACAACGCGCGAATTCCGAAAGTCCAGGTCGGCGCTTCCTCCGAGGGCACAACTCGGTTCTCCAGTGCTCCCAACTCCGGAGCAGCGATTCGCACGATGTCACCGCGTTTGTGGGTAAAGCCCTTACCTGTATCGTCGCGATCTTTCGTCGGGGCGAACATTGTTCCTGTGAACAGCACGAAGCCGTCAGGGTATTGATGATGACGTCCGATTGCGTGGGAAATGAGATCGTCAAAAGTACGACTCATCTCTCGCACCGAACTCGAGTCGTCGAGCACGAAGCCATCATCGCCATGCACAGATAGTGCGACAACGATCTCGCGTGCGGACTCGATGGTGAAGTTCTCGTCGAAAACGCGAATGAACGGTCCAATCGCGCACGACGCGTTATTGTCCTTAGCCTCAGCGAGAAGCAGTGCACTGCGTCCTTCGAAATCGCGAAGGTTCACGTCATTGCCTAGAGTCACACCTACGGGGGTGCCGTTCGCCGTGACTGCGAGGACAAGCTCCGGCTCAGGGTTGTTCCAGGTCGAGCGCGCAAGGACACCGATGTGAGCGCCGGGCCCGACGGCCGAGAGCACGGGTGCCTTCGTGAAGATTTCAGGGTCCGGCCCGATACCGACTTCCAAGTACTGCGACCACAGGCCTTCGGCAATCAGCGCCTCTTTCAGTCGCGCGGACTCGTCACTCCCGGGGACAATTGTGCTGAGAGCGGCCCCAATCTTCTCGTTGACGCGTGCCCTGATTGTCGCCGCTTTTTCCGCGTCCCCGGCCGCTTGCTCTTCAATCACCCGCTCCACCATGCTGCGGGCAAATGTCACGCCTGCCGCCTTGATGACGTGAAGGTCGATCGGGGCAAGAAAGCGCACTCCACTGCCTTCGCGCGTTCCTCGAGAAACGTCGGCGAGCGCCCAACTCTTCCTCCCCGGTGTGTCGCGCAATATGGCAAGGAGATCGTCGCGTTCAAGCAGATCCGAGACAGTCGGGGCGATCGCGGTGAGGTCAACGACGGTTTCGCCACGAACCGTCACGACGCTTGGTCCTTCTTCGTCGGGATCGAAAACCCGTCCGACCAGGTGCGCGTCGCGAGTGTCATTCGGCAGAAATGATGCGTTCGTATCGACTGTTTCCATAGGGCAACCCTTCATATTGGTGAGGCCGGGCCCGCCGAACAACAGTGCGACGGGCCCCACCGATTAGACCTCTGAGAAGTACGCCTCAATGGCGTCGACGTCAACGGACGAGTCGCTTGTCTTGCCGAGGCTCGCGTAGTGCTTTCTGCGAGCTCGCATGTCAGCCAGAAGAATCGCGCGTGCGTGCGTCGCCACCTCATGAGCAACGTCAGCAGGGACCACGACAACGCCATCGTCGTCTGCACCGACGATGTCGCCCGGACTCACCTGAACACCGCCGCATGCAATCGTTGTCTGAGTCTCAATCGCCTGGATGCGCCCTGGAATGATCGTGCGTCCACGATGCCTGGCAACGACGGGGCTGCGTTGCGCAGCAACCTCCGCGGTATCGCGACAGTATCCGTCTGTGATCACTCCGACTGCACCGCCGAGTACGGCCGCCATCGCATTCTCTGACCCCCAAAAGCCAACCTCAGGACCTCCGCCGGAATCCATCACGATGACATGGCCCGCTTTCAGGTCATCGGGGAGCCGCGCATGAGAGGTCTCGGCAAACCACCGCCCATGCGCCTTCACGATGTCCTCTGTGGTGCCAAGCTTCCACATGGGCTTGTTTGACGGAACACAGCGGATCGTCGCTGCTTCTCCCCAAAACGTCATGCCGAGCCAGAGTGGACGTACCTCCCGATCCATGAGTCCGATATTGAAGTATCCGATGCCGTCGAGGGCATCGACAACGTCGCACACTCGCAAATGCTGATAGAGGCTACCGAGGTTCTCGGGATCTGCCTTCTCGTACTGCGCACCGCTTACGTTCGTTTGAGTTGCGGTCATTTTGCGTTTCTCCTACTTTCATTGACTCGAATATTGATATTCCGTGGCTTGTGGCGCGTTCATCTCATGCCGGAGTCTGCACGTCTCACCTCCCGGTCTTCGACGGAGGTGCCAAGTGCGTACCAGCGCTGCGCTGTTCCGCCGCTGAGAGCGTCACGCTCTGATTGGCTCAGATTGTGCGCCTCAACAAGCTCTCTCAGATCTCGCCATGCATTCCCATATGACTGCCGATGCAACACAACGGGCCAGTTGCTCGCCAGCATCAACCGATCGACTCCGAACTTGCTCACAACATGATCGACAAACGGCCTGAGCATCTGCGCGTCCCACCGTGGCCACGCGCTGAGAATGTCAATGCCGACGGATACCTTCATGGCGACGTTGTCGCACGCCGCCAGCTGCCCAATGTTCGCGGCCCAGACTTCTCCTTCACCCGACTCGACAGGTGGCCGACCGAGATGGTCAACAACGATCCGCAGTTCGGGGACTGCCCTGGCGAGCATCGTGACTGCAGCGGTCTGCTCGGGAGTGACGGGCACCACGTCCCAGGCAAGTCCTCTCGACGCCAGCTCGTTGAACAGTCGAATAACGTCTGCGTTCTGCAGCCAGGAAAGTGGGTCGCGCGCGATCAAGCAGCGGACACCGCGCTGTTTCGGGATATGCAGTCGCTCGAGTTCCGCGATCGCTTGTGTGCCCTGCGAAACGGGAAGCCACGAGACGATGCCTGCGGTGCGCTCAAATCGAGCGTAGTCCGCGAGACGATTATTCTCTGCTCGTTCGTCGACCGATTGAATTAGCACGGTTGCGTCAACACCGGCCGCGTCGAGCTCAGTAACGAGGTCGTCTGGGCCGAAATCTTGCTTAAGCACGTGATGCGCGTCGGTTCGCCATGGCTGTTCCTGCGCCGCTGTGCGCCAGTAGTGGTGATGCGCATCAATCACTTGAGACATCTCACAGTCCCTTCCATTGCGGGTGACGATGTTCAAGGAACGCGCGCACCCCTTCTCTGAAGTCGTCGCTCCCATAGCAGGAACGCAGCAGATCTTCGTCGTGAAAATCTGCGGTGCCCGCGCGCCGGTCCAGTGCCTTCAGCGCCGCAAGTGAACGGGGAGCCGAACGGCGAATGCCGCGCACCACAGCCTCGACTCGCGCGTCGAGCTCGCCCTCGTCCACGCTGGCAAACACGAATCCGCTCGCCACAAGTTCATCAGCAGGCACGAGCGTTGCCGTCAGGAGCATCGACACTGCTCTGGCTGAGCCAAGCCGATCGCGCAGACGTGCGACAACGGGGCCTGGAAGGCAGTTGCCCAAAGTTCGGACAATCGGCGCCCCGAACCGCGCGCTACGGTCGGCGACGATAATGTCGCACATGGCGGCAATCGCCAACCCAGCGCCGACCGCAGCCCCGTGCACAGCTGCAATTGTCGGCACCGGCAGGTTATCCAACTTGCTGAGAACTCGACCGACGCGCCGCTCGTACCGAACCCCGTCGTCTGACGAGGCGAAGTCGGCGAACTCCGCAATATCCGTGCCGGCGGCGAACCCGTCTGCTTCGCTCCCCGCGATGACCAGCACCCGCAGATTCTGGTTCGTTGCGAGCACATCGATGTGCGCCTCGAGGTCGTCATACATTTCCGCAGTCAGGGCGTTCCGCCGGCCCGGATTGGACAGAGTGATTCGCGCACGGTCGTCCTCATGGCTGAGCATCACCTGCGGGCGCGCAGTCATTGTGGTTCCGTGAGATCGTCATGCTCCCCCGTAAGGATCACATCGTCGTCTTGACCGAGCAGTGGCGCTGCTGTGCGAATCTCGACAGGTGTTCCGTGCAGCTTGATCGGGGTACCGAGTACGGCAACGTCCCCCTCGACAGGATGCTGCAGATGCGCAACCATCTCGCGAGCCCGCACGTGTTCGTCGTGGGTGAGAACGTACTTGTAATCCCTGATGGCACCCGCTGGCACACCGGACGCCAGAAGAATTTCCACCCACTCGTCCGTGTCTCGATGCTTCAAATGCACTTCAAGATCAGCGGCAAGCTCATCGCGATGATTCAGACGAGCGTTGTTATCGGCGTATCGCTTGTCGCGAATCAGCTCTGGAGCATCAAGCGCCTTACAGAGCAGGCGCCAGAGCTTTTCATTGTTGGCTCCAACGGTGACGTAGCCATCCGCTGTCTGGAGCGCTTGGTACGGCGCTGACATCCGGTTCGCCGAGCCCAGCGGCTCCGGGCTCTCACCCGTCGACCAGAACTCAGTGGACTCCCAAACGCTCATCGCCAGCGCAGACTCAAACAGCGATGTTTCGAGATACTGTCCCTCCCCATCGCGATCCCGGGCGCGAATCGCCGAGAGCACACCAATGGTGCAGAACATGCCTGCGCCGAGATCGGCAATGGGGATTGCCGATTTAATCGGGCGGCCACCGGGTTCTCCCATAACGCTCATGACGCCCGTCATTGCCTGCGCGATCAGGTCATACCCGGGGTAGCTGGCGTATGGCCCGCTCTGGCCGAAGCCTGAGATGCTCGCATAGACGATTTGCGGGTTGGCGGCCCGGACAGCGTCGTATCCGATGCCGAGCCGAGCCGCCACACCTGGCCGAAAATTCTCGATGACCACGTCAGCTGTCTTGACCAGTTCGAAGAACTGTTTCAACCCTGTTTCGGTCTTCAGATCAATTCGGATGCTGCGCTTGTTGCGATTGAGAGAGAGGAAGGCACGCGAGTCGTCGCCGATGACGGAGTACCCCCAGGACTTCCGCGTCTGATCGCCATGCGCCGGATTCTCCACTTTGATGACATCTGCACCAAGATCGGCGAGCATCATTGTGCAAAAAGGACCGGACATCACCTGGGTGAGGTCGAGCACTCGAATACCGTCGAGCGCTGATGACCGCGATGATGCCCCAGTTTGAGATCCTGTAGTGGCGTTCACCTATAACTCCTCAATTGTCGGGCTTGGGTCCTGGTGAGCCTGAGCTCAGATGCCCAAGCTTGAGTTTGCTTCCGAGAAGAACTGCTTGACGGCGTCCTCCACGCTGCTGCGTTCGAACGACACGTCCTCGTACGCTCGCTTGAACGACGCTTCGAATGTCGCCTGATAGCCGGGAGGGAAAACGATCGACTGGGGTTCGCCCTGCACGATCTCCTTGTAGAGTTCGAGCTCATGCTTCTTCGTCGGCGTGAGGCTGTCATCAGCGATCAGCGCCTCGAGCACCTTTGTGTTGGTCGGCGCACCGTTGTCAGCGGCAAATGCCTTGCCCGCTTCCAGATCGTTTGTGAAAAAGTCGATGAAAGCAGCCGCTGTGGGCACGTTCTCACACGACTTCGGAATCGCGAACCCTGATGGGTACAGAGCGTTGCCCGAACCTTCGGAGCCCCGTGGATACGGAATCGTCGTCATCTGCTGGCCGTCGCCCTTGCCCTCGAGCGTTGCCGACGCTGGCGTCAGTGCGTTGCCGGGAATCGTGTCGGACATGACCTCACCCGTGGCAAAGAAACCCTGGTCTGGCCCCGTCGGCTCCTCGGCGGTGCGCTCGGCCGGCATTGTCACTCCTGCTTTGCGCACCCCTTCCCACATATTCCAGTACTCGATGAGGTCATCTTCCGAGAAACCGAGTTTGCCCTCGTCGTTGAAGAGCGACTTGCCGTTGGCAAGAGTCCAGCCAATGAAGAAGTTCGGCCGACCACCATTGCTATCCATCGCCCGGACGCCTTCCGGAAGACTCTCCTGCGCCTCAGTCAGGTAAGAGATGTAGTCGTCCCAGGTGTAACCCTCCTCGGGTAGCCCGACACCGGCATCGTCGGCCAACGTGGTGTTGACGCCCACGGCATCGTATGCCGCACCATAGGGAAGAAAATAGAGGTTTCCGTCCGTTCCTCGCCCGTTATCGAGAACCGTCTCAGGAATATCACTCACGTCAATCGCTCCGGATTCGATCATCGGATCGAGTGGCATCAGCAGATCGTTTTTCGTGTAGTCATTGACCTGACGACCTTGCAGCTGCACTGCACACGGGAGGCTCTGGCTGGCGGCCTGAACATTGAGCTTGTCGAAGTACTTACTGAAATCGGCAGTAGCCTGGCCGTCGACTTTGACCCCGTCACTCTGTTCCGTGAACATTTTGATGACAGCGTTAGTCTTCGCCGAGCGGGCTTCGCCGCCCCACCACGCGACAGCAATCTGGCCGCTCACTTCGCCGGTTCCGTCGTGAGGGCCGGAGCCACCCGCACCTTCTGCACCTCCACTGCAGGCTGCGAGGGACAATGCGAGTCCAGCTGCCGCCGCAATGCCGACAGTCCTTCGTTTCCACGTCATTGTGATTACCTTTCTGTTATTTCATTCCGGTGGTCGCGATGCCCTCGATGAGCAGTCGCTGAGACACGATGAAGAACCCCACGATGGGAGCCAGGGAGAGAACCGACATTGCAAACAATTCCCCGTACGAACTCTGGCCCGTTGAATCAAGAAATGAGTTGAGCGCGAGCGGCACGGTCTGCATGTCAGAACGATTCAAGTAGAGGAGCGGACCGAGAAAGTCGTTCCATGTCCAGATGAACGTGAACATCGCTGTCGTGCCGATGGCCGGTAGCGACAACGGCATGATTATTCGCGCGAAGATTCCAAAGTGGCCACAGCCGTCAAGTCGGGCTGACTCATCAAGCTCGCGGGGAAGATTCCTGATGAATTGCACCATGAGAAAGATAAAGAAAGCGTCGACACCAAGCCAATGGGGAATGGTCAGGGGGAAGTATGTATTAATCCAGCCCAGCTTGTTGAAAAGGATGTACTGCGGCACAAGTGTGACGTGCATCGGGAGGAGCATTGTGCCGATGAGGATCGCGAAGAGTGCCTTCTTGAAGGGAAAGTTCAGCCGAGCAAATGCGTATGCCGTGAGCGAGCACGAAAACAAATTCCCGAGTATGGAGACAACTGTGACGATGAGCGAGTTTCCGAAGTAGCGTGTGAACGATGCCGATCCTGCACCCCACCCGTTTACATAGTTCTGAAGCGTGTAGTTCTCAGAGAACAAGCCAAGTCCGTTGAAGACCTCGTTATTTGGTCTCAGCGACGCCGCGACGAGCCACAGCAGCGGGTACAGCAGGATGAAGAGCACGCAGATCAGCAGTGCATGACGAATGATGACTCGTACGAGCGGGTTCTTCACAGGGGTGCGCGGATAGAGACGCGGAAGCGTCGGTGTATTCACAGATGTCATGTCATTTGTCTCCGTAGTAAACCCAATAGCGAGAGCTCCAAAAGAAGAGCCCGCTAAAGATTGCCAAGATGACCACGAGGATCCATGCCATCGCGGATGCGTACCCCATATTCAGCTGGGCAAAGCCCTGTTGATAGAGATAGAGCGTGTAGAACAACGTGGAGTCCACAGGGCCGCCTGTTCCGCCGCTGATCACATATGCCGGGGTGAACGCTTGAAAGGCGTTAATCGTCACCATGAGGGCATTGAAGAAGATGATCGGTGTGAGCATAGGCAGCGTGATGTTCAAAAATCGCCTGACGGGGCCCGCCCCATCGACGGATGCAGCCTCATAGAGTTCTGCCGGGATTTGCCGTAAGCCAGCAAGGAAGATAATCATCGTTGACCCGAAGGCCCAAAGCGCGAGGACGATGAGCGTTCCAAGCGCGGTGTCTGGATTTCCAACCCAGCTTCCGGCCTCGATGCCAAACACCTTGAGTATCTGGTTGACGAGTCCTTCGCTTCCGAAGACCTGGCGCCACAGTGCAGCGATTGCGACGCTCGCCCCCATCAAAGACGGGAGGTAGAACAGCGCACGGTATCCAGAGAGAAAGGCGATCTTCGAATTCAGGAGCGCTGCGATCATCAGGGAGACAATGAGTATCAACGGCACGCCAAAGACAACGTATGTGATTGTCACACGAGTTGACACCCAGAATCTGTCGTCGCTCGTGAACATTGTGACGAAGTTCTGGAGCCCGACCCATTTCGGGTCGGAAAGCAAGTTGTAGTCGGTGAATGAGAGATACAGCGAGTACAGCATCGGCCCAAGCGTCAAGCCGACGAGCCCAATAAGCCACGGAGCAAGAAAAGCGAACGCAACCGCGGTCTCACGTTTGCGCCAGTCACGCTTGCGCGCCTGAGAGCCGAGCACTCGTTGAACAGTGTCTGGAGCTGCCACGTTTGTCCGTATGCTCATGCGTGTCCCCCCTCGCCTGCATTGGAAAGACCACGCTCAACGCGTCGCGCGTGGGCATCCACGATTGCCGGCAAGGTCTGCGACAGAATCCCCGCGACGGGTGCGCTTACTTGGGCTTCTCGAGCCGCGCCGAGCACTTCCCACAAGTCTTTAGACCATGGACGAAGTTGCTCTGGTGTGCCGGCCCGGTCATAGTCATGAGCCACGTCATCGAAGAACCCCCAGTGCCTTCCGACCCAGGTGTCTCCCGTCGCCGATTCAACGAACTGAAGGAGGTCCGTGTCGTCAACCCCGTACGACTGTGTCAGCGACATTGCCTCATGAAGGCTTGCCAACGCTGAGAACATCACGAGTTGGTTAGCCAGCTTCACAGCACATGCGGCAGCTGGGCTCGCGACCGAAAAGACCTCGCGACTCATTGCGTCAAAAAGGGGAGCGAGAAATGCCGATGTCGCTGCGTCCGCTCCGGCGATCAGACTCAGGTCGCCAATTCGAGCCCGCTCAGGTCCACCGCTGACTGGAGCAGCCGCAAATCTTCCACCAGCGGTCTCCACTGCGTCTGCCAGCTCCCGTGCTCGTTCCGGGAGTATGGTGCTGTGAACCACGATTGCTCGACCGTTCATCGCTTCGAGAAGCCCGGTATTCAGAACGGCCCAGATCGCCCTCTCATCTGGAACGACAAAGCAAAGCACATCGGCGCTATCCATGTCGGACCCGATGACGGTGCCCGTGGCCTTGAGCTCATTTACTCGGTCGAGGCGACTGTCATTGGCGGCAAGTCGCCACCCCTTGTCGATCAGGTTTAGTGCCAATGGGCGACCAAGGTTTCCTAGACCGACAACACCAATTGTTGAATCGGTGGTTAGGACCATTGCCCCTCCTCTTCGCTGAGTTCTTGCCGGGATTTGTCAGACTCTATTCGAGTTATCGGCTATTGTCTACAAGAAACAACAAACAATCTGCAATAGTTTGACTTACGAACTTTCTTCTTTTCCCGGGAGACGTCAGTCAAACTGTCAACAAAGAGAGGGTGACAATGCCGACATTCGCCAACTCAGCCGGAACGCCAGACGGAGGCCTACAGGCACCAAGTCTCGTGTTTCTCGCGGCCGAAGCGCTGCGAAAAAAGATTCTCGCCGGTGAGCTTGACCCCGGCGAGCGATTACTCGAGGAACGGCTTACAGACGAACTCATGATCAGCCGCCCTCCCCTGCGGGAGGCTCTCCGGCTCCTTCAAAACGAGGGTCTTGTTCACACGGTTCCGCGGCGAGGCACGTTCGTGTCGACTCTCGATGACGATGATGTTTACGAAATTCTGACTTTGCGATCAACACTTGAACGGATGGCGTTTGAATTAGGCATCCCCGTCAAAAGACCGGCATTGGTCGAACCTGCAAAACAAGCACTTGGGGAAATGGAACGCTGTGCGCGTCAACAGGATCGCGGCGCCCTTGTGCAAGCAGGCTACGAATTTCATTTTGCACTCATCAAGATTGCCGACCACACGCGGCTAGAGAACATCTATGCCTCTGTGCAGCAGCAACTTTTGCTGTGCATGTCACGGAATCTGCTGGCGAGGGAACGATACTTCGAAGATCTGGACCAGCACGTTGCGCGACACCGTCATCTGCTTGAACTTGTCGAGTCAGGAGACGCCAGCGCGGCACTAGCCGAACTCGCGGCACATGGCGAACGATCATTCGCCACGAAAGAGAACACCGTAGACGCTGAGAAGCTTGCCTGAATCGCCCCGCGACGTTTAACAGAAGGCGCACAGCGGGGCGAGCTTCGCCACGTTCACCTGCCTCACACTGCGGCGTGCCTACCATGACGTATGGCTATGCGCATTCTGCTCTCGGGGGCCAGCGGCATGATCGGCACCGCGCTGCACATGCGACTGCGCGACATGGGGCACGACGTGAGACTTCTCGTGCGGCGTTCGCCTACACACGATCGTGAGGTCAGGTGGGACCCCGCTGCGGGCACCGTGCCCCGTGACCAGATCGAGTGGGCAGATGCCGTCGTCTCGCTGTCGGGCGCGAGCCTCACACGACTGCCGTGGACGCCCCTCTACCGCCGCACCATCGTCTCGAGTCGCGTTGACACCACCCGCGTGATGGCGAACGCGATCGCCACGGCGACGAACCCTCCGCGGGTGTGGGCGAACGCCTCGGCCGTGGGGTATTACGGCCGCGGGCCGCGCCTTGACCCGTTTGACGAGAGCTCGCCGAAGGGCTCCGGATTTCTTGCCGACACTGTCGAGAAGTGGGAGTCCGCGACGGCGCCCGCCGCCGACCGAACCCGCATCGTGCACCTGCGCACGGGCGTCGTGATCGGCCCCATGGGCGCGCTCACCCCGTTGGCCCGCGCCGCCAAATTCGGGCTCAGCCCCACGTTCGACTCCGGCGCGCAGCGGTGGCCCTGGGTCTCGCTCTTCGATGAGGCGCGGGCGATCGAGCATGTGCTCTCGGCTGACGTCTCCGGCCCCGTCAATATCGCCGCTCCGGTGCTCGATACTCAGTCAGAGGTCGCGGATGCTGTCGCACGCCAGCTTCACCGACCGAACTGGCTGCGCGTTCCGGCGCCGCTGATGCGCCTCGCGCTGGGCACGGCAGCCAACGACATGCTGCTCGCCGATCAGCCCGTGGCGCCGACTGCGCTGCTTGACTCCGGCTTCGAGTTTTCGATCGACAACATCGACGAGGCCGTTGCTGTCGCCTGCGGTCTCAAGTGGAAGCCTCCTCTGACCTACTCAGACTGACCTGTCGAGCACGGCGAGCGCTTCGCACACGCGACCTCACGCCCGATCGTGAGCGTTCTCGCCGCCGCCATCTCTTTCGGGAGTGTGACCGTCGGGTTATGTTTGCGACATGCATCCTCGACGTGGGCACCTGCCGAAGCTGACACAGCGTCGGCCCGGTGCGCTCCTGCTGATCGCGTTCGCCGTGGTCATCGCCATAGGCACAGCCCTGCTGATGCTCCCGGTGTCAAAAGCGGGCGAGGGTGCCGCGGCCTTCAACGATGCGCTGTTCACGGCAGTGTCTGCCACCTGTGTCACAGGCCTCACCGTTGTCGACACGGCGACGTACTGGTCACCCTTTGGCCAGGTTGTGATCATGCTGCTGATTCAGATCGGTGGCTTCGGCGTGATGACGTTCGCTACAGTGCTGTCGCTCATCGTGCTGCGCAAGTTGTCACTGCGCATCGAGCTGACTGTCGCGGCAGAGGTGAAGACGACCACGCTCAGCGATGTGCGCACGCTCATTCTCGGTGTCGTGGGTATCTCTCTCGTCGTCGAAATCATCACAGCGATACTCCTGACCACACGATTCGCGATCGGCTATGGTGAGCCGCTCGGTCGATCGCTCTGGCTCGGCACATTTCACGCGATCTCGTCGTTCAACAACGCCGGATTCGCGCTCTTCAGCAACAACATCGAGAGCTTCGTCAGCGATCCGTTTATCTGCCTGCCCATGTGCGCAGCAATCATCATCGGCGGACTCGGCTTTCCCGGTGATCATGCAGCTCGGCCGCCACTTTCGCACCCCGCGACTTTGGACGATGAACACCCGCATCGTGATCGCAGCAACGCTGTTTCTGCTTGCCGCCGGAACCGTCTACATCACGGCAGTTGAGTGGAACAACCCCGACACCCTCGGTCGGCTGAGCGGCCCGTCAAAGATTCTCGCGGGCTTCTTTCAATCGGTTCAGACTCGCAGCGGCGGCCTCAACAGCGTCGAGATCGGCGACATGCATCCCGCAACGCTGCTCGGCATAGATGCCCTCATGTTCATCGGAGCAGGACCGGCCGGAACCGCCGGCGGCATCAAGGTGACGACCTTCGCCGTGCTGCTCTTCATCGTCTTCACCGAGATTCGCGGAGAACACGCAGTGAACATCTTCGGCAAGGGGCTCGCCCGGTCCGTGAATCATCAGGCAACGACCGTTGCCGTGCTCGCTGCGACGGCACTCTTCGCCGCATCCGCATTCATTCTTTTGATCACGAATCTTGGGCTCGGCCCGGTTGTCTTCGAGGCCGTCTCTGCCTTCGGCACAGTTGGGCTTTCAACGGGTATCACGCAACAGCTTCCGGATGCCGCGCAACTCACTCTCGTTGTCTTGATGTACCTGGGCCGCCTCGGTCCGATGACCGTCGCCGCGGCGCTGGCACTGCGTCAACGACATATTCGCTACGAACTCCCGAAAGAAAGGCCGATCATTGGTTAGCATCAAGAAACGCCGCCGCCCGCATCAGATTCCCGAAGCCGGATCCGTCGCCGTGCTGGGGCTCGGCCGATTCGGGCAGTCGCTTGGACTGGAGCTCATGGAGAGCCACGTCGAGGTGCTTGGCGTCGATATTGACGGCTCGACCGTGCAAGATCTTGACGGCATGCTGACCCACGTGGTGCGCGCCGATACGACGAACGAGGAGGCGATGCGGCAGATCAACGTTCATCAATTCGAGCGCGTTGTCGTCGCCATCGGCACCGACATTCAGGCAAGCATCCTCACCGCATCGCTGCTCTTGAGATTCGGCGTCGAGAACATCTGGGCGAAGGCGGTGTCAGACGCACACGGCACCATCCTTGAGCAGCTCGGCGTCAAACATGTGGTGTACCCGGAACGCGACATGGGTCGCCGCGTTGCGCACCTTGTGCGCGGCGTGATGCAGGACTTTCTCGAGATCGGCGACCATTTCGCCCTCGTGAAGAGCCCGCCGAACAGCGCCGTCGTCGGGGTTCCGCTCTCGGAGGCCAACGTGCGCTCAACCTACGGCATCACGATCGCCGCCTTCAAGCGCCCCGGTAAAGACTGGAGCTACACCTCGAGCGACACCGTGATCGAGAAAGACGACATCATTCTGATCGCCGGGAATGTGCGCAAGGCAGAAGCGTTCAGCCAGCTGGAGTGACACGCAGGCGCGATGAGAGAGCCGCCGCGGCGCTCAGCCGAGCGCTGTACGGCCTTCAAAGGCTCGACCGAGTGTGACCTCATCTGCGTACTCAAGATCGCCGCCGACGGGGAGACCCGAGGCGAGCCTGGTGACGCGAATTTCGAGGGTCTGGAGCAGCCGGCTGAGATAGGTCGCCGTCGCCTCCCCCTCGAGGTTCGGGTCGGTGGCAACAATGACCTCGGTCACCGTGCTGTCGGCAAGACGCTGCATGAGCTCGCGGATGCGCAGATCGTCTGGCCCGATGCCGTCAATGGGGCTGATCGCCCCGCCCAGCACGTGGTAGAGCCCGCGGAACTCACGCGTGCGCTCTATGGCGACGACGTCTTTCGCCTCTTCGACGACGCAGATGAACGAGTGGTCGCGTCGCGGGTCGCGGCAGATGGAGCACTGCTCCTGCTCGGCCACGTTTCCGCAGATCTCGCAGAAGAAAACCTTGTCGCGCACGTCGACGAGCAGTTCGGCGAGGCGCGAGACGTCGAACGATTCGGTCTGAACGATGTGAAACGCGATGCGCTGGGCTGACTTGGGTCCGATGCCCGGGAGTCGACCGAACTCGTCGATCAGCTCTTGAACGATGCCTTCATACATGGGCTAGTTGAACCTCTGCTGCGGTGAGTTGTCTTGCTCTTCAATGAATCGCGCGCGCAGCACCTCGCGCACAACGGCTTCGCCGTATCTGCCGCTGCGCTGCTGCTGAGGCTGTTGCTGCGCGGCGGGCTGCTCGGCGGCAGCCTGCCGCGGAGCCTCTGCCTGCTCGGGCTTCGGCTGAGCCGCCTGTGGACTCGCCGTCGGTCTCGGCTCGGCGACGGGTGCCGGGGCTGTCGCTGCCCTCTGCTCGCTCACCCGGCTCGGAGCCTCGTCTGCGTCGTCATCGGAGGGAATTTGCACAACATTCCACCCGGTGACCGGTGCGTTCGATTCTGCGGCAGGCTCACTCGCGGGCACCGACTGCTGCGGCTGTGGCTCGCCAGTCGGCCGCGGCGCGACGGATGCCTGCTGCGCCGGAGCCGACGCCGGCTCGTCTGGCGGTGCAGCGTCTTCGTAGGGGTCGAACGGCGGCTCGTCGTCTGCGGGCGCCCACTCACTCTGCCCGACGGCGCTAGCAGCAGGCGCCGACGGGGCAGGCTCCTCGGGCTCAGCGGGTGGGCTGTCGCTCGTGCTGGAGGCTCGCGGCTCGCGCGGCGCGGCCTGGGCAGAAGAGGCTGACGAGGCGGCGCGCGCGCCGGGCTCGGGAGCGCCGTCGACCTTGGCGATGTACTTCACGCGCAGACCGAGAACGTCGACGATCGCCGCGCGAAGATGCTCGCTCGGACCGTCTCCCGCGGCGAGCTTCTTGAACGATTCGAGGTCTTTCGGGCTCGGGAAGACGAGAGTGAGAATGTCTTCCTTGAGATCGCGGACATCGGCGTTCATGATGAGCATCCACGTTGACCGCTTGGTCTTCGCCACCTGCTCAAGCACCTCAGGCCACGAATCGCGCAGCAGCTGAAGAGTGACGGGGCCGGTCGGCTTCGGTCGCGCCACGGGTGCGGGCTCTGTCGCCTTCTGCGCGGCAGGGGGCGTTTCGGCTGCCACCGGGCGCGTGGGCTCGGGCTGAGTGGGCTGGGACTGGGTGGGCCGGGACTGGGAAGCTGCGGCGGCGGGCGCTGGCTGCTGGCGGGCAGCAGGCGCCGCTGCGGGAGCGTGAGCGTCGGACTCCGAGGGCATTCCCGCGCGACGCTCGAGGCGTTCAACGCGGGCGAGAGCGCCCCGCTCGGTCTCGTCGACGGAGGGAACGAGCATGCGGGCGATCATCAGCTCAAGATGAAGCTTCGGTGACGTGGCACCCGTCATCTCGGTGAGCGCCGTGTTTGCGATGTCGGCTGTGCGTGACAGCTCGGCCTGGCCGAACAGCGCGGACTGCGTGATCATGCGCTCGAGCTCGTCTTCAGGGAGTCCACGCAGCACGGTGCCTGCGTTGCCCTGGGCAGCATCCACGATGATGAGATCGCGAAGCCGCTCGAGCAGATCGTCGACGAAGCGCCTGGGGTCTTGACCGGTCTGCACAACGCGGTCGACAGACTCGAAGGCGCCTTTCGCGTCGGCTCGGCCGATTGCGCCGACAACCTCGTCGAGGAGCGCCGAGTGCGTGTAGCCGAGCAGCGCGACGGCGCGCTCGTAGCCGACAGTCGTTCCGTCGGAGCCAGCCATGAGCTGGTCGAGAAGCGAGAGCGTGTCGCGTGGCGAACCGCCGCCGGCACGCACGACGAGCGGAAGCACGCCAGGTTCGACCTGCACGCCCTCTTCGTCGCACAGTCTCTGCGTGTACTCGAGCATCTGCGCCGGTGGCACCAGCCGGAACGGGTAGTGATGGGTACGCGAGCGGATGGTACCGATCACCTTGTCTGGCTCGGTTGTCGCGAAGATGAACTTAATGTGGGGCGGCGGCTCTTCAACGATCTTGAGCAGAGCGTTGAAGCCCTGCGGCGTCACCATGTGGGCCTCGTCCAGAATGAAGATCTTGAACCTGTCGCGCGCGGGGGCGAAGACTGCGCGCTCACGGAGGTCGCGGGCATCATCGACACCGTTGTGGCTTGCGGCGTCGATCTCGACAACATCGAGCGACCCTCCGCCGTCACGGCTGAGCTCAACGCAGCTGGGGCAGGTGCCGCACGGGGTGTCTGTTGGGCCCTCTGCGCAGTTGAGGCAGCGGGCGAGGATGCGGGCGGATGTTGTCTTGCCGCAGCCTCGCGGACCACTGAACAGATACGCGTGATTGACACGGTCGGTGCGCAGTGCCGTGCGCAGCGGATCGGTCACCTGAGACTGACCGATCATCTCTGAGAACGTCTCGGGCCGATAGCGGCGATACAGGGCGGTAACCACGACTCAATCGTAGTGGTCGCCGCTGACAATATGGCGACTCCGGACATTGCTGTGAATCAATCCCCGGGGTGGATCTCGGGGACCGTTTCCTGCCTCCAGGCCACTCCAGGCAACGTTCTGACGGAGGTTAGTCACTGCGTTCGAATCGCGATCGATGCGGATGGGTGCAGCTCTGATGACGCGCAACCCACGAGACTTCGAGCTGGTCGACACGATGATCAGCATGATTGCGGTATAGCCGCGAGAATCGCTGTGTTGAAAAAAACCAGCTACACCAGCGGTGCGCGAAGCGGGAAATCCTGGTCTTCGAGGATCATCTGCGCCGAACGCCCCGTCGCCGTATTCACAACGACAGGCGCTTTCAGGTTGACGCTGACGCCCTCCTCAGACGGATTGGCGACTACGAGCACCCAGGCATCGTCTGCTGTCTTCAGCTGAATGAGCTCGACCTGCTCATCGCTGATGATCGGAGCATAGTCGTCGAGCACGGTGTTCGGATCGAGAAGAAACACACGCACGGCCTCGTCGGCAATCGCGCGCAACGCGAAGAGACCCTCGGAACCGTCGACCGGGGCAAGCTCGAAATCTGTGTGAGGAAAGAAGCCGGGTGGCGGGGCGACAAAGCTCAGTGCCGCGCTCATCGCAGAAAGTCCATGAGCGTCGGCTGCAGCACACGACTCGTGACGGCGAGCGCAGATTGGTACACGAGCTCCTGCGCCTTGAGATCGATGATCACTTCGACCGAGTCGACGTCCTCAATCGAGGCGCGACGCGACTCCAACGACACGGATGCGTCCACGGTCAGCTCCTTCGCTCGTTCGATCTGCGACTGCCGGGCACCAACGGCACCCTGGGTACCGAGCATAGCGGTGATGCGATCATCGATCTCATCGAGCCGCGAACTGATGTTGACCCCAGATCGGAGGTCTCCCACGATGTTGTCGATGAGGGCGAACGCCGATTCGTCCCCTTCTCCGAACACCGCGCTGCCATCAGCATCCACTCGTACTGTCGTGTTGTCTGACACCCGCCGCGTCACTTCGGAGCCGGCAACACCGGTGAACGCATACCGTTCGGGGTCGGCCGGGTCGACGACGAAGGCGCTGCCCGAATTCGACGTTCCGGCAAACACACTCCGACCGAGAAGGCTCGTGTTCGCCTGGGCGAGAAGCTCGTCGCGAATTCCCTCGAGCTCGACAGCGATCGCCTCTTTCGCCGTGGCATCGAGCGCACCGTCGTTGGCACCCTGCACCGTGAGAACGCGCACCCGGTTCATGAGCGACGTGCTTGCCGAGATCGCAGAATCGACGGTTGTCACCCACGCGAGGCCGTCGTCGAGGTTGCGGGCGTACTGCTCGTTGCGGCGCTGCTCGGCGTGCAGACCCAGGGTCGTCGCCGCTGCCGAGGGGCTCTCTGACGGCACAGAGAATGCCTTCTGAGAGGTTGCCTGCGCCTGAAGCCGCGAGAGCTCCGACAAGTTGCCCTGCAGGTTGCGCAGCGACGACTGCACCATCGTCGACGAGGTTACGCGCGAGAACATGTGACTCCTTGGATTATCGTCCGACGAGGCCGGTGCGGTTGATGAGCACGTCAAGCGCCTCATCGACGGCCGTCAGCACGCGGGCTGCCGCCTGATACGCCGTCTGGTAGGTGAGCAGGTTGATTGTCTCTTCGTCGCCGTCGACAGACGCGACAGACTGCTGCGCGCCGACAGCAGTGACGGATGCCGTCTCGGCAAGGTTTGCGCGCTGCGCGCTGCCCGCTGTCGCGACGCCGAAGGTCGTGACCACCTCGGTCCACACCGCGTCGGGCGATGCCGCCTGCTGCCCGATCTGCGAGATCGCGTCGGCGATGCTGCCGTCAAACGCTCCAGCGCCGGGAGCCGCGAGCGCCAGTTCTGCACGCGTCTGGGGAACGACGCTGAGGTTCAGCGCCGCGGGACCGTTTGCGTCAATGGCGAAGAAGTCGCCTCCCGCGACACCGTCGACGGTCTCGCCCGTGCGATGCACCGCATTGACACTGGCCGCGAGCTCCGTTGCTACCTCGTTGTAGGCATCGGCAAGCTGAGCGAGAGTGCCGCCCTCGCTGGCCGGGGCGAGAACCGACAGCATGCCGCCGAGTTCACCTCCCGACAGACCGATCGCGGTTCCGGGCCGGGTTTCCCACGCGACCGTGACGCGCTCACCTGCGGCGACGCCCGTCGGTCCGCCCGTCACGAGGTGTCGGGAGTTGACGCCGTCGACGAGGGCGTTTCCGTCGATGCGCACCGTCAGCGTTCCGTCTGCCTCGAGCGTCGACTGGCCTCCGGCCATGCGGGCCACGTTCTGAGCAAGCAGATTGCGCTGGTCGATGAGCTCGTTTGCCGACCGGCCGGAATTGAGAGCATTGCGAATCTCGCCGTTCAACGTCGCAATCTGATCGCCGGCGACGTTCACCTGCGTCACGATGCGGTCAACGTCGGCCCGCACGTTGTTCCACTGCGAGCTGACGGCGCTGTAGCCGGCGGAGATCTGAGAGGTGAGCACCGACGCATCGTTGAGCACGACTGCCGCTGCGGCATCCGAATCGGGCGCGTTGGCGAGATCTTGCCAGCCCGACCAAAACCCGGAGAGCGTGTTCGAGAGCCCCATCTCTGACGGCTCGGCCATCGCCGCCTCTGCGGTCAGTGCGACGGTTGCGCGCGTCGACCAGAACCCCGAGGCCGCCAGCGTGTCGCGCACCCGGGCGTCGAGCATCGCGTTGCCGAGACGCGCGATGCCGTCAACCTGCACTCCCTGGCCCGGCACCGCGCCGAGGCTGAAGCGCCCGGCCTGCGCGACGGCGTCGATCGCCGAAGTCGTCAAGCGCTGCCTCGTGTATCCCGCTGACGTCTGGTTGGCGATGTTCTGACCCGTGAGTTCGATTCCGAGCCTCGCCGCCGCCAACGCCGAGTATGCGGTGTTGATGCCGCTGAACGTAGACATTCTCTTCCCTAAAGCTCGGTGTCGATGATGCGTGCCGAGTCATCGCGCGACGAATCACCGTGTGACGTGTACACGCCCGTTTCGACGTCCAACCCGGCGATCGTCTCTTGCGTCGCTCGCATTGCCGCACGCAGGTACTGCTCGTTTGCGTTGCGCAGCTGAGCGATCTCTTCTGTCAGCTCGGTCATCGCCCGAAGGTGATCACCGAAGATGTCCCCCCATGGCCCCGACGGCGCGTGACCGATGATTTCTCTGAGCGTCGCGTTCTCTGGAGCACCCCACTCGTCAGCAACCGCCGCAACCTCGACGGCACGCCCGAGCCCCGCTGTGCGAAGCCGTTCGAGCACCTGCTCGACCTCACGCGTGGCAAACTGAATCCAGCGAGACTTGCCCGCTGTCAGCAACAGCTGCTCTTCTTCCAGCTTGAAAAGCAGCATCTCGAGGAGCTCGCGCTCTCTCCACAGCAACATTGATAGTTCATTGGCAGCCACGAACTCACCTCTTTTCTCCATCAGCTCAATCGTCATCACCATGCTCTATCGGCCGGTGCGGTGAACGCGTTACGAGCTGAAATGGGGAGTTCTCCCCATCGACATTCTGAACGGACAGGCTTATAAGCCTCTGTTAGACCCCGTTTTGGGGGCACCGTGTGAGTGGATACTTTCGCGCACGACTGTAACTATTACATCGGTGAACGAATGAGGTTCTCTTGATGGTTTCGATGCGAAATTCTGCACCGTTCTTCGACCGCCTGGCCGGAGCCCACAACCCGATGTGGAAACCGGTCGAGAGCGCGTCACTCGCACGCTGAGCCGGTCGTCATGTTCCCGCATTTCGACTCGCGCCTCCCCTGGGCGCACCCAAAAATGCCGTGCGGCACAAACTGAGAGTGTCAGGGAAGAAGATGAAGCGAGCAGAACGCAATCGTCTCATTGAAGAGAACCTCCCACTAGTCGGGTACCTTGTTGCCGATGTGTGGGCGCGCGCGACGCACCTGTCGCGCGAAGACCTCGCTTCTGTCGGCTCTGTCGCCCTCGTGACGGCTGCCGATGCGTTTGACTCGTCACTCGGCGTTCCCTTCGGGGCCTTTGCTCGCCGCAGAATTCTCGGGGCGTTCGCTGATGAGATGCGTTCCATGGACTGGGCATCCCGCGGCATCCGCAAACGCATTAAAGAGACCCTCGTCGTGCAGGAGACCTTGACCGCAGGGCTCGGCCGCACCCCGACCATCACCGAGATGGCCACGGCGATGGGCACCGATCGCGAAACAATCAGCGAAACGCTGGCGGATGCTGCCCGAACCGTGACAACACTCGAAGACCCCACCGCGCAGTCGATCGCCTCGGAGATTCCGCTCCCCGAAGAGAGCGTGCTGCTCGGCGAACGACTCGAAGTGCTGGAGATCGCCATCAAGGCGCTTCCCGAACGCATGGCTCGCATCATCCGTGATGTGTACTTCGATGACCGGCCGGTCAAAGACATTGCCGCAGAGCTGGGCATCTCTCACTCGGCGGTGTCGCAGCAGCGCTCGGAGGCCGTGCGGCTGCTTCACGACGCGCTCAACGCCTACTTCGTTGAGAAGCCGGGGGCTGAAGTCGCTTCCACCTCGCGGGTTTCCACGGCGTCGCGCGCCGCGTACTTCGCTCGCATGGCCGAACACAGCAACGTACGTATCTCGACGGTGTTTCGTCAGCACGCTCTGGCGGTCTGATCTCATCGCAACACCCTCTCTACGGCCGTGAGCCGTTCCGCGCCGTCTGTCAGCTTTTCATCGTACGTGACAAATATTCACGTTTTGTGCGCAGGGCGCAAGTCCCCCGTCGGGAGGGCACGGCACGCCTAACATCCTCATTCCCCCTGCCGATAGCTGACAACAGAGCCCATGGATGGGCTCTGCACCATGACCCACTCACGGAGGAACCAACAATGGGTATGCAAATCAACACAAACGTTGCGGCACTCAACGCGTACCGCAACCTGTCGAACACGCAGAACGATCTGTCGAATTCGCTGGAGAAGCTCTCGAGCGGTCTGCGCATCAACCGGGCAGCAGACGATGCTGCCGGCCTCGCGATCTCCGAGGGCCTGCGCTCGCAGGTCAACGGCCTGAACGTTGCAGCCCGCAACGCGCAGGACGGCATCTCGGTCATCCAGACCGCGGAAGGTGCACTGACCGAGGTCCACTCAATTCTTCAGCGCGTCCGCGACCTCGCTGTTCAGGCCGGCAACGACTCGAACAACACCGAATCACGCGCAGCGATTCAGACGGAAGTGACACAGCTGACCGACGAGCTCGTACGCATCGCCGATGCAACGAACTTCAACGGGATCGATCTACTGAAGGGCGGCGACCTCACATTCCAGGTTGGTGCCGACGGTGGCGCCGCGTCTCAGATCACTGTGTCGCTTGCCGACATGCAGGACGCTCTTTCGTCAATCACAGCCTTGACCTACGCCGCTGGTGCTCCGACGACGCACACACCTGACGCGACGAACTACCTGTTCGACTCGGCAGCGAATGCGGCACTCGCGATCACCGCGATCGACACGGCCATCACGAAGGTGTCGTCTGCGCGTGCCGAGCTCGGTGCGTCGCAGAACCGCTTCGAGTCGACGATCAACAGCCTCAACGTCTCCTCGGAGAACCTTGCCGCTGCTGAGAGCCGCATCCGCGACACCGACATGGCGTCAGAGATGGTCAAGTACACCGCAGCGAACATCCTGTCGCAGGCAGGCACAGCAATGCTCGCCCAGGCCAACCAGGCAAACCAGGGCGTACTCCAGCTGCTCCGCTAACACCGGTGATGAGCGCTCGACGGCAGACCGCCGTCGAGCGCTCGTTGCTTTTCCCCACGCGACAACGTCCGCCTAACGGTTCTCTGCTCGATGCCGATAGGTGAGGATAAGAGCCCATGGATGGGCTCTGCACCATGACCCACTCACGGAGGAACCAACAATGGGTATGCAAATCAACACAAACGTTGCGGCACTCAACGCGTACCGCAACCTGTCGAACACGCAGAACGATCTGTCGAATTCGCTGGAGAAGCTCTCGAGCGGTCTGCGCATCAACCGGGCAGCAGACGATGCTGCCGGCCTCGCGATCTCCGAGGGCCTGCGCTCGCAGGTCAACGGCCTGAACGTTGCAGCCCGCAACGCGCAGGACGGCATCTCGGTCATCCAGACCGCGGAAGGTGCACTGACCGAGGTCCACTCAATTCTTCAGCGCGTCCGCGACCTCGCTGTTCAGGCCGGCAACGACTCGAACAACACCGAATCACGCGAAGCGATCACCACCGAAGTTACCGGTCTCGTCGATGAGCTCATCCGCATCTCCGACTCCACAAACTTCAACGGCATCCAGCTGCTCGACGGTTCGGCCGGGGCCGCAGGTGACGGCGTGCTGAGCTTCCAGGTTGGAGCAGACGGATCCACCGCGAACCAAATCACGGTTGATCTGGGCGCCGCGGACATCAAGACGCTCGCGACCACCCTGCAAGGCAGCATTGTCACCACCGATGGCTTTGCGGACGCGACTCTCGCCGCTGCCACGATCGACACCATTGACACGGCCATCACGTCGGTCTCGTCTGCTCGTGCCGAGCTCGGTGCGTCGCAGAACCGCTTCGAGTCGACGATCAACAGCCTCAACGTCTCCTCGGAGAACCTTGCCGCTGCTGAGAGCCGCATCCGCGACACCGACATGGCGTCAGAGATGGTCAAGTACACCGCAGCGAACATCCTGTCGCAGGCAGGCACAGCAATGCTCGCCCAGGCCAACCAGGCAAACCAGGGCGTACTCCAGCTGCTCCGCTAAGCGGTAATCAGCCGGGCGCCTGGGCAGGGAAAGACCTGGACCGTCCTTCCCCGCCCAGGCGCCCAACACCGTGACAACTGCATGTGAAAGGCGACTCATGGGACTCTCGTTCGACGGCCTCGCCAGCGGCCTCGACACGACTTCGATCATCAACGCGCTCATGGACGTCGAGGCAATTCCCCAGACGCTCCTGCAGAACAAGGTGACCGACAAGAACACGATCATCTCGAACCTGCAGTCTCTCAACTCCAAGCTTCAAGAGCTTGTCGACAACGCGAAGACCGCAGCCGAGGCGCGGTCGCTCTCCGCGTTCACGGGAACGAGCTCGAGTGACAGCGTCACCGTCTCTGCGTCTTCCGCAGCATCCGCGGGGTCAATCGACATCGTCGTCGATAAGATCGCCACGGCGCAGACTGTCGTCACCGCCGCCCACACCGTGTGGCCCGATGACCCGCCCGTGCTGACGTTTGTCGACGCCGAGGGCGAGGTGACCGAGATCACCGCCGACTCGGCAGAGCCCGCTGCCCTCGCGAAAGCCATCAACGCCGCAGACATCGGTGCCACGGCGAGCGTCGTTCCCGCCGGCGTCGATGCAAACGGCGACACCCTCTACCGACTGCAGCTTGTCGCGTCAGAGACGGGCACGGAGGGCGCGTTCACCATGTACCGGGGCGACGCCGCCTCGCTCGACGCGGGAACCGCCGTCAACATCGCAGACGAGCCCGGTGCCGCCACAATTGCCACGGCGCAGGACGCACAGGTCACCCTCTGGGCCGGCACCGCCGCCGAGCAGAGCATCACGTCGTCGAGCAACACGTTCGCGGGCCTCATGACCGGCGTCGACGTCACGGTTACGGCGGTGTCGACAGCCCCCGTCACCGTGACCGTTGCACCGGACTCCGCGGCAAGCACGAAGACGGCGAAGGAGTTCGTCGACCAGATCGCATCGATTCTGGCGGGCATCGCCAACGGCTCAAAGGCCACCGTCTCGACAGACTCGGGCACGAACACGACGCTCGGCGTCTTCACAGGGGACAGCACGGTGCGGGCGCTGCGCCAAGCACTGTCGAACGCTGTGCAGTACCCCGTCGACGGCGACTCGCCCTCGAGCATCGGCATCTCGATCGACCGCTACGGCGTGCTCAGCTTCGATGAGGAGAAATTCACGGCGGCCCTCGCCGACGACCCCGAGGCGGTGAACGCCATCTTCACCGGTGTCGCGGCCCGCGTGCAGGACGTCTCAGACCAGTACTCCGATAAGTACGACGGCATGCTCACGATGCGCATCACCGGTCAAGAAGACGAGGTGGGGCGTCTCGGCGACCAGATCGACCGCTGGGACACCCGGCTGGAACAGCGCCGCGCAACACTCGAGCGCACCTACGCGCAGCTCGAAGTGATGCTCTCGCAGATGCAGTCGCAGTCCAGCTTCCTCACATCACAACTGTCATCACTTCCGAGTATGGGGGAGAGCTCATGAACGCCGCCCTTCGCGCGCAGCGCCAGTATCAGACGGATGCCGTCATGTCGGCCACGCCGGAACGACTGCTCACGATGCTCTACGACCGGCTTCTTCTCGACGTGGAGCGCGCCGAGGCCGCTCAACGCGCAGAGAACTGGCCCGTCGCCAACGAGAACCTTCAGCACGCGCAGGCGATCGTCACCGAGCTCACGTCGTCGCTCACCGACGCGTGGGAGGGCAGCGCAGGGCTCCGCGCCGTCTACGTCTACCTCACCCAGACGCTCATCACCGCGAACGTCACCCGGAATGCCGACACGACGCACGAGTGCGTCGACATCATCGCTCCGCTGCGCGAGGCGTGGCACGCTTCCGCGGCATCCGTCACCTCTGCTCCGGTGAGCGCGCATGCCTGACGCGTTCGCCGAATGGACGGCGCTGCTGATCCGCTTTGAGGCCGATCTCGACCCGGCGACGCGAGTGGCTGACCCGTGGACGGCCCCGACATCGCCGATTCCCGCGCAGCTCGAGGAGTGGGCTCGCGGCATCGCCGATCGGCAGCGCGAGGCCATCGCCCACGTCGAGCACGAGAAGGCGCAGGCGCAGCAGCACCTCAACGCGCTCAGGCAGGTGCCGCCCGTGCGCGGCAACGAAGCCGTCTATCTCGACGTTGACGGATAGCCCAGGAAACAGCATCTCAGCGACGGCTTTGAGTCTCGCGCTGAGCTTTGTGCCGACGAGCAGCTAACGCGAGGGGGCTGGCTGCCGATAGAGCACAAGGAGCACGGATCGCTCACCACATGAGGCCACGGATCGGCCACTCGTCAACACTTGGGAACGGTGTTCGTGTTCGATTCAGTGACAGCTGTGGCACTCACCAGCGCGCTTGACGGCTTGTCGCAGCGCCAACGTGCCATCGCCGACAACATTGCAAATATCAACACTCCCGGCTACCACTCCAAGCGCGTGCAGTTCGAAGACGAACTTGCCGCCTCGGTTGCCGCCGGGGACGGTCACGTGACCGCATCGGTCGGCGAGTCTCTCGAGCCGACGCGCCTCGACGGAAACAACGTCAATCTCGACACCGAGACGCTCTCGAACATCGACACCGTGCTGCGCTACCAGTTCGCCACACAGGCGATGAACGGTCAGTTCAGTGCGGTGCGCACCGCATTGAGGAGCAACTGATGACGTTTGATGCAATCGGAATCGCGGGAACGGGTCTCACCGTTCACCGCAAGTGGCTGGATGCCCTGAGCGACAACATCGCGAATATCAACACGGCGACCTCCGGAGACGACGCGGCGTTTCAAGAGCGCTACATTGTCGTTGAAGCCGGGCAGGAAACACCCGGCGTCTATGTTGCGGGAACCGCTCTCGGCGATGCCGAGGGCCGCTTAGTGTACGAGCCGGCGAACCCGCTCGCAAATGACGACGGCTACGTGCGATACCCCGACATCGATCTGGGCACTCAGATGAGCGAGCTCATTCTCGCCCAGCGCGGCTACCAGGCAAATGCCGCCGTTGTCGATCGCGCCAAGACAAGCTATGAAGCCGCCCTGCAGATCGGACGCAGCTGATGCCCATCCCACCCGTTGACGGAGCCTCCTCCACCGCCGCAGCCTTTGCTCCCCCGGCGCTTGAGACGCAGCCGACCGATGACAGCGCATTCGCCTCGTCGCTGACGGGCGCCATCGATGACCTGCAGCAGCTGAAAGCGACGTCGAACGAGCTCTCCGTCGCCGCCGTGACCGGTGATCTCAGCGACATCCATGCCGCCTCCATCGCCTCTGCGCGCGCCGCCGTCACTCTCGAGCTCGTCGCCGCGGTGCGAAACAAGGGAGTCAACGCGTTCAACGAGATCATGAGGATGCAGGCCTGATGCCCCGCGCCGTCTCCTCCCTCTTTCAGCGGTTCGGTCGCACCGTGAACGCGTTCACGGTTCCGCAGCGCGCCATCGCCATCATCGGCGTTGCGGTGCTCGTTCTCGGCACCGTCGCCCTTGCCACCTGGCTGACCCGGCCGTCGATGTCTCCGCTGTTCACCGACCTCAGCGCCTCAGACGCGAACGCCGTCGTCGAGCAGCTCAAGTCGTCTGGCGTTGAGTACGAACTCGCCGACGGCGGCGCCACAGTGATGGTTCCCGAGAAGAACGTCTACGACCAGCGCCTCGCCGCCGCATCCGCCGGTCTCCCCACCTCAAGCTCCGAGGGGTACACGCTCCTCGACGACATGGGCGTGACGACCTCGGAGTTTCAGCAGTCCGTCACCTACAAGCGCGCAATTGAAGGTGAGCTCGCCGACACGATCTCGTCGCTCGACGGCGTCACCGCGGCATCCGTTCAACTCGCGATTCCCGAGGAGAGCGTCTTCGTCTCAGAGAAGGTCGACCCGACGGCATCCGTCTTCATCGAGACGGATAAGGGCGCGACGCTCGCGAAGGGCCAGGTGGAGGCGATCGTTCACCTCACGTCTGCAGCGATCACCGATCTTAAGGCAGAGAACGTCGCTGTCATCGACCAGGCCGGCGAGGTGCTCTCGGCCGTGGGCGTCGGCGCGACAGGGGGAACAGACCAGCAGGCAGGGGATTACGAGGCTCGCGTCAGCCAGAACATTCAGGACATGCTCGACGCGATCGTCGGCGCGGGCAACGCGACGGTGACCGTTGCGGCCGAGATGAACCTGTCGGCGACCGAGAAGCTCGACGAAGCGTATTCGCTTCCCGAAGGTGACATTCCGATCGACGAGAAGACGAAATCAGAGAAGTACTCGGGCGGGAGCGGAGGCGGCTCCGGCGTGCTCGGCCCAGACAACATCGGCGTTCCCGGAGGCGGGAACAACGGCAACTACGAAGCGACAGAGACAACGCGAAACAATGCGGTGAACAAGTCGACGGAGAAGACGACGACGCCCGCCGGCGCAATCAACCGCCAGACCGTGTCTGTGGCCGTCGATTCGGATGCCGCAGAGAACGTCGACCTCGGCCAGATTCAGAACCTCGTCACAACGGCAGCCGGAATCGACACGGCCCGCGGCGACGACGTCACAGTCGCGCTCGTGTCGTTCAGCGAGACTGACGCGAATGCCGCCAAGGAAGCGCTGCAGGCAGCGAAGGATGCCGCTGCCGCCGACCGCATGAGCGCCATCATCCGCACGGGAATCATCGCCGCGGCGATCCTCGCGACGCTGATCGCCGGCATCGTGCTCTACGCACGACGCAACAAGCAGCAGACCCGCGAGTCAATTGAGCTGACGCAGATTGACGAGCCGTCGGCCTTCGACGAGCTGCTTGAGGCGCCGACCGAGAAGCTCTCGCTCGAGACATCCGACCCCGGGCCCGATCCCGAGCCCGGTCCGGAGGAGATCTCGATGAACAAGCGACGTGCCGAGATCGACGCCATTGCCGGGCGCGACCCGGGCAAGACCGCTGAGCTGCTGCGCACGCTCATGGACGACAGGCAAGACGCATGACAGATATGACCGGCGTGCAGAAGGCAGCGATCGTCTTGATGTCACTGGAGCGTGAGCGCGCGGCAGAGGTGATGAAGCAGTTCACGGATGCCGAGGCGGAAGAGATCACCGCCGAGATCATTCGCATTCGCCGCGTCGACGGTGAAACCGCGGAGGGCGCCCTCACCGAGTTTCACACGCTCGCAACGCAGCAGCTCTTCCAGGGGCGGGGCGGGCGCGACGTCGCCGCGGGAATTCTCGAGGCATCGTTCGGCTCTGAGCGGGCCGAGACGGTGATGACCCGCGTCACATCGAGCCTCGCGGGCAAGTCGTTCGAGTTTCTCTCGGTGGCAGACCCGGGCCAGGTCGTCTCGCTGCTCGATGGCGAGCTCCCCCAGACGATTGCTCTCGTTCTCGCGCACCTCACGCCTGCGCAGGCATCCGCTGTGCTCGCCACCCTCCCCGACCCGCGCCGCACCGATGTCGCACAGTGCATCGCCACAATGGGAACGGCAACCCAAGAGGCGATCACGATCGTCGCAGACACGCTCAAGTCGCGCACGGGCGGGGTCTTTCCGCAACGCGACAACACCGGAGTCGTCGGCGGAGTTCAGCCGCTCGTCGAGATCATCAACCGGTCGGATGCCGCGACGGAGAAGGCGCTTCTCGAGAGCCTCGAGGCGCGCGACGCCGAGCTCGCCGAAGACGTGCGCTCGCGCATGCTGACATTTGCCGACATCGTTCGACTCGGCCAGAGGGACGTGCAGCTTGTGCTGCGCGGAATCGACACGACGGTGCTCGCGACCGCCATGAAGGGTGCGAGCGATCCCGTCGCCGAGGTGATTCGCGCCAACCTCTCAGAGCGCAACCGTGCCCTGCTCGATGACGAGACCGAGAACCTTGGCCCCGTGCGCGTGTCGCAGGTGGAGGAGGCGCGATCAGAGATCGTGCGCGTCATCCGCACTCTCGAATCGCAGGGCGACATCACCGTTCAGCGCGCCGACGAGGAGGCGTATGTCTACTGACGGTTTCACTCCAGGCATCTTTCCCCGCATCACCACTCCCGAGTCGGAGCGGGAGGTCGAGCGTGCGCGGCTCAGCGGCTACGCCGCCGGACACGCGGAGGGAATGCGCGCGGCTGCCGAGGCAGCAGCGGCCCAGCGCGCCCGCATCGATGCCGAGAACACGGTTCTGCGCCGCGAGCAGGTGCGCCAGCTTGAGCGCGCGACAGAGATTCTCGATGCCGCGGCGCTGTCTCTCGCCCACCGCGAAGAGACCCTCCTCTCGGCAGCGCAGAGCCACGTGGAGAGCCTCGCCGTCGACCTCGCCGAAGCCGTGATCGCCCGCGAGCTCGACTCCGACGATGAGTCGGCGAGGAACGCTCTGCACCGCGCGCTCTCTGTCGTCGATGTGCACGCGCTCAGCGGTGTGCGGCTCAACCCCGCTGACATCGACGTTCTGCATCGACGGGGTGGGGAGACGGCGCCGATCCCGCTCGTTGCCGACCCGACCGTTGCGGTTGGCGACGCTGTTGCCATGCTCGAAGACGGCACGATCGACGCCCGCCTCGACGCGGCATTCGCCCGCGTGCGTTCCGCCCTCAGCGAGGGACGATCATGACGCTCGCCTGGCCAGAGATCATCGAAACAGCGCGCCCCGAACGGCTCGGAACCGTCTCGCAGGTTCTCGGGCTGGGCGTCGACGTGCGCGGTCTGACCTGCGCCGTCGGCGACATGGTGACGATTGCCGGCGGCATCGACGCCGAGGTCGTCGCCACGAGCAACGGGCAGCTGCGCTGCATGCCGCTGACGCCCATGACCGGCATCACTGTGGGCGATGCTGTGCACTCGAACGGGCGGCCGCTCTCGGTGCCGACGGGCCCGGCATTGCTCGGGCGCGTGCTTGACGGACTCGGGCGTCCGATCGACGGCAAGGGCCCGCTCACGGATGCTCCTCGAGTGACCCTCGATCACCAGCCGCCGTCGGTGATGGGCCGCAACAGAATCGCCACTCCGCTCACGCTCGGCGTGCGCGCGCTCGACACGCTCACGACAACCGGCGTCGGTCAGCGGCTCGGCCTGTTCGCGGGCTCCGGCGTGGGCAAATCGTCGCTGATGTCGATGATCGCCAGGGGAACCGACGCTCAGGTCTCGGTGATCGCGCTGGTCGGCGAGCGCGGTCGCGAGGTGCGCGAATTCATCGAAGACGATCTGGGCCCCGAGGGTCTTGCCCGATCCGTCGTCGTCGTCTCCACATCGGACCAACCGGCGATGGCTCGCCTGCGGGCATCCTTCGTCGCAACGCGCATCGCCGAGGCATTTCGCGATGACGGCTTCGACGCCATGCTCATGATGGACTCGCTGACCCGCGTCGCAATGGCCCAGCGCGAGATCGGCCTCTCTGCCGGCGAACCTCCGGCCACGCGCGGCTATCCGCCGTCGACGTTCTCGGTGCTCGCGCAGCTTCTCGAACGCGCCGGAACGGATGTCGCCGGTTCGATCACCGGGCTGTACACGGTTCTCGTCGACGGCGATGACCACAACGAGCCGATTGCCGATGCGGCCCGCTCCATTCTCGACGGACACATCGTGCTCGACCGCTCGCTCGCCGTCACCGGGCACTACCCTGCCATCGATGTGCTCGGCTCCATCTCCCGCGTTGCGGGAAAAATCACCTCGGCGGGGCAGCGCGCACGCGCGACGAGCCTTCGCACGGTTCTCGCCGCGCGGCGAGAGGCAAGCGATCTCATCGACGTCGGCGCATACCAGCCGGGGGCAAACCCGCGAGTGGATGCCGCCGTTGCCAACGAGCGCGGCATCTCCGAGTTCCTCACCCAAAGCATCGACGACGTCGTCACCGCCGAGGAGTCGTGGCGCCAGCTTGACCGCCTTGTGTCGACGTTCGGAGGCGTCTGATGGCCCGAAAGTTCGCCCTCACCGGCCTGCTCAGGCTGAGGAGCATCCAACAGCGTCAGGCGGCAGAGCGGCTCTCGCGTGAGACGATGAATGCCCGCCAAGCCGAGACGCGTGAACGCCACGCCCGCGCCGCGCTCGGCTCGTCTGGCACGGAGGCCGTCGACGTGCGCACGCTGGCCGCCCTGGCGGCATCCCGAGTCGCCGCCCGCAGCCAGCTCGCCGAACTGACAAACCTCACCGAGCAGCACGTCACGGCCCGCGACGAGGCCGCGCACGCGCACGCGCTTGCGAAGCGCGAGGAGAAGAGCCTCGAGAAGCTCAAAGACGCGCACGACGACCGCGAACGCACAGCAGATCTGCGTGCGGAACAGGCAGTTCTCGACGAGATAGCCACAACCAGGTGGACGGAGACCGACTCATGAGCCTCACAGTCGCACTCGAGCGCATCAGCGACATCCAAACGCAGATTCACCAGCTCACCACGCCGGCCACAACGACGCCGACGTCTGCGGCGCCGGCGGCAGCAACCAGCTTCGCCGCAGCCCTCGACGCGGCCGGAACGGCGCCGAACGGCGGCGTCTCAGGAACCGACATCGTCGATCAGGCACGAAGCTACATCGGGGTTCCCTACGTGTTCGGCGGCGAAGACCGGTCGGGCATCGACTGCTCCGGCCTCGTGCAGCGCGTTCTCGCCGACCTCGGCATCGACGCACCGCGCGTTGTGCAGGATCAGGCAGACATCGGCGTTGAGGTTCCCTCGCTCGATCAGGCGCAGCCAGGCGACCTTCTCGTCGTGAAGGGCGAGGGCCACATTGTGATCTACGCCGGCGACGGCAAGATCATCCACGCGCCGCGGCCTGGAAAGAGCGTCGAGCTCGTCGACAACTACCTTTCGCCGTCTGAGATTTCGACGATTCGCCGCGTTGTGCCGTCGGCGGATGCTGCCGCCTCAGCGTCCGTCGCCGGTCTCGGTGGCGCGAACGCCTCCCTGATGAGCATGCTGGGCCTCGGCGGCTCCTCCGTGACCGGCACATCTGACTCGTCGCAGGCACAGTTGCTGGCGATGCTGCGATCTGGCTTTCTCAGTCAGGCGGCCGGACAATGACGAACATCGCACTGATCGCGCCCGGGGCGTCGCCCGCGCCTGAGCGTCGGACGAGCGGGACCGCAGGCGGCGTCTCCGCCTTCGACGAGGCGTTTACAGCTGCGGCGTCGGCGAACGCGCGCGGCGCGGAACCGACAGCGACGCCGACCGAGCGGCGGCCGGATGCTCACCGGTCGACGACGCACAGCACAGAATCTGCAGACGGCGAGAGCACGGCGACCGCCGACAGTGTGCTCCCCGCCCAGCCTCGAGCACACACGGAAGCCGGCGCGGCACTCACGGCAGACCCCGATGCTGCCGCGGAAGCACAGGCGACGACGGTCACCACAGACAGCGAGCCCGGCGGCGAATCCAGCGGCCAGGCCGACGTGATGCCCGAGTCAGCGGCAGATTCGCCTGCGCCGAGCACCCTCACGACACCCGCCGCGGGAACAGCCACGGGCACAGGCACAGCCACAGGCGCTGGCACGGCCGAGAGCGCAGCGGCCTCCGCTCCCACTGACCCTTCCGTCACGACGCAGCCTGCGACAGAAGCCCGCGCGGCCTCGGCCGCCGTCGCCGCGACGACGCCCGCTTCCACGCGCACAGCTCCCGACGCAACGTCAACGAGGCAACGCGCCGTCCGCACAGAAGCACACCCGACCAGCACAGTGGCACACCCGACCGGCACAGAGGCTGCTGCCTCGACCGTCGACACGGCAGCCCCAACGCCCGCGGCTCCAGCATCAGTCGCGACACCGGCGTCGGCACCCAGCTCACCCGTGGGTGCCGCGGCGGGAGCAGCGCTGCCGATCGCCCCCGGCACAGTGCCCGCCACAGTGCCCGCCACACCACCCGCCACTCCCGACTCCGGCACGACCGCCGCCGGGTCCGTTGGGCGCACGGCGGCTCTGACCGACCCGAGCGCGGCACCCGATACTCCACCTGTCGGCGTCACGGCATCGGGAACCGCCGCGACGACTCCGACGCAAGCGGCGCCCGCCGCGACTGCCGCGCCCCCGCCAAGACCGCCTCTGGCACCGCAGCTGAGCGCTCCGGTGCTCGCCATGGCTCGGGCAGGAAACGGTGATCACCAGCTCACGGTCACGGTCTCACCCGAGAGCCTCGGCCCCGTCACCGTGCGAGCGCACATCACCGGAACCACGATGCACATCGAATTGTTCGCACCGACGGATGCCGGGCGCGACGCGATTCGTCAGGTGATGGCAGACCTGCGGCGAGACCTCGCCGGTGTCTCTCCCCACGCGGCACTCGTGCTTTCGACAAACGACCAACCGGGGTCGGGGCAGGGCTCCGGCGGTGCCGGGGGTGGCTCCGCGAACGCGCAGGGGCAGCCCGGTTCCGGAAACTCGCAGAGCCTCCTCAGCCAGCAGGAACGCTCGGGCTCGCAGGCAGCACAGCGTGACAACCGCGGCGCGCCGCACGACGACGCCGTGCCCGCAGACGGGGTGCCGGCGCAATCGCCTGCGCCGCAGCATCCGTCCCCTCTGACGACAATCGACGTCTTCGCCTGACCGAAAGGATCACCATGCCCACTGTCGACCCCGTCTCTTCAACGGGTCTGTACACCAGCACGGTCACGCCCGCGCAAGACCGCAAGCAGACTCTCGACTCCGAGGTGTTCATGCAGCTGCTCGTCACGCAGCTCAAGAACCAAGACCCGAGCTCGCCCATGAACACAAACGAGATGATCTCGCAGACGACGCAGCTCGCCATGATGGAGCAGCTCACGGCGATGGCCACGACGTCGAACGAGAACTTCGCGCTGAGCATGCGGCAGACCGCCGCATCGCTTCTCGGTCAGCAGGCGAGCTACCTCGACGCTGACGGCGAGTCCCAGACGGGCCTCGTCACCTCAATCTCGTTCGCCGAATCGGTGCCGCAGGTCACCATCGGCGACAAAACTGTCCCGCTCGACGCCGTGTCGGGCATGAGCACCACACCCTGAAACTCATAGAAAGGCAGCACAATGCTCCGCTCGCTCTACTCCGGCATTTCGGGCCTTCGCTCTCACCAGACGATGCTCGACGTCACCGGAAACAACATCGCCAACGTCAATACGACGGCCTTCAAGGCATCGTCTGTGCAGTTTCAAGACACGCTGTCGCAGCTTGTCAAGAACTCGACTCTGCCCCAGCAGAACACCGGCGGCTCCAACCCGGCCCAGGTCGGGCTCGGCGTGCAGGTCGCCGGCATCTCGACGAACTTCGCGCAGGGTGCTGCGCAGTCAACCGGTGTGCCCACCGACTTGATGATCGCGGGCGATGGCTTCTTCATCGTGCAGTCGGGAAACGAAACGCTCTACACGCGAAACGGCGGGTTCTCGTTTGACGCGCAGGGCCGCATGGTGAGCGCCGACGGCGCCTTCGTGCAGGGGTGGACGGCCACGAACGGTGTGATCACCCCGGGCAGCGCCATCGGATCGATCACGCTTCCCGTCGGTGCCGTATCGCCTGCGGCCGCGACAAACTCTGCGACAGTGACGGGAAACCTGCCGTCTGACACGCCCGTCGGCGACGAGCTCGTGCGCGACTTCACCGTCTACGACAACGAAGGAACATCAGACACTCTGACGCTGACATTCACCCGCACCGCGGGCGGATGGGACGTCGCCACAGACGGGGGCGCCACGACGAATCTGACCTTCGTCGACGGAGTGCTCACCGGCGGAGGCGCGCTCACGGCTGGCCCCGTCGACATCGACCTCTCGGGCGTCACCGGCTTTGCCGAGCTCTCGACCGTTGCGGTGACCGACCAGAACGGTCGCGCCGCCGGCACACTGGAGTCGTACGCGCTGAGCGACGACGGCAGCCTCATCGGCACGTTCGGCAACGGTGAGACCGCCGTGCTCGCTCGAGTGGCACTCGCCACGTTCACGAACCCGACGGGACTCGAGAAGGCCGGATCGTCTCAGTACCGACCGACAGTGAACTCGGGTGACGCCGCGATCGGCACAGCCGGCGTCGCGGGCATGGGCGAGATCATCAGCGGTGCACTCGAGATGTCGAACGTCGACCTCTCGCAGGAGTTCACAAACCTCATCGTTGCCCAGCGTGGTTTCCAGGCAAACGCCCGCATCATCACAACGAGCGACGAAGTGCTTCAGGAGCTCACGAACCTGAAGCGCTAGCACCGGGCATCTCCCCTGTCGGCATCCACCTGACTTACCTCAGCCGGTTGGATGCCGACAGTACGCTGTGACGGCCCAGGATGGGCCAGACACATTTTCCAAGGATGGACCGATGATCGTTGTCACTCGGCTGAACGGCAGCCAATTCGCAGTGAATCCCGATTTGATCGAGCGGATTCACGCTTCCCCCGACACCACACTCGTCATGGTCGACGGCGCCAAGTTCGTCGTCACTGAGTCGATCGACGAGGTGATCGATCGGATCGCGGCTTTCCGCGCTCGCGTGCTCTCTGAAGCAACCAGCTACCCGCGCACGACGGCTCGCGCGGCAACGCTCGGTCTCGTCGCGCCGCTCGCAGAGGCACAGTACGAAGGGAGCGAGTGATGGATCCCGCATTCATCATCGGGCTCGTTCTGGCGTTCGGCGCTCTTCTCGCGATGATCTCCATCGAGGGCGCCCACGTCACGGCGCTGCTTCTGCCCGCCCCCATGGTTCTGGTCTTCGGCGCCACGATCGCGGTGGGCATCGCCAGCTCCACGATGAAAGACGCACTGCTCGCCGTGAAGGCTCTGCCGAAGGTTGTGCGCGGAAAGTCCCCGTCGCTCACCGCGACGATCGACGACGTTGTGGGCTATGCCGAGCGCGCTCGTCGCGAGGGCCTGCTGTCACTGGAGAACGACGCGAACGAGGCATCCGACCCATTCGTGAAGAGCGGGCTGCAGAACATCGCAGACGGAACCGACGCCGAAGACCTGCGCATCATGCTCGAAGACGAAATCTCGACGACGGCATCCAGGAATCGCATCGCCGCACGCTTCTTCTCGCTCATGGGAGGCTTCGCGCCGACGATCGGAATCATCGGCACCGTCGTGTCTCTGACACACGTGCTCGAGCGTCTCGACACACCCGAAACGCTCGGACCGCTCATCGCCACAGCCTTCGTCGCAACACTGTGGGGTCTGCTCTCGGCCAACTTCATCTGGCTGCCCATCGGCATGCGCCTCGCTCGCCTCGGCGAGCTCGAGGTGGAGCGCAAGACACTGCTCATGGAAGGACTTCTCGCCGTGCAGGCTGGAAGCCAGCCGCGACTCGTCGACGAACGCCTGCGTGCGCTTGTCGCCGACGGTCCGTCGCGCAAGGAACGCGACAGCTCGTCAGACATCACGTCGAGCCAGGCGGCCTGACGTGAGTGTGCGTCAGCGCCGGCGCAGTCCGCGCACGGATGAAAGCCACGTCGACGAACGCTGGATGGCGTCGTATCTCGACATGGTGACGGTGCTGATGTGCATGTTCATCGTTCTCTTCGCCATGTCGACTGTTGATCAAGAGAAGTTCGCCGCGCTCCGCGACTCTCTCGCCACGGGCTTCGGCCAGACGGCGTCAGACAGCACGGATGTCTCTGAGGGGCTGATCGTTCCGAAGGAGCTCGTCGACCAGAAAGGCGAGGGATTCATCGCAGACGCGAACACGGTTCTCGCCAACGAGGAGTTGCAGAACCTCGAAGCTCTGCGAGCGCGCATGCAGAAGGCACTGGCAGACCACAATCTGCAGAACACCGTGAAATTCACCATCGACGAGCGCGGACTCACGGTGGGGCTCATCGGAGGCGAGACCTTCTTCGCCACAAACAGCACCCAGCTCAGCAGCACAGCGAACGACGTGCTTGACGCCCTCGGCGGAATCATCGTCGACGTTCCTAACCAGGTGTCTGTCGAGGGGCACGCCGATTACCGCAAGTCCGTTGCGCCGTTTCCGACAAACTGGGAGCTCTCCTCCGGCCGCGCAACCGAAGTGCTGCGGCATCTCGTCGAGAGCTGCGATGTTCCCGGAAAGCGCGTGAAATCCGTCGGCTACGGCGACACCCGACCCATTGCCGAGGGAACAAGCGACGACGCCCTTGCGCTCAACCGGCGGGTCGACATCGTCGTGCTCTCTGACGCAAGCGAAGAGGTGCGCAACCTGCTCGCGGAGTTGCCGGAGGCCACACCGACGTCATAGCCTCTGCCTCCATCTAACGTGTTCGGTCCGGCATCCGATAGTCACGGGCGTGACGGTCCAGGAACGCAGCACCACAGTCGCGCCTTCGCGCAGCTCTGTCGACGTTTATGACTTCGGCAGGCCCGCGACGCTCGCGCGCGAGCACTCGCGCGTGCTCGAGCTGGCGTTTGAGACGTTCGCCCGTCAATGGGCGACACAGCTCACCGCGAAGATCCGCGTGCGCTCTCACGTGACGAGCGAACAGCTCGTCATGCTGACCTACGACGAATATGCGGCGTCACTGCCCTCGACGACGGCAATGGTGATCTGCGGGTTCCCCGACACCGACCACAAGGCAGTCGTGCAGTTTCCGCTCTCGGCTGCGCTGTCGTGGGTCGTTCAGATGCTCGGCGGACGCCCGACCGTCATGGACGACGAACGCACGTTCACCCCCATCGAGCAGGCCCTCGTCAAGCGGCTGATGTCCGATGCGCTCGAGGACCTCGACTACTCTTTCAACAATCTGCTGCCCGACGGCATCGCCCTCTCGGCAATGCACTACAACTCGCAGTTCGCGCAGGCCGCGGCATCCAGTGATCTCGTCATCGTGTCGCACTTCTCCATTCGCGTCGGCGACCACGTGTCGCCCGCGAGCGTCATGCTTCCCTCTGAGCTGGTCATTCCGCGCCTGTCCAGCGTGAACCCGACCACGCCGATCGACAATGCACCCGAGCTTCTGCGCCGACAGGTGCACGAGACACCGGTCGAACTGGCGCTGCGTCTCAGCCCCGTTGCCATGACTCCCCGCGAGGTGCTTCAGCTTTCGGTCGGTGACCTCATCACCGTTCCCCATTCCCAAGACAAGCCACTTGAGCTCGTCATCGACGGCAACGTCATCGCCACAGCAGCCGTGGGCTCGAACGGCACGCGACTCGCGTGCGTACTGACCGGACCCACAAGCCCCGAGGAGTCACCGTGACCAGCACAACCACTCACGAGTCAGCCATCGCCGCTGCCTTCGCAGCAAAGCTGCCGACGGCCGAACCGATAACGGCAACCGCGTCGCAGTCATCGGGCGACACAGGGGATGCCGTCATCGCGTCGTTCGTCGGCGAGGCCGGCGCCGATCTCGCGGCGCAGATCATCGACCCGGGCGTGCTCTCTGACGGCCTCTCGACGGAGCCGATCGCCGACCGCATCCACGAGGCGCTCAAGGCCGCGGCCAGCGTGCTCGGCGCAGGAGTGCTTGGTGATCCCGTCGTCGGCGACGCCAGCTCCATCTTCGCTGCCTCGGAGGCTCAGGTCTTCGACCTTGTCGACGCTGTCGGCTCGACGGTCGGCCGCGTTGCCGTGCGCATTACGCGCACCGGAAGCGCGTCGCCTTCGGGACGCCTGCGTCGGATCGCCGGAGTGGAGATGGACCTCACCGTTGAAATCGGCCGGGCGCGAATGGCCGTGCGCGACGTGCTCGACCTCGAGCCGGGCCGCATCGTCGAACTCGACCGCTCCGCAGGCGCACCTGCCGACATCAAGCTCAACGGCCGCCTCATCGCCCACGGCGAAGTCGTCGTCGTCGACCAAGACTATGCGGTTCGCATCACCCGCATTCTCGAGAACACCGAGGCCTAGCATGGATGGCCTGCTGCTCACTCTTCGCGTCGTCGTATCGCTCGCCGCTGTGCTTGGCGTGCTCTGGTACGTGCAGCGCAGACTGAGCCGCGGGTCCGGTCGCCGCAAGGCAAGCGAACCGATCACGGTGCTCGGTAGGCAGAGCCTCGGCCAGAAGGCGCACCTTGTGATCGCACAGGTCGACAACACGCGCTACGTTCTCGGCGTGACGGAGCACGGCGTCACCGTCATTGACTCGACCCCCGGCCGCCCCCGCCTTACCGCGGTCGACCGCCCGACGGAGTCGACACCCGCAACCGATCCGGCCGGCGAGCAGACGGAGTTCGATCGCGTTCTCTCGGCATCCTCGTCCACCGAGCCTGCCCCGCTGCGCCGACCGCGCAACAATGCGAAGCAGAGTGCCCTTGCCGGCTCCATCCTCTCCCCGACAACGTGGCGGCAGACCGCCGACGCCTTACGCCACGTGCGATGACAACGGGGACGATCACTCAGCGGCGACGCCTTCTTCGCGTCGCCGTCATTGTGCTGGGCATCGCGATTCTCGGTGCGACGTTCATGCTGCTTTCCGCAACGGGCGCCAACGCCGACCCGGCGGACCCCACAGACCCGACGCCTCCGACAGACCCGGAAGATGCTCCGACGGGAGGCATCACCGTCGACATCAACGGCATCAACGGGTCGCCCTCGGCATCCGTCGTCACGCTGATCGGCATCACGCTTCTCTCTGTCGCCCCGGCGATTCTGCTCATGATGTCGTCGTTCACGAAGATCTTCGTTGTGCTCGCCATGACGCGCAATGCGCTCTCACTGCCGTCGATCCCGCCGAACCAGGTTCTTGCGGGGCTCGCGCTGTTTCTGTCGCTCTTCATCATGTGGCCCGTGCTCACCGACATTCAGGCCGTCGCCGTCCAGCCGTATCTGGATGGCACGATCACCTTTTCGCAAGCCGTCGACATCGGGCAGCAGCCTCTGCGCGAGTGGATGCTCGCCTACACACGGGATCAGGATCTCGCGCTCATGACGCGTGCCGCTGATCAGCCGAACCCGCTCGATCCCGCAAGCGTTCCGATGTACACGCTCATCCCCGCGTTCATGATCTCGGAGCTGCGCGCCGCCTTCATCATCGGCTTCGTCATCTTCGTGCCGTTTCTCATCATCGACCTCGTCGTCGCCGCGGCGCTCATGTCCATGGGCATGATGATGCTGCCGCCCGTCATGATCTCCCTCCCCTTCAAGATTCTGCTGTTCATCCTCGTCGATGGCTGGGGTCTGATCATCAGGGCGCTACTCGAGAGCTATGGAGGTGTCGGATGACCCCCGAAGCGGTTCTCGACATCGGCATGCAGGGGCTGATCATCGCGGCAAAGCTTGCCGCGCCGCTGCTGGTCACGGCGCTCGTCGTCGGCTTTGCCATCTCGCTGCTGCAGTCGATCACGCAGGTGCAGGAGGTGACGCTGTCATTCGTGCCGAAGGCGGTGGCCGTCGCTCTCGCGCTCGTGATCGCCGGCAACTGGATGATCACCGAGATGATCGCGTTCACGAACGCGCTTTTCGACCGCATCCCCCAGCTCTTGGCTGGAGGCTGACGTGACTCTGGCGCTCAACCTGGGCTGGCTCGAAGCGACGATGCTTGCCGCCGTGCGCATCACCGCATTTCTCATGATCGCTCCCCCGTTCTCGTATGGCGCCATCCCCGCGCGCGTCAAGGCGATGCTCGGCGTCGGGCTCTCCCTCGCCGTCGGCGCCTCCGTCTCGGTCGGCTATGAGCCGCTGGGCACGGGACAGTTCTTCGGAACGCTCGTTCTGCAGCTCGTGACGGGCGCCCTCCTCGGCTTTCTCGTTCTCGTGTGCTTTTCAGCCGTGCAGGCGGCGGGAAACCTCCTCGACGTGTTCGGCGGGTTCCAGCTTGCACAGGCCTTCGACCCGCAGGCGATGATCAACGGCGCCCAGTTCACCAGGCTCTTTCAGATGACCGCGCTCGCCCTGCTCTTCGCATCTGGCGGCTACCAGCTCATCTTCGCCGGCCTGATCGGCAGCTTTCGTGCGATCCCCCTCGATGGAATCTTCGCCATCAGCCAGCCGGCCGACATGATCGTCGCCGCCGTCGGCCAGATGTTCCTCTCGGCCGTGCAGATCGCCGGCCCGCTCGTGATCGTGCTCTTTCTCGCCGACGCGGGCCTCGGCCTCATCACCCGCGTCGCTCCCGCGCTCAACGCGTTCGCAATGGGCTTTCCGCTCAAGATCATCATCACGCTCATGCTCGTGGGAACGGTGTACCTCGTTCTCCCCGGCGTCGTGAACGCCCTGACAGAGGACGCTCTGAACATGATGGCGGGGGTGAGATAGTGGCGAAGGACGACAGCGGTGAACGCTCCGAGAAAGCAACAGACAAGCACCTCCGCGATGCACGGCAGAAGGGGCAGCTCTCGCGAAGCCAAGACCTCACTGCCTGGGTCGGCATCGCTGCCGCCGCCGTCATGATGCCCGTCGCCATTGCCGCCGGCGCCTCGGCAGGCACAGAGCAGATGGTCACCGTCGCCACCATTGCGAGCAACCCCGACCCGGGCGAGGCCCTCGCCGCCCTCGGCAACGGCTTCGCCATGATTCCGGATGTTCTCGGCCCGATGTTCGTCGTCGTCGCCGTCGCCGTGCTCATCGCCGCCGTCACGCAGGGCGGCGTTCACCTGAAGAAGATGACGGGACGCTTCGAGCAGTTCAACATCGTCAGCGGCGTGAAGCGCGTTTTCGGCGTTCGCGCACTGTGGGAAGGCGCAAAGGCGATCCTCAAGACAGCGGCCATCGGCGGCGCGCTGTGGATCGTCGTCTCCGGACTGATGCCCGTTCTCATGTCGAGCGGATCCCACTCGGTGAGCCAGCTGCTTGAAGCGGCCGCAGGCGGCACGGCGGGGATGCTGCAGGCAGCCGTCGCCGTCGGTGTCGGCCTCGCGATCATCGACCTCTTTGTCGTCATGCGACGCAACCGCAAGCACACACGCATGACCAAGCGCGAGCTGAAAGACGACAACAAGAACTCAGACGGCGACCCGCTCATTCGGCAGCAGCGGCGGTCGCGTCAACTCGCGATGAGCCGTAACCGCATGATCGCCGCCGTCACAGACGCCGACGTCGTTGTTGTGAACCCCACCCACGTTGCCGTCGCCCTCAAGTACGAGCCGGGCAAGTCTGCCCCGCGCGTCGTCGCAAAGGGCGCGGGGATCATCGCCACGCGCATTCGAGAAAAAGCAGACAAAGTCGGCGTTCCCATGGTGCAAGACATTCCGCTCGCACGCGCCATCCATGCAGCGTGCCAGCTCGGCCAAGAGATTCCCGCCGACCTGTACAACGCCGTCGCCCAGATTCTGGTCTTCGTCATGGCCCTCAAGAAACGCGGCTCAACCCGCGGCATCCATTCGCTTCCCCAAAGGAGGACAGCATGAGCGGCACTCTGAGCAAACTCGCCGTACCCGTTGGCGTCGTCGGCATCATCATGCTGCTCGTCGTTCCCATTCCCACGTTTCTGCTCGACATGCTGATCATCACGAACATCCTCTTCGCTCTCGTGATTCTGCTCACGACGATGTTCGTCAAGAAGCCGCTCGACTTCTCGGTATTTCCGTCTCTGCTTCTCGTGGCGACGCTCTTTCGACTCGGCCTCAACGTCGCCTCCACCCGGCTCGTGCTCGGCGAGGCCTACGCCGGCCAGGTGATCGAGGCGTTCGGAACGATCGCCGTTGGGGGCTCGCTCATCATCGGCGCCGTCGTCTTTCTCATTCTCGTCGTCATTCAGTTCGTCGTCGTCACGAAGGGCGCCGAGCGCGTCGCGGAGGTCGGCGCGCGGTTCACCCTCGATGCCATGCCCGGCAAGCAGATGGCCATCGACGCCGACCTGAACGCCGGGCTCATCACCGATGCCGAGGCCCGCAAACGTCGCGCAGATGTCGCTGCCGAGGCCGACTTCTACGGCGCGATGGACGGCGCGTCGAAGTTCGTCAAGGGCGATGCCATCGCCGGCATCGTGATCATCATCATCAACATCATCGGCGGCATCGCCATCGGCATGGTGCAGCACGGAATGACCATTGAGGATGCCGTCAGCACGTACAGCCTTCTGACCATCGGCGACGGGCTCGTCACGCAGATTCCGGCTCTGCTCATGGCGGTCTCCACCGGCATGATCGTGACGCGATCAAACGCCGAGTCCGAGATGGGAAGCGAGGCGTCTGCTCAGCTGATGCAGTCGCGCGGCGCCCTCACGATCGCCGGCTCCGCTGCCATCGTCATGGCCCTCATTCCGGGAATGCCCAAGATTCCGTTCGTCGCGATCGGCGCTCTGCTGCTTCTCGCCGGGCAGCGCATCAAGGCGCGCGAGAAGCGCGCGCAGACTGAGGTGGCAGAAACCGAGACGCCGCAGGCGACCGATCCGACGGAAGAGCTGATGGAGAGGATGCGCGTGCACGCTCTCGAGATCATGCTCGCTCCGAACCTCGTCGATCTTGTCTCGGGTGGCCCAGACGATCTTCTCGCCCGCGTCAAGGCACTCCGCCGCAAGATCGCTCTCGAGAACGGCTTCGTCGTGCCTCCCGTGCGCACCCGCGACAGCATCGAGCTGCCGCCCTCGACGTACTCAATCCGCATTGCGGGAGTCGAAGCCGGGCGCGGCATCGCCCCGCCTGGCTCCGTGCTCGCCCTCGGTGACGAACTCGACGCCCTGCCTGGCCGCACCGTTGTCGACCCGGTTTTCGGGCTCGACGGAAAATGGATTCCCCTCGAAATGCGGCACAGCGCCGAGCTGACCGGGGCGACGGTGATCGACCGCGCAAGCGTGCTCGTGACGCACCTGTCGAGCATCGTGCAGGCGAACGCCGCGCGCCTTCTCACCCGCGAAGACGTCCGCCAGCTCACAGACGGGCTCAAACACCTCACGCCGTCAGCCGTCGACGAGCTCACGCCTGCGCTGCTGTCCCTCGCCGAGGTGCAGCGCGTTCTGCAGAAACTGCTGGCCGAGCGCATTCCGATCAACGACCTCGCGCGCATCTACGAGGCTCTGTCCCTTCGTGCGAAGGTGTCGACGGACCCCGAGGGTCTCGTCGAGGCCGCACGCGTCGCCTTGGGCCCGGCGATCTCCGCCCGCTTCGCCGAAAATGGCCGCCTTCGCGTGCTCATGGTCGATCCGCTCCTCGAGCAGGCCATGCTCGAGGGTCTGCGGTCGACAGATGACGGCCCGCAAATCGTTCTCGACCCCGATCGTCTCGAGTCGGTGATCGGGTCGGTGAAGCATCTCGTCGCCGCCGCGGACACGTCTCTGGGAGAGCTCGTCCTCGTGTGCGCACCGTCGCTACGACCCGCGCTGCGCAAGCTCGTATCCTCGCAGACCGATGGGCTCCCTGTGCTCTCCTACTCGGAGGCAACCGTCTCCGGCCTCGCAATCGATACCGTTGGAGTGGTGCGTGACAACCAAACGCTTTCAGCTTGACGGCACCTCGATCGACGAGCTGCGCGCGAGAATCCGCCGTGAACACGGCGACAGGGCGCGAATCATCTCACTCGAGAAGGTCACCGTCGGCGGCATCGCCGGCTTTCTCACGCGGCACAAATACGAAGCCACAGTCGACGTCCCTTTCGACGGTGACGGTGACGTTGACGCGCCGATTCGCCCGGGCAAACAAGGCATCGAGATGCTGATCGCCGACGCGGAAGAGGCCGAGCAGACGCTCGGCTACAGTGTCGCGACAAGCGGCACGAGCTTCGATTCGATCATGCAGAGTCTGCAGGCGCAGATCCGCACGACGCCGCGCGAGGAGGTACCGGAACCTTCTCCGGCCGTGCGCCCCCTTCAGCTGTCGGCGGTGCCGACGCCACGCGCTCTTCCCGCCGCACACCACGAGGCCGCGGCCCCAGAACCCGAGATCGAGCCGCTGTCGTCAGCGGGCGATCTCGTCGTGTTCATCGGCCTCGGGACGCTCGCGCTCGACGCCGCGCGCGAGGCGCGCGGGCTACTCGCTGCGGCCGGGGACAGCATGCCCCGCGGCATCCGTCCGGTGACCGATCGCCGTGCCGCCTACCTCGCTCGCGCGGACGCTGTCGAAGAGAATGTCCCGGTCAATCTGGCATGGCGCCTGAGCAGCGCCCTCGCGGTGAGCAGCGAGCTCGACGAACTCGCCCGCCTTCAGCCCGACCAGACGTGGATCGTCGTCGATGCCCGGCACAAAGCAGACGACACCGAACGCTGGGCGCAGCTGGTGTCTCAGTCGATTCGCGTTGACGCAATGCTCGTCATTGCGGAGAATCTGACGGCAACGCCCGCGACGGTGACGCAGCTCGGCATTCCCCGCGGGCACATTCCCCCGGCTCGCAGCCGGGAACGGACCGAGTCAGCGGGCACAGTCGCATCGGCAGAGACGATAGGCTGAACCAATGCTGGTGTTGACGAGACGAATCGGCGAGCGCGTACTGATCGGCGACGACGTCGAGCTCACCGTTCTCGATGTCAAGGGCGACACCGTGCGCATCGGCGTTCAGGCTCCCCGCGAAACGCGCATTCAGCGGGCAGAGCTTGTCGAGGCCGTGGGGAAAGAGAACGTCGAGGCTGCTGCGGCGCAGTCCGATGCCGGTGCCGAAAACGCCCTGAAGCGCGCGCTCGCACGCCGCACGCCATCATGAGTTGAAAGACTCAAGATTGGCGCAAGGACATGCGAGCATTCACCCATGTCCCCCATTTGGCCCACACGGTGTTCGTATGCTGAGGTCATGTCCCCTACCTCGGAGATCACCGACCCGAAAGTTCTCATCGTCGTTGGCACTCGTCCAGAGGCGATCAAAATGGTGCCCGTCATTTTGGCGTTTGCGCAGAGCTCGCGCATCACTCCCATCGTCATCTCAACCGGTCAACACGCGGAACTCGTGCGGCGGGTGCTTCGCCCGTTCGGGCTCGCCCCAGACATCGAACTCAATGCCACGCGTCCCGGCATGTCTCTGAACAATCTTTTCTCGTCTGTCATGTCGTCACTTGAGAACTACGTGGCGACGAACTTCGGCGAACCTCCAGCGGATTCCGCAGCGGCGGCATCGTCCGGGTACCCCGTGACGACATTCGTGCACGGCGATACGTCAAGTGCGGCAGCTGCGGCATTAGCGTCCTTCCACCTTCGGATCCCCGTCGTGCACGTTGAGGCGGGACTGCGCACATCTGACACACTCTCGCCATTCCCCGAAGAGTTGAACCGCCAGTTGATCTCGCGGATCGCAGCCTTTCACGCTGCTCCAACCCACAAGAACCGAGAGAATCTGATTCACGAGGGCGTGGAACTGTCACGCATTCTCGTCACGGGAAACACCGCGATCGATGCGCTCCAGCTGGCCGTTGAGCTCGACCAGCCCTTTGACGTGCCCGAGCTCGCGGTTCTCGACACCATGAGCCCGAATTCGCGCATCATCGTCGTGACGGCACACAGACGAGAAAACTGGGGCCCCGGAATCGAGCGCATCAGCAAGGCTGTCTCACGACTGGCCATCGCATACCCTCACGACCGGTTCGTTGTTCCTCTTCACCCGAACCCGGCAGTATCGTCTGTCTTTCGCACAATGCTCGAGCAGCACGAGAATGTGCTTCTCGTACCGTCGCTTGATTACCTTCCCTTTGCACGCCTCCTCAAACGCGCACACATCATCCTGACGGATTCCGGAGGAGTTCAGGAAGAGGCCCCGGCGTTAGGCACTCCTGTGCTCGTTCTTCGCGACACAACGGAGAGAAGCGAGGGTGTCAAGGCCGGCACTGTGGAACTCGTTGGCACGACAGTCGATCGAATCGTCGCGCGGACGTCCATGCTTCTCGAGGACGACATTCTTTACCGTCGCCGCGCAACCCAGGGAAACCCCTATGGCGATGGGCACGCTGCCCAGCGCATCGTGCAAGCCTGTGAATTCATAGCCTTCGGAACCGAGGAACCGGAGCAGTTCGGAACGATCTTCGACCGGTCGGCAGTGTTGCGCGCTGGCGGCTATGGAGCCGCCTCTGTCGTGGCCGCGCAGCCTGAGATGGAGTCTCTCGATGACGTTGCATTTGGCTGACGCCCCCGATCTCAACCTGTTCACTGGCTTGCCGCTGTACGTGCAGATCTTCTATTGGGTCGTGCTCACGATCACCCTGAGCTCCGGCCTGTCGGTTGTGGTACTCATCGTCAACGCGCGACGCTACGGCATGGCTCACGACGATACTCACTCGTCGAACGATGTTGAGAGCGACTTCTTGTGGATCTTCATGGTGCCGGCGCTGAATGAGGAGGTCACGATCGCCGACAGTGTGACGCGTCTGCGACGTACTCACGTGCGTCATCGCATGATTCTGGTGATCAATGACGGATCCGATGACCGCACGGGGGAGGTGCTCGACTCCCTCGCTGGACCCGATCTCACCGTGCTCACTCGGGTCGCTCCCCATGCCAGGCGCGGCAAGGCTGCCGCCCTCAACAACGCATTCAGCTACGTGCGCGACGTGCTGCTCCCCTCGTCCGAATACGCACAGTGGAGCGCTGATCGAGTGATCCTCGGAATCGTCGATGCCGACGGTCGGCTGTCCCCGAACGCGTGCCAGAAGCTTGGTCCCTCCTTTGAGAACCCCAGCGTCGGCGGCGCTCAGTGCCTCGTGAGGATCTACAACAGAGGCCATCTCCTCACGTGGGCGCAGGACATCGAGTTTCGATCGTTTGGATACGTCTTTCAGGCAGGACGAGCCCACTGGGGAACGGCAAACATGGGAGGCAATGGGCAGTTCAACCGATTCTCCGCGCTGGCGGAGGTCAGCGACGGTGACGGCCCGTGGCGTGACCGTCTCACGGAAGACCAAGATCTCGGAGTTCGCCTGGTCCAGCAAGGCTGGCAGGGTGTTCAGGTCAATGAGGCGACGATCGAACAGCAGGGGCTGCGGAGCATCCGCCGCCTGTACCGCCAACGTACGCGGTGGGCTCAGGGAGCATGGCAGGCTCTCGGGCTTGTGCCCTCGGTGGGTCGCTCCCGCGTCACTGTTCTCGCACGCGTGGACTGCCTCTTTTACCTCTTGACACCCGCCCTGCAGCTCACAACCGGCATTGGATTCGTGAGCGCAGTGCTTCTGGCCACGATGTCTGACGTGGCGCTGTTGCCAGGCAACCTTCTCGTCGCGCTCATCTTCGTCAGCGTCGGTTTCGGCCCAGGAATCGCTACTCTCCTCATGAGCGGGCGCGGACCGAAGAACATTCTGTACGCGGCAATCGCCGTTCTGCCGTACACGGTCTATTCGTGGCTGATCTTCCCTGTTCTGGTTCAGAGCGTCATTCGTCAACTCAGCGGGCGAACCGCGTGGGCGAAAACGGCACGCGAGGCCATTGAAGCCCCGCACGCAGAGCATGCCTCGGTGGCGACAAGCGAGTTTTCCTGAGCCCGGAATCACGTACCCCCAGTACGCGTGGCATTTTCGGTTGCAGAGCGGTTCTGCGGCGTATTCCTGAATATCTTTGATGAGGACGTCGTTTGCGAGATCTGACTCGCGACGTCGTACGCATGGGGGAATCATCGACGGCACGTCGCGACGCGTCAGCAGTGTCCTGAGCAGGGTGCTGCTGACTCTCGGTGCCCTCGCGGGAGCAATCGCTCTCGCGGCGGCACCGGCCTCGTCGGCGAACGCCATGGCCTCTGACCAGACGATCACAGCCGGCGACCACATCACCCTCACGACGGTCGCCGACACGCACGCTCTGCGCTCTCTGGCACCGGGCGTCTCCGTCGCCTGGCAAGTCGGGGTGTCCGTTGACAGCCCCAGCGCAGACGAAGCCGACATCGCTCTCTCGTCACACGGCGATCTCGACCTCGATATGTCGATTCGAGCATGCACGATCAAATGGGTCGACGACACCTGCCCCGGAGACGAAGCGCGCGTTGCCGACGTCACGAAGCTGACAGGCGATCAGAAGAACATCGAGCTTCTGTCGATGCCGACAGACGAGCAGCGGTGGCTCCTCTTCACCGTGACGTCACCGGGCGACGCACACGGGTCCACGACAGCCGACATTCAGGTCACCGCCAACGGCGAAACCATCGTTGGCAGCGCCGAGGCGTCGACGCCGCCGAAGACGGGCCCCGATGTGTGGCCCGCTCTCGGCTTCGCGATCTGCGCGATCGTACTCGGGCTGCTGATCGCGGGCATTGCCGTGCGCTCCCAGAAGCGCTCGAGTGCCTGAATCTGCTCATGATTCGGGCGTACTCTGAAGCCATGGTCGCAACACCCGAGAGCAGAGACAGCGTGCTTGGCCGCATCGCTGACCAGATTCTTCACAACAACCCGTCTGGCAGGCGACGTGTCGCCGTTGAGGGCGTGACAGCGACCGAGGCATCCAGCTTCGCCGACGACCTGGCGCAGATGCTCCGATGCCGCGATCAGTCGGTGGTTCGGCGCTCGGTAGCAGCGAGCCTCAGATCGCCGAGAGAGTTTGCCGCGCGATCTCGAGCTCTTCGTTCGTGGGCACGACGAGAACAGTGACGGCCGAGTCATCGGCAGAGATCACCCGGATGCCGCGTGAGCGCTGCTCATTGCGAGCAGCATCCACCCGAATTCCGAAGTTCTCAAGCCCCGCGAGCGTCTCCGCACGCACCTGAGCACTGTTCTCACCGATACCCGCTGTGAACACGATGGTGTCAACCCGGCCGAGCTGAAAGACGTAACCGCCGAGGTACTGCTTGAGCCTGTGCACGTACACGTCGAGTGCCGCACGCGCCTTCTCGTTTCCGGTGTTCGCCTGCTCGGTGAGATCGCGCATGTCCTTCAGCCCCGACAGGCCGTAGATTCCGCTCTTGGAGTTGAACAGCTCGTCGAGCTCGGCAACGCCCATGTCGGCACGACGATGCAGGTGGAACACGACTGCTGGGTCGATGTCGCCCGTGCGCGTTCCCATCACCAGGCCCTCAAGCGGGGTCAGACCCATCGACGTGTCAACAGACCGCCCGCCGCGCACCGCCGTCATCGAGGCGCCGTTGCCGAGGTGAAGAACAATCTGGTTGAGGCTCGCGTTGTCGCGGCCGAGAAACCGTGCAGCCTCCTCAGAGACGAACTTGTGACTCGTGCCGTGAAAGCCGTACTTGCGCACACGGTAACGCTCCGCCGTTGCGGCATCGAGTGCGTAGGTGTACGCCTCGGGAGGCAGCGTCTGGTGAAACGCCGTATCGAAGACGGCGACGTGCGGAACATCGCCGAATGCTTCTTGCGCCGCGGTGATTCCCTCGACGTTCGCCGGGTTATGCAGCGGCGCCAGCTCGGAGAGATCTTGAATGTTGATGGTCACCAGGTTCGTAACGACTGTGGGTTCGAAGAAGCGTGCTCCCCCGTGCACGACGCGGTGGCCGACGGCAACAGGCGGATGCTCCGTCAGCGACGGCCCGTGTTCGGCAAACGCATCGAGCATCGCCTGAAATCCGGCAGTGTGGTCGTGAATCTGCGTTATCTGCTCGTGCGACGTGGCGGTGCCGTCGTCGCCCATGACCTCGTGCACGATGCGGGACTCGTCCGCCCCAATGCGCTCCACCAGCCCGCGAGCGAGCGTCGCCTCGGCATCCATCTCGATCAGCTGGTACTTGAACGACGACGAGCCCGAGTTGATGACGAGCACCGCGGTCATGAGGACGCCGCCTGAATCGCGGTGATCGCGACAGTGTTGACGATGTCTTGCACGAGCGCTCCTCGAGAGAGATCGTTGATGGGTTTGTTGAGGCCCTGCAGCACCGGGCCGATCGCCACGGCGCCTGCCGAACGCTGCACCGCCTTATACGTATTGTTGCCGGTGTTGAGGTCGGGGAAGATGAACACTGTCGCGCGCCCGGCAACGTCGGACTGCGGCAGCTTCGTTGCCGCAACCGCTGCGTCGGCGGCGGCATCGTATTGAATCGGCCCCTCAACGAGAATCTCGGGCATGCGCTCGCGCACGAGAGCCGTCGCCTGACGCACCTTGTCGACGTCGGCGCCCGTGCCGGACTCCCCCGTCGAATACGAGAGCATGGCGACGCGGGGGTCGATGCCGAAGCGCTCGGCCGTCACCGTCGACGAGATGGCGATGTCGCAGAGCTGGTCGGCCGTGGGGTCGGGAATGACGGCGCAGTCCCCATAGACGAGAACGCGGTCTTCGAGAGCCATGAGAAACACGCTCGACACAACCGAGGTGCCCGGCTTCGTCTTGATGATCTCGAAGCCGGGACGGATGGTGTGCGCGGTTGTGTGCGCGGCCCCCGAGACCATGCCGTCAGCGAGCCCCATGTGCACCATCATCGTGCCGAAGTACGAGACGTCGGTGACGACCTCGCGCGCCTGCTCAAGCGTGATGCCCTTGTGCTCACGGAGGCGGTGGTACTCCTGCGCAAACTTCATACTGAGCACGGGGTCATGCGGTGAGAGCACGTCGGCGCCCGAGATGTCGAGGCCCAGCTCGATCGACCGCGACATCACCTCGAACTTCTCGCCGAGAATCGTCAGCTGCGCAACCTCACGCGCAAGAAGCGTGTGCGCAGCCCGAAGCACACGATCTTCGTCGCCCTCGGGCAAGACGATGTGGCGAGGCCGGCGCCGCGCCTGGTCGAGCAGGCTGAACTCGAACATCAGCGGCGTCACAACATCGGTCTTCGCGACGTCGAGCATGCTCACGAGCGCCTCTTTGTCGACGTGCTTCTCGAAGAGCGAGAGCGCCGAGTCGAACTTGCGCTGCGACTCGGCCGCGAGTCGGCCGCGCGTGTGGGTGATGCGCATGACCGTGTCATACGTTCCCCACTCCGTTGCGATGATCGGCAGCTTCACCGTGAGCCCCTCGATGAGCTTGTTTATCGACTCGGGCAGCTCGAAGCCGCCGTTGAGCACGACTCCCGAGATCGAGGGGAACGCGGCAGACTGCTGCGACAGCAGCACGGCAAGCAGCGTCTCAGTGCGGTCGCCAGCGACGACGACGACGGCGCCCTCAGTGAGCCGAGGCAGCACGTTCTCCATGCTCATTCCCGCGATCACGACGCCGAGCGCCTCGCGGGTGAGCAGCTCTTCTTCCCCCTTGATGAGCGTGCCAGCGACAGCATCCTTGATGAGGCCGATCGTCGGGGCGACGAGATACGGCTCCTCGGGGATCGCCCACACCGGGGCACCGGCCGTGACCTCTCCGATGGCGCGGGTGATCTCATCGAGGTGGTCGGGGTCCGCGCGGTTGGCGACGATGGCGAGCAGAGAAGCGAACGCATCGTTCAGCTCAACAAGGGCGAGGTCGGCGATCTGGCGCATCTCGCTTGCCGTGCGCCCCTCGGCCAGGCCGAGACGTTCGCCGTGCCCCTGTCCCTCACGGCCGCCGAGCACAAGCAGAACGGGGGCACCAAGGTTGGCGGCGATGCGCGCGTTGTAGCCGAGCTCGGTTGGGCTTCCGACGTCGGTGAAGTCGCTTCCCACGATCACGACGGCGTCGCATTTCTCTTCGACGGCCTTATAGCGGCTCACGATCGTCGAGAGAGCCGCCTCGGGGTCGGCGTGCACATCGTCGTAGGTGACGCCGATGCACTCGTCGTAGCTGAGGTCGACGCCGTCGTGGCCGAGCAGCAGCTCGAGAACGTAGTCTCGCTTGTCGATGGAACGCGCGATCGGGCGAAAGACTCCGACCCGCTTCACCTGGTGCGTCAGGGTGTCGAGAGCTCCCAGCGCAACAGTCGACTTGCCCGAATATCCTTCGGCCGACGTGATGTAGATCGAACGAGACACCCTCACCCCTCACGTACGCGTGGTCTCCCTTAAACGTACACGCTTCTACCGACTGTAGAAATGCGTAAAGCAAGGCGGATGCTCAGGCTTACACCCTTGAGCGCTCATGTCCGTAGCTCAGGCTTGCACGTACTCCGCCAGGTGCTCGCCCGTGAGCGTCGGTTTCTGCGCGACAAGGTCGGCGGGAGTTCCCTCGAACACCACGCGCCCGCCGTCGTGCCCGGCACCCGGGCCGAGGTCGATGATCCAGTCGCCATGCGCCATCACCGCCTGGTGGTGCTCGATCACGATCACCGATTTGCCCGAGTCGACGAGCCGGTCAAGCAAGGCGAGCATGTTCTCGACGTCGGCAAGGTGCAGCCCGGTGGTCGGTTCATCAAGAACCAGGATGCCGCCTTTGTCGCCCAGCTGAATGGCGAGCTTGAGCCGCTGCCGCTCCCCGCCCGAAAGCGTGGTGAGCGGCTGCCCGATGGTGAGGTAGCCGAGGCCGACGTCGACCATGCGCTCGAGGATCTTGTGGGCGGCAGGCACCTTGGCGTCGTCTCGTGCGAAGAACTCGGCGGCCTGGGTGACCGACATCTGCAGAACCTCGCTGATGTTCTTGCCGCCGAAGAGGTATTCCAGCACGTCTGCCTGAAACCGCTTGCCCTCGCACAGCTCGCACGTCGACTCGACGCTCGCCATCACCCCGAGATCGGTGAAGATGACGCCGGCGCCGTTGCACAGGGGGCACGCGCCCTCTGAGTTGGCGGAGAACAGGCCGGGCTTCACGCCGTTTGCCTTGGCAAATGCCTTGCGGATCGGCTCGAGCATTCCCGAATATGTCGCTGGGTTGCTGCGGCGCGACCCCTTGATGGGCTGCTGGTCGACAAGCACGACGTCGTCGTGCTTCGCGAGTGAACCGGTGACGAGCGAGCTCTTGCCCGAACCGGCGACGCCCGTCAGCACACACAACACGCCGAGCGGAATGTCGACGTCGACGTTCTGCAGGTTGTTTGTGCTGGCACCGCGAATCTCGAGAGCATCCGGTGATTTTCTGACCGTGTCTTTCACACGCGACCGGTCGTCGAGATGCCTGCCCGTGACGGTGTCACTCGTGCGAAGATCGTCGACGGTTCCCTCGAACATGATCGTGCCGCCCTCGGTGCCCGCGAGCGGGCCCAAGTCGACAGCGTGGTCGGCGATGCCGATGAGCTCGGGCTTGTGCTCGACGACGAGCACAGTGTTTCCCTTGTCGCGCAGTTGAACCAGCAGCGTGTTCATGCGCGCGACGTCGTGGGGGTGCAGGCCGATGGATGGTTCATCGAACACGTACGTGACGTCGGTGAGGCTCGAGCCCAGGTGCCTGATCATCTTTGTGCGCTGCGCTTCACCGCCCGAGAGCGTTCCCGCAGGCCGGCCGAGCGAGAGATAGCCGAGGCCGATCGTGACGAAGGCATCGAGCGTCTCAGACAGCGCCGTGACGAGCGGGGCTACCGACGGTTCGTCGAGCTGCCGCATCCATTCGGCCAGATCGCTGATCTGCATGGCGTTGACGTCGGCGATGCTCAGCCCACGGATCTGTGACGACCGCGCTGTGTCGCTGAGCCGTGTCCCCTCGCACTCCGGGCAGGTGTCGAACGTGATGGCACTGTCGACGAACCGGCGAATGTGCGGCTGCATCGCCTCGCGGTCTTTCGACAGCATCGAGTTCTGAATCTTCGGGATCAGACCCTCGTACCAGACGTTGACGCCCTCGACCTTGATGCGGGTCGCCGGCTTGTAGAGCAGGTCGTCGCGCTGCTTCGTCGAGAAGTCTTTGATGGGCTTGTCGTTGTTGAAATAGCCGCTGCCTCGGTAGATGCGGCCATACCAGCTGTCTGCCGTGTACCCCGGAACGAGCAGCGCGCTCTCATTCAGCGACTTCGTCTCGTCGAAAAGCGCCGTCAGATCGAAATCGCTCACCTGGCCCCTGCCCTCGCATCGCGGGCACATGCCTCCCACGATGTTGAAGTCGCGTCGTTCCTTCACCGTCTTGCCTCCGCGCTCGAACGCGACGGCGCCCGCTCCGCTGATCGAGGCGACGTTGAACGAGAACGCCTGAGGCGAACCGATGTGGGGGTCACCGAGGCGGCTGAACAGAATGCGCAGCATCGCACCCGTGTCGGTTGCCGTGCCGACCGTTGACCGCGGATCGGAGCCGATGCGCTCTTGGTTGACGATGATCGCCGTCGTGAGGCCCTCGAGTACGTCAACGTCGGGGCGCGGCAGATTCGGCATGAAGCCCTGCACGAACGAGCTGTAGGTCTCGTTGATCATGCGCTGAGATTCGGCCGCGATCGTCGAGAATACCAGCGAGCTCTTGCCCGAGCCCGACACGCCCGTGAAGACAGTGAGACGCCGCTTCGGAATCTCGACGGAGATGTTCTTGAGGTTGTTCTCGCGCGCGCCGACGACGCGAATGGTGTCGTGGCGATCCGCGGCGGCAATGCCGTTCTCAGACGACTCAGTGCTCATCGTTTCTTCTCTTTCGGCTTGTCGGATGCTGTCGATGACCGCCCACTGCCTCAGCGCGCCTGCTTGATGCGAATGAGGTTGCCCGCCGGGTCGCGAAACGCGCAGTCGCGCTCTCCGTACGGTTGGTCAGTGGGCTCCTGCACAATCTCCGTGTCCGTTGCCTGCACCCGTTCGAACAGGCCGTCGAGATCGTCGGAGGCCAGCAGAAGCCAGCCGTAGGTGCCCTTCGCCATCATCTCAGAGATGACGCGGCGCTCGTCGTCTGTGAGGCCGGGGTCAATGGCCGGCGGAGCTAGCAGCAGAGTCACGTCGGGCTGGCCGTGCGGGCCGACGGAGATCCAGCGCATGGTGCCGTTGCCCACGTCGTTGCGAATCTCGAAGTCGAGAACGTCTCGGTAAAACGCCAGCGATTCGTCGGGGTTGGTGTGCGGCAGGACTGTCGTGTCAATGGTGATCGTCATGGTCGTCAGCCTAGAGCGGCGCCTCTTTCGATACTTCTCGATTTCTGATCGGTCGTGAAACCTGCTTCACAATGCAGGCGGGCACACCCTCGTGCCGGTCTGCCGACACCTTGTAGCGCTTTGGGGACATGCCCACCAGTTCGGTGAAGCGCGTGCTGAAGGTTCCCAGCGACGAGAAGCCCACCTCGAAGCAGGCGTCGGTGACGCTGACATCGCCGCGACGCAGCAGCGCCATAGCGCGTTCGACGCGTCGCGTCATGAGGTAGGAGTACGGCGATTCGCCGTAGGCACGCTTGAATTGGCGGCTGAGGTGGCCGGCCGAGATGTTGACGCCACGGGCGAGGGCCTCAACGTCGAGGGGCCGCGCAAACTCGCGGTCGATGCGGTCGCGCACACGGCGGAGCAGCGCGAGATCTCTCGCACGCTGCTCTGCATCACCTTGGGCACGTGCCACGTAAAGATCGTGCCAGCACGGCGCAGCGTTGTCTACGGGCAGACCGACGAATGGTCGGCCAAGCAAGGCATCAAGCAGGGAGCATGCGCAGCTGCGACGCGTCGGGCGAGAACCAGAGCTCGTCGCCCGGTGCCGGCAGATGGCCGCCCGCGAGAGTGCGGGCAGCGGCGAACGGAAGCTCGGCGGCGAGACCCGATGCGTCTTCGAAGCGCACGACGCCGCCCCGCGTCGACACCGCAGACAGGGTCGCCCTCCATGCACCGTCGCCCGGAGACACTGCGGTGCTCGTCACCGCGACGCTCGAGGGCGCGACAATGCCGATCACCGGCTGCCCGTCGGCGAGCGGCTCGGCGGCGGAGCCCACAAGCATCCGGTCACCGACCCAGAGTGCACCCGAGCGCCAGACTCCCCGTACAACGGCGAAGCCCGCGAGCGCAGCGGTGAACGGATGCCGCGGCAGGGCGGCCAGCCGATCGGGAGCTCCCCTGTCGACGGCGGTGCCCTCCGAGAGCACAACGCAGTCGTCGGCAAGCTGCCAGGCATCGGCAAGGTCGTGGGTGACGAGGATGCTCGTCGTCTGCGTGCGCGACAATTCGTCGACGAGCATGCGCCGCACCATCGGGGCGCTCTCGGCATCGAGCGCCGCAAACGGCTCGTCGAGCAGCAGCACACGCGGCTGTGCGGCAAACGCGCGAGCGATGGCGACGCGCTGCTGCTGCCCTCCCGAGAGCTGATGCGGCTTCGCCGAGGAGCGGTGCGCAAGACCGATGCGCTGCAGCCAGTCGTGCGCGATCGCGAGCGATTCTCGACGGCCGCTGCCCTGCGAGCGTGGCCCGAAGGCGACGTTGTGCTCGATGTCGAGGTGGGGAAAGAGGCGCGGCTTCTGGTCGAGCAGCCCGATCTGACGATGCTGCGGCTGCACGCGCGATGCGCCAGTGGACTCCAGATCGCGGCCGTCGAGCCGCACGTGGCCGTCGTCGAGCGCGAGAAGACCGGCGATCGCGTGCAGCAGCGTCGACTTGCCCGCACCATTGTGGCCGAGCACCGCGAGGCAATGCCCCGCAGCAACGTCGAGCTCCACATCGACGGTGAAATCGGCGCGCTGCACCACGATGTGCGCCGCAAGATACCGCTCTGCGGTGGGCGCAGGAGGATCCGGCGTGCAAGCATTCGGAGAACCACCGCGACGCGCCGCATTTTCGGCGGTTCTGTCGGCGTGTCGCTCCGGATCTCCGAATCTCTGCACATCGGAGCCGGTCATCGCACAGCATCCTCTCGCCACGAGCGCATTCCGCCCACGATGACGACGGCGCAGACAAGCAGCAGAAGCGACAGCGCGACGGCGGAGTCCTGCGAGACGCCGACGCCGTTGAACGCCGTGTAGATGGCAAGCGGCATGGTGCGCGTGACGCCCTCAGCATTGCCGGCGAACAGCGCAGTAGCACCGAACTCGCCGATGGCGCGGGCGAAGCAGAGCACGGTTCCGCCGACGAGTCCCGGCATGATGAGCGGCAGCGTCACGCGGCTGAGCACCCGCCAGCGCCCGGCCCCGAGCGTCGACGCGATCTGCTCGTGCGATGTGCCCGAGGTGCGAATGGCGCCCTCGAGGGTGATCACGAGAAACGGCATCGAGACGAACGTCTGCGCCACGACGACGGCGCCCGTTGTGTACGGAAGGCTGAGGCCGGTTGCCTCGAAGATCGGCTGGCCGATGAGCCCCGACCGGCCGAGCAGTGAGATGAGAGCGAGGCCGCCGACGAGCGGCGGAAGCACGAGGGGAATCAGCACGATCGTGCGCAGAACAGCGGCGGTACGGATGCTGGAGCGCGCGATGATCACCGCGAGCGGCGCCCCGACGATGAGGCAGATCACCGTGGCGACCGCGCCCGTCGACACCGAGAGCCACAGCGCCGTGAGAGCTTCGGCAGAGAAGAGATCGCCCGGAAGGGTCTGCCAGCGCACACGCGAGATCAAGCCGACGATCGGCAGCACCAGCAGCGCCAGCGCGGCGATCGCCGGAATGTAAAGCCCGCGCGGAATGGTCACGGCGCCCCGAAGCCGTAGGAGGCGAGAATCTTCTGCCCCGCGTCAGAGAGCACATAGTCGACGAACGCCTTGGCCGCCTCAGGCGACGGAGCGTTGTTCGACACCGCGACCGGGTACCGGTTGACGGCGGCATCGGCGTTCGCGGGAGTGATGCCCTCGAGGGCGTCGCCCGCGGCGGCGACATCCGTTGCGTAGACGAGCCCGGCATCCGCCTCGCCGTTCTTCACCCGAGTGACGACGCTCGTGACGTTCGTCTCTTCGCTCACGGGCGTCACACTGACTCCGGCGTCGTCGAGGAGCGTGTGCGATGCCGCACCGCACGGCACCTCTGCGGCGCACAGCACAACAGAGAGGTCGTCGCTCGCGAGATCGGCGAGGGTGTCGATTCCCTTCGGATTGCCCGGAGCCACGGCGATCTGCAGTGTATTCGTGGCGAAGATCGTGCTCTCGTCTGCCGCACCGGCATCGGTGACGGGCTCAAAGCTGGGCTCGTTCGCGAAGGCGATAACGTCGACGTCTGCACCGTCGACGATCTGCGTCGCGAGGGCCTGAGAGCCGTCGTAGACGATGGGGTCGACGGGGTATTCCGGATGCTCCGCCTCGAACTCCTCGGCAAGCTCGTCGAACGAGCCCTGCAGCGACGCCGCCGCGAAGATGACAAGGGGGAAGGATGCCGTCGCGCTGTCTTCTTGCGGCGACGCCGTGTTCGAGCATCCGGCAAGCAGCAGCGCGGCGACGGCTGTGCTGACGACAGCGGCTGCCGCCCTGCGTTGTCTCGAGCGCATCCGTCAGCTCTCTTTCGCCGTTTCGACAATCACCGTCGTCGACTTCACGACGGCCGTGGCGAGCGAGCCGACCTCGAGGCCGAGGTCACGCACGGCCTCGCTCGACATGAGCGAGACGACGCGGTGCGGGCCGCACTGCAGCTCGACCTGCGCCATCACGGTATCGGCGATCACGTTTGTGACGATGCCGACGAAGCGGTTGCGCGCGCTCGACGCCCGCTGCACCGGATCGTGCGGACCGTGGGCGGAGTCACGCAGATGCGTGGCGAGGTCTGCGCCCTCCACAACAATGCGACCTGCACTGTCACGAGCGGATGCCAGCTGCCCCGAGTCGATCCACCGACGTAACGTGTCATCACTCACGCCCAAAAGCGGCGCGGCCTCGCTGATGCGAAATGCGGTCATATGAGCAGAATAACACCGCATTTGCGGAACTATCCAGAAATGGCGCACGCATTCTGGAATTGCACTTTCATTATGCAAAACTCTGAGAGCACGGCGCTGACGTTATTCACGGCCTCATCACGGGCTTTCCGCGACCGTTCGCGCTAGCGTTGATGCATGGTTCTTCCCCCTCTCGTCACGCCGGCAGACCAGCTGCCCCCGGGCGAACGCGATCGCGCCGCCCGTCAGCTGCGCCTGCCCGAGCTTGGGGAGCCGGGGCAGCGCCGCCTCTTCGCCGCACGCGTCGGCGTTCTTGGCGCGGGCGGCCTCGGCTCCCCCGTGCTGCTCTACCTCGCCTCGGCGGGCGTGGGCACCATTGGCATTGTCGACGATGACGTTGTTGACGCCAGCAACCTCCAGCGACAGGTGATCTTCTCGTCGGCAGATGTCGGCAAGCCGAAGGCGGGAGTCGCGGCCGACCGCATCCGGTCGTTGTCACCGCACACGCGGGTGATCGAGCATCGCGAGCATCTCACCGCCGACAATGCGGCATCGATCTTCGTCGGCTACGACCTCATCATCGACGGCAGCGACACATTTGACACGCGCTATGCCGTCGCCGACGCGTGCGCTGCCCTCGGCATCCCTCTCGTGTGGGGCTCCGTGCTGCGCTTTGACGCACAGGCCACGGTGTTCTGGTCGCGGCCGCCGACCGGGCCGTCCGTCACGCTGCGCGACGTCTTTCCCGTCGCGCCTGCACCAGGCGAGGTGCCGTCGTGCGCCGAGGCGGGAGTGCTCGGCGCGCTCTGCGGTCAGCTCGGCGGCATTCTCGTCACCGAAGCCGTGAAGCTCATCTGCGGCATCGGCGACACGCTGCTCGGCCGCATGCTCGTGCTCGATGCACTCGGCCAACGCCAGCGCGAAGTTCCCTTGGTTCCGGATGCCGCGGCACCAGCTGCTGCCCCAGCGACGCCGAGCCAGGCAGCGCAGCGCCACACCCACGTCGCGCTCGATGAGCTCGACGATGTGGGGGACGCCACGCTGCTCGACGTGCGCGAGCCGTACGAGTTTGCCCGTGGCAGCATCCCCGGCGCCGTCTCTGTTCCCCTGTCGCGGGTGCTCGCCGACCCGGCATCCGTTGAGCTCGACGACTCGGTCGTCGTGTTCTGCGAGGTGGGGCCGCGCGCCCGCTCCGCCGCGCGCGCCCTGGCGGCAGCCCACCCCGACGTTGACATTCGGCTGCTCGACGGCGGCTATGCTGCGTGGGCCGAGCGCGCTGAGGCTTCTGAGCGTTCAGAACGCACTGACCGTTCAGAACGCACTGACCGTTCAGAACGCACTGACCGTTCAGAACGCACTGACCGTTCAGGGCTGTCTGAGCTGTCTGAGAGGAGCCACGCATGAGCGGAACGGAGCACGACACTCATGCACAGCACGCGCACGACGCAGCCACCACGCGCACCGCCGACACCCGGCTGACCAGCGTCGACGCGCATCGGCAGCGCATTCTCGCCGAAGCGCGCGTGCTGCCGACGCATTCCGTCGTGCTGCGCGACGCCCTCGGCCTCGTGCTGGCGGACGACGTGCAGAACCGCTGGCCCGTTCCACTTTTCGACAACTCGGCGATGGACGGCTACGCCGTGCGCCGAGCGGATGCTGTCGCCGGAGCGCGGCTGCGCGTCGTCGCCGATGTCGCGGCAGGCTCGTCCGAAGACCCGTCGTTCGGGGCAGGCGAAGCCGTGCGCATCATGACGGGCGCGCCGCTGCCAACGGCCGCCGATGCGATCGTGCCGCTCGAGAGCACCGACATCGGCACGGCGATCACCGAGACGCCGCCGGAGTTCATCACCATCACCGAGCAGCCGAAACCCTCGGCGCACATTCGCCTCGAGGGCAGCGACGCCGAAGCCGGAAGCATCGCCGTGAGCGCGGGCGTCGAGCTCGGCGCGTGGCAGCTGTCGTCCATCGCCGCCGCCGGGCACGCCACCATCTCGGTGCATCGCCGCCCCCGCGTCGCCGTGATCTCCACCGGCTCAGAACTGATCGATCCCGCGGCGACCCCCGTGCGCGGGCAGATTCCCGAGTCCAACTCCATTCTGCTGTCGGCGGCGCTGCGCGCCTCGAACGTCGAGGTGACGTTGGCAACGACGGTTCCCGACGACAACGACGCGTTGCAGGCCGCCGTCGACGAAGCTCTCGCCGTGAGCGATGCGATCGTGCTGACGGGCGGAGCCAGCGTCGGCGCCTTCGACGTTGTGAAGGCTGTGCTTGATGGCGCAGCATCCATTCGCTTTGACCGCGTGTCGATGCAGCCGGGCAAACCGCAGGGCTTCGGACGTATAGACGGCACACTCGTGTTCTGCCTTCCGGGTAACCCCGTGAGTGTCGCCGCGTCGTTTGAGATGTTCGTGCGTCCCGCCCTGCGCGCCATGGCCGGGCACGCCGACATCGACAGACCGCGCGTCACCCGCACCGCCGCCGTCGGCTGGCGCACCCCCGCCGGACGCACGCAGATTCTGCCGGCGATCTTCAACGACCAGATCGTGCAGCCCGCGTCGCGCGGCGGCAGCGGTTCTCATCTGGTGAGCTCGCTCGCCGATGCCGAGGGGCTCGCAATTGTGCCCGCCGATGTCGACCATGTTGACGAAGGAGACGCGGTGACAGTGATGGTGCTCTCGTGAACGACAACGGTGCTCGGCCCGACGAGCGCGTGCACGCATTTGGAGATTTTGAGCGACACGCCGAGGAAACCGCTTCCCCACACGGCGTGTCGCCAGAAACTCCGAATCCCGAAACACCCGACCAGCCGTTCACCCATCTCGACGAACGCGGCCAAGCGCGCATGGTCGACGTCACAGAGAAGAAGCCGACAGTCCGCAGCGCTACCGCCCGCGGCTTCGTGCGCTGCGCGCCCCACGTCATCGCTGCCCTTCGGGAGGGCACCGCGCCCAAGGGCGACGTTCTCGCCGTTGCCCGAATCGCCGGCATCCAGGCGGCAAAGCGCACCCCAGACCTGCTGCCCCTCGCCCACGTGATCGGCGTGCACGGCGCCGCTGTCGAGCTTGACGTGCGCGAGCACGGCGTCGCGATCGAGGCGACGGTGCGCACCGCCGACCGCACGGGCGTCGAGATGGAGGCGTTCACCGCCGTGAGCGTCGCCGCCCTCACCGTCGTCGACATGGTGAAGGGGCTCGACAAGGCAACGTCGATCGAGAACATCGAGCTGCTCCGCAAGACGGGCGGCAAAAGTGGCGACTGGGTGCGCGGTGGCTGATCGCGGCCACCCCGGAGCAAGCACGACGACAGCACCGGATGCCGCGGCGCAGCCACACGCGGCGATCATCCTTGCGGGCGGCCGCGCCACACGACTCGACGGTGCGGACAAAGCGAGCGTCGAGGTAGACGGACGGATGCTGCTCGACCACGTGCTCGCTGCGGTGGAGGGGTGCTCGACGATCGTCGTCGGGCCGACGCACCTCGCACACGAGCCCGGTCGCGGAGCGATGACCCTCGTTCGCGAAGACCCGCCGTTCACGGGCCCCGTTGCGGCCATCGAGGCGGCGTTCGCTGCACTCGAGGGCGGCACCGCACCTGAGGGCGGCACTGCACGTGAGGGCGGCACTGCACGTGAGAGTGGCACTGTGCCCGGAGAAGGGAACTGTGCCGGCACGAGGACGAATTTGCCGAAACATCCTCCTGCCAGCACAATGCCCTCGTCCCGGCACTCTGCGGAGTTCGTACAGCCGAGCCTGCCGCAGCGCGATACGCCCGCCGAAACGTGGCTGCTCGCCTGCGATCTGCCGCGCGCCGCCGAGGTTGTCGCGCTGCTGAGCACCCCGATTCCCCCGGGCTTCGACGCTGCCGTTCTCGTCGACGCGCGGGGCAAGCGGCAGTGGCTCGCGGGCCGCTACCGCACGGCGTCGCTGCGCTCAGCGGTGGGCGCGCTGCCCGACACCGCGGGGGCTTCCATGCGGCAGCTGCTCGCCGGCATCCGCGTGCATGAGGTGCCGGATGAGTTCGGCGCAAGCGTCGACCTTGATACCTGGGCGGCGATCGACGACTATCGAAGCAAGAGAGAGGACACCCATGGCTGACACACCTGCTGAGCTCGACGAGTGGACCACCGAGCTCGCCACGGCGCTTGGCATTGACGCAAGCACGGTGCCGACGTCGGAGCTTCTCGACCTCACCCGCGATGTCGCGCACGGAATCACGCGCCCGGCCGGACCCGTATCGACGTATCTCGTCGGCATCGCCGTCGCGCGCGGAATACCTCTGGATGAGGCCGTGCGCACCACGCGCGAGCTTGTGGAACGGAGAACAGCATGATTCGCGTTCGCTACTTCGCCGGAGCGGCGGATGCCGCGGGCCGCGACGAAATGCACCTCGACGCGGCGTCGACGGTCGGTGCCCTCAAACGGCACCTTGCCGAGTCGCACGGCGCCGAGTTCGCCGGCGTGCTGGGGCGATGCTCGCTCATGGTGAACGGGTCGCGCCTCGGCGACGATGCGGCGATTCCGGATGCCGCGACGGTCGACGTGCTGCCGCCCTTCGCCGGCGGCTAGGCACAGTCGCCGGCACCGGCATCAACTCGCTCAGGGGCAGAGAGGGAGGCGATGCCCAGACCCGGCCGGACCAGCGGATCGATGCGGCCGGCTGTCACCGGCGCAGACAGCATCACCGAGATCCGCGCTCCGTACGACAGCACATTCGGCACCCGCCGCCCCGCCGACGCCTCGTCGAGAAGGTTGTGAAGGCAGGCCTCGAGGCCAAGCCCGAACTCGGCATACAGATCGGATCGGGAGGAGACTCCGGCGAATCAGAACTCGCCGCCGAGGCAGCAGTAGCTCCGCTCGCTGCTCGAGCGCGCACCCACCCGCGAACCGCGGCCTGACTCCGCGCCGCGCTTTGCGTTACTCGGAGACCGCGGGGCGATGCAGCCGAACGAGACACAATTCTGATTCGACAAAGGGAAGCAGCGTCGTCTCGTTCGTCTCTCGGCCGAGCCGACGCACGATGCCATCAAGCAAGCCGCGGTGAGCAGCGCAGACAACCTCGGGATGCGCCGCCGCCACGTCACGGAACGGACAGGCGTGCAGCGCGATCGTTGCATCGGAGTCGCCTCCCTGCATCTCAGGGGCGAAGCCGATGGCGTCGAACACACGCATGAGCGGCTCCTCGATGCCGCCGGCTGCGTCGTCGACGTCGCGGTCATATAGTCGGGCCCACCTGTCGCCAGCGTCGTACGCTCGCGGCGATGCCGCGTCGCCATTGCTGGCTAGGGCGTCAGCGAGCACGTCGTTGAGCTGCCGCTGAGCATCCTCGTCTCGAGCCTCCGGAACGGCGAGAAAGGCAATCCTCGGTCGCCCCCTCTGCCCGCCATGGTGAACTTCACGGCGCACGAGCGACGCCCGCTCCAGCTGATCGAGGTGAAATCGGGCGGTCGTAATATGGATGTCGAACCGTTCGGCGATGACAGCGGCGTCGACGGGCTGTGACGTTTCCTGCAGCACACGCAGAATCTCGCGTCGGATCGGAGAGGCAAGTGCCGAGTGCCTGTCCTCACCGTTCTCGTGGACCGTCATCGCTTCAGAATACTGTCGTGGCTTCACAAATATCGTTGTTCTTTCAGACGATCCGTTCGGCGAGGTTTCCCGCGTACAATTAACCGGAAGATGGTGCGGTTTATACCCATTATCCGCCACCTCAGCTCAGGGAGGGAACGAAAGTGACCTACGTCATCGCCCAACCATGCATTGACGTCGTCGACAGGGCGTGCGTCGACGAGTGCCCCGTTGACTGCATCTATGAGGGCGAACGCGCTCTCTACATTCACCCGGACGAATGCATCGACTGCGGCGCATGCGAACCCGTCTGCCCCGTTGAGGCGATCTACTACGAAGACGACCTTCCCAGCGAGTGGGCCGATTATCTGCACGACAACGCGGAATTCTTCACCATGCAGCTGCCGGGGCAGGCCTCGCCCATCGGGTCCCCCGGAGGCGCAGCCAAGGTCGGTGCCGTGGGAAGCGACACTCCGCTTGTCGCCTCGCTCCCTCCGCAGAACACCGCCGACTGACGGGCCTCAAACCGGCCGCGTGACAGCGACCGCGCTAAATCGACTGCCGATAGCCGAATCCATTTCACAAGCTTGAACCCGAGTTGCACCTCATTGCGCAGTCGAAGCGGCACTCCGTGCCCGAACGAGACGGGCTCGCCGTTCATGGCTCAGAATGCAGAAGTGCACGGATTCGGGCCGCACCAGATTTTACCGAATTATTATCCTTTTACTCTCCGACTCCGGCATTCTCACGCATATCGCGCCGCACGATCAGCAGCAAAACCTGAGCTGTCACTTTGATTGTGACCCGATTTGCGACCAGTATGAAGTACCGCACCATCGATGCCGACGGAACGGAAAGTGATGAGCGTAGAGAACGACACACCAGAAAACGACGCACAGAACGTCGACGCCTCAGCGCCAGACGAGCAGGAAAAGCATCACCACGCTGCGCCTCAGAGCATTCCTGGCGCGCCCGAGGAAGACCTGTCATTGACGCCGGTCCCTCAGCACATGCACATCGCCGAGAATGACACAGACGACCAGATCACCGAAAAGCTCAAACGGCAGGGAGTGCGTCTGGGCAAGGGCCTGATCGCGCCGCGGGTGTTCTGGCCAGCGCTGATCATCATCGTCGCGGTCGTGGTGCTTGCCGTCGCCTTCCCCAAAGGAACGGCGAAGGTATTCAGCGACGCTCAGGGTTGGATCGTCGCGAATGTCGGCTGGTACTACATGCTCGTCATCGGAGGCTTCGTCGCCTTCATGATCGTCCTGGCGTTCTCACGCCTCGGCGCGGTGAAGCTCGGCCGAGACGAAGATAAACCCGAGTTCGGCGTCATGTCGTGGTTCGCCATGCTCTTCGCCGCCGGTATGGGGATCGGCCTCGTGTTCTACGGCGTCGGTGAACCGCTCACCTATGCGACAGTGAGCCCGAAGCCCGGCTGGGAGGGCGACCAGAGTGACATCGCCGGCCTCGCCATGGCACAGACCTTCGTGCATTGGGGCCTCCACCCGTGGGCCGTCTATGCCGTCATCGGTCTCGCCCTCGCCTATGCGATTCACAGGCGCGGGCGCCCCGTCTCTATTCGATGGGCGCTTGAACCGCTCTTCGGCGACAAGGTCAAGTCGTGGCCAGGCGATGTGATCGACATTCTCGCGATCTTCGGCACGGTCTTCGGCATCGCCACATCACTGGGACTCGGAGTCAAGCAGATCTCGTCCGGCCTGCACGCCATCGGTGTGATCGGCGAGGTCAACAACACGATTCTCATCGTGCTGATCATCGTGATCACGTTCCTGGCGACGCTCTCCGTCGTGAGCGGCGTCGGCGCGGGCATCAAGTGGCTCTCGAACATCAACCTCAGTCTTGCCGGCCTGCTGATGGTGACGATGCTCATTCTCGGCCCGACGCTGTTCCTGCTGCGAAACCTTGTGCAGTCGCTCGGCGTCTACCTGGCCAACGTGCTGAACATGACATTCGATGTCGGCGCATACACCGGCGCGGAAGGGCAGGAATGGCTCTCCACGTGGACCATCTTCTACTGGGGCTGGTGGATCGCCTGGGCCCCGTTTGTCGGAGTTTTCATCGCCCGCATCTCTCGCGGCCGCACCGTTCGCCAGTTCATCGCCGGCGTGCTTCTCGTCCCCACCATCGTCGGGATGCTGTGGTTCTCGGTGCTGGGCGGTTCCGGCTTGTTCCGGCAGTTCTACGGCGCGGGTGATCTCGTCACAGATGGCGCGGTCTCGGCGGAGGGGTCACTGTTCCAGGTACTGGAGGGTCTGCCGCTTGGCAACATCCTCTCGGTGATTGCGATTCTTCTCGTCGCGATCTTCTTCATCACATCGTCCGACTCGGGATCCCTCGTCGTCGACATGCTGGCCTCGGGAGGACACCCGAACCCGCCGACCTGGTCGCGCGTACTGTGGGCTGTGCTCGAGGGTGCCGTCGCCATCGCACTGCTCATCGCGGGCGGTCTCGAGTCACTGCAAGCGGGATCGCTCATCACCGCGCTGCCGTTCAGCATCATCCTCGTCATCATGTGCATTGCGACGGTGCGCGGGCTCACCTACGAGCGACGGATGATGGACTACGCCGAGAGGCTTGCGCGGCTCGACCGCGTAACCTCGCACATCACCGGCAGAATGACGGAGACGATTCCAGAGATTCCCCAGCTGCGAAGCTACATCGACGACCGCATCGACTATCGAATCTCCCGCACCACCGGGGTCGTGCGCCCGAGGGCTCCCAAGCAGGCCGAGGATCCGCCGAAAAAGGAGCCTCGCAAGAGACGCGAGCGATAGCGCGAAAGATGAGGGCGGGATGCTGGTCAGCACCCCGCCCTCGTCTCTGTGCGCCGGCCGCTACAGGCGGGCGAGCAGGTCTTTGTGGTGCGCCTCAACGACGTTCGGGTGCGCCCGCATGCGGTAGCGCAGCGCGTTGTCGCCGTAGGTCTCGAGAATCGGGCTGTTCGTCGGATCGACGGAGAGTCCTCGCGCCTCGGCGGCGAGCTCGGGGCTGAGCTCAAGCTGGGGCATTCGCGTGTCGAGGTGCGGGTTGAAGAAGAACGGCAGCGAGATGCGGTCTGTGCCCTTGAGCGGCGAGATCACGCGGTGCAGGGTCGCCTTGAGGTAGCCGCCCGTTGCCAGCTCGAGCATCTCGCCGATGTTCACGACGAACGCGCCGGGCACGCTGGGAGCGTCGATCCACTCCCCCTCGTGCTCCACCTGCAGGCCGTCCTTGCCCTCTTCGACGAGCAGAAGCGTCAGTACGCCGCCGTCACGGTGGTGGCCGACGCCCTGCTTGGGCTCCGGATCGGACTCGCCGGGGTACCGCACGATCTTCAGCACAGAGAACGGATCTGTCGCGAAGGCCTCGTCGAACACGTTCTCGGGGGCGCCGAGCGACACCGCCCACGTGCGCAGCAGCCGCAGCGCAACCTCATTGAGTCGGTCCGTCCACTCGGTCACGGTCTTCTGAAGCTCAGGGAGCTCCGATGGCCACTGGTTCGGCCCCTCGAGGCGCCAATAGTCCGCAACGCCGTCAGCATCGGCCACCGCAGCGCGCTCGGGGCCCACGTCGATCTGCTCGCGCCAGTCCACCTCGCCTGCCGTCAATTCGCCGCCCATGCGGGTGTAGCCGCGAAACTGCGGGCTGTTCACGTTCTCGATGGCGAGCTTCTGCTGGGCGGGCAGGTCGAAGAACCGGCGCGACACGTCGAGCACGTCATCGATGAGCTCTTGCGGAACGCCGTGCCCCACCAGGTAGAAGAAGCCGACCTCGTGCGTCACGTCGCGCAGTTCGGCGCAGAACGCGGCGGCCTCATCAGCACCAGCGTTGAGACGGGACATGTCGAGAATGGGGAGCGAAGTGATCATGTCAAAATACTTGCACCGACAACCACTGTTTGTCACGCGTGTTACGTGCAACAAATGAAATATGACACGGATGCTGATAAATGCACTCATCGTCGGGCGAGGTGTGCACCCGCTCCCCCCGCGTTCACGAGCGAACGGTTCGCGAACTCACGATGCGCGATCCCACCAATCGAGAACCCGGATGCCCATCATCGTGAGCCACGGTGACGGTTCGCCCACGGGAACATCGATGTCGAACCAGGCGCGCCCCGGCATCCGGCCGCCCTGCAACCACGTGCCGTCGGGCTGTCGCTGCGTCCTGACCAAGTCAACGGCGTCAGCGAGACGAGGGTCTGGCGAGCGCCCCTCATAAAGCGAGACCTCTCGAAAGTGCTCGAGTGCGGCCAGTGCACTGTACTGATAACGGTTCGGGTAGGTGAACTGCTCGACGAAATCGCCGACTGGCTCACCCGTCGACTCTCGAGACAGCAGGCGCCGTTTCAGCAGGTACTCCTCACCGCCGTGGCGCGCATCCCGGAGGCTCTCGTCGCCGCTGATCTTCTCGTAGTGCAGCATCCCGCGGATCGCGTTCAGGGTGGAGTGGAACGATGACCGCGTCGAGTTCCCTTCTTCCGCCTCGCAGTTCCAGCCACCATCGGCGAGGCGATGTGCAGGAAACCACGCGGCAAGCTGCGAGACGTCAGCGCCGAGCCATGCGCCGGTCGCGAGTGTGAACGCGTTGATGCACACGTCGACCTCGCCGCCCCAGTACGGCAGATCGTCGTACTCCCAGCGACTGTTCGCCTCCAGCTTCGCCGCCGTTCCTGCTAGCCCATCGGCATCGAGGCCCCATTCGCGCAGGTCCTTGAGCGACCACGTCGTCGCCGTCCACGGCTGCCCGGGCTCGTCTGCCTCGGCACTGCCGAAGAACCCGGCGGGAAAATATGCCCCTCCCGCCCACTGCCCATCGGTGTCTTGCTCCGCCAGCAGCCGGGCGCCGAAGCCCTCGATCGCCACACGCGATCGCGTCGCCTGCCAGATCTCGGGCGGAGCTCCGGCGATGTCACGCTCGACCTGCCATCGCAGCGCAGGGTCGGTATCGAGCATCCAATCGAGAACCGCTGCGCTCGGCGCGGCATCGTCACGAGACTTCGCCCAGTCGTTCATGCGCGACACGCTACGCCAAGCCTCCGACGATGAAAACCCCATCACCGGATGCTGCGCAGCACCCGGCGGCGATCGCGCTGTTACGCAAGACGGCCGAGGCCCACCCAGCCGTAGCTGCCGTCGGCCTCGATCTGCTTCTTCCACACCGGAAGCTCGGCCTTCACCGATTCAACGAGTGCGCGGCAGACGTCGAAGGCCTCTGCCCGATGAACGCTCGACACGGCGCAGACGATCGCCGCATCGCCGATGCCGAGACTGCCGACGCGGTGGCTCACGGCGATGCGCAGTCCGTCGGCGTCCACCGCCGCAGCGAGCTCGGCAAGAACCGCCTCGGCATCCGGATGCGCACTGTACTCCAGCTCGACGACGCGCCCCACGGCATCCGGGTCGTTGTCGCGCACAGTTCCCACGAACAGTGCGCTCGCCCCCTGCTGCGCGTGCGCGACAGCATCCATGTGCCCTGTGACGTCGAGGGCGCTCTCAGAGACGCTCGCTGTGCGAATCATCAGTGGTCTCCTCCGTCAAGCTGGCTCAGCACGTGATCAGCGACCGAGAGAATCACCGGGATGCCGTCGCGCACCGCCCCTGTCGAGCCGGCGAGGTTCACAACCAGCGCCGGGCCGATCACGCCGGCGACGCCGCGCGAGAGAATGGCGCCCGCCACATTCTCGGCCCCCACCCGGCGAATCTGCTCGGCAATGCCCGGAAGACTCAGCCGCAGAAGCGGAACCGTCGCCTGCGGTGTGACATCTCGAGGGGCAACGCCCGTGCCGCCCGTCGTCACGATCAGTCGAGCTCCGATGTCGATACCCGAGCGGATGCTGCCCGCAATCGCGTCGATGTCGTCGGGAACCACCCGCACGTCGGCCGTCCATCCGGCCTCCACGAGCAGCGACACGGCGGCGGGCCCCGACCTGTCTTCGCGCTGCCCGGTGCTGGCGCGATCCGACACCGTAATGACCCGGGCGACTCTGCTCGATGGGGCGTGATCCATACCGCAAGTGTAGGCAATGCCCGCCGTCGCTGCGCGGTGCGCGCGCCCGCCTCCGTGAAACGTGCACGCTCACGGACAACGTGCATCCGCACACCCCTGCACGATATCCGCAGCCCTGCACAATGCCCGTGCCCACGACTTCTGTCGGCCCGCCTGATGAACGTCTGATTAAACACGGTGGTTTCGCACGCGGACAGCCTGATTACCGGCAAAACTCGAAGCAGCCGGGGGTATTTCCCGGCCGGTAGCTCAGAGAAGTTAGCCTGTCCTAACCCAGTGGCCCCTCGATAGGCTCCACAGTCAAGGCACAGGTGCTGATTTCGGCTACAGCGTTACGTGGTTGGAGGAGGAAACGTGGACGCGACGACGGATACGAACGAGAATGTCCTCCGCCTGAAGCCGGACTTATCGAACTGGGATCCTGAGCAGCCCGAGACCTGGGACAGCGCACGCGCCTGGCGCACCCTCTGGATCACGACATTCACGATGATCCTGGCGTTCGCCACGTGGTATCTCGTGAGTGCCATCGCGCCGCGCCTCAACGACATTGGCTACTCGCTCACCGACCAGGAGCTCTACTGGCTTGTCGCGCTCCCCGGGCTGGCGGGCGGCCTCATTCGCCTGCTGTTCATGTTTCTTCCGCCGCTTCTCGGCACCCGCACCATCGTCGCCCTGTCGGCGTTTCTTCTCTTGATTCCGCTGCTCGGGTGGACGGTGGTCGTGCGCGACCCGACGATTCCGTTCTGGTTTCTGATGCTTCTGTCGTTCAGCGCCGGTGTCGGCGGAGGCAGTTTCAGCGGCCTCATGGCCTCGACGAGCTACTTCTTTCCCAAACGTCTCTCGGGAACAGCGCTCGGACTGCAAGCCGGAATCGGCAACTTCGGCATCGGCATCGTTCAGTTTCTCGTGCCCTGGGTCGTGGGCTTCGGCCTGCTCGGCACCGCCGCGCTGACGCCGCAGTCGCAGACAGACGGCACCCTCGTCTGGCTGCACAACGGCGGCCTCGTGATGGTGCCGTGGGTGCTGCTCGCCGCGATCGCCGCGATCGTGTTCTTGCGCCGGGTTCCGGTGAAAGCGAACTTTCGGCAGCAGATGAACATCTTCGGGCTGAAGCACACCTGGATCATGTCGGCGCTCTACCTCATGTCGTTCGGGGCGTTCTCTGGCCTCGCCGCGCAGACTGGGCTCATCATCGGCGACGTCTTCGGCGGCTTCGACAACGCGCCGAACCCCCTCGCGTGGGCATGGATCGGCCCGCTGCTCGGCGCCGGCGTCCGCGCCGCGTGCGGGCCGCTCTGTGACAAGTGGGGCGGTGCGAAGTTCACATTCACCGGCGGCCTCGGTATGACGGCGGGCACCATCGTCACCCTGTTCTTCCTCTCGCCGTCGAGCGTGAACGAGTTCTGGGGATTCCTCACCGGCATGCTGCTCGTCTTCTTCTTCTCGGGCTTCGCCAACGCGGGAACGTTCAAGCAGATGCCCATGATCTTCACGAAGGTGCAGGCGGGCGGAACGATCGGCTGGACAGCATCCATTGGCTCGTTTGGTCCGTTTCTCGTCGGCATGGCCCTCTCGGTGATGAGCCCCACGACGTTCTTCATCATCTGCGCGGCCTGGTGCGGCTTCTGCACCGGGCTCGCCTGGTGGTACTACGCGAGACCCGGGGCGGAGAAGCCGAGTTGAGGCACGCAGAAGCCAGCACCGGATGCTCGGGCACGACGAACGATGAAAGGTAAGGATCAGATGGCGAAGCGCACACGCACCGCACCGCACCGGGTCGACAGCGGAGCCCGCACCGACGGGCCGCTCGCCGACTCGCTTGTGAACCTCGGGCGCTACCTTCGCCCGGGCGAGGTGTCAGACGATCTGCGTTCCGTGTATCTGAAGGGCGGGCGCGCCGGCGACTCCTTCTACCGCGATCGCTGGTCGCACGACAAGGTCGTTCGCTCGACGCACGGCGTCAACTGCACGGGCTCCTGCTCGTGGAAGGTGTACGTGAAAGACGGCATCATCACGTGGGAGACCCAGCAGACCGATTACCCGTCTGTCGGCCCCGACATGCCCGAGTACGAGCCACGCGGATGCCCCCGAGGCGCCGCGTTCAGCTGGTACACCTACTCGCCGACGCGCGTGCGCTACCCCTACGTGCGTGGTGTGCTGCTGCAGATGTACCGGGAGGCAAAGCAGCGCCTCGGCGACCCGGTCGCCGCGTGGGACGAGATCACCAGCGACCCCGAGAAGGCGAAGACCTACAAGCGGGCACGCGGCAAGGGCGGTCTTGTGCGCGCCGAGTGGGACGAAGCTGCCGAGATCATCGCCGCAGCCCACGTGCACACGATCAAGAAGTACGGCCCAGACCGCGTCGCCGGGTTCTCGCCGATTCCCGCGATGAGCATGGTCTCGCACGGCGTCGGCGCCCGCTTCGTCAATCTCATCGGCGGCACGATGCAGTCGTTCTACGACTGGTACGCCGACCTGCCCGTTGCCAGCCCGCAGGTTTTCGGCGACCAAACCGATGTTCCCGAGTCGGCTGACTGGTTCAACGCCGCCTACCTCATGATGTGGGGCTCCAACGTGCCGGTCACCCGCACGCCAGACGCGCACTTCATGACCGAGGCGCGGTATCGCGGGCAGAAGGTGATCACCGTCTCGCCCGACTACGCAGACAACTCGAAGTTCGCCGACGAGTGGCTCGCACCGCACCCCGGAACCGACGGGGCTCTGGCCATGGCCATGGGCCACGTGATTCTGAAAGAGTTCTTCGTCGACCGCGAGACGCCGCGCTTCAACGATTACCTCAAGCGCTTCGCCGATGCGCCGTATCTCGTTGCCCTGCAGAAACGCGGCGACGCCTGGGTTCCCGGCAAGTTCATCACTGCCGCCGATCTCGGTGGGGCGGATGCCGAAACGGCGAACCCCGCCTTCAAGACGGTGCTGCTCGATCAGAGCGGCTCCCCCGTCGTTCCGAATGGTTCGCTCGGTCACCGCTTCAGCGAGGCTGACACCGGAAAGTGGAACCTCGACCTCGGCGACGTCGACCCGCTGCTGTCGATCATGCATTCGCCCGCCTGGTCGGGAGAAGCCGCGGCGATCGACCTGCCGCGGTTCGATTTGACGCCGACAGACGGCGCGGCAGACGGCACAGGCAACACATTCGGCACAGACAATGGAGACAGCGCGAGCGACGCGCACACAGGCGGCTCCGGAGTCGTGCGCCGCGGCGTGCCGACAGCATCCATCGCCGGTCAGACGGTCACGACGGTGTTCGACCTGCTGCTCGCGCAGTACGGCGTCGGGCGCGACGGCCTCCCCGGTCAGTGGCCCACAGGGTACGACGACCCGTCAACCCCCGGAACCCCCGCGTGGCAAGAGGAGATCACCTCGGTGAACGCCGAGCAGGTCGCCCGCATCGGCCGCGAGTTCGCCGACAACGCCGAGCGCAGCAACGGCCGCTCCATGATCATCATGGGCGCGGGCACCAACCACTGGTTCCACTCGGACACCATCTACAGAACCTTCCTCACGCTCACGACGATCACCGGATGCCAGGGAGTCAACGGGGGCGGATGGGCACACTACGTCGGGCAGGAGAAGGTGCGGCCGCTCACCGGCTACAACCAGTATCAGCTCGCCGCCGACTGGGTGCGCCCCGCGCGCAACATGATCGGCACAGCGTTCTGGTACCTCGCCACAGACCAGTGGCGCTACGACGGACTGCCGGCCGATCAGCTTGCCTCGCCGCTCGCGAAAGGCCAGTTCGCCGATCGCACCACGGCTGACTGCATGGTGGAGTCGGCAAAGCGCGGGTGGATGCCCAGCTACCCCACCTTCGACAAGAACCCGCTCGACATCGTCGACGAGGCTCGAGCCACAGGCGTCGAACCGCAGCAGTACGTGATCGACAGCCTGAAAGACGGCAGCCTGCACTTCGCCTGCGAAGACCCAGACAGCCCCGAGAACTTTCCCCGAGTTCTCAGCATCTGGCGCGGAAACATTCTGGGCTCCTCCGGCAAGGGAAACGAATACTTCCTCAAGCACCTCTTGGGAACGGATGCCGCGGTGCGCGCTCCCGAGGCGGAGGGCGACAGGCGCCCGCGCACAATGACGTGGCACGACGAAGCACCGGAGGGCAAGCTCGATCTGCTCTTCACCGCCGACTTCCGCATGACGAGCACGACGCTGTTCTCTGACGTCGTGCTCCCCGCAGCCACCTGGTACGAGAAGCACGATCTCTCGTCGACAGACATGCACCCGTTCGTGCACTCGTTCAACCCGGCAATTCAGCCGCCGTGGCAGACGCGCACTGACTTCGACATCTTCCACACGCTCGCGAAGAAGATGAGCGACATGGCAGTCACGCATCTGGGCGTGCGCGAAGACCTCGTCGCCGCCCCGCTCCTGCACGACACGGCAGACGCCATGGCGACGCCAAACGGCACGGTCACCGATGATGCGCCGCTCGTTCCCGGCGTGAGCATGCCGAAGCTCATCGTCGTCGAGCGCGACTACACGAAGCTCGCCGAGCAGATGAGCGCCCTCGGGCCGCTCACGGCGAAGCTGGGAATGCAGACGAAGGGAATCACCTACGATCCGACGCCCGAGATCGAGAAGCTCGGCCGCGTGAACGGACTCGTGCAGGACGGCCCGTTTGCCGGCAGTGTTCGCCTCGACACCGATGTGCGCGCGTGCGAGATGGTGCTGGCGTTCTCGGGAACGACGAACGGCAGGCTCGCGCTGCAGGGCTTCGAGAAGCTCGGTGCCCACACGGGGCAGTCGAGCCTCGAGGAGCTCGCAGCGGGGTCGGAAGAGACCCGCATCACGTTCCCCGACGTGCAGGCGCGACCTGTGGCCGTCGTCACCTCCCCCGAGTGGTCGGGCTCCGAGCACGGCGGGCGCCGCTACACGGCGTTCGCTGTGAACGTCGAGCACAAGAAGCCGTGGCACACGCTCACGGGACGCATGCACTTCTACCTCGATCACGACTGGATGCTCGAGCTCGGCGAGGCGCTGCCGATCTACCGTCCGCCGCTCGACCTCTACCGGCTGTACGGCGATTCTCAGGTCGGGTCGACGGCACCGACGGGAGCTCCGGGATCCCACGGGAGGGCCGAGGTCGCGGTGCGCTACCTGACTCCGCACTCGAAATGGTCGATTCACTCCGAGTACCAAGACAACCTGTTCATGCTCTCGCTCAGCCGCGGCGGCCCGACCATCTGGATGTCGCCTCAGGATGCCGACAAGATCGGCGTGCGCGACAACGAGTGGATCGAGTCGTACAACCGCAATGGCGTCGTCGTCGCCCGCGCCATCGTGTCGCACCGGATGCCGGAAGGCACTGTGTTCATGTACCACGCAAAGGACCGCACGGTGGATGTTCCGAAGACCGAGACGAGCGGTCTGCGCGGCGGCATCCACAACTCACTCACACGCGTGCTGCTGAAGCCGAGCCACCTCATCGGCGGCTACGCGCAGCTCTCGTTTGCATTCAACTATCTCGGACCAACAGGAAACCAGCGAGACGAGGTGACGGTGATTCGCCGTCGCAGCCAGGAGGTCGAATACTGATGCGCGTCATGGCTCAGATGTCAATGGTGATGAACATCGACAAATGCATCGGGTGCCACACCTGCTCTGTCACCTGCAAGCAGGCGTGGACGAACCGAACCGGTGTCGAGTACGTGTGGTTCAACAACGTCGAGACGAAACCCGGCGTCGGATATCCGCGCGAATACGAAGACCAGGAGAAGTGGGGCGGCGGCTGGGTGCGCACCAAGCGCGGGCGGCTCAAGCTGCGCTCGGGCGGGCGCATTCAGAAGCTCGCGAGCATCTTCTACAACCCGAAGCTGCCCGAGATCGAGGACTACTACGAGCCCTGGACGTACGACTACGACATGCTGCTGAACGCCCCTGCGGGCGAACATACGCCCGTCGCCAAGCCGAAGTCGCTGCTCACCGGCGATGACATGAAGATCGGCTGGTCGGCCAACTGGGACGACAACCTGGGCGGCTCGCCCGAGACGGTGCAGAACGATCCGATTCTCAAGCACATGAGCGACCACGTCGCCATGGAGTTCGAGCAGTCGTTCATGTTCTACCTTCCGCGCATCTGCGAGCACTGCCTCAACCCGTCGTGCGTCGCCTCGTGCCCGTCTGGCGCCATGTACAAGCGCAGCGAAGACGGCATCGTGCTCGTCGACCAGGATCAGTGCCGCGGCTGGCGCATGTGCGTGTCGGGGTGCCCCTACAAGAAGGTCTACTTCAACCACAAGACAGGCAAAGCGGAGAAGTGCACGCTGTGCTACCCGCGCCTCGAGGTGGGGCTGCCCACCGTGTGCAGCGAGACCTGCGTCGGGCGGCTGCGCTACCTCGGGCTCGTGCTCTACGATGCCGACCGCGTTCTCGACGCCGCGAGCGTCGAAGATGAGAAAGATCTTCTCGAGGCGCAGCGCGACATCATTCTCGATCCGCACGACCCGGCCGTCATCGAAGCGGCGCGTGCAGAAGAGATTCCCGAGGACTGGATCGAGGCAGCTCAGAACAGCCCGATCTACAAGCTCATCAACGAGTACCGCGTCGCTCTGCCGCTGCATCCGGAATACCGCACAATGCCGATGGTCTGGTACATCCCACCGCTGTCACCCGTTGTCGACGTCGTCGCGGGAAGCGGCAACGACGGCGAAGACGCGAACAACCTCTTCGCCGCCATCGACCAGCTGCGCATTCCCATGGAGTACCTCGCCGGGTTGTTCAGCGCGGGCGACCTGGGCCCCGTGACGGAGTCGCTGCAGAAGCTGGCGGCCATGCGCTCGTACATGCGCGGCATCAACCTCGACGAGGGGCGAGACGAGTCGATCGCCGAAGCTGTCGGCATGACGGGAACCGAGATGGAGAAAATGTATCGGCTTCTCGCGATCGCAAAGTACGAGGAGCGCTACGTCATTCCGCAGGCGCACTCGGAGCAGGCGCGCGAGCTCGACGAGCTTGCCTGCTCGCTCGACTACGAGGGCGGCCCTGGAATGGGCGGGGCGGGCCCGCTCGGCCTCTCGAGCGGCCACGGCCCCGAGCCCGTCGCCGTCGAGAACTTCCATGTGCTGAAGGATCGCCAGACGGCCGACCGGCCATCATCGCCCGGCCGGGTGAACCTACTCAATTGGGACGGCAATGGCCGCCCAGACGGCATGTTCCCGCCCGACAAGAAGAAAGACGAGCAATGAGTCCCGTCAAGCCGCTGCCCGAGCCTGTTCCGCCGTTGCAACTCACGCCAGACCAGCGGCGCATCGCCCATATGGCGGCATCCATTCTGCTCGATTACCCCGATGCGCAACGGCGTGCGGCCTGGCCTGCCGTCGCCGACGCCGTCGGGAGCCTCCCGATCTCGATCGCTGAGCGGTTTCTCCATTTTCTGACGGCGATGGCGGATGCTGAGGCCGAAGAGCTGGAGCAAAACTACGTCGCCACGTTCGATCTGAAGCGCAAGTGCGCCATGTACCTCACGTACTACGCGGCCGGAGACACGCGCAAGCGCGGCATGGCCCTCGTGCGCTTCATCGAGGCGTACCGGGCCGCCGGCTGCGAGCCGGGCGATGAGGAGCTTCCGGATTACCTCCCCGCCGTGCTGGAGTTCTCGGCGGCGAGCGCGTCTGACATTGCGATCGATCTGCTGGCGGCGCACCGCGACGGCATCGAGGTGCTGCGGGCGGCGCTCACCGGCATGCAGAGCCCTTACCGGCATCTGATCGAGGCGGTTGCGGCGTCGCTGCCCGAGATCGACGCCGAAACGCGCGATCGCTACCTGAGTCTTGTCAACGACGGACCGCCGACCGAGTTGGTCGGGCTGACCTTCCTCGGCGACTTGAAGCCCTACTCCGCACGCGAGGAGGTCGGGGCATGAACGCCCTCGACTTCGTTCTCTGGGTCGCGCTGCCCTACGCGGGCATCGCTGTCTTTATCGTCGGGCACATCTGGCGGTACCGCTATGACCAGTTCGGCTGGACGAGCCGCTCGAGCGAGGTGTACGAGACCCGTCTGCTGCGTTTGGGATCGCCCATGTTCCACTTCGGGGCGCTGTTAGTTCTCGGAGGGCACATTGTCGGGCTTCTGATTCCCCGGGAGTGGCTCTACGCCATCGGCATCGACGAGCACATGTACCACTGGGGAGCGACTGTACTCGGCTCTGCCGCAGCAGCGATGCTCGTTGCCGGGCTGGCGATTCTGATCTTCCGGCGCCGCACGGTGGGCACAGTGTTTCTTGCCACGACAGTGATGGACAAGGTCATGTACGTGTTCCTGTCGCTCACCATCGCGATCGGCACCGCGGCGACGATCGCGCATCAGATCATCGGCGGGGGTTACAACTATCGCGAGACCATCTCGCCGTGGGTGCGCAGCATCCTCTTCTTTCAACCGGACCCGGCGCTCATGATCGACGCACCGCTGCTGTTCCAGCTGCACGCGATCAGCGCCACGCTGCTGTTCATCCTGTGGCCGTTCACGCGCCTCGTGCACGTGTTCTCTGCACCGATCGGCTATCTGTTCCGGCCGTACATCGTGTACCGCTCACGCGACGAGCACCGCGGTTCGCGGTCGATCCGCCGCGGCTGGGAGGGCTCGAACCTGCCAGAGAAGACGCCGAAGCAAAAGCGCTTCTAGCCTGTTCTGCGCCTCAGACAAAAGTGACCCCTCGCGCACCCGCCAGAGCCCGGTTACCCTTGCTACGTTTCCGTCCTGGGGGATTTGGCCTGGATGGCGCCACGCGAGGAGCCAGCATCCATTGTACAGACCGAAACCGTGCCGTCGAACCGGCCCCGCACACGGCGTGGTCGGCACCACCGCTCGGTCTCGGGTAAGATAACCAAGGCCGCTTTTCGCGGCCGTGGAGAATTCGCCTAGTGGCCTATGGCGCACGCTTGGAAAGCGTGTTGGGTTAACGCCCTCGGGGGTTCGAATCCCCCATTCTCCGCCATTGTGATGTCTCGCGACATAGTTCCTATATGTCGCGAGACATCGTTCACTTAATTGTGTTTCTGGCTTGCTGTCAGGGTGGTTTCGGCGGTACCGGATCAGCTCGCCCCCGGTGTTGATTCGCTGAGGAGCAGGCGAGCTCTCACCGGCGCTGGTCACACTTCGCGATGACATCGGTCCAAGGCGATCGCACGCCTCTCTGTGCTTGTCTCACAGGCGTTTGAGGCAGTTAGCGGTGCTCGGTTGCAAGGTCGGCCAGGCCGCGTGTTCTCCGGTTTTCCGGGCCATGGCGAAGGCGAGTGCACGATGTCGTGAGACACCGGTGAACTGTCTCTAGAGAACGATGTCGTGAAACATCGCGGAACTATCTCTTATGAACGATGTCGCGAGACAGGTATGAACGATGTCCTGACCTCAGACACCCCATTCTCCGCCAAATTTCTGCGAGTACTCGTTGACGCAACGTCGCTCGCTAGCCGAGCCGTCGTCAATGCTCATCTCAGTTTTCGCCATAAGCGCGGCTCGGCGCTTGTGTGCTGAATTTTCCACCACTGACATCTGTCAGCGTTCCGGTGATGTACCCGGCGAAGTCGCTGGCAAGGAAACACAGAAGATCAGCAATATCATCTGGCTTGCCCCATCGACGAACAGTAAGCATGTCCAGACGCTTCGACTGTTCGCCATCTGGCAGGTCGGCAAAGCCATTCATTGCCGTCGGAATCATTCCCGGGGCATACGAATTGACCGTAATCCCCCACGGACCAAGCTCACCCGCCAACGTTCGCGAGAACTGAACGACGGCGGCCTTTGATGCAGCGTACGCCGACGCGCCGATGCTTGGCATTATCGCTGCGAACGATGCAGCGTTGATGATGCGGCCGTAGTTCTGATTCTTCATCACGGGTGCGACAGCCTTGCATGTGTTGAACACGCCCCGCACGTTGATGTCGAAGCAGCGATCCCAGACGTCGCGCTCCAGATTTTCCACGAGACCCACGGCGTTCACCCCGGCGTTGTTGACGAGAACGTCGATTCGCCCATGCGCGGCGACAATGCCGTCGATGGCCTCGTGAACACCGTCTGTATCTCGCACATCACAAACAACGCCAGCGTTGTCCCACCCCTCGCCAGGGAAATCTGTTGCCAACGCGCGCAATCCGTCGACGTTCACATCGAGAGGAACGACAGTGGCACCTTCACCCTTGAAACGTCTCGCGATCTCTCGCCCGATACCCGTCGCTGCCCCCGTTATGACAACGACCTTGCCCGTGAAATCAATCTGCATGAGGCGTACTGCTCCTTCTGTCACGATCCACGTAAATTTGAATAACTCTTACTTTATATAGTTATGCTCTAATAAAAGCATACTTTATAGGATGCTGGAGAGCCATGAAGGAGAGCAAACCAATGCATACGGAAGCGTCGACACCGGTCTTGTGGGTCACGGGTGCGGGAAGCGGGATGGGTCGAGCGATCGCTCTCGCTGCGGCGGAGCGCGGTTACAAGGTTGCTCTCTCTGGGCGCCGCCTCGCCTCGCTTGCGGGCGTCGCTCGGATAGTCTCCGAGCGGGGAGGAACGAGCTTGACTGTCGCGATGGACACCTCCGACCCCGAGAGCGTCAAGCATGCGCACTCAACAATTGAGAGGGAATGGGGCACCGTGACTCACGTTGCGCTGTCGGCTGGTCTCAATAGCGTGCAACGCTACTGGCAAGATCAATCGATGCAGGAATTCACGTCGGTGGTTCAGACGAATCTGACCGGGGCCGCACTGGTCGTAGATTCGGTGCTTCCCGGCATGCGGCAGATCGGTCACGGCACAATCGTCTTCATCTCTTCCGTTGCCGGCTGGCGATACGCGAAAGATGCCGGTGTCGCATACAGTGCAAGCAAGACGGCAGTCAGCTCCTTGACCAAGACGCTCAACGGGGAGCTCAACAGTCAGGGGATTCGCGCATGCCACCTGTGCCCCGGTGTCGTCGACACAGACTTCCTCTCGCTCAGACCAAACGTGCCTGGCACGGAGGAACGGGCCACGATGCTCACTCCAGACGACATTGCTATGACCGTGCAGTTCGTGCTCGACGCTCCACAGAACATCTGCCTGAACGAGCTGGTAATCACTCCCGTGAGTGCCGCGTGAGCCGCGCGGCACGGCCTACTGGTGGGAGGGTGTCCCCCGTCGATCTCCGACGATCGCTCTTTCCCGACAACACCCCTGAGTCCAGCCTTGCGACGTCCTACGTTCACGTCCACGAACTTCTCGGGAAGGCAATCTGCGATCGTCGTCTTCGTGAGAACGCAGTGATCACAGTTGACGATCTCGAAGTCGCCACGGGCACGTCGAGGAGCGTCGTACGCGAGTCTGCTCGAGTGCTCGGTTCGCTTGGACTCCTTCAGGCGAAAAAACGCGTGGGTCTTCGGATCTTGCCGGAAAGCGAGTGGAATGTCTTCGATCCACAGGTCATCCGTTGGCGACTCGAATCCTCAGACCGAGCCCGGCAGATTCGAGAGCTGCTCGATGTTCGATTGGCCATCGAGCCCGACGCAGCACGACTGGCAAGCGAGACCGGATCAGCCGAGCTCGCCGGGCAGATCATCAGCGTGGCCGGCGCGTTGTGGACATGCGGCATCGAGGGCAACGCTGACGAGTTCTCGCGCAACGATGCACTCTTCCACCGCCTCATCCTCCACGCTTCCGGCAACTCGATGTTTCTCAGGCTGTCGGGCGTGATTCGCGAAAGCTTGCACGAGCGCAACATGAATATCCTCAGCGAAAGCCATGCGAGCATGGAGGATGTTGGACTTCACCTCGACCTTGCTCACCATGTGCAGCGAAGGCAAGGGGACGATGCCGCCACTGTCGCACGAGAGATCATTCGTCGCACTCAGGCAGACGAAGCTCGATAAGCGTCAGGTGACTCTCCACGTTCGGCTGTCACCCTGTTCGAGAGTATGTGGAGAGGGTTGACAAGGCGCGCTCGAAGTTCGAGAAGTTCGTCATGGAGTTCCTGACGCGTCTCGGCTGCTGTTGTTGCGCCGACAAACGAAACTCCCAGCCCGAGTGGGGCTTGCCCGACCCTGCCGGCAGGAAGGCTCACGGCAATACCGTGTACGCCAGGAAGTACAGCACCATCTTCCACGGCGAATCCTCGTTCGCGAACGAGCGCGAGCTTCCCCTGCAGATCCTCCAGATTCCGAGTACTCAGTCCTGTCCACGCCGGGAAGGCGTCGTCTGCGCTGAAGCGTCTCTCCACCTCGTCCGTCGAAAGCTCTGCGAGAAGCGCGTTCCCGACGGCCGTCGATGCTGCGGGAAATCGGTCGCCGATGCTCGCCGACAAACGCAGCGGCGCCCGACCCTCATGGCGAGCCAGGTAGAGAACGTCCGTGCCGTCGAGAACCGCCACCTTGACGAGCTCGTGGCGCATATGCGGGAGTTCCGAGCATGCAGCATAGAAGTCACGAAGTTGGTCATAGTTGGACAAATATGCTCCACCAAGCTCAACCGTGCGTCTGCCCAACTCGTAGCCTTCAGGAACTCGTGTGATGAGACGACTTTCTTCAAGCTCCCTGCAGAGATTCGACGTTGTCGATTTCGCAGATGAGATGGCCTCCGCAATCTCCGTCAGGCTCTTTCCACCTCTCGACTCAGCGAGAAAATCTAGGATCGAGATCGCTTTGGAGAGCGCGGGCACCACCGAGCGCGAAGTGGAAGCATCCTTCACAATGCCCCTTCCGTCAAGAGAAACTGATTCAGCATACTGACCTTGTTACAACATTGTGGCACCTGATGACCGTTATCGATGCAATCGGCGATGACGCCTCCGTCACCGGAAGGCCTTTGCCCAGGTAGAGGTCTTGAGCTCGCTCTCTGCCCGCCATCGGGAGATCACCGTACTGAGTCTGGATCGCGTCGCATGATGCGTCGGGTCATCCCACAGGTTCACCTCCTCGCTCGGATCTGCATGCAGATCGAAGAGCTGACCGTAGTCGTCATCAATGAATTCCACGAGCTTGAACTGATCGTCGCGCACCATCGTCATCAATTCAGTGCCGAAGAGAATGACATCACGAGCATGCTCTGAGAACACAGCTTCTCTGCCTCGCCAAGCCTCTCCTCTCAACGCCGGCGCGAGTGACTCAGCTTCCATCCACGCCGGAGGCTCAAGCCCCGCAAGCTCGAGAACCGTCGGACCAAGATCCATGTGAGCGACGAGTCCGTTGAGAACCTGACCCGGTGCCACCGTTGGCCCCCACACGATTGCAGGAACGCGAACACTTGGCTCGTACATCGTCCACTTCTGCGAGTGCCCGTGGTCATTCAGGCAGTCCCCGTGGTCTGACGTGAAGATGATGATTGTCTCTTCGAGAACGCCGCGCTTCTCGAGCGCATCAATGACGTGACCCACCTGTTCGTCGATCATCGAGACATTTGCCATGTAATGCCGCCGTTGTCTCTGCGTCTGCTCGTCAGTGGGGTGCTCGAGATGAACGACGCCGTCGTGATCGATATCGAGATGGTCCTGCCGAAGTTCCTTGAGAGCATGAGGCTGGCTCTCGATATCGGTCTCCGTCATTGCAGGTTCTGGCATTCGTTCACCCTCGTACGCATCAAGGTGCCGAGGGGTCGGATCGTAGGGAGGGTGCGGTCCGGGGAATCCAATTTGAAGGAAAAAGGGCTCGTCTCCTGGATACGTGTCGAGCCAATGCACGGCGAACCCGCCAACAAAATTGTCTGCATGAAGATCTTCGGGGGCTTCCCACACGAATGCGCCGAGGCGATCCTCGTAGTCAGGCATCGCGCGATACTTTGTTCTGCGGTCAGGCTTGATCAGCCCTCGCGCCATGAACGCTTTATCCCACTGATCCAGAAAGAACGGAAGCTTCGGGTTCGACCGATCTTTGTTCTCCACAACATGTCGTTCGTGAAATCCCACCGACGTCTCATACGGATAGGTGTGCATTTTGCCGACATTCACGCAGCGATACCCCGCTTCGGCAAGCTGCTCAACCCATGAATGATTCCAGGGGTCATCGTTTCTCAGCACCCCCGTCGTATGCGGATACAGGCCAGTGAAGAGACTTGCCCGGGACGGCGCGCATGACGGTGCTGTCACGTAGGTGCGCGTGAACGCGGTACCTTCCTTCACCAATCGATCAAGATTCGGCGTTTTCGCATGCGAATATCCGAGTGCCGCGATGGTGTCGAACCGCTGCTGGTCGGTGATGATGAAGACTACGTTCGGTCGTCCGTCCGTCATTTCTCTACACTTCCTCGTCGAAGACCAATATTCCTGAACACTATTCAGCATACTGGACACAAATTCAAGTTGGCTTGATATTGCGGGTTTCATTCGCTAACGTTCAGTACTCAGAACAGCATTCAGGTCAGGAGCTTCGATGATGAAGATTATTTCCGGTAGTTATGTCTCGCGATATACCGCAGCGAGCGGAGCGCCCGTTTCACGGCAGTGGCACAAGAAGGCCGGTGCAGCATTTGCAGCATGCGCCCTGGTCAGTGTGCTTGCTGGCTGCGCATCAGGTTCGGGAAGCGCATCAGATTCCGGTTGCGACCAGATTGATCTGATCGTTCCTTACTCCCCCGGTGGAAGCTCCGACACGGCGGGTCGCTCCCTCGCGAAGATTGCCGAAGATGAATCGGGGATCACCGTAAACGTGATCAACCAACCGGGAGCCAACGGCACCACAGCGGCAACCAAGGTTGCGCAGAAGAAGCCAAAAGCCTGCGAAGCCATCATGCTTCCGAATGGCCCTTTCACATCAATGCCGTTCTTCCAGGACGTGCAGTTCACGCCAGACGATTTTGCGGCTGTAGCGTCCCTCAACCAGGAAGACATTGTCTTCGTCGTGAATTCCGAAAGCGGATGGACATCACTCGACGACCTTGCTTCGGACAAATCGCATCGCTTCAACTACGGCACCACAGGAGGAGGCAGCTATACCCAATTGGCTCAAGCCCAGACATTCGACAAACTGGGCCTTGACGCAACAGGAGTTCCCTTTGAGGGAAATGCCCCCGCGCTCACTGCACTCCTCGGAAATCAGGTTGACGTCGTCGCTGCCCACCCGGGCGAGGTTCTTCAGTACATCGAATCGGGAGATCTCACGGCCGTCGCGGTATTCAGCGAGGAACGTTCACAATATCTCGAAGACGTCCCCACAGCGCTTGAGCAAGACGTCGATGTCAATATGTCGATCTGGAAGGGACTCTACGTCAATGACGAACTCGAGAAGGCCGCGCTGACAGAGCTCACGGACATCTTCGAGAAGGCCGCTGCATCTGATGAGTTTACGGAAACCCTCGATTCGCTTTACTCTGCTCGCGCAGCGACGACGACGGGCGACATGATCTCGCAGCTCAAGAAGGAACGGAAAACCAACGAAACGCTGTTTGAAGAGCTGGGACTTCTCTAACCCATGTCTGACAGCAGCGAGCGAAGCGAGAACATAGCCTCATCAAGCGAGGACACGAGCGACGTGGTCGATTCTGCGCAGTCCGCTCAGTCGCGCTCTGGGGAAATGCCTCGCCGTCTCGCCGCGACAATCGGCTTCACCATTCTCGGGGCCGGCGCGTGTGCTTGGACTGTTTCGATTGGAATCGGAACACCAGATGCGCCTGGCCCCGGGTTCTGGCCGTTCGTGCTTGGCCTGAGCATCATCGCCGCTGCAATCGTCTTCGTCGTGGTGAACCGGGATGGCAAAGGCGAGCGCTTCAGCCGCGATTCGCTCACGGGCATCAGCCTCATCGGTGCAGTGGCAGTGTTCATCGTTCTCATGACCTATGTTCACTTCATCGTCGCGTCGGCATTCCTCCTGACGATCGGACAGATTCTTGCGGGCGAGCGGAGTTGGATCAAAATCACCGCCGTGACAGTCATCACATCGGCCGCCTGCTGGTTCCTTTTCTTCATCTTGCTCGGCGTTCCAACACCGCGCGTATGACTGGCGTTCCACCTATTCAGTTCTGAGGTCTTCGTGCTCGACTCACTTCTTATCGGCCTTCAAACGGCATTAACACTAGAGAACCTTCTCATGGTGCTGATTGGGGTTCTTGCGGGGAACCTCATCGGAGTGCTGCCGGGCCTCGGCTCAGCAGGAACCATCGCCCTGCTCCTTCCGATCACATACGCGCTGCCTCCCGAATCGGCAATCATTATGCTTGCCGGGATCTTCTACGGCTCCGCGTACGGCGGAACAATCACGTCGGTGCTCCTGAAGATCCCAGGCGAAGCAACAACAATCGTGACGACCTTCGACGGCCACGCAATGGCGAAGAAGGGCCAGGGCGGCGTGGCTCTGGGCATCTCGGCCATCGGTTCGTTTATCGGAGGAACCGTCGCCATCATCGGACTGCTGTTCCTCGCGGCTCCGTTCGCAAAGCTTGCTCTCGAGTTCGGACCGCCCGAATATGCACTTCTCGCTTTCGCAGGAATCATCCTCGTCTCCTATCTCACCAACGGAGCCTTTCTTCGCGGAGCCCTCGTGGCCGGCCTCGGCCTTCTCCTCGCGACAATCGGGCAGGATCCCGTGACGGGCGCGAACCGTTTCACTTTCGGCGTTCCCGACCTTGCCAGCGGAATCTCGTTCGCGGCCGTAGCCATGGGTCTCTTCGGAATCGGCGAGCTTATCTCGACGGTCGAGGGGTCAAAAGGCACGTCGCAGACCGCACTGGGCTACGGACGTGTGTTGCCGAACCGCGCGGAGATGCGAGCATCGGGTGGGCCCATCGCGCGAGGGTCGATTATCGGATTCTTGCTCGGAGTGCTTCCTGGCGGAGGTGCGACAATTGCATCGATGGCGTCGTACGGGCTCGAGAAGCGACTCGGCAAGGATCGCAGTCGCTTTGGGCAAGGCGCGATTGAAGGCGTGGCCGGACCGGAGACAGCGAATAACGCGGCAGCAAACTCCTCGTTCATCCCGCTACTCAGTCTGGGGATTCCCGCAAACACAACGATGGCCGTGATCTTCGGGGCACTTCTCCTGCAGGGAATCACTCCTGGTCCGCTCCTGGTGAGTAGCCACCCTGAAGTCTTCTGGGGCGTGATCGTGTCGATGTTCATCGGCAATATCGTGCTTCTTGCCCTCAACATCCCCCTTGTGAAGATCTTCACGCGACTCCTCAGTGCACCATTGCGCTATCTTGCTCCGATTACGCTTGTCGTCACGCTCGTCGGTGTGTACAGCGTCAACAACACGATGTTCGATGTCTGGGTCGCACTTGGCTTCGGAATCGTCGGATACGTCCTCAAGAAGTACGGGTTCGAACCCGCGCCTCTTGCTCTGGCATTCGTTCTTGGCCCGCTTCTCGAGTCCAACTTCCGTCGAAGCCTTCTCATATCTGACGGATCGTTCACGATCTTCGCTACGAGTCCCGTTGCGCTCGTTGCCCTTGTCGCCGGCGCGATCTTCGTCACTTTCCTCGTGTTGCGTCGAATCACTGCACGTTCGGCCTCAAAACGCTCGTCACAGCGAGTGGAAGCATCGACGTCGACCGACCCGGCACCTCAGCCCGGCAATAAGAAGAAATAGCATTTTCATCGTCGTCTGCCTCCATTCCCCGTGCAGATGACATTGCGTACCTGTGTGTCCTCCAAAGTGAGGACACGACAGGAGCGTCGATCCGTACCAAGATAGACAAGGAGGATTGATGGGGGAAACGGCGCTGATGGATTCGACCGTCGTGCGGACACGACGGTCTCTGCTGTGGCAGGGGCTGCTTGTCGTGGCGGTCATCGCGGTACCGCTTCTGCTCACTCTCTACTGGCTCGCCGTTCCGGTCGGCGCCGGCTGGTGGGTTCTCGCGGCGCAGGTTCTGCTGATGGCGGTTCTCGTCGTTGTCGGCGTGCGCTTCGCGATGATGAAGGTGTCGATCTCGGCATCACGCTTGGGAGTCGTGCCGTTTCTTCCCCGAAGTCGAGACGTCGAGCTGATCGACGTCGCCCGCGCCATTGTGTTGCGCCTGCGTCGCCCCGGCGCGACCGAACCCGTTCTGCAGATGTTCGTGCTCGACGGTGAGGGTGCCCTGCTGCTGCGCATGCGCGGTGAATTCTGGACGGACGAGTCGATCAACCGCGTTGCGTCCCGTCTGGTGACGGCCCCCGTCGAGCATGTGCAGAACACGGTGACGCTCGACGAGCTTCAGCGCTCGAACCCCGACATGCTCACGTGGTTCGAGCGGCGTCCGCAGCGCAGCTACTAGCTCGCTCCGAGCTCAGCGCGGCTCCGAACGCGAACGTGGCGCAGCCGCTTCATAGCCTCATGCCGAAGGTGACGCTGCCCTCGTCGCGCTCAAGACGGTGAAACCCGATGCGCTCGTAGAACCCGATTGCCCCCGCGTTCGCTGACCCCGCCGTCAGGTGAAGACCGGTGACTCCCCGCGCGGTCAGCTCAGCGACGAGCGTGTCGATGAGCCGTCGCCCGAGGCCCTGCCCCTGCGTGACAGGAAGCAGATCGATGTGCAGGTGCGCGGGGTACGCGTCGACGTCGCTCACGAGCAGCCGATCGGGGTCGGCGGCCGAATCGATCAGCCCACGCTCCCCCGGCTTCTCGCTCTCGTTCGGCTCGTAGCGCCCCGCGACCTCGGGCCACCAGGTGTCGGCAAACCAACGCGCGAACGCGCGTGTGTCTGCCGTGGCGATGAGGTACCCGATCACCCGTTCTCCGTCATCGACAACCCACGCGAGGCTTGGGTCGTGGCGAAGATACGGCGCCGCGTATACGTCGACCAACAGCGTGCCCCGTGAGAACTTGCCCGTCGCGTCGCCGCCAGAGTCGCCGGTGCGCACGCAGATGTCATACACGTCGTCGATGTCAGAGGCACGATAGGGGCGGATGCTGCTCACACAGCGAGTCTACGGGCGTGGCCACCGCGGACGCGGACGAACCTGCGCGAGAATGTTCGTCATGCGCACTCGTTTCGGCCTCATTCGCATGAACCCACGCGATCCGTCGCAGCCGAACCGTGTGGCGAGTCCGCTTGAACTGTTTTTCGACCTGGTGTTTGTCGTCTCGGTCTCGCTGTCGTCGTCCCACCTTCATGCGGCAGAATCCGACGCGCACATCGTCTCTGGTGTTGGCTCGTACCTCATGGTGCTTCTCGCCGTGTGGTGGGCGTGGATGAACTTCACCTGGTTCGCCACAGCGTTCGATACCGATGACTGGTTTTACCGTCTGCTGACGATCGTGCAGATGTCGGGAGCTCTCGTTCTCGCTGCCGGCACCGGCAGCGCTATGACCGAGGGCGACTTCACGATCATGACTCTCGGCTACGTCGTGATGCGGCTGCCGATGGTAGCTCAATGGCTGCGTGCCGCAGCATCCGTCCCCCATCTGCGCCAGACAGCGCTGGTCTATGCGGTGGGCATCACGATCATGCAGGTGCTGTGGATTGCCCGCCTCTGGCTGCCCGAGCAGGGAGGAGTCGTGTCGTTCCTCGTGCTGATGGGCGGGGAGCTTACCGTGCCGATCATCGCCGAGCGTCGTCGTCACACACCGTGGCACCCCGAGCACATCACTGAGCGCTACAGCCTGTTCACTCTTATTCTCATCGGCGAGTCCGTGCTGGCCTCCGCGAATGCCGTGATCGACTCCGTGGAGCACACAGCGCACCTGCCCTCGCTGATCATTGTCGCGGTGTGCGGACTCATTCTCGCCGCGGGAATGTGGTGGACGTACTTTGCGCGCGAGCATTCGGACAGCATCACGAGCTTCGGCTCGTCGCTCACCTTCGGCTACGGGCACTTCGTCGTCTTCGCCGCTGCCGGCGCGCTGTCGGCGGGTATCGAGGTGGCGATCGACGTCGATACCAACGCCGCCGACGTCGCAGGTGTTGCTGCGGCAGCCACACTCACCGTGCCTGTCAGCCTTTTTCTGCTCGGCACGTGGGCGCTCACGTTGCGCCATGTGCTGAGCCGTGCGACGAACATCGTCATCGTGGCATTGGCAGCGCTGATCGGGCTGTCTGCTCTGGTTCCCTTCTCACTGCCGGTCGCCGCCGCATGCATGGTCACACTCGTCATCGTTCTCGAAGCCTCGCGCAACGCGGATCGCACCACGCGCATCGAGCAGGGCACATTTTCCCTCTGACCTCTTCACGCTCGCTTCTTTTTGAGCGGCCAGATCGTGCAACGATGGAGAAAACTTTCGCGAGAGGATCTCTCATGTCACTGTCGACAGCGCCGTACATCTCGTTCCCCGGCACCACCGCCGAGGCAATGACGTTCTATCAATCCATTTTCGGCGGCGAGCTTGAGATGCTGACCTACGACAGCATGTCGACCGAGGGCTTCCCCGTGAAGCCCGAACCGGATGCCGTTGCACACGCGAGCCTCACAGGAGGCGCCCTCGACCTGCGGGCCGGCGACAGCATCGGCGACGAGCCGTCGCCCGTGACCTCTGACACCTACTCGCTGATCGTCACCGTCGGCTCTGTCGCCGAGGGCGAAGCGCTCATCGACACCTTCACAGCGGCAGGCGGCACCGTCGAGATACCGTTTCTTGCGGCGCCCTGGGGCGACACCTACGGGCAGGTGCGCGACAGCTTCGGTGTGCTGTGGCAGGTGGATGCTCCGGCCGCGCCGTGACGCTCCGTGTCGGGTGCCACTTCTGGCGACGATGACGCGGTCAAAGCAGCAAAAAGTGGCACGCCCTGATTCTGCGGGTCGGCGGCGCTGAAAGAGTCAGGAGTCGCCGAAGACGCGGTTCACGAAGGCGTTGCGAAAGACGCCGTTCGGGTCGTAGCGCTCGGCAACGGCCCGAAACTCGGCGAGCTTCGGGTATGCCTCGTGCAGCGCCGCCGAGTCGGCGACAGCGAGCTTGCCCCAGTGCGGGCGCGCGCCGAGCGGCAGCAGCCGCTCTTCCAGCTCGGCGAGCAGTTTCTCCACCTCGGCCTGCGCGGGGAGCCACGTGAAGTGCAGGCCAACGACATCGTGCCCGTACGCCGGGCTCAACCACAGGTCGTCTGCGGGAACGGTGCGAATCTCGTTCACCTGCAGCAGCGGAGCAACGCGCGGAGCCATGTCGCGCATCACGTCGAGCGCCTCGGCGATGCGGGCGCGCGGCACGAGGTATTCGGTCTGCAGCTCATCGCCGTTTGACGGCGTGAAGTTGAGCTTGAAGTGCGGCAGCCTGTCGATCCAGGCGCCAGGCACGCCGAGTTGCACCGTGCAGAACTCTGCAGAGATGCCGGGCAGCGGGTGGCGGGCGACGGTGGCCGGCTGGGCGCCGAGCACGTCCGCGGGCGCTGGCGCGTCAGCATCCGCTCGTCTTTTCACCCACACCTGGTCGAGCATGTCGGCATCACGCCATGTTGTGAACATGCTCACGCTGTAGCCGAGGCTCGTCACCGCGTCGACGTTCTCGAGCACGCGATCGAGCGCAAGCTTTTCGTAGACGTGCTGCGACACCTCGAACGTTGGCTCGATGTCGAGCGTCACCCGCGTGACGATGCCGAGCGCACCGAGCGAGACGACGGCGGCATCGAAATCGGCGTCGCCCCGGCGCAGAGTGACGCAGTCACCGGATGCTGTCACGAGCTCGAGCCCTGCGACGGCGGCGGCGAGCGACGGCACACGATTGCCCGACCCGTGCGTTCCCGTTGCGATGGCCCCCGCAACGGAGATGTGCGGAAGCGAGGCGAGGTTCGACAGCGCCCAGCCCGCGCGCTGCAGCTCGGCACCGAGTTCGCCGTACCGCATGCCCGCCCCGACCGTGACAGTGCGAGCCGCCTCGTCGACCACGGGCGCCGAGTCAAGGCGCGATGTCGCGAGCAGCACGCCCGTCGTGTCGGCGATCGTGTTGAACGAGTGTCGTGAGCCGACGGCGCGCACCTGCGTTGCGTCAGCGAGCACCACCTGCACCTCGGCGATGCTGGCGGGAGCGACGATGCGCTGCGCCCCATAGGCGAGGTTGCCCGCCCAGTTTGTTCCGATGTCGAGTGTCAACGCTTAGCTCCTCTGATGGTGCGGTCTCAGCTGCTCTCTCAGCAGCGGCACGCCGAACGGCGCCCAGACGATGATGGCGACACACGCGCCGATGAGTGTGCCGGCGAGGGTGTCGGTGATCCAGTGCGCTCCGAGATATGTGCGGGTGAACGCCATGACGGCGATGCCGAGCACCCCGACGACCCAGACCCATGTTCGGCGCAGCACGATGCCGAGCACGACGGCGACAGTCGCGGCATTTGCCGTGTGGCCAGATGGAAATGAGCCATGATCGGAGATCACGAGCATGTCGAGGGGGCGGGCGCGCCCGACCAGCTGCTTCACGCCCTGCACCGCTGCAGCGCTCAGCCCGAGCGAGATCAGCCAGTAGACCGCGGCGACCGGCTTGCGCGCGAAGAAGAAGGCGGCCGCCCCACCGAGGGGAATGACCGCCCACGCGATGACGCCGCCGCCGAGAAAGTTCATGACGAAGCTCACGTACATGAGAAAGCTGTTCGGGTTCTCGCGAACCGAGGCCATCCATTCGGTGTCCGCTTCAAACGGCGTTCCGTGCAGCAGCACGAGCCAGCTGAGAGCGCCGACGAGCAGCAGGGCGACGAGCACTCCGATCAGCGGCCACAGCCGCCGAATCTTCGCGTGTGCAAGCAGTGCGTCATCGCGGGTTCGATACATGAGTCAATTCTGCCAGCCGATGGACGCACCGCGGCATCCGCACCCCACTCACCGAAGGTCGAGTGCCGACCACGACACCGGAGGCAGCGTGACGCGCACGCGTCCGTCGTCGATCTGCCCGCCCTCGAGCGGCCGAAGACCAACGCGATTCTGATCGGCGAGCGTGTTCTTCGCATACACGTCGTCATCGTGCAGCGTGACAGCCTCGCTGATGCGCGAGACGCCGAGTTCAGAGACATCGATCGTCACCCTGTCGTGATTCTTCAGCAGCGTGATCAAGAGATTGCCGAGCACGACGGCGTCGACGACAGAGTAGACGTCTTCGAGCTGCCGTGGCGCGTACCGCCACTCGTCGTTCACCTCGTCGGACTCCTTGTGCTCGTCGAGGTACCAGATGTTCCACTCGTCGAACGAGAGCTGAATCTTCTTCGAGCTGCGCAGCTTGCTTCCCACGTGGTCGGCCGTCGCGACGACAGTGTCGATGACGTACTGCATGTCGATCGACGACGCGAGGTACGAATCGATGTCACCCCCGCGCTCCTGGTAGTACGCGTGGCACGAGATGAAGTCGACGTGCTCATAGGTGCGCTCAAGCACCGTGCGTTCCCAGTCGCCGAACGTGGGCATGCCCGATCCCGATGATCCGCACACGACGAGCTCGAGGCAATGCGCTTGTCGCTGAGAGCGGTTCCCGACGGGTGGTTTGAATACTCCAGCAGATCGAGCGCCTCTTCGATTCCCCGGGTTCCGAGGTTGACGGCCATCATGAGCTCTGAGCCGGTGAGGGAAAGCCAGCGCGAGAACTCGTCGAGGCCCACCTGGTTCGTCTCGAGCGAATGCCACGCGAGGTCGCGGCGCACGGGGCGCGTGGCGCGCGGCCCGACGCTATCTTCCCACCGAAACCCCGAAACGAAGTTTCCGCCCGGGTAGCGAACCGTTGTGACGCCGAGTTCTTTCACAAGGTCGACGACGTCGAGACGAAAGCCGTCGTCGTTCGCCGTCGAATGCCCTGGCTCAGAGATTCCGTCGTAGATGCACCGTCCGAGGTGCTCGGCGAACGATCCGAAGATGCGGCGGTTGATGGGTGCGACGACGTTCGCGGGGTCGGCAAGAATTGTGGCCGTTGTCATGATTGTCCTCTGATCAGTGGCGAGCGCGAGACTACACGGCGACGACGCTCGTCACCTCAGTGCGCACGACGCGCGCGTCTTCGCCTGTGGTCTCGTAGATCTCGCCCGTGAGCTCGATGCTCGTCTCTGTCTCACGCTCGGCGCACGACGATCCGACCCACAGCTGAATGCGCCCCGGTTCGACGACCTTGCGCAGCGCCCTGTCTGAGAACGCGAGACGGGTCGGCGGCACCTGAAATGAGACCTCGGCGGTCTCGCCTGCGTCGAGCTCGACCCGGGCGTAGCCGACGAGCTGCGCCACGGGGCGCGTCACACTTGCGTGCTCATCGTGTGCATACAGCTGCACGACGTCGGCACCGCGCCGTTCGCCTGTGTTGCGCACAGTGACGCGGGCAGAGAACGTGGCATCTGTGGAGACAACCATGTCGTCGACGGCGAGCGCCGTGTGCTCGAACGACGCATACGAGAGTCCGTGGCCGAAGGGCAGCACGGGGTCGCTCGCCGCGGAGGTGATGTCTGTCGTTCCCCCGAGCGTCGGGTGCAGGTAGCTGTATGGCTGCGCTCCGGCCGAACGGGGAAGCGACACCGGCAGACGGCCCGAGGGGTTCACACGCCCAGACAGCACACCGGCGATCGCAGCGCCGCCCTCTTCGCCGGGGAAGAACGCCTGAACGACGGCAACCGGTCGCGAGGGTCCCGTGATCGCCCAGTCGATGGCGTAGGGTCTGCCGGTCAGCAGCACGAGCACAACGGGAGTTCCGGTGGCGACGACCCGCTCAACGAGCTCACGCTGCACACCCGGAAGCTCGAGGCTCTCGGTGTCGTTGCCTTCGCCGACCGTGCCGCGGCCGAACAGCCCGGCGCGGTCGCCCGCAACGATGATCGCGACGTCGGAGTCGAGTGCCGCAGCGACGGCCTCGTCGATCGCCGAGCTGTCCGTTCCTGTGACATCGCTTCCGTGAACGAGAGTGATGTCGGCTCCCGTCAGCTCGTCGGTGATCGCGTCGGCGACCGTCAGAATCTCGAAGCCGATCGGCACCCCAGGGTGGTGGGCCAGCACGTGATTCGCGAACGAGTAGCAGCCCATGAGCGCTTCAGAGGAGTCGGCGTTCGGCCCGATGAGAGCGACGCGTCGACCCTCGGTCTGTGCCAGCGGCAGCGTTCCGTCGTTGGTGAGCAGAACGATGGAGCCTTCGGCGAGTCGGCGTGCGACGTCGCGGTGCGCGGGAGAATCGAGATCGACGGGTTCCGGGGTGAACGAGAAGTCGTCGTCAAGCAGGCCGAGCTCTTCCTTCTGCGCGAGGACGCGCAGAACGGCACGGTCGACGATCGAATCGTCCGTGACGCCCGTCCGAATCCGCTCGGCGAGCGGCTCGAGGTACGCGTCGCCTGTGGGAAGCTCGACGTCGATGCCCGCTGTCAGCGCAAGCTCGGCTGCCTGCCCCTTTCCCCCGGCGATTCCATGCATCAGGTGAAGGAACGCCACGGCGAAGTAGTCAGAGACGACGACACCGTCAAAGCCCCACTGCCCGCGCAGCAGATCCTCGAAGAGGGCAGGGTCCGAGGCGACGGGAACGCCGTCGATCTCGGCATACGAGTTCATCACCGAGCGAACGCCGCCGTCGCGCACGGCCATCTCAAACGGGGGAAGCAGCACATCGGCGATCTCGCGGGGCCCGGCGTGCACGGGGGCGTGGTTTCTGCCCGACTGGGATGCCGAGTACCCGACGAAGTGCTTGAGCGTCGCGTGGATGCCCTCGGCCTGCAGTCCGCGAACGTATGCCGTGCCGAGCATTCCAACAACATAGGGGTCTTCGGAGATGCACTCGTCGACGCGGCCCCAGCGCGGGTCACGCACAACATCGAGAACGGGAGCGAGACCCTGGTGGATGCCGAGAGCGCGCATCGATTCGCCGATGCGGTGCCCCATCTCCTCGACGAGCTGCTCATCGAAGGCGGCACCCCACGCGAGCGGCGTCGGGAACGTCGCTGCCTTCCATGCGGCAAGCCCCGTGAGGCATTCCTCGTGCACGAGGGCTGGAATGCCGAGGCGGGTCTGCGTCTGCAGACGCTTCTGCTCACCGGCAAGCCACGCCGCGCGCTCCCCGGCATCCACCGGTCTCGTGCCATACACCCGCGTGAGGTGCCCGATGCCGTGCTTGGTCGCCTCTTCATACTTGCCCGACGTCGCCATCTCATCGGCCATCGGTGCCACAACCTCGCCGCCCTGGTCAACCCAGAACCCTACGAGCTGAGCAAGCTTCTCTTCGAGCGTCATCCGAGCATGCAGTGCACGCACACGGGCCGACAGCTCCGGCATCCCGGAGTGAACCATGTTTCTTCTTCTCTTCTCTGCTGTGATGCGTAAACGTCAGCAACGTCAATATTGTCGGTATCGTCAGTGCGCGCGGGCTCGCCCGTGACAGCGCTGTCTACCCCTTGACGGCACCGGTGAGGCCGCCAACGATGCGCCGTTCGAACAGGCTGAAGAACACCAGCGCAGGAATCATCGACAGCGATGTGAAGGCAAGCACCTTCGCCGTGTCGACGGCATACTGCGAGGCGAACGCCTGCACCCCAAGCGGCAACGTGAATGTCGCCTGATCATTCAAGATGAACAGCGGAAGGATGTAGCCGTTCCAGCTGCCGATGAAGGCGAGGATGCCTGTCGTGATGACTCCCGGTGTCGCCAGCGGAACGACCATGCGCCAGAAGAACCCGATTCGCGAGCATCCGTCGATGAATGCCGCTTCCTCGAGCTCCTTCGGAATTGCCCGGAGAAAGGGAACGAGAATGATGATCGTCACGGGCAGGGCGAAGGCGATCTGCGGAAGAATCACTCCGACGAGCGAGTTCATCAGCCCGAGGTTCTTGATCACGATGTACAGCGGTGTGATCGCGACGGTGATGGGAAACATCAGGCCGGCGGCGAAGAGCGAGTACAGGATGCCGCGACCGCGGAACGGGTAGCGGGCGATGACGTAGCTCGCCATCACACCGAGCACAACGGCGCCGAGCGTCGTCGCGACAGCGGCAATCGTCGAGTTGAGCACCTGGCTCCAGAACACCGAGCCAAACAGCACGTCAAGGTAATTGCCGATCTCCCACGGTGCGGGGAACCCGGACGGGTCTGTCGTGATCTGCGCGTTTGTGCGGAAGCCGCCCAGAATGATGTAGGCGATCGGAGCGAGCATCAGCGCAATGACGATGAGCGCGATGAAATAGACGACCGGGTTTCCCCAGCGGAGCTTCTCGCCTGAACGGCGGGGAGATAGAGCGGGGCGAAGCGTTGTCGTTGTCGTTGCCATCACTTCTCTCCTTCCGTGATCGCGCCCTCGGTGTCGCGTCTCATGACGTAGCGCTGGTACAGCAGGGCGATCACAAGCGAAATGATGAACATGACGACGGCAACGGCGTTGCCGAAGCCGTAGTTGCCCGAGTTTCGGCCGCTCGCAACCATGTACGTCGCCATCGTCGATGTTCCAGCCGTCGACGCGATGTACTGGCCCCACACGATGTAGACAAGGTCAAAGAGCTGCAGCGATCCGATGATCGACAGGAATGCCCAGATGCGCAGCGTCGGCCCGAGCAGCGGCAGCGTAATGCGGCGTTGAATCTGCCAGAAGGAGGCGCCGTCGATCTGAGCGGCCTCGGTGAGCTCGTCTGGGATTCCCTGGAGTCCGGCAAGGAAGATGATGACGGCGAAGCCGATGTACTTCCACGTGATAATTAGCATCAGCGTCCACATGGCGATCGCCGGGTCAGAGAGCCAGTCTTGCGCCAACGCGCCGAGGCCGATCTTCTCGAGCATGCCGTTCAGCGCGCCTGCAGACTGCAGCATCAGGCCCCACCCGGTTCCCACGACGACCTCAGAGATCACGTAGGGAATGAAGATGAGCACGCGAATGACCGACTGCCCCCGCATGCGGCGATTGAGCAGCAGCGCCAGCAGAATTGCGGCGGGCCCCTGCAGAACAAGCGAGAGCACGACGATGATGCCGTTGTGGCTCAGCGCCTCCAGAAATGCAGTGTCCTGAAAGATCGTGAGGTAGTTCTGCAGCCCGACGAAGTCGGTTGGCGGGCCATAGCCCTTCCACCGGAAGAAGCCATAATAGGCCGCCATCACGACGGGGAAGATCACGAAGGAGAGGAACATGACGAGGGCAGGGCCGACGAGAACGGTGATCTCGAGCCGAGTCCTCCAGCTCTGCCCTTTCGAGCGGCGCCGTGCGGGGGCCGGCACAATCGCGCCGGCCCCCGTCGACTCATCGATTGCGTTCACGCGTCGTCGTGACGGTGAGTGCGTTCGAATGGTCATTATGTCTGCGCCTTAGCCCTTCTTCGCGGCGGCGGTCACAGCATCGATGATGCCTTCTGGCGTGCCATTGCCTGCCAGCAGATCGACGACGGCGACGTTCAGCGCGTTTCCGACGTTGAGCCCGTATACCGTGTCGAGCCACTGCGAGACGAACGGTGCTTCGTTGTAGGCCTCGAGGATCTGCTTCAGGTAGGGCTCGGTCACTGCCTCCTGCGCAACGGTGTTCACCGGGGGCGCGTTGAATGCCTTGTAGTAGTTCTCCTGAACATCGGATGTTGCCAGGTAGTTCAGAAACTCAACGCACTCTGGTGGTGCATCTGCCGAGCAGGAGTATCCGTCGACGCCGCCCATCATTGCGCCGGATTCGCCATTGCCACCCGAGAGCTCTGGGAACGGGAACCATGCCAGGTCAGGAAGAGGCTTCTCGTCTGGAGTGAGCGATCCGATCACGCCCGGATCCCACGCACCCATGAGCTCCATTGCCGCCTTGTGGTTTGCAACGAGACCGGCCGAGCTGCCGGCGCCCTGCTGGGCGGATGTCGTGAGGAAGCCCTCGTTGAAAGGCTCGTTCGACGCGAAGTCTTCGAGGTCCTGGGCTGCCTTCAGCCAGCATCCGTCGCTGAAGTCCATGTCGTCTGCCGCCTGCGACATGGTGTCTGACGAGCACTCGCGCAGTGCGAAGAAGTAGTACCAGTGTGCCGCGGGCCACGCGTCTTTCGCCCCGAGCGCGATGGGTGCGACGCCTGTATCTTTGAGCTTCTCCACGGCGCCGACAAGATCGTCAACGGTCTTGGGCGTCTCGGTGATTCCCGCATCCTCAAAGAGGTCTTGGCTATAGAACATGCCTCCGGGCAGAACCGCTACCGGCATTGCATAGATCTTGCCGTCGAGAGTCTCGGCCGAATACGCGGCGTCTGCGATCTCGTTCTGAGCGGTGTCGGAGAGCTCGCCCGTGATGTCCATCAGCTGGCCTGCTTCGACCATCGCCGCCATCTTTCCGCCGCCACGCTGCAGGAAGATGTCGGGTGCATTGCCCGAGTTGAGCGCTGTTTGGAGCTTGCCGTCGAGATCTTCGTTCTGAAGCGCCTGGATCTTGATCGTGACGTTGTCGTGGTCTTTTTCGAATGCCGCGGCAGTGTCGACCCAAAACTGCTTTCCCGCTCCGGTCGTGGAGTTGTGCCACAGAGTCATCTCTGTGCTGCCATCGTCTGTTGCGCCGGTTCCACTGCAGCCGCTGAGCAGGAGTGCACCTGCCGCGAGTGACGCGGACGCGGCGAGCCATCGCTTGGTCTTCATGTCTCACCTTTTCTCTTCATTGAGCGACGTCCCTCATGGGAAGGGAGGACGCGGTGCTGCGCCAGCGTTGGGGTGCTGTCGCCACACGAATCGTGTTTTCGCTGCTGTGCTCACACGATGCGAGTAGACCGATACTGACAAGACCTCAGAACGTTGTCAAACGTTTTCGAAATCCTTTTCCGTGCTACTGTCTGCCCATGACAGGACGCGCGACGATTCACGATGTGGCAGCGGAAGCCGGTGTGTCCGTCGCCACCGTATCGAAAGCGGTCAACGGCCGTTACGGCATTGCTCCGGCGACGATCAAGCGCGTCATGGAGGTGGTCGAACGGCTCGGCTACGAGTCGAGTCTTGTCGCCAGCAGCATGCGTTCTCGCCGCACCGGAGTCGTCGGCGTGCTCGTCGCCGACTTCGAGCCGTTCAGCGCCGAGATTCTCAAGGGAGTCGGTGCCGCCCTGCACGACTCGGAGCTTGATCTTCTGGCGTACAGCGGCACGAGGCAGCGTGAGAGCGAAGGCTGGGAACGCCGATCGCTGAGCAGGCTCAGCGGAACTCTCATCGATGGCGCGATCATGGTCACGCCGACGGTGCTCAGCGCGTCGACCGACATTCCGATCGTCGCTGTCGACCCGCACACCGGCCGCGCCGACCTGCCCACTGTCGAGTCAGACAGCTTCGGCGGCGCGCTGCAGGCGACACGTCACCTGATCGAGCTCGGGCACCGACGCATCGGCTTCGTCGCCGGGCGACCCGACCTGCGCTCGTCGATACTGCGCGAGGCAGGCTACAGACAGGCGCTGCGCGAGGCAGACATTCCGTTCACGCCAGAACTCGTGCGCGTCGGGCGTTACGAACCCGGCGAAGCGAGGGAACACACAACAACGCTTCTGGCGAACCCGAATCCGCCAACGGCGATCTTCGCGGCAAACGACATCTCGGCGATCGCCGTTCTCAAGCTGGCAGCGAGCATGGGCCTCAGCGTTCCCCGCGACCTTTCGGTCGTCGGCTTCGACGACATTCCCGAAGCGTCGCAGATCAGCACGCCGCTCACGACGGTTCGCCAGTCAATGCAGCGCCTCGGCAGCGAGGCGGTGACGCTGCTGCTCTCGTTGATGAACGGCGAGACGACGGATGCCGCACACATTCGCCTCGCCACGTCACTGATCCAGAGGGCGACAACGGCGCCACCGCCCGACGGTCGCTGACCGCCCCGCATCTGATCGCCCCTCAGCATCCGGGCGCCCTCGGGGCGTCCGACTCAGGGGCGGCGAAATGTCATCCTGTCGACGACAGCGTCATGCCTGAGGTGGACGCAACAGCGGCGGCCGGGTGTCTACCGTTGAACCATGATCGAAATCCAGCACCTGAGCAAGCGATACGGCTCCAAACTCGCCGTCGATGACATCAGCGCGACAATCCGCCCCGGAATGGTCACGGGCTTTCTCGGGCCGAACGGCGCCGGCAAGTCGACAACCATGCGCATGATGGTCGGGCTCGACAGGCCCACGACCGGATCGGTGACGATCGGCGGCCGCCGCTACCAGAACAACAGCGCTCCCCTGCACGAGGTCGGCGCCCTCCTCGAGGCGAAGGCCGTGCACACCGGGCGCTCGGCGCAGAACCACCTGCTGGCTCTCGCCGCCACCCACGGCATTCCGAAGAAGCGCGTGCACGAGGTGATCGAGATGACAGGTCTCGCCTCCGTCGCCAAAAAACGCGTCGGCGGTTTCTCTCTCGGCATGGGACAGCGCCTCGGCATCGCGGCGGCAATGCTCGGCGACCCACACACGCTGGTTCTCGACGAGCCGGTGAACGGTCTCGATCCCGAGGGCGTTCTGTGGGTGCGTCGCTTGACGCGCCAGCTCGCCAATGAGGGGCGCACCGTCTTTCTCTCATCGCACCTCATGAGCGAGATGGCCCAGACCGCCGATCACGTGATCGTGCTCGGCAAAGGCAAGATCATCGCCGACGCCCCCATGACCGACATCATCGCCGCATCGACGGGCAACCTCGTGCACGTTCGCACACCTCAGCCCGCCGAGTTGGCACGCGTTGTCGCCGGCCCCGACGTCTCGGTGACGTCGCGGGAGAACGGTCTTCTCGAAGTGACGGGACTCGACGCCCGCCAGATCGGCGAGTCTGCGGCATCCGCCGGAATCGTGCTGCACGAGCTCAGCCCGGTCAACGCCTCGCTCGAAGACGCTTACCTTGAACTCACAAACGACGCGGTCGAGTACCGCACGGAGGACGTCCGATGACCGCCACCGCTCTCGCACCCAGCCCGCTCGACGGCATCCGCCTGTCGTTCGTCGGCCTGCTCCGCTCCGAGTGGATCAAGCTGCGCAGCCTGCGCTCCACGGTGTGGTGCTACGTTCTGATCATTCTCGCCACCGCTGGCTTCGGCACGCTGATGGCGCTATCGTCGAACCTCGGCAATGATGAGCTCCCGCAGGCGGCACAGAACGCGATGGCCGTTCAGTACCTCACCGTCGGGGGCAATTTCACGGGGCTCATCGCCGCCGTGCTTGGTGTGCTCGTGATCAGTGGTGAGTACACGACAGGCATGATCCGCACAACGTACACGGCAGCGCCCGGTCGGTTGAGCGCCTACACGGCGAAAGCCGTCGTTCTCACCGTTGTGACGTTCGTCGTCGGACTCATCTCCATCGCTGCCGCGCTAGCCACGTCACTTCCCATCTTCGCCGCCAATGGTGTGGTGCCCGACCTGGGCGACCCGTCAGTGACCGTTCCGCTCATCGGCGCCGCGGCCTACCTCGCGCTGATCGCGCTGCTGTCGTTCTCGCTCGGGGCGATCCTTCGCAACTCGGCGGGCGGCATCGCCACAGCGGTCAGCCTGATGTTCGTGTTGCCCGTTGGCATCAACATCGTCTACAGCTTCACCGGCGCCGCGTGGGCAGCGAACATCGCGACGATTCTTCCCGGTTCGGTGGGCAGTGCACTCTTCGCCTACACGGGCGAAGGCTCTGCCCCAGCGCCGGAGCCCGGAATCGACGGCGATGGACTGCTGGCGCTCGACCAGCCCTGGATGCTGATCGTCTTCGGAGCGTGGATCGTCATCGGGCTCGTCGTCGGAGCGGTCCTCACCAAGCGTCGCGACGCCTGACACGTCGCGTTCGACACGACGCCCTCGCCAGCCTCGCGGCGGGGGTGTCGTGCTGTGCGCGACCGCTCAATCACCAAGCGGCGGCACCGTGCGAGGCCGCACGATGAACCACACGGATGCCGTCGCGACGACGGATGTCGCGATCATCACGCCCGACATGTTCGCTGTGCTCACTCCAAGCAGCCCGACGATCGGGGAGAGGATGCCGGCGACCCCGAAGTTCATCGCGCCAAGCAGCGACGCTGCCGTTCCCGCCTCGTTGCCGTGGTTCACAAGGCCAAGCACCTGAATGGTGGGGAACGTGAACCCGCACGCCATGATGAAGAAGAACAGTGGAATGAGAACGCCGATCAGGCCCGCATCGGTGAACGACAGCGCATACATCGACACTGCCGCGATCACCTGCACGGCAGTCGTCACCACTAGCACCCACTGCGGTCCCCACCAGCGCATCATCCGCGCCGCAATCTGCACGCCGATTACGACGCCGACGGAGTTCGCGCCGAAGAGCAGTCCGTACTGCTGTGCATCCATTGCATAGAGCTCTTGAAAGAGAAACGATGAGCTCGACAAATACGAGAACAGCCCCGAGAAGTTCATCGCCCCGACCAGTGCCACGCCGATGAAGATGCGATCGCCGAAGATGTTCTTGTAGCGCTCGCCGATCGTGCTGTGCCCCGCGCCTGTGCGGCGTTCCTTGGGCAGCGTCTCGACAATGAAGAGGCTGACGCAGAGGACGATCACGAGGCCGTAGAGGGCAAGAAACCAGAACAGCCCCCGCCACGGCAGCCACAGCAGAAGCTGCGACCCCAGCACGGGTGCGAGCACCGGCGCGATGCCCTGCACGAGCGCGAGGCGCGCCAGCATCCTCACAAGGGGCTTGCCACCGAACAGGTCGCGCACCATCGCCATGGCGACGACCCCGCCCGCTGCGGCCCCCGCCCCCTGCGTCACACGGAAGATGCCCAGCATCAGCACGTCGGGCGCGACAGAGGCGGCAACGCTTGAGGCAACGTGCACGGCCGTGGCGATGATCAGGGGAAGGCGCCGACCGACCTTGTCGCTCCAGGGGCCCATGAAGAGCATTCCGCAGCCGAACCCGATTGTCGTTCCCGTCAGCGTGAGCTGAATTGCCGCGTCTGACACCCCGAAGTCTTCTGTGAGAGCGGGAAACGCCGGCAGGTACAGGTCAATCGTGAACGGACCGAGGGCGGCAAGCCCTCCCAGAATAAGAATGTAAACGAGGCGCTGGCGGCCCGAGAGTGAGTCACCGGGGTGCACGACAGTAGTCAAACGAGTCCTTGAATGAGCGAGTTGCGAACAGAGAAATGCGCGGATGCGACGGCCTGGACGCCAGAATCCGAGCGGTCGAATCGATTCGAGACTGTCTACTCTACGGGATGCTGCGCGGTACCGTTCGCAAGTTTCGCCGGATCGTCAAGCACCGTGTCAAAGACAAGCTCCGCCGCGCCGATCAGCAGAATCTGGTCGCCGAGCGCCGCTCGGGTGATGGCGACGTCGTCGAATGCCGGCCCCAACGTCTGCAGTCCGACAAGGCGGGTCATCTGGTCGGTGCGCGCCTCGTAGAGGGACCCGAGAAATCCGCCGAGCACGACGAGCGCGGGGTTCAGAATGTTGATGATGTTGCGCAGTGCCGTCGAGAGCATATCGACCTGCCTGTCGATCTCGGCGACGGCATCGTCGTCGAGGGCGGTGAGGATCGCCTGCTCCAGCTGCTCGGAATCGGCCCCCGAGATATTCAGTGCGTCACCCAGTCGAGCGCGATTCACTTCGTCTTCGAGCGTTGCGGCGGGAACGGCGGCGCCCGCGACGCGCGTGTGGCCGAATTCTCCGGCAAAGCCGCCGATGCCGCCGAGAAGTTCGCCTCCGACGATCATGCCGCCGCCGATGCCGCTCGCTCCCCCGTTGAGGTAGACGAGATCGGACACCCCGTCGCCCGCGCCGAAAATGCGCTCGGCAACGGCACCGAGGCTCGCATCGTTGCCGACCCAGCACGGCAGGTTCGTCGCGTCTGCGAGCATTGCCGCAAACGCCACGTTCTCCCATCCCAGGTGAGGCGCAAGGCGCACAACGCCATCGGCGCTGCGCACCAGCCCGGGAACAGCGACGCCGAGTCCGAGAATCACGGCGCTCTCGGGCAGCTCGCTGCGCATTTCGAAGACGAGTCCTGCCGTGATGCGCGCCGCCTCCTCCGCGGTCGGAGGCGTGTCGACCTCGCGACGCACCTGGGAGCGCACAACGGCATCGAGCCCGACGACGCCGACCGTGATGGCGTCGACTTCGGGGTTCACGGCGAAGGCGACAGCATCCCTGTGCGGCCGAACGAGTGGAGACGGCCTTCCGACCGTGCGATTGCCCTCGGGAAGCTCTTCACAGGCGAGACCGAGGTCGACGAGTTCGGCGACAAGCGCGGCGACCGTCGATCGGTTGAGCCCGGTGAGGGCGGTGAGGCGCGAGCGCGAGAGGCCCCCGCTGCGATGCACGAGACCGACAACCGTCGAGAGATTGTGCCGACGGACGGTGTCTAGGTTATTTCCGCGCACTGCCACATGAAAACCTTAGCCGTGTCATTCAGCGCACCGGGCTGACAGAGCCGTAGTCGACGTACCGCGGTTCGATAAGCTCAACGCCCGGCGTGATCTCGCCCACGAGCTGAGCGACAGCGAGCTCGACCGCGCGAACGCAGCTGTCGGCGGCGACAAGCGGAATCACATCGAGCGCCGGCGAGAGTCGTGACGTGTCGAAACTCGAGCATGCAGAGATGACGGCCATGTCGTCGGGAATCGAGAGCCCCTGCTCCCGAAGAATGTCGAGCGCGCGCTCCTGAATGGGCTCTTCGCAGTTGAGCACGAGTCCGGTCATCTCGGGAAGCGCCTCGAACAGCTCGTCAAGCGCCCCCTTCGCCTCTTTCGGCCCGGGCATCGCGAAGGCGCTCGAGACACCGGCCGCCGCAACCGCATCGTCGAATCCGGCGCGAAATCGCAGAGGAAAATTGGAGCCTCGCGCGTAGATCTCTTCCGGCTGCCCCAGCAGGCCGATCGAGGTGTGCCCCGCCGCCGTCAGCGTGTCGACGGCAAGCTTCGCCGAGGCGCGAAAGTCGAGATCTACGCAGACCAGTCCGTCCGTATCGTCGGGAACTCCGATCAGCACCGAGGGTGTTTGGATGCTGCGAAGCACGTCGATGCGCTCGTCTTTGGCCGCCACATCGAGAACGATGACGCCGTCGACGAGGTTGCTCGCTGCGACGCGATCAAGCCCGCCCGTCGCCTCGTCTTCTGTCAGCAGAAGCACGTCGTAGTCGTGCCCGCGCGCGGCCTGCACGACAGCGAGAACGAACGCCATGTGCGCTGGGGCGTAGGTGTCGGAGCGGAGGGGAGCACTGAGCGCCAGAATGTGGGCTTTCGTGCTCGCGAGCATTCGTGCGCCGGCGTTGGGCCGGTACCCGAGGTCGCTCACGGCGGCAGATATGCGATTGCGCGTCTCTTCGCCGATCGACCGCTTGCCGCTCAGCGCGTACGAGACCGTGCTGATCGACACTCCGGCCGCCTTCGCGACGTCATGAATGTTCGCCATGCCCCTCCCCCTCCACTGCACTTCTGCCGATACTGCATTTCTGCCACGACCGCACTTCTGCCGATGCCTGCTCGGAGTTTAGAGCAGGCCGGGATCAGTTCTTGCCCGCCTCGCGCCACGTCCACGAGGTTTCGACATCACTTTCGACGCTCACGTCCGCGCCATCCCAACGCGCGTGGAACGTCGCACTCGCTCCCTCGGGTGACGTCACGACGATGTCGCGGTGCTCCGGCTCCCGCGACGGGTAGACGGCGAGCGTCAGACCGTCGAGGTAGTCGTAGTCCGGGCGGTCGGTTCGGGCACCGAGCGCAATGACCGAACCCTCGCGAACCCACAGCGGGATGCTGTCAAAGCCGTGTGTCTCGGTGCGCCAGCTGCCGCCGTCGACTGTCTCGTTCGTGAAGAAGTTCGTCCAGCGCCCCGTCGGCAGGTAGTACTGCACGTGCCCCGCCGCGCTGAACACCGGAGCGACAAGCAGCTGCGAGCCGATCATGTACTGGCGATCAAGGTAAGCGACTGCCGGATCGTCTGGGAAGACCAGCTGCATCGGCCGCATGAAGGGAAGCCCCTTCTCGTTTGCCTCGCTGCCCACCTGAAGCAGGTACGGCATGAGCGTGTTCTTGAGCTGTGCGAACGTGCGCGTCACATCGACGGCGCTCTGCCCCGGCTCTTCCGTTCCGTCGTCGAACAGCCACGGCACCCGGTAGCTCGTCGAGCCATGCAGCCGCGAGTGGCTCGACAGCAGCCCGAACGCCACCCACCGCTTGAACACGGACGTCTCGGGCATTCCCTCGAACCCGCCGATGTCGTGGCTCCAGTAGCCGAAGCCGCTCATGGCGAGCGACAGACCACCGCGCAGGGTCTCGGACATCGACTCGAAGCTCGACGAGTTGTCTCCGCCCCAGTGCACGGGCATCTGCTGGCCGCCCGCTGTCGCCGACCGCGCGAAGAGCACGGCCTCACCCTGCCCGCGGTGCTCTTCGAGCACGTCGAAGACCGCCTTGTTGTACAGCTGCGTATAGAGGTTGTGCATTGCGGCGGGGTCGGTTCCGTCGTGCCACACAACATCGGTGGGAATTCGCTCGCCGAAGTCTGTCTTGATCGCGTCGACACCCTGCTCGAGCAGCGTGCGGATCTTGCCCTGATACCAGGCGACGGCGGCAGGGTTCGTGAAGTCGACGAGCCCCATTCCCGACTGCCACATGTCCCACTGCCAGATGTCGCCGTTTGGCTTCTTCACGAGAAAGCCCCCGGCCGCGGCCTCGTCGAAGGCGGAGCCGCGCTGGGCGATGTACGGGTTCATCCAGACGCTGACGCGCAGGTCTTTGCCGTGCAATCGCTCGAGCATGCCGTCTGGGTCGGGAAACACGCGAGTGTCCCATTCGAAGTCCGTCCAGTTGAACTCGCGCATCCAGAAGCAGTCGAAGTGAAAGACGCTCAGCGGAATGTCGCGCTCGACCATGCCGTTGATGAAACTCGACACGGTCTTCTCGTCGTAGTCTGTCGTGAAGCTCGTCGACAGCCAGAGGCCGTACGACCACGCGGGCACAACGGCGGGGCGACCGGTGAGCGCCGTGTAGCGTTCAAGCACATCGGCGGGCGTCGGGCCGTCGAAGACGAGGTATTCGAGCACCTCGCCCGGCACAGAGAACTGCACCCGTTCGACGGTCTCGCTTCCCACCTCGAACGACACGTGCTCCGAGTGGTTGACGAGCACGCCGTACCCGCGGTTGGTGAGGTAGAAGGGAACGTTCTTGTAGGACTGCTCGCTCGAGGTTCCACCGTCGGAATTCCACATGTCAAGGCTCTGCCCGTTCTTCACGAGCGGGCCGAACCTCTCGCCAAGGCCGTAGACGAGTTCGCCGACGCCGAGCGACAGCTGGCTGAGCAGATAGCGGGATGCCGTCGGCCGACCGTCTGCCGAGGCGCCGACCTCCCCCACCGGCTCGACAGCGATGGCGGCATCCTGATGCAGATCCATGCGGCCAATCGATTTGCCGCCGCTTCGCGCGAGCACGTTGCCGTTCGACTCGAACGTGAGGTTCCACGGGCTGCCCGCCGTCACTCGCGCGGTGAGCGATCCGCTCGTGAGCACACCTTCGTCGTCGTCAATGCGAATGTCGGGGTGAGCAGCTCTCGCCCCCGGCATGTCGAAGCCGCGATGGTGCCCCGAGCCGACGTGGTTCTCGACGCGCACCTTGATGACGCCGGCAAGCGGACTCGACAGCGTCACCGTAAGCGCCGGCCTGTTGAGCGTGTCACCGCGCGACGTGATCACCCGCGTCGGAGCGGTCACGCGCACAGAGTCGCCCGTGCGCTCGATGTCGTACGCCTCCTGGGCATACAGCGCCGTGACGCCGGGGCGCGTCTGCCAGAATCCGTCGGTGAACTTCATTACTTGACTGCTCCTGCGGTGATGCCTCGTGTGAGGGTTCTTTGGAAGATGAGGAAGAAGATGAGGGTCGGAATCAGACCGAGCAGTGCCGAGGCGCTCGTCGTCGTCACGTCCATCAGGCGGTCACCCTGCAGCACGGTGATCGCAACGGGAACCGTCTGAGTTGCGTTGCTGATGAGGAACGTGAGGGGAATCAAGAACTCGTTCCACGTCCAGATGAAGAAGAAGATCAGCAGAACGCTGAGCGTCGGGCGCGAAATGGGAAACACAACGCTCCACAGAATGCGCCAGCGGCTTGCGCCGTCGAGGGATGCCGCTTCAAGCAGCTCCTTCGGAAAGGTTCCGTATACCGAGGCAAGCAGGTACGTGCCGAAGGCTGACTGAATGACCGTGAAGATGATGATGACGGCCCATTGATTGTCGTAGAGGCCCACCTGCTTGAACATGAAGTACAGCGGGTACAGCAGCACCTCCTGCGGCAGCATGTTCGCCAGCAGAATGAGCACGACGATCCAGGTGCGCCCCTTGATGCGCCCGATTCCGAGCGCAAACGCGTTGAACATCGAGATCACGACCGCGAACACGGCGACAAGCCCCGAGATGTAGATGCTGTTCCACAGTTTCTCCGGGAAGTTGACGCGCTCCCAAAAGGCGACGAGGCCGTCTGTGTAGATCTCCGTCGGCAGCGCGAGCGGGCCGGAGGTGTTGTAGTCGGCAGGAGATTTGAACGAATTGATCAGAATGATCAGAAACGGAACGGCGATGAAGAAGCCGATCACAACGGCGACGGCGAGAATAACCCAGTCGCTCGCTGTCTTGCGATTCTTCCCGCCCGCGCGGCGGATCGGCGCGCGCTTGCTTGTCGTCACGAGTTCGGTGGCCATCAGACCTGCTCCTCTTTGCGCTCGAGCCGGTTCTGGAAGGTGATGAAGATGATGCTCACAATCGCGATCACAATGGTCAGCGCTGTCGCGATCGTGGCGCCGTAGCCCACCTGCTGCGACTGGAAGAATTCGCTGTATGCGTAGTACGCGGGAACGATCGTCGAGGTTCCCGGCCCACCTCCGGTGAGCGCGTACACCGGGCCGAACACCTTGAGCGCGGCGATGGTGCAGGTGAGCACGACGACGAAGATCTCAGGGCGGATGATGCTGGCGGTGATGGCGCGGAACCGCTGAAACCAATTTGCGCCGTCGAGTTCGGCTGCTTCGTACAGCTCGGGGTCGACCCGCTGCAGCGCCGCCATGAAGATGACAACGGGGTAGCCGAGCTGCACCCAGATCATGATCACCATGATGCTGATGAGCGCGGTGTCTGGACTGCCCAGCCAATTGTGCTGCAGCCCGCCGAGGCCGATGGCCCCGAGAACGTTGTTGAGTGCGCCGTTCTCCGGCCTCAGAATCCAGCCGATCACGATCGCGGCGATCACCGACGGCATAATCTGCGGCAGGTAGTACGTGGCGCGGAGAAAGCTCGCGATCTTTCCGCCGAACTTGCGCCCGATGAGGTCGAAGAGCATTGCCGCGAGAAGCAGGCCGAGCAGCGTCGGCACGACGACCATGGCGAGAATCATCGCAATTGAATTGATGAACGACGTCCAGAACGTCTCATCGCCGAAGAGCTTGATCCAGTTGTCGAGTCCCGTCCACTCCGGCGGCTTGATGCCCCGGTAGTCGGTGAACGACAGGTAGATGTTCCAGAAGAGCGGAACCACGATGATCACGGCAAGCAGCGCCAGCCCGGGAATCAGGTAGAACCAGTAGGTTCGCGAGGTCGCGCCTGGGATCAGCCCTTCGGGCACCCTGCGCTGTTCACGCGGGCGTGCGTCGGGAGCCGCAGCCGTTGTCACCATGAGAAATCCTTTGGGAAAGAAGGGTCGTGCACGTGTGAATGCCGAGCGTTTTCAGCCAGGCCCGGATGCTGCGGGGCGGCGCCCCGCAGCATCCGCTGGAGTCAGCCGACGATGTCGTCGACGCCTGACTGGTACTGCTCGCCCAGCTGCTTCTGCACGTCGGCTGGCGACTTTGTGCCGTTCAGCAGCTCCTGCAGGCCGGCGTTCAGCTCGTCGTAGAACGTTGCTGTCGGCCAGTCGGGGTAAAAGGCGATGCCATCGCGCTCGGTGAGCGTGTTGAAGTTGGCGATGAGCTCTTTGCTCTCGTCGTTAATGTCTGCCTCATCTGCGGCGACGGGAACGCCGCCGTTGTTGCCGATGAGGGCCTGAATCTCAGGGCGCATCGTGATGTCGATGAACTGGTAGGCGAGGTCTTTGTTCTGAGCCTTTTCGGGAACAGACCACATGTTTCCTGCCGAGCCCGGTGACATCTCTGCGCCGGGGAAGAGGAAGGTGCCCCAGTCGGAGTCCATCTCGTTGTTGAAGCGGTTGTACCACCAGCTGCCCGAGACGAAGATCGGGTAGTCGCCGGCGATGAACGCGGTTCCGGCATCTTCTGCCTTGAGCCCCGTCGAATCCTTCGAGATGTATCCCTTGTCCGTCCAGTCCTTGATCGTCTCGGTGGCGTAGCTGAGCTCAGGGCCGCCGAAGTCGACGTCGTCCGTGTACAGCTGGTAGGCATCGACCCAGTCGCGGTCTGCCTTGGTCAGCGCGAGCTGGTACCAGAGCTGCCCGAGCGGGTACTCGGCTGCAGCCTCGGCAAGCGGTGTGACGCCGTCATCGGCGAAAGACTGCATCACAGAAACGAACTCGTCGAGAGTTGTGGGAACCTCGAGCCCGGCATCGGCGAACATGTCCTTGTTGTAATACACCTCGACGTACTCGCCGTAGTTGGGTACGCCGTACCAGCTGCCGGAGCCCATAACTCCGTCTTCGTTGTACTTCGCCGTTGTCTGCAGTGACGGCGCGAGCTTGTCAGCCCAGCCGTACTTCTCAACAGCGTCATCCATGTTGGTGAGAAGCCCCTGGCTCGAGAGCAGGCCGGCCGTGGCATTTCCCTTGTTGTACTCGAGAATGTCTGGTGCTTCGTCTGAGTTGAGAACCTGGCTGGCCGTCGAGCGAATCTGCTCGAAGCTCTTCTCTTCGAATTCGACAGTTGCTCCGGTCTCTTCTTCGAAGATCTTGATTGCTTCAGCCCACGCGATGCCCATGGCGCTGTCTGCGCTTTCGTAGTGCCAGAGCACGAGTGTGTCTTCGTCGTGGCTTGCTCCGGCCGAGCAGCCTGAGAGCGCCATGGCTCCCACTGCTACGGCGGCGAGTGCAGTTGCCACCTTCGATTGGCGTTTCACGGAATTACCTCCTTGTAAGGCCCTGAGCGCCGAGATGATCGGGGGGGGAGATCGCGTTTGTCTAAACGTTTCGACGCTGTGCTGTCGATGAGTCTAAACGCTTCGACACTCAGTTCGCAAGATATTTGTCGAATCGAACGACAAACACCTCGGCCGCGGGTCTCAGTACGGGTCTCAGTACGGCTCTCGATGCCGGTACTCTGGACTGCGTCCCCGTGTGCCCCTGCGCAGAAAGAGACGTACATCGATGTTCGTTGACATGCCCGAAGCCGATCTCCCCTTGTATCGCAGTTCGCAGACCGACCCCGGCGACTTCGATGCGTTCTGGACGACGACGCTGCAGCAGGCGCGCGACGCGGCATCCTCCCCCACCCTCACCCGTGTCGAGACGGGGCTCACGACGATCGACACATACGACGTCACGTTCTCCGGCTTCGCCGGGCAGCCCGTGAAGGCGTGGCTGCGGCTTCCCTCCGGCGCACGTGCGCCGCTGCCGACCGTCGTCGAGTACGTCGGTTACGGTGGAGGCCGTGGGCACGTCCACGAGAACCTGATGTGGGCGTCGGCCGGGTTTGCACACCTGCTCATGGACACCCGAGGGCAGGGCTCGGGCTGGTCAACGGGCGACACGACAGACCCCGACGGCAGCGGACCGCAGATTCCCGGCATGATGACGCGCGGCATCGACAGCCGTGAAACGTACTACTACCGCCGACTGATCACCGACGGCGTGCGTGCGCTGGAAACCGCCCGAGAGCTCGAGATGACGGATGCCGCTTGCACGGTGATCACCGGCGGAAGCCAGGGCGGCGGCATCACCGTCGCCGTCGCCGGGCTCGTTCCCGACGTCGCCGCCGCCGCGCCGTACGTGCCGTTCCTCTGCGACTTCCGTCGCGCCACCGTCATCACAGACAACGACCCATACAAAGAGATCGGGCGCTACCTCGCTGTGCATCGCGACAAGGTGGAGAGCGTGCACGAGGTGCTGTCGTATTTCGACGGCGTCAACTTCGCCCGTCGCGCAACAGCGCCGACGCTGTTCTCGGCAAGCCTCATGGACCCGACCTGCCCGCCGTCGACGGTCTACGGTGCCTTCAACGAGTGGCAGGGCGCCAAGCGCATGTCACTGTGGCAGTACAACGGACACGAGGGCGGTGGGCCGCTCGATCGCCAGTATGCGCTCGAGTTCTTTCGCGAGGTGCTGGGCTGACAGGCCCCCTGCACTTGTCGCCACGCGGCCCCAAGGGGGACGCGTCCCCATCGACGGGTCGTCGACTGCGCCTTTACGCTGTCACCATGGTTCCCACTCCCGCCGCAATGTCCTACGGCACCGCGCTCTCCCTCAACGAACTTTTCTCTTCGCCCGGACTGCGGCGTGATGTTCCCAAAATCTTGGATGATGCCGAAGAGGTTCTGCTCGCACTTCCGGGCGTCGCGGGGCGCTATCCGCTCGTCATGATCGCGACGGTGCGTCGGCTTCTTGTCGCAAAGGTCACCGGCGGGCCCAAGGGAGTGCGAGTCAAAAGAGAAGCCAGCGCACGCTCAATCACCGGCATCAGCTACACGCCCGGACTCTTCACCCGGGTGAAGGTGCACTCCAGCGAGACCCGCGATATTAAGATGATGCCCAACCGCAGAGTCGACGCCGAGCGCTTCACCGCTGATTTCGACATTCTTCTCCGTACCGGTCACCTCCCTCACTGACCGCGATTCGATGCCGCGAGCAACGGTCACTCTCGGTTGCCATGACCACCCGTGCTGACGCCAGTCGTCATGAAAGCTGTCAATCTGCTGGCGTTGCAGCCCGGTGAACGACACCGCTGTGTCGTCAATGACGACCGTAGAGCTCGTCAGCCCCAGCCCGTGTTCGGCAGCCCACATGGCGGTATCGCGATTGCCCGCTCCCCACAGGATGCGCTCATGCAGAGTTGGTGACTGAGGCATGATCGGCAGCAGATCGTCGCTGATGCTCTGCTCGGGATTGGGCGCAGCGACTCCAGCCCCGCGAAGTGCGGCGAGCATCCGCAGCGCATTGTCTCGGCCCATCTGACCTGGTCCTGTTCCCCGTGCGGGGACGTTACCGAAGTGGCGATAACCACCATCAGCAATCTCGGGCGACCCTCTGCCGATCCCCAGACGTACGCGTCCACCCGAAAGCAGGTCGAGCGAGGCCGCCTGCTCCGCAAGATACAACGGCGACTCGTACCTCATGTCGGGGTTGTAGCACTGGCGGCTGGTCCCGCCACGAATCTAACGGCACATTCATCCTCCTTATGCAATAATATGCGCATGAACGCAGATACGCAGTTATGCGGATTGGATCCCGATAGTCAGTATGTGGAACTCGCCGTTGAGGTGTTCGGCCTTCTCGCAGACGCGACGCGGGTGCGGATCATTTTGGCGCTACGGGGTAGCGAGGAGCTGCCGGTGCACCGTCTCGCTGAGATCGTGGATAAGTCCCCGGCGGCGGTGTCGCAGCATCTAGCAAGACTGCGCATGGCACGGATCGTCACGACTCGACAAGACGGGCAGCGCGTGTACTACCGGCTGGCGAACGAGCACGCCTCTCAACTGGTATCGGACGCGATCTTCCAGGCTGAGCATTCCGTCGCCAATGGGCAGGTCCCGGCGCACCACCACAAGGACCGAGAAGAAGCATGAGCGCCCACGACCACCCCCATCAGATCGACGCCGATCACGAGCATGCGGCGCAGTCCCACGAACACGGTCATGGGCACTCCCACAACCACGGCGAGCACGGCCACTCACACCCGACAGGGTTCAAGGGCTTTCTCTACGGGATCTTCGTCCCGCACTCGCACGACGCGGCCGACTCGATCGACGACGCGATGGAGGCGCATTCCGAGGGGATCCGGGCGCTGAAGATTAGCCTCGTGGTCATGCTCGCGACCACCGTGGTGCAAGCGGTGATTGTCGCTTTCTCGGGGTCGGTCGCGTTGTTGGCGGACACGATCCACAACCTGTCCGACGCCCTGACCGCGGTGCCATTGTGGATCGCGTTCGTCCTCTCGCGGCGCGTTGCGACGCGGAAGTACACGTACGGCTTCAACCGAGCCGAGGACCTCGCCGGCCTCTTCATCGTCCTCATGATCGCGCTGTCTGCTGTGATCGCAGCGTGGGAGGCGATCGACCGCATGATTCATCCGCGTGCGATGGAGAACGTCGGCTGGGTGATCGCTGCCGGCGTCGTCGGCTTTCTCGGTAACGAGGCCGTCGCCGTCTATAGGATTCGTGTCGGGAGGAAAATCGGCTCGGCGGCTCTAGTCGCCGATGGCATCCACGCCCGAACTGACGGGTTCACCTCACTTGCCGTCGTTGTCGGCGGCATCGGCGTCCTCTTGGGCTTCCCGCTGGCCGATCCGATCGTTGGCTTGCTCATCTCCGCCATGATCGCAGTGCTGCTCGTCGGCACGGTTCGCTCAGTCGGCCGACGGTTGATGGACGGCATCGAGCCTGAGCTCGTCGACCGAGCCGAACACGCCCTGGAGCACCTGGCCGAGGTCGAGTCGGTCGAGCGCGTGAGGATGCGCTGGGTGGGCCACCGCCTTTACGGCGACGCCGTCGTGCGCACCACGGCGACGAGCCTCGCCGACGCAGACCGCCTCGCGGAGGACGCCGAGGCATCGGTTAGAAAGCACATGCCAAACGTGGACGAGATGACCATCAAGGTCACAACGGCCGGGACGTGACATTGTCGATCTGGAGCATGCCTGGTGGCGACCTCTGCCACCGGGGCCACTTCGGCAACCCGCAGCCCTTCCATGCCTCCACCAGACCGGCGACGCAGCGGACGGACGAGAAGAGGGCGTAGCCGGCACCGGCGAGGCCCACGCCGACCACGAGCCAGCGCCCGATACCGAGCCACATGCTCCCGTCCACGTCCAGGGCCCACTGAGCGCCCGTGATGAGCCCGGCGACGGCTATCCAGGCCCCGGCGATGACCACTGCCACCGGCAGGAGGGTGAGGCCTGGAGCTTCTCAGCCGCCGAGGGTGCTCTCGATCTCACTCAGCCTGCTCTCGACGCTCTCTATCTGCGACGACCTGTTGACGGACGGCTGCGACGTCGACGGCAGGGCCTCCAGCTCCTCCTTGGGCTGGGCCGCTACGACTACGCGGTGCTGCTGACGCTGCATCGGGCGCCGGAGAACACAGCACCATGGCCGATCTCAGCGTCATCACGTCGGGGTCATACTCGCGACTGTCGCACCGTCACTCGGTTGGACGAGCAGGGCTTCGTCACCAGAGAGCGGCGCGGCGCCAACTGCTACGTCGCGCGTTTCTCTCTGCTGCCGCGACGCACATGGCCGAGATCAGACGCCTGGTCGTCGACGATGTTCCGGCCGACAAACGAGCTGAACTCACGACGTTGCTTCGGCCCATCGCCGACAATCTTCGCTTAACGGTGCCTCGGGGCTGACCCCGTCCGTTCAGCGCAGCGGCACTGCCTCCGGCCGCTCGACTGTGCTGGTGATGTCGATGACCCGGTGCTCATCGCCTGCACGCAGAATCGCGTCCATGATCTCGAGAACATGAAAGGCCATGTCGCCCGACGCGCGATGAGGTCTGTCCTCGTCGAGCGCCTCCGCGAGGTCGACGATGCCGATGCCACGCCCGCCGTCGCGGAAACCCGCGGCGTCGTCAAGCGGCATCCACTCGGCGGTGTCTTGCGTCCACACCTCGCCGACGTGCGAAAAGTTGTTGGGGTCGGGAACGACGATCGTGCCCGCCGTTCCGTATACCTCGAACAGCGGCGCCCGCGTTGCCCACACCTCAAAGCTCATGGTCACTGTCGCGGTGACACCGGAGGCATGCTCGAGCAGAGCGGTGATATGCGTGTCGACGGCAACAGGCAGCGGCTGCCCGGCAAGCGGGCCTTGCGACACGGTGCGCTCTCGATCGGAGCGCGTCACGGTTCCCGACACTCGCGTCACCGCACCGAACAGCGTCACGAGACTCGTGAGGTAGTACGGGCCCATGTCGAACAGCGGACCGCCGCCCGGCTGGTAGTAGAAGCCGGGGGCCGGGTGCCAGCGTTCGTGTCCCGGTGCGCTCCAGTGAACGGATGCCGCAACCGGCGCCCCGATGCGGCCGGCGTCGAGCGCGTGCCGCGCCGTCTGCACTCCGGTGCCGAGCACGGTATCGGGGGCGCATCCGACGCGCAGGCCCGTGTCGCGAGCGAACTCGAGAACGGGCGCCGCCTCGGCCGGAGTGAGCGCGAGCGGCTTCTCGCCATACACATGCTTTCCCGATTCGAGTGCGCGCAGCGCGATCTCGGCGTGCGCGGCAGGGATCGTGAGGTTGAGCACGAGGTCGACGCCGGAGTCGGCGAGCAGCGCGTCAACGCTGAGCGCCCTGACGCCGCGCTCAGCTGCAACAGAATCCGCCCGGTTCTGGTCGACGTCGGCGACAGCGACGATCGAGACGCCCGCGTGCTTCGGAAGCTCGGCGAAGTACTGCGCGCTGATGTTGCCGACGCCGATGATGCCAATGTTCACCGTGCTGCCCACAGGAGCCCCCTCTCGACGATCGTGCGAACGTTCGGGTTGTCGAGAACCTCAAGGCGGTGCCCTGCCGTGCAGACGAAGATGCGCCCTGCTCCCCACTGACGCGTCCACACGGTCGGCGTCGTCACCGGCGCCGACCAGGCATCGAAGTCACGTGCGGCAACGGTCGTCGTGGCAAGCACATCGTTGTAACTGTCAGAGAGCACCCAGTACTGCTCGGTCGTGAGCTCGAAGTCGTCGAGCCCGGCGACGATGGGGTGATCGGAGCGCTCGGAAACGATGTTCACCGTGTGCGTGACGTAATTGTCTGCCTGTTCCCCTGCGAGCTGATCCTTCGGAGCCTTCGCGGCGTGGTGGGCGAACTGCCCTCCGACCATGTGCAGATAGTCAGCGCTGTTGCGGTACGAATCGGCGATGCCGCCGTGCCACCCGCCGAGCCCGGTGCCCGCGCGAACCGCCCTGATCAGTCCGCGCAGCTCATCGTCGGCGATGGTGTTCATGGTGTTCGTCTGCACGATGAGATCGACGGTCGAGAGATAGTCGCTCTCTGTGTAGACAGCCGTCGATTCTTCGACGCGCACATCGAAGCCGTTCTGCTCCAAAAATGGAATCACGCTGTTCGTCGTCTCGACGGGCTGGTGCCCGTCCCATCCTCCGCGCACGATGAGTGCCTGCCTGCGGTTACTGCTCATTGTCCTTGTATCTACTTCCCTGTATATCTATGAATGCGTTGTCTTCTGGGAGCTATTTCGTCTGCGAGAACGCCGCGTCGAATGCAGCATCCGGTGGCGTGATCTGCGCCAGAGTGCGCACGAAGGCGAGAGCTTCGGGGCCGCCGACGAGCCGGTCCATGCCGGCGTCTTCCCATTCGACGCTTGTCGGCCCGTGGTATCCGATGGAGTTGAGCGCCCGAAAGATCGGACCCCAGGGAACATCGCCGTGGCCCGTCGAGACGAAGTCCCACCCGCGTCGAGGATCTCCCCAGGGCAGGTGGGAGCCGAGTCTGCCGTTGCGACCGCCCGTGAGCTGCACAACGGACTCCTTGCAGTGCACGTGATAGATCTTCGGCGCAAAGTCGAGAAGGAACGTCACCGGGTCGACCTGCTGCCAGACGAAGTGGCTGGGGTCGAAGTTGAAGCCGAACGCGTCCCGATCGCCAATCGCCTCGAGGGCGCGCTTCGCCGTCCAGTAGTCGTACGCGATCTCTGAGGGGTGAACCTCAAGGGCAAATCGCACTCCGACCTCGTCGAACACGTCGAGAATCGGGCTCCCCCGTTCGGCGAAGTCTCGGTAGCCCGCCTCGATCATGCCGTCGGGCACGGGCGGAAACCCGGCGACGGTCTTCCAGATCGCCGATCCGCTGAAGCCGGTCACCACGTCGACGCCGAGCGCCGCAGCAGCCCGTGCCGTGTCTTTCATCTCTTCCGCGGCGCGCTGACGCACACCCTCGGGGTCTCCGTCTCCCCACACGTGCGGAGGCAGAATGTCTTCGTGGCGCTCGTCGATCGGGTCGTCGCACACGGCCTGCCCGACGAGATGGTTCGCTATCGCGAACACACTCAATCCATTGCGCTCGAGAATCTGCGTGCGCTCGCGCACGTACTCGGGGTCGGTGGCTGCACGGCGCACATCGAGGTGGTCGCCCCACGAGGCGATCTCCAGTCCGTCGTACCCCCACTCGCCAGCAAGGCGAGCGACCTCCTCAAACGGAAGGTCTGCCCACTGGCCCGTAAACAAGGTGATCGGTCGCGTCATTGCTCGACTCCTTCTCTTCTGACGTTTTTCGCGCTGGTGGTTCTCACGCCGACTGCCATCTCGAGTCGTGCGCTGCACTGTGCTCGACAGCATCCAGAACCTGCTGCACCTGCGCGGCATCCGAGAATGACGGTCGCGGCTGACTGCCCTCGGCGATGTTGTTCACCAGGTCGACAACCTGGTGGGTGAAATTGTGCTCGTAGCCGAGCCCATGACCGGTGGGCCACCAGCGTCCGACGTACGGGTGCTCGGGTTCGGTCGCGATGATGCGCCGGAAGCCGATTGCCTCGGCGTCGTCTCTTCCGTCGTAGTAGTTCAAAATGTTTGACTCTTCGAAATCAAATGAGATGGATCCGAGGCTGCCGTTTACCTCGATTCGCATCGCGTTCTTGCGGCCGAGCGCGAAACGCGTCGCCTCGAAGACGCCGAGAGCGCCGCCCGAGAACCGTGCGCTGAAGATCGCCGCGTCATCCACTGTCACGGAACCCTTCTCTGCATTCGCCGCGGCACCGTGGCCGCCGAGCCCGACGAAGTCGCCGCCGACGGGGCGTTCGCCCACGAACGTATGTGTCAGCGCAGACACGCCCTCGATGCTCTGCCCGGTGATCCACTGCGCCAGGTCGATGCTGTGAGCGCCGATGTCGCCGAGGGCGCCGCTTCCGGCCTTCTCGCGGTCAAGCCGCCACGTGAGCGGCGCGTTCTCGTCACTCAGCCAGTCCTGCAGGTACTGGGCACGAACATGACGGATGCTGCCGAGCCGTCCCTCTTCGACAAATCGGCGCGCGAGGCTCAGCGCGGGCGTGCGCCGATAGCTGAACCCGCACATCGCGAGCACGCCCTGCTCAGCAGCGCGCACGGCAGCCTCTGCCATCTCGTTCGCCTCGTCGACCGTGTTCGCAAGCGGCTTCTCGCACAGCACGTGTTTGCCCGCAGCCAGCGCGGCGAGCGCGATTTCGCGGTGCGTGTTGCCCGGCGTGCAGATGTCAATGAGGTCGATGTCGTCTCGGGCAATCAGTTCGCGCCAGTCTGTCTCGACCGAGTCCCACCCCATCCGCGCAGCAGCTTCGGTGGCTGCCTCCCGATTGCGGCCGCAGATCGCCGTGAGCTCTGGCTTCAGGGGCAGATCGAAGAAGCGCGGTGCCGTGCGCCATGCGTGTGAGTGAGCGGCTCCCATGAACGCGTAGCCAACCATGCCCACGCGCAGTGAGGCTGTGCCTGATACATTTTCGTGAAAGTGTTTCGTTGCACTCTTCTCCATAGTTCGAGACAGTAGCAGAACATCAATCACTCCCCAAGGGGCAAAAATCGCTGTCATCGTCCTGCGCGAACCACGCGGCGATCCTCTGGGTGCAGATCATCGCTCGCGCTACGATAGAAAAAATTTCTCGATTGGAAACGCCGTGGCCCAAGCCCGACCGACACTGCAGACCGTTGCGCGCGCCGCGGGAACGTCCGTCGCCACTGTCTCGAAGGTGCTCAATGACCGCCCGGGCGTCTCCGCTGAGACACGGGAGAGAGTGATCGAGGCACTTGCCTCATCGAAGTACGAGCGATCGACGGACGATGCCACGGCGCGCCGGCAGTACATCGTCTGCTCGGCAGAGAATTTTGCCACCCCCTACTCGTCAACGATCCTCAGCGGAATGGTGAACGCGGCTTCCGGCTTCCACATCGACCTTGTTGTGCGCTCTCTCAACGATGCAGCACGGGTCAGCGACGCAGAGAGCGCCAGTTCATGGGTTCGCCAGATCTCGGGAGCGCTCGGCGTCGTCGTCTTGACCACGTCGCTGTCTGCAGAACTCGTTCACGCGATCCGCCGCGCTCAGGTTCCCATCGTCACGATTGACCCCATCGGCACGAGCGATTCAAACTTCGTCTCCATCAGCGCGACAAACTGGATGGGTGGGCGCACCGCAACGGATCACCTCATTGAGCTCGGCCACCGCAGGATCGCGTGGCTTGGCGGAGTTCCTGATTCGGCTCCGTCCATCGAACGACGACTTGGATTCGTGTCGGCCATGCAACAGGCAGACCTCTCGATCGACGATCGCTACGTTAGCGCCGATGACTTCTCTTTCGAGAGCGGGCTCGAGCGCGCACGGTCGCTGCTGGCCCTTCCGACACGGCCAACCGGCTTCGTCTGCGCCAACGACGACATCGCTCTCGGCGTCGTGCAGGCCGCACGCGAGCGGTCGCTCGAGATTCCCGGCCAGGTGTCGATCATCGGGTTCGACGACGTTCCCCAGGCCCGGCAGCTCAGCCCGAAGCTCACAACGGTGCACCAGCCCCTCACGGGCATGGGCGCTATGGCCGTCGAGACCCTGCTGAGCCTCTCCCGAGGCGGCAGCCCCGCGTCGTCGCAGATTCAGCTTGCCACCTCGCTCGTCATCCGTGACACGACGGGAAAGCCAGGCAGCTGATCCGGCGGGTTCCGCATGCGCACGTTCACATCCGCGCGCTTCCGCGGTTCCGGGGTTCGTCAGCGATAACGCGCGAGCATCCGTCATGTTCGACGCCGTCAAACGCAGCGGCGCCACGCTTGTCGACTCCCCCGCGCCCTTGACATTTGTCGGGAGCATGGATAAATTCACAACTAGAAACATTTACGAAATACTTTCGCTGTGAAGGATGCTGAAGAGCACCGAAGGGGCGCAATTGTGCGCCCTCGCCGTTCGCTAGCGGACGTCACCGCGTCCACGGGCAGAGTCAATACAAAGGAGTACCTATGAATGGCCGTATGAGGGTTGCAGCAGCGTCGTTGCTTGCCCTCTCCCTGACGCTGACAGCCTGCAGCGGCACATCCGGGCAGGCGAGCACAGATGATGTGAAGCTCACCGTCTGGAGCTGGGATGGAACCGTCGAGGCAGCAGTCGAAGGCTTTCAGGAGGAGCACCCGAACATCACAGTTGATGTGGTCAACGCTGGTTCCTCGTACGACGAATACAAGGCGCTGGACAACGCCATCCAGGCGGGTTCAGGAGTGCCCGACATCGTGATGTTCGAGTACTTCTCGATCCCGTACTTCGCGATCCCCGGAAAGCTGACCGACCTCAGCGAGCAGGCCGCAGGCTTCAAAGACGACTACGTTCCTGCCGCGTGGAATAACGTCAGCATCGACGGCGGCGTCTACGCGCTGCCGTCAGATTACGGCCCAGCCGCGATGTTCTACAACCAGGCGACGTTCGAGAAGGCCGGCGTGACGGAGGCGCCGACGACGTGGGACGAGTTCTACGAGGCTGCGAAGAAAATCCACGCGCTCGGTGACGAGTACTACATCACCAACGACTCCGCCGACATCTTCATGCTGCTCTCTCTCATCTGGCAGGCGGGCGGACGTCCGTTCGACGTCGATGGCACGAACGTGTCGATTGACTTCGAGGGTGCCGAAACCACGCAGGCAGTCGAGTACTGGCAGAAGCTTCTCGACGAAGGCCTCATCAATACCGAGATTGCCGGTTGGTCTGACGAATGGAACCGTGCGCTCAACGACGGAACGCTAGCCACGCAGATCACGGGAGGCTGGCTGACGTCGACGCTTCCCGAACGTGCCCCGGATGCCGCAGGGGACTTCCGTGTCGCCCCGCTTCCGCAGTGGGAAGAAGGTCCGCAGGTCGGCGCAGAGAACGGAGGCAGCGCGATGGGCATTCCTGAGGCGTCACAGAACAAGGAAGCTGCCTTCCTGTTCCTCGAGTACTTCACGCATGGCGACGGCGTTCAGACGCGCGTTGACGAGGGCGCTTTCGTCCCCAATACCAAGATTCTCGAGAGCGACGAGTTCCGCAACCAGACAAACGAATACTTCGGCGACCAAACCTACAACGCCGTGCTGGCGCAGGCATCAGAGAACGTCGCAACCGGATGGCAGTACCCGCCGTTCTTCGAGTGGGCGCGCACGGCATACGGAGACATCTCGGCCGATTACTACTCCACGGGGAACGGTTCACTTGCCGAGATTCTCGACGAGTGGAAGACGCAGATGACCGACTACGGCAACGAGCAGGGCTTCACCGTCAAATGACCCGTGTGCTGTGCCGCGCGCCTCGAGCGGCACAGCACGCGCCCGATCGAAAGGCAGGTCGCTCTCGATGAGTGCCACCGTTCGAACTTCAGCTCCGCACGGGCTGAAAAATGCGCGCCCGGTGCCGCCACAGCGTCGCCGACACCGTCAAACCGGTCTCTTGTTCATCGCACCGTTTGCCGTGCTGTTCGCTCTCGTGTTCATCATTCCCATTGGCTTCGCCGCGTATCTCAGCCTGTTTCAGGACAAACTGATCGGCGGCCAGGTATTCGTCGGGCTCAGCAACTACATCCAACTTTTCGGCGACGCGAAGTTCTGGAACGGCGTCATCCGGGTCATGGTCTTCACAGCGATTCAGGTGCCCGTCATGCTGATCGTCGCCATGTCACTGGCGATGGCCCTCGATTCCAAACGGCTTCACGGCACCAAATTCATGCGCATCTCGGTATTTCTGCCGTACGCCGTTCCGGCCATCGTGTCGACACTGATGTGGGGCTTCATGATGGGCACGAAGTACGGTCTCATCGGAAATCTCAATGAGGCAGTGGGAACATCGATCGACCCGTTCAGACCGGACACCACGATGATCTCCATCGGAATCATGATCACGTGGGCGTTCACCGGCTACAACATGCTCATCTTCTACTCCGCGCTCAAAGCGGTTCCGCACGAGCTCTATGAGGCGGCGGCGATCGACGGCGCCACAGAGTTTCAGGTCGTGAAAATGATCAAGCTTCCCGCCTTGCGCGGTTCACTTGTCGTGACGATCATCTTCTCGATCATCGGAACGTTTCAGATGTTCAACGAACCGCAGATCCTGTCATCGATGGTGTCAAACAGCGGAATCACTACCTACTACACGCCCAACCTCTACGCCTACAACCTGGCGTTCACGGGCTCTCAGCAAGGCTATGCCGCTGCGCTCGCGCTGGTCATGGCTGCGATCACGATCGCCATCGCCTACGTCGTGCAGATCAGAGGAATGAAGGACGCACTCGAATGAACACGCTGAAGACCCCAGATGCACCACGGTCCGAACGCACATCGAAAAGAGACAGGGTGGCGGATGCCGCAGCCGCGAAGCCGCGCCAGCTCTACACCGTGGCGAATCCGAAGAAGAACGCGACGCTCACGTTTGTGACGGGGCTCTTCACCGTCTACTGCCTGCTGCCGCTGGTCTGGCTGCTGATCAACGCGACGAAATCGCAGGCCGACTTCATATCGTCGTTCGGCCTCAGCTTCGGCTCGCAGTTCTCTCTGTGGCAGAACATCGTTGACGTCTTCACGTTCCAAGACGGAATCTTCTCGCGGTGGCTCCTGAACACGCTCCTCTACGTCGGCGTCGGCGCCACTGTGTCGACGGCACTGGCTGCGCTGGGCGGATACGCGCTGGCGAAGCTGCGATTCACGGGCAAGAAGGTCTTCCTGCTCATCGTTCTGGGCTCAATCTCTGTTCCCGGCATCGCCTTGGCGATTCCGCAGTTCCTACTTTTCGCGAACCTTGGGCTGACAAACACGCCGTGGGCGATCCTCATTCCCTCGTTCATCAACCCGTTCGGGCTGTACCTGATGTGGGTGTTCTCTGCTCAGGCGGTGCCAACCGGGCTTCTCGAAGCGGCGAAGATCGATGGAGCGGGTGAGTTCCGCACATTCGCCCAGATCGCCCTGCCGATGCTCACTCCCGCGGCAATCACCGTCCTTCTCTTCTCGTTTGTGTCGATCTGGAACAACTACTTCCTGCCGCTCATCATGCTGAAGGATCCCAACTGGTATCCGCTCACAATCGGCATCGATCAGTGGAACAAGATGGGCTCGTCCGCAGGGAACGGCATCCTCATCCAAAACCTGGTGCTCACGGCATCCTTGCTCACGATCATTCCGCTGATCATCGCCTTCCTCAGTCTGCAAAGATACTGGCAATCAGGCTTGGCGCTCGGCGCTGTCAAGGGGTGAGAATTCGCTAGTTGAGACACCCCGTCTGTTCGCATTCACAGTCAAAGGTTTTTTTATGACCAGAGCAACCATCCTCGCCCGCCGCGATGACGCTGTAGCGTCAGTGGATCGGCGCATCTTCGGCACATTCGTCGAGCACCTGGGCCGATGCGTCTACACCGGAATCTACGAGCCCGAGCACTCGACAGCGAATGCAGACGGCTTCCGTCTCGATGTCGTCGATCTGGTCAAGGAACTGGGAACGACGACTGTCCGCTATCCGGGCGGCAACTTTGTCTCGGGGTTCCGCTGGGAAGACAGCGTCGGCCCTCGAGACAAGCGACCAGTGCGCCGCGATCTCGCGTGGCACTCGCTCGAGACGAACCAGGTGGGAGTCGACGAGTTCGCTCGTTGGCTTGCCCTGACGGACTCCGAGCTCATGATGGCCGCCAACCTCGGCACGCGTGGGATTGAAGAGGCCCTCGACCTGCTCGAGTACTGCAACCATCCGTCGGGAACGGCGCTGAGCGACCAGCGCATCGCGAACGGCACAACAGAGCCTCACGGCATCCGGATGTGGTGCCTCGGGAACGAGATGGACGGCCCCTGGCAGACCGGCTACCGAAGCGCCGAGGATTACGGCACCCTCGCCGCGCGAACGGCCCAGGCGATGAAGGCGGCAGACAATGATCTTGAGCTGGTCGTGTGCGGATCTTCTGGCTCGGGAATGCCGACGTTCGGCGACTGGGAGCGCACGGTCCTCGAGCACACATACGAGCACGTCGATTTCATCTCGTGTCACGCGTACTACCAGGAGCGAGGCGGCGACCTCGGCTCGTACCTCGCCTCATCGCTCGACATGCAGTACTTCATCGATACAGTCGTCGCGACGGCGGATCACGTCGGCCGAAAACTCCGCAGCTCGAAGCAGATTCAGCTGTCGTTTGACGAATGGAACATCTGGTATCTCGACGAGCACCGCGCGTCAGATGAAGTCAACGATGAATGGCAGGTTGCGCCCCGTCAGCTCGAAGACACGTATTCCGTCGCCGACGCTGTGGTGCTCGGTGGCCTGCTGATCACGCTGCTGAAGAATCACGCTCGAGTGAGGTCGGCATCATTGGCCCAGCTCGTCAATGTGATTGCTCCGATCAGAACCGAGCCTGGCGGTGATGCCTGGCGGCAGACGACGTTCTTCCCGTTCTCAGCGACAAGCAGGCTCGCGCGCGGCACCGTGATTGTTCCACGCATCGATGCACCCACGTATGCGACCGCCGTCCACGGGGAGGCACCTCTCATCGATTCCGTGATGACCCACGACGACGACTCGGTCTCTGTCTTCCTCGTGAACCGCAGCCTGACCGAACCAGTTGATCTGACAATCGACCTCACTGAGTTTCAGGTCACATCTCTCGCGGAGGCGGCAACGCTTCACGATGACGACGTGTACGCGAAGAACACGATCGATGATCAGGAGCGCGTCGGTCTGAAGCCGCTTCACGGGGCAGAACTGGTCGACGGGGTCCTGGCTCTTCGTCTCCCTCCGGTGTCGTGGAGCGCCGTAGCCGCTCACCGGGCGTAGCGATGGAAGGCTCGGCACCGGCTGCCGGGCCTACTCGCGTTGACCGCGGCCCGCTCGTTCGCGATGACGACCGGCTAGAGTGAATGCGTGATTTCGGGGGAAAGACGATCGGAGACCGGGCAATGGCTCGAGTCTCGCGAGGGAACCCGCTGGTGGTTTGACAGCGGCGCGCTGTGCCTCGATTTCGCATATACCGGGCCCATGGGCGACACCGGCGATGGGCACGCGGCCAGCTGGGAGCAGCTGGTGAACACCGCAGACCTCGACGACTGGCTGGCGGATCGGAATGCCGTGGCAGCATCCGCCGACCGCGATCTGCGCGACGCGCACACGCTGCGCGAGGCGATCGCTCACGTCACCCTCGCCGTCGCCGCGAATAAGCAGCCGCTGCGACGCGACATCGACATGATCAACCTGTACGCGGCCACGCCCGACCTGCCGCCGAGGCTCGATGGCGGCTCACGCCAGGCCGGTCGCACGCTGCCCCGCGCAGCGCAGGCACTCTCGACGATTGCGCGCGATGCCGTCGCCGTGTTCAGCGGCGAGCGCAACGGAACGATTCGCGCCTGTGATGCCGATGACTGCGGCCTTCTCTACTTCGACACGTCTCGCGCTGGAACGCGACGCTGGTGCTCGATGCAGCGCTGTGGAAATCGGCACAAGGTGCGTCAGCATCGTGCCAGGCAGCGGGCGAAGAGCGCGGCCCTCGCCGATTCTCAGCTGGCCACCCAGTAGCCGTCGTCGCCGAGCACGGGAACACGCTTGCTCGCATCGATCTTTCCTGCCGCGACGACCGCGTCGCGTCTGCCCTCTGCGATGAGCCGTTGACCGGCTGTCGACGCCGTGTACAGATGCCCGATCGCGCGTTCAAGCCCCGTGAACGCTGCACACGCGGCCGCTGCTTCGGGAGACGCGTAGTCGATGCCGACGGCGGCGAGCGCATCGATGACGGCGCCTGCCGCGAACAGTGCGTCGACGGCGAACCCTGAGCCGACGGCATCCGGATCAGTCTCGGCAACGATCGCAACGCGCACGCGTTCGCCGCGGTCGACCTGATGCTGAAGCACGTACGTCGCCACGGCCGTTCGGTTGCCCAGCGAGGCGGCCAAGACGCAGGCGCCAGAGGCGAGGGCAGCATCCACGATGGCCGTGTCAGCGCGCTCGCGCCCATGCGCCTCGACGACCGCTGACGTCTGGCGGGCGCCGGCGATGCCCTGCACCACGATGATGACGCCCGCTCCGTCGGCGACGGCCGACAATCCCGCTGTCCCCCACTCGAAACGCACCTCATACCGGCCCTGCTGATTGTCTGCTGTGCTCACGCCCCCAGAATAGGCGGGTCGCTGACGCAGAGCGCGGAGTGTTTCACCGCATGACGGCGGAGACCGGTCAGTACCAGGTGGGGCCCTCGCGCGGTCGGGACACCACATCGCCGATGACGCGGTCGTGGGGGTGACGATCTTCGGGGGCCGGCATGCGCATCGCGGCGCGAATGGCGTCCCAATCGTGGCGGCTGAGCTCGACAAGGCCCGACCGCAGCTTCATTCCCCAGTTGCGACTCGACCGCGTGAGATCGAGGTGCGGCTTGAGGGGCCGAATCGGCGCTTCGATCGCCGGGCGGTACCAATCGATGCGGCGACGCCACTGGCGAGCGGATGCATCGGCACGCCGATCTGCCGAGTACACGTCATCGTCGGCGACGCGACCGATGGCTGTGAAGGCCCGCAGCGGCTCGCCATCGAGTGTCTCCCTCGGCGAGTAATAGACGAGTCCATCTGCCTCGTTCAGCCTGCTGATCGCCTCGCGGCTGCCGTGGTTCAGCTGCCCGATGCCCAGGCGCACGGCGTCGCGCACGTGGTCGCGCTGCACCACGCCGAGCCAGTACCTGATAGCCATGTGCTATTTCTACCTGATGCAGGCGACACGGTGCAGACTGAAGACATGTACGTGCAGCTGAAACTCGTGCTCGACACCGATCCGTCTGCCGCGTGGCGCGCCCTCAGATCACCGTCTGTCATGCGCGAGCTGTACGCTCCCTTCCTCAACGTCAACGCCGCACGCGCCGGGAGCGGAACGCTTTGGCAGAACACCGCAGACGAGATTCCGCTCACGCTCGCCGGGCTCGTTCCCCTCGGACGCCAGCTCATCGAACTCGATTACGACGAGACGAGCCACCCCGGCGTGAAGATTCTTCGCGATACAGGTTCCCCGCTGACGGGGCCGCTGAGTGCTCTGCGCGGATGGAACCACCGTATGGCGGTCTCACCAACAGCCGACGACCCGGGCCGCACCCTGTTTCGCGACAGGCTGAGCTTTCACGGGACCTCCGCCGGGGCATACTGGTACCCGCTGTGGGTGATGTGGCAGTGGCGCGGCTCGCGGCTGCGCGACATGGCTCCGAGTTGGGCATTCGACCCTGAATTGCAGCACGAGCCTGACACTCAGCATCCATGAGTTATAGTTGACACACTTGCGGGCAGCGTTATGCCCCTTGCGTCGTAGAACGCTCCCTCTCCCCGGAAACGGGTCGATGACTTTCATACGGCGAACGAATGCGCGATCCCGTGCCTTCGCCACTCTTCCGCCCTCTGTGAAGTGCGGATCTCGATGCCTGAAAGGCACCATGTCAGACAACACATTCGGCGCGCTCGGCGTGCCCGCTCCCCTTGTTAGCGTCCTCGCGAAGGACGGCAAGTCGGAAGCGTTTCCCATTCAGATCGACACGCTTCCCGACACGCTCGGCGGGCGCGACGTGCTCGGCCGCGGCCGTACAGGCAGCGGCAAGACGCTCGCCTTCTCCATTCCGATGGTTGCGCGTCTCGGCACAGAGCTCGCCGGAGGCAAGCGCCGCCCCGGCCGCCCCCTCGGGCTTGTGCTCGCCCCGACGCGTGAGCTCGCCACGCAGATCGACGCCGTTCTCGCGCCGCTCGCCGCGGCATACGGCATGAAGACCACAACCATCTACGGCGGCATCAACCAGCGTCGCCAGGTTGAGGCGCTGAATGCAGGCGTCGACATCATCGTCGCCTGCCCCGGGCGCCTCGAAGACCTCATGAACCAGGGTCACGTGCGCCTCGACGCCATCGAGGTCACCGTGCTCGACGAGGCAGACCACATGGCCGACCTCGGCTTTCTTCCCGTCGTCACGCGCATTCTCAACGCGACACCGGAAAACGGCCAGCGGATGCTGTTCTCGGCAACGCTCGACAACGGCGTTGACAAGATCGTCAAGCGCTTCCTTCACAACCCCGTCACGCACTCGGTCGACGACGAAACGAGCCCCGTCGAAGCGATGACACACCACGTGTTCTTCGTCGCCGACGCCGACGCCAAGAAGTCACTCGTCGAGAAGCTCGCGTCGGGGCGCGGCCGCCGCATTCTCTTCACCCGCACCAAGCACCATGCAAAGAAGCTGGCGCGGCAGCTGACAGCATCCGGAATTCCTTCCGTCGACCTGCACGGCAACCTGTCGCAGCCGCAGCGCGACCGCAACCTCGCAGCGTTCAGCGACGGCAGCGCCCGCGTGCTCGTCGCCACCGACGTTGCAGCGCGTGGAGTGCACGTCGACAACGTCGAGCTTGTCGTTCACGTCGACCCGCCCGTCGAGCACAAGGCGTACCTGCACCGCTCGGGCCGCACGGCGCGTGCCGGCAGCGCGGGAACCGTCGCAACGGTGTGCCTTCCGGTGCAGCGCGATGACCTGAAGAAGATTCTGCGCAAGGCAGCCATCACCGTGACGCCCGAGGCCGTGACCGCCGAGTCGCCCGTCGTCGTCAAGCTCGTCGGCGAAGAGGCTGCGTACGTCAAGCCGGTCGCGAAGCCGGTTCAGCAGCAGGGCGGCGGAACATCGCAGGGCGCCAACGCTCGTCGCAAGCGTGCAAACCGTGGCGGTCAGGATGCTGGCCAGCGCAGTTCTGGTCAGCGCAGTTCTGGCCAGCGCAGTTCTGCACGCGGTGAGCGCAACGATGCACCGCGTCGTGACCGCTCCGGTCGGCCCGCCGCCGCTAAGGCCGGTGCCGGCCAGAGCCGCTCCGGCGGTCGCTCCGGTCAGTCCCGGTCGGGTCAGGGTCGCAGCGCCGGTGCGCCGAGCGTCTACAGCACCTCGTCGTCCGAGTCGTCGGCATCGCGTGGTGGCGGAGAGCGCACGCACCGCCGCGTTTCGTCGCGCTAGTACAGCGCTGACCGGCCCTGTGCCCAACGGGCACTGACGCCTCATACACGTGTGCCACTTTGTGCTGCTTCTTTGATATTGAGCAGCACAAAGTGGCACACGTTTTGCGCGGGCTGTGCGGGGCACAGCAAGGAGGGAGGGCGCCAGTCAGGCAGGTGACCCAGCAAGGCGCTGAAACAGCACGTGGTCCTGCCACATGCCCGCAATGCGCAGATACTCCGGGGCACGCCCATACCGGGTGAACCCCGCCTTCTCGAGCACCCGCTGCGACGCAGCATTGTGAACGAGCGTCGCCGCCTCAACGCGGTGCAGCCCCAACTCGTCGAACGCGTACCGCACGGTCGCCCCCACAGCATCCGTCGCCAGCCCACGCCCATTCGCAGTCTCGGCGACCCAGTAGCCGATGCTCGCCGAGAGAAAAGCGCCGCGCACGATGCCGGCCAGAGTGATGCGGCCCACGATCTCGCCCGCCCCGCCCAGAATGGCGAACGGCACTCCCGTCCCGCTGTCAAACGCGCCGATGGCCCTCTCGATCTCGAGGCGCTGCCCCTCGGGAGTCGGGTACGACGACGAACGATGAGGCTGCCACGGGGCGAGGAAATCGCCGTTCGCTGTGACAAGACGAGAGAGCTCGTCGGCATCCGAAAGGCGCAGAATTCGCACGGTACCGGGCATTGGCTCATTCTCGCACCAAACCGGGCGGTGACGGCGGCACCCGCGGGCATCCGCTCGATTATGACGCGGCGCGATCTCGGGGTACCTTCTCGATATGGACACCACGGATGCTGTCGCTCCTACCGTCGACATCGTCGTTCGCCCCGCGCGCGACGTCGATGCCGAATCACTCGGCCGCGTGCACGCGAAGTGCTGGCACGAGACGTACGACCACCTGATCAGCACTGCCGCGCTCGAGCGCGTTTCCCCCTTGCGCCTCGCCGAGCTCTGGACCCACTGGACGAAGCAGGGCGACGAGTACCACCAGTACGTCGCGCTCGTCGACGGCGAGATCGTCGGCTTTGTCGGCTCGGGCCCTGCCCGCGACGAGGATGCTCCGCGCGATCGTGAGCTCTACTACCTCTACCTGCTCGCGGCGTTCCACGGCACGGGCATCGGCCAGCAGCTTTTTGACGCCGCATGCGCAGACCGCGCCGGCTACCTGTGGGTCGCCGACGACAACCCCCGCGCGCACGCCTTCTACAAGCGCAATGGCCTCACGCGAGACGGCGCGCAGCAGGTGCAGCCGTTTCTCGGCGAGGAGCTGCTCGAGGTGCGGCTGGTCCGCTGACGCACAGCCGCACGTGACATACAGGCGCATTCGACATGCACGATGAAACGTCACTCACCGTCGGGCGCGGCACGCGTGTCTTGACTGAGCGCGTCAGACCGGCGATCTACTCGGCGTCGACGCCTCTGACCGTTGGTGCTCACACGCTGCCCGGCGAGCCGATTGCGGTCGCCGATGGGCTTGCGCTCGACTTCGCGCCGTTCGAGGTCGGCACGTCGTGGGGCCCGGCGTGGGGAACTACCTGGTTTAGGCTCACGGGCGAGGTGCCCGACGCCTGGAGCGCCCGCCGCGTCGAGGCACGCATCGACCTCGGCTTCGACATCACCATGACGGGGTTCCAGTGCGAGGCGCTCGTCTATCGTGCAGACGGCACGCCCGTGAAGAGCATCAACCCGCGCAACCAGTGGGTTCCCATTTCGGATGCTGCCGCTGGCGGCGAGCCGATCGAGCTGTACCTCGAAGCAGCATCCAACCCCGTTCTTCTCGACGACCACCCCTTCTTGCCGACGCAGCAAGGCGACATCGAGACGTCGTCGCCCGAGCCGCTGTACCGCACGCGGCGCATGGAGCTCGCCGTGTTCGAGCCCGAGGTGTTCGAGCTCTCGCTCGATCTGGCGGTGCTGCTCGACCTGCAGGCCCAGCTCCCGCCAACCGGGCCACGCCGCCTGCGCATTCTGCAGGCGCTCGACAACGCGCTTGACCGGCTCGATCTGCAGAACATCGTCGAGACGGCATCCGATGCGCGCGCCGAGCTGCGCGACGTTCTCGATTCACCCGCCGAGGCGAGCAGTCACCGCATCGCAGCCATCGGGCACGCGCACATCGACTCCGCCTGGCTGTGGCCCGTGCGCGAGACGATCCGCAAGGTGTCCCGCACCACGTCGTCGATGACCGAGCTCATCGACAGCGACCCCGATTTTCTATACGGCATGTCGAGCGCCCAGCAGTACGAGTGGATCAAGCAGCATCGCCCCGAGGTCTATGAGCGAGTGACGGATGCTGTCGCGAAGGGCCGCTTCCTCCCTCTCGGCGGCATGTGGGTCGAGTCTGACACCGTCATGCCGACCGGCGAATCGATCGCGCGCCAGTTCGCGTACGGCCAGCGCTTCTTCGAGACCGAGTTCGGCATCCGCTCGAAGGGCGTGTGGCTTCCCGACAGCTTCGGGTACTCCCCCGCGCTGCCGCAGCTCATGCGCCGCGCCGGGTTCGAGTGGTTCTTCACGCAGAAGATCTCGTGGAACCAGCGCAACGTCTTTCCCCATCACTCTTTCCTCTGGGAGGGCATCGACGGGTCGCGCATGTTCACCCACTTTCCGCCGATGGACACCTACAGTTCGGAGCTCTCGGGGGCAGAGGTCGCGAGATCGTCGCGGCAGTTCACCGAGAGCCGCGTGGCAACGCAATCCATCGCGCCAGTCGGCTGGGGCGACGGCGGCGGGGGCACGACGCGCGAGATGACCGGAACGGCACGGCGGCTGGCGAACCTCGAGGGAAGCGCGCGCGTGCAGTGGCGGCATCCGGACGAGTTCTTCGACGCGGCGAAGGCCGAGCTCACAGACCCAGCGGTCTGGGTCGGCGAGCTCTACCTCGAGCTGCACCGCGGCACCCTCACGAGCCAGCACGCGACAAAGGCAGGCAATCGCCGTGCAGAGCAGGCGCTCATCGAGGCCGAGCTGTGGGCAGCGACGGCAGCCGTGCGCGACGGTGCTGCCTACCCGTACGACGAGCTGGATCGCCTGTGGAAGCTTCTTCTGCTGCAGCAGTTTCACGACATTCTGCCCGGCACATCCATCGCCTGGGTACACCGCGAGGCTGCGGCCACGTTTGCCGCGATCGTCGCCGATGCGCAGGCCATCTCGCATGCCGCGCGACACACGCTTGCCGGAGACGGCGATCGCAAGCTGGTGTTCAGCCCGACGTCGATCTCGGGGCCCGTTCCACTTGGCGCAGCTTCCCTCGGGGCGGCGCCCGCCGCGGCATCCGGCCCCTTCGTCTCTCTCACCGAACGCGACGGCGGATTCGTGCTCCAGAACGAGCTGGTCACTGTGACGATCTCGACGGAGGGCCTCGTCACCTCGGCCATCGACGCGAGGAGCGGCCGCGACGCGATCGCGCCGGGTCAGGCCGCCAATCTCATTCAGCTGCACCAGGACTTTCCCAACAAATGGGATGCCTGGGACATCGACAGCTTCTACCGCAACCGCGTCGCCGAGCTGCGCGACACTGACTCGCTCGCGGGGAAGGTGGTCGACGGCACCGCCGAGATCACGCTCGAGCGCCGCTTCTCGGCATCCTCTCTGCGCCAGACGATCTCGCTCGCACCCCGCTCGCGCACGGTGATGCTGCGCACCGAGATCGACTGGAACGAAACAGAGAAGCTGCTCAAACTTGCATTCCCGCTCGACGTGCAGGCTGCGAACACAGAGGCCGAGACGCAGTTTGGCTTTCAGGCGCGCCCGACCCACGTGAACACGAGCTGGGAAGCGGCGAAGTTCGAGACGTCAATGCACCGCTTCGTGCTTGTGCGCGAACCCGATTTCGGCGTCGCCCTCGTAAACGATTCGATCTACGGCTACGACACAACGAGAGATTCGACGGATGCCGGAGTCTCCACGACCGTGCGGCTCTCACTGCTGCGCGCACCCCGTTTTCCCGACCCCGCCACCGACCACGGAACACACGTGATCACGACGGGCCTCGTGATCGGCGCGACACCCGAGAGCGCGACGGCTGCGGGCATCGAGCTGAATGCGCCGGCAACGCTCGTCACCGGCGCGAACGACGTGGCGCCACTTGTCTGCGTCACCGGCTCAGCTTCAGCCTCGGGCGACGGCATCGTCGTCTCGAGCGTCAAGCTCGCTGATGACCGCTCGGGCGACGTTGTCGTGCGTGTCTACGAGTCGCGCGGTCGCCGCGCCACGGGAGCGCTCAATGTGGGCTTTGCGCACAACGGCATCCGCGAGGTTTCACTCATCGAAGACGAGATTCCGGATGCCCGAACGGGCACCGAATTCTCGCTCACACCGTTCGAGGTGCGCACGTTCCGCATCGCCCGCTGAGCGGGCGAGCTCGGCACGATGACAAGCGTCAGCGGCGCAAGCCCGTGTCGTCGGGGTTCGGAAGAGGCGGCCGTGCCGGAACGTCGTCGGGCAGCGGCATGAACGTCTGCTCGGCTTCGGCGACAGCATCCGGAGTCTGCACTGAGTCATTCACCGGCGCGGCATTCTCGACAGGCACGGCATTCTCGACAGGCACGGCATTCTCAACAGGCACAGCCTCAGCACGTCTCGCGGCCAGCATTGCGGCGAGAAAGCGAACGAACATCGTGATCCACGCGAACAGCACCCCGAAGGCGATGAGTTCGTAGTTCGTGAGCGGCAGAATACCTGGGCCGTAGAACAGCCACGTCGCCCCGATGAGCAGAATGAGGCTTCCGAGCGTCGCCAGAAAGAACGGCAGCGGCATTCCCCGCAAGGCGATGGGTGACACGAGCATGAGCAGGCCGAAGATCGCCGAAAGGCCGACGGCGAAGACGTTGTGCACAGGGACGCTCACGTTGACAGGCACAAGGCCGATGCCCGCGAGAGCCACGCCCATGGCGATGAACAATACCGATACGAGGGGCGCCGCCCGGCGGTAGCGAATCACGCGGGCCGAGTGCAGGTTGCGGATGTCGCGATCGACGTAGAGCGCGAACGTGGTGACGAGAATGCCGGCGACGACGAGAATCGCGTTGAAGCTGATGCTCGGGCGGTTGCCATACGCGCCAAGTGCGCTGATCTGATACCGCCACCAGACGGGGTCCGTCGACGTTGCCATGGCTGTGAGCAGGCCGACACCGACGAAGAGAAACATGCGCTGCGACAGGCTCACGGTGTTGAGTCGCGACACGGCGAGATAGAGCATGTACGCCGCAAGCCCTGTGACGACGGCGCAGCCGATCGACGCGCTCACCGGGTCGATGGTGAGACGCCGAAACGCAAGCTGCACGACGAAAAGGAGAACAGCGGTCGCGAGCGCGCCGAGTGCCGTGTGCACGATTGCGACGACAACGGCATCGAGCAGAAACTTCCATGACGGCAGCTCGAGACGCCACTCCTGGCCGTCAAGTCGGCGCGAGCGCCAGTAGCCCACCCCCGCGGCTAGGGTTCCGAGCACGACGACGGCGCTCACGGAGACCATGCCGATCGACCAGCGGCCCCACTCCCAATCCGTCCAGATCGGCACAGACATGCCGCCGAAGACGATGAACGCGAAAGCCCCGGCGATGAGGGCAGCACTCACCCCGGCGAGGAGCGCTTCGACCTCAACATTGATGCCGCGCCGGCCGTCGCGTCGCGTCGACGCGGAAGCGGCGCGAGCGGGTCGACGAACGGCAGACATCACAGTGTCAAGTGTAGAGAAGAGCGCTGACCCGCCGCTCAGTTAAGACGGCCGACGCTCGCGAGCGCCATGCGCAGCAGAGTGCCGCGCCCGCCCTCCATCTCGGCGGCAACGGCTTCAGACTGCGCCTCCTCCGGCGGCATCCACGTGAGCTCGAGCGCATCCTGTCTGGGTTCGCACGTCCCCGTGACCGGAACGACATAGGCAAGCGAGACGGCGTGCTGCCGTTCGTCACTGAACGGTGAAAGCCCGGGCATGGGAAAGTACTCGGCAATGGTGAACGGCGTCGGCGATGCGGGAAGCAGCGGAAATGCCATGGGTCCGAGATCTTTCTCGAGGTGTCGGAACAGGGCGTCGCGCAGCGTCTCGCCGTACATGACGCGTCCGGAGACGAGTGTGCGCGTCATCTGACCGGTCGCCGTGGCACGCAGCAGAACGCCGACTTCGGTGACGACGCCCATGCCGTCGACGCGAGCGGGCACCGCTTCAACGTAAAGAAGCGGTAGGCGATGCCGAATCTGCTCGAGCTCGATGTCAGTGAGCCAGCCGGGCGCCGGAGTGCCGCGCGGCTCATCCGGCTCGTCGGGCTGATCGGGGTCTGGAGTGCGAACGGCCATGCTCCATTGTTGCAAGGTCGAGCCTCGGCGGTGTCGGAGCGCGCCGGTAAGCTGGTTTTCACAGCGACCATGGGAGGTTTTTCAGCGATGAGCAGTGAGCCGACAAGCACAGTGATCGACCCAGACGCCGTCATCTGGTCGGCATCTGAGGCCGACCGGGAGGGCCGGCCGCTCCTTGTGCTGATGCACGGATACGGGTCACACGAGGGCGACCTCTTCGGTCTCGCACCTTCCCTTCCGCTTGAGCCCGTGATCGCTGCGCTGCGCGCGCCGCATGCCGCACCGTGGCCTCTCGATGGCTGGTCGTGGTTCACGGCAAAAGCCGAAGGTGGCCCCCGTCGAGACGAAGTGAACGACTCGGCGGATGCTGTCATCGCGTGGCTCGACAGTCTCACCGTGAAGCCGACGTCCGTTGGGCTTCTCGGGTTTTCGCAGGGCGGCGCAATGGTGCTGCAGCTTCTGCGGCGCGACCCGAAGCGCTTCGGGTACGGCCTCGTCATGTCGGGGTTCGTGACGCCGGGCGATGAGCCCGGCGATGTCGAGCTCGCAGAGAGCAAACCGCCGGTGTTCTGGGGGCGCGGAACGATCGACGAGGTCATCGCCGATTCGGCGATTGTGCGCACCACCGATTGGCTTCCCGCGCATTCCACACTTTCGGGGCGTATTTACGAGGGCCTCGGGCACGGCATCAATCCGCAGGGCGTCGCCGACGCCCGAGCCTTCATCGAGCGCAACCTCTGACCAGCGCTCATGATGACCTCCGCATCGCCATCGCCATCCCATCCTCCCGTCGTTCTTTTTGTCTGCGTGCACAATGCCGGGCGCTCGCAGATGGCCGCAGGCTTTCTCTCCGCTTTCGGCGGCAACGCCGTTGAGGTGCGCTCGGCGGGGTCGATGCCCGCAGACCAGATCAACCCGACCGCCGTCGAGGCGATGGCCGAGGTTGGCATCGATATCACGGCCGAGACCCCCACGGTGCTCACAACGGATGCTGTGAAAGAAGCGGATGCTGTCGTCACGATGGGCTGCGGCGACGCCTGCCCTGTCTTCCCTGGCAAACGCTACGAAGACTGGCAGCTGGACGATCCGGCGGGGCAGGGCATCGATGCGGTGCGACCGATCCGTGACGAGATCCGCTCGCGCATCCTGACGCTCATGAACGAGCTTGGCATCGAGCGCCGGCGCTAAACCTGAGCCCTAAACCCGAGCACACGGAACCCGAGACACGGACCCCGAGACACGGACCCCGAGACACGGACCCCGAGCACACGCCGGAGCCGTGCGGCTACGCAGATGCGATCTTTCCGCCGTACATATGTTCGACAGGAATGTCGGTGGTTCGTGATGTACTTCGTACATGGTTGATTTCAATGAGTTTGTGAAGCCGCCGGGTGGTGATGATCCGTCTCCTGGTTCGGCTGGGGCGTCTGCTGATCTGTTGTCGGTGATGGTTGACAGTGTTGCGGAGCAGCAGGAGCTGCTTTCGAGCATGCAGGCGCGGGTTTTCATGTTGGTGAGTCGAACTGTGCAGTTCGCGTTGCGCAATGATCGCGTGTTTGTTCGCGACGAGACGGCGTCGCTGGCGTCGCGTGAGGAGTGGACGCGGCGTGCTCTGATCTCCGAGCTTGCTCTCGCTCTTCACCTGTCGGAGCGGAAGGTCGCGTCGATGGTGCAGACCAGTGAGACTCTGGTCACCGAGTTGCCCGAGACGCTGTCGGCGTTGCACGACGGGCAGATCTCGGTGCAGCACGCAGAGATCATGGTCTCGCAAGCTGAAGGGCTTGATGCTCAGCAGAAGCGCGAGTTCGAGTCCACAGCCATTCAGACGGCACTATCGACGACGCCTCCGCAGTTCCGCTCTGCTGCCGCTGCGATTCGTGAGCGGTTGAATCCAGATTCCGCAGCCGAACGCAAGCATCGGGCGATGGAGAACCGTCATATCGAAGTGGCACCGCTTCCGGACGGCATGGGGTGCCTGTCGGTGATCGGCCCGATTGAGAAGATCAAGGGAATCGAGGCAGCAGCCCGCAACACGGCACGGTCGCTGAAAGCGGCTGGCGATGATCGCACGGTGTCACAGATCACCGCAGATGCCGTTCTCGACGCTACGATGACCGGCTTCACCGTTGACGTGTCATCGCGTGAAGAGATTCGGGCGGCGACGATTCGGCCGACGGTGCATGTGACGGTGCCAGTGATGACGTTGCTCGGGCGCTCGAACGAAACCGGCACACTTGACGGGTATGGTCCGATCGATGCCGACACCGCCCGCGAGTTGGCCGCCGATGCACCGAGTTTTACCCGGCTGCTCACCCACCCCGAGACCGGCACCGTGCTCTCTGTCGGGCGCGATAGCTATGCGGTGCCCGCCGATCTGCGTCGGCTTGTCGAGATCCGAGACGAGACCTGCGGATTCGCCGGCTGCAACCGGCCCGCATCGCAGTGCGATATTGATCACCGGAAGGATTGGCAATACGGCGGTCACACCAGCAACGACAACCTGCAGGCCCTCTGCCCAGCGCATCACCAGTTGAAACACGAGTCAACATGGCAGGTGAACCGTGCCGATGACGGCACGATCGTGTGGACGTCTCCGCTGGGACGCCAGTACATGGTTCGCCCCAACGGTGAACCCGGCTTCAAACGAATCGTGAAATTCGAAGAATCGGAGCAGGCAACCGTTCCTGCCGCTCCGGAAAGGAAGCATTTTCCCGACAACCCTCCGTTCTGATCTCGGCGATTCTGAGGCCGGGTTCGTGCACCTGAGTTAACGCGCACAGCTGGTTCCGATCGCGACGTATCGACAAGAACCGGCAGGCCTGGAGCAGAGCCAACACACAGCGCTTCGACTGCGTCGAAGCGGTCTGAGCCGCGCCCCCATCCCGGTGGCCTCGATTTCCTTCGCGACGTCGTAGCGGTCGACACTGCATCTGGCGCGATCTCGCCCCACGATGAGTCGAGCCGCCAGAAGTTTCGGTCGGAGTCCGTTCGGGTGACACTCCTGCCAAAGACCGGCGCGCCCTCCCAGTTGGCCGTCTCACTCGAGCGCCTCGACGCCGTGTCTCAAGATACTCGGTGATGCCGGGATTCCTGAGCGCGAGCAGCGTAGACGCTTGGCCTCCTAACGCATTGTCAATGACGCACGGACCGAGCTCGTCAGCGCACGTACACAAACCGTCACGACAACCTCTTCAACACCCTGATCAGCGAACGCACTGACCGGCTCGCACGTCGCGACGTGACGAGGCGTACCTCCCTGAGTGGGGCGTCTCGCGCATTGATCACATCCGATTGCGCGCTGTCTCCGAATACCTCGAGAGCACACCGTCGCAGGTGAAGTTGGAGGAGACCATGACCAAGCGCAGAAGTGGTAAGCGATTCATCGTATGGGCGGCGCTCTCGGGCGTGATCGGCGGCGCGGTTTTCCTCGCCACCGCAGAGCTGTTTGCGCTGCTCTTCGCGCGCGCAGCCAGCCCCATCCTCGCGGTAGGTGGGTTCGTGATCGACATCGTGCCGCAACCCTTCAAGGAGTTCGCGATCGCCACCTTCGGCGAGTACGACAAGATTGCCTTGCTCGCAGGGCTTGCTCTGGCCGTGCTCATCGCCTCGGCGATCGCGGGAATCGTGCAGCTGGTGCGTCCTCCCCTCGGAGTCGTCGCGCTGGTCGTCGCGGGCATCCTCTCGACCGCGGCGATCCTGACCCGCGCCGGCGCGACGCCGCTTGCCTTTCTCCCGCCTCTCCTTGGCACGATCGTCGGATCCTTCCTGCTCGCGCTCCTCAGCCGGCGGCTGCAAGCGTGGCGAGCATCGACCGCCCTCAAACGGAATCTCGAGGACGGAGCGGCCAGTGATGCGAGAACGACAGACATCGAGCCCGCCGCCTCCGAGACGTCGCCGACCAGGCTCGACAGACGGCGATTCTTTATGATGGCGGCTATCGCAGGCGCCTCCGCGATCGTCGTCGGCATCACCGCACGCACCGTGAGTATGGCAGCGGCATCGGTAGAGTCGATCCGCAGCGCCCTCAAGCTCCCGTCCCCGCGCACGAGCGTGACCGTGCCAGCTGGTGCAGATCTCAACATTCCCGGGCTGAGTTCGCTCTTCACACCAAACGAGGACTTCTACCGCGTCGATACCGCACTCACCGTGCCCACGATCGACCCCGAGTCCTGGCGCCTCGTGATCGACGGCATGGTCGATCAACGTGTCGAGCTGAGCTTTCAAGACATCCTCGACATGGGGCTCGACGAGTACGCGATCACGCTGACGTGCGTATCGAACGAAGTCGGTGGCGAGCTCGCGGGCAATGCGATGTGGCTCGGCGTGCCGTTGCGCGATGTGCTGCGCAAGGCAGGACCGACGTCCGGCGCCGACATGGTTCTGTCACGCAGCGTCGACGGATATACCGCAAGCACTCCCCTGTCGGCTCTGACCGACGACGGGCTCGACGCCATTCTCGCGGTCGCTATGAACGGCGAGCCGCTGCCGCTGGAACACGGCTTCCCTGTGCGGATGGTCGTGCCCGGTCTGTACGGCTACGTTTCGGCGACCAAGTGGCTCACAGAGCTCACAATTACGACATTCGCCGACGACGAGGCGTACTGGACGCCGCGCGGATACAGCGCCAAGGCGCCAATCAAGTTCTCGTCTCGAGTCGATACTCCGAAGATCGGCGAGGCGGTTTCAGCGGGTCGCATCCCGATAGCCGGAGTCGCATGGGCTCAGACAGTGGGTATCGAGCGTGTGGAGGTGAGCATCGACAATGGAGAGTGGATCCCTGCCACGTTGTCGACTCCCATCAACGAAGACACCTGGGTGCAGTGGCTCATGGAGTGGGACGCGACTCCCGGGTCGCACTACGTCGCCGTCCGCGCGGTCAACAAGAACGGTGACCTGCAGATCGAGGAGCGCGCACCGATCGCGCCGAACGGCTCTTCGGGGTGGCAGCGCTCTCTCGTCCGCGTCACCTGACAGGATGTACTGCGCTGGCCGTAGTCGAGCATCACTTACGCGGCTTCGCGTTCCCGATCTTCGGATTCGCAAGCCCCCAGACAACGGGCATCCCGTCTGGTGCAGACACGGAAGGTCGACCGCGCTCTTCAACGTGCTGTCACGTTTCGGCGCAGTCTGAGGTTCGACGTAGGGTTTCTCCATGTCCACCTCCGGAACGATGCCGGGCGCGTGCCTCCTCTGCGGTTCAACAGATGGAGTCAGGCGTGCCGACGGTTGGCATTGTCGCGTCTGCGACTGGCGTGTCGGTGATGTGCCCGACACTGAGCTTCCGCGGCCCCGGGTGGACGTCGTCTATTACATTCGCTGGAATGAGCGCGTGAAGATCGGCACAACGGGAAACCCGAAAGGACGACTCTCAGCACTGTGGCACCACGACCTCCTCGCATTCGAACGGGGCGGACGAAAGCTCGAACGAGCTCGGCACATTCAGTTCGCTGACTTACGTGAAGGCGGCGAATGGTTCACCGCCCATCCGCGACTACTGGAACATGCTGCGGATATCGCCCACGGCGTCGATCCTTGGCATACGTACGCTCGGTGGGTCAGTGAGGCGTTATGTCAGTGAAACGCTGAGCCGCTGACACACTTCCCCGTCTGAGCATTCGTGAATCGATCCGAAGCTGATCACGTGCGACGGTGAAACATCTATAGGCACCCCGAAAGCGCTGTTACAGTGCTGGGATGCGAGTTGCAGTGCTCTACGGAGGAGCAAGCGAAGAACGAGACGTGTCGATCGCAAGTGCCGCACAGATCGTCCCCGCCCTTCGACGTCGAGGACACGACGTGATCGTGGTCGATACTGCGTTCGGCGCGATCACACCCGCTGATGAAGCGGCGCAGCTGACAGCGACTGTTGGCGATGAGCCGCCGACCGGCAGTGAGTTGGCCATCGCCGGCCGGCAAGACGATGCGCTTCGCCTGCCCTCGGATGTCGCTGACGTCGACGTGGTCTTCATTGCACTGCACGGGGGCACAGGGGAAGACGGACGGCTCCAAGCCCTCCTCGATCTCGCCGGAATCTCGTACACGGGTTCTGGTCCACTGGGAAGCGGTCTTGCCATGGACAAGGACATCAGCAAGTCGCTGCTTCGCGCCGCCGGAATCGGCACTCCAGGCTGGCTCATGGCACCCGCGAGTGCAGACGATGTCAACACAACGCTCGGTTTTCCGGTGATCGTCAAACCTGTCGCCCAGGGCTCCACAGTTGGACTGTCTATCGTGCGCGAACCTCGCCATCTTGATGACGCCATCGCGACAGCATCCACCTTCGGTCCCGTCATGATCGAGGCGTTCATTCGGGGTCGCGAGCTCACCGTCGGCGTTCTCGATGACAAAGCCCTCGCCGTCGGAGAGATCATAATCGATCCCAATGAGGCGTTCACCTACGCAGACAAGTACCAGGCAGACGCCGTACGCGAGATCTTCCCAGCCGACCTTCCTCTTCGTCTTGCAAACGCCGCGCGTGACATCGCTCTCGCCACACACCACGCTCTGCGCCTCGAGTCGTACAGCCGCACCGACTTCAGACTCGACGCCAACGGCGAGCTGTGGGTCATCGAGGCGAACAGTCTTCCCGGCATGACCGCGACGAGTCTCTTGCCGCAGTCAGCTGCGGCCGTCGGCATCGACTACGACGAACTGTGCGACCGCATCTGCGCGCATGGCCATGCGCACAGCCGCCCGTAACATTCGTGTAGGTTGCTCACCCATGTGGACTGACCTACGCAATACCCGCGCGTCACGATAAGAGTTGAATATCGGCCGAGTGCCCGCTCGCTCGTGAGATTCGCGCATCAGCGGTGAGAAGCGGGACATCCAGCGCTTCTGCAAGTGCAACATAGTGAGCGTCATAGGAGGACAGGTTGTGGCGCAATTTCCAGATGCGCGGGAGAAGTGGCTCCGTCGGGTACCGCTGCGCGGGAAAGTCCCGTAGATCTTCAAGAGCTCCGAGGGCGCGGACTTCCATAAGCTCCCCACGCGCCACCCACGACCGAAATACAGATACCGTCTCAGCAATCGCCAGATGAGGCACCAGCAATGAGTCCGCATGGGAAGACATCCGCTCGCGTGCGCGAAGCCCGAGTGCCGAGCCGATGAGATACTCCGCGAGAACTGAAGCGTCGACGACGAGCACTATTCTGCGCCATCGCGTCGGGCGTCGTTTACGATATCTGATGCACGCGTCTTCGGCTCGACAGCACCTCGCACGCGAATGCGTTCGCTCAGCTCCTCAAGGCTTGGCCGGGCTACAGTCGCGGTGAGCGCCGACAACGCGAACTCCGACAAGCTCATTCCCGCTGCGGCAGCTCGTATTTTGAGCGAACGGACCGTCTCATCCGGAACATTTCTAATCTGCAGACTTGACATGCTTACAGCATAATCAACATGCATTATGCCTGCAACGAATGCATTGTGCGGGTTTTCTCCAGAATGCGGGTTCGCGTGTGCAAGTCGCGTGTCAGCGGCGTGTGATTAGCTGAAGCAATGGGCAGCGTGCTCGATCGTTTTTCTCCCGCGACTCGCGAATGGTTCTCGGGGGCTTTTGCCGCTCCCACCCGCGCCCAGGAGGGCGCGTGGAACGCCATTTCCCATGGCAGGCACACGCTCGTCGTCGCCCCAACAGGGTCGGGAAAGACCCTCTCTGCGTTTCTCTGGTCGATCGACAGGCTCATGGATGCTGCTACGCACACACCCGCGACGATCGAGAAGCCTCGCCGCGGCACACGCGTGCTGTATATCTCACCGCTCAAAGCACTCGGCGTCGACGTCGAGCGCAACCTGCGCGCGCCTCTCGTTGGCATCACGCAGACAGCGAAACGACTTGGCGTCGAACCCCCGGAAGTGACAGTCGGAGTCCGCTCGGGTGACACCCCGGCCAAAGACCGCCGTGCCCTACTGAAGAATCCGCCCGACATTCTGATCACGACCCCCGAGTCTCTCTACCTCATGCTCACCTCGCAGGCGCGCGAGACCCTGACAAGCGTCGACACCGTCATCGTCGACGAGGTGCACGCCGTCGCCGCCACCAAGCGGGGCGCCCACTTGGCCGTCTCTCTCGAACGCCTCGATGCCGTGCTCGACAAGCCCGCCCAGCGCATCGGGTTGTCGGCGACAGTTCGACCCCGCGAAGAGATCGCCCGCTTCCTCGGGGGCACCTCCCCCGTCGAGATCGTCGCGCCCAAAGCAGAGAAGACCTTCGAGCTTGAGGTCGTCGTGCCCGTCGAGGATATGACCGACCTGTCTGTCGGGCAGCCGGTGGCGACCGAGAAGCCGAATTCGGGTGGGACTGCTGGAGGCCCTGCGCGAGGGCCCTCACGCGACTTCCCAGGCAGCGCATCAACAGGCGGTTCGGCCGCCGGCCCGGTGCGCGCAGATGGGGAACGTGGCGGCTCCATCTGGCCGCACGTCGAAGAAGCCATCGTCGACCGCATCCTCGCCCACACGTCGACGATCGTCTTCGCGAATTCTCGGCGCCTCGCCGAACGTCTCACCGCACGGCTCAACGAGATTCACGAGGCTCGACTCGACGAGGCCGTGCTCGTTGGCGGCCCGTTGCCCGAAGGCTGGCCCGCAGATCCGACGGCATCCAGCGTCGCTGCACCCACGCGCGCACCCGCGGCGATGATGGGCGGCAGCGGTCAGACGAACGGCGTGCACGACGACACGAACCTCCTTGCCCGCGCCCACCACGGCTCGGTGTCGAAAGAGCAGCGCGCCCAGATCGAAGACGACCTCAAGACCGGGCACCTGCGCTGCGTCGTTGCCACGTCGAGCCTTGAACTCGGCATTGACATGGGCGAAGTCGACCTGGTCATCCAGGTCGAGGCACCGCCTTCCGTCGCCAGCGCACTGCAGCGCGTGGGTCGGGCTGGGCACCACGTGGGCGAGATCTCACATGGTGTGCTCTTTCCCAAGCACCGCGCCGATCTCGTGAACACCGCCGTGACGAGCGAGCGGATGCTTCAGGGCGCCATTGAATCAATGACCGTGCCCACCAACCCGCTCGACATCCTCGCGCAGCAGACCGTCGCCGCCGTCGCCCTCGACACTGTCGACGTCGAGCAGTGGTTCGACCAGCTGCGCCGCACCGCCCCCTTCTCGGCGCTCCCCCGTTCCGCCTACGAAGCGACACTCGACCTGCTTGCCGGACGCTACCCATCCGACGAGTTCGCAGAGCTGCGCCCACGCATCATCTGGGACCGCGACGCTGGCACCATCGAAGGCCGCCCCGGTGCGCAGCGCCTCGCCGTCACCAGCGGCGGAACCATCCCCGACCGCGGAATGTTCGCCGTGTACATGGTCGGCGGCGAAGACGGCGCAAAGGGCACGCGCGTGGGCGAGCTTGACGAAGAGATGGTCTACGAGTCGCGGGTTGGAGACGTGTTCGCCCTCGGCACCACGAGCTGGCGCATTCAGGAGATCACCTTCGACCGGGTGCTCGTCACCCCTGAATACGGCCAGCCTGGGCGGCTTCCGTTTTGGACGGGGGATGCTCTCGGCCGCCCGTTCGAACTGGGCGAAGCACTCGGTCGCTTCACGCGAGAGATCGACAAAGCGGGCGACACGGATGCCGACGAGAGGCTGACCTCCGCGGGGCTCGACGAGCGCAGCATCCGGAATCTTCGTGCGTATATTCGCGAACAGCGAGAAGCGACGGGGCACCTGCCCACTGACCGCACGCTCGTCGTCGAGCGCTCACGCGATGAACTGGGCGACTGGCGCGTCATTCTGCATTCCCCATTCGGCATGCGCGTGCACGCGCCGTGGGCACTTGCCGTGAATGCGCGGGTGCACGAGAGACTCGGCGTCGACGGCACGAGCATCGCGAGCGACGACGGAATTATCGTGCGCATTCCCGACACGACAGACGATCCGCCCGGCGCCGAGCTCTTCGTGTTCGAGGCCGACGAACTCGACGCCATCGTGGCAAGCGAGGTCGGCGGTTCTGCGCTGTTCGCCTCGCGCTTTCGCGAGTGCGCCGCCCGTGCGCTTCTGCTGCCCAACTACAAGCCGGGCAAGCGCTCCCCGCTCTGGCAGCAGCGGCAGCGTTCGGCGCAGCTGCTGCAGGTGGCGAGCCAGTTTCCGCAGTTTCCGATTCTGCTCGAGACCGTGCGCGAGTGCCTGCAAGACGTCTACGACGTGCCGGCATTGCTCGATCTGGCCCGGCGCATCGCAAGCCGAAAGATTCGCCTTGTTGACACCACGACGGACGAGCCGTCGCCGTATGCCAAGTCGCTGCTGTTCGGATATGTCGGCGCGTTCATGTACGAGGGCGATTCTCCGCTCGCCGAGCGCAAGGCCGCCGCACTCGCCCTCGACCCCAGCATGCTCTCTGAGCTTCTCGGCCAGGTCGAGCTTCGTGAGCTTCTCGACCCGAGCATCATCGCCCAGACCGAGCGCGAGCTACAGCGACTCACCGCGAACAGGCGCATGAAAGGCGTTGAGGGCGTCGCTGACCTCCTGCGCATGCTCGGACCGCTCGATGCCGACGACGTCGCCGCGCGGCTGCAGCCAGCGCACCCTGACGAGCGGGCGGCGAAGACGACAACTCCCGATGCCGGTGAGCACGATGTGTCTGCTGCTGATTCTGATGCTGAAGTTACGCCGGCGGACACGCCGCATGCCACTCGTGAGGAGGCCAGCGCACTTCTCGATGACCTCGTCGCCGCCAAGCGGGCACTGCGGGTTCCGGTCGCTGGCGTCGAACGTGTGATCGCCATCGAAGATGCCCCACGCGTGCGCGATGCTCTCGGCGTTCCGCTGCCGCTCGGCGTGCCCGCGGCATTCATCGAGCCCGTGCCCGACCCTGTCGGCGACCTCGTCGCCCGATACGCGCGCACGCATGGCCCGATTCGAACGGGCGAGGTGGCGGAGCGGCTGGGGCTCGGCTCTGCCGTCGTGTCACAGGTGCTTGGTCGCCTCGCCGACGGCGGCCGCGTCGTGCGCGGCGAGTTTCTGCCGTCAGGCGAGGCCAAGGGCAGCCCCATCGACACCGCCGAATGGTGCGACAAAGAGGTGTTGCGCCGCCTGCGCCTACGTTCGCTCGCCGCACTCCGTCACGAGGTTGAACCGGTCGACACGGCGACTTTCGCGCGTTTTCTCCCCGCGTGGCAGCACGTGGGCGGAACCCTGCGCGGCGTCGATGGCGTTGCGGCGGTGATCGAGCAGCTAGAGGGATGCCACCTTCCCGCGTCGGCCTGGGAGACCCTCATTCTGCCCCAGCGAGTCAGCGACTATTCTCCCGCGATGCTCGATGAGCTGACGGCATCCGGTGAGGTGATCTGGTCGGGCAGAGGGTCGATAACCGGGCGCGACGGCTGGGTCGGGCTGCACATGGCGGATGCCGCGCCGTTGACGCTCGCGCTGGCGGATGACATCTCGATGGGCGCCCTCGAAAACGAGATCCTCGTTGCTCTCTCGAGCGGCGGCGCGTATTTCTTCGCGCAACTGGGACAGGCGACCGGGTGCTCAGACGACGACGCGCTCACGAAAGCACTCTGGAGCCTCGTGTGGGCTGGTCTCGTGACCAACGACACATTTACGCCACTGCGGATGCTGGTGAGCGGGACCGGTGCGCACAAGACTCGTCGCACCACACCGCGCTCGCGGCTGTATGGTCGACGTGGCTACGCTCGGCCAAGCGGCTCGGGGGTGCCACGCCTCGGAGGCAGATGGTCGCTTCTTCCGCTCGCGGAGCAAGACGCCACCGTGCGCGCGGCCGCATCCGGCGAGACACTGCTCGACCGCTACGGCGTCGTCACACGCGGTTCGGTGATGGCCGAGGATTACCCGGGCGGTTTCGCCCTTGCCTACCGCGTACTGTCGGGCTTCGAAGAAAAGGGCCGGGCGCGGCGCGGCTACGTCATCGAGGGGCTCGGTGCCGCGCAGTTCTCCACGTCAGGCACGATCGACCGCTTGCGCAGCCATGTCTTCACCGACGACAAGCGCCCGCGTGACGCAGTTGCTCTCGCGGCAACAGACCCGGCAAACCCGTACGGAGCGGCTCTTCCCTGGCCGAGCGCAGACGTGACCGGAACCCGCCACCGCCCCGGGCGCAAAGCCGGCGGCATCGTCGTGCTGGTCGACGGCGAGCTCACCTGCTACCTCGAGCGCGGAGGCAAAACGTGGCTGGCGTTCACGAGCGATGAGCAACGGCTCGACGCCGCCGCGGCATCCGTCTCGCGTCTCGTGCGCAACGGCCATGTCGAGAAGGTGGCTGTCGAGACGGTGAACAGCGCGTTCGTCTACGGCAGCCCGCTCGAGCATCCGCTGCGGCGGGCCGGCTTCACCGAGACGCCGCGCGGGCTGCGGCTGCGCAGGGGCGCGGTGTGAGCATGATTGCGCGCGAGCATGCCTGAGGGCGACACCGTCTATCGCACGGCCCGCCATCTTGACCAGGTGCTCGCCGGTCACGTCATCGAGCGGTGGGAGCTGCGGGTGCCAGCGCATGCGACGAGCGACCTCGCGGGTCGTACAATCGACGACGTCGTGAGCCGCGGCAAGCACATTCTGCTTCGTGTCGGTGATCTGACGCTGCACACGCACCTCGCCATGGAGGGCGACTGGCACATCTACGCCAGGGGCGCGCGCTGGAGGAAACCCGCGCACACCGCGCGAGCGATCATCGAGACCGCCGAGCATTCTGCCGTCGGGTTCGATCTTGCTGTCGTCGAGCTGCTGCCCCGCGCAGACGAGCAGTCGGTTGTGGGCCACCTCGGGCCCGATCTGCTCGCACCCGATTGGTCTGCCGCCGAGGCCGCAGACCGGCTGCGAGCACAGCCCGAACGCGCCGTCGCGTCAGCGCTGCTCGATCAGCGCACGCTTGCCGGGCTGGGAAACGAGTACGTCAACGAGATCTGCTTTCTTCGCGGCATCCTCCCGGACACCCGTGTCGCCAATACCGACGCCGACGCTCTCGTCGCTCTTGCCCACCGTCTCATCACGGCGAACCGCGACCGCGTTGTGCGCACGACAACGGGCGACACCCGTCGCGGAAGGCAGAGTTGGGTCTACGGGCGAGCGGGCAGGCCATGCATGCGGTGCGGATCGCTCATAGAGAACCGGATGCTCGGTGAGCCGGGCCGCGAACGAACGACGTTCTGGTGCCCCCGCTGCCAAAGCTGAAGCGGCGCAGGGCTGAAGCGGCGCAGGGCTGAAGCGGCGCAGGGCTGAGGCGGCGCAGGCTGAGACGACTCTGGGCTGAAGCGGCGCAGCCCCGCGGCTACGCCGGCGAGTGCCCCTCGATCCAGTAGAACTGCGAGAAATGCTGGCCACGGGCCAGCTCAAGGTGGTGCTTCATCACGTGGCGCACGTTCTTGACGAGCGTCTTCTCGCCCGCAGCCCACGCGTATTGACGAGCAGAGGGCGCGACGTCGTCTCGCAGCCGCGCAGCGAGCGCCACGCCGCGCTCACCCTCTCGCGGCACCCATGTCCATGTGTCGCCCGGGCGTGCGGTCGTGGGGAGACCGTCGACATTGTCATGCTCGTCCTCAATGAACACGCGTGCCTGCACCGATGAGCCGAGGTGTTCGATCCAGCTGTTGATGGCGGGAAGAGCCGTGATGTCGCCCGCCAGCACGATCTCGCGAGTTCCCTCGGGAAGTGCGATTCTGGCCGGAGTGAGGGCGACTTCCCTCTCGTCGCCGATAGCGGCATCCCTCGCCCAGTCTCCCGCCGGGCCCTGTGTCTCGTGAATGACGAATTCGAGGCCGAACGTTCCGGCCTCTTTGTCAACGGCCACGACGGTGTAGCCGCGCTGGCTCAGATGCGTCGCGCCGCGTTTCGGGTTGGGAACCCACAGCCGCAGCCAGGCCGTCGGAAAGACGTCGAGGTCGGCAACGAGGTCGGGGGCCGAGAAGGTGATGCGCCGATACCACGGAGTCGCGTCGGCGACATCGGTCACCGTCACGGGGTGATGGGCAACGCGCATCGCGCGCAGCACACCTCGTTGCCAATTAGCCATCGACCCTCCAAGCGAGGTAAGGCTATCCTTATTTACAGCACGGCGTCAAGAAGGCCGGGAAACCGAGCGTCCAGGTCGTCACGGCGAAGCGACAGCCGCCGGTTGCGCCCCTCGGGAGCGTTGTGGATCACTCCGGCTTCCCGCAGCACTTTGAGCGTGTGCGATCTCGTCGACTTCGGGAGGCTCGGATCGAGTGCCGTGCAGCTGGCGGCTTTCATTGGTCCATCACGGAGCTGACGAACAAGATCGAGCCTGACCGGATCGCTCAGCGCGAACAGCACGTCCTCGAGCACAATAGCGCCCTGTTCGGGATGCGTGAGTTCCGTCGACGAAGCCATGGTTCGATAATACTTGAACTATCCTAACGATGGGCGTACGCTCCAACAGTTCGACTTTTTTGGAACTATTGGAGTGTGTATGACGACCACAAGGGCTCTTCCCCTCCCTCCGGCGAGCGCCGCCTCGGCGCCGCGGAAACGTGCGGCCTTTCTTCTTGCCGCGGGGTCCATGGGGGCGATGCTCGCGTCGTCCGGCGCGCTGACGCCCTTCTACCCGACGTTGGAGTCCGAGCTCGGCATCTCCTCCCTCGGCATATCGTTGGTGTTCGCCGTCTACGCCATCACGCTTCTCGCCGCACTCCTCATCACCGGCGCACTGTCAGACCATGTCGGGCGCCGCCCTGTCGTGAGCATCGGCTTCGGCATCCTCGCCCTCAGCGTCGTCACCGTTGCCTTCATCGATTCTGCGCCGGCCCTCTTCGCCGCGCGAGCACTTCAGGGTGCGGCAACCGGGCTGCTCACTCCCGCTCTCTCGGCGCTGCTCATCGATTCCGCACCAGCCGAGCACGCGCGGCGCAGCTCGCTGCTCAACGCAACCACCCCGACCGCCGGCCTCGCCATCGGCTCCCTCATCGGCGGCATCGCCATCGTGCTCGTCACGCCCGCTCTCCCCGTCACATTCCTGACGCTCGCCGTGATCTATGCGGCAGTCGCCGCGGGCGTCTGGCTTCTGCCTGAGACCTCGGCGCGCACACCGGGCGCATTCCGCTCGCTTCTGCCCCGCGTCTCGGTTCCCCAGCCCGCGCGTCGGCTTTTTCTCATCAGCGCGCCGGCGCTTGCGGCGACATGGGCGACGGGCGGTCTGTTCCTCTCGCTCGGGCCGAGCATCATCATCGAGCGCCTCCACAGCGACAATGCGCTGCTTGAGGGCGCGATCGTCGCGATGCTCCCCGCGTCAGGCGTTCTTGCCGTTGTGATCCTTCGCCGCGTCTCACCGCGTTCCGTTTCGCTGGTCGGCACGATCTCGCTCGCGGTCGGCACAGCGCTCGCACTCGCCATGCTGGCTGCTGGATCCGTTCTCGGCTATGTCGTCGCCGTGGTGATCACAGGCATCGGCTTCGGCTCGAGCTTCTACGGGATCATCGGCTCCCTCGCCCCGAAGGCTCCGGTGCACAAGCGAGCACGGCTCTTCGCTGCGGTCTATGTCGTCTCGTATCTCTCGTTCGGGCTTCCGGCCGTTGCAGCAGGGATGCTTGCAACGGCGACGTCGCTCTCGATCGTCTCGACTGCCTACGGAATCGTCGTCGCCGCTCTCGCGACGGTGGCCGCCATCGCGCGAGCGCGCTCCGGAGAATGACGACAAGAGGCGAGGATGCCGCAGAATGGAGATCATGCCCATCCCCGTGATCGCCGACGTCGACACCGGCGTCGATGATGCCCTTGCCCTCCTGTTTCTCGCGACGCACCCCGGTATCGACCTGCGCGCCGTCACCTGCGTCGCCGGCAACGCAAGCCTTGAGCGCGTAACGCAGAACACGCTTGACGTTCTCGCTGCAGCCGAGTGCAATGCTCCGGTCGCGGCGGGCGTCGAGCGGCCGCTGATCGAGCCCGCCCGCGACGCGGGAAGCTATCACGGCGTGGGCGGCATCGGAAACCTCAAGTTGCCGCGGTCTCCTCGCAGCGCGGACACCCTGCACGCCGTCGAGCTGCTTCGCCGCGAGATCGAGGCAAGTGCCGAGCCGGTCACCCTTGTCAGTCTCGCCCCGATGACGAACATCGCCCTCTTTCTGCGCCTGCACCCGCGTACGGCTGCCGCAATCGGCCGCATCGTCGTGATGGGCGGCTCGGCGAGCGGCGGCAACGCAAGTGCCGTTGCCGAGTTCAATGTCTGGCACGATCCGGAGGCAGCGCAGATCGTTCTGTCGTCCGATATTCCGACGACGCTCTACCCTCTCGATGTCTTCAACCGCGTTGCCGTCACAGAGCAGCAGATCTCAGAGCTCAGGGATGCCGCGTCACCGCGCGCCCGGTTGGCCGCTGCGCTGCTCGACTACCAGCAGACCCTCGGAGACCTGCCCGCGGACATCGCCTCGGGTGCAAAGCTCGGCGATGCGGGAACCGCGTGCTTCCTCGTTGCGCCCGAGCTGTTCGGCATCGAAACCGTCCCCGTCGAGGTGGAGCTGGCGTCTGGTTTCACACGCGGTCAGACGGTGGTCGACCGTCGACGTCGCGCGGGCGAGGCCGAAGAGCACAATCTCGCGACGCCGGTCTCTCGCAGCGACGTGGCGCTGACCGTCGACGGCAAGGCGGTAGCCGAGCTCTACCTCGACACGCTGCTTGGCCGCGCGGCACGCCGACAGTGAAACGAAGGGGCCGCTAAACGTCGGCGTCGTCTGAGGCCTCGCCGCGCACCATCTGCACCCAGCGCGCGAGGTATTCGGCACCCGCTTCATCGTGAATGAGCGCGTCATGGTGCCGCACCGGGTAGGGCTTCTGCGGAATTCCGTCGCTCGGCCGCACATCGACATGCGCGACATCGTAGCCCTTCTCGTACAGCCAGTCGGCCATTGCATAGTCGGTGCGCGAGTCACCCAGTGTTCGCCACCGCGTCGGCACCGCGGCGTCGGCGTTGTTCAGAAACTGGATCACGCGGCTCGCCCCGAGATCTTTGCCCACGCCCACCGACTCGACGTCGGTGGAGATGATGGTGGGGTCGATGCGAAAATCGACAGCCCCTGCGGCATCCGGTGTCTTCTCGCCCTTTCGCTCAAAGCCGAGGCCGTGCCGCTTCAGAATTGTGGCAATCTGCGCGTCGAACTCATCTTGGCGCGCGAGATACGTCTCGTTCGACACCGACGTGTTCTGCTCAATCGAGACCATCGCGCGCTTGGTGTGGTCGAAGAACATCAGGTCGGAGTAGTCGCGCGTCACGAGAATCTCAACGTCGCGTGCGACGACACCTGGCACGGTCAACGCGCTGTCGACGGTGACCTCGCCCGTTCCGTCGGCAGTGATCGTCATCCACACGGCGCCCTTCTCACACACTCCCCAGAGTCGCGCATCTGCCGTGAGCCCGGCGTCGAGCAGCGGCGGCACGACCTGGTCGCGCAGAAACCCATCGGATCGGCCTGTGTTGAACGCGATGGGCACGCCGGCGTTTGCGAGTTCGGAGAGGTCTCTCGCGATGCTCGGAATTGCGATCGAGCGGGTCACGGGGCTGGCGATCGGGCCGTCGACGTCCAGAAGGAGGCCGAGCGAGGGTGCGGAGCCCGACGCGGGCTGGGTGGCGGAAGGGGTGGCAGATGCAGTCACAGTGCCAGTCTATGATCTGGCCTCTCCCTGAGCAGCCGGGCTACCCTGAAGCATGGCCCAACCGAAAACCAAGCCGACCGATGCGTCGGTGCCCGCGTTCATCGACAGCGCGACTCCTGCGCGGCGCCGCACAGACGGGCACCGGCTTGACGCGATCATGCGCGAGGTCACCGGCGCAGAGCCGGTGATGTGGGGGCCGTCGATCGTGGGGTACGGCGTCTACCACTATGTCTCGCCTGCCAATGCCCGCACGACGGGCGACTGGCCGAAAGTCGGGTTCTCGCCGCGCAAGGCATCGCTGTCGCTCTATGGGCTGAAAGACCTGCCCGAGGGCGCCGAGATTCTGCCCTCGCTCGGCACCTACACCGAGGGAGCCGGATGCGTCTACGTGACGTCCCTCGACGACATCGACGAGCAGGTGCTGCGCCAGCTCATCGCGATCGCCTGGGCTCGCGCGGACGGCGACTCCGGATGCTGATCAGCAGCGTGAGCTGATTTATCACGGTAACCGAGCCCGCCGCCCGCGAGCCTCAGTGCTACGTTCGAGAGTATGAAGCAGCCCATCTCTTTGAACGCGACGGATTCCCACAGCCCGGACTCTCACGATGATGGATGCGCGTGCGGCGAACCGGATGACGCGCTTCCCGAGCTCGACGTGCAGACGATCCCCCACGCTGTGCGTCACGCGGCGATCTTCGGCGCGCTCGAGAGCCTCGCCCCTCGCTCAGGAATAATCATCTCGGCGACCCACAACCCGTTTCCGCTGCTTGCACAGCTCGGGCGCAAGCATCCTGACGTCTTTGAAACGTCGTATCTCGATGAGGGCCCCGAGCGCTGGCGCATCAAGATCGTTCGTCGCCCCGACGCGGAATAGCGGGCGGGCGACGTGACGCAGGAGCGCAGCGACAGCATCCTGGCTCTTCGTCGCAGCAGCATTCCCTTCTTATGGGTGGGCACTGCCGCGATCATCGTGGGCGGGCTCGTCGCCGCAATCACCTCGCCGCTGAAGCTCGAACATGGTTCATGGGCATCGGCCTACCTCGTGCTCATCGTCGGCATCGCGCTGATCTTCTTCGGTGTGACGCAGTCGCTGCTCACCGAGCGGGCCACTCGCCGCACCATCGCGATCGAGATCGGCGCGTGGGTGCTGGGCAGCCTCGCCGTGCTGGGCGGAACGCTCGTCAGCCAGCCCGCGATCGTCGACATCGGCGGAGCGGTGCTCGTGATCGCACTCATCGTTTTCGCCCTCGCCGTGCGCACACGCGGCCGCACCCGCGCGACGCTGCCGCTCTGGGTGTTCCGTTTCGTGCTGCTCGTCATGATCATCAGCATCCCGATCGGCCTCGTGCTTTCGCACCTGCGCCACTGAGCCGGACGCGAGCCGCAGACACGAGCCCCCAGACGCGGGCCGCAGACAACGCTGCGCCCCTTCCCGAGGCACTCACGAGAAGGGGCGCAGCTCTGCGTGTGCAGAGTGCTGTGAATCGGGTTGTGGCCTCACAGGACTGCCGCCATCGCGTTCACGACGCACAAGACGCCGCGCTGCGTGACAAGAAAGGGGCAAACTCATCACGGTTTTAGATTGGCGTGAATGTGAGCATCTTTCAACCCCACGTTCGAGGGTGTCACGGGCGTCCCGCCTGTGAACGCCCGGCCCTAGCGCGCGGAAAGCCGTGGATCGAGCCATTCTCGGGCGCGCACGTGAAGCTCTTGCGCAACCGGATTCTCCGACATCCACGAATCGAATCCGTGGGGAGCCCCCGGCACGACATCCACCGTCACATCAACGCCCGCTGCGTCCAGACGCCGGGCGTAGTCGATGACTTCGTCGTGAAAGAGCTCGATTGACGAGACATAGAGCCACGTCGGCGGAAGACCCGTGAGATCGCTGCGGCGTGACGCCGCCGCGTAGTCAGGCAGGTCTCGCGCGCCGACGCGGTCGCCGAGGTACGACCTCCAGCCCACCAGATTCGCGCGGTTGTTCCAGATGAAGTAGTGCTCGTCGTCGCGCGAGCGGTCCGCTGCCGTGCGATCGTCGAGCATCGGGCAGAACAGCCACTGCCCCGCGAGCTGAACGCCCTCGTCGTAAAGCCGCTGAACGAGGCACGCCGCCAGCCCGCTTCCTGCGCTCTGCCCGCCGACGACGACGCGAGCCAGGTCGACGCCGAGGTCAGACGCGTTTGCCCGCAGCCAGGCGAATGCGGCGGCGCAGTCGTCGAGGGCGGCGGGGAATGGATGCCTCTGAGCAAGCCGGTAGTCGACAGAGACAACGACGGCATCGGTCTCGCGAGCGATCTGACTGCAGTACTCGTCGTCATACGCCGCCGAGCCGAGAAGAAGGCCGCCTCCGTGCATCCACAGCAGAGCCCCGCCCGCCGGCGCGCTCGGAATGTAGGCGCGGAGGTGAACATCGGCCTCTCGCACGAGACGACGTTCCACGCCATCGACACGCTTTCCCGGGATGAGCTTCGACGCGGCACCGCCGAGTGAGCGAATGAGCCGGTTCTCGAGGTTGAGTGTCGTCGACTTTCGCGTGGCCTCGCGCAGGCGAGGGTCGACGTCGTTGATATTCACGCGTATCTCCTCCGGCCGAAATTGCAGTCTATTCCTTCACTCGACACTGCTTCTTCGCCTGTCGCTGTTTTCGCATACGGCACAGGCGCGTGGTGTCGTCGCTCAGGCAGTCGGCGCGTTCCGCCCAGGAAGATCGATGAGGTTCGCGTCGATGCCGCTCAACAGTCCGAAACCGAGGGCTGTCAGAACAAGGACTTTGCGCTTCGCTCCGGTACGCGGTGCATCGAGCTCTTCACTCGACAGAAGCCCCGAATCTTGAAGGCGTTTCACCGTTCGGTAGAGACCCCGTTCTGTGAGCCGCCACCCCGTGGCTTCGGCAATGTGCCCAGAAAGCTCTGAGATCATGACCGGTGTGTGAATCGCCACGAGTCTCAGCAACACGGGCGTGAGCATCGCTTTCTTGTACGTCTCAACCCACGACTCGACCCGGCTGTCCAACCATTCGTGAGTTTCGGTTGGATGAGCGGCCGCCACGATCAGTCTTCCCAGCCACGACCGAGCACGGCACCGATGAGGTGAACAAGCAGCCCGAGCCCCCACAGCGCGCTCATCACGAGAGTCACGCCAAACCACGGAGTTGCGAGCAGGCTGCGAGCAGCCGCGTCGAAACCATCGGGGCTTGAGCTGAAGGCAACCATGCGCACGGCGGCGTGCACGTTGAACGACGTTGTGACCACGGCGAACGTGATGGCATGAGCGATGGCAACGCCGAAACGGATCTGCTTCAGAGATCGATACGAGCGCCACAGCCACGCCGCCGCGCCGAGTGCTGCAACAAGGGTGAGCATTATTCCAGCCAGAACGCTGATGTCTCCGCCGGTCAGCATGATCATGAGCTGCACGACGAGCATCGCGCCCATCATGCTCAGCAGGTAGGGCAAAAGAAGCGAGCGCGAGTTGACGGTTTTGAGACCGTGGCGCCGCGACCGATCGATGTCTGACACCCCACGTAGCCTTGCCACATGACTCTCAGCGGGGCGATGCCGGGGCCGTGCCTGCTCTGCGGCGAGCGACGCGGCATCCGTCTTGCTGATGGCTGGCGCTGCGGCGTCTGCTCCTGGCGCTGTGGCGACATTCCCGATCCCGAGCTGCCACGACCGCGCGTGGACGTTGTGTATTACATCCGCTTCGCCGATCGCGTGAAGATCGGCACATCGAACAATCCCCGTCAGCGCCTCAGCACGCTGTGGCACGACGAGGTTCTCGCGTTCGAGAATGGCGGACGCACGCTCGAGCGGCTCCGACACGAGCAGTTCGCCGATCTGCGGGAAGGCGGTGAGTGGTTTACGGCGGCTCCCCGACTGCTCGAGCATGCAGCGCGGCTCGCCGATGGAGGCGACCCCTGGCATTCCTATGCGCACTGGGTCAGTGCCGCGCTAGCGTGATCCCGCCCACACGTTCTGGCCTATAAGCCTAGGTCGGACGCGTCCGCGGAGATATGGCGACGGCCCCGGCTCCCCAGCAATTTCTTGGAGAGTCAGGGCCTTCGTGGTGGCGGTGACGGTGGGATTTGAACCCACGGTAGGGGGTTGCCCTACACGACTTTTCGAGAGTCGCACCTTCGGCCGCTCGGACACGTCACCGCGGACAAGTGTAGAGGATGCCGACCCCGCAGCGCTAATCGAAATGCAACGCTCGTCGAACAGCAGTGCTCATCGAACAGCAGTGCTCATCGACCCGAGCTGCGGGGCAACAGCTCAGCCCTGCTTGGGTCCCACCCACACCTGCTGTGCATTGACGAACTCATGGATGCCGTGCGGCCCCAGCTCACGCCCGTACCCCGAGCGTTTGATCCCGCCGCTCGGCAGCCGCGGGTCAGTCTTCACGATGCCGTTCACCGACACCTGGCCCGCCTGAATGCGCGGCGCCAGCGCTTCACCGCGCTCACGCGTTGACCATACGCTGGCGGCGAGCCCGTAGTCGGTGTCGTTCGCAATCGCGAGCGCCTGCTCGGCATCGGATGCCTTCATCACCACCATGATCGGCCCAAACGTCTCTTCGCAGCCGGCAACCATCTCGTTCGTGACGTCGGCAAGCAGCGTCACGGGGTAGAAGAAGCCGTCGCCCTCGGGGAGTTCGCCTCCCAGCAGACGGCGTGCGCCAGCCGCGACGGTCTCTGTCACCTGGCGGTGCAGGTTCTGCCGCAGATCATCACGGGCGATCGGTCCGACGTCCGTACTCATCTCGCGAGGATCACCGACCGTCAATGCGGCAAGCCGCTCACGCAGCTTCTCGACGAACTCGTCGTAGACGGCATCCTCAATGATGATGCGCTTCGCGGCGATGCATGACTGCCCCGCGTTGATGATGCGCGACAGGGTGATGGTGTCAGCAGCCGCATCGAGGTCGGCGTCGGCGAGAACGATGCTCGGGTCCGAGCCGCCTAGCTCGAGCACAGCGGGCTTGATCTCGCTCGCAGCAACGCTCGCGACGGCAGAACCGCCCTTGTCCGATCCGGTGAACGACACGGCGTGGATGCGCCTGTCGCGAATCACGTCGGCAACGTCTGGCGTCTCGATGAGCAGGCACTGGAAGACCCCGGCCGGAGCCCCAGCCTGCGCGAACACCTTCTCGATCGCCTCGGCGCACCCCGGCAGGTGCGGGTCTGGTTTCATGATGCACGTGTTGCCCGCCATGAGCGCGGGTGCCGCAAAGCGCAGCGCGAGCCAGAACGGCGCGTTCCAAGGCAGGATGCCGAGAACGGTGCCGAGCGGCAGGTGCTGCACATAGCTGTGCGTGGCGTCAGAGTGAATCGTCTCCGCAGCGAGATAGCTCTCGGCGTTGTCGGCGTAATGCTCGGCGCACCACGCCGCCTTCTCCACCTCGCCGAGCGCCTCCTTCATCGGTTTGCCCAGCTCCTCAGTCATGAGGGGGGCCAGCTCATTCACATGTTCACGCAGCTGCGCGGCAACCGCGTGAAGCACCTGAGCCCGGCCGTCGTACCCCAGCGCCTGCCAGGCCGGCTGGGCGTCGGCAGCCGCAGCGAGAATTCCGTCTCTCTGGTCGGCGTCGGCGGCCGGAACCTCTCGGACTGTGCTTCCTGTTCTCGGATCGATGGCAACAAGCATCTCTTCTCCTTTACGCGACGCCGGGTCGGATGGGTGTCGGGGCGGAATCGTCGTCGTCGGCATCGTCCACCGACGTCGCGCTCGATTCGCCCGGTTTGCAGACGAAGTCCTCGTCGAGTGTGTAGAACGATTCGCAGCCGCGGTCGGTCACCCGAATGGTGTCGGAGATGCCCACCGTCTTGTCGCCGTCGACGCCCCACATCCACGGGATGATGTGGAAGGTCATGCCCTCACGCAGCACCGTCGGGTCGCCCTGGTTGAGGCTCGCGATGTAGCCCTCGTCCCAGCTGGGCGGAAACGCGATGCCGATCGAGTAGCCCGAGCGGGTGATGAGCCGCCCGCCCACCGCGTTGTCGGTGATGATGCTGCGCACGATGTTATCTGCGTCCGACACCGTGAGCCCGGGGCGGATCGCCGACTTCACCTCAGAGAGCGCGAGCTTCATGCGCTCCTGCGCACGGAACATCGACTTCGACAGGTCGTCGAGAACGACGGTGCGCATCATCGCCGTGTGGTAGCGGCGGAAGCATCCCGCTACCTCGAGAAAGACATGCTCACCCGGCTGCACGACGCGCCCCTCCCACGTCGCGTGCCCGATCATGGTGCGGGGGCCAGAGGTGACGTACGGCATCACGGCAGGAAACTCGCCGCCCGCGCGGAACATTGCCGAGCTGATCTCAGCGGCGATGTCGTTCTCGCTCACGCCGGCGGCGACAGCAGCCATTCCCGCCTGCATTCCCACCTCGGTGGCATGCGCGGCTTTGCGCATGATCTCGATCTCGACAGCAGACTTGGTGATGCGCCCCTGCTCGACGATGCCGAAGCAGTCGAGCAGGCGCCCCTCGGTGATGGCCGAGTGGATGTAGTCCTGATGGTACGCAGGAAAATAGTAGCTGTTCCGCTCGTACCCGACGTCTTTCGTGTGCAGCCCAAACTCACGCAGCGCCTGCACGAGGCTCTGAATGGCGTCGCCGGTGTCGGGATACGGTCTGGTCAACTCCACCCAGGTGCGCGCATGCACGTTGGATTCTTCCATGCTGCGCGTGATCATGAACGGCTCGGCATCGAGCGGCACGACAAGCGCCTGAAAGAACGAATACCCCGTCGTCTGATAGTCGGTCAGGTACATCAGATTCTCTGGGTCACTGATGACCACCGCATCGAGAAGTCGCTCCGCCATGCGAGCGCGCAACTCACTGAGACGGCGCTCGTATTCGTCAAAGGGGAACGTCATGTCATCGCGCTGCCTCATGTCAGGCTCCTTCTGTTAGTCAGACCACCTCATGTCTGGTTCGTATCGGTTGTTCGTTCTCGCTGTTCAATTGTGGTGAGTCGACTTGATCAGACGGATGCTCGAACAGCGCTCACGAGCGTGTCGAGACCCTCCTGCAGATCATCGTCTGGTGTTGTGAGCGGCGGAATGAGCTTGAGCACGCGCCCACCGCTGCCACAGGCTCCGATGAGCATGCCGTGCTCGAAGCAGTACGCAACGACCTTCTTGGCAATCGCGCCGTCCACGACGTCGAGTGCCTGGATCATGCCGCGGCCGCGAACATCGAAGCCGCTGTCGGGAAACTCGTCAGCGAGGCTCTGCAGCGCAGATCGCATGACCTCGCCCTTGCGAACAACCTCGTTCATGAGCTCGTCGTCGTCGAAGTAGCCGAGGGCGACAGTGCCGGCAACGAACGACAGTCCCTGTCCGCGGAACGTTCCCGTGTGCTCCCCCGGTGCCCAGTGAGCATCATGCTCGGGTTTCACGAGGTTCATCGCGAGCGGAGTCCCGTAGCCGCCGATGCCCTTCGCCAGACAGACGATGTCGGGGTCAAGACCGAGGCCGTCGAAGCCGAAGTAGCTTCCGGTTCGACCGCATCCGACCTGAATGTCGTCGATGATGAACAGCGCGCCGACGTCGTGTGCGAGCTTCTGCACGGCCTGAAGCCATTCTGCGCTTGCGACGTTGACGCCGCCCTCTGCCTGAATCACTTCGACGACGAAGGCCGCCGGCGGAATGCGACCGCTCGACGGGTCTTCGAGCTGCGCCCGATAGTCGTCGACAGCCTGCACGCCGCCACCCGGGGCCGTGTCGAAAGGTCCGCGCTCCACGTAGTCGAGCGGAACCCCGGCCGCCTGACGGAAGAAGTCGTTGGCGGTGAGCGCCAGCGAGCCGAGCGTCATTCCGTGGAACCCGTGTGAGAACGCCACGACGTTGCGCCGCCCTGTCACGCGCCTGGCGAGCTTGAGCGCGGCTTCCACAGCGTTCGACCCCGTCGGGCCCATGAACTGCATCTTGTGCGTCATGCCCCGCGGCTCAAGAATCGTCGTGCCGAAGCGCTCGAGGAAGTCACGCTTCGTCGTCGTCGCCATGTCGAGACTGTGGGCGACTCCATCTGCCTCGAGAAACTCGATCATGGCGCGCTTCATGCGCTCATTGTTATGGCCAAAGTTGAGGACGCCAGCGCCCCCGAAGAAGTCAACGTAGCTGCGACCAGCTTCATCAACCTGCCGCGCGTTCGATGCCGAAGCAAAGACCGTCGGATATGTGCGGCTATAGCCGCGAATCTCAGATTCCCACTTCTCGAATGCCTCCATAACCAACCTGTACCCCCTCGGAGACAGGGGTGTCAAGAGATGCGATGTCCCCCGTTTGGCCGCGGCTCCACGCGGAACGAGCACGGCGATGTCAGAACCGGCGGGTACGCTCAGATTCATGGCCAAAACCGTATCCGCATACACGTGCACCGAGTGCGGCTGGCAGACCGCGAAATGGGTCGGACGCTGCGGTGAATGCCAGCAGTGGGGCACCGTCGTCGAAGCGGGTCAATCGAGCGGAATTCAGAAGCGCGTGACTGCAGCTTCCGTTGCGACCGAACGGGTAGCGCGCCCCATCACCGACGTCGCAACGTCGTCGATTTCGCAGTGGCCGAGCGGAGTCACGGAGTTCGACCGTGTGCTCGGTGGCGGACTCGTCCCCGGCGCCGCGATTCTCGTCTCCGGCGAACCGGGCGTCGGCAAGTCGACGCTGCTGCTCGAGGTCGCCGCGCGCACCGCCCGAGCGAAGGCTCGTGTGCTTTACGTGAGCGCCGAAGAGTCGGTGAGCCAGGTGCGGCTGAGGGCCGAGCGCACGGGTGCCCTCGACGACAATCTGTTCATCGCCGCCGAGACCGACCTGTCGACGGTGCTCGGGCAGATCGAATCGGTGAACCCCGATCTGCTGATCGTCGACTCGGTGCAGACCGTCGCCAGCGGCACCGTCGATGGACTGCCCGGCCAGCCGAGCCAGGTTCGCGAAGTCGCCGCCGCGCTCATCCGTGTGGCGAAAGAGCGCTCGCTCCCGCTGCTGCTCGTCGGCCACGTCACGAAAGACGGCACGATCGCCGGTCCGCGGCTGCTCGAGCACCTCGTTGATGTCGTTTGCCAGTTCGAGGGCGATAGACAGACCGCGTTGCGATTCATTCGCGCGTTGAAGAACCGCTTCGGTCCCACAGATGAGGTCGGATGCTTCGAGATGACCGGCACGGGCATCGCCGAGGTTCCCGACCCGTCGAAGCTGTTTCTCAGCCGCGGCGCCCCGGTGTCGGGAACGTGCGTCACCGTGGCGATGGAGGGCCGCCGAGCGCTTCCCGTTGAGATTCAGGCGCTCGTCGTCCCCACCCCGGCCCCGAACGCACGCCGGGTCACGAGCGGTGTCGATTCCAGCCGCGTCTCCATGCTGCTCGCCGTTCTCGAAAAGCGCGCGGGCGTGAAGCTCTCTGATTGCGACGTCTACGTCTCGACGGTGGGCGGGGTGCGCCTCACCGAACCGTCGGCCGACCTCGCGATCGCCGTCGCCATCGCCTCAGCGCGCGGCGATTGGCCGGTCTCGCACTCGCTCGCCGCGTTCGGCGAGATCAGTCTCGCTGGCGAAATCCGGCCTGTCGTCGCCGCGAAGCAGCGCCGTTCGGAGGCGACGCGCCTCGGCTACTCGAACCTTCTCGATTCAGCCTCCGGCGGCATCCAAAATGCTCTCGCCCTGTCGAAGCGCTCGGGAGGCTCGCTGCGCGACCGCGAGATCGACACAGCGTTTTGAACTCAGCTCACGTCGTCTCGATGTCGAGAACTCGCATGATCTCGTCTGGAGCGGCCTGAAGCGGGTGCGGCCCCGCAATGTCGAAGAAGACAGTATCGATCGCCTCGCCGTGTGTGCGCAAGAACGTGTGTAGCCACAAGCCGTCCTGCAGGCCGACAAACGGCGGAAGCGAGGCCGGCTTATTCTTTGCGTCAGAGAACAGCAGCAGGGCAAGCTTTCCCGTCTCGGGCTGGCGAAACGTCCACACTTCGCCAGCATCCGTCGGCTTGTCTGACTGCCCCGGCTTCATGAGGGGAACCACCATGCGATCGTTGCGCAGCGCATAGGCGATGGCGGCCATGTCTTGCTTCTCAAGCGCATCGGCAAGCGTCTGCGAGCGAAAGTCCGGTTGTTGGTTTTTTCTGTTGGGCTTGGCCATGATTCCAGTGTGCCAGTTCGGACTCCCCGCGATCAGCGCGTGCCCCGCCAGAAGAGGCCGACCCTCATCAATACAGGGCGAACTGGGCGCTGTCCTTCGACTCGATGCCCGCTACCGACGTTGTCAGGTGGTAGGACGCACCGTCTCCCGGAACCGGGTCTCGCTCGTCGGCGTCGCACGTATCGGGATTGCTTCGCGTGCGGTCCCACTCAATCGCCGGCTCAGAGGTCAGCGATTTGCCCGCGTCAATCGTGGTCTCGGCGTTCGTCGGCTCAACCTGGCAATCCGTCGACGTCCAGTAGGTGTCTTTGCCGCTGGTGATGGTGAACACCTGCTGCGACGTTCCGACGTCGATCGTGCACGCAGCGTCGCCGACGTTCGTGATGGTCAACGACAGTTTGGGCTTCTCCCCCGAGGCGTACGTCGTCTTGTCGGTCTTCGCAACGATTTCGACGTTGTCTTTCGTGCACGCGACGGGTTCGTTCGACGCCTTCTCTTCAGCCGCGGTCTCTTTCGGCGACGGTTTCGTCGGCTCTGACTGCGAGGCATCGTTCTTCGTGTCTTCGGCGCCAGACGACGAGCCGGGGCGCCAAATCAGCAGAACGACTATTGCAATGACCGCGATCAGCCCGGCGAGCACCCAGAGGCGCCGTTTGATGTAGACGCTGCGGGGCTGACGACCGCGAGGACCCTGATTCGTCGACATGCCCTCATGGTAGGTGTCTTAATCCCGGATGCTGTCGCGCCACGCGCGCGATGAGAAGCCTTTCAGTCAGGCGTCGGCGCGCGGAGAGAACCGTGATTCTCCCCGCGCGCCGACAGTTGCGGTTCCTTACGAGCGGTCAGCCGCTTTCCGTGTGTGGTAACGGTTGACGCCGAACGCTGCACCGCCGAGGGCCATAAGCCCCAGTGCGATGAGCGCAAACGGCAGCAGCTCCGAGGCTTCGGCGCCCGTGCGCGGCAGATCCCCTGCCGCGTTGGTTCCATCGCCTGAGCCCTCGGCCGCCGTGATCGTGATGTCCTGCCAGCCGATCACGTCGCCGTTGGCGTCGAGAACGACGATGCGGTGGTCTCCCGCGGCAACGTCGCTCGGAATCGTCACGGTGACGGTTCCCTCGGCAGACACCTGCACCCAGCCGTCAGAGAGCTGGATCGGCGTTGAATGCAGCCACACCGACACCCACTCGCCCGCATGATCAGTGCCGACGTCGATCGTGATGGTCTCACCGGCCTTTGCCTCGTCGACAGTCTCTATGCCGCCCGCGGCAGCATCCGGAATGTCGCTGTCGTCGACGGGAGCCGGGTCTTCGCTTGGCTTCTCTGTACCGGGGGTCTCTCCGCCATCTCCCGCTGCGACGGTCACCGGAATCGTCACGACGGTGCCGTTCACGTCACCGGTCAAAGTGAGCGTGTGATCACCCGTTTCGCCCTCAGGAACATCGATCTGCACGTTCGCCGCCCCGTCGGTCACGGCCATTGTGCCGATCGTCTCGCCATCGAGAGCGATCGTGAGCCCTGTCTCGGCTGGGACGTTCTTCGATGTCAGGTTGAGCTTCGAGAGCCCAAGCTCGAACGACGAGCCTGCCTCGACCGGCTCGGTCGGGAATCCCGTCACAGCGACGGCGCGGCGGTCGTAGCTGGGCGAGACTACCTCGTGCGTCTTGATGTAGTCCATCCACGCGTCGCGGTCGACGAGCCCGGAGTCCTTCGTGTTCTTCCCCTCGGTGAACACGTGGAAGTTGTCTCCACCGTTGAGCAGGAAGCTGAAGGAGCCGATGCGGTAGTCGCGTTCCATGTCGAGCGGCTCACCGTTGACCGTTACCGAGGTGATGTGGTTGTCCTTTGCGGCGTCGGGGTCGTACGTGTACGTGACGTTGTTCGACAGGCCCAGCTGCAGGTACGGGCGGCTCGGTGTCTCTCCCTCCGGGTCGGCTGAGCGCTGCCACTGCTGTTCGAGCATGATCTTCACCTGCTCGCCCGTGAGCGTTGTCGTCCAGAGGTTGTTGACGAACGGCAGAATCGAGTTCGCCTCGGCCACAGTGACTTCGCCCTCGAACATTTCGGCGCGCAAACCGCCGGGGTTGACGACACCGATCTCGGCGCCACCCAGCGATTCGTCACTGAGGGTGTCGAGCATGGCGTCGGCGACGAAGTTGCCAAGCGTCGACTCGCTCGACCGGTCGTCGCGCACCGACTCACCCTTGTCGTTCGTGTAGTACGCAGTAGTGATGTCGGCTGTTGCCTGACCGAGGACGACGCTGCCTGTGATCTCCGCCGCTGCGAGCGCATCCTGCGTTGTCTCGTTGACGGCTTTCACGCGCGGGTAGGTGTTGACGAGTTCGTCGCGCAGCGCCTTCTTGTTCGCTTCGGTCTCGTCGTCCGTTGCTCCCTCTTCGGCCTCGACGCGCGCGGTATTGCCGACCTTCTCGACCGTAGCGACGTCTGTCTCACTGTTGTAGCTCAGAGTGATCTGCCCGATGTTCTCACCGTAACTTCCCGTCTGCACGATGGCACGACCGTTGTCGTCAGTCCACGCATACTGCTTGTGCGTGTGCCCGGTGAAGATCGCGTCGACGGCAGCATCCGTCTCGGTCACGATGGCGGCAAACGCGCCGCCCGCGGCGACCTCTTGCTCGAGCGTCGCACCCTCGGGCGTACCCGCTGACGCTCCCTCGTGATACTCGGCCACGATCACGTTGGCTTCCCCGTTGTCGGGGTTGCCATCAGTGAGCTCGCCGGCAACGCGGTTCACCGCTTCGACGGGGTCACCGAAGGTGAGGCCCGCGATGCCGTCCTTCGACACGAGCGACGGCACCTCCTGCGTGACCGCTCCAATGATGGCGATCGAGACGTCGCCAATGTGCTCGATCGTGTATTCCTCAAGCGGGGTGTCACCGTTGGAGTCGTACACGTTCGCGCCGAGGTACGGGAAGTTTGCCCGCTCCGAAACGCGGCTCGTCAGATCGGCGAGCCCCTTGTCGAACTCGTGGTTGCCTACGGCAGAGGCAACGAGCCCCAAATCGTTCAGCACATCGATCGTCGGCTCGTCCTGAGCGGACGATGACGCGTAGACCGACGCGCCAATGTTGTCGCCCGCCGACAGCAGCAAGGTGTTGTCGGGGTGCTGCGCACGCAGCTTCTCGATCGTGCCCGCGAAGGTCACCGTGTTGTCATCGATGCGACCGTGGAAGTCGTTGATGTTGAGCAGGTTGATCGTCGTTGGTTCCTCGGCAGCGTTGGCCGCGACGGCAGTGAGCGGGGCGAGGGCCAGCCCCGCCAGCGCGCCGATCGCGGTCAGACGCCTCGTCCGGCGTTTCAGTGGCAACATGTTTCTCCTGATTTTTTGGGTTGATGCCCGGAGCGGGCGGGGCAGAGGCGAGCATGCTCGCCTGAGTTCATTCAGCCGAGTCGACGTCGGCGCGCAACGAGCACAACGCCTCCGAGAGCCATGAGCAGCAGCGCGACGATCAGAAGCGGCAACGCCTCTGTTCCCGTCCAGGGCAGGTCTCCGGATGCCGTCGCGCCTGCTTCCGTCACGGTCACGGCCTGCCAGCCGAGCACCTCGCCGGTCTCCGACACGACCACGACCCGGTGCTCGCCGAGCGGTGCGTCAGCGGGAACGGTGACGGTGACCGTCCCGTCGTCGGATGCCATGACGTAACCGTCGGTCAGCAGCACGGGTTCGGAATGCAGCCACACCGCGAGAGAACCCGAGGCGCCGTCTGGCAGCGTCACTGTGAAGCTCTGCCCCCGCACAAGCGAGTCGGGCAGCCCGAGATCGATCTCGAGGTTCGCACTGATGTCTGCATCGTCGGCGGGCGTCGGCTCGCCGGCATCCTGATCACCGCCGGGATTGTCACCGTTGCCCGGCTCCTCCCCCTCGCCATCACCAGCGCTCGTGGCAATGCCGACGAGCATCGGGTCGTGGTCACTCGCGCGGTAGACATCGGGCGCGTAGAAATTTGTGACGTTGTAGTTGTACCGCGAGTATTCCAGGGCGACGGACTCCGCAGAGTTGATGTTCCAGATGTCCTGCCCCGTCACCGTGGCATCGGCCGCAGGGGAGGCGAAGATGTAGTCGAGCGACCCGACCGCACCACCGTAGTTGTAGGTGTACTCCCCCGTCTTGGCACCTTGATCAACGTATCCAGCGGCAAGAATCGTGGTGATCGGGTCTTCAGCCGCATACGAGTTGAAGTCGCCGACGAGAAACACCTTTTCGGTGTTGTGCTTCGCGGCGAAACTGTCAGCGAAGTCAACGAGGGCAGCAGCCTGACGCGTGCGGTCTCCATTGAACCCGCCGATTCCCTCACCGCTGTCGCAGTTGTCGTCGTCTGAGGGATCGCCCGCGCACTCGTCTGCGCTGCCCTTTGACTTGAGGTGGTTCGACACGACCACGAACGTGTCGTCTTCTGTTCCACCGAGCGGCTTGAAGGCCTGCGCATCGGGTTCGCGGGCGTTCTCGAAGGCGTCAGACCCGATGAGAATCTGCGCCTCACCGACGAGCTCCACAGCCGCTGGCTTGTAGATGAACGCCGTGCGGATGACGTCTTCGTTCTTCGGCAGAGCTTCAGGCGATGGCACGAATGCCCATACGTCGCTGCCCACCGCGGCATTCAGGGCATCGACCAGCGTGCTGAGCGCGTAGTCGCGGTCGGTCTTGCCCGTGGCGAGCGAATTCTCGATCTCCTCAAGCGACACGATGTCGGCGTCAAGCGCGTTGATCGCCGCAACGATCTTCACCTGCTGGCGCTCGAGATTCTCGGCATTGGCCGCACCACGCACCTGGCAGTTCTCTGGGCTCGAGTCGCGCACGGTGATCGGGTTGCCGTCACGGTCTGTGTAAAACGAGGTGCAGCCGGAGCGCTGGTCGCCTGTCGTCGCGAAGTAATTGAGCACGTTGAACGTACCGAGCTTCAGGTCTCCCCCGACGTCCTCCGGAGCATCCTCTCGGGTGTTCTCAAACGTTGCTGGCTGCGCCGTGTCACCCGTCACCACGTGCGTCGGCTGAAACTTCCACGTGCTGAACCTGTAGTCGAGCACGACCGAGTCGGTGAATGTGACAGCAGCGCCGACCCTCACCGGGTTCTCGAGCGACAGGTACGGCAGCGGAGTCTCGGAGTTCGCGGGGTTCGTGAAGTCAAACGTCGACCCGTCATCGAGCGTGACTGCCTCGGCCTCGGCACGTGCAACCTCGGCTTCGTAGGCGGGAGTTTCGGGCAGGCCCTTCACCGTCGGGTTCACGAGAGGGGTCGTGGATGCCGCAAGGGCGACCTCGCCGTAGCGGTTCGCCTCATACACCTCTGTCACCGTGTAGTCGCTCTGCGGCGACACGAGCATGCCCTCAAAGAGCTCGCGCTCGGCGTCGGTGTCGGGGAACGCGATCGCCGCGGGCTCGGGAGCGACAGCATCCGAGTTTTCGTCCACGGCGATGTCGCTCGCACTTGCTACGGCAATCTGCGTCAGCCCGTAATACTCGTCGGCGTACCCGTTGACGGTTACTGTGTCGCCGGTCTCAACGGTCACGGGAATCTCATCGAGATAAACGAAGATGCCGTCACTTGCTGTGCGCGACGCCGTGTCTGCATCGCCACCAGAGCCTGCCGTTTGCAGGTAGAAACCCTTCATCCCGCCGTGGGGGTACGCCGCCGTGACGACGCCCGTCGTTGTCACGACGTCACCCTCGTACGGCGTGCTCCAGCTCGCGCCCTGAATCTCGGCGATCGTGAGCTGCTCACCTGGGCCAGTGGGCTCGGGCGGCTCTTCTTCTTCATCGTCTTCGCCGACAGTGATGTCGCCGGTTCCCTGCGGCGTGATTTCTGCGGTGAGCGAGAAGTCATCCCTGTTGTTGTCGGTATCGACACCGTCGGTGCGAACGTTCGAGCGCACGTCGTGGGTGCCGTCTGGCGACACCGCTGCTTCGCCTTCGAAAGTCATCGCTGAGCCGTAGCCCAGCGCATCGACAACATCGTCGGCGCCGGCGATGTCACCTTGTGGGGGAGCAATCGGGTCAGTGCCGTCGACGAGCACGATCGTCCCGTTGGTTCCGCTCGGGTTGATCGTTCCGTCAAGATTGACGCTCGTCAGCGCATCGCCCTCGTCGCCGTTGCTCGCACCCGAAATCAGGTAATAGCCTCCCGGTTCGATGCTGCCCGTCAGCGGCTTGCCCGCACGCATGGCGCCATCGCCATTGTCGGAGCGGTACTGCAGCGTCATGCCGTCGAGCGCGATCGCGGCATCCGTCGGGTTGTACAGTTCGACGAACTTGTGCTCGTACATCGCTCCGGCGCTGCCTCCAGAGAGATACGCCTCGTTGATCACCACCCCAGACGCTTCCGGTGTTGCCGTGCTATCTGGCTCTGCCGCCGCGGGCAGTGCGGCAAGCGGTGCACAGGCAAGCCCCAAAAGAGCGGATGCGGCCAGAATCACGCGTCGCCGCGGGGTGGGTTTTGTCACAGAAGGCTCTCCTCGCCACAGTCTTGTGGCGCGCCCTCACGCGGGCGCGCCAATGCGCCTCAACTTCGCAACCTCGTGCGCGGCGCCATCGCCACGGTAGAAGCTGCGGGTGTCGTTCTCACAGCATGCTGGTAAACAACTGACTACAAGCTACGGGTCTGCACCGACATTCGGTCGCTCGTCACGTACATGCGCAGAGCATCGCGACAGGGCTGCTCACCTGAGCACGGCAGAGCGCATCTGCGTCATGGCATGTGCGTGCACGCCAGAAAATTGCCGACGCGCGTCAGAGAACGCGCAGCATCCGGGTATTGCCGAGAGTATTCGGCTTGACCCGGGCAAGGTCGAGAAATTCGGCGACACCTTCGTCTGTCGAACGCGCAAGTTCCGCATACACGTCGGGGTCAACAATGCCTTCACCGATCGGGGCGAACCCGTGCCGTGTGAAGAAATCCACCTCGAAGGTGAGGCAGAACAGCCGAATCAAGCCGAGCGCGCGAGCATCGTCTTGCAGCTGATTGAGAAGCGCATGACCGACGCCGGTGCCGAGCCAGGGCTGGGCAACCGCGAGCGTGCGCACCTCGCCGAGGTCTTCCCACATCACATGCAGTGCGCCGCAGCCAATCACGTCGCCGTCGCTGGTCTCGGCGACGCGAAACTCCTGAACCGCCTCGTAGAAAACGACGCGGTCTTTGCCGAGCAGAATGCGCTCTTGCACAAGCGGTTCGATGAGCTGCTGAATACGTGGAACATCGGCCGTCGTCGCCCACCGCACGTTGATCTGGCTCATCAGATAAGCTCTCCGCTCCCCGGAGAACAACGACCCCGGTCGGCAGAAATCTTATCGCCGCCTCCCTGCAAGCCTCGTGAGCGGCACGCATCGGCACCGAAGTCACGCTATCGTTCTCGTATGCGCCTCGGGGTTCTCGACGTCGGTTCCAACACCGTTCACCTGCTGATCGTCGACGCCCACCCCGGCGCACACCCACAGCCGATGGCGAGCCACAAGTCGGTTCTGCGCCTCATGCGCTACCTCGCACCAGACGGATCGATCACCGACGAAGGCGTCGACGCGATCGTCTCGGCGGTCTCGGGCGCCGTCGAGCTCGCCGACCGCAGCAACCTCGACAGCTTCCTCCCCATGGCGACCTCTGCCATCCGCGAGGCGAAGAACGGCCCCGAGGTGCTCAGCCTCGTGACCGAGCAGACCGGTGTCGACCTGCAGGTGCTCTCGGGCGAAGACGAGGCGAAGCTCACGTTCCTCGCCGTGCGTCGCTGGTACGGCTGGTCCGCAGGAAACATTCTGCTCTTCGACATCGGCGGCGGCTCACTCGAGCTGTCAATGGGGCAAGACGAATACCCGACTGTCGGCATGAGCCTGCCACTCGGCGCCGGTCGCTCGACAATCTCGTTTCTGTCAGACGACCCGCCCACCCTCGAACAGCAGACAGCATTGCGAGAGCACGCCCGCGGCATCCTCGAGCAGGCTCGCGAGGAGTTCGCGACGCTGCCGCCGCCTTCTCACGTCGTCGGGTCGTCAAAGACGATTCGCTCGCTTGCGCGCCTGGCCGGATCGGTGCGAGATGGCGTCGGAGACAGCGACCGGATGCTGCTGCGGCGCAGCCAGCTCGACGACTGGGTTCCCCGGCTCGCGCGTCTGCCCGCGGCATCCCGCCCCGAACTGCCGGGCATCACGCTCGACCGCACGTTCCAGATCGTGGCGGGCGGCATCGTGCTGTCTGAGACGATGCGCGTGTTCGGCGTGAAAGAGCTCGACGTCTCGCCGTGGGCGATGCGCGAGGGCGTTCTGCTGCGCTACCTCGACCACCTCGACTGACCCGTCTGCGCTCACCCGTTCATGCGTCCCAAAAAACGGCTTGATGCCGCGGAGGCGATTATCTGGGCCGCATGAGATTCTGCGAAAACGGCCGCCTGTGGAAAGTCTCCACGCGCAGAAGCGCAGCCTGGCAAAGTGTCGGCTATGCCACGATCCAAACTCTCGATCCCCCTCGCCCTGGGGCAATCGTTCTCGGTGGCTGCGGCAACGAAGCACGGAGTCGCTCAGTCGCAACTGCAGCATCCGTTGCTCGAGTCACCGTTTCATGGCATCCGGATGCTTCCCAACACAGACGACGAACAAGCGGCGGATCGTGTCGCATCTACTCGTCGGCTTGCAGGTGCGTACTCACATCGCCTGCGCGACAACGAATTCTTCAGTCATGAAACCGCCGCACTTCTCCACGGCGCACCCTTGCCGTTTTCTCTCATGACCGAGCTCCACGTGACGATCTTCCGCCCCGGCCGTTCAAGCAAAGCACGAGGAGTGAGATCGCACAGCGCAACGACGAGCTCAGCCACCGTCACTACTGTCGATGAACTGCCGGTATCGTCGCCCGCCACGACCTGGGCGATGCTCGGAGAGTCACTTGATGTGTCCTGGCTTGTCGCTGTCGGCGACTACTTCTGCCGAGTGTGGCGCAGGGAAGGTTACTATCGCCCGAATGCGGGCAGAAAGCCGCTCGCGACGCCAGACAAACTCGCGGATGCGCTGAGCGCTACCCGACGAACCGGCGCAGCAAAGCTTCGAGAGGCACTGCCGTTGATTCGGTTCGATTCGTGGTCGCCGATGGAGTCACTCACTCGCTATCACCTGGTGACGAACGGGCTTCCTGAGCCTCAGCTCAACGTCGATGCCTTTGATAGATACGGGGTGCATCTCGGCTGCATCGACATGTCGTTCCCTAAGCTGAAAGTGGCCATCGAGTATCAGGGTCAGGCGCACGGGCATCAGTACGCAAAAGACATCGAGCGCGTAGAACGGCTGCGGGCCGAAGGGTGGATAGTCATCCAGGTGAGCTCGGAGCTGATTCGCGATCCTGAAACGCTTGCCCGCCGCGTCCGTGACGCGCTCCTGTCCCGCGGGTGGCGCGGATGACGACAGCCAAGCGAGCCTCAGGCAAGCCAGCGACTCACTTTGCGGGCAGTCGTGTGGCGCGCTCGATCAGGACGACCGAATTGCCGCGGCGACCGCCTTCACAATCGTGGCCTCCACAGTGGGCGTCCACGCCGGAATCGCCCACGACACCGGCCAGATGTCGCCCTCGTCGAGAATCGCGGCATCCTGAAACTCGATTGTCGAGTATCGCGTCTTGAACTTGCCCGAGTGCTTGAATGTGACAACGATCTTGCCCTCGGCATTCGCATAGGCGGGCATGCCGTACCAGGTCTTCGGCGCGAGCTCCGGGGCGGTAGCCGTGATTGTCGAATGCACACGCTCGGCCAGCTCTCGGTCCGCGGGCGGCATCTTCGCTACAGCGTCGATGACGGCTTGCAGGTCGTCTGCCTTCTTCGCGCCCTTCTTGCCTTCAGCCCGAAGCTCTGCAGCGCGCGTCTTGATAGCGGCGCGTTCATCATCGGTGAAACCTCCGGCTGGAGCGGTTTCTGCGGTGGTCATGAGAGTTCTCCTTCTGCGTTCCGTGGTGCACAGCTTGTCGCTGCTTCCTGATTCTGAGATGTGAGTGGGCAGCCGCTGGGCGTCGTATGACTCCGCGAGAGCCTGCTGCCAGAGCGGGTGGCACATCGAGGTGTCCTCGCGTTGCTCACGACCAGGCGAAGCCATCGGGATCGGTGAATGACCCGCGGCTGTTCTCAAGCACGATCCGGTGCGATCCGCTGCCTGCTTCCGGCACGCCTGCATCCTTCGCGAGAGCGTGTCGCTTATAGAGCGCAAACTTGATGGACCCCGGCTGCGTCTCGAACTCGACGTAGCTGCCGAAGCTCTTGCCCGGCACGAAGCCGTGGTCGACGTAGAACTGCTTACTCGCACGCACGTCGGATGCCGCGAGCAGCACGACGACATCGTCGACGTCGCGGCTGGCCGGTTTCGTGTTCTTCTTCGTCGACGTCGCCACCTTCACGATGGTTCCGTCCGGCGCCTGCACGGTGCCGCCGAAACCCCACAGCGATTTCGCGGCCGGTTTGATAACGGTTGCCCCTGCTGCGATCGCCGCGTCGAGGATCTGCTCGGCGTTGGCAGGCTGCGAGACGATGAGCGAGATCGTGAAGCCTCGGAAGCCGTCAGACGGCTCCGTCGACGTCTGAAGCGAGATGCGATCTCCGAGCCCGAGCTCTGCATAGAAGCTCTCGGCTGCTGCAAGATCGGGGACCTCGAGAGTGAGTGATGAGACTGTGTTGGTTGCTGTTGTCGTGTTCATGCTTCAACACTAGAAACGCAACGCGGGCACTACTTCTTGATTTCTGATCGATCATCGCCCGCGATTTTCACACGAGTGGCGGGCCCCCATACACGCGCAAAGCGGGGCCGCTGACAGTGTCAGCGGCCCCGCTTTGTGCGCTCAGGTGGCTACTCGGCCGAGTTGTCGGTGATTGCGAGATCTGGCGTTGCACCGCCGGTGCCCAGCGAGGCGTTGGCATTGATGCCAGCCCCGACGGACTCCTCGCGCTGTGTGGTCGTGAAGATGAACTTGCCTTCACCAAAGTCCACATGCACGTGGTCGCCCGGGTTGAGCTCGCCATGCAGAATCTTCTCGCTGAGCTCGTCTTCCACCTCGCTCTGCATCGCACGACGCAGCGGCCGCGCACCGAGAGCCGGGTCGAAGCCGACGTCGATGAGACGCTCCTTGGCCGGAACGGTGAGTTCGACAGTCATGTCGCGGTCCAGCATCCGCTCGGCCAGTCGCTTCGTGAACAGATCAACGATCTGCAGAAGCTCCGGCTTCGACAGCTGCGGGAACACGATGGTGTCATCGACACGGTTGAGGAACTCCGGCTTGAAGTGCTTCTTGAGCTCTTCGTTCACCTTCGCCTTCATCGTCTCGTAGTTCGACGCGGTATCGCCCTCGACCTGGAAGCCGACAGGCCCACCGGCGATGCCCTTCGAACCGAGGTTCGTGGTCATGATGATCACGGTGTTCTTGAAGTCGATCAGACGACCCTGACCGTCTGTCAGACGCCCTTCTTCCAGAACCTGGAGGAGCGAGTTGAAGATGTCGGGGTGAGCCTTCTCGATCTCGTCGAAGAGCACGACGCTGAACGGCTTGCGACGCACCTTCTCGGTGAGCTGGCCGCCCTCTTCGAATCCGACGAATCCGGGAGGGGCACCGAACAGTCGCGAGACAGTGTGCTTCTCGCCGTACTCACTCATGTCGAGCGAGATCAAGGCGTCTTCGTCGTCGAACAAGAACTCGGCGAGCGCCTTGGCGAGCTCGGTCTTTCCGACGCCGGTCGGGCCGGCGAAGATGAACGAACCGCTGGGACGCTTGGGGTCCTTGAGGCCAGCACGCGTGCGGCGAATGGTGCGAGCGAGAGCGTTGATCGCCTCGTTCTGCCCGATGACGCGCTCGTGCAGGGCCTTCTCCATGAAGACGAGCCGGCTGGACTCTTCTTCTGTGAGTTTGAAGACGGGGATGCCGGTGGCCTGTGCGAGCACCTCGGCGATGAGTCCCTCATCAACCGTTGCCGTCGCCTTGACCTCGCCGCTTCTCCACTGCTTCTCAAGGCGCAGACGCTCGGCGAGCAGGTTCTTCTCCTCGTCGCGCAGGCTTGCTGCCTTCTCGAAGTCCTGGTCTTCGATCGCGGCTTCCTTGTTGTGGCGAACACCCGAGATCTTCTCGTCGAACTCGCGCAGCTCAGGCGGGCTCGAGAGAATCGACAGCCGAAGTCGGGCTCCGGCCTCGTCGATCAGGTCGATCGCCTTGTCTGGAAGGAAGCGGTCAGCGACGTAGCGATCCGAGAGATTCGCAGCGGCAACGAGTGCGCCGTCGGTGATGGACACCTTGTGGTGCGCCTCGTAGCGGTCGCGCAGACCCTTCAGAATGTTGATGGTGTGCGGCAGCGACGGCTGGTCAACCTGAATCGGCTGGAAGCGTCGTTCGAGCGCAGCATCCTTCTCGAAGTGCTTGCGGTACTCGTCGATCGTCGTCGCACCGATGGTCTGCAGTTCGCCTCGTGCCAGCAGCGGCTTCAGGATGCTGGCGGCGTCGATCGCGCCTTCAGCGGCACCGGCCCCCACAAGCGTGTGGATCTCATCGATGAAGACGATGATGTCACCGCGCGTGCGGATCTCTTTCGTCACCTTCTTGAGGCGCTCTTCGAAGTCACCGCGGTAGCGGCTTCCGGCGATAAGCGATCCGAGGTCGAGGGAGTAGACCTGCTTGTCCTTGAGCGTCTCTGGCACCTCGCCCTTGACGATCGACTGCGCGAGGCCTTCGACGACCGCGGTCTTGCCGACGCCGGGCTCACCGATCAGCACGGGGTTGTTCTTGGAGCGGCGAGAAAGAATCTGCATGACCCGCTCGATCTCTTTCTCGCGCCCGATCACGGGGTCGAGCTTGTTGTCGCGGGCAGCCTGGGTGAGGTTGGTTCCGAACTGGTCGAGCACCTGCGAGCCGCCCTGGGGCGCTGCCTCGTTGGCACCGGCCCCGACGGATGCCGATTCCTTGCCCTGGTAGCCCGAAAGCAGCTGGATGACCTGCTGGCGAACACGGTTGAGGTCGGCACCGAGCTTCACGAGCACCTGAGCGGCGACGCCCTCGCCCTCGCGAATGAGGCCGAGCAGAATGTGCTCGGTTCCGATGTAGTTGTGGCCGAGCTGCAGCGCTTCACGCAAACTGAGCTCGAGAACCTTTTTGGCGCGCGGCGTGAACGGGATGTGTCCCGTCGGCGGCTGCTGGCCGGTTCCGATGATGTCGGTCACCTGCTCGCGCACAGCGTCGAGCGAGATTCCCATAGACTCAAGCGCCTTTGCGGCGACGCCCTCGCCCTCGTGGATGAGACCGAGCAGAATGTGCTCGGTTCCGATGTAGTTGTGGTTCAGCATCTTGGCCTCTTCTTGGGCCAAAACGACGACGCGACGAGCGCGGTCGGTGAATCTCTCGAACATCTTCACTCCTTTCGACACCTCGGGCTTAAGTGGTGTCGATACAGACAGCGTAACGAGCATTTGCCCCCTCTCTGCCCCCTGTTCGCCCACGGCGTGACAGTTCGCGCGCTCGTGCGGGTGCTCGCGCGGGCGCTCGTGCGGATGGCAGAAGCGCCCGGGTCGACGCTCGATTGACAGCAATAACGACAATCGATATGTTAACGATTATCGGTAATAACGATATTCGATAAGGACTGATCATGACGGATGCTGGCACGCAGCCAACCGCGACCACACAGCGCTCGCGGACCGAGCGCATCGAGCGCTATCTTCTGCAGGTGATCGCCACCGGCGCCGTGATGTTCAGCGTCATCGGCGCTTGGGCAGCCATCGCGCGGGCGATCTCACTGCTCACCTCGCCGACCGTGCGGGTCACCGACATGATGGCAGCGACAGACCGCGGCGATCTCGTCGCCGACTTCGGCGCCGTGTCCGATGCGGCATCCGTCACCGCCGACGTCACCGTCGTTGGACTTCCGAGTGCTGCGCGCTGGTGGCTCCTCGCGGCAGACGCCCTCCCGGTGATCACGGGTATCGGAGTGTCTGTCGTGATCATCGTCTTCATCGTCGGCGTGCTGAAGGGCCGCCCGTTTGGCACGATGACGCTGTGGGGCCTCGTCGCGTACGCGGCACTCGCCCTCATCGGCGACTGGGGGCACGGCGTGCTGCAGGCGATTGCGCACGGCGAGGTTGCGTCGTTCCTGGGTGGCTCGGCAGCATCCGGAGTCTCGGCTGACGATGTCTTCAGCATGTCGCTCGACATCTCGATGACGCCGCTGGTGTGGGCGATCGCCCTCGCGGTCATCGCGGCGGCGTTCGAGATCGGCCGGCGGATGCAGCGCGACACGGAAGGCCTCGTCTGATGGCGCCGCGCGAGCCGGACGACGAGCCGAGCGGCATCCACTGTCGCCTCGACGAGCTGCTTGCCGAACGCGGCATGACGCTCACACAGTTGAGCGAAGCCGTCGGCGTCAGCATCGTGAACCTCTCTGTGCTGAAGAACGATCGGGCAAAGGCGATTCGGTTTTCGACGCTCATCGCCATCTGCGACGCCCTGCGGTGCTCCCCCGGCGACGTGCTCGTGCGCTCCTGAGTTGCGCGTGCCGCGTTACTGCGACTCTTGCACCTGCTGCGACTGCCGCATCTGCCGCGCCTCGTTGTGCACAGCTGCAGACAAGGTGCGTGGGCACACCTCTGCACGATGTCCGCAAGCCTGCACAATGCCTCGAGTAGGTCTGTCTACTGCAGGGCCGAGCTGAGGCGCGCGAGGTTGTCGAGCACCGTGGAGCGCAGAGGCTGCTTCAACCAGTCGTCGAGTGTGAGCTCCCGACTCATGCGACGGTAGTGGTCTTCGATCGACCTCATGTCGTTGACGAACGTCTCGCCGCGCACCAGCAGCGAAATCTCCATGTTGAGACCGAACGAGCGCATGTCCATGTTGCTCGAGCCGAGCACCGCCACCTCGTCATCGATGGTGAAGTGCTTTGCGTGCAGAATGTACGGCTTGGGGTAGAGGAAAATGCGCACGCCTGCGCGCAGAAGCGCCTCGTAGTACGACCGCTGCGCATGGTAGACCATCGCCTGATCGCCGATCTCCGACACGAACAGATCAACGGGGATGCCGCGCTGCACCGCGCTGGTCACGGCGAACAGCAGCGACTCGTCTGGTACGAAATAGGGGCTCGTGATCACGATGCGCTTCTGTGCAGCCCAGAGCAGACCGAGGAACAGGCGCAGGTTGTTCTCGCCGTCGAACCCGGGGCCCGAGGGAACAACCTGGCAGGCGAGCGTGCCAGGACGCTCGTCTTGCGTCACATCGCCTTCGCCACGGGGATCGTTGCCGTCGGCAAGCAGATCATCGGTTTCGCTGTACCAGTCAGTGAGGAAGATCGCGTTGATGGCGCCGACGACGGGGCCGTGCACCCGCGCTTGAAGCTCCTGCCATTTGAGCCCACGCTCGATGTTCTTGCGCTTGTTGTAGCTGCGGTCGATGATGTTCTGCGATCCGATCCACCCGATCCTTCCGTCGACGACGAGCAGCTTGCGGTGGTTGCGCAGGTCGGGCCGCTGCCATTTCCACTGCAGCGGGTCGAGCGGCAGCATCCGGTGCCAGTCGGCGCCCATTGCGGTGAGACGTCGCGTCATGGCGCGATAGCCGGGCGTGCGAAGAGACGCGACGTGGTCGAAGAGCACGCGCACGGGAACTCCGCGCTTCACTGCGCGCTCGAGCGCATCGAAGAACGGGCGCGTCGTGTCGTCGTGGCAGAGAATGTAAAACTCGACGTGGACCCACGACGTCGCTGCCTCGATATCGTCGATCATTCCGTCGAGACTCGACCCGTAGCCATGGTCGAGTTCGGCGCTGTTGCCGCCGACAACGGGGAAGCCACCGAGGTTCTGGTTGAGGTAGGCAAGCGACGGCAGCCATGCCGGGCTCTCGACGAGGCTCTCGTCGTGAGGAATCTCGGCGACGACCGTCGCGATATACGAGTTGATGTCGTCTTGTCGCTTGCGCCTCTGCCGCGGCAATTTGGGGTTTCCGATGAGGAGAAACAACAGAATGCCGAGAAACGGAATGAAGAAGATAGCGAGAAGCCACGCCATGCCGGCGGTGGGCAGGCGATTGCGCGGCACGTAGATGACGGCGAAGACGCGCACGGTGAGGTCGATGGCGAAGACAACGATGGCCCACAGCCCGATGCTGATGCCGAAGATCTGAAAGATCGGTTCGTCGATCATCCGATCATCTCGCTGCCCGCGGCGCGCTGCCGTGCTCACCCATAGTGCCGATGCTATCGGGCGATGCTCAATCGGCGACGCGGCGTGCCGTCACGTGCTCACGCCCAGTAACCGGCAATCAGCGGCTAGCGATCAGTGGTCTGAGGCCGTTGGCGATGTGGGAGGTGTCGGAGGAAGACCGCGACGGATGCGTTCTTCTGACTCGATGTCGGCATAAACACGCCGCTCGTTGCGGTCGACACGAAAGATCGAGCGCAAGACAAAGTAGAACAGAGCGAACAGCAGAAGCGTCGGAGTAATCGACCACGCCGCGTTCAGCCAGAAGTTCTCAATCATGATGCACCAATCATACCCCGGGCCGCCTGAGGCTCAGTTGCCGCTTGTCAGCTGCCGGTGATGATTCCCCAGACCCCCGTGCCGACGAGGTAGAGACCGACGCCCGCCCCGATGATCCAGAGAGCGATGCGATTTTTCGACGGCTCGTTCTTGCGCTTCGGGTCGAGCTCGTCTTTGGGAAGGTAATCGTTCATGGCGTCTACTTCACAAGCGGAAACAGAATGGTTTCACGGATGCCGAGGCCGGTCAGCGCCATGAGCAGGCGATCAATGCCCATGCCCATGCCTCCCGTCGGCGGCATGCCGAACTCGAGCGCCCGCAGGAACTCCTCGTCGAGCTGCATCGCCTCGAGGTCTCCCCCCGCGGCAAGCTTCGCCTGCTCGACGAAGCGCTCACGCTGAATGACCGGGTCGACGAGCTCGGAGTAGCCGGTTGCCAGCTCGAAGCCGCGCACATAAAGATCCCACTTCTCGACGACGCCGGGAATGCTGCGGTGGTGTCGCACAAGGGGACTCGTGTCGACGGGGAAGTCCATAACGAATGTCGGCCGTTCGAGGCTGTCCCCCACGAAGTGCTCCCACAGCTCCTCGACGTACTTGCCGTGGATCGGATGCGGAACCTCAACACCCTCGGCATCCGCCAGTTGCCTCAGCTCGGCGAGCGGGGTCTCGGGCGTAATTGTGCGACCCGAGGCATCCGAGAGGCTCTCAAACATCGAGATGCGGTCCCAGTTGCCGCCAAGGTCGTACTCGACGCCGTCTGCCCAGGTCACAACGTGCGAGCCGGCGACGGCCACTGCGGAGTTCTGGATGAGCTTCTGCGTGAGGTCGGCGATCGAGTTGTAATCGCCGTACGCCTGGTAGGCCTCGAGCATCGCGAACTCGGGGCTGTGCGTAGAATCGGCGCCCTCGTTGCGAAAGTTGCGGTTGATCTCGAACACGTGGTCGATGCCGCCGACGACAGCGCGCTTGAGGTAGAGCTCGGGGGCGATGCGCAGAAACAGCTCGGTGTCGAACGCGTTCGAGTGGGTGACGAAGGGGCGCGCTGAGGCGCCGCCGTGCATCACCTGAAGCATGGGCGTCTCAATCTCGGTGAAGCCATCGTCGTCAAACGTGCGGCGAAGGCTCGCAACTGCCTTCGCGCGCATGACGACATTCTGCCGCGCCTGCTCACGCACGATGAGATCGAGATACCGGCTGCGCACACGCGTCTCTTCGTTCAGCTCGTTGTGCAGATTGGGAAGCGGAAGCACGGCCTTCGAGGCAATCTGCCATGACGCGACCATGATCGACAGCTCGCCTCGGCGGCTCGAAATGACCTCGCCCTCGACGAAGACGTGGTCGCCGAGGTCGACGAGGGCCTTCCATTCGGCCAGGCTCTCTTCGCCAACGGAGGCCAGGCTCACCATCGCCTGAAGTCGCGTGCCATCACCGGACTGCAGGCTCGCAAAGCAGAGCTTTCCCGTGTTGCGCACGTGCACCACGCGACCGGCGACGCCGACGGTCACGCCCGTCGCCGTATCGGTTTCGATGTCGCCCCAGTTCGCGCGCACCTCGGGAATCGTGTGCGTCACGGGAACGCTGACGGGGTACGCGCCCTGACCGGGATCACTCGCCTCGGCGATAAGCCGCTCACGCTTCTCGAGCCGCACCTGCTTCTGCTGGGAGATCTCGTCGGCGGTGGGCTCGTCGGGCGTCTCGACAGTGCGGTGCTCGGTCATGCATCAACCTTTACGAATCGGAGGTGGGCTGCGGCGGACAGGCCGAGCCCAGTTTACCCGGCAGATGCTGGGCGGGCGCGGCCCGTCGTCAGCGCTCGGCGGACAGGGCGTCTTCGACGGCGCTGCGCACGAGGGACGAGAGGTATGCCCCCGGCTGCTCGACGCCGATTCCCTGCAGAATTCCCGACGCCTGCTCGACGATCGATCGCGAGAAGACGCGCGCCGTCTCGATCGCCTCGGCATACGCCGCCCTGTCCTCTTCGGCGATCACGACGGGCTCGCCGCCCATCTCGACGACGAGCGCCTGGCCGATCGGCAGGACGGGGGAGGGCCCGGTCACGGCGAAGAACGTCTCGGAGAGCCGTGTCAGGTCGAGGGATGTTCCCGTGAACGACATTGCCGGATGAATAGCAAGAGGGATGCTGCCCGCCCGCTGCGCCGGCTCGAGAACGTTCACCCCGTTGCCCGGCGCCGTGTGCACGACGATCTGCCCCGGGCGCCACGTCCCCGTTGCGGCGAGGCCCGACACGAGTGCGGGCAGCTCAGCATCCGGAATCGCGATCAGCACAAGCTCGCTGCGCTCGACGATCTCGGGAATCTCGAGAACGGGAACGCCGGGAAGCATCGTCTCGGCGCGCTCACGGCTGGTCTCCGACACCGCAGAGATGCCGACGAGCGCGTGACCCGCGCCGGCGAGCGCTGAGGCGAGCACGGGGCCGACGTGCCCCGCGCCGATCACGCCGACGCCGAGGCGTCCCGCGCGCTGGTCGCTCATTCGGGAACCGCCGCCCAACGCTGCGTCGTGTCGGAGTTCGCCGCGTTTGTCGCCGCCGCGTTCACGCTCGAGAAGAAGCCGAGTGCGCTGTCTCGGGAGAGCTGTCCCACCGAGGCGGTGACGGGCCCCGCAACGGTATGCGCCTGACCCGAGGCGAGCCCGCGACGGCGTTGCCAGGGGCCCTGGGTGATCTTCACCGACTGAATGCGCGCGAGCGGAACGATCACGAGGCGTCGGTGCGCAAAGCCCTGGCGGGTAATGAGCACGTCGCCCATGAGCGCGTAACCAACTCGCCGCCAGGTGAGGGGGTTGAAGATCCATGACGCGCGGGGCGCCGTGGTGAAATCGTCATCGGGTCCCGATCCGAGAAGGCCGCGCTGCACGAGGTCGCTCGATTCCTCGGGCGAGATGCCGGGCAGCACGAGAGCGAGCACGCGCTCGACGTCGTCAATCGTGCCGACGGGCATGAGCGTTGCCCGCTGCTGCGCCTGATTCTGATTGGAGCCCGGGGAATCTTGCACCGCCGTGTTGATGCGAATCTCCCACCACCCGAACGGTCGCCACAGCAGTGGTTGACGCACCTCGATGCCGTGAAGGCGGCCGGGTGGAATCGTCTCGTTCGACGTTGACAGCAGCCCGAATCCCACGCGAATGCCGTGCTGAGTCGCGGCGATCGAATAGCGGAACGATTTGGTGATGCGCGACCAGTAGTAGGTGAGAAAACCAATGAGCGCGGGGACGATACTGAAGAGCACCCACGGGGTTCCGTAGATGGAGGCGAACACGAGCCCGATCACAAGCAGAATGAGAAAGACCGTCGTGTCGCTGATCACGACAGAGCCGACGATGCGCATCGGCGGAATGCGCACAACCGATTCGGGCTCGGCCAGGTCGGGATCGAGCTCTGGTGAGAGAAACTCGTTCACGCGCTCTGTGACGAAGCCTTCGGCGCCCGACTGCTTCGACGTCGGCGCGGCCACGTCACCCTTCGCCCCCGATGCGAGACGCAGAATGTCGCGCCGCAGACCGTCGGTGCGTGTCGAGCCGAGGTAGGCGAGCTCGACGCTTGCCCCCTGCCCGGCAACGGAGACCTGTAGCTTTGCCGCACCGACGAGCCGCGGAATGAACGCGCGCGTCACGTTGATTCCCTGAATGCGATCGAGCGCAGCCCGGCGGTGGCGGCGAAACAGAATGCCGCTGCGCACTTCGACGGCCTCGTGCGTCACCCGAAAGGTATGCATGCGCCACGAGAGGTAAAACCCCAGAATGAGCACGATGAGCACAACGGCGACGACGACGAGCGCCCAGCCAACGAGGTTCTCGCGAAAGATCCAGTCGAGCGGGTCCCCACCGTACTGCGAGTACTCGTCGTTGCCGACGAACATCGCGATCAGCCGCTCACGCATGTTGGCGATCACATAGCCAAGCACAACGATCAGAATGATTCCACCGCGCAGCAATGGGGTGGCGGGGTGCAGCCGATGCCACTCGCCGTCCGCAAGCGTGTCGTTAGCGAGAGATTGGGCAACAGCGGCAACGGCAGTTTCCGGATGCTGCCGGACGGCGCTGGGATCATCGGCGCTGTGCTCGGTGGCGCTGTGCTCGTCGCTCATATGCCGGCCCGGCGGGTCTCGGCCACCTCGACCAGGTGGTCGCGCAGCTTCTCTGCCTCGTCGTTCGGGATGCCGGGAATTGACACTCCCGTGGCCGCAGCCGCGGTCACCAATTTCACCTCGGCGAGGCCAAGCCACCGTGCGAGAGGGCCCCGTGTGATGTCGACAAGCTGCATGCGGCCGTACGGAACGGCGACGATGCGCTGCCACATGATGCCGCGTCGAAAGACGAGGTCGTCTTCGCGCAGCTGATACCCGATCGCCTTGGCCTGACGTGGAGTGATCACCAGGTCGATGATGGCAATGACCAGAGCAGCACCGAACGGAATCCACGCCCACGTCTGCCCCGTGAACGCGAGAACGCCGAACACCGCGAGCACCACGACGAAGAAGATCACCGTTCCGATGATCTGCACAACGACATATTTGGGTGAGACGCGCATCCACTCGCTGATCTCGAGCTGCAGTCGTTCCTCCCGGCGCGGTTCGACGAGGTTCGAGTCGTGCGGGTTGAGCGGGTTGAGCGGTGATTCAGGATTCGGCGGAGTCTGGGTCATCATCCTCATCTTTCGGCAATCTGCACAGGTGCTCGGCGACCAAGCCCGCTGCGATGAGCAGTGCCGAGCCGAGCGCCATGGCCGCGGTGAGCCACACCGATGCTACCCCGGGCCACACCGTGCGGGTGATCATATATGCGCCGGCGCCGAGCGCAAGGCCGAGAAACAGCGATCCCGACCAGCTGGAGGCGCGAGCGAGAGACACGATGCGCATCGCCTGAAACGGGTCGACGCGGCGCTTCGACGTGCCCGTCACCGAGCGGCGAATGGGAATGGAGAAGCCAACGACGATTCCGCCGACGACGACAAGCGTGAGCGCAAGCGAGAGCGGTGGAACAAACACCGCGCTTCCCGACGCGGTCAGCGCCATTTCTGTGAGAAACCCCGCGACGATGCCGATGGCCCAGAGGCTCACAAGCGGAGTAGCCGTCGTGCGCTTCATCCCGCGTCGCTCGCAAGGGCGCGGCGCAGCTCGGCAACGCGGCCGCGTCCGGGCAGCACGGCATCCGGATCGACCTCAAGCCACGGGTCAAGCACAAACGCGCGCTCTGCCGCTCGTGGGTGCGGGAGGGTGAGCTGGGGGTCGTCGCTCTGCACGTTTCCGAACGTGATGATGTCAATGTCGAGCGTGCGGCTGCCCCACCGTTCGGCACGCACCCGACCGTGCGCGTCTTCGATGCGGCTCGTTGCGGCGAGGAGCGCCTTCGGGTCGAGAACCGTGCGAGCGAGCACAACGCCGTTGAGGTAGCCGGGTGCCGTCTCGTCGGCGCCGTCAAGCGTCACAGCCACCGATTCGATCGGCGTGGAGACAGCATCCACGAGAATTCCCGTCGTACGCCGCAGATCATCGACAGCCGCCTCGAGCGTGGCACGCCGGTCGCCAAGGTTCGCCCCGAGAGCAAGCACGATCGGGGTCGAACGCAGTGGACTGCTGGGATCACGCACGATCATGCGCGCTCCGTCGTTCGCGTGATCGTCACCGAGACATCGTCGAACGGCACGGCGATGGGAGCCTGGGGCTTGTGCAGCGTGACGCGCACCTTCTGCACGGCAGCAATGTCGAGGGCGGTGCGGGCGACACGTTCGGCGACCGTCTCGATGAGGTCGACGGGCGACGTCGACACCGCGGCGGCAACCGCCTCGGCGAGCTCCCCATAGTGCACGGTTCGCGAGAGGTCATCACTCGCTCCGGCAGCGCTGAGGTCGGCGAACACCGTCACATCGACGATGAACTCCTGCCCGCTTTCGCGCTCGACGTCGAACACGCCGTGGTGTGCATGCACACGGATGCCCGTGAGCGTGATGGCATCGAGATCGCTGTCGTTCACGAGTACCACTCTGCCACGCCCCATGCGCTCACTCGACCCCTCGGGCGGCGAGAGCGTCTGCCGTGTCGTCGGCGTGCCGCAGCGACTGAACGAGCAGCGGCACGACGAAGGCCTTCACGCTCAGGCGTCCCATGCGTGCCCTCTGCGCATCGCGCAGCTCACCGGCGAGCCCCGCAACGACGGGTACCGTTCGAATGGTAAGTGCGAGCATCAGCCCGATGCGATCCGGGTTGACGCCATAGCGCCGAAACGGATGAAGTACGTGTTCGACGGCATCGAGAATCTCCGTGGTGCGCGTCGTCAGGCTGACGATCGCGGCGAGCAGCAGCACGATCACAACGCGAGCGGCCGTGGCCACGACCGTCGGAATCGGCAGAAAGATCAGCGGAACGACGACGATGAACATGATGATCCAGCGGATCGCGAGCACCTGGCGCCAGAGTTCACGCAGACCAAGCCGCCCGACAAAGTAGCAGGCGACGACAAGCACGGCACCGCCGCCGAAAGTCCACGCCGACGGGGCAGGCACGGCCACAACCAGCACAGCAACAACGAGCCCGATCAACTTTGCACCGGCGGGAAGCCGGTGCAGGATGCTGTCGCGAGCACGGTATTGGCCGAGCATCGTCATGGTCTGGCCACCACCTCGCTGCGGTAACGCTCGATCACCATCGCTGGTGCCCCCTGCGCAATGAGCCGCGCCTCGTCGAACAGGATCGCCTCGTCGCAGCGTGCGGCGAGGTCGAGATCGTGGGTGACGATCACGCACTGCTGGGGCAGCCCGAGCAGCAGGTCGGCGATGCGCCGGGCGTTGCGGGCGTCGAGCAGCGTCGTCGGCTCGTCCGCGACGATCATCGACGGCTCGGCGACGAGCACAGCCTGGATCGCCAGCATCTGCTTCTGCCCGCCAGACAGGTCGTGTGCCGGCAGGTCGGCGTGCGCGGCGAGACCGTTCTCGGCGAGCACCGCCATGACGCGGTCGGCGATCTCACCGCGCGACAGGCCACGCCCCCGCAGTGAGAACGCCAGATCTTCGGCGACCGTCGGCATGACGATCTGGGCATCGGGGTTCGTGAAGACGAATCCGACGCGGGTGCGCAGAGCGCGAACATCTTTCACCGTGTCAAGTCCGCCGACGCTCACCCGCCCGCTCGTCGGCGTTCGCAGCCCGTTGAGCATCCGAGCGAACGTCGACTTTCCCGAGCCGTTCAGCCCGATCACGGCGAGGTTGTGCGCGCGCGTGGTGAGAGAGACGTCGTCGAGCGCCGTCACTGACCCCACGGCCGTCGGATGCCGCACGACGACGTGCTCGAGGGCGATCTCGTGGTCTGTGCTCGCGTGGTCTGGCAGCATCCGCTTATCGAACCGCTGTCGCCGGTGTCGGCGCCGCCACCGGCTCGCGACGCGGCGTGACGAACGCGCGAGGGTAGGCCTTCCACACAGCAAGCGTGAGCATCACTGTGAGGCCCGCCTTGACGGCATCGCCCGGGACGAACACAAGGTTCGCGATTGTCGCATCGGCGAGCGAGAGGCCGAGCATGGCCGCCATCACCGGAATTCCGACGGCATAGACAACAAGGAGCCCACCGACGACGGCGCCGAGCGCCACACGCCACCACACCGGCCGCGTCGCCCCGATATGCACGATCGCACCGACGACGGCAGCGCCGGCCACCCAGCCCAGCAGGTATCCGGACGAGGGAACGAAGAACACGCCGATTCCTCCGCGCCCGCCCGACAGCAGCGGAAGACCGGCTGCCGTGAGCACGAGAACGACGAGAACGGATGCTGCTCCGCGCCACCAGCCGAGAATAGCCCCCGCGAGCATGACGCCGAGCGTCTGCAGCGTAATCGGCACCGCCATGCCGAAGGGGCTGATCGCCCCGGGGATGCCCAGAACGGCGATGATCGCGGCGAACGTGGAAATTCGGGTGATGTCGTTCAGTGTTGTCTTCACGATTACCTAGCGTGTCAGGCGGAGCGTGCGTGTTCTTGTGGAGTATCGCACATCGAATTGGCAGATTTGTTGTACCAGGTATCCAACGACAGTGAGACGGTGTGACACGTGGGCACCCTCACTCGGTGTCGCGATGAGCGTTCACGGCATCGAGCACGTTGAGGGCGGTGCGGGTTCCCGTGACGTTGTGCACGCGAACCGCCCAGATGCCGGACTGCGCACAGAGCATGCTGATGGCCGCCGTCGCCGGGTCGCGCTCGGCCGGCTGCGCGCCGACGGGCGACACCGTCGACAGAAACCGCTTGCGGCTGGCTCCGACCAGCATCCGCCCTGCCAACGACTCGAACCGGTCAAGATGCGCGAGGATCGCCCAGTTGTGCTCGGGGTTCTTCGAGAATCCCAGCCCTGGATCGATGATCAGCCGCTCCGGGTCGATTCCCGCGTGTGCCAGCGCCTCGAGGCGCCGCTCGAGCTCACCGTGCACGTCGGAAACGACGTCGTCGTAGTGCACGCGCTCCGAGGGATCGGTGAGATACCCGCGCCAGTGCATCGCCACGAAGTCGCGGCCGCTCTCGGCGGCAACCCGCGGCATATCGGGATCGACGAGCCCGCCCGAGACGTCGTTGATGATCTCGGCGCCGGCATCAACGCTCGCGGCGGCGGTCGAGGAATGCATGGTGTCGACGCTCACCGAGATTCCCTCGGCGGCGAGCGCCGTGATCACAGGAATGACGCGGCGCTGCTCCTCGACCGGATCGACGAGCTCGGCACCGGGGCGTGTCGACTCGCCGCCGACGTCAATGAGATCGGCGCCCTCGCGGCACAGCTCACGCGCGTGCTCGATCGCGTCGTCGTGGCTGAAGAAGCGTCCGCCGTCGCTGAAGGAGTCCGGCGTGACGTTCACAACTCCCATGATCAGCGTCATGCGTCGTCTCCCCGCGCGATCAACGCGACGACCTCCGCTCGACCGACCGGGTCGGCAAACGTGCCCCTGCTGGCGAGGGTGACCGTCGTCGATCGCGTCTGCTGCGTTCCGCGGGCGGTGACGCACGAGTGCGCGGCATCCATGATCACGAGTACGCCCGCCGCCTGCAGCCCGGTGCTGAGCGCCTCGGCGATCTGTTCGCCGAGGCGCTCCTGCACCTGCGGACGCGCCGCCAGCACCTCCACGACGCGCGGAATTCGCCCAAGCCCGACAACCCGCTCGCCCGGAGCGTATGCGACGTGAGCGGTGCCGATGAACGGCAGGAGGTGGTGCTCGCACATCGATCGAAAGGCGATGTCGCGCACAATCACGATCTCGCCCGAGTCGCCGGGCTCGAGGGGCATGCCCTCCCCAAGAAATTCGAGCGGATCTTCGCCAACGCCGTGAAAGAACTCGGCGTACGACTCGGCAACGCGCTTCGGAGTGTTCTCGAGCCCGATCCGATCGGTACGCTCACCGATAGCCGCAAGCAACTCCCGTGTCGCCGCTTCGATGCGCTCCCGATCAACGCCCGTCATGATCTATGCGTTTGCCGGACTCGAGCCTTGGCCGCCATCGGAATCGGAGTCTGCGGCGTCGGTTCCCGACGTTGCAGAGTCGGAGGCGCCTGTGCTGCCGGTGGCGCCAGTGGCGTCGGTAGTGTCAGTGGACTCAGTGGACTCGGTGGACTCAGTGGAATCGGATGCCGCGTCAGCCGCGTGAGAGGTCACGTTGCCGTCCGTCACGCCCGGTTCTATCGGAGCAGATTTCGGAATCGCGACGGGGGGCAGATCACTCACAGGGCGTCCTTCACTGGAGAGCCACACAGGGCGCTGGTCGAGCTTGCGCACCGGTGCGAAGATCTCGGCGAGCTGGTTGTGGTCGAGAGTCTCCTTCTCGAGCAGCTCGCTGGCGAGCGTGTCGAGAACATCGCGGTTGGCGTTGATGACCTTCCACGCCTCGTTATGTGCCTGCTCAATGAGCTCGCGCACCTGCTTGTCGACCTGCTCTGCGAGATCCTCAGAGTAGTCGCGCTGGTGGCCCATGTCGCGCCCGAGGAACATCTCGCCTGAGGCCTGCCCGAGTTTAATGGGCCCAACCTCTGTCGTCATGCCATATTCGGTCACCATCTTGCGTGCGATGCCCGTCGCCTTCTCGATGTCGTTCGAGGCACCCGTCGTCGGGTCATGGAACACGATCTCTTCGGCGACGCGACCGCCCATGGCATAGGTGAGCTGGTCGAGAAGCTCGTTGCGGGTGACGGAGTACTTGTCTTCAAGCGGCAGCACCATGGTGTACCCGAGGGCACGGCCACGTGGCAGGATGGTGATCTTCGTCACCGGGTCTGTGTTGTTCATCGCCGCTGCGGCCAGAGCGTGACCACCCTCGTGGTACGCGGTGATGAGCTTTTCCTTCTCGTTCATCACGCGGGTGCGACGCTGTGGTCCGGCAATAACGCGGTCAATCGCCTCGTCAAGTGCACGGTTGTCGATGAGCTGCGCGTTGGAGCGCGCCGTCAGAAGGGCAGCCTCGTTGAGCACGTTCGCGAGGTCCGCGCCGGTGAAGCCGGGCGTCTTGCGCGCGACGACCTCAAGGTCAACGCCTTCGGCGAGCGGCTTGCCGCGGCCGTGAACTTCGAGAATCTGCAGTCGACCGTTCATGTCGGGCGCATCAACGCCGATCTGCCTGTCGAACCGGCCCGGGCGCAGAAGCGCCGGGTCGAGAATATCTGGGCGGTTTGTCGCCGCGATCAGAATCACGTTCGTCTTAGGGTCGAAGCCGTCCATCTCGACGAGCAGCTGGTTGAGGGTCTGCTCACGCTCATCGTGGCCACCGCCCATGCCCGCTCCACGGTGTCGGCCGACAGCGTCGATCTCGTCGACGAAGATGATCGCAGGCGAGTTCTCCTTTGCCTGCTGGAACAGGTCGCGAACGCGGCTGGCGCCGACGCCGACGAACATCTCAACGAAGTCGGAACCCGAGATCGAATAGAACGGAACTTCCGCCTCACCCGCGACAGCGCGTGCGAGCAGCGTCTTACCGGTTCCGGGAGGGCCATACAGCAGCACACCCTTGGGAATGCGGGCGCCGACCGCTTGGAATTTCGCCGGATCCTTCAGGAAGTCCTTAATCTCATCGAGTTCTTCAATCGCCTCTTCGGCCCCGGCGACATCGGTGAACGTGACCTTCGGCGACTCCTTCGAGACGAGCTTCGCCTTGGACTTGCCGAACTGCATCACCTTTCCGCCGCCGCCCTGCATACTCGAGAGCATGAACCAGAAGAACAGCCCGATCAGCAGGAGGGGAAGCAGGATGCTGGCCATGGACAGCCACCAGTTGCCCTGGGGAACCTCGTCGTTGAACCCGTTCTTGGGTGAAGCCGAGTCCACTGCCTTCACGACAGCATCCGCGCGAGCATCGATGAAGTAGAACTGCACCATTTTTCCGCTGTCGCCAGCGTCCTTGCTGAGCGTGAGGTCGACGCGGTTGTCGCCTTGCGTAATGATGGCCTCAGTGACCGTATCGCCCTTCAGAATATCAAGACCCTGCTGCGTCGTGATCTCTTTGTAGCCACCGATGTTCAGCAGGCTCGACCCGATCCAGAACGCCAGGATGGCAATGAGGATGTAGGGAATTGGGCCTTTGAAGATGCGCTTCAGGTTCATGGGAGTAAGAGCGAGAGGCTCAGCACCTTTCAGGTGAGGTGAACGGGGCAGACCAGCCCCGTCGGATTAGCGTAACGTGCGGCTGCTGTGCGCGGCCTCGGTGTTCCCCGAGGGCGTACAGTTCGCCTCGACCGTGTGGGGTCAGTGCTCTGTGTAGATGTGTGGCGCAAGCACAGCCACGTCTCGAAGATTGCGGTACCGCTCGGCGTAGTCGAGGCCGTAGCCGACGACGAAGTCGCTCGGGATGTCGAATCCCACATATTTGCAGTCGATCGTCACCTTCGCGGCATCCGGCTTGCGCAGCAGCGCGCACACCTCGACCGATGCCGCCCCGCGCGACGCGAAGTTGTCAAGCAGCCACGACAGCGTGAGCCCGGAGTCGATGATGTCCTCGACAATGAGAACGTGCCGTCCGGCGATGTCGGTGTCGAGATCCTTGCGAATCTGAACGACGCCACTCGACTTCGTGCTCGCCCCGTAGCTCGACACGGCCATCCAGTCCATCTGGACGTTGTGCTCGAGATGGCGCGACAGGTCGGCCATCACCATCACGGCACCCTTCAGCACCCCGACGAGCAGGAGGTCTTTTCCCGCGTAGTCGGCGTCGATGTGCGAGGCGAGTTCGTCAAGTTTCGCGTCGATCTGCTCTTCTGTGATGAGCACCTTGGTGAGGTCGCTCTCAATTTCACTCGCGTGCATGGATCGAGTCTACGTGCCCGACGGAGCTCACGCCTTTTCGGCCGCTGTGAACACGATGCGGTCATCTCGTCTCGATACGCTGATGCCCGGTACGTCGATGGGCCCCTGCCCGCGCCACGCCGTGACGAGCGCAGCGATCGCCAGAGTGTGGGCGCGTGAGAGCGAGACGCCGAACTCGGCGTTCGCCACGTACCGGATCACGCGGTTGCGCAGCGCTGCCGGGTTGTGAGCAAGCGCGCTGGCTTCGACCGAGATTCCCGCCTCGGCCGGTTCGCAGATCTCCTCGATGAATTCCCCGATCATCTGCTCGAAGGCTTCTTCATCTTCACGCGCCTGCTCGGCTGTGCGTGCGAGCGCTTCGGCGATGCCCGGGCCGAGCTCGTGGTCAAAGACAGGCAGCACGACGGTGCGCGCGCGCACGCGAGCAAACGCGGCATCCTCATTCTGCGGATCGCTCCACACCTCGATGCCGCGCTCTCGGCACGAGTCCTGAGTCTGCTGTCTGCGCACACCGAGCAGGGGGCGCGCGTACCGTCCGGTGAGCGAAGCCATCGCCTTCAGGCTCCCGGCCCCCGAGCCCCGCGCGAGCCCAAGCAGAACGCTCTCCGCCTGATCATCGAGCGTGTGCCCGAGCAGCACAAGCTCGGCTCCAATGCGATCTGCGATGGCATCGATCGCCCGGTAGCGCGCATCCCGTGCCGCGGCCTCCGGCCCACCGGCATCCGTCACGCTCACCTGCTCGACGTGTGCCTCGATGCCCCATGTGCCGAGGGTCTGGGCAGTGCGCTCCGCGACGTCGCCCGAACCGGGCTGCAGCCCGTGATCGACAGTGACCGAATGCACCTGGATGCTTCGCGACTCCGCCTCGAAGACGAGTGCAGCCGCGAGCGCCATCGAATCGGCGCCCCCGCTCACGCAGGCCAAGACGGTCGCCCCGTCTGAGCAGCTGGCAAGACTGCGCCGCACTCCGACGCGCACGGCGGCGGTCGCCGCGTCGAGACGCGGGCGACCGTCATTCGGCATGTGGGAACGTGTAGTGGGCATCAAGTAACGTTAGTTCAGGTTTTTGGATCATCACGATCATAAGGAGAAAGAATATGGCCGAGTACGACGTCGTCGTAGAGATCCCCAAGGGCAGCCGCAACAAATACGAAGTCGATCACGAGACCGGTCGTGTGTATCTTGACCGTGTTCTGTTCACGGGCTTCGTGTACCCGGTGGACTACGGCTATTTCGAGAACACCCTCGGCCTCGACGGCGACCCCGTCGACGCGCTTGTGCTGCTGGAGTATCCCCTCTTCCCCGGCGTCGTCGTCAAGGTGCGACCGGTCGGCGTGCTCAACATGAGCGACGAGGCCGGCTCAGATGCCAAGGTCGTCTGCGTGCAGCACAAAGACCCGCGCTGGCAGCACATTCAAGACATCACCGATGTTCCGCAGCACCAGCGCGACGAGATCGAGCACTTCTTCAAGCGCTACAAAGACCTCGAGCCGAACAAGTGGGTTGAGGTCGACGGCTGGGGCGACGCGGCTGAGGCCGAGCGCATCGTGCAGGACGGCTTCACCAAGCTCTCCGAGCAGGGCGGTCACTGATCCCACAGTTGCCGGTGACGACGGCGGAGCGGCTCGCAGAGAATTCTGCGAGCCGCTCCGTCGTGCCTCAGATGTAGTTGAGCGGGTTTACCGGGTTCCAGCGTCCGGCGCGTATCTCAAAGTGGAGGTGGTTTCCCGTCGAGCTGCCGGTGCTGCCGATCGCGCCAATTGCCTGACCGGCATTGACCCAGCCACCCCGGCGATAAATCGCGCTCATGTGCCCATAGCCGGAGTACATGTTTCCTCCGTGGTTGATGAGCACATAGTTTCCGTAGCCGCCGTACCAGCCCGCGTACTCGATGGTGCCGCCCCGCGTGGCCCAGACCGGCGACCCATAGCCGGCACCGATGTCGATGCCCTCGTGCAATCGCTGCTCATGGTAGATGGGGTGGTATCGCCAGCCGAACGGTGATGAAATGTAGTGGCTTCCGGTTGGCCAACGCCATCCGGTGGACGAGCCGCCACCACCGCCGCCACCGCCGCCTGATGAGCCGCCACCGCCAGAGGAACCGCCACCGCCGCCGTTGTTCTTGGCGGCTTGTTCTGCAGCCCTGCGTGCAGCTGCTTCACGGGCCTTGCGAGCGGCCTCCGCTGCCTTGCGTCGCTCTTCGACGCCCTTCTTGTACTGTTCAATGGTCTTTGACGTCTTGTCCTGCAGCGCCTCGAGCTGAGCCTTGAGCGTCTCCTGCTTTGACTCTTGCTCGGCCAGCGCGTTCTGCGCGGCCTCTGCTGCGGCCTGGGCAGCCTCGTACGCCTCTTCTGCTTCCTTCTGCAGACGGTCACGCTCGTCACGCGCAACCACCGCCTGATCGCTGAGCGACTGAGCCGTGTTCTTAGCGGTGAGCGCGCTCTGGTACACCGACTGGTTGTGCTCGACGAGCTTCGTCATGCTTCCCAGTGCCGTGAGGAGGCCGTCGGGCCCGGATGCTGTCGCGTCGAAGATCAGCCCGAGGCTCGCGTTGTCTCCGCCCGACCGATAGAGCTGCGCGGCAAGCTGCCCTGCCTTGGTGATCGCGGCATCAGCTTCGACTTCTTTGTCGTCTGCCTGCTTCTGAAGAGACGCGGCACGCTCGATCGCTTCGGTGAGAGCAATGCCTGCGTCATAAAGCTTCTGCCCCGCTGCCTCTTCCGCGGCCTTCGTGTCAGCGACGCGCTGTTGGAGGGAGGCGATCAGGTTCTTGATTTCCTTGATCTGGTTAGCCTTAGCCGACTGATCGTTCTTCGCCTTCTTGACGTCGTCCCAGCTCGGGTACTTGTCGGCCCACGCGGGAGCGATGCCCGCCACACCGGCAACGGCGCTGACCACACCGAAGACGCCAAGCGAAATCACCTGTCGGCGCGTTGCCCCCGACCGCGAGTCATCGCCAACGGGGCGCGAGAAAATGCCCGCACGGGGCTCACGTTCTCGCTTCGACATTCGATGCACCGACCTTTTCACATATGTAACAGACGCAACAGTGTTAACACTATTCACAAGAATCCATCAAAGCGCGCAGAAAATCAAGAACCCCTCACGCGCTCACACCGTGAATCTAATCGGCGAAGCGGCCGAATCGCGCGACATTTGAGGCTCGTCGCCAGATCGGCGCGCCCGGGCTGCCGCGAAATTTGTGAATCAGCAGTGTTGCCCATATGCTTTTACGTCGGTAGGCAAAGCAACTCTTCGGAGTGGTTTTGAGGCCCCATCGTTTAGCGGCCTAGGACGCCGCCCTTTCACGGCGGTAGCACGGGTTCGAATCCCGTTGGGGTCACGAGCACTGCTGAACGTGCTCTACAATTGAAAAGCGAAATCAAGTTTGGCCCTGTGGCGCAGTTGGTTAGCGCGCCGCCCTGTCACGGCGGAGGTCGCCGGTTCAAGTCCGGTCAGGGTCGCTGGTGAAAAACCCCTTCGAAAGGAGGGGTTTTTCTCCTCAATGCGGCATGTTTTGTCGCATCGGCTCTGTAGCTCAGTTGGTAGAGCGTTCGACTGAAAATCGAAAGGTCACCGGATCGATGCCGGTCGGAGCCACGGGAACCCTCACCTAGCTTCTACATGGTGGGGGTTCTTTTATTTTCCTCGGTTCGTCACTCCGCACCAACCCCGCATTTTCACATGCGCCCGTCCCGTTCGGCGCTATCGTGGCGGGATGGGTGAGTGCCGAAACGACTCGAAAGAGGAGGCGTTGGCGGGTGGCGTCGCCAACGCGGGCGCGGTTGTTCGTGTCGATAATGAGGTCCGGCGGCCGCTCTCGGCCCATTCTCCGCCCGTCTGGACGCTGCTGTCGCACCTGGCCGTGGTCGGTTGTCCGGCGCCACAGTACCTGGGAGTCGATGACGCAGGTCGGGAGCGATTGTCCTTCATCGAGGGCGAAGTCGGTACGCCGCCCTTCCCGCAATGGGTGACCGCCGACCACGCCCTGCAATCCACGGTTGAGCTTCTCCGTCGAACTCACGATGCAACTCGAGACTTTCGCGACTCCGAACTGCCGTGGAACACAGAATTCGCCCATCCGGATGGCGGCCCGGTCATCGGCCACAATGACGTATGCCCCGAGAATGTCGTCTTCCGCAACGGTGACGCGTACGCGTTGATCGATTTCGACCATGCAGCTCCCACGCAGCCGTTGCTCGACCTCGCACATCTCACGCGAATGTGGGCCCCGTTGGGAGCGTCGGAAGACCCGTTCGATCAGACGCAGCGCATCCGCGCCCGGGTGCGACTCATCGTCGAAACCTACGGGGTGGCGTCTACGAACGATCTTCAGTACTTCTTCCGGATGTGCGGTTTGAGCGTCGTGCAGGCTGAAAGGTTCGTCTGCCGTCGGTTGGCCAGCGAAGATCGCGTATCGGTTAATCTCTGGGGGCACCTTCGCGAAAGCCATTTCGTCGACCAACGCCGATCACTCGAAGACGCGGTACGCAGCCTCCTCGCCGAATGATCAGCGCGCGTGGCGCACGACGGATGTGTGCCTCGACCGAATGATGCCGAAGCCGACGAGAACCGTGGCGACTGCCGTGAGGGTGACGCCGGCGATGGTAATGGCGTCTTGGAACTCCGCGAGTCGTACAGCGGACCAGCTCGTCGTTGCGACGCTCCCGGAGACACGTGCGGCGAGAATCGTGCCGACCGCCGCGATTCCGACTCCGTTCGCGAGCTCGCTTGACGTGTCGACGAGCGCGGCTCCGACCGACGAGCGGTTCGCGGGAAGCCCAGTGAGTACGTTGTTGCCTGCGACGACGCCGACAACTCGCATGCCTGCCGCGACCAACACGAGGGCGACGAACACAAAGGCATAGCCGAATCGGCTCCCCGCGGCGAAGACCGCGAGCCCGGCAACGACAGCGGCCGCGCTCATCCATGCGGCACGGGTGAGCCCTGCCCACTTCACGAACGGGCCGACAAGCCGGCCACTAGCCAAGAGAACGACGACCTGCGGCAGCATCCCAACCGCGGCGAGAGCAGGCGACCACCCCCAGGCAAACTGCAGCTGCAGTGTCGCCATGTACGACAGGCCCGCGACGGCGAGCCCAGATGCTGCTTTGTACGCGAGGCCGCTCGCCACGAGCGGACGAAGGAAGAGTCGCAGATCGAGCAGGGGCTGCGACGCGACTCGCTCGCGCACGACGAATGCGACGCCACCCGCAACGGTCATCACCGCGGCGACCCACCCCGCCCACGTGGCACCGGTGACGTGGACGAAGACGGTCGGTGTCACCAGGGCGCCGACGACGGTCAGCGTGCCCAGCACCGCACCGGCGAGATCGATATGGTCTGCGTGAAGATCGTCGCGTGACTCGACGGAGATGCCAACCCGGATGCCGATGAAAGCGACAACGGCGATGGGCACGTTGATCAGCAGCAGAATCTGCCAGGGCGCGACCGCGAGGATCATTCCGCCGGCGGTTGGTCCGACTGCCAGGCCGACGAGACCGGCCGTGGAGATGACCGTCATCGCGCGGATCCTCAGAGCCTCGTCGTCGAATAGCCGAAAAGCGAGAGCCATCGAACCCGGTGTCGTCATCGCTGCGGCGATGCCCATGACGGCCCGCACGGCGATGAGCTCTGCGGGAGTGGTCACCAACGCAGTGGTGGCGCTTGCGAGTGCCAGCAGCGCCAGGCCGAACAGCATCACGCGGCGACGGCCGAAGCGATCGGCAACGGAGCCGAACAGCAGCATCAGGCCGCCGAAGAAAAGCGAGTAGGCACCGGCAACCCACTGCAGATCGATGGTTGAAGCGTGAAGATCGCGGCCGATCGACGGAAGGGCGACATTCACGATCGAATTGTCGAGCATTTCGAAAAGGAACACCGCAGACAGCGCAGCGAGGGCGAGCCAGGCGTCCCTCAGATTACGAGGCTTCGTCGCAATCGAGGGCAGTTCGGGACGGGAATCTATGGTCATGACGACGCACTCCTTCAGATGAAGAAGTGACGACTCGTTTGAGACCGTGTGTTCGCGCCCGCCAACCGGCGGCATTTTTCCCTCTACTGCTTAAAGTACCACCATTGTCACCGCCCACGCGTTGTGTCAGCGTCACCGCTTTCTGCTGCGTCGAGTGGCCGCCTGATAAGCGGGCCCGTGTGTGCTTGGCTCTGGTCCCCACAGCATCAGGTGCTGGTATCCACCATTACGCAGTTCTCCGAACCGCCGCGTCATCAGCTCTTCGAACAGCTGCCTGTTCATTGCGCGCTCGATGACCACGACGGTCATGCGGGCCCTCTCCGCGGCCCACCGTCGCTTCGGCGCGGTACTTCCCTCGCCGGAACGTGTTCGCAGCGCCTCCTTGAGGCGATGCTTGAGCCAGTCCAGATACGAGATCCACGCTTCATCGAGACTCGTCACGCTCGTCGAATGCGGCCTCGTGTGAGCTCGTGCCCATTGCTCCACCTGGCTGGTCGCCGCCGTGCGCGCCAGCATGCTCGTCGACGCCCGCCTGCCCCACAGCGAGCGCCGCCGCGTACCATTAGCCACCCGATCTCCCCTTCACGCCGTCTGACCCGCCCGACGCCGCACACGGTCAACACCCGGCATCGCATGGTGAGTCCCCCGTCAACTATCGGCATGTCATGCAGAATCGTTACGAACATGGGATTCACTCGGCGAAGCTCGCGCGAGGCGTGCGCTCAGCGGCCCGAGAATGATGAGCCCAAGCCAGATGGTGGACTGCGCCACCATCGCCGCGGCGATGACGACGAAGCTGATGAGAAATCCCGTGAGCTGGCTGCCTACATCGTCGACGAGCAGACTATCGACGCTCTGCCATGCCTCGGCCGGGGAGCACTGACCGGGGAAGGGAGCGTGCACTGACGTGACGCCACTATTCGCATCGTGTGCGCACACCGGCCAAACTGTTCACGGAGGTTGACCATGGACCACACTTCGGCGCCGCTTTCCGGCACGACCGCTCTGGTGACCGGCGTCTCGCGGCGGCGCGGCATCGGCTACGCTGTGTCTCGCAAACTCGCCTCGCTCGGGGCGAATATCGTCATTCAGCACTATCGTCGGCACGACGAAGACCAGCCGTGGGGCAGCGACGACATGGACGCCGTTCGCGCAGGGATCCGATCCTCGCTCGTCGGGCACGCGACGCTGGCCGACCATGACGCCGATTTGACCGATAGCGGCTTGATTCCCGAGCTCATCGATTCGGCAGTCACCCACACGGGCTCTCTCGACATCCTCGTCTGCAATCACGCGAAGAGCGGCGGCGATGGAAGCATCCTCGATATGACCCCTGAGCGGCTCGACGCGCATTGGCAGACGAACACGCGATCGACTGTCGCGCTCACCGCAGAGTTTGCGCGACACAAGGCAGGCCCACGGGCGGATCAGTCACGCCGGCCAGGTGAGAGCACTGCGCGCACGAGCCCGTTCGACTCCCCCACCGGTCACGTTTTCTGGATGACGTCGGGGCAACTGCACGGTCCGATGCGCGGCGAGGTTGCGTACGCGGCGAGCAAGGCGGTGCTTGCTGGCCTGACCCCGACTGTCGCCGCTGAGCTGCTCGAACACGGGATCGTGCTCAACACCGTGAATCCAGGGCCAGTCAACACAGGCTACCTGGATCCAGACAGCACGGATCGCCCGCTCGATGAGCTGCAGAATTACCTGCGTGAAACACCGTTCGGTCGGTTCGGGCACCCCGAAGACCCCGCCGAACTCATCGGCTGGCTCTGCACGCAGGAGGGCTCCTGGATTGTCGGCCAAGTGCTCACGAGCGACGGCGGCTTCAGCCTTCGCTGATGCTTGCCATCGGGCAGAGCGCGCATCGTCGCCGCTGAGAACTACCGGTCTACCTGTGCTTCTATCAAGACCGGTGAATTTGATAGATGCTCACGTAACCCCTACTGGGGAAGCGACAGCGGACCGCGCCCTCATTAAGCTGTGAACAATCTCAGCCCTCACGTTATGGAGCCCCGCCATGTCTTCTCTCCAGCATCCCGAACCAATTCCCACGTGGCGCGATCGCTGGTCCGGTGATGCCGAGGGAGCGGTTGTGCTCGATCTCGGCGAACAACCGGCATCCGATCTCTTTCCTCTACCAACGGATGCGGCTCCCGATCCCCGATACCGCATGCGCATGGTGTTCAGTCCAACCAGTGGCCTGCTGCAGCTCGAGCAAGACCCAACGACCCCAGAAGAGACCATGGGGGTCGAGCCCGCAGCGCTCGTGCGGCAAGCCGACCTGTGCGTGGCAGACGCTATCTCTGCCGGGTTGATTCGCCCTCATTCCCGCGTGCTCCACTACCCCAGCCCCCACGGTGGCTCGTGGCGGCCGCAGCTCGAGCCATTCGAACTGGATGAGGTAACTGAGGGCAAGGCCGATCTCATTGTTGACGTGCACGGCATGATGCACGCAGCGGATCAAAAGGCCGGGTTTCTGGAACGTCTCGGACATCTCGCCGAAGACGGCGTCATGCTCTTTATGATCCACAATGCGTCGGCGATCGTACGCGAGGGAATGTGGAACGCGCTCAAGAACGGTCATTTCGCCTATTACACGACCCCCGCCTTGGTCCGCATGGCCGACGAAATCGGCCTCGTCGCCATCGGAGCATGGTCGTACTCGCTCTACAACCACGGCACAACGATGCTCGCCTTCGCGAAGAAGGGCGGAAGCCGCGGAGACACTCAGGCCGCGTCGGTCACAGCGCTCATCGCAGAAGAGACCGCCCTCGGTGTGCTCGACCCGGATCGTCTTGTCACGTCGCTGCACACCTCGCTCGTCGAATCGGTCGCTGCCATCCGCGAGTATCTCGACCAGGCCGCGGCGAATGGGCTCACTGTCGCGGGCTACGGCGCCGCCTCTCGAACCGCGGCGCTCCTCTCGTCAGCCAGCATCACCTCCGACGACGTCACAATGATCGCGGATGCATCAGCAGCCAAGCATGGACGCGCGATGCCCGGCTCCCGCATTCCAATCGTGTCGCCAGGCGACCTCGTTGCCGCGAAGCCCGCCCGCGTGCTGCTTTTCATCTCTGATCTGCTTCCGGAGGTGCGTGCGGCGATGCCAGGTGTTGAAGAGAACGGTGGACGATGGGTCGTCGTCGACCCGATTCCAACTGAGATCGATCCGTCGTGATGAAGATTCTCGTCCCGGCCTAAACGGCTCCGACCAGCTTCTTGTAGTCCTGCCACGTGATGCCATTGCGGTCACGTTCGCTGACAATGGTGATCGGGGCCGGCCACGCAACGGCAAGATCGGGGTCGTCGTAGGAGATCGTGATGTCGTCGTCCGGACCATAGAAGTCGTCAATTCGGTAACAGAAATCGGTCACCGAGGTGAGCGCTTGATAGCCATGCAGGAATCCACGCGGAATGTAGACCTGCCGATGCACCTGATCGTCAAGCACGAACGTGCGCACCTGGCCGAATGTCGAAGATCCCACTCGCGCATCGATCGCGATGTCGAGAACCGCTCCGTGCGCACAGCGCACGAGCTTTGCCTCTCCATCGCCCGTGCGGCCGTGCAGCCCGCGCACGACGCCCTGATACGAACGCGACTGATTCTCCTGTTTGAAGCTCGCTGGATCGATTCCCGCGTCCGCAAGGATCGAAACATCGAGGGTGCGTGTGAAGTACCCACGTTCGTCCCTGTGCGGTGTCGGCTCGAACACGATGAGACCGTCAATGTCCGTTGCGATGATGTTCATGGTTTCCTTCATTCTCATGGGGTGAGGGTGTTGCGTCGTCAACCAGCAGATCTCTCTCGTGCTGTCTGCAGATAGTCATCGATCTGACGTTCAGTAACTGACCGCGGCGATGCACCAGCATCGACAGCTTTCTCCCAGTCGACCGTGTACGCGAGCGTCTCCCGCACCCGCAACGTCGGTGCCCAGTCGAGCTCGTTGCGCGCCTTCGTCGAGTCGACCATCAGAAGCCCTGCTTCGTGGGGCCCTTCGTTGCCATCCGCGATCCAGCGCGCGTCGTCGCCCCACAGACGAGCAATTTCATCGGCCACGGCGCCAACTGCAAGCCCATCCTCAGCGGACGGCCCAAAGTTCCAGGCAGAATCGTGTCGCGAGGCATCGAGATGCTCCGCCAAGGCCAGATATCCGGTCAGTGGTTCGAGAACGTGCTGCCACGGGCGGGTGGCGTTTGGCCGCCGGATGCTGGCGGGGCGACCACCGCGATACGCGCTGAAGAGTTCCGGAATCAACGCGTCAGGTGTAGCGTCACCTCCGCCGATGACGTTTCCGGCTCTCGCCGTCGCGATCGCGAAGTCGTCACGCGGGAAGGACACGGCAAACGAGTGCGTGGCGAGTTCGGCCGCGGCTTTGCTGGCGCTGTATGGGTCGTCTCCGCCGAGAGCGTCGATCTCTCTATAACCCCACTGCCACTCCTCGTTGCGGTAGACCTTGTCAGTCGTCACAACCACTACTCGACGCACTGTGCCGACGCTGCGGGCAGCCTCGAGCACGGCGAGCGTGCCGTCAACGTTTGCCGAGAAGGTCTCGCGCGGCGAAGCATACGACTCTCGGACGACCGATTGCGCCGCCAGATGGAGAACGACTTCGGCACCTGAACGCTGCATGCTTGCTGCCAGCTGCTCAACGTCTCGGATGTCACCGCGCTCGTCATTCTCGATTGCCGAGGTGAGGTTAGCCCGCTGAAAGAGAAAGTTTTCGGGCGCCTGGAGCGCGTACCCGTAAACGCGCGCGCCGAGGCGGGCGAGAAGCAGGCAAAGCCATGCTCCTTTGAATCCCGTGTGCCCAGTGACAAAAACTGAGGAATCCTCCCAATATGCGAACTTCATGGTGCAACCGTACGACATCAACGGCACGCTGAACCCGCATCGTCACCGCAACTGGGGGCACTCGCCCCAAAGCCAGACACGTCCCTGCAGATCGACGGAAAGCGCCCATCGCCCCCACTTCGAGGGCATAAAGGCGAATTGCGGGCAGAATCTATTGCTGAGGATCTCTCGGTTTTGTTATCGTCACTCCAAAGCCTGGCGGATAGCGACGTAGAACGGATCAAGGAAGTTGTCATCCTGGCTGTATTCCGTCATGGATCACCACCCCATATGCACACCGCAAACTCCAACTTACACGGCGGGCCCAAAGGCGCACCTCAGCACACAGACTCACTGGATAGGAGAAATCTGTGACCAAGATCGCTCCTCCACAGGCTCGTGACCGGCGCGATGGCACGCGTTACCCCCGGGAGAGAACAGTTCGTCTCGCATTGTTCGGGGAGTTCGGTATAGGCAACATGGGTAACGATATGTCGGGCCATGCGATGATCGCACTCGTGCGCTCTGTCGCTCCCGACAGCGAACTCACGGCTATATCACCAAACCCCGCCGAAACGACTTCGTCACTAGGGATTCCTGCTCTTCCAATTCGTTCGCCCAGCCAGAATGCTTCGCCAGGCGTCATCTCGAGAATGCGCAACAAGTTTCACGACTTGGGGAACCTTGTCAAGGTCGTCTCACGTTTTGATGCCGTCATCGTTCCTGGAACCGGGCTATTGGAACGCGTCGAGGGGCGAGCCCCAGGCGGCGACCAGACCTGGATGCTTCTCCTCTCAATTGCCTGCTGGATGAGACGAGTGCCACTGGCGTGGTTTGCGGTCGGCGGAAGCCAAGCGTTACCGATGTTGCAGCGGCTGACTGCCCGGGCGGCAGGTCGCGTTCCCCATTACAGGTCATTTCGCGACCACGCGACGGCGCTTTCGCTTCGGGGCCGAGCACGCGACGAGCGCATCGTTCCCGACATTGTCTTCAGTTGCTCGGTTGATACTCGTTCATCCTCACGCGAAACCGGAATCATCGGGCTTGCCGTCATCGATTATAAGCCGGAGAACCCGCAGGCTAGGGAACGATATCTTGCAGCACTGGCTGAGGCCGCGCGGGACATTGTGCGTAGTGGCCGACGTGTGAAGTTTTTGCTTGGAGACCTCGCTGATACCGCCCCGGCGAAAACGGTACACGACCACGCGGCGGCGTTTTCGAAGCACGAACTCGACAACGCGGACCCATTCGGCCCGCTTTCCGCATTTGTCGCCGCCGCTGCCGAATGCGACGTGGTCATAGCGAGCCGCTATCACGCGCTCGTCGCATCAGCTCTCGCCGCAACCCCGGTTGTTGCCGTCGCGCACGCGGATAAGGATGTGGCGCTCATGGAGCAACTTGGGCTCTCTGACTTGACGCTGCACGCGGACACCATCACAAGTGAGCAGATCATCAAATACCTGAGCCAGTGCTCAGAGACACGATCCGAAATCAGAAGCCGATTGATCGAACGCACGGATGCGTTTCGCACTGATGTACTTCGCGAATTCGCCCGTTCCGGGATAGCACTGCCACAACGGAGGATTTTGACATGAGTTCCGCCCTACCGCCCGTCACGATTGCGATGCCCGTATACAACGGCGAAGATTACATCGCCCGATCTCTTACCGCGATTCAAAACCAGGAGTATGGCGACTTCGAGCTGCTGATACGGGATAACGCTTCGTCAGATGGCACCGAGGAGATTGCGAGAGAATTCGCCCTGTCAGACAGCAGAATTCGAGTGACTCGAAACGAGCAGAACATCGGAGGAGCACGTAACTCCAATGCGCTTCTCAACGATGCCGCGGCACCGCTCATCATGTGGGCTTACCACGATGACGAGCCACATCCACTTCTCATAAAAGACTCTGTTGATCGACTCTCGGACGCAGGCCCGTCAGCCGTTGTCGCATACCCGCGCGTGAACCTCATCGACGAGAACAGCAACATTGTCGGGCAACACGAAGACGGCGATCTCGATCTTGGTCAATCATCCGCGCACGAGCGGATTCGCGTTTTGTTCCGACGCAAGGTCGCGCAGATTCAGTTCGGTCTAATGCGCACGAACGTCGTGAGAGAGTTCGGCGGCGTCTCAGTGTCCACAGGCGGCGAATTCATCATGCCGGCCTCACTTGCCCTGCGCGGCCGCTGCCTGCTTTCCTCCACTGACGCCAAGCGGCTCTCGATACGGCAACATCTCGACCGCAGCGGGGGGCACCGAAATTCCGAAGCCGCGTGGGTCGATCCAAGCCGCCCGAATGTGCCGTTCCCCTACTCGCGCAGCATCACCCTCATGCTGACAGCCGTTGCGCGCGCGCCCCTGAGCATGTCAGAGCGTCGCCGCTGCTTTCGGGCTGTGCTCCAGAACTGGGTAGCACCGCAGCTCCGCTCTGTCGCTGGCGACGTGGCACGACTCCCCTGGGATGCGGGCTGGATTACGCGGCACTAACGCTGCATCACAAAACTCGCGCGACAAGTCATATCACGAGCAAACTGCCCTGCCACGTCAAAGATGAGGATTCCTCACCCTCGTATTGGGGCGTGCGCCGTCGTCTCCTCAAACGTAGTCTCGAATTATCTTACCTGAGCTTTCCTCACTTTTAGGATTCGCTCGGTTCGCGACTTCGAGAGGAACCCCGTGGCGGACATCGCTCTTGCCCATGACTACGTGACCCAACGTGGAGGCGCCGAGCGCGTGGCCCTGACACTCACACGCGCTTTTCCCAAACTTCCTCTGCACACCACCTTGTACAACCCGAGCGGAACGTTTCCCGAGTTTGGTGCAATTGACGTCAAGCCGATGCCGATCAATCGATGGAAAATGCTTCGTGCACACCATCGCCTCGCGTTACCTTTTCTTAAGGGCGCCATCTCGCACTGCCGCGTCGACGCGGACGTGCTCGTCGCAAGCTCCAGCGGATGGGCTCATGGCATCCAGACCACGGGTCGCAAGGTTGTGTACTGTCACGCTCCAGCGCGCTGGCTCTACCAGACCGAACGGTATGCGGGATCCAATAACAGTCATGGCATACGCTCTCGTGCCATCGAGGCAGTCTCGGGGGTCGTTGGCCCCAATCTGCGCGCGTGGGATCAACAGGCCGCACACACGGCTGATCGGTACATCGTGAACTCGACGATCATCAAGCGTGCCGTTGCCGAGGTCTATGGCATCGATGCGGAAGTGCTTCCGCCGCCACCGGCTCTGTCCGCCCTGACCGCGACTCCTCAACCGATCGCACGAATTGGGCAGCCGTTCGTGCTCTGCGTCGCGCGCCTACTGCCGTACAAGAACGTCGACACCGTCATCGAAGCGATAGCGCAGATTCCTGACCTCGATCTTGTTGTGGTGGGAGAGGGGCCCGAGCGCAGGCGCCTCGAGTCGCTCATCTCACACACGGGGCGCACCCACCTACTCGGAAGAGTCAGCGACGGCCAACTGCGCTGGCTTTATGAGAACAGCTCCGGGCTCGTCGCCGCGTCGTACGAGGACTTCGGACTCACCCCACTCGAGGCCGCCAGTTTCGGGCGCCCCACAGCCGCGTTGCGCGACGGCGGCTACCTCGACACCATCGTCGAGAACGTCACAGGCGTGTTCTTTGAGCATCCCGATGTCGACTCCGTGGCATCCGCAGTCGAGGAGATGGTTCGACTTCCCTGGTCCACTCGGAGCATCATCAACCACTCCGAGTCATTCTCAGAGAGCCGGTTCGTTGCCCGCCTCCGTAATATCGTCGAGGAGGAGCTTGCTCACTGCTGACGCACGATACAAGAGGTACAGTCACCTGCGAAGGGCCGGCGGTTGGAGCATCGCCTCAACTGTCGCCTTCGTCATGGTCTTCGTTGCCGCCGTACTGACGCCCGTCGGACAGTACACGGATGCATTCAGCTTCGGAGTCTTCGACTGGCTCCCGCCACTCGCGGACCTTCTCCTCTTACGTACCCGAGCTCTCACACCATACGTTCTCTGCGCTGCCGCCGTGGTTCTGGGCGTGGTCGGAGCCCGTCGGGGACTTCTGCTCGAAGCCGCGGTCGGCACGTGTGCAATCATCGGCGCGTTCGCCGCCAGCAGCATCCTGAAGTATTCCCTGCTCGAGCGCCCCTACTTTGGAGACTTCGGTTACACCGTCAATACGTACCCGAGCGGACATGTCGCCGTGAGCACGCTTGCCGCCATCATGATCGTGCGGATGCTGCCAGGCAGCCGTGTTCGCGCAATAGTTCTCTGCCTGGTCGTGGCCGCTGTCACTGCGATCGGCATTGCATCTGTCACAACCATGGCTCATCGTCCGAGCGACGTGCTCGGCGGTCTCGCTCTTGCCGGAGTCATCGCACCCTGGGCAGCTCGCATGCGCGTTGCATCGCTGAGTCGATTCGGCTCTGTCGCCCATGGGCCAGGCGGCGCGGTCGCCGCCATCGCAGTGGCACTTACGGCATTGGCACCGCTCGCCGGAGCTGACGTCGGAACGATTGCCGTGTTTTCGACGGCAACACTGGCCACGACATGGCTTGTCATCTGGGTCGCGACGGCGAGTCCTGCTACGCCGCTTCGTCCCCAGAGAGGTACGCAGAAGCCTGAAGCGTGAACAATTCTGCGTAGGTTCCGCGACGTCGCATCAGTTCGTCGTGCGTCCCCATTTCAACCACGCTTCCGTTGTCCATTACATAGATGCGGTCAGCGTTGCGCACCGTAGAGAAGCGATGGGAGATCACGAGCGCGGAGCGCCCGTCAAGTGTGCGGCGAAGCGATGAGAAGAGTTCATACTCAGCTCTCGGGTCAAGCGCCGACGAAGGTTCGTCGAGCACGACGAGTCGTGCATCGCGGTAGAAAGCACGAGCAATTGCCACCCTCTGCCATTGCCCGCCGGAGAGATCGCGTCCTCCCTCGAACAGTCGTGTGAGCGGAGTGTCGTAGCCCTCGGGAAGCGACTCGAGGAAGCCCTCAGCGCCGGCAGCCTCCGCCGCCTCACGCACACGTTGCTCATCTGCAGCGCTTTCCGGGCGGCCGAATGCAATGTTCGACGTCCCATCCATTGCATAGCGCACAAAATCCTGAAAGATGACAGCAGTGCTGGCGCGCACAGCGCCTGGTGGCAACAATGTCGTGCTCGTGCCATCCCATGAGATCACTCCCTGATCGAGCGGATAAAGGCCAGCGATCAACTTTGCCAGGGTTGTCTTTCCTGAGCCGTTCTCGCCGACGATGGCGACGACCTCCCCTTTTTCAATTCGAAGATCGACATCCTTGACAGCGGCAGCTTCACGGCCTGGATAGGTGAAGCTCGCGCCGTCGACCCGGATTTCCTCGAAATCGAGTTCTGTACCGACAACGTCCGCCTCTGAGTTGCTTGGGGTCAGATCGATGAACTCCCGAAGGTCATCGATGAACAGTCCTGATTCGAAAATCGATTGGATGCTCCCCGAGAGTCCTTGAATCTGCGTCGCGAGCATGCGCACTGCAACAAGCGCTGCCCCAGCGGACGCAATATCCAATCCACCGGTGGAGATGAGCCACACGAGCACCAGCAAGGTTGCGCCGAGCACTAGTGCCGCGGTCAGCTGGCCAATCACACTGTACGTCGCTCGTTTACGCAAGTGGGAGCGCAAGTCTGCGAGATAGGTTCCGTAGAGTCGGTCGAAGCGCTCCCTGAGCGTGCGAGCGAGACCGAACGCCCGAATCTCCTTCGCCTCATCGCGGCCCGTGAGCAGAATAGATGTATAGGTTCTCTGACGAAGAGGCTGCGTCTGCGCCACGTTGAACGCGAACTCAAGCCGGCTCTCACGTCGGCTCGTTATCACAATAGGAAGACCGCTGAGCAGCAGCAGAGGCAGAAGCAGAGGGTTGAACGTCGCAAGGGTAATCGCGAGTCCTGCTCCAGCAGCGGCCGTACCGACGACGCCGATGACCCCATTCGTGACTTGAAAGGGCCGCGTCAATGCGCTCGAGCGCACACGTTCGAGTCGATCGAAGAACTCCGGTGACTCGAAGCGACGCAGCCCCACGCCCGTTGACACGTCAAGAAGCCGCTGCCACATGGCCCGCGCGACGGTTTCACCGACGTAGCGACCCAGAGACCCCTGAATGGAGCCATTAACAGCAGTGGCCGCCGTCAGGAGTGCGAGCGTGACGACGGCGAGCACGAGCGAGGCGATCGATGCCGTCGGCGACCCCAAACCCAGGATGCCGCTAAGGACCCACTGCACGGTGAGTACCTGCGCAGCCAGGAGTCCTGCACCAGCGAGCTGAAGAACGATCAGCCACACGAATGGACCCCGTGCGGCCGACCACACGAGGGAAAGACTGAAGGCGATGAGCCTATAAAGTCTGCCGACGCTTTTGCGCGCCCTTGGCTGCTGTATTCCGTTCGCCACATGGCGAGCATAACCACGTGACGCGCCTTAACCCGAGGGCCAAGGGCGCATTCACCACCCCCAATTCGAGGGTTCTTCACGTTTTTGTCGTGTTTTTTATTGTGAGCGATTCTCAGCTTTGCTACCGTCAGGGTAGTCCCGCTGAAAACTTCTTTGCGGGTCGAGATAACCGTAAGGAAGTGATTGAAATGGCATACGAGTCACCACGAATTAGCGAAGTCGGACGTTTCTCCAGTGTTACCCGCGGCTCATGGAAACCGGGTAGTGAGCGGGACAACAGCAACTGGTGGGACTGGTTCGGCGACCCGCCCAAGGGATCTCGCTAACACAGCAAGCGGGCAGCGGGCGGCAGAGTTGCCGTCCGCTGCGCACGTGATTGGTACACAATGGACACTTTCGATCGCCTCACTCGCTCCGAGCAAACTCTCGGCATGCCTGAAGCGGCAACTCCGCCGCGTTCGGGGATCCCCCGGCGTGAGGGATCGGCCGAATCGCCGGTAGACGCGCTGAAAGCAATTATCGGTCCGCTGGTGTCGGGGCGAACCACGTACGTGCTCTTCTCTGGAGGTCGCGATTCATCCGCGGTTCTCGCTGTGGCGACGCGCGTCGCGCGAGAACTCGGGGCAGACGACCCGATCCCTCTCATTGGTCGGCACAACGACGCTCCCGACTCAAACGAGACTGAATGGCAAGATCTCGTGCTCTCACATCTGAAGCTGACACAGACGATAGTTCGACGGTTCACCGGAGAGCAGTCACTGCTCAGTTCGCGGAGCGAAGAGAGCCTCCGGAGCACTGGCCTCCTCTGGCCGCCGAGTTTGCATGTCCAGGCCGCATACGTGGACGATCTCCCTCTCGGCAACGTGCTCAGCGGCGAGGGGGGAGACTTCGTCATCGGCCCTCGGCGAATCTCGCGGACCGCAGATGCCATTCGTGCTCGGCGTCCACGCGAAACTCTGCGCGCAGCCTACGGCGCACTTGCCGTGTCCCGCTGGCGCCGCACAGCGGCCGACAACCTGCAGATAGCCTCGCCGTGGCTGACGCCAGAGGGCCGGACGATGCTCACTGATGTCATTCAGCGCATGACGCCAGAGCCGCTGAGCTGGTCTGCGGGCCTTCGGTCAATGAGTGAATCGCGCCCCGCGCGCATGGCAAACACAAACTTTCGCGGAGTCTTCGATGTCGCCGGTTTTCATTGCGAGAATCCGCTTGAGCACCCGAGATTCGTCTCGGCGCTCTCAGCCACGGCGCATTACTGGGGGCCGGGAAATCGGACTCAGATGATGCGCTCGCTGTTCGGGAATCTGTTGCCGGATCGTGTCTTGTCGCGGCAGACGAAGGCCTCATTCAACGACGTGCGCTGGACGCACAGAGAACGGGACTTCGCCCGAGAGTGGAGCGGCAACGGAGTCGATTCGCGGTTCATTGATCATGACAAGTTGCGTGACGCGTGGCTCTCGGACATTCCCCCCGTTCTTTCAGATGTGCATCTGCACGCGGCATGGCTCAGCGACAACAACATTCCGAGCGTGCCTCATGTCGCTTAGATATCGCGTGCGCACGGTGCTCGCGTATCCTCCGCGACGATGGGCAGATCTCGTCGAGGCCGTGGCCGTCGCGATTCGCGTCGAGTCCGCCCTGCGACGGGGCGGCGTCGCCCGGGCGGCCCGTGTCGGTCATGTGCACGTACTCATGGACGGCATTGCGGCACCGACTGCGCCCCTCGCGGAGGTAAACCTCACGCCGCGCGAACGGGAGAAGCTCGACACCGCTTGGCGTCTGCTTCGGCAGCCTCCGTTTAATGGCACCTGTCTTCGCCGGGCGATTGTCGGCGGCCACTTTCTGCGTGACCGCACCCCGATTCTGCGCATCGGAGTATCGAAAGAAAACGGAGTCGTTGCCGCTCACGCGTGGGTTGAAATCGACGGGGTCAGTCTCGACCCCGACGGCTCCGAGCGCTTTTCTGTGTTGACGGCGCCGACGAAGGGATCATGATGAGCCAGACCATGCTCTATGGGCTAGGAATCGAAACTGACTTCGACCTCCACGACGCCGGAGCGTCCGATCTCGAGAAGACGGACGTGCGGGTGCGAACCGGACCAGACCTTCAGACGAATGTGCCCCAGCCGTCGGGCGAACGACTCCTCGATTTCGAAACGAACGAGCCTTGGTACACGCTTGTCAGAACAGCACAGGGGGACTTGCACTTTCGGGTGCACGGCGTCTGCGACTATCTGATCTCATCCGATTTCAGAGACGTCGAGCTTCGCATGAATGCTGGCGTGGAACGTGGCATGGACGGCGTGATGACTGTGGGTGCTTTAGTGTCGCTCCTGTTATACCTCAAGGGCACCTCCGTGTTTCACGGCAGCGCCGTCGACGTAGGCGGGCGAGGCATTGCCTTCGTGGGGCACTCCGGGCAGGGCAAGACGACGATGGCGACGCTGTTCTGCGCTGAGGGGGCATCCGTCATCACCGACGACGTTCTCGTTGTCGACAGCGCCCAGATGCGCCCGCGCATTCGTCGAGGCTCACGCGAACTGCGACTCCGCTCAGGGATCGAGGAGCTCGCCGATCGAGCCGCGGGTGGCGCTTTTCGCGTGAGCGCAGATGCCCGTCGGGTGATCGCCCCGCGCCACTCCGACGCTGCAGACGTGCCGCTCCACGCCATTGTGGTTCCGACTCCGACGCGAGATGGCTCGCCCATGCGCTTCGAGCGACTCGGAGAAAAAGACGCACTTCTCGCCCTACTTGGCTTTCCGCGGCTCATGGGCTGGCGTGACCAGAGCGTGCTCTCACGCGTTTTCAAGGATGCCTCAGTGCTTGCCGCACGCGTTCCTGTACTTCTCGGTCATATTCCCTGGGGCCCCCCGTTTCCCGAGGGAATAACAACGGCGTTGCTCACCACGGTGGACGCATGAGCGTCAACCGTCTCGCTCTGGCAGCGTTGCTCGTCGAGAGCGCCGCGGGAACCAACTCCGGAGCGCCGATACGCGCGCACCTCGACGGACGTGAGCTGATGACCGCGGGGCGTATGCACCGCATTCTTCCCGCCCTGCGCCGGCGGGTTCTCGGCCTCCCCGAAGCAGCGGACTGGTTGCGCACTCTCGACGCCGTTCGCCACCAGCAGCTGATGCGGCAGATGCAGGCCGGCAACGACCTGCGGCATGTCGCCCGGGGTTTTGCAGATGCCGGAATTCTCTGGGCCGTGTCGAAGGGGCCCGTTCTCAGCGACGCAGTTTGGCCGCACGCGGATATGCGCGAGTTCACCGACGTTGACGTATTCGTGCATCCCGCTCACTTCGCTGCCGCACTGACCGTGCTCGAAGCATCCGGGTTCTCGCTTGTCGATCGCAACTGGCCAGAGATTCGACGGCTCGCTCGCGCCGAGGTCGCACTGGCCGGGCCCTCTGGGCTGCCCCTCGACCTGCACTGGGACATCTCTGTGACGCCGCGAGCGCGCAGCACCTTCCACATCGATCTGCCGACCATGCTGTCTCGCACACGCCACCTCGCTCTCGGTTCCGGAGTCACCGTGCCGGTCTTCGATCCGACCGATCTTCTCCTCCACGTCGCGTTCCATGCAGCGCAGAACGGGGCGAACCGGCTGATGTGGATCGCCGATGTCTTTCACTGCGCGCAGAGTGCGGCAATCGACTGGCCGCGCTTGACTGACGATGCACGGCGCGCACGCGTAGCCACGCCCGTAGCGATGGTCATCGAGCGGGCCGAGCGCACGTTCGGCGCCTCATTTGCCCTGACGCAACGACTGCGCCGCTGCGCCTCGGCATCGCCTTCTGGTCTCACCGCGCGGTACCGCGAGACATCGCACCCCTTTCCTGGTCTGCCCCATGACCGCGCCATCTCAGGGCTCGAGTTCTCGAGCGCACGCGACAGCGCGATTGCCTCTCTTGGGTCTGCCTTCTGGCAGTGGGCAGACGTGCGACGCATCGAAGCCCGTGAGCGCCGGAAGGGGGCCGGGGGCAACCCTCTCGACGAGAATATTCCGGATGCTGCAGCACGCCGCGGCTATCTGCACGACGTACTGGTTGCCACTCCCGCCGCATCGCAGAGCTTGTCGCCGCTCAGAGCAACTGGCCCGAGTGCGTAACCCACGCTGCTCGCGCTATTACGACAACACCTGGAGTGTGAGCTTGGCTGCGGAGAACGCCTCGGCATAGCGCGTGGCGGCCTCGGAGCCTCGGAGCCGCAACATGCTGAAAAAGAATTCGTCATCCCACCAGTCACGACCGCTCTGGCTCGGGAACGCCTCATTCAGCCGTGCGACTTTCTCTGCCGCGATGTCATCCGAAAGTGGAAGGTAGACGCTCGGGCGCCCTCGATCGCCGTCCCACTTGGGAATCTCGTAGTGCAGAAGAAGCGGACCGCGCCACACCGTGGAGGCCAGCGACCCAATCAGAGCATGGTCCTGGTGGGCGTCGTCTGCTCGAGGCGCAAAAACGATATCTGGAACGGGTGAGCTGTCGCGGAAGTCGTGCAGTGCATCCTTGACCGCTCCCCACATAGAGGGAAGCCGAGCGTCGACAAGCCCGGGCAGCAGAGGGTCCTGCGAGGCGCCGAAAAGCCGCGCTCCGTGTCGCGCCTCGGCACGGCGCTCTTCGGTTCCCGTCATCACAAGCGTGCGCACATCGACGCCCCCGCGTTTGGTCAGGCTTAGAAGCGTCCCACCACATCCGATCTCGATGTCGTCCGGGTGGGCCCCGACGGCGAGTACCACCAACGGACCAGTCGGCAACTGCAGGGGTGTGCTCACGTCTGCTCGACTACGAGACCAATTGCATGCTGGCAACCGGCTGTTTCCAGACTTCCCACGGGGCCTCGCCGCTCATGTGGAGTTCTTCGAGATACGCGCGCTCCTTGAGCGTGTCCATGCACGCCCAGAATCCCCGATACCGGTTTGCGGTGAACCGGCCATCGGCTGCCGCTCTGATGCACGCGTTCATCACGAGGTCGTCCCCGGGCTCTAAATAGTCGAAGATTCCCTGTCGCAGCACAAAGAAGCCACCGTTGATCCACATATCCATATCGGCGACAGCTTCAACTCCGGTCATCTTTCCCCCCGGATCAAAGCCGAGCACATGGAATGAGTCCTGGGGCGGTACGGCGAGAAGGCTGCCGACGCTCGACTCAGGAAGTGAACGGATAAGTCCGTTCAAGTCAACGTCCGAAAGCCCATCTCCGTAGTTCGCCAAGAACATTTCGTCTGTACCGAGAAATGGGCGAACCCGCCGAAGCCTCTCTCCGATCGCCGTTGACTGTCCCGTGTCAACGAATGTGATCGTCCAGTCAGAGATGTCGGTGTCCAACATCTCGATGGCCTGACCGCCATCAGACAATCGGAAATCATTCGACGCGGTTTCGCGGTAGGAGAGGAAGAAGTCTTTGATGGCCGTGGCGCCGTACCCGAGACACAGAATAAAATCAGTGTGACCGTGCGAGGCGTACCAGCGCATGATGTGCCACAGCATTGGCCGGTCACCGATCATCGTCATCGGCTTCGGCACCGATTGGTTGTCAGCACGGATGCGCATTCCCATGCCGCCGCAGAACAGCACGACCTTCATGTCAGACCTCCAGTCTTCGAGGGGCGGCGAACTCGCGGATCGCCGGTGCAACCGGGCGTCCTGAGAGATAGCCGTCTGTTGTTCCCGATTCAATCGCGCGTGCATACACTTCTGACGCACGTCGAAATGCCTCAATAGTGACGGCAATGTCGTCATCGCTGTGCGCTGCTGAGATCACCAGCGATTGGCAGAGCACACCATGGCGAAGAAGCTCCTGCAAAAGCAGAGTGCGGTACGGCTGAGATGGCTTGCCCGCGGCATCCAGGGTTCCGAATACGAGTGCCGATGGCCGCCCAAAGACACTGAGGTAATCGCTGACGCCGGCCTTTTCGATGACGTCGAGAAGTGCCATCTGCAGCTTCTGGCCCGCAGCCTCGATTTCGGCGACCACATCACGCTCGGTGTAAACGTCGGCAACAGCGAGGTAGGCCGCGAGCCCCGTCGTCTCGGCTCCGTGCGTATTTGAGAGCAGAAACACGCGAGACGCGTCGGTGTTGAGCCCACCGCGTTCCATCAGATCACGCTTACCCGCGAGCGCTGAGATGCTAAACCCGTTGCCGAGGGCCTTACCCCAGGTCGACAGGTCAGGGGTGACGCCGTACACGGCTTGCGCGCCAGCCGAAGACCATCGCATGCCGCAGATCATCTCGTCGAAAATCAGCACAGCTCCGTGGCCATCCGCCAGCTCGCGGACTCCCTCGAGGAACCCAGCCTGAGGCTCACGCGTTCCGGTCGCTGGCTCCAGCATAATTCCGGCGATCTGACCGGGGTGCTTCGCCAAAACATCCTTCAGCGAATCGAGATCATTGAAGTCGAACGACACAGTCAGCTCGCGTACGGCGTCAGGAATACCAGTGGGCATCGACGTCGTCCCGATGAACCAGTCGTCGACGGAGAAGAATGGCTGCGTGCGGCAGACGGCGATCAGGTCGCGACCCGTGGCCGCCCGGGCCAGCTTGACCGCTGCGGTCGTCACGTCGGAACCGTTCTTGGCGAACTTGACCATCTCTGCCGTCGGAACCATGTCCAGAAAACGTTCTGCTGCACGCAGCTCCCAGACGGACGGCCGCGTGAAGTTCACTCCGGAACTGGCGGCCTCGCACACTCGACGCACGATGGGGTCATAGCCGTGCCCAAGCGTGACTGATTTGAGGCCTGCACCGTATTCGACGAACCAGTTGCCGTCGACATCGAGAACGCGTGCTCCGTCGCCGCGAGCGATGATGGGAGCCATCAGCTCGGGGTATTGGTCTGAACCGCGAGCGTTCGTGTGAGCGCCTCCGGGAACCATCTCATGCAAGAACGCCTGAGCGCGGTTCGACAGGGCAAAACTCCGTTCCTGCTCGGGCATCTCGCCCCCTCTGTTCGTCAAATCTCACGGTATGCGAAACACTACCCGGGCACTCGAACATGAGCTACCCTCACTTAGGGGGACAGTGTCGGCCTGGGTTCAACCAGCCCGCTGCACCGCCAGCGCGTCAGTCCTCGAGCAGGAGCTTCTTCTCGCGAAGTCGTTGCACGAACGCCTGCGCATCGCGCTCGGCAATCATGGCGTCGATCCCATACTCCGCGGAGAGCGCGCTAACGAGATCAGCCATTGTGCGGTCTTCACGTAAAGACTTTGCCAGCAACGCTCCTGAGACGTTGGTGGTCAGGTACACGGACGACTCCATGTCGAGAATCACCAACTCGCCGTCAACGTCCTGCCAGGTCACTCCGTCAGTTCGCAACTTCATGTTTACTCCTTGTTCGTTGTGATGGTCTCTGTCGCCGTGCTTCGCTCCACGCCTGAGACACAACATCGGCCGTATGCGAGATCGCGTACCGATCACTCACGTCGGCGCGTGCTCGCTGAGCCCGCCGTATCGTCGCTTTTGGATCATCGAGAACGGCGACGATCGCCGACGCTAACGCCGCGGCGTTGTCGGGGCGCACGAGCACACCGAGATCTGTAAATCGCCATCCGACGTCCGGCTCGGCAGTTGTGACCGAGCCGGCATCCAAGATCTCAACGACCCCGCCAGACTCTGTCGCGATGACCGGTACCGAGGCGGCAATCGCTTCGACGACGATCTGACCGAACGGCTCTGGCATCGGAGAAGCGTGCACAAGGATGCTCAATCGCCCAATTTGGGCTGGCACGTCGCGCACCCAGCCGGTGAATTCCATCCGGTCTGCGACTGCCGATTCCCTGGCTCGTTCACGCACCGCAGCCTCGTAGTTTTGCTCGCCAAAGAGCGCTGTGCCGATCACGCGGTATGCGACATCGGGATGCGTCTGCGCAACGCGAATTGCTGCTTCGACGAAGATGTGCTGTCCCTTCGTCGGGCTTACGCGGCCGACGATGCCGACGACGCGTGGCGAGTCTGGAAGCATGGTGACAAATGCATCATCTGCGATCCCTGGATACGCGATAACGGCCCGGCGCCGTGCCCACCGCGGAATCGTTTCGAGGGTCGATCGAGAATTCACGATGATCTTGCGAGGCCCGAGGACAGCGATGGTTCGCATCATGATGAGAAGTCCCCTCGGCAGGTAGTCCGACGTGAGCCTGTCGTGTAGGTTCCACACCCAGGCTCGCCCAGAGATCGGAGCGGCCACTACAGCAAGGGCTGCCGACTTGAGCGAGTTCGCGACGACGAGATCTGCCCCGCTTTCTCGAATAGCGGAGCGGAGTCGCACGATGAAGTCGGCGGCAGCGGTGAGAAGTGAAAACACGTGCCGCACGTCTGAAAGTTGACCACGGGATGCTGTCGCCATGCGTGCGGACGCGAGACGAACGGTCGTCGGTACTCCGGCGACAGCGAGAGCATCTTCGAGAGGACCGTGTGCGAAGAGCAAAACGTGAACGTCGTCACCACGTTCACGGAGTCTCCGCACGAGTCTGACGAGCGCAAGCTCGGCGCCACCTTCCTGCGCAGTGTGACTCAGCACAAGTGTGCGACCCTGGCCCATGTGCCCTCCTTGTGGGCTCACACTAGCAATCGACTACGCACTATGGTTGTCCCCATTCGGGGCGCATGTCCCACACCAAGAAGGGCATCACCAATGAGGATCGCACTGGCGACGAGCTCATACGCGCCGCACGTGGGAGGGGTCGAAGAGCACGTACGCAACCTCGCTGATGTCTTGCGCCGAAGAGGTCATGAGATCGCTGTCTGGACCGTCGCTCGTGACGGCAAATTCTCTCAGCAGCAGCGCGACGGCGTTCAGGTTTGGAACCTTCCCGCCCCGCTTCCCGCCCGAACCCTTCGGGACGTTGCGCAGTTCGCCACCGCTGCGCCCCGAGCGTGGAGCCAGTGGAATCGGGCATTCCGAGCGCTGAAACCCGATGTTATTCACGTACATTGCTTTGGACCAAACGGAACGTATGCGAACGCACTTGCAGCACGACACCAAACGACACTGATGGTCAGTTCGCACGGCGAGACTCTTGCCGACGATGCGGGGGTCTTCGAGCACTCACGTCTGGCGCAGACGAGCTTGCGCTCGGCCGTCCACCGCTCCGCCATCGTCACCGGCTGTTCACGAGTCGTCCTCGCCGATTTGGAAGCACGCTTCGGTCTTGATTCTGACAAAGGATTTGTCGTTCCCAACGGCATTGACCTGCACGAAACAACCACCGCCGATACGAGCGCTTCAGTGCTCCCCGGAGTCACGGGGCGCTACGTCGCGGCCGTCGGACGTCTTCAGCGAGTGAAGGGCTTCGATCTGCTCGTTCACGCGTTTGCGCGCGCCCAGCTTGGCGCCGATGTGAGCTTGGTGATCGGCGGCGATGGCCCGGAGAGGACACGATTGCGAGAACTGGCAGTGCAGAACGGTATCGGTCACCAACTCGTGTTGCCCGGGCAGCTTTCTCGCGGACAGGTTGCGGAACTCCTGCGAAACGCCGCAGCCGTTGCCGTACCAAGTCGGTTCGAAGCATTCGGAATTGCCGCACTCGAGACATGGCGCGCCGAGACACCGCTCATCGTGACGAACCGGGGCGGGCCGCCTGAATTCGTCACACACGAGGTCGACGGTCTTCTCTGCGACCCGACTGCAATCGACACGTTCGCCGCGTTCATTGCCACAGTTCTCGACAACTCGTCATTTGCCAGGACTCTCGCGGAAAACGGCCGGCGCCGGGTTGAATCTTTTACATGGGATCACACGGCGAGCGCGTACGAAGCGCTCTACGCCCAATTCTGACCGCTCAGCGGCGAGTGAGCAGAGCAATGAAAGGGCGTGCGACGGACACGAGCAGGCGGGGCACACCGTCAAGGATCACGCGGGCGTCGTTCGCATCGATTCCTGTGCGACACAGGCGCAGCAGCGCAAGCACAGCCACCAGTCCAACGGCGCCGCAGACGAAGGCGGCGGCAATTGCTGGCAGCGGGGCAAACACGGCGATGCCCCACGAGACCCACGCTGCAGCGATCCCGCACGCGACGGGGGTCAACGTTCGCAACACTGCTCCATAGCGGATATCGAGAGCACGAGCTTCGCCTGCCAGCAGAACTATCATGCGCGTGAGCACACCAGCGATGTTCGCAAGCACCGCACCCCAAACCCCCAGGGGCGGTATCAGCAGGAACGCCGCCGCAACGTTGACTACCAGAGCGCCGACATTGACGACCAGAAGATGACGCGCAGATTGCCGAGCCAGAGTGAACGCCATGACCGGGGTGGACGCGACGGCGACACCACTGGCGCAGCCAAGCACGAGAACGGGTAAAGCCGCGCTGGAGAAGTCGGATCCGTAGAGCACGGGAACGAGAACGGCGATCGCGGGAATGCCGACGGCAATGAGCATGCTGCTGACTGTGGATGATGCGCGAAGCGTACGTGTGAATGCGCGCCCCATCGTCGCGCGATCGGTTGTTTCCGCCAGGCTCGACAACGCCGGGATGAGTGGACCGGTGAAGGCTCGAGCTGGTGCGAAGACATTGCCCGCCACTCCGAACGCAAGGGCGTAGATTCCGACGGCAGCCGGTGTGCTCAGCGCCTGGAGGAGGACAACCTCGGTGCGGGAGATAACCAGTTGGGCAATGAGCAGCGAGATTCCCGTCGGTATCGCAAATGCCCAGAAGCCTGAAGGGAAGCGCCGCGGAAGCTTGGGTCGAAGTACCGCCCGACGATAGCTTGCTCTCAGAGGAATCAGCGCAAGACCAGTAGCGAGGCCGGCGGCAGCTATGCGCGTCGCCCAGACTGCATCCGCCTCTCTCATGATCAGCACGGTGATGACGACGGCGACCTGAATCGCGAGGTTGCTCACCATAGCAATCTTCGCATCGGACGCCGTCTTGTTCTCGATTGCCAACCCGGAGGATGCCTCACCGAAGTAGCCAGGGAGCAGAACGCCGAACACAATGGCAATCACCATGAGCGGCGTTGGAACGTCGACGACGAAAAGCATGGCGATAACGAGCAGTGGTGCAAAGAACACCAATCGGAAACCCTGCGAGATTGCCAGGAGGTGCTCCACCTCCCCGTAGCGTGATGTGGCATGCCGACGGGCCCCGAACTGCACGAGCGCGGTGCCCAGACCGGCGGTGAGCACTGCCGTCACGATCTCCATCACGGTCGTGAGATACGCGAGGCGTCCGAAATCCACGACACCGAGCACTCGCGCGACGATGAGAGTTCCGATGAAGGCCACTGGAATCGATACAACTGTGTGGATGAGAGTCCAGCTCACCCCCTGCACGGCGCGCCTCTGAATATCGCCGCGACCAAGCGAGTTGCTGTCGTCCACCGAATCTCCTGTCCGCAGGTACTAGAACACACAACTGAGACATGCTCATGTCATGATGGGCAGTGTCCCACGTTGAGGGCATGCGGCGTCAGTGGGAAGCTCAAAGATAACCCCGAACTGGGGCATGTGAGCATTACTCAGCTTAGCCGTAGCATGTGCATATGCCCGCTCCCGTGACTCGTGAACGCTCTCGCTGCGCTGAGCGCCACATGATGGCGGCCAGCAACCCCGACCAGCCGACTCCGAAGACGCGTCGGATGTGCGGCAACACCGCGCACAATCGGATCGGCGAAAAACGATGAAGATCCTCAGAATCGCCCATCACGGGGTTGTCCAGGCGTGGCGCGAACGCGAGCGTCAGCTGCGTGATCTCGGCTCCGACGTGACGATGCTCTCGGCACGACGATGGAACGAAGGCGGCCGTCGGATCACGCTTGATTCCACGCCTGACACGTTCGTGACGGGCGTGCGGACGTTCGGTCGACACCCGAACGCATTTCTCTACGATCCTGTGCCGCTCTGGCGCGCACTCAGGGAGAACCCCGACGTCATCGACCTGCACGAGGAGCCGTTCTCACTTGCGACAGCCGAGGTTCTGCTGCTTCGGGCAATGCGGCGAATGACGACGCCATTCGTTTTCTATTCGGCGCAGAACATCGAGAAACGCTACCCTGTCCCGTTCCGATGGTTCGAGTCATACGCTCTGAGGAATGCTGCCGGCGCCTATGCGTGCAACAGCGATGCGGCCGCGATTTTGAGCCGCAAGGGATTACGGGGGATATCTCGGGTGATTCCGCTCGGCGTCGACACCACGCGATTCGCCCCAGATGATCGCTCCACGCCGTCGTCGCGCCCCGTCATCGGATATGTTGGACGGCTCGAATCCCACAAAGGGTGCGACGTGCTGCTTCACGCAGCGAGAGCGAATCCCTCGTGGGATGTCCGAATCACAGGCGAGGGCAGCGCCTACACTGATCTCGTCGCACTGACAGACTCACTGGGCATCGCCGACCGAGTGTCGTTTCTCGGCTTTGCAGAGGACGCGCAGCTCGCCACACGCTTCCAAGACCTTGACGTGCTCGCTGTCCCTTCGTTAGAGACGCCTCGCTGGCGTGAGCAGTTCTGCCGTTCCGCCGTCGAGTCGATGGCATCAGGTGTACCGGTCGTCGCCAGTCGGAGCGGTGCTTTACCTGACGTCGTCGGGGACGCCGGAATTCTCACTGATCCAGGAGACCCCGATGCGCTGAGCGACGGCATTGCGCGCGCACTCGAGCCGTCGACATGGACCTCTCTGCGGATCCGCGGCCTCGAACGAGCTCGGACACTTACCTGGCCGCATATCGCCATGCAGCTCCGCGACCTCTATCGCGACGCCGTGAGTGAGAACGACATCGGCAGGGATATCGTCCCCCACATCATCATCGTCGCATATGGGCCGCCCGATCTGCTCGAGGTCGCGCTCCGAAACCTCGGCGGCACGTTCCCCGTCACGATCGTCGACAACTCTTCGTCCTTAGAGACCCAGCACGTCGCTAACGCGCATCACGCGACGTACCTCGATCCGGGCAAGAATCTCGGCTTCGGCGCGGGTGTCAATGTCGCCCTCCGTTGGCTCGCTGACAACGGAATGGACTCCAACGACGTCCTCCTGCTGAATCCAGATGCACAGATCAGCGCCAAGGGCATCGCAACGATGCACGCAGATCTGCATGCGCGCCCTCGGATTGCTGCAGTCGGTGCCACGCAGGTCGACCCGGCAAACGGAAACACGGCTCGAGTATGGTGGCCATTCCCGCATCCAGCCCGAGCGTGGCTCGAGGCGATCGGTCTCAGCTCGGTCAATCGTGCACGCGGTTTCGCCATTGGATCGATCCTCCTACTGCGCGCCGAAGCAATAAAGGCCGTCGGTCGCTTTGACGAGCGATTCTTCCTCTATGCCGAAGAAGTTGACTGGCAGAAGCGCGCGGTCGACAGCGGCTGGTCAATTGCTGTCTCCTCTGTCGACGCAATGCACATCGGAGGTGCCACGAGTGAAGATGGGAGCCTCCGCGAGCAGTACTTCCACGCGAGCGCCGAACTGTACATCCGGAAGCACTTCGGAAACGCGGGGTGGCAGATCTATCGGAGTGCGATGATCGCTGGTGCGTTCGCCCGCTCAATTCTCCTCTCCACATCTCGACGACGTTCGGCTGCTGCACGACTCCTCCTATACCTGAACGGTCCGGTTCGAGCGTTGGAGCTCTCATGAACCATAAGACGGTTCCAGAATTGCGATGGCTGAAGCCCCGCGACGTCGCACTCGGGCGCGTTGCGGCAGTGTCGATTCCGGCGGCGCTCGTCGCAGCGGTCATCGGCGTCCTTGCCACTCAGGACCCAATGTGGGCTCTGATCGCAGCCGGTGTGGTGCTTGCCTGCGGCATTGTCGTCTACGACCCCATGGTGATCGTGTCCCTCGCCGTTCCGGCGACTCTCGTCCTTGTGCGTGTCGGCGGCGTTCTGAGCGTGTCTGATCTTGTGCTCGCTGCCGCTACGGCCGTCGCTATCGTAATGATTCGTCCGCGCGGGCTTTCGTCGATGCAGTCGCTGCTCTGGGCGGGGGCAGCGTACAGCGCCGCATCGATACCCACGCTGATTTTGAATGTCTACTCGGAGAACGCCATTGAGTGGGCTCATGAACTTGTGCTCGTGCTCGGCAGCATCATCGTCGGTTTCGCCATCGGTCGTACGGGACGCACCGGGTTTGCAATCGGCAGCTACATCGCAGGATGTCTGGTGATCTCTGTCTGGGCAGTGGGTAAGTTCATTGTCTTGTTCGCCATGACGGGCGAGGCCATGGAGATCTATCTTCCTCAGCTTCACAAAAACACGATCGGAGGCATGGTCAGCGCGGCAATCGTGATCGTCTACGCGCGACCACCCTGGCTCCGGCTTAATCCAGTGCCCTATTGGTCGACCCTCACCGTGCTTGCCGCTGGCCTTGCCGTCTCGCAGTCGCGTCAGGGGATGATCGCTGCCGTCGCTGGGCTCATACTCATCAGCCTGCGACGCCGTCCCGAGACAGGACGACGGCCGAAGCTCATCTGGATCGCCGCCATTCCCGTGCTGGTCTTCGCACTCTCAATGCTTGAGACACAGCTGGAAAGCGATAATCAATTCAACTCGGCTTACCAGCGCCTGACGTGGTATCAGGATTCCATCGATATCTGGTTGTCCTCGCCCATATTCGGCGTCGGACTGCGCTGGTGGTACACGTCCCGTTTCGGCGATGGATTTCAACCGCCCAACGCGGAGCTTGAAGTACTGACATCAGTTGGCGTCGTCGGCCTTCTCGCCTTTATCGCACTCTTCGCCGTCGCACTCGTTGCGCTTTGGCGTCTCGACCCCGCGTATGGAACCGTGGGCGCTGCCGTTGTTCTCACCCGCCTCACGCAGTCGCAGCTTGACCTTTACTGGGTCGCTGGCCAGGCCTCGCTGCTCTGGATCATTGCGGGAGTCGCATACGGCACCCTCGTGAAAGCCCGCGAGCTGCATCCCGATTCAGCCTTGCCAACGACCAGCCCTCGAGCCGTCTCGGCGGCCACAGGACTGCAACGGCACGTGCGAACGGAGTTGGAATGAATACACGCTACCGGCACGTAGTGCATCTCACCTGCTCGGATGCATTCGCCGGAGTCGAACGCTACGTGAGCATGCTCGGCCTGCATCAGGCGGACCAAGGCTGGCGTGTGACGGTGATCGGGGGCGCTCCTGCACAAATGCGACAAGCGCTCGATGGTTCTGACGTACGCTTTGTACCCGCCACCACGCTCCGATCGGGTCGGTCTGCGCTTCGGTCCGTTCCGTCGGCCGACATCGTAAACACGCACATGTCCAACGCTGACTTCGCGGGAATCATGGCATCGACAAACTCGCGTTCTCGCATTGTGAGCACTCGGCACTTTGCCGCGCCACGTGGTCGCACACCAATCGTGCGTGCTGCTTTTCGCCTTGCTCGGCGCCAATTTGCAGCGCAGATCGCCATATCGAACTTCGTCGCCGCAACAATCGGGGAACCAAGCAGCGTCGTACACACAGGGGTAACGGACTCCGCGTTGGGCACCTGCGAACAACGCACCGTACTCATCGCGCAGCGTCTCGAACCGGAGAAGGAAACTCACGTGGCCCTTGCTGCCTGGGCTGCCTCTCGCGCATCTCTCAAAGGGTGGGAACTACACATCGCCGGAGAGGGAAGCGAGCGCGAACGACTGGAACAGCTTGCCGGCGACTTGGGCGTCTCCGCTTCCGTGCGCTTTCTCGGCCACCAACACGACGTCCGGAGACTCATGGCCAAGGCGGGGTTGTTCCTCGCTCCTACTTCCAGAGAGGGCCTCGGATTATCGGTGTTAGAAGCGATGGCATGCGGTCTTCCCGTGATCGCTTCAGCGTCCGGTGGTCACGTAGAGACGATCGGGAAAGTCGATGGGGCACTGCTCTTCCCCCCCGGAGATGCGGAGGCCGCCGCCCGTCAGCTCAACGTCGCACTGAGCAACGACGATGAGCGACGAAACTATGGCATCAGAGCGCAACGCCTGCAACGTGACAGTTTCACCGTGCGTGCACAGGCGAAAGCCACACTTGCAATCTACGAACGGTGCCTGTCATGAACAATCCATTAAGCGCACCACAGTCAACAACGGCACCCCGCGCGCTCGGCGCCCGTCGGAGCTCACGTTCAACACCTCGTCACGCGACATCGGCAAGCCTCACTATCCTCATGTTCTCCCTCGAGCCGTGGGACACCGTTTGGCGCCGAAACCAATATGTCGTAGACGGCCTGCTGCGCGACAACGACAGCATCCGCTTATTCTTCGTTGAACCGCCGTCCGATGTGCTGCACGATGTTCTCTCATGGCGCCGCCCTCGCCGCGGTGCCGGAGTACGCTCGGCCCCTGGCTACGACGGTCGGCTATCACTCATGCAGCCGACGAAAATGCTCCCGCGGGTGCTCGGTCCGCTCGCCGACTGGATGTTGCGACGCAGCGTTCGGCGGGCGCTTCAGCGCATCGGTGACACGCCTGATGTGCTCTGGTTCAACGATCCGAGGTGGGCCGCGGCCCTCACCGAATTCTCTGCCCCTGCACTTTACGACATGACCGATGACTGGCTGGCAGCCAGTCGCAATGAGCGCGAACACGACAGGCTCATGCGCGGCGAAGCATTACTCATGGACGAGTGCGCCGCCGTCGTCGTGTGCTCTGTTGGCCTCGCCACGAGCAGGCGCGAAGCACGACCCGACCTTGTAACGATTCCCAATGCCGTCGATGTCGAGCGTTATCGCACACCGATGCCGCGGCCGACCGATCTTCCCAACGCACGGTGCGCCGTATATGTGGGCACACTCCACGAGGACCGAATCGACGTTGATCTGGTTGTGCGTACGGGAGCCGCTGTGAATGCGGTTGGCGGCGCCTGCATTCTCGTCGGCCCCAATGCGCTCTCACCAGATAACACCCAGAGGTTGGCACTCGCACCAGGAGTGCTGATGCTCGGCGTGCGACCGTACGAGTCAATCCCCGCATACCTGCAACACTCCGACGTTCTCATCGTCCCGCATGTGGTGACGCAATTCACCGACAGCCTCGACCCCATCAAGCTGTACGAGTATCAGTCGGTTGCCCGCCCTGTCGTGAGTACCCCTGTCGCGGGCTTCCGAGACAATGAACGCCAAGGCGCGCTCGACATTGCCTCACCGTTGGACTTCCCTGACGCGGTCACCAGTGCGCTTCTGCACGCGTCGACGCCTGGACACCTCGAAGACGTCCCCGATTGGCGCTGTCGCATTCGTCAATTCGAAGAAGTGCTCGACATGCTCCTCGAGCAGCGTGCCTCACAGTTCCCTCATACCGCTCCCCACCAGCACGAAAATGCGAGATCGGAGTACAACCCGTGACATTCACCGAAATTCTCACTGTCATCTGGCGACGCAAGTGGATCATCATCATCGTGACGGTCCTCGCATCAGCGATCGCCATCACCTACCTCCAACGACAGACGCCAAACTTCGAGTCATCAACGACGCTGCGAATCAGCCCGTTAATGACCGAGGCCGTCAACACAGGAATCCTCGCCGGTCACCCGGTCGACGTAGACCCCTCAGTTGCGACAACCCCTGTCGTGCTCAGCGAGGCTGAAAAGCAGCTCGGAACTCCGAAGGGATCGTTGGCCGGCACTGTCTCGCAGGCAGCAGTCGAGACTCCGTCAGACACGACGGCAACGTTCAAGATCACCGCGCAAGCTGGCGACCCGAAGACGTCCCAACAGAGCGCTGCTGCAGCTGCGGCCGCGTACTCGGCCTACCTCGACACCGTCGTGGCCTCAACGCAGAAGGCGCTTGCGGAACAGCTAGGCGAGGTATCGGACGAAGCAAAGAGCTACCAAAACGACGTTGACAAAGACCCTGCCGATCAACTCGCCCAGACCAATCTGACAGCGGCGCTCGCTCAGATAAATGGAATCAATGCTTCGATTACGTCGTTGCAGACGGCTGGACCATCAGCGACCGTCACTGCACCGGCGGGCACAGGAGCAACGTTGAATCCGAGCACTCTGACCGTCGCAGGTGTTGCGCTTGCGTCCGGCCTTCTCGCGGGTCTTGGTCTCGCTCTCGCGCGGGACTACCTCGATTCGCGTGTGCGTCGCACAGACGAACTGGAGCGGGCTACAAATTTGCCCGTGCTCGGGCAGCTCGCAAACGACAGGCGGGCGAAACGTGTGACTGGATTTCTTCCCGCCGAGAACAGCGAGTCTTCCCCGCTGAGTGAAGGTCTTCGGGCGCTTCGCACGACATTGCAAGTCGCACTTCCGGCCAAAGGGAGCGTCCTCGTTGTCACAAGTGTGGAGCCCGGAGATGGCAAGACGTTTGTCTCGGCGAACCTCGCGGCGTCATGGGCACGTACGGGACGCTCCGTTGTGCTGGTCGCGGGCGACTTACGTCGCCCGGGTCTTGACACCTATTTTCCTGATAGCTGCACCGGCCCCGGCCTTGGCGGACTTCTCGCGGCTCCGCGGGACTTGCTCACTTTTCCAGAGGTCAGCGACATCGAGGCCGCACTTCAACCGACATCGATTGACGGCTTGCGTGTGCTTCCACCGGGCACGCTTATGGACGACCCAGCAGACGCAATTGCCACTCCCCGCATGATGCGCGTACTCAGTGCCCTGAGCGACCGTGCCGATATCGTCATCGTCGACACACCACCGTCTCTCGCACTCGCCGATGCCTCCGCCATAGCCTCGCTTGCCGATGGAACGATAGTGATCGCCACGATGAACCACACGCGGTTGCCACTGCTCTCGCACGTCGTCGCGACATTAAGAGCGAACAGCGCGACGGTGATCGGCACTGTTGCGAATAGATCGAAGCACAAGCTCCCCCGCAGTTACTCCGCGTACTACCTCGCGGAGTCAATACCACAGCCTGCGCTTGAACGCTCGTCGAATCGTTCCGTCGATGGGGGAAAATTATCACGAGTCGACCACATTGAGCGTTCGCCCCGCGCTATGACTCCGGGGCGAGATCGGGTGCTCGTCGTCTGCACAGCCAATGAAAGTCGCTCTCCGTTCGCCGCGGCGCTGCTCCTCGCCACTGCGAACGAGCATGCACTTGAGGTGGACTCTGCCGGAGTTGAGGCGACTACTGGTCGCCCCGCATCACAGTCGGCCATCACGCATGCGTCAGAGCTGGGACTCGACTTGAGCGACCACGTGAGCGCGCAGGTAGATCCGGCTTCGCTTGACACCTATGATCTGATCTTGACACTCACCCGGGAGCACGCCCGCATGCTGCTTGCAACGACACCCGATATCGCACCGCGCCTGTTCACCATCAGACAGTTCACGCGTTGGCTCGACGCAAACGAACGCCCCGCTGGCGTAACACTCGGCACATGGCTTGATGACGAGTCAGATCAATCGATTCTGGACTTCCTCGGAGATAACCCTGCCGACGACATCGAAGATCCGACCGGACGAACCACCGCACGGTGGAAGACGATGATCGCGCACCTCGACGAGGCGATCGCCGGTATCGCGGCGGGCCTGTATCCGAGATACTCATCGCTCCTGCCCGTCCCCGCGCAGCGCACACGACGGCCGTGACCGCCAGAGAGCGCGACCTCCCCCGAGACACGGCGGCAGAACGTCCGGAGCGAAATCGCAAGGAAGCGCGTGTGCGGGAGTTTATCGACCGCAACTATTCACGCGCATCGTGGCGACGAACGCGAAGCGCACTGTCGATAGCGCAGTCAATGTTCGATCCGCGCCTGTACCCGAACGCTCCTCTCGTTGAGGCGTACTGGTGGGACGGGCACCCGAACTTCGGCGACGCGCTCACCCCGTGGCTTCTGCGGCATCGCGGAATCATCCCCGTGCACGCAGAGTTTCAGCGCGCAAAGGTCGTTGGCGTCGGAAGCCTCATTCAGTTCATTCCGCCAGACTTCGCCGGTCTCATCTGGGGCTCCGGGCTGATCTCGGATTCACCGACCCACCTCCCCGATGTCGAGGTTCTTGCGGTTCGGGGCCCGTTGACCCGCGACGCACTTTCCGCAGGCGGCAGCGTCGCGTTGGGCGACCCCGGGCTTCTTGCGTCACGCGTGCTGAATCGACCTCCGGTGCAACACCGTCTCGGGATCGTCCCTCACGGCAGCCACTTCGAAAATTCGCCGATCGCTGATTTCGCTGCCAAACACCCCGGGGAGGTGGCGCTCATCGACGTCACCCGCAGCCCCGCCGCGGTCATACGCGAGATCGCCTCCTGCTCGGCCATCGTGTCGACGTCACTGCACGGCGTGATCATCGCAGACTCATATGGCATCCCTGCGTGCTGGACGATGATCGAGCCCGTGCTCATTGGCGGCGACTTCAAATTTCGCGATCACGAAGCCGTCGTCAACAGCCTTGGTCGCACACGCCGGTTCACCTTCGCACCAGACATGACGCCGGATCAGATCGTGCAGAGGGCAGAATCCGCAGACCCCGATCGCGTCTCAGCAGCGATTGAAGACCTCGAGAACTCCGTTGCTCAGCTGCGACTGCGATTTGCGCACACGCGCCGAAGCCCCCTGCGGTCGTGGGAAGCGCTCGTTGCCCGCAAGGTGTAGCCGATCCGGCCGCCTGCCGTTGACGTCACGACGCAGCGTCAGACCACACCTTCGCGAGATTGCGAACGCTCTCGCCCCACGTAAAGTGCAGCGCCCGTCGAAAGCCCTTCTCACGCAGGTCTGATACCTCGCTGTCCCCGCGAAGCACGCAGTCAATGCCCTCGGCGATCGAGCGTCCGTCTGTCTCAACGAGCACGGCAGCATCTCCCGCCGCCTCCGGCAGCGAACTCGTGCGAGCAGCAATCACGGGAACACCGGCAGCCATCGCTTCGATGACTGGAAGCCCGAATCCCTCGTAGTGCGACGGAACGACCACAGCTTCGGCTGAGGCAAGGAGACCCGGCACAAGCTCGCTCCCGATGCGGCCGAGGCGCACGACGCGCGGCAGATCACCGAACAATTCGTCGCGCCGAGCATGCTGGGGGCCCGACATCGCCAGCGACACATCGGGAAACTCGCGGTTCACGAGCCGCCACGCCTCGGCAAGGCCTTCGAGGTTCTTGCGTGCGCTCGCTCCGCCCGCATGCAAAATGAAACGCTGCGGGAGCCCGAGTTGCGACCGCTCGGCCGCTGAGAGCGGCCGGGGAGAGAAGAAGCGCTCATCAACGCCGGGGGAAACGACCCGAAGATCGCTCCGCCCCGTGAGAGCGAAGACGTCCTCTGCGGTGTTCCTCGACACGCAGACCACTGCCGTCGCCCGCCTGATCTCATCGACGACCGCCGGGTTGGGGTTTCCCTCATCGGGATACATCCAGGCAACGGTGTCGTGAATGGTGAGCACCTCGTTCGGCGCCGGAGGAAGCGTGAGATCCATGCGGTGCACGAGGGCGTCCCGAGAGTAAAGCAGACGCCCTGCGACCCGACGACCTGTCGGCCCGATGTGCGAGAGCGCGCCGACCGGAATTCTCCTGTTGCCGTCGAGCTCCGAACGCAGGGAGCGAGCGATGATCCGTGTGACATCCCACGGCACATCGGACATAGACCCGAGTGCCTCTGCCGCGCGCGACGTGACAGCCTCCTGGTATACCTGGGCTCCCATCGGAACGGATGTCGCGATCGTCGCGATCTCCAACTGCATCGTTCGTTGCTGAGAAATCGTCTGTGTCATCATTCTTTCCCTCACTGTCCTCATCGGTGTCGTTGTCGTCGCGGCACCCGGCGTCACTCAGGCGCCCACGCCGATATCGCCGCGACAGAAACGACCTCGTCTGATGCCGTCTGCACGCCCATGAACGGCGGCGGAAGCCCCCCGACGATTCCCGAATAGTTGACGTCGAGCACCCGGGTGCCGCGCACGGTCGTCCAGGGAATGGTGATGCGCACAGCGGTGACGGAGACCGCGTCGAACTCGACGAAACGCACTCGGTGCCAGAACTGGTCTTCCACGGACGCCACTGTGTGCCACTCGCCACTCTCTGTGCGCACCGAGACCTCATAGGTGCGCAGTGCGGTCTCGCAGCATTCCATGCTGCCGCTTGCCACCGCTACGCGGTTGATCGTTGTCGCCTCAGCGAGCGTCACCGTTGCCGACGGCTTCTCATCGAGCTCACCGTCAACGACGCCAGAGCGCCAGGGCAGAGAGGGGTTTACCGTGCCCGAGGTGATGATCTGCGCGTCGCTACCCTCCGCCGTCGAGGTTGCCGTCACCTCGGCTCCCGCGAGAACGTCACCGCCGAACGCCTCCACCGGCGTGATCGACACCGGTTCACCCTCCGATGACGCGAAGAATTGGGGACTTCCCGTGATCGTCACCTCCGAGCGCCCGTCCTCAAGCTCAATCACGCTCTGCGCGCCGTACTGATCGGTAACCGTCACAGCGGGAGCCTCGCTTGAGAGATTCGCGCGCACGCGTGCCTCATCGGTCCATGCCGCAGTGACGCCGGCATCGTCTGCGAAGCGGAAAGCGTAGGTGAAGGGGATGCCGGTTTCAACGACGCTCGGCTCGCCCAGAGCCGCCAGTTTGTGCGAAACGACGGCGAACGCCAGGGCCCCGGGCTTCACATGCGACTGATATTGAATGAGCGACCAACTGAGATTGTTCTCGCCCCAGCCGCCCTCGCTGAAGAAGTACGTCCATCCGGCAATGTGCTCGTGCTGGTACCAGAGCAGCTTGCGCGCGACTTTGGCCCCCTGCGACCAATACGGCAGAGTCCCGTCCGACGTCCACCCCGTCTCCGTGTCCCAGATCGGCAGCTCGCCGCATCCATGCCCGACCACGTTTCTGAAGCTGTCGTACCCGGAACCGGAGGCAGCGAAGCCCTCCTCTTCCCACGACCGGTTCCACCCCGTGTACGGGTGAACGCCGAGGGCGTCGACGGCCTCGCAGAGCTGTGTCGACGCCGAATCCGCCCACCAGTCTTCGGCGAAGCCGAGGGTGTTTCCGGCAATCACCCGGGCGTGAGAATTTGCCTCATGAGCGGCATGCGCAAAGGGAATATCGACGCGTTTCGAGAAGTCGGCCCCCGAGTCGAAGCTGATGTTCGGCTCATTCCACGGCGACCACAGCGTGATCGCCGATGCCTGCTCGGCAAACTCCGCGACGATGAATCGTGCCCATCCGCCCCAGGTCTCCGCCTCAACTGCAGCGCGCTCGGCGTCGCCGTTCTGGCCCACCTGAACGATCAGATCCACGTCGTGATCGGCCGCGTACTCGGCGGCCGCGCGCACCTGCTCGAACGCCTCGGTCGGCGTGGGTTCGCCGTCTGGCGCCCCCGGAAGGCCAGACCAGTCGATTGCGTCGCTGCTCGGTTTTCCGCTCGGGTCGGCGATGAGCCGCGAAACATCGAGCTGCAGACGGAAGCTGCCGATTCCCAGTCGGTCAGCGAGCTGCACGCCGCGCATTGGCTCCGGCCCGCCCCACCCTGCTCCCGGCTCGAGGTCATCGAGGTTCAGGTCGGCGCCCTCGGCCCCGACGCTGTACCGAAAGCATGTCGCAGAGAGAGTCTCGCCGCTGCTGCTGTCGACAAGTCTGACGCTCACTTCGTACGGTCCGGGGACGCTCGTCGGAACCTCCAACGGCGTCTCGCCTCCCCCGATCTTCGGTTCGACCGAGCGCTCGGTCTGCCGAATGGGGTCGGCGAGAAGAGGATCTCCCCGAACGCTGTAGCGCACGCTAACATCCTCTGCCGCCTGTTCGCCGTCAAGCATCCCCCACCCGGATTCAAAGCGCAGGTGCACGCCAAGAGTCTCGCCCCAGTCAGCGTGATTGAACACGGCATCACTGACAACGCCAACGCCGATGCCGAGCCGGGCGATGACGGGATCGTTCAGCGCCTTGTAGCTGATCGGCATTGCCAGCATCGCGGCCATATCGTCGTCCGTGAGCTTCCTCACATGCTCCTCACCATCAACGGAGACAGAGAGCCAGTAGCTGCCGTCGTCATGGACGATCGCGCCGGTCATGCTTGGCGACGCCTGACTGTCGCCGAGCCAGACTCCCCGTTGAACCCCGATCTGATCGATCCAGGTGAGCCCCTCGCCCGCCTCATACACGAGATAGCCATCGCCGCCTGGCGCGGGAACCACGGTGCTCGGTCGGGTGAGCGCCGGTGTCTGCGCCGCGCTGTCGCCGTCGCTCTCGGCCATGGCATACGGCACGCTCATCACCGTCTTCTGCGACGCGAGGTCGTCGACCGTCAGCCGAACAGTTGCATCGTCAATCGGCTCCAACCCCGTCACCAGGCTTCCGGATGCTCCGAAGATCACGCTCGGCAGATCGCGATTCACCCCGAGCGACGTGCCGTCCTCTCGAAAGACGTGCACCACCGACCCACGCTCGCCAACCAGCAGAGCGGGCTCACCATCGAGATCGGGAACCCAGGTGACTCCGTGAAGGTCGAGTGGATGCCCTTGCGTCACTGAGCTCTCGGGCACGGGAAAGCTCGAGATCTGCGTGCCCTCTGCGTCGAATACCGCAATGTCCCGTCGGTGCTTGTACGAGTCAATCGCGTAGATCAGCCCGTCGGGCGACACAGCGACAGAGCCGTTGTTGTGCGGTTCGCGCGTCGCGCGGTCGACGTCAACGACAAACTCGCCGCTCGTGTCGCCGCTGTCGTTCAATCGTGTGAAAACACGTGTGCCATCCTGCTTCTGCGACTCGACGAGCAGTCCGCCATCGATTGCATGCAGGCCGACGAGATACGTCGACTCCGGTGACGGCGCCCGCACGTCGACTCCGATCGAAACGGGATCATCCGATTTCGGACGATCGGCGACGACGGCGGCCAGCTTGTCGCCGGGCATGCCGCAGACCTCGACGGCGGGATCAAGGTCAAGCGATGCGACAGCGCGCGAGCCGGGCTGCTCGTCGTCGACGAAGGCGACAGCGACCGCGCCCGTCACGGCAAGTGTCAGAACGATCGCGCCGACAATGTATGCCGCACGTCTGCGTGACGGCTTTCGCTGGCGTCTCGTCGTACCGTTCATCAGGCTGTCGGCTCAGTAGGCGCCGACGGGCCGGAACAGCACTCGAATCGTTCGCCAGACAATCGACAGGTCTGTGTACAGCGTCCAGTTCTCGACGTAATAGAGGTCGAGGCGAACGCTCTCGTCCCAGTCCAGATCGGAGCGACCGTTCACTTGCCACATCCCGGTGATTCCCGGCCGAATGTACAGTCGACGGTGAACGTGCCGCTCGTACTTCTGCACCTCGCGCTGCAGCGGCGGTCGTGGCCCGACAACGCTCATCTCGCCGCGCAAGACGTTGATGAACTGAGGAAGCTCGTCGAGAGAGTGCGCGCGAAGGAACGCGCCGACGCGCGTCACCCGCGGGTCTTGTTTCAGCTTGAACAGCACGCCGTTTCCCTCGCTGTGTGCGAGCAGATTCTCGAGGTCTTCCTCTGCTGTGTTCACCATCGAGCGAAACTTGAGCATTGAGAAGGTCTGCCCGTCTTTGCCGACGCGTTCTTGTTTGAAGAACGCCGGGCCGGCGCTGTCCATGCGAACGGCGAGCGCGATGACGAGCATCACCGGTGCGAGCACAGCAACGGCACCTGCGGACACCACGATGTCGAATGCCCGCTTCATGACGAAGCGCACACCCGCGTACCGGGCGAGATCGACGTGAAGAAGGGGCAGCCCGTCGACGGGGCGAAATTGGATGCGGCTGCCGGCGACGTTCGTCAATCTCGGGGCGACGACAAGCGATGTGCCCTGCGCCTCCAGCTTCCAGCTCAGATCTCGCATGTAATCGGTGTTGTCTCTGCTCGTGCTCGCCACGATGACCGAGTCGGCATCAAGGCGCCCGACCGCATCGGCAACGCGATCGGGGTGCGACACGATCGGCACGGTTCCGCTGAGTCCGGAAACAGGGACCTCGGCATCATCGAACACCGCGGCGCCGACCACGCTGAACGCTGCGCTGCTCGACCGTTCAAGCTCGCGAGCGACGTAGGAGACATCGGCGCGATCCCCCACAACGATCGTGCGAGAGAGGTAGTTTCCGTATGTGCGCTGATGGTTGAGCCAGCGTCGCCAACTCCACCGGCTGGCGAGCAGTCCGACGGTTCCGGCGGGCAGGGCCACGAGGAACATGGCGCGCGGTGGGGCGACCGGAACCAGAACGAAGGCCGTTGCGGCGGCGCCGAAGTACATCACCGATGCGTTCAGAACTCGCTTGTACTCGCGCGTGCCGATTCCCAGGAGCGGTGTGCTTCGCGTGCGGAAGGCCGCGAGCGCGAGGAGCCAGCCAACGCTCATGAGCACCGGGCCTGCGACGCGACTTTCGACGAGTGCCGCTGCGCTGAAGCTTGCTTCTGTCGCCACAGCCACGGCCACCGCCATCGCGAGGGCGATGACGAGTGCGTCGGTCACGAGCAGTCGAATCTTGAGTCGCCGCGTCCAGGAGACAGCGGGCGCGACGGCGCGGGCAATCTCGGAGCCGACATCGAACGCCGGACGAAATACTGACGCTGGGGCGGTGAACCTGGCATCGATTCGACTCATCGCCTGCCCTCCGTCTCGTCAGAATTCCGGAGCTCAGCGCTGTGCCGTCATACGCGCCGTCAGCACCCGCGTGAACGAGCTTCAGCACGCATCGTTAAATCTGAGCATCCCTCAAGTTCTCTAATACTAGAGGGATCCTCATGTTTTGCCTTCACCCCAGTTTAGGGGCGATGCACGACGTCGTGGCTACCGGGCGAAGCGGTCTGTCGCTTCGATCAGCGCCGAGAGAATGCCCGGCTCGTCGAACGCGTGCCCGGCATCCGGAATGATCTGCAGGTCGGCCTCCGGCCATGCCCTATGCAGATCCCACGCCGTCATGGGCGGCGTGCAGACATCGTAGCGACCCTGCACGATGACGCCGGGGATATCGCGCAGTCTGACGGCATCCCGAATCAGCTGCCCCTCCTCGAGCCAGCCTCGGTTCACGAAGTAATGGTTCTCGATCCGTGCGAAGGCCGTCGCGAAGGCCGGCTCGGTGAACAAGGCGATCGTGCTCTCGTCGCGCGTCAGCGTAATTGTTGACGACTCCCACTCTGACCACGCCTGCGCTGCCGGAACGTGCACTTCGGGGTCGGGGTCGGCGAGCAGCTCGGCATACGCCTGCACCATGTGGTTGCGATCCTGCTGGGCAACCGGCTCGACGAACTGCTCCCACAGGTCGGGGAAGATCGCCGCAGCCCCTCCTTCATAGAACCAATCGATCTCCTGCCGCCGCAGCGTGAAGATGCCGCGCAGAACGAGCTCGCTGACGCGGTCCGGATGCGTCTCGGCATACGCGAGCGCAAGGGTGCTCCCCCACGAGCCGCCGAAGACCTGCCATTTCTCGATCTCGAGCGTGTCTCGCAGCGCTTCCATGTCAGAGACGAGCTTCCACGTGGTGTTGTGGGTGAGATCGGCTTCGGGCTCACTCATGTGCGGCGTGCTCTTGCCGCAGCCGCGCTGATCGAACAGCACGATGCGGTACTTCTCCGGATCGAAGACGCGGCGCTGCTCGGGGTTCGTCGCGCCGCCTGGGCCGCCGTGCACAAAGACGACGGGCTTGCCGTCTGGATTGCCGCTCGTCTCCCAGAAGACGCGCTGGCCGTCCCCCACGTCAAGCAGGCCCGTCATGTACGGTTCGATGTTCGGGTACATCTCTCGCATGTACCGACGATAGCGTGAAACTGACGCCGGATCGGCAGGAACAACTCTGCATCGGAGTTTTCGCCCTTCAGGTTGAATGGCGGCGCGCATCCCGTAGCGTTGGTCTATGGCATATCGATATCTTGGACGCAGCGGACTGAAAATCTCTGACATCACGTACGGCAACTGGCTGACGCATGGTGGTCAGATTGAGAACGACACGGCGACGAAATGCGTTCACGCCGCGCTTGATCACGGAATCACAACGTTTGACACGGCAGATGTCTACGCGAACACCGTTGCCGAGCAGGTGCTGGGCGATGCCCTCGCCGGGCAGCGGCGCGAATCGCTCGAGATCTTCACGAAGGTGTGGGGGCCGACTGGCCCGAAAGGGCCCAATGACTCGGGGCTCAGCCGCAAGCACATCATGGAGTCCATCAACGGCTCGCTGCAGCGACTCGGCACCGACTACGTCGATCTCTATCAGGCGCACAGGTACGACCCCGAGACGCCCCTCGAAGAGACAATGCTCGCCTTCGCCGACGTCGTGCGCCAGGGAAAGGCGCTGTACATCGGTGTGAGCGAATGGACGGCAGACCAGCTGCGCGCGGGCCACGCGCTCGCGAGCGAACTCGGCATTCACCTCGTGTCGAACCAGCCGCAGTACAACATGCTGTGGCGTGTGATCGAAGAAGAGGTCGTTCCAGCGTCCGAGGATCTCGGTGTCTCGCAGATCGTCTGGTCGCCGATCGCGCAGGGGGTGCTGACCGGCAAGTACGAGCCGGGAAAGGATGCTCCCGCGGGAAGCCGCGCGACGGACGAGACCGGTTCGAAGACCGTTGCCCGTTACCTGCGCGACGACGTGCTGACCGCCGTGCAGGGCCTCAAGCCCATTGCCGACGAGGCAGGTCTCACCATGCCGCAGCTGGCGATCGCGTGGGTTCTGAGCAACCCCAACATCGCCTCGGCGATCATCGGAGCCTCACGCCCCGAACAGATCGCTGATAACGTCGTGGCGTCGGGAACCACACTCGACCAGGACGTGCTCGATCGCATCGACGCCGTCGTCGGCGACATCGCCGAGCGCGACCCCTCCAAGACGGACACCCCGACCGAACGTCCCGCGTGACGAGCTGACCCCACTCACGCAGAAACACGGCGGATGCTGCCCGTCGCAGCATCCGCCGTGTCAGTTCGTCTCTCGGGCGTCAGCGCTTCTGCTTCTGCGCGGCCTTCTCTCGGGCACGAAGCACTTTCTCATCGATCGGCGCGTCGCCTGATTCACGCAGCGCCGCGTAGTACGCGCGCGCTTCGTCCTGCCGCGTCCGCTCGCCGTCCGTGGCGATTGGTGCCCGCAGGTGAGCCTCCTCGAAGCCGAACGCATCGACAAGCTGCACGGCATAGGGACGCAGCCGCGCCACGAGCCGGTTGATGTAGGCGCTCACTGCCTCCGCGCGCTGCGTCGACAGCCGCCCGTTCATGAGGTACCAGGCGAGATGCTTCTCGATGAGGCTGAGCCCGAACAGGTCGCGCAGCCAGGTGAGAACGGTGCGTGTCGAGGCATCCTGAATCTTCTCGATGCCGGCGGTGAATGCCTCCCACTGCAGCAGCTCGCCGTGTGCCCGTGCCGCCTCGATCAGCGCGGTCTGCTGCGAATTGAACAGATCGGCCGCCTCTTTCTTCGACCGCTTCGACGCGGGCCGCAGCTCCCCCGCAATGTTCTCGATCATCGTCTCGACACGGTCTGTGAGCAGCTCGCGTTGAACCGCCGTCTCGCGCAGCTGGCCGACGGAGCGCGCCGTCGAACCGAAGTCACCGAGGGTCTGCCCGAGGGTGCGCAGCCCGCTGCCGTGGTAGGCGCGATCGGCGGCCTGAGCGACGACGTAGCGGGCGAGAGCTCCCGAATCGGCCTTGCGGAACTTGCTCGAGAAGTCCGTGAGCAGCCGCTTGGCAACCAGCTGAAGCAGCACGTTGTTGTCGCCCTCGAACGTGACGTAGACGTCGAGGTCGGCATACAGGCTCGTGAAGCGGTTTGCATTCATGAAGCCCGCGCCACCGCATGCTTCGCGGCTCTCTTGCAGCGTGTCGAGCGCGTGCCAGGTCGACAGCGGCTTGAGTGCTGCGGCGAGGGTCTCGAGATCTTGCCTGTCGTCATCTGTGTCGGCGCGGCCGCTGAATACCTCGTCAAACTTGGTAAGCAGCGTTTCGTGCGCGAAGGTGTGCGCGTAGGTCTCGGCCAAGCGCGGCAGCAGCCGTCTCTGGTGCTTCTGGTAGTCAAGCAGCACCTCTTCGTTCGTGTCCGAGGCTGCGTTGAACTGGCGGCGCTGGTCGCCGTAGCGTATGGCGATGGTGAGAGCGAGGGCGGATGCCGTCGTCGCGGCGCCGTCGAGCGAGACCCTTCCTTGAACGAGCGTTCCGAGCATCGTGAAGAAACGACGCCCCGGGCTCGCGATCGACGACGTGTAGCTGCCGTCTTCGGCGACGTCGCCGTACCGGTTGAGCAGGTTGTCGCGCGGAATGCGCACGTTCGTGAAGTGAAGGCGACCGTTGTCGATGCCGTTGAGCCCGCCCTTGAGCCCGTCATCTTCGCCCCCGACGCCGGGAAGAAACTCACCGTTCTCATCGCGGATGGGCACGTAGAAGCAGTGCACGCCGTGGTTCACACCCTTGGTGATGAGCTGGGCGAACACGGTGGCGGCGACGCCGTCGCGCGCGGCGTTGCCGAGAAATTCCTTCCACGCACCCTTAAACGGCGTGTGGATCACAAACTCCTGCGTGCTCTCGTCGTATGTCGCCGTCGTGCCGATCGACGCGACATCAGAACCATGGCCGATCTCCGTCATCGCGAATGCGCCAGGCACGTCGAGCGTCATGATGTCGGGAAGAAAGCGATCGTGGTGCTTCTGCGTGCCGAGGTGCAGCACGGCAGAGCCGAACAGCCCCCACTGCACTCCCGATTTGATCTGCAGCGACGGGTCGGCGAGCACGAGCTCTTCGAAGCCGGCGATGTTGCCGCCCGCATCGTTGTCTCCTCCGAGACGTTCGGGGAACGCGCGCAGCACTTGGCCGTCTTCTACGAGCAGATGCATCTGCTCGAGCACGCGGGCGCGGTGCTCCTCCATCGGCTGCCCCTCGATGCGCTGCATCTCGGGTCGCGCGGCGAGCGCACGTGACCTCCGGCGAATCTCACTCCAGCGGCCCAAAAGCGCGCGCTGCACCTCATCCGTGTTCAGAGACGCAGAGCCCGCAATCCCCACAGGCCCCGTGTCAACGGTCTCGTGCACGTTTGCGACCTCTGCCACGTCGTCGGGAGTTTCCACATCTTGCGCCACTTCTCGCCCCTCACCCTTCACGATCGTTCACTCGTTCTTTCGTTATGCTCACCATAGGTCGATGCCACAGCCAGGCAGAAAGCTCCCGTCACCCGGCTACAAAGCGGAGGGCAGGTGCGTGCCTGCAGTTGTGGCTGCTCCACAGCATCCTCGGGAATTCACTGCAGTTTCACACAGAAATCTCCCCCGGATGGGGACCTATCGCCCGCAGGGGAAACAGGGTCAACTGTTGTGTGGGGAATCTTTTGTCGCCAGAGCGGTTCTCAAAAAAGGAAGTCACGGGCATGGACACCATTCTCGTCGTCGGGGGGACGGGGCTCGTCGGAAGCGCCGTTGCCGCTGCCGCGCGCGCTCGCGGGCACGCCGTGCGTTCGCTCTCGCGCGAGATTCCGGCACCTGATGCCGCGAACTTCGTCATCGGAGTCGATTACCGCGTCTGCAATCTCTACCATTCGACTCAGGCAGAGCTCGACGAGCATCTGCGGGGCGCCGATGTTGTGATCGACTGCCTCAATGGCGTTTCGCACGTTGCTCAGGCGGTGTTTCGCGTTGGTGCCGTGCAGATCACGGATGCTGCCGCCCGCGTCGGCATCACTCGCATCGTCGTCGTGTCTGACGTCGGCTGCGACCAGAGCGACTTCGCGTACTACGAGGCGAAGACCGACCAAGAGGGGGTCTACCTCGACTCGCCTGTCGCCACAACCGTCGTGCGATTCACCGTCGTGTTCGAGCAGATGCTGCAGATCATCGAGAAGGCCTCCCGATTTCGCGTTGTGCCGACGTCTAGTCGAGCCCAGATTCAGCCCATCGACGTCGCCGATATGGCCGAGGTGATTGTCGACACGACAGCCGATACCGGCCCTGACGAGATTAAATCGTACGGTGGGCCAGAGATCGCCTCCGTCCGCTCGTTTTCGCAGCAATGGCTGACGCACACCGGACGCCGAGCCGCTCTTGTGCCCGTTCCGCTCATTACGGCAATCGGACGGTACTTGCGCTCGGGGGCAAACATCGTTGCCGATTCGAGACGCGGCTCGACGACGTGGCAAGACTGGCTGAATCGGTCACTGCCGCCTGCCGAGTCGACCGCGTGCGAGAGCGGGCCGCAGACGAACGGCACGCCGAGCCACGCCTAGCCGCGAACGACCTCGATCACAGCGGCGCCATAGCGTGCGAGCTTCTTGTCGCCAACGCCGCTGATCGCTCCCAGTGCCGCTTCGTCTGTCGGCTTCGCCGCCGCAATGTCGCGCAGCGTCGCGTCGGCGAACACGATGTAGGCCGGCGCTCCCTGTTCCCTCGCTACGCTCGCACGCCACTCGCGCAGCTTCTCGAAGAGCTCGGCTGCTGCCGGCTCAAGCTGCTGCGCCGCAGATCGGCGTGCCGACCGGGAGCGCTGTGCCTTCTCGGGCTCGTCGCGCAGCTGCACCGCACGGTCACCGCGCAGCACCTCGCCGCTCGACTCGGTCAGCCCGAGCACGCCGTACTCACCACGTGTGGCGAGCAGCCCCTGCGCGAGAAGCTGCCGCACGACGCCCCGCCAGCGCTGGTCAGAGAGATCGGCGCCGATGCCCCATGTGCTCAGTGCCTCGTGCCCATGCTGCCGCGTGCGCGGTGTCTCTTTGCCTCGCAGAATGTCGATCACCTGGCCGGCGCCGAAGCGCTGATTGCGTTCCCTGTCGAGGCGAACGACTGTCGAGAGCAGCTTCTGCGCCGCAAGGGTGCCGTCGACGACAGCCGGCGGGTTCAGGCAAGTGTCGCAGTTGCCGCACGGCGAGCTCTCTTGGCCGAAGTACCGCAGCAGATTGACGCGTCGACACTGCACTGTCTCGCACAGCGCGAGCATGGCGTCGAGGTGCTGCATCGAACGTCGCTTATGGGCGATGTCGGCCGCGCCGTCGTCGATCATGCGTCTCTGCTGCACGACGTCCTGCAGCCCATAGGCGAGCCAGGCAACAGCGGGCTCACCATCACGCCCTGCTCGCCCGGTCTCTTGGTAGTAGCCCTCAACGGACTTGGGAAGATCAATGTGGGCGACGAATCGCACGTCTGGCTTGTCGATGCCCATGCCAAAAGCGATCGTCGCCACAATGACGACGCCGTCTTCGCGCAGAAACCGCGACTGGGCGTCGGCACGCACGTCTGCATCGAGCCCCGCATGGTAGGCAAGCGCCGTGATGCCGCGCTGGCGCAGGTAGTCGGCCGTTCGCTCGACGCTCACTCGGCTCAGGGCATACACGATGCCCGCGGCATCCTGCCCTTCGGCACGAATGAACTCGACAAGCTGCGCCCGGGGATCCCGCTTCGGCACGATGCGGTACTGGATGTTGGGGCGATCGAAGCTCGCAACGAAATGCCGGGCGTTGCCAAGGCTCAGTCGCTGCGTGATCTCGGCGTGCGTCGCCTCGGTCGCTGTGGCCGTGAGGGCGATGCGCGGCACGTTGGGCCACAGCTCGGCAAGCTCGGACAGCGCGAGGTAGTCGGGCCGAAAGTCGTGCCCCCACTGCGACACGCAGTGGGCTTCGTCGATCGCGAAGAGGGCGATGGTGCCCTCCGCGAGCAGTGACCGCGTCGCCTGGTTGCTCAAGCGCTCGGGAGCGACATAGAGAATGTCGAGGTCTCCCGCGCGATAGTCGCGTTCGACGCGAGAGCGTTCGGCAGCAGACTGCGTCGAATTGAGAAACTCTGCCCGCACGCCAACGGCCTGGAGCGCCTGCACCTGGTCGTGCATGAGGGCGATCAACGGAGACACGACGACGCCCGTTCCCTCGCGCAGCAGAGCCGGAATCTGGTAGCACAGGCTCTTTCCGCCGCCCGTCGGCATGAGCACGACGGCGTCTCCGCCCGCGGTGACCTGGTCGACGATCTCTCCCTGGTCGCCGCGGAAGGCGTCGTATCCGAAGACGTGGCTCAGAACCTCGAGTGCGGTGCCACCGGCAGGAGAAGTCATCGACTCCACCGTAGTCGGTGGCACCGTCACGCGCGTTGAGGCCGGCGTCAGGACGAGGTCGACGGCCCGTCGCCAGCCGAACCGCCAGACGAGCCAGACGACTCAGACGCGTCAGACGAGCTGTCCGTGTTGCCGTGGTTGCCGTGGTTGCCCTGGGCGCCCTGGGCGTCGCTTGCGGCGGCATCCTCATCTTCGGCATCATCGGCCAGCATGCGGCGCCGCACCAGAATCATCACAACGGCGGCGGCCGCGATGAACACGATTCCGCCCGCGGCAATCAGCCAGCCGATGTCAGAGCTGTCGGGCTCGCTCGCCGGCGCATCCGCTGCCTGGTTGTCCTGACCATTCTGACTGCCCTGACTGCCCTGACTGCTCGACTCGGAGGGCTCGTCGCTTGAGCTGCCGCTGTCGTCTGGTGCCTCAGCGGGAAGTTCCTCCCCGCAGGTCGGAACCGATGACGCTCCCTCGGCGGCCTGCTGCCCTTCCTCGGGCTGCCATGTGAAGGTGAACGGCTCAAAGTCGTCAGAGCTCTGCGTGTGCCCATCTTCGGCAACGAGCGTCCAGATCACCGTGTACTCGCCCGGCTCTCCGAGCGTCACGTCGGCGCTGAGGGTCATGCCGTTCGAGACCGTGGCGCAGCCATCACCGAAGTAGCGCTCCTCGTCGCCCGGCCCTCTCACGACAATGCTCTTCTGCCCGCTCTCGAGCACCGGCTCCGTTGTGTTCAGCGCGACGGTCACGGGGCCCGTCGTCACCGTCGATCCGGGTTCAGGTGAGGCCGGCGCCACCTGCGTGTGCGCCGAGGCGGGAGCTCCGACAGCGAGGGCCGCGGCGAGCCCGACGGCAAACGCGACAGCCACCGCTCGAGGGGCTCGCGCTCCTGTGATCGATGTGCGAGTCCCTCTGCGTGTCACTTTCTCTCCTTCGCGCGAGGCCGACGGGCCGTGATCGCGAGGACGATTCCGGCGGCACCGACAGCGAGCCCTGCAATTCCGATTATACGTGCGATCAGGTCATTGTCGTTATCAGTCTGCGACGAGGCCTGTGCGTCTGCCGTGCCGTGCTCGGCAGCATCCTCTCCCCCTCCATGGCCGTGGCCCGAGACGTCGACAGCTCCGACGGCAATCGTCGGAGCCGGATGCTCGGGCTCATCGCCCTCGGACTCGGCAACCTGATCCCACGAGGTCGATCCCTCTTCGCACGTCTGCTCGACGGGGAACGCAAGGGTCTCGCCCGCGGTTTCTTCGGGGAGCGAAACCTGCACAGAGAGCGTGTCGATCTGGGAGTCGGCAAGTGGCGTCTTCGCCGTAAACTCCACGGCGCTCGTGCGCTCGCTCACGGGGTCGCCGTTCTGATCGCTGACGCCGTCGACGGGCTCCGTCTGCGTCTTCGCCGTCCATCCGGCGTTGACGACGGGTTTCGCCGAGATGACCTCGTCTGGCATCAGAATGCTGACCGCCGTCGTTGACGAGCCGTCACAGCCGTGCCCGATGGTGAACGTGAGCACGGTGCTTGACCCTGCCGCCGCCTCGTCTGGCACGACGTGCACGTGGGCGCTGGCCGCGACGGGCAGGGCGAGGGCGAGCGCAGCTCCCGCCACTACTCCGATACCGGCACGTCGTCGTGTTGTTCTCTTCATATCTCTTCTGTCTTTCTGTCGTTGTGTTCGGGCACAGCGGAGAACCCGCAGACGGGCGCCCGTTTCACATGCCTCACCGAGGCAGGAAAATCACGTGGTCGTCATGGCAGCTCGACCGCGCAGAGGCGACAGCGAGCTAGCCGAGGGAAAGCGCGGGTGGTCCGCGCTGAGAGCGTGACGAGTCGACGACGGGCGCCCGACGTGGCGCGACGGCATCCGGCAACAGCGATTGCAACCTCGGAATCGGCACGGGCTCCGGATGCGTGAACAGCGTGGAGACGGCAAGTCGCACCGTGACGAAGAGGCCGTGCACGACGTTCTCGCCCGTGGCAAGCAGAATCGTAGTGACCACGCCGGCGAGAATGTGCGCACACCACATCGCGGGGCTGTGGCCGTGCGCGACGGCGCCCGCGTGAACGTCTATCGATCCCAGCGTGTGCTGGGCGTGGGCCCCGAGCGATGTCGACGAGACGCTGCCGCCCGACGGCGCGAACGCGAACATGCCGTGGTAGGCAAGCTGGCTGAATGCCACGGCGACGGCGAGACGTGCGCGAGACACCGTCTTTCCGGCGAGCGCAATGCAGACGAATACGGATGCCGTGAGCGCGACGCTCACAGCGACGACGCTCGGCGCGCGACCATCGGCGAGACCGTGCGATGTCGCAGCGATGACCGTGGAGATGACAGCGGCTGCCGTGCCGCGCAATGCGCGGCTCGCGCGTTGATTCATACCGTCACCCTCCGGTTCAAGCATAGGCGGTGCCTGGCCACTCGTGAGAGTCGCGGGTACGGTTATGGCAAACGACGCAAGGGGGACGACATGGCAGACATCACACCGCACGTCACGCGCAATGACGCGGAGAACCGCTATGAGCTGTGGATCGATGACACCCTCGTCGGGCACGCCCAATTCGCGTACGAAGAGAGCGGAACCGCGTTCGTGCACACCGTCGTCGACACGGCGTACGAGGGCCGCGGGTTCGGTAGCGTACTCGCCAAGTTCGCCCTCGACGACACCGTTGAGCGTGACGAGATCATTGTGCCGTATTGCCCGTTCATTCAGGCATATCTGAAGCGACACCACGAATACGACGCGCACGTGGCCTGGCCGACGCCCAAACACGAGAAGAAGTGAGCGCGCCATGACGCGATTCGATGCCCCAACCGAGGAACTGCTTGTTCGGGAGGTCGCCTCGCCCGGGCCGATGACACTGCTGCTCGAGTCCCGCGAGGTTCCGCTCGGCGGAATCCGCGGAATCACGGTGCACCGCTCACTTCCGCAGCGCGGGCTGCCGACCGTCGGCGCGTGGTGCTTTCTCGACTACTTTGACGAGGCTGGCGTTCCGATGCGGGTTCTGCCGCACCCGCACATCGGGCTGCAAACCGTCACGTGGCCCCTCAATGGCGAGATCAGACACCGCGACACCGTGCTGAGCGACGTCATGATTCAGCCGGGCCAGCTGAACATCATGACGAGCGGCTACGGCATCGCTCACTCAGAGTTCTCGACGGAGCCAGACGCCGCGTCTGCCGCGCTGCGCGGTGTGCAGCTCTGGGTAGCGCTTCCCTCTGGCGCGGCCGATCACGAGCCGTTCTTCGAGCAGCATTCCGACCTTCCGGTCTGGCAGCAGGGCGGCGTGAGCGCCCGCGTGTTCGTCGGAACGCTCGGTTCTGCGACATCCCCCGCCACGACCTTCACACCCCTGCTCGGCGCCGAGATGAGGCTCGCGGCAGGCACAGCCGAATCGATCCCCGTCGACCGCACGTTTGAGCATGCCGTCTTCGTTCTCGACGGCGAGGTCACCGTCGACGATGTGCGGGTGACGGAGCGACAGCTTCTCTACATCGGCGACGGGTGCCCGTCCGTCGAGATCGTTGCGGATGCCGCGGCGCACGTGATCTTCATTGGAGGCGAGCCCTTTGGTGAAGATCTCGTGATGTGGTGGAACTTCGTCGGCAGAGCGCACGACGACATCGTGAGAGCGCGCGAGGACTGGGAGGCCCGAGCATCCCGCTTTGGGAACGTTCCGGGCCATGGGGCCGAGCGCATTCCCGCACCACCGCTGCCGACGGTCACCCTCACCCCGCGACGGCGCCGCCGCTGAGCGCATTTGTCACGGTTCCCGTGATTGCCTATATAGGCAAGCCTCAGCTAAGTTTGAGAGAGTGGAGTTCTCCACACACCCGAGTCCCCAAGGGATACGCATGTTCAGCACCCGCCTCCTCATGACCTGCGCCGCGATCGGCGTTGGCAGCGGGATCATCTTCACCGTTGCGGGGTTCGTCAACGGCATCGTCGCTGCCGCAGCGCCCATCGTCTACGGCCTCGCGATCGGCGTGTATTTTCTTCCCGGCGTCATCGCCCAGTCGCTTCTGCGGCTCCCCGGCGTCGCGCTCATCACGAGCCTGATCGCCGGCCTCGTCGGCTCGGCTGTGAACCCCGCATTCATCATGCGCTACCTCGCGACAGGGCTCGCCGTCGGCCTGTTGCAGGAGATTCCCTTCGCTCTTCGTCGGTACCACTACTGGAAGCCGTGGGTGTTCTACGTCGCGGCGGCGATCATGGGAACGATTTTCGGCGGCGCGGTTTTCATCGCCGTCGGCATGGAGCACTTCGTCGGCTGGGCGAACCTCGTCTACTTCGGCCTCTTCGCCGTGAGCCCCGTGCTCTTCACCTGGCTCGGTCGGGTCATCGCCGCGGGAATCAACAAGACGGGTGTCGCGCGAGGCATCCAACACGAGATCGACAGCAGACCGCGCAGTTCGGCGACGAAGCACGCGCATACGCAGCCGATGTCGGCAGCCTGACGCCGCGATGCCGGCGCGAGCGCTCACACTCGACGACGTCCGAGTCCGCCACGCGGATCGAGCCACTCATGTTCCCGCGGGGGTGACCCTCAGCGTCGACACGGGGGAAGTCGTTCTGCTTCTGGGGCCAAGCGGATGTGGAAAGTCGACGGCGGCGCTCGCCATCAACGGCCTGGTGCCGCAGTCCATTCCCGCCGAGCTCGAGGGTACCGTCACCGCCTGCGGCATCGACGTCTCGACGTCGACAACGGCCCGGCTCTCGGAGCACGTGGCGATGGTCTTTCAAGATCCCGACGCGCAGATCGTCACCGCATCTGTGCTCGATGAGGTGTGCTTCGCGCTCGAGAACATGCTGCTCCCCGTCGCCGAGATTCTGCGCCGCGCCAAGGATGCTCTGCGCACGGTGGGACTGTGGGAGCGCCGACATGACTCTCCCGACATCCTCTCTGGAGGTGCGCTGCAGAGGTTGGCAATCGCGAGCGCGCTGGCCATGCACACCCCCATTCTCGTTCTCGACGAACCAACGGCAAATCTCGATCCGAGCGGAAGCGACGACGTCTATGCCGTGCTGCGCCGGGTCACTGCAGAGGGCGACCGGTCTGTCGTTCTCATTGAGCATGACGTGGATGCCGCTCTGCCCATCGTCGACCGCGTTGTCGTTCTCGATCGCGACGGTCGCACGGCGTTCACGGGCACTCCCCGCGAGGTGATCGCCGGCCATGCACGGGAGATCGCCTCACTCGGCATCTGGCTGCCGACGGCGACGATGGTCGCGCAGCATCTCGCGTCGGTCGGCGTCGAGCTCGACCCGACTCCCCTCTCAACGAGAGATCTCAGCGAAGCGCTCACGAACGTTCAGCTTCCTGCCCTGCACCTGCCGGTCACAGAGCAGCCCCGTGGCGAGCCGCTCATTCGTGTGCGTGATCTCACCATCGCCAGCGGAGACGCTGTTCTTCTCGATCGCGTGAGTCTCGACGTGCACGAGGGCGATTTTCTCGCCATCGTCGGCGCGAACGGGGCGGGCAAGACAACGCTCATTCAGGCGATGACGGGGGTTGCACGGCCGCCGAAACGGCACGTCACCCTCGCCGGAATGGATGCCGCAACGCGCGACGCCCACGCACTCGCCCAGCGTGTGGGCTTTGTCTTTCAGAACCCCGAGCATCAGTTCGTTGCAAACTCGGTGGCAGACGAGCTCGCCTCTGGACTGCGTGTGCACGGCGATTCATCGGGCAGGCGTCTCGAACCAGACGAGATCAGCGACCGCGTCGACCGCATGCTCGCGCGGCTCGGGCTCTCGGCACACCGAGACGTGCACCCGTTTCTTCTGTCCGGAGGGCAGAAGCGCCGGTTGTCTGTGGGAACAGCGCTCATCGTCGGAGCACCAATCCTCGCTCTCGACGAGCCCACATTCGGGCAAGATCGCGAACGCGCCGACGAGCTGATGGCCATGCTTCAGCTGCTGCGTGCCGAGGGAACGACGATCATCGTCGTTTCGCACGACATGCAGCTTGTCGCCGAGTACGCGTCACGTGTCGTCGTGCTCTCCGACGGCACCGTCGCTGCAGACGGCTCTGCCGCCAGCATCCTCTCTGATGACGCCCTTCTGCGACGCAACAGTCTGCGCCAGCCGCCGCTCGCCCGCGTCATGAGAGGCCTTGACGACCCGTCGTGGAACGGCGTCACACGGTTCGCCGATCTGCCGGGGGTTCGCGCATGACGGCGACTGCCGACGCGAGCGCTGCGTCGCCCCACTTTCTGCACGCGCTCAATCCGCTGGCGACGATCGCCGGGCCGATCCCCGCGATTCTCGTTCTCGTTTTCACCCGCGACATCGCGACACCCGCCGCGTTCATCGCCCTCGCGTACCTGCTTCTGCTGACGGGCGCCCGTTTGACTGCCCGTCGCCTCATCTTGCTTCTTCTCGCTCTGCCGCTCGCCGCCGTCGTTCTCGGGCTCGGGTTCAGCCTGTGGACCGACGCCAGCGCCCTCGATCACAGTTCCGTGCTGCTGACCATCGGCGACTACAGTCTGTATCTCAGTGCGGTCGAGGTGGGCGCCGCAACGGCGCTGCGTCTCATGAGCATCGTCGCCCTTGCCCTGCTCACCGGGCTCGCCTCGACGGGGCCAGACATGGTTCGCTCCGCGGTCGCGCACCTGCGCGTGCCGTATCGAGTGGGTTATGCCGCCCTCGCGTCGTACCGTTTCGTTCCGCGCTTTCGCTATGAGCTCGACGTGATCCGCAAGGCGCACCGCGTGCGCGGCACACGGGGCGGCCGCGGCCCGATCGTCGCTGTGCGACGCACCGTCGGCTACATTGTGCCGCTGCTCGCGAGCGCAATCAGGCACGCCGAGCGCGTCTCGCTCTCGATGGACGCCCGCGCTTTCGGTGCGCACCCCTCCCGAACCGAGCGCCACGATGTGCCGTTCCGCGCGCGCGACACGGTGTTCATCATCGCGTTCTGGCTGCTCTCAGCGATCATCATCGTGAGTATTCGAATCTTCTGAGTATGCTGTTCAGAAACATGCGCATCTATGTTCTACTTAACGGATGCGATGGGATGCTCAGAAGCTGACGGCGGGCGACGGCAACGCGCTGCCAGGGCTCGCCAAGCCCGCCGGGCTCGTGCGCTCGGTGCAGACTCCCGAGTTTGCGGGAATGACGTTTCACGAAGTGCTCGCCAAATCGGCGCTCAATCACGTTCATGCCAGCTCGGACATGCCGTTCACCTGGACGATCAACCCGTATCGCGGGTGTTCACACGCGTGCACCTATTGCTTCGCACGGCCGACGCACGCGTACCTCGAGCTGAATGCCGGGGAGGACTTTGATAAGCAGGTCGTTGTGAAGACGAACGTTGCCGAGGTTCTCGCACGTGAGCTGGCGCGGCCGTCGTGGGAACACGAGCTCGTTGCCCTCGGCACGAACACCGATCCATACCAGCGGGCCGAGGGACGCTATCAGCTCATGCCCGGCATCATCGAGGCGCTCGCGGCGTCACGCACTCCGTTCTCGGTGCTCACGAAGGGCACCCTGCTGCGGCGGGACATTCCGAAGCTGGCGGATGCCGCACGACACGTGAGCGTCGATGTCGCGATGTCCATCGCGGTCTACGACGACGAGCTGCAGGCATCCGTCGAGCCGGGAACTCCGACGGCGACGGCGCGCCTTGCCACGGTGAAGGCCGTTCGCGAGGCGGGGCTCGAGTGCGGCGTCTTCCTCATGCCGATCCTCCCCTACCTCACCGACTCCACAGAACAGCTCGACGACGCGCTTCGTCGCGTGAAGGCGTCGGGCGCGAGCTATGCGCTGTTCTCCTCCCTGCACCTCAAGCCAGGAGTGAAGCCCTGGTTCATGATGTGGCTTCAGCGCGAGCGTCCCGAGCTGCTGAGCGTCTACAACAGGCTGTATGCGCGCGGCACGTATGCATCAGCCGAGTACCGGGCCGATCTCGCCGAGCGGGTGCGACCTCTGCTGCGCGCATACGGGCTCGAGCGTCGCCGCGCCGTGCGCTTCGAGCCGGAGCCCCGCGCGACCTCGCAGCCGGCGTCGTCCGCAACCGCCGCGCTGCCGCTCTTCTAGCAGGGGCCCGCCGCCCTGCCCACTCAGCCCGCCGCAAATGTGTGCCACTTTGTGCTGCTTTGCCCTGGGCAGAAATAGCACAAAGTGACACACGTTTAGACCGCGGAGGCAGCCGCTCGCGCCCGCTCGCCCGCGCGGCGCGTCTGGTCTGGGGTCTCGTGCAGAATGCTCACGTACCGGCGCGACAGGTGCGCGTAGTCGACGAAACCCAGTTCTGCGGCGAGCGCAGACAGCTCGACGTCGCTCTCCGAATACAGCCGCGTTGCCGCGTTCTGCATGCGCCGGCATTCGATGAGCCACTTGGGTGAGACACCGAGTCGCGAATGCACGAGACGCTCGAGCGTTCGAACAGACACGCCAACGGATGCCGCGAGCTCGTCGACCCGCAGCATCGCCTCGTCGCCCTCGGCGATCGCGCACACGCGGTTCAGCAGCAGCCCGCTCTCGTCGATGCCGTCGGCGGCCGGGGTGAGCCACGACCGCAGCGTGCCCACGAGACGCGAACTGTCGCTTTCGGCAAGCTGCGCCCGCACGGCGTCGCGAGGGGCACAGGCGACGGACTCGCCGTCAGGTGCCATTCTCGCAAGGTCGCTCGGCGTCGTTTGAGTAAGAAGCACCCCGGCCGCGGGTCGAAACAGAATGCCGACAGCCCACGACTCACCCTGGAGCACCCGTGTGTCAACGCGCGAGTCGGGGCCGTACAGTGCGACGCCGTGCGGCTCAAACACGATGTTCACGGCGGGGTAGCTGAGCACCCGCTGCGGCACAACAACGCCGTCGGCAAGCGACCACGTGACGAGCCAGACGTGGCGTACGAGCTGGCTCAGCCCGGGCCCCAGTTCAAACCTGTCGAAGCGCACTCCGACGGCTCCGGGAGTGAGATGACCGCGAGAGCGCGGCGCAGCATCGGTCATGTCGCAAAAATACAAGACGCCGCAGACATTCGCTTCATATTCTGGCCCCATGAGCTCAACGACACAGACGCAGGCCGCACACGGAACACACACGACAAACGGCATTCCGCACGGAAGCACCTCGCTGACCCCGCACATCGTCGTCTCACCAGCAGAGCAGGCAGTGAACTTCTATGCGTCCGTCTTCGGCGCGCACATCGTCGACGTCACACGATTTGGCGACATCGTCGCGCACGCGGTCGTCGACTTCGGCAACGGGATGCTGACATTCAGCGATCCCATGGAGGCGAACGCACTCGTGGCGCCCGAGCCGCAACGCGGCCACGATTACTCCATGGCGCTGTACTGCCCGAACGTCGATGCGGTGACCGCTGCGGCGAAGGCGGCCGGAGCGACGATTCGCGAAGAGCCGACATCGTTCGTCTCCGGCGACCGCTTCAGCTCGATTCTTGATCCGTTCGGCGTTCGCTGGACGATCATGACGCGCGTCGAAGACCTCTCACCCGCAGAGTCGGCGGAGCGCGTTGCCGAGTGGGCGAAAAGTCAGAGCTAGAGTTCTACATACTGTAGAACTATGATGATTCCATGGGACGTACGCTGCCGGAGCAGTACCGAGTTCTTGCCTCGCCGAGCCGCATCGAGCTGCTCTATGCGCTGCAGACGCGAGGCTCGCAGAGCATTGAGCAACTCGCTGAAATCTGTGACCTGCACACGAACACCACGCGAGAGCACCTGCATCGTCTGATCGACGCGGGGTTCGTGCGTTCGGAGTCGATCCGACGCGCGTCGCGCGGGCGGCCTCGCATGCTGTACAGCATCGCCGACACCCTGGCCGACAGCGCGACGGCGCAGCGCGTGCGCGACGCCTACGAACGTGCCGATCTTGTGCGCAGCATCGTCGCCCCGAAGAGCGTGAGCCCGCAGCCCTCAACAAGCGACCGTCAGCTCGATGTTTTGGAAGACCAGCTTGACACCTGCGGATTCGATGCGATTGTCGAGCGAGACGACGACCCGGACGCGACGCGCATCACCGTGCACCATTGCCCGTACTACGATCTCGCTGGCAGGCATCCCCACGTGTGCGACGTGCACTTCGGCATGCTGGGAACGGCGCTCACCCTCACCGACGGCCCCCTCGAAGCATCCGATCTGCACGCTCGAGATCCAGAAAAGGGATGCTGGGTGACGCTCACCCGCAGGGAGCACGCGCGCCGCATCGCCTGACACGCCGTCCGTGCCCGGCGCCGCAGCCGCGGAACGCGCGAGGACTCAGCGACCCTGTCTCAGAACCATGTGGCGAGCGGACCGAGCATGCGCACGGCGACCGACTGCACGACGTCTGGCCACCGATTTGTCACGGGAGACGCGACCACCCACAGCACGGCGATCACCACGACACCGATCGCGAAGAGAACGATCCCGGCCGGCCCCGTTCCCGTGTGGCCGAGCGTGATGTGGTTGAGGTTCTCTGCCGCTCCGGTCGTGAGAACCAGCGCAACATGCACGATCGTGAAGACGATGAACCAACCGAGAACAATCGCGTGCACACTCCGCGCTGCTTCCGCACCGAACACTGTCGATCGCGCGGCGCCGACGGCTTTGCTGATGCGTGGCGACTGCAGCATCCCCGTGATGACGGCAAGCGGCGCGGCAATGAACACGGTGACAAAGTAGGTGAGCAGTTGAATTCCGTTGTACGCCACCCATGAGCGCTGATCCGGAAAGTCGAGCGATGCATACTGCAGCACAGCGCTCAGCGCGTTCGGAAAGACGTCGAGGCTCGTGGGGATGACGCGCGCCCACTGCCCCGTCGCGAACAGCACGATGTAGAAGACGACGCCGTTCAGCAGCCACAGCATCGTGACGGTGAGATGCCACCAGCGAGCGGATGCTGTTGAGCGTCGCGTTCCCGGCAGACCGAGCTGCGTCGGCAGGCCGACGGCATCGTGCCGCGGCGAAACCCGGGCGCCTGGCTCGACAGTCTCGTTGAGTCGCAGCCACTCGCCGCCTGGGCGCTGCCCGACCTTCCAGAACAGCCGGGGTCGACCGGCCAGAATCTGCAGCCCCGAACGCATGATCGGCAGCAGGAAGATGATGTTGAGAAAGTGCTGCCAGCGGAGCCACCAGGGAAACCCCTGAGGCTCCGCGCGGTCGACAGTGCCCGGGTAACGCGCGATGAAAGCGTCAACGCCCGGAAGCTGCCGCACGGCGATGCCGATCGCCACGAGAGCCAGCAGCACGACGATCGCGGCGGGAATCGTCCAGATGAGGTTGAGCCAGCGTCGCCCGACTCGCAGGCGCGGGAAATGCGCGCGCTTCTCATCGGCTCCGGGCGTGCCGGCGGTCTCACGGGTCGTCACAGTGTCTCCACTGTATCGGCCACAGCTAGGCTCGTTGCTGACTCTCCCCTACAAACGTGAGGAACCCACGAACTGTGTCTGTGCCACTGAGGTCTGTGCCGCTGAGCATCCTTGATCTGGTCTCCATCCCCGAAAGGTCCACTGTGCGAGACAGCATCGCTGCCTCAATGGAGTCGGCCCGTCTCGCAGATCGGCTGGGGTACCGTCGGCTGTGGTTCGCAGAACATCACAACACACCCAACTTCGCGGCGAGTGCCACCGCGCTTCTCATCTCGCAGGCTGCCTCGGTCACCGAGCGAATCCGAGTGGGCGCCGGTGGCGTGATGCTTCCCAATCACGCCCCGCTTATGGTGGCCGAGCAGTACGGAACCCTCGCCAACATCCATGGTGACCGCATCGATCTTGGCCTTGGTCGCGCGCCAGGCACCGATGGATTGACGGCGCAGGCGCTGAACCGCTCCTCTGCGGAACCCCAGGCATTTGCCCGCAGCATCTTCGACATGCAGGGCTGGTTCAGCGATGCCGGCACCGCACACAGTGCGCCGATTCTCTCGGCGGTATCGGCGGGAACCCACGTGCCGATCTGGGTGCTCGGGTCGACGGTGAACGGCGCCTCGATCGCGGGCCAGCTGGGATTGCCGTTCTCTGTCGCGTCGCACTTCGCACCGGAGCAGCTCGATGACGCCATCCGCGTGTACCGGGACTCCTTCACCCCCGACGCGCCCACCGCTCAGATCGCCGAACCCTACGTGATGGCGGGCGTCAACGTCATGATCGCCCACACCGACGACGAAGCGGCGCGCCAGTTCACCGTCGTCGAGCAGATGTTTCTCGACGTGCTGAAGGGCGAGCGCCGCATGCTCCAGCCGCCTGTCGATCCGGCCGAGCTCGAAACGCACGGTGGGCGCAACCCCATGCTGAGGATCAAAGCCGTCGGGGCCCCAGAGACAGCGATTGCGCAGCTCCGAGAGTTTGTGGAGCGTACCGATGCCGATGAACTCATCACCGCCACGTACGCGTATGATCCGGCGGTTCGCAACCGGTCGATGCAGCTGCTTGCTGACCACTGGTTCTAAGCGCATCTGGCTCTCGCGGGCGAACCGTTCCAACGTGTTCCCGCGGTCCGCGTGCTTCAATGGGGCAATGACACCGGAGATGGCACCGGATGCTCTCGCACACTCGGCAGTGATGATCGTGGGAGCCGGAAGAATGGGAACGGCGCTTGCCGCTGCGCTGCGCGCCGAGGGCATCGATGTGCGCGGTCCGCTCACTCATGGTCAGGCGGATGCCGCCGACGACGGTGCCCTCGGAATCGATGCCGACATCGTGCTTCTCGCTGTGTCGGATGCCGCCATCGCCGACGTCGCGGGGCGCGTGCAACCTGGGCGTCTCGTCGGGCACCTCTCGGGTGCGACGACTCTCGCTGCGCTGGCCCCGCACGAGTCGTTCAGCCTGCACCCGCTGCTCACCGTGACCGGCGCGGGCGACAGCTTCGCTGGGGCACACGCCGCAATAGCGGGAACGACGGAGCGAGCGCTCGATGGTGCTCAAGAGCTGGCGGTCACACTCGGAATGGCACCGATCACCGTCGACGATGCCGACCGCGCCGCGTACCACGCCGCGGCATCCATCGCCTCGAACTTCGCCGTGACGATTGAAGGGTTCGCAGAAGAGCTCGCCGAGACAGTCGGGCTGGATCGCCGTGCACTCACCCCGCTCGTTCGTGCCACGATCGAGAACTGGGCGCAGCACGGCGCTGAAGCCGCGCTCACTGGACCGATCGCGCGCGGAGACAACACGACGGTGCAGCGGCAGCGCGCCGCGGTTGCCGACGCGCTTCCACACCGACTCCCGCTCTTCGACGCCCTCGTCGAGGCAACGCGCGAACTCGCCGCGAAGGCACGCTAGGGGCACGCAGCACGCGAGTCGTCAGCGCTGCACCTCGAGTGCCGCATCGAGAATCGCATCGGCGACGACGCGCTTCGAGCCGTCGACCGTGGCGACGATTCGCCCGCCGGAGGCAACGATGAGCGCCTCATTGTCGGCGGCGCCGAACCCGCGCCCCTCATCCACGCGGTTCACGGCGATGAGGTCGGCATTCTTTCGTTCGAGTTTGCCCGCTCCGAGGGCGGCGAGCGCGTCAGCATCCGCCTCGGTCTCGGCGGCGAAGCCCACGAGAACGGGTCTCGGATGCTGCTGCGCACCCAGTTCCGCGAGAATGTCGGGGTTGGCCGTGAGGTCGATCGACACGGCGTCGCCGACGGCGTCCTTCTTCATCTTCGTCTCGGCAACGTTCACGGGCCGATAGTCAGACACCGCTGCGGCCATCACGATGATGTCGGCGCCTGTCGCGCGCGAAACCACAGCATCACGAAGTTCGGCCACCGTCGACACCGGCGCAAACTCAATGCCAATCGGGGGCGGCACCTCGAGGTTCGCCCCGATGAGCACGACATCTGCTCCGCGGTCGCGAGCTGCTTCGGCGAGCGCGACGCCCTGCCTGCCGCTCGAGCGGTTTCCGATAAAGCGCACGGGATCGATCGGCTCGCGTGTTCCACCCGCCGTCACGACGACGGTCTTCCCCGCGAGGTCCTTGGGCCCCGTTGCCGCGGTGACCGCGTCGACGATGACCTCGGGTTCGGCGAGCCGGCCAACGCCGACGTCGCTTCCCGTCAGCTGACCCGATTCGGGCCAGACGATGTGTGCACCACGATCAACGAGGGTGGCAACGTTGTGCTGCGTTGCGGGGTTCTGCCACATCTCGGTGTGCATCGCAGGAGCGATCACGAGCGGCGCCGTCGAGGCGAGCACACTGTTTGTCAGCAGGTTGTCGCTCAGGCCCGTCGCGAGCTTGGCGATGGTGTTTGCCGTGGCGGGGGCGATGAGAATCACGTCGGCGCTCTGGCCGAGGGCAACATGCTTCACCTCGGCGACGCCGTCGAACAGGTCTGTGGCGATCGGATTGCGGCTGATCGCTTCGAGCGTCGGGGCGCCGATGAATCTCAGCGCCTCGTCCGTGGGGATCACGTGCACATCGTGCCCCTGCAGCACGAGTGTGCGGATGACTCCGACGACCTTGTACGCGGCGATGCCACCGCAGACTCCCACGACGATTCTCATGTGGTTCATCCTACGCACGTCACTCTCGGCAGCATCCCGGTTTGCATCGGTACCATGGCAATCATGCTTCGAACCATGCTTACCTCGAAGATCCATCGCGCCACCATCACCGCGGCCGACCTCGACTATGTGGGGTCGATCACGATCGACAGCGAGCTCATGGATGCGGCGGGACTCGTCGACGGCGAAAAGGTAGCCGTTCTCGACATCACCAATGGTGCTCGCCTCGAGACCTACGTCATCACCGGGCGCCCGGGCGGAGGCGACATCGAGATCAACGGAGCCGCCGCCCACCTCGTGAAGCCAGGCGATCTCGTGATCATCGTCGCGTACGGCCTCGTCAACGATACCGAGCTGCAGAGCCACCGCCCGAAGATCGTGCACGTCGACGAGCTCAACCGCATCACGGGGCTCGGATCGGATGCGTCTGAACCCGCGCCGGGCAGTGTGCGCTCAGAAGCAGCAGCGCATGTCTGAGCGCACAGAGACACCGGATGCTCCCGCCGCACGTCCTGCACGCCGCGTTCGCACGCTCGACCTGCAGAAGGCGAAGAGCGAGGGCCGCCGTTGGGCGATGCTCACGAGCTACGACCAGTACACGGCCGCGCTCTTCGAACGGTCCGGTGTCGAGGCGCTGCTCGTTGGAGACTCTGCCGCCAACAACGTGTACGGGCACGAGACCACCCTTCCGGTCACCGTCGACGAGCTGATTCCGCTCGCCCGCGCTGTGTCATCGGCGACGTCGCACGCTCTCGTCATCGCCGACCTTCCGTTTGGCAGTTACGAGGTGTCTGCCGAGCAGGCGGCGACAACGGCGATCCGCTTCATGAAAGAGGCCGGGGTTCACGCTGTCAAACTCGAAGGCGGAGTACGTATGGCAGACCGCGTGCGGGCCGTCGTCGACGCCGGCATCCCCGTGATGGCACACATCGGCTTCACCCCGCAGAGCGAGCACGCTTTGGGCGGCTACAAGGTGCAGGGCAGAGGCGATGCGGCGCAGCAGCTGCTGCTCGATGATGCCCGCGCCGTCGCCGAGGCCGGCGCGTTCGCTGTCGTGCTCGAGATGGTTCCAGCCGAGCTGGCCGCCGAGGTCACACGCGAGCTGCAGATTCCCACAGTCGGCATCGGCGCGGGCTCCGGCTGCGACGCGCAGGTGCTCGTGTGGCAAGACATGGCGGGGCTGCGCACGGGGCCTGTGCCGCGATTCGTCAAGCGCTACGCGAACCTCGACGAGGTGCTCGGCGGTGCCGTGCGCGCCTACGTCGACGACGTGGCATCCGGATCCTTCCCCGAGCCCGAGCGCGACTTTTCGTGACCGAGGTTCTCGATTCGCGCGGCATCGACGCGTGGCGGGCAGCCGAGCGTGGAACCGTCGCGCTCGTTCCGACAATGGGCGCGCTGCACGACGGGCATCGTCGGCTCATCGCCCGCGCGCATGAGATGGCGGATGCTGTCGCGGTAAGCATCTTCGTCAACCCGCTGCAGTTCGGGCCGGGCGAGGACTTCGAGCGCTACCCGCGCGATCTCGAGGCGGATCGTGCGATCTGTCGTGCAGACGGCGTCGACGCCATTTTCGCGCCCGAGCTGCACGAAATGTACCCGCGAGAGCCCGAGGTGACGGTCAGCGCAGGGCGCATGGGCGCCGTCTTCGAGGGCGCTGCCCGCCCCGGGCACTTCGACGGCGTGCTCACCGTCGTCGCCAAGCTGTTTCAGCGCGTGCAGCCAGACGTAGCGGTCTTCGGGCAGAAAGATGTTCAGCAGCTCGCCCTCGTCGAGCGACTCGTCGCCGACCTCGACCTCGGGGTGCGCATCGAGAGCGTCCCCATCGTGCGCGATGACGACGGCCTCGCCCTGTCGAGCCGCAATCGCTACCTCAGCACCACCGAACGCGAGATCGCCCTCCTGCTCCCCCGTGCCCTCGACGCCGCTCGGGCAGAGCCCACAGCGCAGCAGGCTCAGGATGCTGCGCGGCGAACCCTCACGGACGCCGAGCACCGGCATCCGGAGTTCTCGCTCGATTACGCGACGCTCGTCGAGCGGGCGACGTTCACCGAGTGCCCACCCGACTTTCGCGGCGAGGCCGTTCTCGTGCTCGCTGCCCGCGTGGGCGCGACGCGCCTCATCGACAACGCGACGCTGGCCTTCGTGTGACACGAGAGCGGCACCCGTCGCGGTGACGGGTGCCGCTGTCGTGTCCGTCCTACGAGGTCAGGTCGGCGATCGTCGGGCGTCCGGCGATCTCGTCGATCACGTCGTCTCCGGGGAATGCATCGACGATCGGGGCGTCGATCTCAGCCCGGCTCAGCAGGTCTTCCATACGACGACGACGGTTACGCGGGATCACTGTGACCACGCGTCCGGTCTTGCCCGCGCGCCCCGTGCGGCCCGAGCGGTGCAGGTACGTCTTGTACTCATCGGGCATGTCTGCCTGAATCACGAGGGTGATGTCGTCGACATGGATGCCGCGTGCGGCAACGTCCGTGGCGACGAGCACCTTCACCCGACCAGAGGTGAGTCGTTCGAGGTTGCGCTGACGGCGACCCTGGCTGAGGTCACCGTGAAGGGCGACGGCTCGCACTCCCGTGTCTTCGAGCTCGTCGACGAGCTGCTCGGCATAGGCGCGGGTGCGTGTGAAGATCAGTGTCTTCTCGTCGCGGTTCGCGAGTTCTGAGAGCAGCTGCACCTTGTCTTCGCGCAAGGCAACGAGCACGCGGTGGTCGATGCTGCCTGAGTCCTGGTCTTCGCCGGCGACTTCGTGCACTACCGGGTTGACGAGAAATTCGGTCACGAGCGCGGCGACGCCGGTGTCGAGCGTTGCCGAGAACAGCAGCTTCTGCCCCTTGGGCGCCGTGCGCCGCAGAATGCGCTGCACGGGCTCGAGGAACCCGAGGTCGCACATGTGGTCGGCCTCATCAAGAACGGAGACCTTCACATCAGAGAGGTCAAGGCGACCCTGCTCGATAAGGTCTTCGATGCGACCCGGTGTGCCGATCACAATGTCGACGCCGCGCTTCAGCGCGCCGACCTGCCGGCCCTGGGGAACGCCGCCGTAGATCTGCGTGGTGAACAGGCCGACGCTGCGAGCGATCGGCTGCACCGTGCGATCGAGCTGCAGAGCAAGCTCTCGCGTCGGGGCGAGAATGAGCGCGCGGGGCTTACGGCCCATGTCACGCTTTGTTCCACCACGGTTCTCGAGCAGCCGCTCGACAAGGGGGGCGCCGAACGCGATTGTCTTGCCGCTGCCTGTGCGTCCACGGCCGAGAACGTCTTTGCCCGCGAGAACGTCGGGGATCGTTGCTGCTTGAATCGGGAACGGGGATGCTGCGCCCAGCTCGCCGAGCGTGCGAACAATGTTCTGGCCGAGACCGAGATCGCCGAAGCTCACGCCCTCAACGTCTGACGCTTGGATCGCGTCAGCCTCGAGGCGCTCGAGCACGACGTCATCCTGCGGGGTGAAGTGCTGCTGTGCCTTGTGCGAGTCGAATGAATCGCGGCGCTGCGGCCGCTCGTCACGGTTGTGGTTGCGACGCTGCGGGCGATCGTCACGCGCGACGTTGCGACGCTGGGTCCGGTCATCCCGCTCGAACCGACGCTGCGGCCGGTCATCACGGCGGGGGCGGTCGTCTCTGTCGAACTGACGCTTCTGCGGCCGATCGTCTCGATCGAAGCGACGCTGCGGGCGGTCGTCGCGCTCGGATGAGCGACGCTCGTCACGACGGTCACCAGCTCGACGCTGTTCGGCGCGCTCGGCGCGCTCGGCGGCATCCCAACGATTTTTCTTCGGGGCTTCTTCCGGCGCACGGTATCCGCGATGCCCCGGGCTGCGGCTGCCCGGTCTCGGGCCGCCCTTCTTCGCCTGGTGCGCGCGGCGGTTTGCCATGTAGTCAGGGTCGAAATTGCGGGCGGGGCGACCGCCTGCGGGCTTCTTGTTCTTCGGCATCGTGTGCTTTCCGGGTTGTTCTCATGCATGAAACGTACAGAACCGCGCGCTGCATAGGCGCGGCATTCATAACCCGGGCGTTCAGTGGCCGGGACCGTTCACATCGTGTGTGTTCGCATCTCGTTCTCGAGAGCAATCCGGCCCAACAGACTTACAAACCCATCCGCACACAGCGCGGTGTCCAGAGCCGACCTTTCAACATTAGAGGGAAAGACCTGAGAACGGGCACAAAAAACAAAAATCGAACGCGCCTACTACCTCCGCGCCGAATGTACGCGTATGGTGACTCGCAACCGGTCCTTATAGACAGGTTGGGCGGGTCACAAGTCTGCCCCTGAGAGAAGGGCGTCACCATGAATTTCATTGCATTTCTCATTCTCGGACTCATCGCCGGTGCCATCGCAAAGATGATCCTGCCCGGCAAGCAGGGCGGCGGCTGGATCGTCACCCTCCTCCTCGGGGTTGTTGGTGCCTTCCTCGGAGGCTGGCTCGGCAACGTGATCTTCGGGGTCGGCGTTGACGAGTTCTGGAGCATCTCGAGCTGGCTGCTCGCCATCGGCGGCGCCATTATCGTGCTGCTGATCTGGGGCCTCATCTTCGGCCGAAAGAGCAAAACCGCATAATCCCCGCTCACCCACGCTGATTGCGACCCCCGGGCTCACACCCGGGGGTCGCTTTATGTCGTCACGTTCATACCACCGGGCGATGTCGAGCGAACACGCCGCGTGACAGGATGCTTGCATGGTTCAGCAGCGCACTTTCCCCCTCTGGCTGTGGATAACAGTTGGCAGCGTCTCCGTTGCGCTGTATTCCATTGCCGTTCCCGTCAGCTCCGCTCTCTATCAGGTGCCCGTTGCCGTCGCTTTCGCCTTCTCGGCACTCATTTGCGGCGCGCTCCCTCTTGCGCTGCTCAAGCCGCGCCTGGCGATCGGACTCTTCCTCGTCGGTTTGCTTGGCAACGGAATTCTCGCCGGGAGCGGGCGCGACCCCTTCTGGCCGTGGCCGATCCCTGTCACCGAGATCATCACGCTTGCTCTTCTGATTGCCCTCGTCGTCTATCGACAAGGATGGATGCTCGGTGTGGTCACCTGGTCGCTTGCGCTTGCCGTCGCCCTCGCCATCCCCCCGCTCTCCGGCGGCACTCCGGCCGTGTCATTCGGAGCGATTCTTGCCGACCTGATCGTGACGTTCTCGATTGCCGCCGCCGCACTGGGGTTCGCTTTTCTTGTCGTCGGCCGAAACCAGATCAGAGACGAACTTGCTCGCGAAAAGGAGGTGTCCGCCGAGGAGCAAGCGCGCCGACAGCTCATCGAGGAGCGTTCGCGCATCGCCAGAGAGCTGCACGACGTCGTCGCTCACAGCATGTCGGTCATTCAGGTGCAGGCGTCGACGGCAAAGTACCGCGTGAGCGACCTCGGCGACCCCGCCATCGCGGAGTTCGACGACATCGCCGCATCCGCCCGCTCTGCCCTTGCCGAAATGCGTCGATTGCTCGGCACGCTCCGCCCGGACGGCGAGGAGGCCGAGAGAATGCCGCAGCGAACGATCGGCGATGTTCCCGGTCTCATCGAAAGCGCCAGACGCGCGGGAGTTCCCATCGATCTCAGCATCGATGATGACCTGCGCGGAGCTCCGCTTTCGGCTCAGGTAGCTGTCTTCCGCATCGTGCAGGAGGCGATCAGCAATGCATTGCGGCACGCCCCCGGCTCTCGTGTGAGCGTCGGGATCGCCCAGAGCAACACGTCTGGCGTCGTCGTCTCCGTCATCAATTCCGCACCACAATCGACCCCCGTCGATGCCGCGGGAGGCGGTCACGGGATCATCGGGATGCGCGAACGCACGTCGATGCTCGGCGGTCAGCTCGAAACTCACGCGACGCCTGAGGGAGGATGGATCGTGCACGCCGTGCTACCGTTCGACGCGGATGCAGGTGCTTCTGTCCGTGCTGAAGGGAACGCATGACCATCTCCGTTGTCATCGCTGATGACCAGACAATGGTGCGCGCAGGATTTGCCGCGCTTCTCGACGCGCAAAACGGCATTCAGGTCGTCGGCCAGGCAGCAGACGGCGCGGAGGCCGTCGACCTTGTCCGCCGCGAGAAGCCGGATGTCGTCCTCATGGACGTCAGGATGCCCGAGCTCGACGGCCTCGAGGCGACCCGGCGCATTCTCTCCCCTGCGCATCCTCTGCCCCACGTGCCGCGTGTGATCATGCTCACGACCTTCGACATCGATGACTACGTCTACGAGGCTCTCCAGTCGGGAGCGAGCGGCTTTCTGCTGAAAGACTCGCTGCCAGACGAGCTGGTGCAGGCCGTGCGCGTCGTCGCCGCAGGTGACGCCTTGCTCGCGCCGAGCATCACCAGGCGGCTCATCGAGCAGTTCGGGCAGAGTCGACCGACGACGCCGCGAGCGAACCTCGAGTTGAATGCCCTCACGGCGCGCGAACGCGAGGTGCTCACGCTCATCGGATCCGGGCGGTCAAACGGCGAGATTTCCGCCGATCTGTTCATCTCAGAGCAGACGGTGAAAACCCACGTCGGAAAGATTCTGCAGAAGCTCCAGCTGCGTGATCGCGTGCACGCGGTGATCTTCGCGTACGACGCCGGATTGGTCGCGCCCGCAAGCTGAGTGTGAATGGCCTGACAATGGCTGGGCATGGCTTGAACTGCGGCGCTCGCTGAGGAATCGTGGCACGGACATACCCGCAACCGGAAGGAGAGCTTGTGCTCACCCTCACCGACAATGCAAGCACCATCGTCAAGACGATTGCCTCTCAGGCGACAGGCGAAGACGATGCAGGACTGCGAATCAGCAGCCAGACGGAGCCAGGCAGCGGCGATTTCGCCGTCGACGTGGCCGCGTCTCCGGAAACCGACGATCAGGTGGTTGAGGCCGCTGGCGCGAGGGTCTTCCTCGAGGAGGGCGCAGCCGTCGCCCTTGATGACAAGGTACTCGACGCCGAAGTCAACGCCGAAGGTGCCGTGAGCTTCTCGATCGGCAACCAGCAGACCGTCTGAGTCTCTCGAACTTCTCGCTGCCTCATCCCCTCGTAGGGGTGAGGCAGCGTTGTTTTTCACCCCGCCGTCCGATGCCCTCGTGGGCATCTGCTCCATAGTCTCCTCAGTAGCTCATCTACGAGGAGGCTCTCATGACCACGCTTGCACCGCTCCAGGCCATCAGCACCGGACGCCAGCGATCGTCTCGCGATGCCGGAATCGACCTGGTGCGTGCCGCGAGCCTCGCCGTCGTTGTTGCGCTGCATTCTCTGATGGTCGGCATCAGCCTCGGGCCGAACGGTGCCGTCTTCGAGAACGCCGCCGAAGGGCACGCGTGGTTCGTTCCCGTGTCCTTCTTCGTGCAGGTGATGCCCCTCTTCTTCATCGTTGGGGGCTTCTCAACGCGTCTCGCCTACCGCTCGGCACGGTCGCGTGGCACGGGACCCGCGGCATTCATCGCCGGTCGCGTACAACGTCTGCTCGGACCCGCCATCGTCATGATAGCCGTCGTCGGCGCCTCTCTCCTCGTCATGACGATCGCCGGCATTCCCTCAGACATGGTCGCCGAAGCCGGCTTCCGCATCAGCCAGCCCCTGTGGTTCCTCGGCGTGTACCTGGGCATCCAGGCGCTCGCTCCGGCGATGATCGCCGGGCACGAGCGGGCACCGCGCCTGATGCTCGGCCTCCTTGCGCTCTCCGTCGTCGGCGTGGACGTCGCAGCGGCGACGACGGGCATCGGCGGGATTGCTCTTCTGAACCTGGGCTTCGTCTGGCTTCTCGTACAGCAGCTCGGCTTCTGGCTCGCCGACGGCAGCATCGATTCGCTGAGCGTTGGCGCTCGAGCATTCATCGGCATCGGCGCTCTCGCCGTGCTGCTCGCCGTCACCGCGGCCGGAATCTACCCGGCCAACATGTACGCCGGCCTGAACCCGCCGTCTGCGGCACTCGTGCTGCTCGGCATCACGCAGCTTGCCGCCCTGTCGCTTGCACGGCCATGGCTGCGACGCGTCGCCGAGCGCGAGCTCGTACGCGAGGTGGCGTCGTGGATCAACGGGCGCTCGATGACGATCTATCTCTGGCACATGCCCGTGCTCATCGTGCTCGCCGCGATCGGACTCGTTGGAGCTATCAATGGAGTGCTCCCCCTCCCAGACCCGGGTACGGGCGCCTGGTGGGCCACGCGACCGCTCTGGATCGCGATTGCCTTCGCGGTCACGGCCATCGTCTCGCAGCTCACCGGGCGCTGGGAGCGACGAGCAATGCCGACTCCAACAGCATCCACTCGTCGTGCCGTCGTCGCAAGCATCGCCGGGGTTCTCGGCGCTGTTGTTCTGCTGGTCAGCGGCATCACCGTTGTGACGGCGATCGTCAGCGTGCTGCTGATGCGCGTCGCGCTGAGCAACGCCACAAACCCTCCTCTGGGTGGACGCGAGCGATACCAGAGGGTGATGCCCGCACACCTGCCAACCGCATAGCTTTCAAGAGTGGACATCGTGAACGACTTCATCATGCAGGCAATCTCCTCGCCATGGCTGTATGCAGTGATGTTTGCTGTAGCCGTTATCGACGGCTTCTTCCCGCCGATTCCAAGCGAGACAGTGCTTGTCGCTGCGGCTGCCGTCGCGGCGTCGACGGGCGGGACGAATCTCGTATTGCTCTGTGCCGTTGCCGCCATCGGCGCAGCGATCGGCGACAATATCGCGTTCGCGATCGGCCGGAGCCTCGGCACTCGTCGCTTCAGGTGGATGCGCCGCCCACGGATCGCTGCCTCGTTCGACTGGGCAAGCCGCACGCTCGATCGGTCGGGAGCCGGGCTGATCCTCGGCGCGCGCTACATTCCGGTCGGCCGGGTTGCGGTCAACATGACCGCGGGAGCGCTGCGCTACCCGCGTCGCCGCTTCATTCCCGTGAGCGTTGTCGCCGGAGCGATGTGGGCCGCGTACTCCGCGTGCATCGGACTGATCGCCGGCAATCTCGTGAAGGACAATCCGCTGCTCGGTGCGCTGATCGGCATTGTGCTTGCCCTGCTGATCGGCTTCGTGATCGACCGCGTCGCCTCTGCTCGACGCAAGCGCCGTGAGCTGCGAGGGCTCTCACCCGAGCTCGACGCCGCGCGGGAGCCCGCCCGGGTTCCCGCGGATGCGCCGTGACAGCTCTCGCGCAACAGCTGCGATTCGCTCGACGTGGTCTCGCGGTTCGACCCTGCCTCGCTCGACGGTAACGGCGATGGATGCCGCTGGCCAGCCGACGTGGTCTGTGACAACCACTCCGATCGAGGCAAGGCCGCGCGTGATCTCACCGTCTTCGGAGGCAAAGCCGCTGCGCTGCGTCTCGTCGAGCAGCCGCCGCAGCTCCGAATAGCGGCGCGGGCCGAGCCCGGTGCGATCGACAAACGCCGCCGCGTCGGGAAAGAGAGCGCGCACCTGGTGCTTGGGCAGCTGAGCGAGCATGGCACGACCCGTTGCCGCGAGATGAGCGGGAAGACGCACACCGACATCGCTCACGAGGTGCGGCCGGCGCGGCGCGCGCTCTTCCACGATGTACAGCACGTCACGGCCGTGCAGCACGGCGAGGTGTGCGTTCTCGCCGATGTCATCGACGAGCGCCGCAAGCAAGGGCCGGCCGAGCCGACTTAGCGGCTCGTGCCGTGCGTAGCCGCTCGACAACTCGAATGCCGCGACGCCGAGGCCCCAGCGACGCTCTTCAGGAAGGTGCACGACGTAACCCTGCCTCTGCATCTCGGCGAGCAGCTGGTAGACGCTGGAGCGCGGCAGCCCCACACTCGACGCGATGCGGGCCGCGGCGACGGGCCCACGCTGCCTCGCAAGGTAGGTCAGAATGCGCAGCGTCTGGTCGGCTGCGGGAGCTTTGCTCATGCGGCATCCTCCACTCCGTGCGCTAACCACGATACAGGGAACGTGTCCGGCATACCGGACAGTGCCGCAATGATTCCTGTTCTCGCGTGCCCCGCCGTGATGTGGAATCGAGATATGAGCACAACTCTCACCCGCGATGGCGCCGTCACGCTCGGCGCCGACCCTGACATCTCCGCCCTACTCGCTCCCGAACAGGTGGTGCGGGTCGCCCGCGACGGTGCTCGCGTCGAACTCTCGCCCGACGCCGCAGAGGCCATCGCCAGCTCACGTCGCACCATCGAGAATCTCGCGCAGACCGGCGAGCCCCACTATGGAATCTCCACGGGCTTCGGCGCCCTGGCTACCACGTTCATCGACCCGGAACAGCGCACACAGCTGCAGCAGGGCCTCATCCGCTCGCACGCCGCGGGTTCCGGCCCCGAGGTGGAGCGCGAGGTGATTCGTGCGCTCATGCTTCTGCGGCTGAAGACCCTCGCCACCGGCCGCACCGGCGTTCGCCTCGAGACCGCGCAGGCCTACGCCAACGTTCTGAACGCCGGCATCACACCCGTTGTGCGCGAATACGGCTCACTCGGATGTTCGGGCGATCTTGCGCCGCTGTCGCACTGCGCCCTCGCCGTGATGGGCGAAGGGCGTGTGCGCGATGCCGAGGGACGGCTTCGCGACGCTGCTGACGCACTCAAAGATGCTGGGCTCGAGCCCGTCGTTCTCGCCGAGAAGGAGGGCCTCGCGCTCATCAACGGCACGGACGGCATGCTCGGGATGCTGCTGCTCGCACTTCATGACATCCGGATGCTGCTGCGCACCGCAGACATCGCGGCGGCGCTCAGCGTCGAGTCGCTGCTGGGCACGGATCGCGTGTTCGCCGACGACCTGCAGCGGCTGCGCCCTCAGGAGGGGCAGGGGCGCTCTGCCGCAAATCTGCGCGCGCTGCTGGGCGGCTCACCCATCGTCGCCTCGCACCGCGGCCCAGACGACCCCAGTGTGCAAGACGCGTACTCGCTGCGCTGCGCGCCGCAGGTGCACGGCGCCGCCCGAGACACCGCCACCCACGCAGCATCCGTCGCCGAGGCCGAGCTCGCGAGCGCCGTCGACAACCCTGTGGTGACGCTCGACGGCCGCGTCGAGTCAAATGGAAACTTCCACGGCGCCCCCGTCGGCTACGTTCTCGACTTTCTCGCGATCGCCGCCGCCGATGTCGCCTCGATGTCGGAGCGTCGCACCGACCGCCACCTCGACCCGAGCCGCAGCAGAGGGCTCCCGGCCTTTCTCGCGCACGATGCCGGCGTCGACTCCGGGCTCATGATCGCGCAGTACACCGCAGCGGGCATTGTGAGCGAACTGAAGCGACTCGCTGTTCCGGCATCCGTCGATTCGATTCCCTCGTCGGCGATGCAGGAAGACCACGTGTCGATGGGCTGGGCCGCCGCGCGAAAGCTGCGGCGCGCAGTCGACGGCCTCACCAGGGTGCTCGCCATCGAGGTGATGACCGGATGCCGCTCGCTCGACCTTCGCACGCCGCTGCAGCCGGGTGCCGCGACGGGCGCCGTTCTCGCGTGCGTGCGCGAGCACGCCTCCGGGCCGGGGCCCGACCGCGTGGTTTCAGACGAGATCGAGGCAGTTGTCGAACTGGTGCGCACGGGCCGCATTGTCGCCGCAGCCGAGAACGAGACAGGAGAACTGCAATGACGCACGACACGGCAGACAGCGCGCAGCACACCCAGCACGCACAGCACGCACAGCACGCTCCACGCGTGGTTCGTGCGGCGCGGGGCACGACGCTCACCGCCAAGAGCTGGCAGACCGAGGCGCCGCTTCGAATGCTCATGAACAACCTCGACCCCGACGTCGCCGAGCGGCCAGACGACCTCGTCGTCTACGGCGGCACCGGGCGGGCGGCGCGCAGCTGGGAGGCGTTCGACGCCATCTGCCGCACGCTCGAAGATCTCGAGGCGGACGAGACTCTTCTCGTGCAGTCGGGCAAGCCCGTCGGCGTGTTTCGCACGCACGAGTGGGCGCCGCGCGTGCTCATCGCCAACTCGAACCTCGTTCCCGACTGGGCGACGTGGCCCGAGTTTCGTCGACTCGAGGCTGAGGGTCTCACCATGTACGGGCAGATGACGGCTGGCAGCTGGATCTACATTGGCACCCAGGGCATTCTGCAGGGAACGTACGAGACGTTCGCCGCGGTGGCGAAATCGCTGCAGGTGCGCGGTCGCGGCGACGGAACGCTTGCCGGAACGCTCACCCTCACGGCGGGTTGCGGCGGCATGGGCGGCGCGCAGCCTCTCGCCGTCACCATGAACGACGGCGTCTGCCTCATCGTCGACGTCGATGGCGACCGTTTGGCCCGCAGGCAGGCTCACGGGTACCTCGACGAAATCGCCGACAATCTGGATGCCGCGCTTGAGCGCACTCGTCAGGCGAAGCGCGACAGCGAGGCCGTCTCTGTGGGCGTCGTCGGCAACGCGGCATCCGTCTTCACCGAGATTCTTGCCCGCGGCATCGACGTTGATGTCGTCACAGACCAGACGAGCGCACACGACCCCCTCAACTATCTGCCCGAGGGCGTCGACCTCGCGCAGTGGCATGAGCTGGCGGCATCCGATCCCGACGATTTCACCGTGCGGGCACGGGCGTCGATGGCGAAGCACTGCGACGCGATGGTGGGGTTTCAGGATGCTGGCGCCGAAGTGTTCGACTACGGCAACTCGCTGCGAGCCGAAGCCCGCGAAGGAGGCTGTGAGCGTGCCTTCGAGTACCCGGGTTTCGTTCCCGCGTACATTCGTCCGCTGTTCTGCGAAGGCAAGGGGCCGTTTCGGTGGGCGGCGCTCTCGGGCGACCCTGCAGACATCGCCGCAACTGACCGCGCGATTCTCGAGCTGTTCCCCGACGACGAGAACCTGCGCCGGTGGATCGAGCGTGCGAGCGACAAAGTGCACTTCGAAGGGCTGCCGGCGCGCATCTGCTGGCTCGGCTACGGCGAGCGCCACCGCGCCGGGTTGAAGTTCAACGAGATGGTTGCCTCGGGCGAACTTTCGGCGCCTGTGGCGATCGGGAGAGATCACCTCGATTCGGGCTCCGTCGCCTCGCCGTACCGCGAGACCGAAGCGATGGCAGACGGCTCAGACGCAATCGCCGACTGGCCGCTTCTGAACGCCCTGCTCAACACAGCATCGGGAGCCACGTGGGTGTCACTTCACCACGGCGGCGGGGTGGGAATCGGCCGGTCGATTCATGCCGGCCAGGTGATCGTCGCCGACGGAACGGATCTTGCCGCGCAGAAGATCGAGCGCGTGCTCACGAACGACCCGGGCACCGGAGTGATGCGGCACGTCGATGCCGGCTACGAGCGCGCCGCCGACGTTGCCCGTGAGCGCGGCGTGCGCATTCCCCTCATCTCGGTGCACGAGGAGTAGTCATGCGTACGCTCATCACCAACATCGGCGAACTGGTCACCAACAACCAGTCGGCCACGAACACCCAGCAGATTCAGGATGCCGCCGGCCAGCGCGCCGCAGACTCTGCGCTCGGCATCATCCACGACGCCACTGTGCTGCTGGATGGCGACCGCATCGCGTGGGTCGGACCCGCGGCTTCCGCTCCGCACTCTGACGACGTCGACGAAGTCGTGGATGCTGCAGGGCAGGCGGTCATCCCGGGATTCGTCGACAGCCACACCCACCTTGTCTTCGGCGGCGACCGTTCAGCGGAGTTCGCCGCGCGCATGAGTGGGCAGCCGTACTCGGCGGGCGGCATCCAGTCGACTGTCGAGGCGACGCGCGCGGCAAGTGATGACGAACTGCGCGCGCGGCTCGCGGGCTTCGTCGCCGAACTGCACGCGCAAGGCACAACGACGTTCGAGGTGAAGACCGGCTACGGGCTCAGCGTGGCCGACGAGGAGCGGCTCGCGCGCCTCGCCAGGGAACTCACCGATGAGGTGACGTTCTTGGGTGCTCACGTCGTTCCGCCCGAGTTCGACAACGGAATGGGCAGTGACGGCGACCCTGATGACTATGTCACCCTAGTCTGCGGTGCCATGCTCGACGCCTGCGCACCGTATGCGCGCTGGATCGACGCCTTCTGCGAGCGCGGCGCGTTCTCTGCTGAGCAGTCGCGCCGTGTTCTCGAGGCCGGCGCCGAACGCGGGCTCGGCGTGCGCGTACACGGCAACCAGCTCGGCCCGGGCGACGGCGTGCAGCTCGCTGTCGAACTCGGCGCCGCGAGCGTCGACCACTGCACGTATCTCAGTGACGAAGACGTCGCCGCTCTAGCGGCATCCGACACCGTCTGCACGCTGCTGCCCGGCGTCGAGTTCTCGACGAAGCAGCCGTACCCCGAGGCGCGCAGGCTGTTGGATGCCGGTGCAGTTCTCGCGCTCGCGAGTGACTGTAACCCGGGGTCGAGCTTCACATCGAGCATGGCGTTCTGCATCGCTGTCGCCGTGCGCGACATGGGGTTCACGCCGGCCGAGGCGCTGTGGGCGTCAACGGCCGGAGGCGCACGGGCTCTCAGGCGTGACGATGTGGGGCGCATTGCTCCCGGCGCCCGCGGCGACCTCGTGCTGCTGAACGCTCCCAGCTACGTGCACCTTGCCTACCGCCCGGGTGTCCCCCTCGTTGAGCAGACCTGGGTGGCTGGCAGCACCCTCTGACCTGCCGGGACCTGCCCAGAAGTTCATGTGTCAAAGTTGGCGGCCAGACCGCCTCTGAGATGCAAACTTTGACATCTGAACGCCCAGGCACCAGCTTGCACTGCCAGCCCAGAGACCCTTCAGCCCGGCCAACCCTGCCAACCCCGTGCGCAGAGAGCACCACGAACGCGTCGAATGAGTTCGCCCGGCTCGATGAAGAGCTCAGATGACACCTGCACGACGATCCACCCGTCGGCGCGCAGACTTTCAATGCGTTCGATGTCGCGGGAGTACTGCACACCGTGAACGCGACCCTGATATTCGACGGCCACCTTGTATTCGGGATAGGCCATGTCGATGCACGCAAGGTGGCACCCGTTCTCATCGTAGAAATCATTATTGAGCACTGGCTCGGGCAGCCCGTTCGTGACCAGAAGATGGCGCGTCAGCGACTCACGAGGCGACCATGAATCGCAGCGCACGAAATGAAGCGCCTCGCGCAGCTTTACAGCGCCCACCCTGCGGCAGCTGTTCACAGCATCCGCAAGCTGCGACGGCGTCGCCAACGGCGCTCGCCCCGCATTCGGACGGCCGTAACCCTCACGCCACGCCCGGCAGAAGTAGTCCCCGACGGCGACGAGCCACGGCACATCGAGACTTTCGCCGAGCATTGCCCACGTCGCAGCAGGGTCTGAAACACGCATCCCTGACACCATGACGACAGGTACCGCCTGCGAAGCGCTGTGTCCGATGACGCCGCGAGTTCGCGGCGCTCGAGCCGGGCGCACCGTCGACACGTGGACTCGGGGGTCCGTTGCGAACGGCAACGGCGCGTTGTGAACAGCAGCAGCCGTGCTGTGACTGAGAAAGTCCACGTCACGCATACGCGGCGCATAAGCGTGTGCGTGACGACGCATTATCTCCTCGGGGCCCGGCTCGTCGTCATCTGCGACGGCACCCACAAGCATCCTCACTCCGTAAAAGGGAGTCTCGAGGTCTGCTGCGCGGAGCCTGCCCTGTTTAACACCTCGACCCGCTGCCGCCGCGACCGAGAAGTGAGTGCCAAGCGCCGTGGGAAGCGGTGTGAGCGAGCGAGTCATGACCGATACTTTGCCAAAAGCGGTGCCGGGCCGCAGGTGTTCTCCACAGGGCCCAGTTCAGATGTCAAAGCTGGTGGATATGCGCTCGGATTCCTGCCGATTTCGCCACATGAATGTGCGGCTCGGCTGGAGTGCCCAGAGATTGGAGTGCTCAGGGCCGGGCTCAGCGCAGGGCGAGGCCCGCGGCGGCCTCCAGCACGCAGAGGGCCGCCAGGCGAACCGTTCTGCCGTCAGCGGCATCCATAGTTGCGTCGATCTCGGTGATGTCGAGTGAACGCACGAGAGGATGCTGCGCCACGACGCGCGCCGCATGACGGAGCTCATGCGCGGCGATGCCTCCTGGGGTCGACGCCGGGCACGCGGGTGCGACCGAGCGATCGCACACGTCGACGTCGAGATCCACGTGGATGGGGCCCCCGGCGCTGCCCGCGACCTCGAGCGCTTGAGCCATGACGTCGTCGATCGGGCGACGCCCCAACTCATCACGTGTGATGACCGTGATGCCCACGTCACGAGCACGTTCGGCATAGAAGCGTGAATTGGCGAAGTCCTGAATGCCGATCTGCACAACGCGTCTGCCGTCGAGACCTGCCTCGATGAGCCTGCGCACGGGTGACCCGTTCGAGCGGCCGTCGCGCAGGTCGTAGTGGGCGTCGAGCGTGATGAGGCCTGCTGCGGGCAGGTCGCTCCCCCACGTGCCGAGAGCTGCGGGGACGGTCGCTGCATTATCACCGCCGAGGGCAACGACGAGGCGACTGCGGGATGCGATGTCGGCGACGCGTTGCGTTGCTGCCTCCTCGTCGCCGTCTGGGTCGCGAATGTCACCGGCATCCGCGAGAGTCAGCACGTCGAGGTCGGCCTCAGGATCGTGCGCGAACGGGCTATAGCGTCGGAGGGCCTCGCGCACGGCTGCGGGTGTCGCGTCAGCGTGTGTCGGCGACAGCGACGTGCGCGCCGTGGGAATGCCGATGAGCGCGAGATCGAGATCGCCGTTGATGCTCTCAGAGCTCGGCCAGTCGCCGGCTCTCGGCCAGAGGTCGTCGTGGGAAAGTGACGCGATGTTGCCAGCCATGCATCGACGCTAACACCGCGGCACCGCCACCGGGCCGTGGGCGAGGCCACGAGCACTAAGATCGGTTCATGGCACCCATTGAGCGAACGGCACACGGGCAGGTGCAGTGAACCTCCCGAACGATGCCACAGGGCCGATCGGCGTCTCGCGTGCGCGACTGCCGCGCGCCACGCTGTGGCGCTATGGCATCGGCTCGCTCGGCACCGGCGGCTTCGCCACGCTCCCCGGCCTCGTTCTCGTCTACTACCTCACAGACACCCTCGGTGTGACGGCGCTCGTCGCCGGTCTGATTCTCACCGTCTCGAAGATCTGGGACGTCGTGATCGACCCCGTCATCGGCGGGCGCAGCGACTTCAGCCTCGCGCGCAGCGGGTCACGTCGCCGATTCATGGTGCTGGGCGGCATCTTCCTCCCCATTTTCTTCGTCGTGACGTTCGCCGTTACACCGGGGCTCCCGCCCGCAGTGTCTGCCATCTGGGTGACGCTCGCGTTCATTCTGTGCGCCACCGCCTTCAGTCTGTTCCAGGTGCCTTACATCGCTCTGCCGGCCGAGCTCACCAGGAGTTACGACGAGCGCACGCGCCTGCTCACGTGGCGCGTCGTTGTGCTGACCGTCGCGATTCTGCTGTTCGGCGCGGGCGGCCCGCTGCTGCGCGACCTCTTTCCGAACGACCCATACATGGGCTATCTCGTCATGGCCCTCGTCGCGGCGGTAATTCTCGGTGCGGGGATGCTGACATCATCGGGTGTGGCGCCGCAGAATGTGCCGGAACCGGAGTCCCGGCCGACGGCGTCACTCGTGCAGAACTACCGTGGCGGCATCCGAGCCCTCATTCGCAGCCAGCCCTTCCGCGCGCTTCTCGCCACCTACATGCTGCAGGGCCTCGCCACCGGCATGATGCTCGCCGGCGCGCAGTATGTTGCCACCTGGGTGCTGCGTTCCGAAACCGCCGTGACCCTGCTGTTCGTCGCGCTCATTGCCCCTGCCCTTCTGCTCACGCCGGCCTGGGGCGGCATCGCCAAGCGCATCGGCAAAGAGCGCAGCTACTGGTTCGCGAGCATCATTTTTCTCATCGCGTCGGCATCCCTGGTCATGCTGATGTGGTCGCCGGGGTGGTGGGTGTTCGTTCCCGTCGCTGTTGCGGGTGCAGCATACGCGGGAATGCAGACTCTGCCCATGGCCATGCTCCCCGACGTGATTTCGCACGACGCCGCGCGACACGGTGAGGGCCGCGCCGGCATCTTCGGCGGACTCTGGACGGCAGGCGAGACCGCAGGAATGGCCTTCGGCGCAACGGCGCTCACCGTGATGCTCGCCATCACCGGATACCAGGAGTCCATTGGCGTCGCCGTGGAGACCCAATCGGATGCTGCCGTGAACGGCATCGTGCTGAGCTTCAGCATCGTTCCCGCTGCAGCCATGCTGCTGAGCCTCGTCGCCCTGAGCCGCTACCGGCTGCGTCGCGCCGACATCGAGCCAGAGGGAGCGTGACGTGGCTGAACTGAGCGACGTGTCACGGGAGATTCTTGAGCGCCTGCGGCGACTGCGCGAGGCCGATGCCGCAACCCACGGTGGCCGCGTTCTGTCGTATGTGTACGACTCGGGGCTGGCCGAGCTCGACGAACTTTCCGCCGAGGCGATGCGTCTCGTGCAGCCGGTGAATGGGCTCGACCCCACGGCATTCCCGTCCGTTGCTGCACTCGAGCGCGATGTCGTCGGCTTTGCCAGGCAGATGCTGCACGGCGACGCCGACACGGTCGGGTCGATCACGAGCGGAGGCACAGAGAGCTGCATGCTCGCCGTCAAGACGGCGCGCGATGTCTGGGCGGCGGCGCAGGTCTCGGGTGACCCGGCCACGCAGCCGATGCTCGCGCTGCGCCCGCGCATCATCGCGCCGGCCACCGTGCACGCCGCGTTCCACAAGGCTGCGCACTACTTCGGGCTCGACCTCGACCTTGTGCCCGTCGACGCCACGGGCCAGGTCGACGTCAACGACCTTCGCGCGCGATTCGGGCCCGACGTGGCGCTCGTCGTTGTGTCTGCTCCCAGTTACCCGTTCGGCGTTCTCGATCCCATTGCCGACGTGGCAAGCGCGGCTGCGCACCACGGCATCCCGTGTCACGTCGACGCGTGCATCGGGGGCTTCGCCCTCGCCTGGTGGGGTGACGACCTACCGCCGTGGGATCTCGCGGTGCCCGGGGTCACGAGCATCTCGGCCGACCTGCACAAGTACGGCTACGCCCCGAAGGGTGCCTCTGTGCTGCTGCAGCGAGATCGCGACAGGCAGCGTCAGCAGTTCTTCGCAACGGCACGGTGGCCTGGGTACCCCGTTGTCAACGCGACGCTGCTCGGGTCAAAGTCGGCGGGCGCTCTCGCCGCGGCGTGGGCGATCGTGCAGCGACTCGGAGGCGAGGGCTTCGCCGAGCTCGTCTCCTCGTGCCGCCGATCGACGGAGAAGCTGCACACTCGCATCGATGACATCGTCGGACTGCGCGTCGTCGGCTCCCCGACTGGCCCTCTTCTTGCGGTGGAGACCGATGCGACAGTGCCCAAGCGCTCGCGAGTCGACCCGCATCACTGGGCAGACCGCGTCTCGGAGCTCGGCTTCACCCTGCAGCTGCAGCCGGGATTCACCCAGTCAAACGGTCTCACGCTTCCCCACACAACGCACCTGACGATCACGCCGGTCACCGAACGGATGCTGCCCGAACTGACCGCCGCGCTCACGCAGGCGGCCGACGATGTGCGGGGGAAAGCCAGGGCAACCCCGCGGTTCGCCGTGCAGGCACTCCGCATGTCGGGCGCCCTTGGCCGGGAGCTCACCGCCGACAGGGCGCAGGCCTTGCTGTCACGCTTCGGCGTTGGCGCCAATCCGGGCAACGCAGGCAGCGCGTCAACTCCGCTTCCGGCAAAGATGGCGCCGCTCATCGCCCTCGTCGAGCAGCTGCCTTCCGAGTTCGCTGAGCGCCTCTTGATCGAGGTGCTCGCCCGCCAGGTCGAGCCGCCCACTGCCCCGTAAGCAGCCTGCTCAGCGCTCAAACTTCGCCTCGGGGCCGCCATGCAGCGCAGCGTCGATGCGCTCCAGCTGTGTCATGCGCATCTGCGGCATCTCGGCGAGGGTGAACCACCGAGCATCCGTGTTCTCTCCGTCGGCAGGCTCAGGCTCGCCCGAAACGTAGCGACAGGCGAAGACGATGTCGAGAAACCGGGCCTTGTCGCCGTTGGGCCACGCCATCGACGGCTGCGCGTTCACCAACGCGAGGCGCTCGGCGACGGCAACGACGCCGGCCTCTTCGAGCACTTCACGCTCGGCGGCGACGGCCGGCTGCTCACCAGGATCGATGATGCCCGACACCGAGGTCCACTCGTCGGTGTCGGCGCGGCGCACAAGCAGCACCTCGGTGCCCGAGGCTGCCCGCCGCGTCACCACGGCCGTGACTCCACTCAGCCACAGCTCATCATGCCCGATCTTGCGTCGAAGGGCGGTGATGAACTCGGGCGTTGCCATGCCTTACCGTACCCCGGCCGACTCCGATTCTGTCGGCACAGCGTCGGCGCTGTCACGCTCTGCCGCCGCCTCGGCTTTTCGCGCACGCTTTGCCGCCCGGCGATCCTTAGCGCCTTCGACAAGGTTGTACAAGGTGGGCAGCACAATGAGAGTCAGCACCGTCGACGAGACGAGACCGCCGATCACGACGATCGCGAGCGGCTGCGAGATGAAGCCGCCGTGCCCGGTGATACCGAGCGCCATCGGGGTGAGCGCGAAGATCGTCGCCAAAGCCGTCATGAGAATGGGGCGCAGCCTTCGCACGGAACCGTGTTCGACGGCGTCCGCAACGGACAGTCCCCTGTCGCGGTATTGGTTCACAAGATCGACGAGCACGATGGCGTTCGTCACAACGATTCCAATGAGCATGAGCACGCCGATGAGCGACGGAACACCAAGCGGAACGCCCGTCGCCAGCTGCAGGCCAATGCCGCCCGTTGCCGCGAACGGCACTGACACGAGAAGAAGCAGCGGCTGGCGCAGCGACCGGAACGTGGCGACCATGACGATGTACACGATCAGGATCGCGGCGAGCATCGCGAGGCCGAGCTGCTGGAACGCGGTGTCTTGGTCGGCACTCACGCCGCCGAGCTCCGCAGACGCGCCTGCGGGCAGATCGACAGTGTCAACCGCTTCCTGCACCTCAACGCTCGCGGCGCCGATGTTATCGCCCGCGGGGGTCGCGCTCACTGTCGCCGAGCGATCTCCGTTTACTGTTGTCACGCTCTGCGGCCCGTCGGTGACCTCGACGCTCGCGAGCGTCGAGAGCGCCACGACGCCGGTCGGGGTCGGAACCTCAAGGGCGCGAAGCTCATCGAGCGTTGCCGGTTCGTCAGCGGTCTCAACGTAGATCGTGAGCGTCGTGTCGTCGATCACGACAGTTCCCGACTGCTGCGGCTTTGTCGCGCCGGCGACGAACGAGCTGAGGGCGATCTCGCTGTACCCGGCCTCCGCCGCTTCCTGCCTGTCGACCGCAACTTCAATGTACGGGCGCGACTCGGCGAGGTTGTCGCTGACCTCGGCCACCGAACCAAGGTCGCTGACCGCGTCGTGCACCGCCTTGGTGGCCTTCTCGAGATCATCAGACGACGTCGCCGTGATGTCGACCTCGATGTCAGACGATGCTCCGAACCCGCTCGACGCCGCGACTTCGATCGTTCCCGCGTCGTCGATCGTTGCGAGCTTGTCGCGCACCGACTGCTGCAGTGCCGTCTGGTCGGCGTCGACGTCTGTCGTGATCGAGAACGTGACCGCTCCCTCTCCGCCACCGCCGAACGCGGACGTCAGCGAGTTTCCGCTCGAGCCGATCGACACCTGCACCGTTTCGATTCCGTCGATGTCGAGCAGAGCATCTTCGACCTTCGACGCCGCCTGATCTTGCGCGTCGAGGCTCGCACCCGGCTGCAGGGTCTGCGTCACCGAGAGCGTGTTCTGGCCGCTGTCGCCGAGGAAGTTTGTCTTCATGAAGGGCGCCGCTGCGAGCGTCACGCCCATGACAAGCAGCGCGAGAATGATCGTTGTCGCCGAGTGCTTCAGCGTCCACCGAATGATCGGAAGGTAGGAGCGCTGCAGGCGCGTGGGGTGCTTGAGCTCGTCTTCGTGATCGGTCTGCGCCTGGCGGCGCCCACGGCGAGTGCGGGCGGATGCCGTTGACTCACGCGCGGCGTCAGCTGCGGTGTGCTCCTCAGAGACCGTCGCCGATTCCTCGGCATCCGTCTGTTCCCGTGCGGAGTCGTCTGCAGAAACACCCGGAGTTTTCGCCTGACGCACGTATGACGCAGACACGATCGCCGGCATCGGTGCGATCGATGGCTTCGCCGTGCTGGCGGCGTCGGGCTCAGCAGATTCGCTCGCTTCAGCGGATGCCGCGACAGCATCCTGTGCCGGCTTCGCCGACGTCGTGTCGCGACGCTCTGCCTTCGCTGCTTGCTTCTGCTGCCGTTTGGCAACGCGGGCCGCGTCGGCTTCTTCGCGAGCCCGGTTCTTGGCGCTGACGGCATCCGCCTGCTTCTGCTGACGTGCCTCGATCTTCGCCTGCTGCTTCTCCGTCGGCGCGCGCAAGAACCAGTACGCCAGAACGGGAACGATCGTCAGCGAGACAAGCAGCGATGCGAGCAGCGCGATCGTGACGGTGAGGGCGAACGGCCGGAACAGCTCGCCTGTCATGTCGCCGACGAGGGCAAGCGGAAGGAACACGGCGACAGTCGTGATGGTGGATGCCGTGATCGCCCCGGCGACCTCGCGCACAGCTGTGGCGATCGCCTGAAGGCGGGATGCTCCGGTGCGTTCGACACTGAGACCCAGGTGCCTCTTGATGTTCTCGATGACCACGATGGAGTCGTCGACGACGCGACCGATCGCGATCGTCAGAGCGCCCAGAGTCAGAATGTTGAGCGTGTAGTCGGATACCTGGAGGCCGATGAAGGTGATCAGCACCGACGTGGGGATCGAGATTGCTGTGACGAGTGTGGCACGCACGTCGAGCAAGAAGAGCAGAATCACCAGAACGGCGAACACGAGACCGAGCAGACCCTCTGTTGAGAGGGACTCGATTGACTGCTCGATGTACGGCGCCTGGTCGAAGACGATCGTGAGGGTGACGTCGCTGCCCAGCGACTCTTCAAGTTCGGGCAGCGCGTCGGTGATGCCGTGAGAGACATCAACGGTGTTTGCATCGGGCAGCTTGGTGATCGACACCGTGAGGGCGTCTTCGCCATTCACACGCGAGTGCGTCGTCTGCGGGTTCTCCGTGAGCTCAACCGATGCGACGTCGCCGAGGGTGACGACCTCGCCGTCTGGCGGGGTAACTCCCGTCAGCGGAAGCGCCGTGAGATCATCGACGGAGCCGAGCTTCGTGCCGGACTGTACCGAATACGTGCTGCCGTCTTCGGTGATCTCCCCCGCGCCGATGAGCGTTCCGTTTTGCTGCAGAGCATCGTTGATGGCCTGCGTTGTCGCCCCGACCTTTGCCAGTTCCTCGACGTCGGGGGTGATCGTCACCCGCTGCCCAGCCGCACCGACGATCGCCGCCTCGCGCACGCCCTCGACATCTTCGAGCTTCGGAACAGCGACGCGCTCGAGCAGGTCGTTCAGCTCGGCGTTGTCACCACCCGTGACGGCAACCTGAATAATCGGGAGATCATCGAGGCTTCCCGCCATCACCTGCGGATCGGCGTCGCTCGGCAGCGTCGAGGAGATGCGCTCGATCGCCTGATTGATCTTCTGCTCGGCCGTGTCGAGATCTGTGCCGTACGTAAACGTCGCCGACACCAGGCTGAGGTTCGTGCTCGATGTGGCGCTCGTCGACTCGAGCCCGGGAACACCGCTGATCGCCTTCTCGATGGGCGTCGACAGGTCATCGTTGACGACGTTGGGTGACGCCCCAGGGTAATTTGTCACGATCGCGAGCTGGGGGAACGTGATGTTCGGCGCCAACTCCTGTTTGAGTCCGGTGAGTGAGATCACCCCGAACACGGCGACGACGACGGTGACAAGCGCGATGAGCGCACGGTTCTTCAGGCTGGCGACGCTGAGAAGATGCACAATTCTCCTGCGAAAAGTTTGAGGTGGGAGCGAATGCGTGCGCAGCTGCTGTCGCGCACGCCACTAATCCGCGCCTGCATTCTTTCACACAGACCTGTGGTGTTTACCGGCGAATGCAACCGGCGGATGCTGTCACAGCATCCGCCGGTTACGCGCTACGCACCGCGTCGGTTCTCGACGTAGGTCGCGAGCGCGTTGCGCACAAACGCAGCTCCACCCTGACCGCCGTAGTTCTTCGCAAAACGCGGATCAGCGACGTACATCTCCCCGAGCCCCAGCAGGTACTCGTCTGTCGAACGACCATGCTCGCTGCCCGGTGTGCCGGGGATGCTGCTGAGCCATTCGGCATGACGTCTGGCGAGGCTCTGCGCTTCGTCGCTGTCAGGGTGAACGCCGCGCTCTGCGGCATCCGCCCAGTCCGACGCGAGAGTGTGCTGGCGCTGCTGCCACTCCGAACGCTCGGCATCGCTCATACCGCGCCACCATTCGTCTGAACGCGCATACGCGTTCTTTCCCCAACGCTCCTCGACTTCGTCCTTGTACTGGGTGTGGTCGAAACCGTCGAACATGTTCTCTGCCATGACACCCTCTCCTTTCTCTAACGTGCTGATGGTGTTTTCGACAGACGAGATCTGTCTCGAAATGCGGTCGTGTTCGCGTCGCAGCCACGTGAGGTGCGTGCGAAGTGCCGTCGGCGCATCTGCCTCACGATCGATGACGTCGGCGATCGCGGAAAGTCCGAGCCCGAGCTCACGCAGCAGCAGAATGCGCTGCAGCCGCACAAGCGACTGATCGTCGTAATACCGATAGCCATTCGGTCCAATGCGGCTCGGCTCGAGAATCCCGATGTGGTCGTAGTGCCTCAGCGTGCGGCTCGTCGTGCCCGCGTGCTGGGCAATCTCGTGAATTGACCAGTGCATCTCGTCTCCTTTTTGCTGTGCAACGGTGTCCACGATAGAAGTTGACGTTGCGTCAATGTCAACCCCGAGTTTCCTGCACACCGTTGCCAATCGGTGAAACGCGATATATCGTGTTTGAGGAACACGCGATATATCGCGTTTACGATGCGAAGAGAAGGGCATCCCATGAGCAGAGAGAAATGGTTCATCCAGCCGGGTGAATCGCGGGTGATCGACACCGGCATCATTAGAGCGCTCAAGGTAGCCCTCATCGCCGGCACCATCGACGTCATCGGACACGACGAAGACACTGCGCGCATCGAGGTGAACGACGTCACCGGACGAGACCTCAAAGTGACAATCGACGGTGACTCCCTCGAGATCGACCACCCTCAGCTGCGTTGGGAGAACTTCATCGACACGTTCCGAGCATTCGGCCCCAGCCGGGCCTCTGCCGCGGTGAGCGTTCTCGTTCCCCGCAGCATCGACCTGTCGTTCGGCGTGGTGAGCGCCACAGCTCTCGTATCCGGGCTCGAAACCGACGCCCGCCTCAGCACGGTCAGCGGCGAGATCGGAGCCGACAGCCTGACGGGCGATGTCGAGCTCAACGCCGTGTCGGGCGCACTCAACGTCAGCAATCACTCGGGCACGGTCTCGGTTCACACCGTGTCAGGCGATGTCACGGCGCAGGGCGAACTCACGAAGATCACGGGCGACACCGTCTCGGGCGATGTCTTCATCGACGCGACCGGGGCGTGCGACCGCATCCGGGTCAATTCGATGTCGGGAAACGTCACAGCCCGCGTCGACGGCGATCTCGGCACTCGCTGTGTACTCAACACCGTGAGCGGACGCATGCACGTCGATGGCAGAACGGTCGACGGCACGTTTGGTCGCGGCTATTCGATGACGAGGCAGGGAACAGGCAACTTCACCGTCGAGGTGACGGCGAACACGGTTTCCGGCGACATCTCGGTGATCAAGCGCTCACCCGCACCCTCGCCCGACAGCGTCGACGCGGACGGAGCAGTGCAATGACCCCGGTTTTCGCGCACGGCAGTCTGCGCCTCTACGTGCTGAAGCTTCTCGCCGAGAGCTCTCGAAACGGGTACGAGATTATTCAGGCGCTCAGCGAACGTTTCGGCGGAACGTACAGCCCGAGCGCCGGCACGGTGTACCCCCGACTGGCGAAGCTCGCCGAAGACGGGCTCGTCGCCAAGAACAGCGATGGGCGTAAGAGCGTCTATGAGATAACGGATGCCGGTCGAGCCGAACTCGAGCGTCGCGCGGACGAGCTCGATGCCATCGAAGACGATGTGAGCGACTCCGTGCGCCGTCTCGCCGACGAAGTGCGAACGGGCGTGAACGACGCAATGCGTTCGCTGCGTGCCGAGCTCGCGTCGGCATCTCGCGACGCACGGGCACGAGCGCAAGACGACCCCGTCTCGACGCCTCGCGATACGGATGCGCGCACTCAGAGCCGGGTCGCGGTCTACGAGATCGAAACCGCCGTGTCGGAGTTTCGCCGCGATCTGCGCTCAGACCTGCGCACGGCCATCGCGTCGGGCAAGGTCGTCGACGATGAGCTCATCGTGACCGCGCGAGCCGAGCTTGCTCGCGTTCGCGAGCTGCTCCGTCCGCGCTAACTCGTCTCGCCCCGCAGCATCCTGTGGGAGTTCGAGGCTAGGCCTCGGGCTCCCATGGCACCCGGCCGCCCTCATCCGCAGGAAGCAGCGGCACGACGACAACGGGCCGGGATTGCGTGTGCGCCAGATGCGCGGCGACCGAACCTCCGAGAAACTCCTGGAGCCCGGCAATGAACCCGGGCTCTCGCGTTCCGACAACGATCATGCTGGCGCCGATTTCGTCGGCCATCGCACCGAGAACGGCAGAGGGCTGACCTGCACCGACTCTCGTGGTCCACGTGACGCCCGCGTTCTGGGCTGCGGCCTTCGCGCGCTCCTCAAGCCATTCGATGTCCGGATTGCTCTCGGCAGACGGATCAGGATCAAACGTCGTAAAGGCGACGGTGCCGTCAGACATGAATCCCGAGGTGTATTGCGTGGTATCAACCCACGCGAACACCACGTCACGACCGAAGGCCTTCGCAAACGCGACACCTCGCTCGGGAACGCTCTCGGGCTGCTCTCCTGTGACTCCGACAAGCACCGGGCCATTTTCGGGGTTCTGCATAATCTCGAACTCCTCTCGCCACTGCGAACGGCTTCTCTGCCTCGGTTCCAGCGTATCGCTGATTGAGCGTTTCGGCGCCATATTCCGTCCGTCGCATGTGATGTCACGCTTCGACAGGTCAGCACCGGCCGGACCGTCTCACAGGAGAGATCAAGGCACCATCATGCTAAACTCAGGGTTAGTCTTATCGTTCCCTGGTTGGTACAACCGCGGGTAGCTAGACAGCTATCCGAATACTGATTTGTGAGGGGGTCTCGCATGGGGCGTGGCCGTCAAAAGGCAAAGCACACGAAGATCGCACGTGAGCTCAAGTCGTTCAGCCCAGAAGTGGACTACGACCAGCTCCAGCGTGAGCTCGGTGGCAGCACTCCTGACCCGTATGAAGACGAGGTCTCGAAGTGGTCTGAGTATGCAGACGACTTCTCGTCAGACCAACAGAAGCGGGCCTGACCCGTTACCCGAGTGCTCGTAGCGCCACGAGAGAAAGCCGGGCAGGCCAAGCCATGCCCGGCTCTGTCGTTTGCGCAGATCGCGTCGTTTGCGCAGATCGCCAGCGCAGATTCTCATCTGCCCGCAGAGGCGACCCGCACTGTCACGACAACTGGGTTCGCTCAATCCACTCGAGATACTCCGGCGTGACGGATCCGGTGACATAGTCGCCGGTGAAGCAGCTCATCTCGAGATCGGTGACGTCCGACCCTTCAATGATGGCGTCGCGCATATCGTCGACTTCCTGAAAGATCATGTGGTCGGCGTTGAGCACGGCACCGATCTCTGGGATCTTGCGATTATGCGCAATCAGTTCGGCACGTGTGGGCATGTTGATTCCGTAGACATGCGGATGCCGCACCGGAGGCGCCGCTGAGGTGAATGTCACCTTGTTCGCACCGGCAGCGCGCGCCATCTCCACGATCTCTTTCGAGGTGGTTCCCCGAACGATCGAATCATCGACGATCAGAATGTTCTTACCCTTGAACTCGCTGCCCATGGCGTTGAGCTTCTGGCGCACGCTCTTCTTGCGCTGCGCCTGCCCCGGCATGATGAAGGTGCGCCCAACGTAGCGATTCTTATAGAAACCCTCGCGGTACTCGATGCCGAGCTTCCGCGCCACCTGCATTGCCGCGGGTCTCGACGAGTCCGGAATCGGCATCACCACGTCCACGTCGCCGAGAGGCATGTGCGTGGTGATGGTGTCGGCGAGACGATTGCCGAGCCGCAGCCGGGCGTCATACACCGAGATGCCGTTCATAATCGAATCGGGGCGAGCAAGGTACACGTATTCAAACGAGCACGGAACGAGTCGCGGCGAACGCGCGCACTGCCGGGAGAACAGCTCACCGTCTGGCGTGATGAAAACCGCTTCGCCCGGTGCAATGTCGCGCACGACGTCGTAGCCAGCAGCCTCGAGCACGAGCGACTCCGACGCGACGACCCAATCATCGCCGATGATGCCCGCCTGGCGACGCCCGAGCACGAGCGGCCGGATGCCGTAGGGGTCTCTGAAGGCAAGCAACCCGTGCCCGGCGATCATCGCGATCGCCGCATACGAGCCTTCAACACGTTCGTGCACCTGCGACACGGCGGTGAAGATCTGGTCGGGGTCAAGTTCCATTCCCGAGATCTGCCCCTGAAGCTCGTTCGCGAGCACGTTGAGCAGCATCTCGGTGTCGCTCGTCGAGTTCACGTGTCGGCGATCCACATGAAAGAGGTCTTTGGCGAGCTCACGCGTGTTCGTCAGATTGCCGTTGTGCACGAGAATGATGCCATACGGCGCGTTCACGTAGAAAGGCTGGGCCTCCTGCTCGTTTGCCGCATCGCCCTTTGTGACGTACCGCACGTGACCGAGCCCGACATTGCCAACGAGCGAGCGCATGTCGCGGGTGCGAAAAGCCTCCCGCACCTGACCTTTGGCCTTCGTCATGTGAAAGGTCGGCCCCTCGGCCGTCGCGATTCCCGTGGAATCTTGGCCGCGGTGCTGCAAAAGCAACAACGCATCGTAAACCTGCTGGTTGACGGGCTCGTGTGAGACGATTCCGACGATTCCGCACATGTCAGTGGGCTCCCGAAGGGTTCAGTTGTTCTGCGGTTGGGCTGTCAGCTCGCATGAGTTCCAACGAGTCGCACGGCACCGCCGTCGACACCCTTGGCACCCTGCTCGAAGCCGGTGAAGTCTCGTGTTCCCGTGTGCACCTCGCCGACCTGCCACGAGGGGATTCCCGCGGATTCGCAGAGCGAGATGACGGATGCTGCCTGAGCGGCGTCAACGACGGCGAAGAACCCGATTCCGAGGTTCCAGGTGCCTTCGCTAGCTTCAAGCGGTGTTCCCGCCATGTCGCTGAGCACGCGGAACACGGGGGAAGGCGACCACGTCGAACGGTCAACCTCGACCCACGATCCGGCGGGAAGCACGCGTGCGAGGTTGGCGGCGATGCCGCCGCCCGTCACGTGCGACAGCGAGTGGAGTGCTCCCGGTGCGGCAGCCATGACGTCAAGCATTGGCTTGGTGTACAGCCGAGTAGGCTCGAGCAGCACTTCGCCGACAACACCGCCGAGTTCGGCTGAAGTGTCGGTGTAGCTGATCTTCTGCTGCGCAAGAATATGTCGCACGAGCGAGTATCCGTTTGAATGCAGCCCGCTCGAGGCGAGAGCGATGACGGCGTCGCCGTCTTTCACCAGGTGTGCTCCCAGAACAGCATCCGCTTCGACGGCCCCCGTCGCTGCTCCAGCGACGTCGTACTCGTCTTCGGCGATGAGCCCGGGGTGCTCGGCGGTCTCCCCTCCGACAAGCGCCGTTCCCGTTGCGGAGCACGCCTCGGCGATGCCGCGCACGATATCGGCGATGCGCTCGGGAACCACCTTGCCGCAGGCGATGTAGTCCGTCATGAACAGCGGTGTGGCTCCCACGACGACGATGTCGTCGACGACCATTCCGACGAGATCTTGACCGATTGAATCGTGCTTGTCGATTGCCTGGGCAATCGCGACTTTCGTGCCGACGCCGTCGGTCGATGTTGCGAGAAGGGGCTTGCGGAATCTCGTGAGGTACGAGACGTCGAAGAGCCCGGCGAATCCGCCGAAGCCGCCCTGCACTTGTGGTCCGTGTGTGGCTGAGACAGCCGATTTCATGAGTTCGACGGCGAGGTCGCCCGCTGCGGTGTCGACTCCTGCTTCGCGATATGTCGCGGAACTGCTCACAGATTGTCCTCGTGATCGGCTGACGTTGTTGCTGCTGGTGGCGCCTCAGCTTCCGGCTCGCTGACGCGCACGTTAACCTTATCGACTCGCACCGTGTGTGTTTTCTTGCGGGCTCTCACGTCGAGAATCCAGGCAAGGAGTCCGAAGACCGCGATCCCAATGGGAATGCAGACAAGCAGAAGAAATCCGAACACCGCGCCTGGCGAGAAGTACACCTCGCCGCGAGCTGCGTCGATCTCATTCGGCGTGCGCTGAAAGGCGAAGGTGAGAATCATCGCCGCAATCAGTCCGACGATGACGCCGATCAGAATGAACGTCTGGTACTTCGGTGCTCGACGCACCGCCACCTCATGCGAGGTGGATGTCGCAGCGGGCACTGTTGTGGCGGGCACTGTTGTGGCGGGCACTGTCGCGGCAGGCTCCGTCGTGGCCGACTCGGCCGCGGTTGGCTCAGCGCCCGCTGCTCGATCGCGCGCGGACGGGTCGGAGACGGGGCGCTCAGACGCGGCGCCCGGAGTGGTGCTCATGCCTTCCATTGTCGCGCATGAAGCTGTGTGCGTTTCACACGGCGGCTGCGGCGGTGGGCGCCGGGCGGCGGCAGCTGTCAGGCGCGCAGTCTGAGAATGGGCAGCCGACCCGTGAGGTCGGCCCGGCTTCCGGATGCCGTCACAGACGCCGTCTCGACAGCATCCACCCACGCCACCGTGCCCGTTGCCAGCGCCAGCCAGGTCTCAGCGTCGGTCTCGATGACGTTGGGAGGTGTGCCGCGCGTGTGCTTCGGCCCTTCAATGCACTGGGTGGCGCCGAACGGCGGAACCCGAAGCTCCACTGTGTTGCCGGGGAATCGCTCGGCAAGCAGCTGAAGTGTGAACCGTACGGCCGTCGCCACGTCGTCTCGCACGGCGGCTTCTCGCACGGCTCGGTCGACCGCAGGAATTCCAATGTCATCGGTGATGCGCGCACGAGCCATGCCCATAGGCTAGTACTCGTGAAGATTCTTGTGCTGGGGTCTGGCGCCCGGGAACACGCCATCATCCTCTCTCTTCGTGCCGAGACGGACAGTCACGACATCACAGCGGCGCCAGGCAATGCCGGCATTGCCCGCGACGTGACGTGCGCGACGTTCGACATCACCGACCCCGTCATCGTGGCAAACGTCGCCATCGAGATGGCGGCGGACCTCGTGGTGATCGGCCCAGAGGCCCCCCTCGTCGCTGGCGTTGCAGACGAGCTGCGCGAGCAGGGCATCCCCGTTTTCGGGCCGGGCAAAGCCGCCGCTCAGCTCGAGGGGTCGAAGACCTTTGCAAAGCGCGTGATGGATGCCGCTGGCGTGCCCTCCGGCCGCGCGACCCGAGCGACATCCCTCGCCGAGGTCGAATCCGCTCTCGACGCTTTCGGGTCGCCGTATGTCGTGAAGGCGGATGGCCTCGCTGCGGGAAAGGGTGTGCTCGTCACCCACGATCGAGATGCCGCCCGCGACCACGCACGCGCATATCTTCCCCATGGCAGCATCCTCGTTGAAGAGTTTCTTGAGGGGCAGGAAGTCTCACTGTTTCTGCTGAGCGACGGCCACCGTGTTCTGCCGCTCTCCCCCGCCCAGGATTACAAGCGACTTGGCGACGGCGACGCCGGGCCGAACACCGGCGGCATGGGCGCGTATTCGCCCCTGCCGTGGCTCGATGAGACGTTCGGAAGCGAGGAGGCCTTCGTTGACGAGGTGATTCGCACGGTGGCGCAGCCGGTCATCACTCAGCTTGCCGAAGATCAGACGCCGTTCATCGGTCTGCTCTACGCCGGGCTCATCTTGACGAGCAAGCGGGACAACGCCGACGACAGCGGCATTCGCGTCATCGAGTTCAATGCCCGGTTCGGCGACCCCGAGACGCAGGTTGTTCTTCCGAGGCTCGCGACACCGCTCTCGCAGTTGCTCCTCGCCGCAGCGACCGGCACACTCGATGATTCCGACAGGCCGGAGTTCAGCATGACAACGGCCGTGACCGTCGTTCTCGCGAGTGAGAACTACCCGGCGAAGCCCATAACGGGTCGGCAGATCACGGGTCTCGATGCGGCCGAAGCGATCGAGGGTGTGCACATTGCCCACGCAGCGACAACGGACGCGGGCGGACGCCTGACGGCATCCGGAGGCCGGGTGCTGAACGTGGTCGCGCTGGGCACCACGTTCAGCGAGGCACGCGAACGGGCATATGACGCAATCGGGCTGATCGAACTCGAGGGCGCGCAGTACCGATCAGACATCGCACGGTGCGTCGCCGACTAGCGTTCGCGCTTCGGCTACCGCGCTGAACGCCGGCGCTTGTCACGCCGCCCGCGAAAGAGATATCCGGCGGCGAACGACAGAACGAGAACGATCCCGATGGCGAGCCAGAGCGGCCAACGCACCGTCATCCACAGAATCGTCAGATTCGCATCGTGCGAGTTCTGCGCCATGAACACAATGACGAGCACCACGAGCACAAGCGCTATCCAGTTGGTGCTTGAAAGCAATCGTTTGAAACCACCTGCGTTGTTGCTGTCGCTCATCGCGAGTGCTCCTGTCCCTGACCGTGCTCTGACGCTATCCAGCCACGGGGCGACGGTCAAGAGCTCTGCGCGCTCCACTCGGCGGCAATCGGCTTCGGCTTTGCAAAGAAGAGCGTCGCGATAGCTCCGACAACGGCAAGTGCGGCGGGAAGCAGCAGAGCCTGCCCCATTGCTGCACTGAATCCCGCATGGAGAAACTCCGGAAGCACTCCAGAGAGGGCGGCAGCGTCCGGGCCCGCTGCGTGCCCGCCCGCAGGCAGCTCCACTGCGAGGCGCGCCTGCATCAGCATTGAGATTGACGCGCTCCCCAGCACCGCGCCCACCTGCCGAGTCGTGTTGTAGACGCCAGAGCCGGCACCAGCGAGCGCGGGAGGAAGATTGCGCGTTGTCATTGTCGCGAGCGGCCCCCACATGGCAGAATTCGCCAGCCCCATCACCGCGCTCGGCAGCAGCAGAATCCAGATCGGCTGGTCTGGAGTGAGAACGGCGGCGTACCACGCCAAGGAAACCGCGCAGCAGGCCATGCCCGCCGTTGCGACGAGCCGCGGGTTGATGTGGTCGATGAGACGGCCGACGAAGGGTGCGAGCACGCCGGAGATCACGGCCATCGGCACAAGCATGAGGGCTGACTCCGTTGGGGTGAGCCCTCGCACCATCTGCAGATAGAAGATGAGCGGCAGCGACATACTGATGATCGCAAAGCCGACGGTGGTGATCACGGTGTTGCCGAGCGAGAAATTGCGATCGCGGAACAGCCGAAGGGGAACAAGCGGTTCGCTGCGCGTAAAGCGCTGCCACACGACGAACGCGGCGAGGATGACGACACCAGAGATGATGAGCGACCACACGGAGATCGGTCCCCAGATCTGACCCCAGTCGTAGCTTTGGCCCTCTTGAATTCCGAAGACGAGAAGAAACATGCCGACGGCGCTGAGGATGACGCCGACGATGTCAAAGCGATGCCGGTGCGTCGTCAGCGCTGGAACGTAGCGCACGGCGGCGACGAAGGCGATGATGCCCACGGGGACGTTGATGAAGAAGATCCATTCCCAGCCGAACCCGTCGACGAGAACGCCACCGAGAATCGGTCCGACAAGCGAGGCGACTCCCGCTGTTGCTCCCCACAGACCCATGGCGGCTCCGCGCTTATCGGGTGCGAAGATGCGTGTGATGACGGCCATCGTCTGCGGCGTCATCATTGATGCCCCGAAGCCCTGCACGACGCGTGCGACGATGAGCATGGTGATGTCGCTGGAGAGACCGCACGCGGCTGACGCGACCGTGAATAGGGCGAGACCGATGAGGTAGAGCTTCTTTGGTCCGAAGCGGTCGCCGAGGCGGCCCGTGATGAGCAGCGGAACAGCATACGCGAGCAAGTAGGCGCTCGTCACCCAGAGCACGCTCTCGATCGTGGTGTCGAGACCCGTGATGATCGCGGGGTTGGCAACGGACACGATCGTCGTGTCGACGAGGATCATGAAGAAGCCGATGACGAGTGCCCAGAGTGCTGGCCATGGGCGGAGGGTGCGATCCATGAGTGTTCCTGCCTCGATCTTTCTGTGCGGAGGAACGCCGTCATTCACCGCATGTACATCCAGGAGACTACTCCTTGGAACCGACATGGAAGCATCCAGCAGGGACGCAGATCCGGCATCTGGACAGCGCTCAGCACTGGGGGAGCCCTCCGCGACTGAACAGGAGAAAGCATCCGGTCAACCCTCGGCTGGTCAGCAGCCACGACTCCGTGTAGCGAAACTCATCGCCACATCAGAATGGTGGTGTGTTGGGAAGCTCCATTCGCTCGTTGTTGTTCGCCGCGTCGGCCTGGGCAAATTGGACATTTGACGTTCGGGGCACCCGGTAGGTCTTCCCGAGTGGTGAGACCCATTCGATTTCATTATCGTCGGTGACGGTAACGTCCCATTGGGTGTGGTGTCGGATCATGTGGTGTTGTTCGCATGCTGCTTGGAGATTGCTGAGGCTGGTTTCGCCGCCGCGCTGCCATTCTTTCCGATGATCGAGGTCACAGGTGGTGGCAGGTCTGTCGCAGCCGATGCCGATGCAGGTTTCGTCCCGTAACTGCACGGCCCGTTTCAGATCCGCCGGGACAGCGTAGCTGTGCCGGCCGACGGAGAGCACAGCCCCGGTCTCCGGGTGCGTCAGCAGCCGGGTGAAACTCGGCGCCTGCGCCGCCAACTCGCGTGCCATTTCCGGTGCGATGGGCCCGTACCCGTCCAAATGCGCGGGCTCCTCGGAGTGTCCGAGCAGTGTCATGACGGGGACGGTGACATACACGGTGGGTCGGATGCTGCCGAGCCGGTCAGCGCCGACACCAGATGCGCCGACACCGGGCTTGTCACCGGAATCGGCGGTGAACCCGATCATGAGTGCATCGATGATGGCGTCGGTCTCGATCTGCGCCACCGTGCGCTCATCCCCGGCAGCCTTCAACGCCCGCGCTGTCAGACGGGCAGCATTGCGCAGGCTCTGCACCACCTCGATCGGAGCACTCACACTGAGCACCCCCATACCGTCCTGGGTGCCGTAACACTCCACACGACGGTTCGTGACCGCCTCGGTGCGCCGTTCACTGATCGAGTCGGGAAACAACCCCTCCCGGATCTTCACTACAGCCCGAGAGAACTGCGTCGGCGACTGCTGGATGGCTTTCGGCAACGCTTTCGCCTCAAACGCCGCGACCTCGTCGGCGCTCAAGCCGACAGACTGGCGGATCATCGCATCAGCATGCTGCCGGGTGACCTCGCCGGCATCTAACGCGTCGAGTGTTGCCGGGAGCGTCTCGCACAGCGTCTCAGCATCGTTGATGAGTCCGGCAGCCTGGCTCTTCGTGATACCGAGTGCAGCACCGATCTCCTGCGCCAATGACGAACGAACCCACCCCTGCGACTCGCCCGTCAGATCGGCACGGACGAGCCCGTGAGCGTTCGGGATGAACACCCCCGGGTGCTCAAGGGCATCCTGCAACATCGCATACATGCCACGCAACCGGGACGCCTCCGCCGCCGCAATCAGCTGCGAATCATCAACAACACCGCCCAAACGAAAACGCAAAGCACCAACGACAGCATCGTCGCCAACATCGCCTTCGCGAGACTTCGGAGAGTCCGCTGGCGGCGTCGGTGGCGGCTGATGGGATCTCTCATGGTCCTCCGAAGGCACCCACTCCTCGGGCCCATCCGGAGGTTCTCTGTAATCATCCATGCACCAATTTTGCCATCATGCACAGACACAGATTCGAATAACCTGCCATCTGTGGATAACTTAGATTCGAAGTTATATTCGACCTTGTTCTGTGGAGAACAGGCACGACGAGCACAGCATCCACGAAAATAATCGCCCGTTACAGAAAGGCCCGATAATGGAGTGGTGAGCACAAACCTGACACCCGCCGGCTGGAACCACCTCTATTCGGGAAAGGTGCGTGATCTTTTCGAGCCCGCCTCCCCCGCTACAGATGTAGCCGGAGCAGGCGACGCCATGCTGCTTGTCGCCAGCGACCGCGTGAGCGCCTATGACTACGTGCTCTCCCCCGGCATCCCCGGAAAGGGCGAAGTGCTCACACGCCTGAGCCTCTGGTGGTTCGATCAGCTCGATGTTGCCAACCACCTCGTCGCCAGCCACAGGGACGGCGAGCGCGGCCACACCGCACTTCCCGTCGAGGTTGCCGAGCGGGCGATGCTCGTGAAGAAGCTCGACATGTTTCCCGTTGAAGCCGTCGTGCGCGGCTACCTGACGGGATCGGGCTGGAAGGAGTACGAGCAGAACGGCACAGTCTGCGGCATCTCCCTCCCCGACGGCCTGCAGAATGGCGATCGCCTTCCCGAGCCGATCTACACACCGGCGTGGAAGGCCCCGCTTGGCGAGCACGACGAGAACATCTCATTCGCGCGCACCGTCGAACTCGTCGGCGACGAGGATGCCGCGGCGATCCGCAACCTCGCCCTCACAATCTATGCGACAGCGGCGAAGACCGCTGAGTCGCACGGGCTGATTCTCGCCGACACCAAATTCGAGTTCGGTCGCGATCCCGAGACGGGCGATATCGCCCTCGCCGACGAAGTGCTCACTCCGGACTCCTCGCGCTACTGGGACGCCAAGGCATGGGCATCGGGCGAAACCCCCGAACAGCGCATGGCCAGCTTCGACAAGCAGATCGTGCGCGACTGGCTCACCGAGAACTGGAACATGGCCGGCACTCCCCCGGAGCTGCCAGCAGAGATCATCGAGCGCACGGCGGACCGCTACAGCGAACTCCTGGAGCGCATGACGGCGAGCTAGACCTCGCCCGCGCCATCGACGAGGCGCTTCTGCTCGGCGGCGCGCTTGCCCATCTCGACGGCGGCGAACGACGAACCGACGCCGAGAAGCAGGGCGAACAGTCCGCCACCGCCGCCCCAGCGCGATTTTCCAAACGCCGCGTCAATGGACGCACGTCCCGGCCCGTCGCTGGCGATGGCGACGAGGGCCGAGATGAGCACGAGGTTGTATTCGAACCCGCCGTTCGAGTTCCACACGCCGTTCTTGCCGTGCACCTTTCGAATCGCCGTCACCATCGACGCGATGAGCCCACCGGCCGCGACCGGCGTTGCCGCGCCGGCGATGATCGCCGCGCCTGCACCCGTCTCAGCAAGAGATACGGCAAGCGCATTCTCCTTCGCCGGTTCCATGTCGAGGCTCTCCATCATCTTCTCTGTGCCGTCGAGGCCAGGACCGTCGAACGATCCCTTCAGCTTCTGCAGCCCGTGCCCGACGAAGAGCCCGCCAACGACCACCCTGACCAGAACACGTCCCCAACTCATAAGAGCCCCTCCTCTGACTTCGCTGTTCAGAACCACTGTTTCGAAGCGTACGGCGGAAAAGTGCAGAAGCCAAGGGACATGAGCTTGCAGGAATGTTGTCGCTACAACTATCGTTATACCCATCATGACCACTGCACCCGATACCTCCACAAAGCTTGCGGCCGACACGTCCATGGGCGCCGTCACCCTTCTCGTCTCCGACCTCGACGGCATGACGGCGTACTACCGCGACGCCGTCACCCTGCAGGTTCTGTCTGCGACCGAGAGCACCGTCACCCTCGGCCGCGGGCGCGAGCCCCTCGTTGTGCTCGAGCACTCTCCCGCGCTCGCCCACGCTCCTGTCGGTGCGGCTGGCCTGTTTCACACGGCAATCCTCTTCGAATCGCAGTCGGCTCTCGCCGCGGCGCTCTATTCGGTGGCGCGGGCCCAGCCCGGCACCTTCACCGGCAGTGCAGACCACCTCGTGAGCCAGGCGTTCTACTTCACAGACCCCGAGGGCAACGGAATCGAACTCTACTGGGATCGAGACCGCACCGAGTGGAGCTGGGTTCACGGCCAGGTCGAGATGGCGACGCTCTACCTCGATCCGAATGAATACCTGCGCGAGCATCTCACAGAGCAGGGAGCGACGACACCGGATGCTTCCGAACTCGGCGGGGCCGTGATCGGCCACGTGCACCTTTCCGTCGGCGACACGGCGACCGCCCGCAAGTTCTACGTTGACACCCTGGGCTTCGACGCAACAGCATCCCTCGGCAATCAGGCTCTCTTCGTCTCGGCGGGCGGATACCACCACCACATGGCGATGAACGTCTGGAACAGTCGCGGGGCCGGGCCCCGCATGCCGGCGCTCGGCCTCGGGCGCATCGGCATCGAGCTGCCCACGCGAGACGGGCTCGGCGAGCTCGACGAACGCCTGCGCCACCACAAACTCCAGACACGAGACGACGGGAAGACGCTCAGCTTCGACGACCCGTGGAACAACCTGATCACCGTCAACGCCGCCGAATAAGATCGCCGGCACGGGCCTCTCAACGGCATAATTGAGGATGCTGGAGGTTGCCCGTGCCACTCGATCCCTACTTCGCTGCCATGCATCGATCGCACCTGCGTGATCTCGCTCACCAGTTTCGACGCAGAACGTTTCTGTCGACTCGGCGCTTCTTTGCGCGATTCGGTCCGCGAACGGCGAGGCAGCAAGCGCGCAAAGCGTCACGCGCACAGGCTGCGTCTTCGGCGAGAAAGTCGACGTCGGAGTGGAAGCGGAAGAATGCGCATGCGTGGGACACCAAGTTCTTCGATCGCATCGGGGTCTACGGCCCCACCGTCCCCACCGAAGACCGCACGATCGCCGTTGACGGGTACCCCGACGTGCGCGTGCGCCTCTACCGACCGACGACGGATGGCGGTGGACCGCTACCCGCAGTGATCATGTTCTTCGGAGGGTCCTTTCAACTCGGCGGCATCGACTGGGCAAGTGAAGACGCTCTCTTTCGCTCACGCACCGCAGACGCCGAGGTCATCACGATTGCCGTCGATTACGCGCTCGCCCCCGAGCACCGCTTTCCCACTCCCGTCCGACAGGGGTACGCCGTTCTCGACTGGGTGCACGGGAACGCCGCCGACCTGGGCATCGACCCGACGCGAGTCGCCATCGGCGGCATCTCCTCTGGCGCAAACATCGCGGCGGCGGTGACGCTCGCCAATCGGCAGCGAGCGCGGCATCCGATCTGCCTGCAGATTCTCGAGGTGCCCGCTCTCGATCTGACGGGCAAGCACATCGACTTCACGCCGCTGTGGACCCTGCACGTTCCCTATTTTCTCGCACGGCGCGAGCTCGTTCAGGTGGCGAACGCCTACCTCGGCGATCGCTCACGCGCTCGCGATCCGCTCGCCTCGCCGCTGCTCGCCCCCGATCTGCGCGGGCTGCCGCCCGCCGTCATTCTCACGGCTGAGTTCGACGTTCTGCGCGGCGATGGCAGGGCGTATGCTCACGCTCTGCGTGCGGCTGGCGTTGCGGCGTCGGCCGTTGAGTACGAGGGTGGTGTGCACGACACCGTCGACTACCGTGCCGTCGTTCCTCTCGCAGAGCGCTGGCATCGCGACGTCGTGACAGCGCTGCGCACGCTGCACGACCCGTCGACGCTCCGGAGCGGGCGGCCCGACGTCACACCTCCGGGCTGACTCCGAGCATTGCGGGAAGCGCGGCAATCGACTCCAGCACCTCGTCTGCGCCGGCCTGATGCAGCTGCTCGGCGTCGGTTGCTCCCGTGAGCACTCCGACGTTCAGCCCAGCACCCGCCGCGAGCCCGGTGCGCATGGCATCTACCGTGTCGCCGACGATGACCATCGAGTCGACTGACGCCGCGCCCGTGCGCATCAGCGCGGTGAGGGGCAGATCGGGAAACGGCATGCCCCGCCCCGCATCCTCGGCGCACAGTGCAACATCGATGACGTCACGCCAGCCGAGCATGTCGATAATCGCTTTCATTGTCTCGCGCGAACGACCGGTGGTGAGCGCAATCGAGACCCCCGCGTCCCGCAGCAGTCGAAACATGCGCTCGGCGCCCTCGACGGCCTCAACACCCTCGGCACTCTCAACCACCTCGGGCGCGGCATCGACTAATTCTGTGCCGCGCACCGTTGCTGCGGACAGGTCAAGAACGACCAACTCAACGGCGACGTCGGAGAACTCCACGGCGTCGATGCGCCGCGCCGGTTCGACAGTCAGCGTTTCTGCGTGCATTGTCATGGTGGCGAGCAGCCCTTTCTCTGCGGTGACGACTCGAACGTACGAGTCCGACTCGAACCGCAGGAGTCACGCGCGTGGCCTGCGGGTGAACGATGCGCGAGGGGCAGGTGTCGCCGTCACCGCGCTTGCGACCGGATCAGTCCTCGCTCGCGCGCCGCGGCAACAGCCTGCGTGCGACTCGAAACGCCGAGCTTCGTGAAGATGTGAACCAGGTGCGACTTGACCGTCGCCTCCGACAGAAAGAGCTGCCGTGCAATCGTGCGATTCGACTGGCCATTCGCGACGAGATCGAGCACCTCGGCCTCGCGCAGGCTGAGGGCGACGGACGCGGCATCCTTTCGCGCCTCGAGGCGACCGGCGACGCTCGGGGCGAGCGCGGTCTCCCCCGCCGCAGCCGCCCGCACCGCAGCGAGCAGCTCGGCCGGAGGGGCATCCTTGAGCAGGTAGCCGGCTGCTCCCGCTTCGACGGCGCCGAGAATGTCTGCATCGGTGTCGTAGTTGGTGAGCACGAGCACGCGCGGCCCGCCCGCCTCGCGAATGCGCCGCGTCGCCTCGACGCCCTGAGTGCCGCCGCCGAACTGCAGGTCCATGAGCACGAGGTCGACGTCGATGCCTGCCCTCTGCACGGCGTCGGCGCCCGTCGCCGCCTCGGCGATGACCGTCATGTCACTCTCTGTCTCGAACAGTGCGCGCAGCCCTGCGCGCACGACGGGGTGGTCGTCAGCGATCAACAGGCGAATCATGCTGCCTCCTCTGTGAGCGGTATCGTCGCGGCGAGAGCGGTGCCTTCACCGGGAACCGACTCGATTGACATGCTTCCGCCAAGCTCGATCACTCGACGGCGAATCGCCGTGAGACCGAAAGACGTGCTGTTTCGTTTGTCGAGCGTCGCCGTGTCAAAGCCCGTTCCGTCATCGACGACGTCGAGAGTGACGGCATCCTCATCGAACGTCAGGGTGATGTCGAGGGCCGTTGCCTTCGCGTGCTGCTGCACATTGGCAATGGCGCTCTGCGCGACCCTCAGCAAGGTTGTCTCGGTGATCATAGGCAGCGGCTGCGCCTCGCCGACGAGGTGAAATCGCACACGGGTTGCTCGCCCGCTCGTGCGCAGGGTGTGCTCTGCCGACGCGGCGAGCCGACTGAGCGCTCCGGCGAGAGTCTGCTCATCGAGCACGGGAGGCGTGAGCTCTCTGATGATGCGTCGCGTGTCAACGAGCGCGTCTGCGGCGGTCTGCCTCGCCAGCTGAAGCTGCTCGATGCCCGGCCTGTCCGGATCGACGCGCTCCGTCGCGTGCAGCAGAATCTGAATGCTCGAGAGACCCTGCGCGACAGTGTCGTGAATCTCTCTCGCGAGCCGTTCGCGCTCGGCGAGCACACCGGCTTCGCGCTCGGCGATGGCGAGCTCGCCCCGGGTTGCCGTCAGCTCGTCGATGAGCTTCTCGCGCTCGCGCGCCTCACGGTAGAGCGCCGAGTACCCGCCCGAGATCGCCAGGGCGACCGAGGCGCCGATGACGGGGCCCACGACACCGCCGACGCTGATGCCCGAGTGGTAGCCGAGCATCGCGATCGTCAGCGTCGTCGACACAACGACGCTGACGATGCCCGCGGTCATGGGCAGAAGGTGAAGAAAGAGGAAGAAGAGCGGAAAGACGATGTACGCGGCGTCCATCGTCACCATGAGCATGCCAAGCCAGACGAGACCGAGAAGTCCGATCCACACATACGAGAAGAGCGAGAGACGCTTTCCGGTGAACACGCTCAGATGCGCTGCCCCGGCCCCGCCGAAGTAGACGACGAGCATCGCTCCGCCCAGCACCTGCACGGCACGAGCATGCTCGGACTGCAGAACCTCAGCATGCACGCTCGCGAAAACGATCAGCGCGACGAGCAGAGCGTGCAGCGCCCAGCGCAGCCCCGTGAACACGGGGGCAAGGGCAGAGTGTCTCATGAGACCGAGCCTATTCCGTGCGGCATCCGGACGTCATCCGTCGAAAGTTTGCTGCGCACCGACACAGTAGACTGGAAGCATCCTTGCCGTCAGTGTTTCGTTCGGAGTCACACGTGCCCATTCTTGTTGTTGATGTCATGCCGAAGGCCGAGCTGCTCGACCCCCAGGGGAAGGCAGTGCACGGCGCGCTCTCGCGTCTCGGCCACGCAGCCGTCTCTGGCGTGCGTGTCGGAAAGCGCTTCGAGATTACCGTTGACGAGGTGACGCCTGAGGTCATCAACGACGTTACGACGGTGGCAGGCGAGATTCTCTCGAACTCCGTCATCGAAGACGTCGTCTCGGTGCGCGAGGCAGACGCACGATGAGAATCGGCGTCATCACTTTTCCGGGCTCCCTCGACGATCGCGACGCACAGCGGGCGATTCGATTCGCGGATGCTGAGCCCGTCGCGCTCTGGCACGGCGAACACGATCTCAAGGGCGTCGACGCGATCGTGCTTCCGGGAGGCTTCAGCTACGGCGACTATCTGCGCGCCGGCGCGATCGCCTCGGTATCGCCGATCATGGCCGAGGTGATCGACGCCGCGAAGAGGGGAATGCCCGTTCTCGGCATCTGCAACGGCTTTCAAATGCTCACCGAGGCGCACCTGCTGCCCGGAGGCCTCATTCGCAATGAGCTCGGCACGTTCGTGCGCCGCGACCAGACGCTGCGCGTCGAGAACGCCGACACCGCGTGGACGAACGATTTCTCGGCTGACGAGGAGATCGTCATTCCGTTGAAGAACGGCGAGGGCGGGTTCATCGCCAGCAACGACGAGCTCGACAGGCTCGAGGGTGAAGGCCGCGTTGCCTTCCGCTACGTCGGCGTCAACCCCAATGGCTCACTGCGCGACATCGCGGGCGTCACGAACGAGCGCGGCAACGTCGTCGGGCTCATGCCGCACCCCGAACACGCGATCGAGGCGGGGTTCGGGCCCGACACGGATGCCGCGATGCGCAGCGGCGTCGACGGGCTGCGTTTCTTCACCTCGGCGATCACAGCACTCCAAGCTGTGTAGCGCGTTAGCAGCGGCGCATTCGTCGGGAGTGAGGGGCCAGCCTGCCTAGATTGTCTTCGAGACACCGGCGTCGACTACCCAATTGGCGCCGTGGACGCTGTCCGCAAGTGGTGAGACGAGGTAGGCGATCGTGGTCGCAATCTCACGTGGTTCGATGAAGCGGTTGGTGAGCATCCCCATCTGCGACGGAAGGGCGGCGATCAGTTCTTCCTGGGTGACGTTCATTGCCTGCGCGAGGTCGGCGCCGAAGCTCTGTTTGCCCTCCCAGAGGGCAGTGCGAGTCGACGACGGCGACACCGTGTTAAATCGCACACCCCTTGGGCCGAATTCCTCCGACAATCCCTTCGTTACCGCGTTGAGCGCTGCCTTCGCCGCGCCATACGGCAAAGGTGCGGTCTGCGGTCGACGGGCACTGTCGGACGAGACGTTCACGACGGCTCCGCGCGAATCCAGCAGGGCGGGCAGGGCTGCACGCGTCGTGCGAACGGCCGCGTAGAGGTTCAGATCGACGGTGGACGACCAGGCTTCGTCGCCGAAATCGAGGAAGCCCGCCCCAGGAGCACCGGTGTCGCCACCGCCGACATTGTTCACAAGGATGTCCAGAGTGCCCGTGACGCCAAGGGCGTCTGTCACGATCCGCGCTGGCACATCCGGTAGCGACAGATCGCCGGTGAGGGTCACGGCTCCGGTTTCAGCGAGGGCGGGCGAGATCGTGCGCGAGGCTGTCACTACCCTGACCCCCTCCTCGTGAAGGACACGCACGACCTCCAAACCCATTCCCTTGCTCGCGCCGGTGACGAGTGCAGTTTTGCCCGATAGCTGGAGGTCCATAATGTCTTCTTCCATTCAGGTCGACCCTGTGTCAACACATTAACTGCAACACAGATGATGCAGTTAAGTCAATAGTTGTGACGGTATGATCCTCTTATGGCAGAAATTTCTCACCAACCCCCGCGCCCACTTCGCGCCGACGCCGAGAACTCGATCGCGCGCATCCTCGAAGCGGCCGAGAGAGTGTTCGCCGCCGATCCGTCGGCAAGTCTCGAAGCTGTGGCCAAAGCTGCCGGTGTCGCGCGCACGACCGTGCACCGTCGCTTCTCCTCGAGGGACGACCTGCGCGATGCCCTCGTCGACGTCGTCAACGCAAAGCTGCGTGAAGCTGTGGCCGGTGCGAACGTAGATACGGCGCCTCCTTTGGTGGCGCTGTACCAACTGACCGTGGCGACGCTCGATCTCAAGGTCGACTGGCGAGCATCCTGGCAGTTCATCGACCTCGGCAGCGCGGGCGCTCGAGGTATCGACCCCGACAACATTGCGCAGCTCGATTCTCTCTTACAACGCTCCCTCGCGGTCGGGCTCCTGCGCGCCGAGGTCGACGTGCAGTGGGCACGCAACGTGTACATGGCGCTGATCCATGAGGCGGCAGTCGCCCGGCCCGACGACGAGTCCGCCTCCGAATGGGCGAGGCTCATCATGCAGACCTTGCTCGGCGGCATCGGAAACACCGAGCACGACCTCGAAGCGCTCCTCACCCAGTGACTCGAGTAGAACGTATATTGATCGCCCTAGCCACCCGCATTCCATCTTTTGGACGATGCTCTGCTCAGCTCCGTAAGAGACGATAGTGAGCATGGCCCCATCTGAGACTTCATCCGCGATAGCATCCACGTCGTCGAAGGCATTGACACCTCGACGTCTCTACGGCATCCTCGCGATCGCCGAGACGATCACGTGGACCCTGTTGATTATCGGAATGCTCCTCAAATACGTGGCGCAGATCGGCGACTGGCCCGTCACCATCGGCGGCGGCACGCACGGTGTCATCTTCGTCGCCTACGCCTTCACAGCCGGTCTTGTCGGCGTGAACCAGCGGTGGACGCCACTGCAGATCGTGGGCGCCGTCGCCACGGCGATCGTCCCATATGCGACGATTCCGTTTGACCGCAGCCTCGAGCGTCGGGGCATGCTCGAGGGCGGTTGGCGCCGCGAGAAGACAGACGATCCGCGCGATGCAACGTGGGTGAGTGCGTGGCTCCGATTCTTCCTCCGGCATCCGGCCCTGCTCAGCATCCTCCTTGTGGTAGCCGTCGGCGTCGTCTTCGGCACGCTCCTCACGCTCGGCCCGCCCACCGAGTGGGGTTCCTGAGTCGTCGCGCGCCGGTTGCCACTCACGGGCAACCGCGGCAAGAATGGTCGTATGCGCCATGAGTTGAGTTGTTGATGGATCAGCAACTGCTTCTGCTCATCCTCGACCTCACGGGCACGTTTGCGTTCGCACTCAATGGAGCCCTCACAGCGATCCGGGCCGTTCGCGTCGACATCGTCGGAGTGATCGCTCTGGGCATGATCACCGCGATGGGCGGCGGAGTCATCCGCGATGTGATGCTCAACCTCTCGCCCGCCACCTTTCAGGATTGGCGATACCTCGCTGTCGCGGCGGTCGGGGCGCTCATCGCCTTCGCCTTCGGAAACAGTCTCGTTCGACTGTCCACGCCGATTGAGGTGCTGGATGCTGTCGGGCTGAGCTTCTTCGCGATCACCGGAGCGATCAAAGCCATTGAGTTCGGGCTCGGACCGGCCCAGGCCATCATTCTCGGCACCATCACCGCTGTCGGCGGAGGCACGCTTCGCGATGCGCTGCTCGGACGTGTGCCCTCCGTGCTGAGTGACGGGCTCTACGCTGTGCCGGCCTTCATCGGCGCCGGCCTCGCCGTCATCGCGTCGCTATTCGGGCTCTACGGCCCCGTCACCGCGGTCGTCGCAGCTGCCGTGTGCTTTCTCATCCGCATCCTGGGACTGCACTTCGGCTGGAACGCGCCAGTGCCGCGCGAGTGGAAGCGGCGTGGCACCGGCAGCTCACGTCGGGACTAACGATGGCTATTTCGCAAGCCACTCGAGCGCCGCGACGACGAGCGCACGAGTGCCCGTGTCGAGTGTCGGCTGGATCACGGGTGCGAACGCGGGCGAGTGATTCACGGGAATGTCCTGCGCCACTCGCCCTGCTGCCTCGGCAGCGGCATACTGCTCTGCGTCGATTCCCCCGATGCCCCAGTACACATACGGCACTCCGAGAGCGTTCGGAACGTCGCTGAAGTCTTCGCTCGCTGACTGCTGCTCAATGGGTCTGTTCTGCTCACCAAAGTGCGTGGTGAATGCAGCGGCGACGCGTTCGCTTGCCTCCGTGTCGTTGTCTGTGAGCGGAAAACTGTCGAAGACGTCGTATTCCGCTGGTTTCGGCGACTGCGAGGCGACACACTCGGCATCGACGATGCGCCGGATCGCCTCAAACAGCGCGGAGCGCGTCTGCTCGCTGTAGGTGCGCATGTTGAGCTGCAGCACGGCTGACTCGGGAATGACGTTGCTCTTCGTGCCGGCCTGGATGCTGCCGACCGTGAGCACGGCGGTCTCCGCCGGCGCAATCTCACGGGAGACGATGGTCTGCAGCCTCACGACGATGTGCGCAGCGAGCACGACCGGGTCGATGCTCGCCTGCGGCATCGAACCGTGGGCGCCACGGCCGTGAACGGTGATCCGGATGCTGTCTGCCGCCGTGAGGAACGGGCCAGGTCGCACCCCAAGCGTTCCGGCCGGTAGCGCCAGCACATGTTGCGCGAGGGCGATGTCTGGTGTCGGAATCAGCTCGGCGAGCCCGTCGTCGAGCATGCCCGCTGCACCGTCAGCCGTCTCTTCGGCGGGCTGCAGAAGCGCAACGACAGTGCCGCTCCACTGTTCCGGCGATCTGCTCAGCAGCTCCACGGCAGCCACAAGCGACGCCACATGCACGTCGTGCCCGCACGCGTGGGCGACAGACACTGTGTGACCGTTCTCGTCCGGTGCCGTAGCCTCGCTCGCGTAGTCGACGCCGCTTTGTTCCGTGACGGGGAGCGCATCCATGTCCGCACGCAGCAGTACGACAGGCCCGTCGCCATTGCGCAGAATTCCGACGGCGCCAGTGCCGCCGATTCCGTCATGCACATCAAGGCCAAGCCCGCGCAGCCATTGCGCCGCCTTCGTCGCAGTTTCGTGCTCGTGATGCGATAGTTCGGGGTTTCTGTGCAGATCTCTGTAGAACTCCTCCTGCCGCTCGCGAAGCTCATCGAGCCCGGCCAAAACTTTCGACACCACCGTCATGCAGTCCTCCACCACCGTCTCTTTTCGCAAGCTTTCCACTGCTCGGATGCCGAGGCAAGCACGATTCTGCGCACGCACACCTCATGCTCTGCACCCGGGTAGGATTGACTACGGTCCGGCGTGATGAGCCACGCCCCTCTTTCGTCCCCAGGAGCGAGTATTTCGTGAGCATCCCAGCAGACACCGGCGCCGACACCGTCGCGAACGCAGCAGCGACTCCCGAGAAAGAGCAGCCCTACGCGGCACTCGGTCTGAAGCCAGACGAATACGCGGCGATCCGCGACATTCTCGGACGGCGCCCCACCTCGGGAGAGCTCGCCATGTACTCGGTGATGTGGAGCGAGCACTGCTCGTACAAGAGCTCGAAGAAGTACCTCCGCCAGTTCGGCCAGAAGGTGTCGCCAGAGATGACGAAGAACCTCATGGTGGGCATGGGCGAGAACGCCGGCGTCGTCGACATCGGCGAAGGCTGGGCCGTGACCTTCAAGGTCGAGAGCCACAACCACCCGAGCTACATCGAGCCGTTCCAGGGTGCAGCGACAGGCGTCGGCGGCATCGTGCGCGACATCATCTCCATGGGCGCTCGTCCCGTCGCCGTCATGGACCAGTTGCGCTTCGGCACGATCGACGACCCCGACACCGCACGCGTCGTGCACGGGGTCACGAGCGGCATCTCGTTCTACGGCAACTGCCTCGGCCTTCCCAACATCGGCGGCGAAACATACTTCGACCCGGTGTACCAGGGAAACCCGCTCGTCAATGCGCTCTCCGTCGGAGTGCTCCGCCACGAAGATCTTCACCTGGCCAATGCCTCGGGCGTCGGCAACAAGGTTGTGCTGTTCGGCGCACGCACGGGAGGCGACGGCATCGGCGGAGCATCCATTCTGGCCTCTGACTCCTTTGATGACGGCGGGCCGACAAAGCGACCCGCCGTGCAGGTTGGCGACCCGTTTGCCGAGAAGGTGCTCATCGAGTGCTGCCTCGAGATGTACCGCGATGAGCTCGTCGAGGGAATTCAAGACCTCGGCGCAGCCGGCATCTCGTGCGCAACGAGCGAGCTCGCCGCAAATGGCGACGGCGGCATGTTCATCGAGCTCGATGGCGTGCTGCTTCGCGATCCCTCGCTCACGGCAGAAGAGATTCTCATGTCGGAGTCGCAGGAGCGCATGATGGCCGTTGTGGCGCCAGAGAAGCTCGACGAGTTTCTCGCCGTCGCCGCGAAGTGGGATGTCGAAACGAGCGTGCTCGGTGAAGTCACCGACACGGGACGACTGGTCATCAACTGGCACGGCGAAGAGATCGTCAACGTCGATCCGTCGACGGTGGCCGTCGACGGCCCCGTGTACGACCGCCCGGTTGCATACCCGACTTGGATCGATGCGCTGCAGGCAGACACCGCGAGCGCTCTCGAGCGCAGCGATGACCCGGCCGTGCTGAAAGAGCAGACGCTGAAGCTTCTTGGTTCGGCGAACCTGGCAGACAAGAGCTGGATCACGGACCAGTACGACTACTACGTGCTGGGCAACACGGCGCTGTCGTTCCCCGATGACGCGGGAATGATCCGCGTCGACGAGGAGTCGGGGCTCGGCTTCTCGATCGCCACCGATGCCAACGGCCGTTACTGCCAGCTCGACCCGCGCGCAGGAGCGCAGCTTGCCCTCGCGGAGGCCTACCGCAACGTCGCCGCAACCGGGGCCGTCCCCGCCGCGGTCACCGACTGCCTCAACTTCGGCAGCCCCGAGAACCCCGAGGTGATGTGGCAGTTCTCTGAAGCCGTTGAAGGGCTCTCCGATGCCTGCCTCGAGATGGGCGTTCCCGTCACGGGCGGCAATGTCTCGTTCTACAACCAGACGGGCGACACCCCCATCTACCCGACGCCGGTCGTCGGCGTTCTCGGCGTCATCGACGATGTCGCCAAGCGCGTTCCGAGCGGCTGGCAGGACGAGGGCGACAACATCTACCTTCTCGGCACGACCCGCACGGAGCTCTCAGGATCGGCGTGGGCTGGAACGGTGCACGGGCACCTCGGCGGCCGTCCGCCGAAGGTCGATCTTCAGCGCGAGAAGGATCTTGCTGCGCTGCTGCACGCCGGGTCGCAGCAATCGCTTCTCGCCTCGGCGCACGATCTGTCAGACGGCGGTCTCGCGCAGGCGCTCATCGAGTCTGTGCTGCGCTTCGGCGTCGGAGCGCGCGTGTGGCTCGGCGAGATCATGGAGCGTGACGGCGTCGACGCGGCATCCGCCCTCTTCTCGGAGTCGACAGGACGTGTGGTTGTCTCGGTTCCTCGCGAAGACGATGTGAAGTTTCGCGGACTGTGCGAGGGGCGCGGGTACCCCGTGCTGCGCATCGGCGTCACCGACAGCGCGGCTTCTGCCGACGCGACGCTCGAGGTTCAGGACTACTTCACGGTCTCGGTCGATGACCTGCGGAAGACGCACGAGAGCACCCTGCGCGAGCATTTCGCCTAGAGATCGGCGGCCGTCGCGTCAGTCGGATTCCGACTGCACGCTGTAACAGAGGTGCGCGAATCCGCCATAGCGCTTGACCTCAGTCAACTCGAGGTCGCCGGGCTCCGTTGCACGAGGAAAAAGCGGCGCCCCACCGGCGAGCGCCGAGGGCGCGATCGACACCTGAATCTCGTCGAGAGCGCCAATGTCGTAGAACTGGCCGACAAGCTCCCCTCCGCCGACAAGCCACACATCAAGACCGGATGCCGCCCGAACGATGTCATCGAGGTGGTCACCGACGTCGCCGTCGACGAGGCGAACGTCGGCGCCCTCGGGAATCGGCAGGTTGCGACTCGTGAAGACGTACGTTGGATGATCGCCGAAGAACGACGTCCACTTCTCAGGATGCTCCATGAGCTTCGTTGAGCTCAGCACCCACTCGTACGTCGTTGCGCCCTCGACGATGACGCCGACCTCGCGCATGAATGCTCCGTGGTCGGGAGCCTCGCCCGACTCGACGGCGAAAAGCCAATCGAGCGAGTTCTGCTCATCGGCGATGAACCCGTTCAGCGACGTCGCCGTGTTGTAGACAATGCGTGTCATGCCCTTCACGGTATTGCAGCATTGCCATTCGCGTTGGAGACACGCGTCCGATCGCCGCATCCTGCTCGCTTTGCTTGCATTCGCTCCCCGTAGCGGATGTAGGCTCGTGACGTCGGACGGCATCTGCCGCCCATCGAGTCGTCAGGGGAACGGCCGGTCGATCGTTCTCTGAGGGGAGCGATACCGATGTCACAACGATCCACTCCGTATACGAAAAAGGCCTACGGGCTCTCCATCGCCGCTGCGGTCGGCGGATTTCTCTTCGGCTTCGACTCGTCCGTCATCAACGGCGCCGTCGATTCGATTGACAAAGCGTTCTCACTGGGGCCCGCGCTCACCGGATTCATCGTCGCCGTCGCCCTTCTCGGCTGCGCCGTCGGCGCCTGGTTCGGCGGCGCCCTCGCCGACCGCTACGGTCGGCTCCGGGTCATCTTCATCGGCGGCATCCTCTTTCTGATCAGCTCGATCGGGGCCGGTCTCACCATCGGGCCATGGGACCTGCTCGTCTGGCGCGTTCTCGGCGGCATCGGCATCGGCATCGCCTCTGTCGTCACGCCGGCATACATCGCCGAGATCTCGCCGCGGCAGATTCGCGGCACCCTCGCCTCATTTCAGCAGCTCGCCATCACCCTCGGAATCTTCGCAGCGCTCTTGAGCGATGCGGTGCTCGCAACGTCGGCCGGCGGCGCAAGCGAGCAGCTGTGGATCGGCATGGAGGCGTGGCGCTGGATGTTCCTCGTCGGCGCCGTGCCCGCCATCGTCTACATCGTGCTGGCCTTCACCCTTCCCGAATCGCCCCGCTACCTGCTCGCGAAGGGGCGTGAAGACGAAGCGCGCGACATCTTCAAGACGCTCGTCATCGAGTCTGAGGTCGAGCGCAACATCCGCGACATCACCAAGGCGATCAAGACAGACGAGAAGCACTCCGGTGCGTCACTTCGGGGCTCGAGGTTCGGCCTGCAGGGCGTCGTCTGGGTGGGCATCATCCTGTCGGTGTTCCAGCAATTCGTGGGAATCAACGTCATCTTCTACTACTCGACGAGCCTGTGGAAGGCCGTCGGCTTCACCGAGGAGTCGTCACTGCTCGTCAGCGTCATCACCGCGTTGACGAACGTCGTGCTCACCTTCGTCGCGATCTTCCTTGTCGACCGTGTCGGACGGCGCCCGATTCTGCTGAGCGGCTCGGTGCTCATGGCGATCTCACTCGGCACCATGGCTCTCGCCTTCAGCTTCGCGGCGAAGAGCGGTGAAGACGTGAGCCTTCCCGGCGCATGGGGACCGATCGCGCTTATCGCCGCGAACCTCTTCGTCATCGGATTCGCCGCATCGTGGGGCCCGCTTGTCTGGGTTCTGCTTGGCGAGATCTTCCCGCCGAAGATCCGCGGAAAGGCGCTGGGCGTCGCCGCGGCAGCTCAGTGGCTCGCCAACTTCGCAGTCACCGTCACGTTCCCGAGCATGTCGTCGTGGTCGCTTCCACTCACCTACGGCATGTACGCCGTGTTCGCGGCGCTCTCGTTTATCTTCGTGTTCTGGAAGGTTCCCGAGACCAAGGGGATGGAACTCGAGCAGGCAGAGACCCTGTTTACGAAGTAGCGTGCGTCGGCGCCGTCGGCTCCGTGAAGAGGGCGACGACGCTGGCGATCACGTTGTGCAGTTCAGAGTCTGACTGCGCGGGAATGCCCGTTCCCGCGAGCAGGCCGCGCACCGTGACGTCTTTGTAGGCCGTCGTGATGATGCGCACGGCGACCAGCGGGTCGACGACGAAGCGCTGCCCAAAATTGAGCAGGGTCGTCTCAAGAACCTGCGCGAGCTGGCGCTGCATCTCGGTCTCGTGCTCTACGAGATAGCGGCCAAAGTCGGCATTGCGCAGTGCGTGCACGCGAAATTCCGACTCGATGACGCACCATTGCTTGTCATCGCCCTGCAGCTTCAGAAAGTCAGCGACGAGCCCGGTGATGACGTCGACGCGCTCCGTCATTGTCAGCCTCGACAGCGCCTCGCCGTCGAGGCCGGGAAGTACGGTATCGAGGCCAACCTGCACCTGCGCCATTCGTCGATCGTTCTCGCGCTCGGCGAGCGCGACGAAGAGCTCGTTCTTGCTCTCGAAGTTTGAATAGAACGCGCCCCGCGTGAAGCCCGCGCGCTCGACAACGAGCTCGACGGGCGCGGCATCCACGCCAACCTCCGCAAACACGTCATACGCGGCATCGAGCAGGCGATCTCGCGTCTTCTGCCGACGCGCAGACCCTGCATCGGGCGTTGAGCTGACCATCCTGACACCTTCCTGAATTCACTTTGCAATACACGATTGTATCGAATACATTCGTGTATTGGATACATTCCTGTATCGAGTTCTGGAGAACCGTGTCTTCCTTCCTCTATTCCCTCGGCCGCGCTATGCACCGCACCCGTAAAACGGTGATCGGCGTGTGGATCCTCCTTTTGGCAATGCTGGGCGCCGGCGCCCTTCTGTTCAGCCAAGACATGGATAACAGCATCTCAATTCCGGGCACCGAATCACAGCAGGCGCTCGATTCGCTCAGCGCGACATTCCCCCAGGTGAGCGGATCCAGCGCGCAGATCATCATCGTCGCCCCCGACGGCGAGACAGTGACCGATGCCGACGTCGAGACGCCCGTCACCGACGCCGTCGATACTCTGGCCGACATCGACCACGTCGATGCCGTGACCTCGCCCTACGACGACACCGTCTCCGGCTCCATCAACGACGACGAGACAGCCGCACTCATTCAGGTGCAGCTCGATGGCAGCACATTCGAGATTCCAGATTCGACAAAGACAGAACTCGAGGATGCCGTCGAGGCACTCGGCTCCGACCTCCCCGACGGCTCCGAGGCCTCCCTCGGCGGCGAGCTGTTCAGCCAGGAGATGCCCGAGATCAGTTTGGTTGAGGGCATCGGCGTTGTCGTCGCGCTCGTGGTTCTCGTGCTGACATTCGGGTCGTTCCTCGCGGCGGGTATGCCTCTCATCACGGCGATGGTCGCCGTTGGGGCGTCCATGTCGCTCATTCTCGGCGCAACGGCATTCACGTCGATCACGTCGACGACGCCCATGCTTGCGCTCATGCTCGGTCTCGCCGTCGGAATCGACTACGCCCTCTTCGTCATCTCGCGGCACCGCGATCAGCTTCGCGACGGACTCGACGTCGACGAATCGATTGCTCGTTCTGTGGCGACGGCGGGATCTGCCGTCGTCTTCGCGGGTCTCACCGTGATCATCGCCCTTCTCGGCCTCGGGGTCGCCGGCATCCCCTTCCTCACCGTCATGGGCGTTGCAGCGGCACTCGGCGTCGGCATCGCCGTCGTCGTGTCGCTCACGCTGCTTCCCGCGCTGCTCGCTGTGTCGGGCGAACGGCTGCGCCCTAAGCGCACGAAGTCGCAGATCGATGAAGGCACGGCCACTGCGAAGCCCAATCGGTTCTTCCTCGGCTGGGTACGCACCGTCACCAGGCGGCCTCTCGTGACCATTGTCGCCGTCGTCGCTGTGCTCGGCATTGCATCGATTCCCGCGCTCGGGCTCAAGCTCGCCCTTCCCGATGCAGGGGGTCTTCCCGAAGACAACCAGGCGCGCCACACCTACGATCTCGTCTCCGAGAACTTCGGCGAGGGCTACAACGGCATGCTCATCGTCACCGGCCCGATCATCACCAGCACGGACCCACTCGGTCTGATGCAAGACATCGGCGATGAGATCGAGCAACTCGACGGCGTCGCCACGGTGCCGCTTGCAGTCCCCAATGAGACAGCAGATACCGGAATCGTGCAGGTCGTGCCCGAGCACGGACCCGATTCCGATGAGACGAAGGCGCTCGTTCACGAGATCCGTGCGCTGCACGACCATTTTCTCGATGAGTACGATGTCGACCTTTCCGTCACGGGCTTCACCGCCGTCGGCATCGACGTCTCGGCAAAGCTCGGTCAGGCCCTGCTTCCCTTCGGACTTCTCGTTGTCGGACTGTCGCTCGTGCTTCTGACGATGGTCTTCCGCTCTGTCTGGGTGCCCATCAAGGCAACCTTGGGCTATCTGCTCTCGGTCGGCGCTTCGTTTGGAGCCGTGACTCTCGTGTTCGGCAACGGAGTCTTCGCCGAAGCGCTCGGCGTCGCACGCACGGGCCCCGTGATCAGCTTTCTCCCGATCATTCTTATGGGTGTGCTCTTCGGCCTCGCCATGGACTACGAGGTATTTCTCGTCTCGCGCATTCGCGAGGATTACGTGCACGGCAAGAGCGCACGTCGCGCGATCGAGACCGGCTTCACCTCGTCTGCAAAGGTCGTGACGGCGGCAGGCGTGATCATGATCGCCGTGTTCGCCGCGTTCGTGCCAAGCGAAGATGTGAATATCAAACCCATTGCGCTCGGGCTCGCGGTAGGCGTGTTCGTCGACGCCTTCATCGTGCGCATGACCCTTGTGCCCGCGGTTCTCGCCCTACTCGGGGACAAGGCGTGGTGGATGCCGAAATGGCTCGACCGCGTTCTTCCCTCGTTCGACGTGGAGGGTGAGGGGCTCGCACGAGAGCTCGAGCTCGCCGAGTGGCCCGCCCCGGGCGCGAACCTCGCCGTCGCAGCCGATGATCTGTCGCTCACGGTCAAGGGCGAGGAGGTGCTCGCCCCGACGAGCATGCGCATCGCACCGGGATCCGTGCACGCTGTTCGCGGAGACAGCGCTCGTGCCGTCACCGCGGCTCTGCTCGCGATCACCGGCAGGCTCCCGGGCGCGGTCGGCACGCTGAAAGTCAACGGCCTGGTTATTCCGTCGCGTGCGTCGGCGGTGCGCCGCACCGCGGGCTACGTGACTCTTGCCTCGTCGACCCAGCCCATCGCCGATGTGAGAGCCGCACTGGCTGAGCAGCCGAGACTGCTTGCCATCGACGGGGTCGACCATGTCACCGAGCCGGCGCAGCGCGAACGGCTGATCGCCGAGATCGCGAAGGCGCGTTCCCATCGCACAGCGCCGACCATCGTGCTGGGCTGCGGCGCAGCATCCGACGTCGACATCGCCGATGACGAAACGCTCGTCGACGAACTCACCTCTCGCTCACTCGTCACGGAGGCATCCGCATGAGCAACAGCTTCTCTTTCATCGAACGAACCGACAACGCGAAGCGTGTGCGGCCACTGACCCTCGTGGGGCTGCTACTCGTGCCGTTCGTCATCGCCGGAATGCTGGTGTGGGCGCTCTGGGACCCGAGCGACCGCCTCGACTCTGTGAAAGCTGCCATCGTCAACAACGACGAGCCCGTGGAGATCAACGGCCAGACCGTGCCGCTCGGCAGGCAGCTCGGAGCGGGGCTCGTTGGCAGCGACGACGAGGAGACCAACTACACCTGGGAGGTGACCGACTCCGACGGCGCAAGCGAGGGTCTCCAGGACGGCACATACGCTGCTGTCGTGACGATCCCCGAGAACTTCTCAGAGGCCGCAACGTCTACGGCTGGCGATGCCGACGATGCCGAGCAGGCCGTGATCGACGTCACGACAAGCGAGAAGTCGCGGCTGATTGACGACGCGGTGAGCCAGGTCGTTACGACGACGGCGGCAAACATTCTGGGCACCAACCTCACCACGAACTATCTCGACAACGTGTTTCTCGGCTTCAACACGCTGCATGACCAGCTTGGGGATGCTGCCGACGGTGCGAACGAACTCGCAGACGGCACAACAGAGCTGTCTGACGGAATGACCAAAGCCGCGGACGGCGCGGGTGAGCTGGCCGACAGCTCAGACGGCCTCGTCACGGGTGCGCAGGGCCTCGCCGATGGTGCATCCGGCATCGCCGATGGCGCGGGCGACCTGACGACGGGTGCGCAGGGCCTCGCAGACGGAGCATCGCAGTCGGCGGCCGGCGCGTCCGCGCTTGCGGGCGGCGCAAGCCAGCTCGGTGCGGGGCTGCAGCGCCTCGTCGATGGACTGAATGAGCTTAAGACGCAGACCGCGGCATTGCCTGGTCAAGCACAGGGTCTCGCGGATGGCGCAGCCGGCGTCTCCACCGGAGTCGACAGTATCGCGACGGCGTTGGAGGACGATATCCAACCGCTTGCGGATGCATGTGCAGCTGGTGAAACGGAGAAGTGCGAGCAACTCACGAAAACCGTCGCGAGTGTGACTACGTCCGCCAAAACTGTCGGCGATACTGCCTCCGAGGTCTCAGCTGGCATGACCAAATTTAGCGCAGGAATGCAGCCCCTCGCCGATGGCATCGCGTCTGCAGCATCCGGGGCGGCTGCTGTTCAGACAGGCGCCAACGACCTCTCCTCGGGCGCAACGAGTCTGTCCGCCGGTCTCGAAAAGCTCTCCGGCGGTGCCTCACAGCTGGCGGGCGGCGCAGGGCAGCTCGGCTCTGGTGCCGAGCAGCTGTCGACCGGTGCGTCCCAGTACGCGACAGGCATCGAGACGTACACAGGCGGCGTCGTCTCGCTCAGCGAGGCGATGACAAAGCTCGGCGACGGCACGTCCGAGCTCAGCGACGGTGCCGGCTCGCTCGCCGACGGCCTCGACCAGGCCGTCGAGCAGATACCCAACTACAGCGAGTCAGAGCGCAGCTCGCTCTCTGAAGTCGTCGCCGATCCGGTTTCGGCCAGCGACGAGGAGAGCTCAGCGTTCTCGTTCGGCTCCGGCGGCATTCCGCTTTACGCCGTGATCGCACTGTGGCTCGGAGCTCTCGCCACGTTCTTCATGCTTCGTGCGACACCACGAGCCGCACTCGGCTCCACGCGCTCAGCATTCATGCTGACGCTGCGCTCGGCGGTGCCCGGACTCGTTCTCGGGGTCGTGCAGGGTGTGCTCGTGTCGATCATCGTGAGCATCGCGCAGGGAATGAACTTCGCCGAAGGCCTCGGCTTTGCCTGCATCGCCGCCCTCATCGGAGCATCCTTCTCTGCCGTCAACCAGGCACTCGTCGCCGTGCTGGGAGGTGCCGGACGCTTTATTTCGATGATCGTCGGCATTCTCGCCCTCGCCACCGGTGTGATCTCGACGGTGCCCGGCGTGCTCGATCAGTTATTCGGGATGCTGCCGGTCAGCCCGGCCCGTGATGCGTTGAGCGCCGTGATCATCGGCACTCCGGGCATCGGAGCGGCAATCGTCGCCCTCGCTGTGTGGCTGATCGGAGCGATCGCTGCGACAACGCTCAGCGTCGCGCTGAGACGCACGGTCTCAGCCCGAAAGCTGACTACGGCCCCGGCCTGACACGATGCTGGTCTCCGAGTTCGAGCTCTACTCCGCGCGCTCGTAGACCGGCTCGTCGTCTGCGCCGAGAATCACCTCGATCTCGTCACCGTCAAACGCAGCGAGGTAGCCCTCGGGCAGCGCAAAGACCTTCAGAAGGGCAGCTCGTGAACGCACGAGCTGCCCGACGCTCACCACCGTCAGTGTGCGTTCATCGGGTTCCTCGCCTGGAAACCCGAGAAACCACCCCGAGTCGCGCTTGTCTGTCGGCGTCGTATGGTGCGCGACCAGAGCGTGCGATTCGAGCACGCCTTCTGCGCACACCACTTTCTGGGTAAAAACGGCGGGTGCGGCACTCTTAAGCCCCGCGAGGCGCGAAACGGCGGACTGTTCGGCCTCAACGGCGAGAGCGAGCGTGACGTTCGAAACCCAGTCGTGCAGGTCGCCCGCGAAGTCCGGGCAGTGCACGACGAGGGTCTCCGCATCGGCAACGAGCTTGAATGCACTCCAGCCGGCGCGCAGCACGAACCCGTCAACGATGAGCTCGGCTGGTGCCGCTTGGATGACGTCGAAGAACGCCTCGACCTGCGGGCCGAGCACCGGGTCTGCCGTGCACGAAATGGTTTGTCCTGCGATTTGTCGTGAGTACGTCTCAGCCACGCTTCTCATCGTATCGACGACCCTCCGCGTGTTCCGGAGCGACTACCGTGAAATTTCGGATGCCTCGACAGCGGCCCCGCTGAAATCGAGGTGCCGCACACACAAGAAGGGCCCGAATCCGGTGTAGTACCGGACTCGGGCCCCTCCAGCTCCGGCTTTCGCCGAGTGATGCCTAAAGCGTCGAGTCGTGATCGTGCGTACGAGCCGACTTGTCGCGAAGCGATGTGGCCATCTCGTTGACGCCGTTGACCGCCTGGTCGATACCGGAGTTGAGCTCGCGGTAACCCTCGCCAAAGCGATCCGAAGCAACCTCGGTAACGAAACCCTCTCCGAGAAGGTCTTCGACCTTGCCCAGAAGCGTCGTCAGCTCGGTACGGAGCGTCTCCGCACCCGTGTCGAGTGCGCCGGCCGTAGCCTCAACCTGTTCGTGACTAAAGTGAAAAACCATTCTGGCAACCCCTTCTCGTTACTTTCAACGTCTGGAACCCAGTTAACCGTGCGAATGTATCTCTGCCAATGGGGAGGAGTCCCCATCTGCTGCTACGTGAGTGGTGTGGCGATCTCTCGCATCATCGAGACCGCAGTCTCTGTTGAGACTCGCCCACTTTCGTGCAGCTGTCTCACGCCGTCAGCGGTACGTCGACGGAGGTCGTCTTCATTGAGGTCATCCCGCTTTCGAAGGATCTTCGCAATGTGCTCGCCCAGCGCAGCGTCGAGATCTCGTCCTTCCGCGGTGTCTCCATGCAGTGCTTGGAGCATTGTCTGTCTCTTCCTCACCCACAAGAACAGGGCGATGTAGCCGACTGCGGTGACCGCAACGCAGACGGCTCCGACCGTTGCTCCCGGCAGAAACCAGTAACCGTAGTTCGAAACATGCATACTGAACATCACGGTGCCGAGCGCAAACAAGGCCCCGTAGACGATGAGCAGCGGCGGCGAATATGGAAGAGATCGGGGCAGGCTTCGCTTCTCGATCACAAGAGACGCGACGAGCGATGCGACGCCGAGAAGTCCGGTGATCGCGCTTGGCACCCCGATATCAATGAAGTAGTCGTCGAAATTGGTCGGGGAATTAGGCAGGAACAAGACGCCGACCGTCACGGTGAGCAGGATGATCACCAAGACCATAACGATCTTCTTTGGCTTGTTTGCGTCTTTGCGCGCAATCGACATCCGCCGATCACGATCAGACTGAAGCACGTTGATGATCTTTTTTCCAGATCCCCCTGCCACGGATGCGCGGAGCGCCGTGAGAAGTTGCGTCGGTGACGACCAGGTTGGCAACTCCTGCGCGTGCGCCAGCGAGATCTGTTCATCGCCTGAGGAGGGAGTCAGGTAATCGCGCTCCGGCACCTGCCGAAGGACTTCCTGCCAGTTCGAACGCGCGTCGGTCATAGGCCCCTTCTAATCGACGCTCAGACTACCAGCCAGTGCGACTGCATCGTCGAAAACCACACCGATCATTTGAGCCTGCATATCGACGATGTCCACAATCACGAGCACGTACTTTTCCACTCGCGCGAGACGCAGACTTCCCGCGACGAGCGCATCTTCACCGTCGATTTCGACAGGGATCGTATGAGCCACGCTGACAATGCGCTTGCCGTCGACGGGCTCGTGTTCGACGACCTGCGGGAACGAGTATGTAGCAGCATCACCAGTGAGCAAATCTGCAACCGGGGTCACTCCGTCGTACTCCATGATGTAGCTGTGAGCCACAGTTTCCGTACCGAACTCGCGAGGAAAATACCAGAACTTGCGTGACGCGATCTCGTGACGAACGTCAGTGATAACGCGCGCCGCCCTCTCGGTGCGGTCGCGCAGGTCAGCTTCACCAGGTAGACCGTCTGTCGTTTGGAAGGCAACAGCCTTTGCCCACTGCTCGGTCGACTCGTACGGACCCGAGGGAAATTGAGTGGGAACTTCGATCCATGTCTCAGTGTCGAAATCGACGTCTGTCGTGGACTGTGACTTCATGGTCTCCGCATCCAGTTGAAGGTCCCGGCGATGGCATCGAAGAGGTCGCTGACAATGCCGATGAGGTCGCTCTTCTCTTCGCCTGGCGGCACGAGCAACGTTGCGCTGAGCATCAGCGGCGCACGCCCGGTTGATTTCGGCGCCTCAAAAAGATGGTGAACGGTCAACGCGCCGACCCCGGCATCACCGTCGGGCAACGTCGGCTGTCGTTCTTCCCAGCGCCAGACGGCGAGCCCGTTCACGAGGCTCTCCTCGAGCTCATGGCTCGCCATCAGACGATTCCGAAAGTCATCGAGCTGGTGCGCACCACCGATCGGTGCCGGCAGAACCACAAGAGAAGCGGGAAGCAGAGCATTGTCGATGGCCTTCACGGGAAGGTAGATCGACGATGCACGCCGCTTCTTCATATCTACGAACAGCCCATGCGTCAGCGCTCGGTAGTACATGTAATCTTTCGCCTGCCCGCGAGGCTGAAACACCTTCTTCAGGCTGTCGACGAATACCTTCTCCGCTTCGTCGTTGACGGCGAAACGCTTCCACCCCGGCGGAAGGAGAAGTGAGTAGGTGACAGACGGGCGACTCGCCTCGGGAGCCTCACCCGTCAACTCCGACTTCAGATCCATACAGGCCCCATCCCCGCCGTAAAACCCACGCTAGTAACCGGCATTTGCCTCGTTGTATGGCGGGTTGGTGATGTACGGTGACACCACGTTGTCCCTGGTGCCTGTGTAGAGCCCATTCAGCGACGACGCGTTGTTGATCGCGTCCATATAACTCTGCGGGTGGGTGAGCCCATACACGTTGTGGGACAAATTGTTCATCGGCGTCGACGGTACCGGAGTCCGGGGCGGCGTCAGACCAAACTCATTGCGCACGGGGACACTTCTCGGGCCGGCCGCTGCATTGCGCCACGCGCCGCTCACCTCCTGAACCGTCTGCCTACCAGAACCTCTCCCCGCTGCACGCATGCCACCGAGGACATCGTCACCGTGCCTCACGGAATTCACAAGCCCTCGACCGCCGCGCCCGACGATCCGGGTAACACCTCCGCCGAATGGAATGAGGCCGACGCCTCCGATGATGACGTCAGACCACGACCCCTCACCTTGAGACAGGGCATAAATGTCACTAGCCAGCTGGACTACCGCGACAACAGTCGTGATGATCAGAATCGCACCGGCGATCGGGCCGGAAACGAAGAGCGCGACGACAGCGAGGACAAAGCAGATCTTGTTCAAGATCTTCATCAGGTCGGCAAACCAACCATCGTTGTTGTCCGCCTCGGTGATCGCCGAATCGATACCCGTTACGGCGTCATCGTATCCCTGTTCCCACACGACGAAGTGAGCATCGTAATCTTCCCACAGCCCCTCAAGCGTCGATCGCGCTGTCGTGAGAGTTGACTCGGCATCATCGAGGTCGCCCTGTGCAGCTGCCTTCTGTTCGTCAGACGCTTCGTCTTCCCAGATCCAGGTGGTGCTGTTGTCCGAAACAGCGCCTTGGGCATCGTTGCGCGTCTCTACTGCGTTCGACACACTCGTCTGGGCAGTCTGAATTTCTTCGATGAGCGGATCCATGTTGCGCTTCGCCGCTCGCAGAACCTCTGCGTACCCGACAAGCGCGTCACCTGTCCCGCTGTATCGTGTCGCCGCTTTGCTGAGCTCACCATGAATCTTGGCCGCGGACTCGCGAACCTTGTCAACGGCTTCGCTAATCTGTGTCGTTCCTTCGCCGATCTCCTTAAGGGAGGTCGCCGTCTTATCCATGCTTTCGCCAAGATCACGGAGGTAGGCACCGCGCGAGTCGATGCTCTCAGCGTTACCTTCCGAAGGCATGAGCTCATTGCCCTTCGGGGAGAGGCTGCCCAAGTAGTCCATGAGGTGAGTTCACTTCCTTTTCGAAAATCAGACGGAGGCGTACGGAGAGTTATTAGGTCCAGGCTGAGAAAGCGCCGTATGCTCGGTCGTCTCGAGTTGACTGGCGAGGTTTCCTTCGTACTCGTTGTACGCCTGGATGATGCCGTGGAGATGCTCTCTCAGCTTGCCGAGCCCATCCGAGAGCTCTTGCCGATTGTCGTTCCAGTCTTTCTCGAAGTCCCTCACCTTGTCCGTGAGATCCCGACGGTTATACGGCGTACCCACCTCATCAGCGACGTCTTGGTTCCGGTCTGCCACCGCGGCAAAGTCAGTGATTGCTATTCTCAAGCCATTGTCAACAGCCTCGAGATCTTGCATGTTGAGCCAAATCTTGCCAGGCATTACTGCATCACCCTTCTGCCAGCTTGTGGTCGAATTCGCCGGACTTCTCGCCAATTGTGCGGAGACCCGACGCCATGTCAGCAAGACCACCTACTGCCTGGGCAAGGCCATGCGACAACTGCCTGTAGCCATTTCCAAATCGTTCGGACGAAACTTCCGTGACGAATCCCACACCGAGGAGGTCTTCGACCTCGCGCAGTAGATCGTCGACCGTGATCACCATCGACTCACCGCCGTCCTCGAGCACTTTGGCGGTGGCGTTCATCTCGCCGAAGTCCATGTGAAACACCATGACTTGACCGCTCCCCTCTCACATCCCGCGCACTTTACTGTCTATACGCTAACCAAAACTACCCACTTTGACGATGGGGACTACTCCCCGAAATCCGTCCTTCACGGCACGACGAGCGGCACCTGCACCCGCAGTACCTGGCCGTTTTGCACCATGAATCCTCGCCCCTCCGGAGACTCGTGGCGGGCAACACGCGGGAACGGTGTCTTGAAGACGGCATCCCCATCGTGAGTATCCGGTTTCAGAACGATTCCTGCCCTGCCCGCCTTCATCTCACCGATCAGGCCGATTCCCGAGGACAGATTGGCGATGTCAGCCTCGGTGATCAGCACGTGATCGCTTCGATTGACCTTCTGGGCGAGTGTCGCCAGCGGTTTGTCTGCGGCCGACCCGCTGAATTGAGTGACGTTTTCGACAACGATAACCAGTTTGTCCGTAATCTCTTCGTCGCTGACGATCTCGGTCAACTCTTTCACAAGCTCGACCACATCGTCCGCCTTCACAGCACTTCGCGTCCACTCCATGTCGTCTGTGAGCTTCGCACGACGCCCGGCAATGTGGAAGAGCTTTGCACCGGGATCCCACGCCTTGATCGTTCGCGACAGCGCTCGCAGCGTGTTCGTCCTGCCACTTCGTGGGGGCCCACCGATGAGGAAGGTTCCGATCGGCTCGAATCCACACGGCGCCAGCGTCTCCTCCGAGATCCCGACGACGGGGAGATCGTTCACAGCATCTGGCATGTCTTCGATCGGTGCTTCCTTCGGCAACGCGCCCACCTCAGGAGCCCGACCGACTCCCCGATCGACCAGCTCCGCGGCAAGCGACTCGGTCGCTCTCGTCTGCTCTGATACGTTCGACGTCCCGCCGATCACGGCCAATTGGGTCTCATAGCCATCGACGACAGCACGTCCTGGGGGTGAGCTTTCGTCGAGCACATCCTTCGGTGCTCCCAAAAGCTGATACGAGGCCGGGTCAGGCAACCGCAGAATGGTGCGCCGCTGTATCGCCGCTGTGACAGCGCTTGGGACGCTCCCGCTGCGGTCGGCCGTCAGCACGACGTGCATGCCCAGCGGTCGGCCTTCGCCGAGAAGCCGAATGAAGGCGTTGTAGAGCGGCGCGCGCGCGAGCGTGGTCTCGTACTCCGATCGGAAGCCGCCGAAACCGTCAAGCAGCACAAGAATCCGTGGCTCGCTGGGGGCACCGGCGAGTTCTCGGTATTCGGCGATGCTTCCCGCGTTGACCTTCGAGAAGTCCTCTGACCTCCGGTTGAGCTCACCGCGCAACGTTTTCAGGAGACGCGAGATACGTTCGTAATCGTCGCCAGGCACGACGGATCCGACGTGCGGAAGCGCCTCGATCGAACGCAGCGATCCGGTTCCGAAGTCCATCCCATACACGTGCACCGGGCCACCCTTGTCGCCAAGAACCGCGCTGATGGCCAGCGTGCGCAGCAACGCGGTCTTGCCCGTTCCTCCCGTGCCATAGATCGCCATGTGTCCATCGCGGTCTGGATAGAAGCAGCTCGGCTCCTGTGCCTGCTTCTCTGGTCTGTCGCTGACTCCCATGACGATCGCATCGTCGGAGCGATGTGGCAGCTGAGTGAGGTCGTAGGTCTCGGGCAGATCGTCGAGCCAGGGTCGGCGAGGTTCAGGTATCTGAGCGTCCATCGCTGCCGCGACGAATGAGGCGACCATTCGAGCCTGATCGTTCGGGCCCAGGTCTTCCTCCTCTTCGTGGGCGTCGCTCTCGACATCGGGTTCCCACGGTGTGAGCGTTCCGAAGTGGAACTCGGCGACGTCGACGGCGCTCTTCTCCGGCTCATCCGACGTCCACCCGCCGGCGTAGCCCGACTGGAATGGGATCAGTCGTCCCGGTCCGGTCTTCGCAATTCCTCGCCCGGGAATCGTCGGATCGAACGTTCCCGCGATCTTGTCGCCGACGACGTCTTTCGAATCGCTCTCATCTGCCATGCGCAAGGCGACGCGCAGGTTTGTATTGGCCCGGAGGTTGTCTTTGATGACACCGGCGGGTCGCTGGGTCGCCATGATCAGGTGGATGCCGAGAGAGCGGCCTCGCTGCGCAATGTCGACGACGCCGTCAACAAACTCCGGAACCTCTCCAGCCAACGCGGCGAACTCGTCAATGACCAGCACGAGAGCGGGTGGGCATTCTGGGTCGCCTCGCTTCTCGAGCTCCAGAAGGTCTTTGGCCTTCTTTCGATTCAGCACGTGCTCGCGGTAGTGCAGCTCGGCCCGAAGGCTCGTGAGGGCGCGGCGCACCAAGTGCGGGCTCAGATCAGTGACCAGTCCCACGCAATGAGGCAAATTGACGCACTCTGCGAACGCGGAACCGCCCTTGTAATCGACGAAGAGGAACGTCACTCGATCGGGGCTGTATTCCGCCGCCATGCCGAGAACCCACGCCTGCAGAAACTCTGACTTACCGGACCCGGTTGTTCCGCCGACCAGGGCGTGGGGGCCCTGAACCCGAAGATCGAGGTGCATCGCATCGGGAGAGCCCTGGCCGATCAGCGCACGCAGTGTGCCCGCGCGCTTGCGCCTCACCGGCGCTCCGCCGCTCCGGTCGATGATCGACGCGTTCTGGCTCCATCGCTCAAGCGCTGCCTGTGGGTCGTCTGCGAGGTCTGTGCCCGTGAGGGTCAACAGCGACACGCTTCGAGGTAGGTCGCTCGAATCGGCGATCACCGCTCCGGCATCGACAACAGGCGCGAGCCGTCGAGCGAGAACCGTCGCGTAATGCTGAGAGACGCCCTCAACATCCACGTTGTCAACCATGCGGCCCTGACGAACATAGCTGACCTGCGCATGCTCGAGCCCGGAGGCCACGTCAACGACTGTGCGGCAGGCCGCGGGCAACGCTTCGATGGTCGGTGCCATCCAGATCGCATAGATTCTCGCCTCTGCGGCTCGCTCAATCAGCTGCACGAGGCGCGCGCGGTCAACGTCAACATCGTTGTCGATGAACATGACGAGAACGGGAGTCTCCGGCTCGAAGTCAGACTCGAATCTGTCGTCGCCAACTTTTGTGCCGCGATGCGCGGCCGACGCGTCATCGGCGTGCGGGCCCCGCGCGATATCGCTTGATCGCAAATTTCCGATTCTTTCGGCGACAAGTCCCTCGAGTGCGTTGAGGAGAGCCGTTCCCGTAGCCGGATTGTCTGCGAGAGGAAAGTCACCCAACGGATTGTGTGGCGACGTCGTGTGCGGCATCCATTTGAGCCATTCAAACTCGCTCGCGATCCCCGTGCTCGTCAATGCTGCAAACGTGACCTCGGATGGCGAATGCAGACCGGCGAGCTGAACGCCGAGTGCACGCACCGTGTCGCAGACGGCGCTTGTCGCTCCGCAGATGCCCAGCGCGCCAGCGATGTGTGGGTTCTCGACGACGGGCACATGTGCAATCTGCTCAAACCGAGATTGCAGGTCTTTGAGACGCACCCGATAATCTTCCAGACCACCCTCTTTTTCGAGGTTGCCCACCGTCAGACGTCGCGGCATCGACCCGATTCCGAGCCTCAGATCGAGAAAGTTCCAGTGCTCGGGACGCCGCGTCCAGAGCATCGGGCCAAGCTGCTGCGCCTCGTCGAAGATTTCGGCAACAGACGGGCTTTCACGCAAACGCGTCACGCGTTCCTGCGGCTCTTCGTTCACCATCCGATCTTCAATGGCCTCGAGCTGAAGCTCGAAGTCGAAGATCTCGCGTTGCTGCTTCTTCGATGTACGGGAACTCTGCATCAAGAAATTCCCGATCATCATCATGGGCGCCATGGCGATGAATCCCAGACTCAGCGGATTCCGCGTCATTGCATACATGAAGCCGCCCATGAGCACCGGAGCGATCATCATGATCCACGGGAACGGGCGAGGTTCCTTATCCTTCGGTATTTCCGGTGCCGGAATCTCTTCGCCGACATAGCGCACTTCCACCCGAGGAGACCGGTTGAAGCCAAGAAGGCCTCCACGCTCGATGATCGAGCGTTCGCCTGCATCCGTATCGTTAAGCGGAGTCACGGTGATCACCGTGTCTCCCAGCGTCGCTCGACGCCCCTCCATCATGCGCAGACGGGGAACGAGCCCTCCATCGACGAGAATGCCATTCGCCGAGTTGAGGTCGACAATCTCGGTTCCTGCCGCCGTGATCTCTATGCGCGCGTGCTTCTTCGACACCATCGGATCGTTGATCGTGACAGTGGCCTCTGCGTCGCGCCCGATCGTTCCGCTGCCTTCAGCCAAAAGCGTCTCGCGACCGGCGTCCGGACCGCTCAGAATCGTGAGCACAGCGGCAGCGGTCTCGTCTGTGCGACTCGCTGCATCGACGACGGAGACGTCGAAACCGGAGCCCATCGCAGACTCTCCGATGGGGCTGTCGGGATCGAGAGTCACGCGCTGGCTGCCATCGGGAGATGTCACAGCCAGCGTCACGTCGTCAGTGGCCCATGGCGCCAGCGAGAGGTTGGGGTCATCGTGCAGAAATGTGCGAGCAACGTCACCGACAGTCGCCGTCGAGTCGGCCGTCACGACGACGTCTGATGTCGCACCGTTCTCTCGACGAAGGACGAGCTTCAGCTTCATGAACGCGCTCCCTTCATGAGAATTCGAAACTCACAGTCTCCGCATCGAACGACGCTCCCCGTCAGCCAGGTCGGCACGAACGGCTCAAGTGCTCGTTCGCTGCCATCAGGCTGAACGATCACCGTTCCGTTTGACGACCCTCGGTCTTCCACCCAGACCCCTCGGGCTTCGCCTCCGAAAAGGGCGTGGGTCTTCGACATCGAGTGCGACGGGTCGTTTACAGCGACAAGGTTGACGTGTTCACCGTCGCGTGCCTCGGGATTGCGCCCGACGACGACGGGCGCGTCGGTGAGCCCGATGGAGACTCCCCCGCCCTCGACAACGTATTCGACCGATTCTGTGTGGGGTGCGAGTTGCGCATCTGCACCACTGTCGGCGGATGCCGTGGCAGAGATCGTATCTTCAGAGGCGACGAGCGCAGAAGCTGCAGATGGTGGTGCAGGATCAGACGCAGACGCCGGTGCCGCAGGAGTAGGCGCAGGTGCAGGCGGCACGCTGACGGCCCACTCGTCGCGGCTGTCACCGGGCGGAAGAATCGGATTCTCGCCGACGACGCTCAGTCGGGAGCGCTCCCCCGGCGCAAAGTGGCTGTCGATTGCCGTCGAGTCTAATGCCGGCAAATCGGTCTCGACGATTCTCTCGGGGCGGGCAATCCGGCGCTCTGCTCGGCGCAGCGCCTTGAGGTCCATCGGGTTGATCCCGAGGCGAATGTCGATGACTCGGCTCTTCGACACTCTGTCGAGCCAGCCGATGCCTCGCGCGCTCCACAGCGGCGAGCAGAGAATGAGTGCGGGTCCGAACAGCGGAAGCACAACGTTGGCTGCCTGCAGAATGAGAGCACGCAGCACGATGCGCCAGAACCCCGGCTTTCGCATCTTCACGACGCTCACAGACCGGATACCGGTCAGTGCCCTGCCGACCGTCATCCCCTTCAGCCCATGCAGGGCGACCTCGACGATGATGAAAATCCAGCCGAGAAGCATTCCGCCCAGCATGATGATGATCAGAAGCACGAAGTTCGGTTGCTTGATGAAGACCTCGATGCCCGGCCTCGCCCAGTTGGCGCCGGCGATCAGAAACCACGCGGCGGTCAGGCCGGGAGATGCAACGATCAGATAGCACACGATGTCCGAGAAGTACGCGAGGGAGCGTCGCCCAGATGACGCCGGGACGATGCCGAGTCGGTCAGCGCTGAGCAGCGCCTCCGCATACTCTTCACGATCATGAGCACGTGCTGCGGCTTTTTCTGCCGCGGGGTCCCTCACCGTCATCGCCTGCACCTGCTGCTCGGCTTCACGCCGGGCACGACGACCATCCGCAACCGTCACTCATTCCTCCCCGAGCGACGCGCTCAAAACCGTCTGACGTCGCCCGCACACAGCTTAACGAACGACGTCGCCGCAGTCATGGTGGAGTTCTGCCCATGGGCGTGCTTCTAGAGGGAAAAGCTCACGCCCGTCGCGCGTTCTGCCTCGGCCCAGATCGCCGCCGCGACAGTGCGATTCGTCGTCTCTCGCGCGGGCGAGTTCAGCGCCGCGTCGCCCTTCAGCATCCATTTCGGCCCATAGTAGGCCAGGCCCGCGGGCGGTGACGGGTCGGATGCCGCGAGCACGACGGGCATCGCTCCCCGATGCTTTCCCTGGGCAAATGGGGCCTGCAGGTTGTCGCGAAATCGCTTGCCGAGGCGCGGCTCGTTCACGGAGGGAACACGCGGCGTTCTGCCCGAGATGGAGTACCCGGGGTGGGCGACGAGCGACCGCACGAGAATTCCGGATGCCGCAAGGCGACGATCGAGCTCGAAGCCGAACGACTGCAGCATGAGCTTCGATCGGGCGTAGGCGACAAACGCGTTATAGAAACGCTGCAGCTGCGGGTCGTCGAGACGCGGCCACGGCCACAGCGCAGTGAGGCTTCCGAGCGTCACGATGCGGGAGCCTGGCGTGCGCTCGAGCGGGGGCAGCAGCGCCGCGGTGAGCGCAAAGTGTCCGAAGAAGTTTGTGGCAGCCACCAGTTCAAAGCCGTCGACGCTCTGCTGCCGCGACGCCGGCGTATGCACGATTCCGGCGTTCTCGATCAGCACGTCGATGCGCTCCAGCGTGCTCAGCTGCGCTGCCGCCTCGGCAACCGACGAGAGATCGGCCGTGTCGAGTCGCACGATCTCGAGCTCAGCACCGGGAACCCGACAGCGAATCGCCGCAGCTGCGGCATCCGCTCGCGCTGCGCTTCGACAGGCCATCACCACACGGTCGCCTGATTCGGCAAGGCGCAGCGTCGTCCAAAACCCGAGACCTGCGTTTGCGCCGGTCACGACGACGGTGCGGCGCTCTGCCCGCGAACCCATGCGCTACTGCCCGCGGGCGATGCGTTCGTGGTGGTGGATGACCTCCGACACCACGAACGTGAACCACTTCTCGGCAAACTCCGGGTCGAGCTCTGAGTCTGCGGCAAGCTCGCGCAGCCGAGTGATCTGACGTGCTTCTCGGGATGGGTCAGACGGGGGCAGTCCGTGCGTCGCTTTGAGCGAACCAACCTCTTGCGTGCACTTAAAGCGTTCAGCCAGCAGGTGCACGAGCGCGGCGTCGATATTGTCGATGCTCTTGCGCAGTCGATTCAGTTCAGCTGTGGCGTCGGAGTCGGGCATGCCCCAAGCCTAACCGTCACACGCGCTCCGGCTGTGCGAGCACGCGTGACAGCACAGGTTTGGTCGAGGCCACTGCCAATGCGACGAGCGCGAATCCGGCGACGAAGCAGACCGCGATCACGAGAAGCGATGCTGGTGCGAAGATCAGCGAGAGCCCGAGCAGCGGAAACACGAGAACCCCACCGACAATCGCCGAAAGCAGCGCAACAAACGTCAGCGGCACAAACACCTGCCGTGCACGCGTCGCCTCCATTGTGGAGCGAGCCATTCCGACGCGATCGAGATTCACCCAGGTCTCCCTTCGATCGAGAATCTCTGCCGCCTGGTTGACACCTGCTGAGCATGCCACCATGAGGAATGAAGCGATGAGAGTGATGAGGATTCCGGTGCGAATGTCGGTGATAAGCACCATGTCCTGAGGCCGGGCATCGGCGGATGCTGTCACGGCGACTGCTGTGCCCGTGCCGCCGACGACGGCAATAAAGCTTGTCATCGCCACCCCGCATACCTGCCGCCACGCCGCCTTGGGGTTTTCGAGGATGCTGCGCGCGGCAATCAGCTTCTGAGGCGACTTCGCCGAGCGCAGCTGTGCCTTGGCGAGCAGGGCAACGGCCCACGGACCGATGAGACCGAGAACGGCGACACCGGCGCCGAATGTCGCCGCGAGCACGACGATGATGACTCCCCAGTCGCCGAGTGCGCCGAGGCTCTGCAGCACGGTGAACCCGACAATCACCACGACGGCACCGATGAGCACGCGTGCCCAGTGCACGCGCTGCGGCTGCTGCTTTGTGCGCACGCCGAGAGGCGAGATCACAACCTGGCGCAGACCGATGACGCTGCTGATCGCGGCGATCACGGCAACGCCAGCGACGACGCCGAGAATCATCGGCACCCCCACCCACAGCGACGCTGCGCCAATCGGCTCGCCGCCGAACGGAATGAGGCCGACAAACGGCATGGATGCTGCATAGAGCGCCACTCCGGCGAGCGCGCCGATGACAGCGACAGCAGTCGATTCGAGAACCGTCATGCGCATCACTGACCCGGGCGTTGCGCCGAGCAGGCGAAGCGCGGCGAGACGGTCATCGCGACGGCGTGCAGACAGGCGAGCAGCGGAGCCTCCGAGCGAGGCGAGCGGCACAAGGAGCAGGGCAAGCGCGAGGACGCTGAGCATCTGGTAGAGGTCTGCGTCAACGCTCGTCCAGCGCCAGAACATCTGAACGCCGCCGGCGACGATCAGCAGAAGTGCCGTGGAGACGGCGAAGGCGATGGTCGGCAGCACGATCGTCGCTGGGCTCTGGGCACCGGGGCGTGCGAGCATCCAGGTGAGGCGCATGACGGGCATGCGGTCGCTGTGGCGGTCAGCTTGCTGAGTCGGATTCGCGGCGCGTGCGATGGCGGTGCTCATTGCTGGCTCCATCCGTCGCCGAGAAACTGGGTCTGCGCGTGCTGCGCACCGAGAGAGGTGTGTGGATGCTGCTGAGCTGCGCCCTGTGACGCCACACCCTGGGCGGGCGCGGGCTGCCGCAGCATCCCGTCTTGCATTCTGATTGTGCGCGAGCAGCGGGCCGCCACCGTCTCATCGTGCGTCACGACGACGAGCGTGTTGCCTTGGCCGACCGTCGAATCAAGAAGCGCCGACATGACCCCGTCTCCGGTTGTCGAGTCGAGAGCACCCGTCGGCTCGTCTGCAAAGGTCACCGTCGCACCCGTCACCTGAGCACGCGCGATGGCCACGCGCTGCGCCTGCCCGCCAGACAGCTCTCCGATGCGGCGCGCCTCCAGGCCACTGAGCCCCATCAGGTGAAGCCAATGTGTCGCGCGCCCCTCGGCCTCGCGGCGCGGGTATCCCGCCATCATGAGCGGCAGCGCCACGTTCTCATTGGCGGTGAGCTCGGGCAGCAGCAGCCCCTGCTGAAACACGAAGCCAAACGATTCGCGGCGCAGACGCGATCGCTCTTTCTCGCCCAGCTCGCTCACGCGAACGGCACCGGCGATCGATTGGAACGTGACAGTGCCAGCGTCGGGAACGATGATGCCGGCGAGCACGTGCAGAAGCGTCGTCTTCCCCGATCCGGATGCCCCCATGATGGCGACGGACTCTCCCGGCAATGCGGCGAAGCTGACACCCGCGAGGGCGCGAGCCGGGCCGTAGCTCTTGTGCAGGTTCTCGGCCGCGAGCAGTGGTGGCACTGTCACTGGCGGATTCGTCGTGGTTTGAGCACCGTATGCGGAGTCGTTGTTGTCGGTCATGATTCCATGCTCGTCATCCGCGGGAGCGAGCACATCGAGCGCTGGAGTGATCTGCGTCATCCTCCAGTCGCAGATCGTGCTGCCGTCAGGCGAACAGTCTGCGTTACGTGAACGGCGGAGCCGCTGCGTGCTCGAGGCGCTCCTGCAGCCGCGCACGAACGTCGGGCCATTCGCCCGCAAGCACCGAGTAGACGGCTGTGTCGCGCCAGGTTCCGTCAGCGCGGATCTTATGGTGCCGGAGGATTCCCTCAAACGATGCCCCGAGCTTCGCAATGGCCGCCCGAGACCGGGCATTGACGGCATCCGTCTGAATCTTCACCCTTTCGAACCCGGCGTCAAACGCGAGCGTGAGCAGCAGCAGCTTGCACTCCGGATTGACCGCGGTTCCCCAGGCCGCGGGATGGTATGCCGTCCAGCCGATGTGCGCGCCGTGGTTGAGCACGTCGATGTCGCCGAGCGACGTCGTGCCGATGACGCGACCGCTGGCTGGGCCGGTCGCAGATCCCGACGCGTTGCGCACGGTGAACGGAATGCCCGTTGCAAACGGGTAGTGGCTCGCGAGCTCGCGTTCGAACGTCGCGGAATCCGACGGCATTCCGGCCACGCCGCCTCCGTAGCCGAACTCATACACCTCGGGCCGCGCGATTGCGCCGAAGAGATCTGCGGCATCGGTGCCGACGAGGGGGTCGAGGCGCACGAACCGTCCGATGAGCGGTGTCGGCTCGGGGCGGGTGGCTGTCATGAATCGATATTAACGTGCGCGCGGGCGAGGCACGTGGCACTTCCCGTCTCAACTGTGCCCACGACGGTGCGCGGAATGCCTGTGCGCTCGTCGAGGCGATGCGTCGCGACGTCGCCAGAGAACTGGTGCGCCACGTGAACCAGCGTGCCATCGACGATGTGGTGGCGTGGCCAGTTGCCTCCCGATTCCACGTCGCCAATCGCACGCAGCTCAGTTCCGTCGCCGCGCACCTCAAGCGTGGAGAGGCGATTTGTGCCGCGGATGCCGGCATAGAGCCGATCGCGCCTGTCGCCGATCGCGATCTCGGCTCCGGTGTCGCCGTTTTCGAGGGAGTCTGCGCTCGCGCGCACCGCTGCGAGCACTCGCAGAGCGCCCGACTCGTCGAAGCGAAGCGTGAACACCTCGCCCGAGTATTCGGTGAGCACGTGCAGGTGGCCGCTCTCGTGCCACAGCGCATGCCGCGGCCCGACGCCCCGCGGCAGCGACACATCCTGCAGGTGCACGAGGCCCGACGCGGTCGGCCGCCACACGCCCACCAGGTCGAAACCGAGGTCCGTTGTGACGACGAGGCCGTTCGGCAGCCAGAGCGAGTGGTGCGCGTGCGGATCGCGAGCCGCGGCATCCGGTGCCGACAACGAGGCAAGCCCCGTATCGCCGTCGATGTCGAAGCCGTATGGGTCACGCGGCGCGGGCTCGATGACGTGAGCCGCGCCGACGAATCGCCCATCGGCACGCAGCGGAATCCAGCTGACCGATCCCGTGCCGTAGTTGGCGGCGACGAGAGCACGGCCGTCTGGAGCGACAGACAGGTGGCAGACTCCGGCATCGACAGCCGTGTCACCAACCGCGTCGAGAGCGTCGCCGCCAGCACGCAGCGCGAGTACCCTGCCCGTGAATTCTTCGCTCGCATACACGACCGGATGCTGCGGGTGCACCGCGAGCCACGACGGCGACTGTGCCGCGTGCGCGAACGAGGGGCGCAGCGTTCCGGCATCCTCTCGCGTCAGGGCGACGATCCCCGCTCCCGTGCCGTCGCCATCTGCCGTGTAGGTTCCGAGCCAGAAGGTGGGATGCGTGTGCGCCATGCTCTTCAGTCTGCCAGCAGAACGTGCCACCATTAAGCATGGCGCGAACAGAACGATATGCGATGGCCTGCCGCACGTTCATCGACGTGGTGGCGAACGTGGCGGGCGACCAGTGGGATGCTCCGGGCCTCGGCGTCTGGAATGTGCGCTCACTTGCCGGGCACACGGCGCGGGCGGTCATCACGGTGATCGACTACCTCGATCTCGACCCGGCTGCTCAGATTGATATGCCGACGGCGGGCGACTACTACGGCCAGATCTACCTCGCGTACACAAACCCGGAGGCGATCGCGAAGCGCGGCGTCGATGCGGGCATTGCGCTTGGAGACGACCCCGTCGGGGCCATCACCGCACTCGTCGAGCGTGCTCTCGCGCTTCTCGCCGAACAGCCGAGTGACAGACTCGTCTCGCTCGGCGGCATGGGAATTCCCCTCGACGAGTACCTCAAGACGCGCGTCTTCGAACTCGTGGTGCACACGATGGATCTCGCCCGCGCCACGGGTCAGACTGCGCACTTCGCGCCCGAACTCATCGAGTCGGCGGCCTCCCTCGCCGCGGGTATCGCCGCGCGCAAAGGCGACGGCGAGAGCGTGCTCATGGCGCTCACGGGCCGCGAGACGCTTCCGCCTGGCTTCAGCGTCGTCTGACGCCAGTGTTGTCTAACGCCAGTGTTTTCTAACGCCAGTGTGGCCTGACGTCAGTGTGGCGTGAGCGGCTCCGGCTCGCCCCGCTCGACCCGCGAGATCGCGTCGGCTGCACGCAGCAGCGTGAGGTGCGAGAGTGCCTGGGGGGTGTTCCCGACATGGTGCCCCGTGGTCGGATCGACCTCCTCGCTCAGCATCCCGACGTCGTTGGCGTAGCCGACGAGCCGGTCCATGAGCTCGCGGGCGTCGTCGAGACGACCACTGAAGGCGTACTGCTCGACGAGCCAGAATGAGCAAGCGAGAAACGGGTTCTCTCCAGGGGGTAGCCCGTCGACGTCGTGCTCTGTGCGGTAGCGCAGAAGCAATCCGTCTGCCATGAGCTCCCGCTCGATGACGGCAACCGTCGACAGCATCCTCGGGTCATCGTAGGCGCAGTAGCCAACCTGCGGCAGCTGCAGAAGCGACGCGTCGACGGTGCCCGAACCGTAGTGCTGCGTGTACGAGCCGAGTTCGGTATCAAACCCCTTCTCTTCGATCTCATCGCGGATGCGGTCGCGAAGCGCCTCCCACTCGTCGGCCGGTCCGTCGAGGCCGTCGTCCCTCACGGCGCTGATTGCGCGATCGAGCGCAGCCCACACCATGACGCGTCCCTGCGTGAAATACTGCGCGGGGCCACGAATCTCCCAAATTCCCTGGTCAGGCTTGTCCCACGTCTGCTCGACGAACTGCACGAGAGCACGTTGCAGTGGCCATGAGAAGTCGGTCTCATCGAGGCCCGCCTTGCGCGCCTTGTCGAGCGCGACCATGACCTCTCCGACGACATCCGACTGAAACTGGTCGACGGCGCCGTTGCCGACACGTACGGGGCTTGCCCCCCGATACCCGGGAAGCGACGAGATGTCTTTCTCCGCCAAGTCACGCTCGCCGGCAATGCCGTACATGATCTGCACGTCGGCCGGGTCACCCGCAATCGCACGCAGCAGCCAGGCCCGCCAGCCCGCGGCTTCGTCTGTGTAGCTGTGCAGCAGCAGCGCCTCAAGAGTGAGCGCCGCGTCGCGCAGCCACACATAGCGGTAATCCCAGTTGCGCTCGCCGCCGAACTGCTCAGGCAGCGATGTCGTCGCCGCCGCAACGATGCCTCCGGTCTCCTCGTGCGTCAGCGCCCGCAGCACGAGAAGCGAGCGGATCACCTCGTTGTAGTACGCGCCCTCGTGTGTGACGCGTGACGCCCAGTCTGTCCACCACTGCGTTGTTCTCTGCAGACCCCGGTCGACATCCGGAGCCTCCGGTGCCCGCTTATGCGAGGGGTACCAGGTCATGGTGAGGTCGATGGTCTCGCCCTCCGAAACTCTGAACGTCCCTGTGTGAGTGTGGTCGGGGGCCGCAGTGAGCGACATGCCGCGCATGACGATGGCGTCGGGTCCGGCCACTGCCTTGATTCCGTGGTGCGTGCCCTCCGACAGCTGCCGCACCCACGGGACTGCCGTTGCGTAGCCGAACCGAAAACGCACGTCAGCGGTCATCTCAACTGTGCCGCGCACTCCGCGCACGCGCCGAACCAGATCAGCTCGACCGTCGCGCAGGGGCATGAACTCCGTCACCTCGACTTCGCCGTCGTGCGTTGCCCACCGGGTGGTGAGCACGAAGCTGTGGTTCTGGTAGCGTCTCGACGCCACAGCTGACTCGTCCGTCGGGGCCAGCTTCCACCGACCATGGCTTTCGTCACCGAGGAGCGCCCCGAAAACAGACGGAGAATCGTAACGGGGTAGGCAGAGCCAGTCGATGCTGCCGTCGCGCGCGACGAGGGCCGCCGTCTGGCAATCGCTGATCAGGGCATAGTCTTCGATGTTCTGCGGCATGTGCCCAGTCTCGCGCAGGGAACAGAAATTATCGAGGGATGCCCCGGTCGAAGACGCTGCGGTGCCGCTCAGTCCACAAGGTCGTGCCGCACGACAATGGCGTCACGGCCGGGGCCGACGCCGATTGCCGAGATGCGCGAACCCGACATCTTCTCGAGCGCGAGCACGTAGTCCTGCGCGTTCTTCGGCAGATCATCGAAGCTGCGGCATCCGGTGATGTCTTGCTTCCAACCCGGAAACTCTTCGTAGATGGGAGTCGCGTGGTGAAAGTCCGACTGGTTCACGGGCATCTCGTCGAAGCGCACGCCGTCGACGTCGTAGGCAACGCACACGGGAATGGTGTCGAGGCCGTCGAGCACGTCGAGCTTGGTGAGCACGAAGTCGGTGACGCCGTTGATCCGAGAGGCATAACGCGCGATCGGTGCGTCGTACCAGCCGACGCGGCGCTCACGGCCCGTCGTCGTTCCGAACTCGAACCCGGTCTCGCGCAGATAGTCGCCGCTCTCATCGAACAGCTCGGTCGGGAACGGGCCAGCGCCGACGCGCGTCGTATACGCCTTGATGATCGCAATGACGCGGTCGATGCGGTTGGGCGCGACGCCCGAACCCGTCGCCGCTCCCCCGGACGTCGCGTTCGACGACGTGACGAACGGGTACGTGCCGTGATCGACGTCGAGCATCGTCGCCTGACCACCCTCGAAGAGCACGATCTTCTCGTCGTTCAGTGCCTCGTGCAGCTCAAGCGCCGTATCGGCGACCATGGGTCGCAGCCGCTCCGCGTACATGAGCAGCTCGTCGACGATCTCGTCGACCTCGATGGCGCGACGGTTGTAGATCTTCACGAGCGTGTGGTTCTTGACGTCGAGTGCTCCCTCGACTTTCTGCCGAAGAATGTTCTCGTCGTACAGATCTTGAATGCGGATGCCGACGCGGTTGATCTTGTCGGCATACGCCGGCCCGATGCCACGCCCCGTCGTGCCGATCTGACGCTTTCCGAGAAAGCGCTCCGTCACCTTGTCGAGCGTGCGGTGGTAGTGCGTGATCACGTGGGCGTTGGCGCTGACGCGCAGCTTCGACACGTCGACGCCGCGTGCAGTGAGTGCGTCGAGTTCTTGAAAGAGCACTTCGAGGTCGACGACGACGCCGTTTCCGATCACCGGCGTGACGCCTTCGGTCAGAATGCCGCTGGGCAGCAGGTGGAGGGCATACTTCTCGTCGCCGATGACGACCGTGTGGCCCGCGTTGTTTCCGCCGTTGAACTTCACGACGTAGTCGATGCGGCTTCCGAGCAGGTCAGTTGCCTTGCCCTTGCCCTCATCGCCCCACTGGGCGCCGACGATCACGATTCCTGGCATAGTGGATGCCTCTCTTTATCGGTGTGCGTGCGAATGCTGAGCGCAGCTCAGTCTTCGCCGCGAATGACGAACGTCTCTGTCGACGGCGCGGGTTCCCGCTTCGTTCCCAGAAGTTCGATGCGCGCTGCTGCCGTGTCGTCTGCGCCGCGCAGAAACTCATCGAGACGGTCAACCTCGCCTGTCTCGTCGATCATCGCGGCGGCTCGGCGCAGAACATACAACGCCCGCAGAACGCCGCGGTTTGGCTCGTGCGACCACGGAATGGGCCCCTGCCCGCGCCAGCCCGCTTTGCGCAGCGAATCGAGGCCGCGATGGTAGGCCACGCGCGCGGCCGCATACCCTTCGAGCGGGTGCGCCGGGTGAAGAACGTGCTCGGCATAGACGGCCCAGGCAAGGGCAGACGCCGGATGCTCCCGCACGACCTGCGAGATGGCATCGACGGTCTCCGCGCCCTCGAGAGCCGTCTCAACATCTGGCTCTGCAGGAAGGCGCGTCTCTGGAACCCCAAGCAGATTGTTATCGGTCACGAACCAATCGTATCAACCGAGCGCCCCACAGGACCCAAGCCGAGGTGACACGTCGATATGCCGCGGAGCCCGTTTCGCCGTTTTCGCGTCCCGACCTTAAGATTGAGGGCATGTCCAAAGTCCTCACAAGTCTTCCCGTCGGCGAACGCGTCGGCATCGCCTTCTCGGGCGGCCTCGACACCTCCTGCGCCGTCGCCTGGATGCGCCACAACGGCGCGATCCCCTGCACGTACACGGCAGACATCGGGCAGTACGACGAGCCCGACATTGACACGGTTCCCGCACGTGCCACGGAGTACGGTTCGGAGATCTCGCGCCTCGTCGACGCCAAATCGGCGCTTGTCGAAGAAGGGCTCGTCGCGCTGCAGTGCGGCGCCTTCCACATTCGCAGCGGCGGAAAGACGTACTTCAACACGACGCCGCTCGGCCGCGCCGTGACCGGAACCATGCTGGTGCGCGCCATGAAGGACGACGGCGTCGACATCTGGGGCGATGGCTCCACCTACAAGGGAAACGACATCGAGCGGTTCTACCGCTATGGCCTGCTCGCCAACCCGCGCCTCCGCATCTACAAGCCGTGGCTCGATGCACAGTTCGTCAAAGAGCTCGGTGGTCGCCAAGAGATGAGCGAGTGGCTCGTCGAGCACGGCTTCCCCTACCGCGACTCTGCGGAGAAGGCGTACTCGACAGATGCAAACATCTGGGGCGCAACGCACGAGGCGAAGACACTCGAGCACCTGAACGCCGGCGTTGACATCGTCGAGCCGATCATGGGCGTCGCCGCGTGGCGCGACGACGTCGAGGTGAAGACCGAAGAGGTCACCGTCACCTTCGAAGAGGGCCGCCCCGTCGCGATAAACGGCGTCGAGTTCGACGACGCCGTCGCGCTCGTGCACGAGGCAAACACCATCGGCGGCCGCCACGGGCTCGGCGTCTCAGACCAGATCGAGAACCGCATCATCGAGGCGAAGAGCCGCGGCATCTACGAGGCTCCGGGCATGGCGTTGCTGCACATCGCCTACGAGCGGCTGCTCAACGCGATCCACAACGAGGACACGATCGCCAACTATCACCAGGAGGGTCGCCGTCTGGGCCGCCTCATGTACGAGGGCCGCTGGCTCGACCCGCAGTCGTTCATGCTCCGCGAGTCGATCGTGCGCTGGGTCGGCTCCGCCGTCACCGGTTCGGTCACACTGCGCCTGCGCCGCGGCGACGACTACACGATCGTCGACACTCAGGGGCCGCGTCTGAGCTACCACCCGGACAAGCTGTCGATGGAGCGCGTCGAGAATGCCGCGTTCGACCCGACAGACCGCATCGGCCAGCTCACCATGCGCAACCTCGACATCGCCGACTCGCGCTCACGCCTCGAGCAGTACACCGCACAGGGCATCGTCTCGGGAGAGACAGCCAAGTTCATGGGCGACCTCGAAGAGGGCGAAGCCGCGGCGATCTCCGCCGGGGCGAAGTCGACGGATGCCGAGAGCGCACTCGACTCCGCTGCCATGGAGTTCGGCGTCGACTAACCGTCAGCTCACGAAAGTGAGATGCCAGAAAACGTCGCCTTTCGCGCATGCGTCAGCGACGTTTTCTGGCATCTCACTTTTTTGTTGGTGCGTCACACTCTGGCGTCGTCTTCGAGAGCCCTCTCGAGTGCGAGAAGTGCCTCCGTGACGGTCCCGTGCACAACCGCACCCGGATCACCCTTCAGAACAAGCTTCGTCACGCGAGTGCCTGCACTCGTCGCGATCGCCAGAAAGACCGTGCCATCTGGCTGGCCGTCCTGCGGTTCCGGGCCGCCCGCGCCCGTGACGGCAGCGGAGACATCAGCATGCATGAGCGTGCGCACACCCTCTGCCATCTCCTCAGCCGCCGAGGCGCGCACGACCGGTCCATCAGAGACGTTGAGCAATTCGTGCTTTGCCGATCGCGCGTACGCGACAACGCCTCCCATGAACCAATCGGACGCCCTCGGTGCTTTTCCAAGCGCCGCCGCGATTCCTCCGCTCGTGAGTGACTCTGCGACCGCGATCGAGGCTCCAGCGCGCTGCGCCAATCGCGAGATGCGCTCCGCGATTGCCGAATGCTCAACTCGCGGCATTGTGACAGCCCCGGCTCCGCGACATCGCGCCTCAGACGAGGCCGGCGTCAGCGAGCCAGTCCTTCGCGATGGTGGCGGGCGAGGCCTTCTCGTCACCCTGGTTTCGGGTGTTCATGTCGATCAGGTCTTCCGTCGTGAGCTTCGCAGAGACGGCGTTGAGCGCCTCAACGACCTCGTCTGTGGCAGCATCCGAATTGATCAGCGGCACAACGTTCTGCGGCAGGATCAGGTTCTCCGGGTCCTCGAGCGTGACGAAGCCGTTCTCCGTGATCGCCGGTGACGTCGTGAAGAGATCGGCGACGTTCACCGTGCCCTTGACGAGCGCCTCGACAGTCAGCGGTCCGCCCGAGTCGTTGATCGGTGTGAACGACATATTGTCGGCGGCAACCCCGTACACGTCGGTGAGCCCCTGCGGCCCGTATGGCCGCTCCTTCAGCTCGGGGTTTCCTCCGATGACGAGCTTCTCGTCGACGTTTGCGAGATCGGCGAGGCTTGTCACGCCGTTCTTCTCACTGAACTCCTGCGTGACGTTGTAGCTGTCTTTGTCTTCGGCCTTCGCCTGGTCGAGCACCTCGAAGCCGTCGGGGACGGCGTCGGAGAGCGCGTCGTAGACCTCGTCGCTCGACGAGGCGTCAGACGAGTCATCGTAGAACTGCAGCAGGTTGCCCGTGTAATCGGGAATGAGGTCGATCGACCCATCTTCGAGTGCCGCGACATACACATCGCGCTGCCCGATCTGCATAGTGCGCTCGACAGTGATGTCTTGCGCCTCCAGCGCTTGAGCGTAGATCTCGGCGATGATCTCAGACTCTGCGAAGCCCGCAGAGCCCACCTTGACCGTCGACGTGCCCCCGTTGTCTGATGTGTCTGAGCCCGAGATGGAGTCGGAGCTTCCGCACGCGCTCAGGGCGAGCGCTGCGGTGACTGCGAGTCCGAGCCCGATGGCTCGTCGTGCTGTACCCATTGTGGTTCCCTTCGTGTGAACGATCATGCGGCATCCACCGCAACGGACTTACGTTTTGTCGCCGCCTCGCCGAGACCACGACTCCGTGCCGCACGCACGCCCTTCGAGACGACAGAGCGCTCCAGCAGTGCGAACAGTCCGTCGACGATGAGGGCAAGCACCGTCACGATGATGGCGCCACCGATGACGGCATCCCAACGACGCAGCGACAGGTTGTCGAAGACGAATCGACCGAGTCCGCCGAGCGGAAGATACGCGGCAATCGTCGCCGTCGCGATCACCTGCAGCGCCGCCGAGCGAACCCCGCTCACGATCAACGGCATCGCGAGTGGAATCTCGACGCGCGCGAGAATCTGCCATTCCGTCATGCCCATCGCCCGAGCGGAGTCGATTGTCGAGCGCTCGATCGCCTCGATGCCGGCGTACGTGCCCGCGAGCAGCGGAGGAACGGCGAGAACGGCGAGCACGATGATCACCGGCGTCAGGCCGATGCCAAGCCACAGGGCGAAGAGAAAGAGCAGCCCGAGTGTCGGCAGCGCTCTCAGCGACCCGGTGACGAGCACCGCTGCTCCCCTCAGCTTGCCGGTGTGGCCGATGTAGAGCCCGACAGCAACGCCGACGATGCCCGCGGCGATGAGCGTCACGACGGTGTAGATCAGGTGCTCGAGGGTACGCATCGGGATGCCGTTCGAACCCGCCCAGTTGGCGGCGTCGAAGAGCCACGCGAATGCGGCAGCGAAGAGGCTCATGCGGCAACCTCCGTGCGCGTGGCTGCGCGTCGACGCTTCACTTGCGCACCTGATCGCGTCCACGGCATGAGCAGTCGGCCGATGAGAACAAGCGCGACGTCGAAGACGACGGCGATAACGATTGTCGCGACGATGCCGGCGAGAATCTCGGTGGGAAACTGCCGGTTGAGTCCGTCAATGAAGAGGTAGCCGAGGCTCGAGACGCCGATGAGCGAGCCGACGCTGATCAGACTCACGGTGCTCGCCGAGACGACCCGCATTCCCGCGACAAGAACGGGGCCGGCAAGGGGCAGCTCGACCGCCCAGAACCGCCCCCATCCCGAGTAGCCGACGGCAGTTGCCGATTGCCGCACGCTCGGCTCGACAGAGCTGAAGCCGTCCGCGGCCGAGCGCACCATGAGCGCAATCGCGTAGATGGTCATGGCGACGACCACGTTCGCAGGATCGAGCTGCGTTGTGCCGAGAATCGCCGGAAGCACGAGAAAAAGCGAGAGCGACGGAATCGTGTACAACAGCCCACTCACGGTGAGAAGGATGCTGCGCGACACCGCGTAACGGTGGGCGACCCAGCCGAGCGGCACCGACAGAATGAACCCCAGAACGATCGGCGGAACGCTCAACCCGACATGCGTCAGGGTGAGCTCCCAGATCTGTGCGAAGTTGGCGACGACCCAGCTCATGCGGAGGTCGGATGCTCCGGTCGAAGAACACCCGCGATACGCCCAGACGGGTCAACCGCGACGCGCCTGCCGTTGCGCTCGAGAACCGTCAGGTCGCGTTTCCCTTCGTTCGCGCCGACGAAATCGGCGACGAAGTCATCTGCGGGAGCAGAGATGATGTCGTCTGCCGTTCCTGCCTGCACGATGTGGCCGCCCCGACGGAGAATCACGACGTTGTCGCCGAGCAGAAACGCTTCGTCGATGTCGTGCGTGACAAAGACGATGGTCTTGGCGAGCTTGCTCTGAATGCGCAGAAGCTCCTGCTGCAGTTCGCGCCGCACAATGGGGTCAACGGCACCGAAAGGCTCGTCCATCAGCAGAATGTTTGGATCGATGGCGAGCCCGCGGGCGACCCCGACACGTTGCTGTTGCCCGCCGGAAAGCTGCGCCGGGTATCGGTCGGCGAGGCCACGGTCGAGCCCGACGGTGTCGAGAAGCTCGAGCGCCGCCGCGTGTGCCTCCTTCTTCTTCACTCCCGTGAGCATCGGCACCGTCGCGACGTTCTCGATAACTGTGCGATGCGGAAGCAGCCCGGAGTTCTGCATGACATAGCCGATGCGGCGACGAAGAGTCACGGGGTTGAGCGTCGCGATATCGTCGTCGTCGATGTGGATCGTGCCGCCCGTCGGGTCGACCATGCGATTGATCATGCGCAGGATCGTCGTCTTTCCGCATCCGGACGATCCGACGAACACTGTTGTCTGGCGCGACGGGATGGTGAGACTGAAGTCGTCGACCGCGCGCGTGCCATCGGGGAACGTCTTCGAGACGTGATCGAACTGGATCATGGTGGTCGGAGAACCTTCCCGTCAGTGAACTACCACACTAGGCAACACGGGAGACATTCTCTAGATTCCCCGCGATTGGTCAGACGAATGTGACGTGCTGTGTCACCCACGCGTGCATGGCGACAGCTGCGGCCGCCGAGGCGTTGATGGACCGCGTCGACCCGAACTGACTGATCTCCACGACCGCTTCGCACACGGCGAGCGCTTCGTCTGAGAGCCCCGGGCCCTCTTGCCCAAACAGCAGAATACACTCGGCCGGAAACGAGAACGTCTCAATGATCACCGACCCTGGCACGTTGTCGATGCCGATGATCGGCAGCTTCGCTTCGCGTGCGGCCTGCACGAGGTCATCGATCGTCGCGTGATGCTCGACGTGCTGGTAACGATCGGTCACCATGGCTCCGCGCTTGTTCCACCTGCGGCGCCCGACAATGTGCACGGTATCGGCGGCGAAGGCGTTCGCACTGCGCACGATCGACCCGATGTTCATGTCGTGCTGCCAATTCTCGATGGCCACGTGGAACGGGTGCCGCACGGTGTCGAGATCGGCGACGATCGCCTCCATGCTCCAGTACCGGTAGCGGTCGATCACGTTGCGGGTGTCGCCCTTTTCTAGCAGTTCCGGATCGTACTGCTCCCCCTCGGGCCACTCGCCTGGCCAGGGGCCGACGCCGTTTGTCGACAGCTCGTGGGTGGGGGGCAAAGCGGCATCCGTCATACGTCAACCGTAGCCCTGCCTCGGTCGCGTACCGAACTCTACGCTCGTGTTTTCGGCGCACCGAAACTTTGCTATGTTTTCGGTATGCCTCACATTCCGGATGCCCCGTCGAAAACGTCGCGTCGCACGCGCGCTCCGCGGCTCATCTGGCTGCTCGGACCGGCGCTTGTCGCGGGCGTCGCCTATCTCGATCCGGGCAACGTCGCGAGCAATATGACGGCGGGCGCCCGCTTCGGGTACCTGCTCGTGTGGGTCGTCGTGCTCGGCAATCTCATGGCCTGGCTCATTCAGTACCTGTCGGCGAAGCTCGGAATCGTCACCGGAAGAAGCCTCCCCGAAGTTCTAGGCCAGCGCATCAGAAGACGCCCTCTGCGCATCGCATACTGGCTGCAGGCGGAGCTCGTTGCGATCGCGACGGACCTCGCCGAAGTGATCGGCGGCGCCGTTGCCCTGAATCTTCTCTTCAACCTGCCGCTCATCGTCGGCGCCCTCGTGACGGGAGCCGTGTCGATGGTGCTCCTTGCCGTTCAGTCGCGGCGCGGCGCACGGCACTTCGAGTTCGTGATCATCGGCCTGCTCGTGATCATCGCCATCGGCTTCGGGGCGGGCATCGTGATTGCGCCGCCCGACGCTGCGCAGGCGGCATCCGGGCTCGTCCCTCGCTTTGACGGAACGGGGTCTGTGCTGCTTGCCGCGTCGATTCTCGGAGCGACGATCATGCCCCATGCGATCTACGCTCACTCGGCGCTCGCCCGCGACCGTTTTCGCCCGTCTCCCGAGAGGCCGACGCTGACGACGCTGCTGCGGGCGACGCGGTGGGACGTGACGGTGGCGATGGTGATTGCGGGAACGGTGAACCTGGCGATTCTGCTGCTCGCGGCATCCGTTCTGCCCGGTGTCGCGGGAACGGACTCGCTCGAGGGAGCCCACGCCGCCATTGCTGCTGGAGTCGGCCCCGCCGTGGCGACGCTCTTCGCCGTCGGGCTGCTCGCGTCGGGGCTCGCGTCGACGTCCGTTGGAGCGTACGCGGGGGCCGAGATCATGCACGGGCTGCTGCATCGCCGCATTCCGCTGCTGGCACGGCGGCTGATCTCGCTCGTTCCGGCCGTGGTCATCGTGATGATCGGCGTCGATCCGACGCAGGCGCTCGTGCTGAGCCAGGTTGTGCTGAGCTTCGGCATTCCCTTCGCGCTCGTGCCGCTTGTCGCCGTGACGGCGAAACGCGATACGCTCGGGCGCTTCGCCAACCGACGCCTCACAACGATCGTGGGAATCGTCGCCTCTGCTCTGCTGATCGCGCTCAACGCCGCGCTGCTCGTGCTGACAATCTCGGGCGTCTGATGGCTCGTGTCGTGCGCGGCTAAGCTGGGATCGCCATGAGACCCCCCGCAGCCGTGGTCGAGGACTACCTCAAGACCATCTACTCGCACACCGAGTGGCAGCCAGACGACATCACGCCGTCGCAGCTCGCCTCACGCCTCGACCTCGCGCCGTCGACGGTCACCGAAATGGTGAAGAAGCTCGCCGCAGCGAAGCTCGTGTCGCACAAACGCTATGGATCCATCTCGCTCACGGCCGAAGGTCGTGCGCAGGCGATCGCCGTCGTGCGTCGGCACCGCCTGATCGAGACGTGGCTCGTCACCGAGATGAGCTACACGTGGGATGCCGTGCACGACGAAGCCGAGGTGCTCGAGCACGCGATCAGCGACCGGCTTCTCGACGCGATCGATGCCCGCCTCGGCCAGCCGGCGCATGACCCCCACGGGGACCCGATTCCGGATGCCGCGGGGCGGACCGCCCGCGAAGAATTCGTTTTGCTGGCCAACGCCGCCGCGGGGCACGTGGGCACCGTGCTGCGCATCAGCGACCGCGACCCCGAGCTGCTGCGCGATCTCGAGCGGTGCGCCGTGAACGTCGGATCGCGGCTGCGCGTCGACGCGCAGCATCCGCTCACCGTCTCGGCTGATGCCGAGACGGTCACGCTCCCCGACGAAGCCGGGGCATCGATCTGGGTGACCGCGTAACGTCAGACCGCCGCCATGGCAACTTGCTCGAGGCGCACGACGATCGACTTCGACACCGGAGTATTGCTGCCGTGAGCCGTGAAATCGAGCGGCACAAGCACGTTCGCTTCGGGGAAGTAGGTGGCGACGCATCCCTTCGCCGTCGGATACGCGATCACGCGGAATCCGCGCGCCACCCGGTCGACTCCGTCGCTCCACTCACCGTGAATGTCGACGCTCGCTCCGTCTGCGATGCCGAGTTCGGCGAGATCGTCCGCGTTGGCGAAGATCACGTGGCGACCGTTCTTGACGCCGCGGTACCGGTCGTTGTTGCTGTAGATCGTCGTATTGAACTGGTCGTGGCTGCGCAAAGACTGCAGCAGAAGCCTGCCGGGCGGCACGTCGATCGTGCGCAGCTCGTTGACGGCGAACTGCGCCTTTCCCGTCTCGGTCGGGAACGTCCGACTGTCGCGCGGACCGTGCGGCAGATCGAAACCGCCTGGCGCACGCACCTTCTTGTTGAAGTCGTCGCAGCCGGGAACCACACGAGCGATTCTGTCGCGAATGCTGTCATAGTCGTGCTCGAAGTGAGCCCAGTCAATGGGGCTGCTCTCCCCCAGCACCGCGCGTGCCATGCGGGTGACGATGGAAACCTCAGACAGCAGGTTCGGAGCGACGGGTTCAAGCGTGCCCTTCGACGCGTGAATCGCGGCGACGGTGTCTTCGACGGTGACGAACTGCTCGCCCGAGCGCTGCCTGTCGATCTCGCTGCGACCCAGCACGGGCAAGATCAGAGCCGTCTCGCCAACGACGGCATGCGAGCGGTTGAGCTTTGTCGAGATCTGCGCCGTCAGTCGCGTGCCGCGCAGTGCCGCCTCAGAGACGTCGGTGTCCGAAATCGCCTTTGCGAAGTTTCCGCCGAGAGCGACGAGCACCTTCACGGCGCCGTCGCGCATTGCCCGCACCGTGCCGACAGCATCCAGCCCGTGTTCACGAGGCAGCCGGGCGCCGAACTCCCCGTCGAGCGCGTCGATGAATGAGTCGGGCATCTTCTCCCAGATGCCCATCGTGCGATCGCCCTGCACGTTGCTGTGCCCGCGAATCGGCGATGCACCGGCCCCGGGGCGGCCGATGTTGCCCCGCAGCATCAGCAGGTTGATGATCTCGGTGATCGTCGGAACGGCGAACTCATGCTGCGTGAGTCCCATCGCCCACGTGATGATCACACGTTCGCTCGCCATGTACCGCTCGGCAAGTTCGTCGATCTCGGCAGAGGTGACGCCTGTCGCGTCGAGCACCCGCTGCTCGTCGAGAGCGTCGAGGCTCTGCGCAAACTCGTCGAAACGAACGCAGTGGCGTTCGATGAAGTCACTGTCGATGATTCCGCCGCGTCGTGCCTCGGCATCCAGAACCCGCTTCGACAGCGCCTGCAGCAGTGCCATGTCGCCCGCGAGCTTCACCTGCAGATATTGGTCGGCAAGATCGGTGCCTCGCCCCACCAATCCGCGCACGGTCTGCGGGTTCTTGTAGCGCTTGAGTCCGGCCTCGGGAAGCGGATTGACGGCGACGATTGATGCGCCGTTCTTCTTCGCATCTTCGAGCGCCGTGAGCATGCGCGGGTGGTTCGTTCCGGGGTTCTGCCCCATCACAATGACAAGGTCCGCCTTTTCGAAGTCGTCGTATCGCACTGTCGCCTTGCCAACGCCGACGGTGTCACTCATCGCCGTGCCCGTCGATTCGTGGCACATGTTCGAGCAGTCGGGGAGGTTGTTCGTTCCGAAGGAGCGCACAAACAGCTGGTACAGAAACGCCGTCTCGTTTGCGGTGCGTCCACTCGTGTAGAACGCCGCGTCGTTGGGCGAATCGAGACCGTTGAGCTCCTCTCCGAGAATCTCGAATGCCCGCTCCCAGGTCACCGGGCGGTAATGGTCATCGCCCTCGGCCTTATAGACGGGTTCTGTGAGGCGCCCTTGCTGCCCCAGCCAGTAGTCGGTCTTGTCCGCGAGTTCAGACACCGGATGCTGTCGCCAGAAGTCGCTCGTCACGAGAAGCGGCGTCGCTTCCCACACGAATGCCTTTGCACCGTTCTCGCAGAACTCGAAAGTCTTACGCTCCGGCGGATCCTGCCAGGCGCAGCTCATGCAGTCGAAGCCGTCCTTCTGGTTCATCGACAGCAGACCTTTGAGCGAACGGTTCACGCCGACGTCTTTGAACGCCGGCCCCATTGCATGCGCGATGCCCGGCACTCCGGCTGCCCACTCTTTGGGCTTGGAGACATCTGTTTCGTCGCTCATGCTGTTCTCACTTTCGCCGGATGCTGCTCTGCACTGCTCTCGTTCGTCACGCGTTCTGCTCCCGCATACACGACCATGCGGTTGTCGCGCACGAAGCCGACGAGGCTGAGCCCCGCGTCGTCTGCAAGCTCAACCGCGAGAGACGACGGCGCCGATACAGCGGCAAGAATCGGGATGCCGGCCATGAACGCCTTCTGCGCCAACTCGAAGCTCGCGCGCCCCGACACCATCAGCACGAGGCCGCGGCCCGCAACATGACCGTTGGCCAGTGCCCAGCCCACAACCTTGTCGACGGCGTTGTGCCGCCCGACGTCTTCGCGCAGCACGAGCAGCTCGCCCGTCACCGAGTCGAAGAGCGCCGCGGCGTGCAGCCCGCCCGTCTTCTCAAACGCCGACTGCCCGGCGCGCAGACGCACAGGCAGCGTCGCTAGAAACTCCGCGTCGACGACAGCCGCATCGTCGTGCAGATCGAACGTCGACGTTGTGCGCACGGCGTCGATGCTCGCCTTGCCACACAGACCGCAGGCGCTCGTCGTCGAGAACGCACGCTTCAGCCCGGCTGCGACGGCGCCGAGAGCAGGGTCCAGCGTCACGTCGAGAACGTTGTAAGTGTTCTCCTCGCCATCGCTTGCGCAGTGCATGGCGCCGAGCACGTGCTCGGGACGGTTGACGATGCCCTCAGAGAGCAGAAAGCCCTGCGCAAGCTCGACGTCGTTTCCCGGCGTTCGCATCGTGATCGTGAGGGCTTCTCCGCCGACGCGGATCTCCAGAGGCTCTTCAACGGCGAGGTGATCCTCGCGCACCGAAATGCGCTCACCCACGGTGTAGCGTGCGACTCGTCGTCGAGCGGTAATTCTGCCCACACCCTAGGTCTAGCATCGTGCACTCGCACCGGCAACTCGCACGACACCTGAGCCGCCTAGACTGGAGTCATCCCCACACCTAGAGGAGACAATTCGTGCGCACCCGTGACGACATCGAATGCTGGCTCACCGACATGGACGGCGTTCTCGTTCACGAGAACGCCGCGGTCCCCGGAGCATCCGACCTTCTTCAGCAGTGGCGCTTCGAGAACAAGCCGTTTCTCGTGCTCACCAACAACTCAATCTTCACCCCGCGCGACCTCAGCGCACGTCTGCGCGCCTCGGGACTCGACGTTCCCGAAGAGTCGATCTGGACGTCGGCGCTCGCAACGGCGGCCTTCCTCAAAGAGCAGGCGCCAGGCGGTTCGGCGTTCGTGATCGGCGAGGCCGGTCTCACGACCGCGCTGCACGCCGCCGGTTTCATCATGACCGAGGTGAATCCCGATTTCGTCGTCGTCGGCGAGACACGCAACTACTCGTTCGAAGCCATCACCAAGGCGATTCGCTGCATCAACAACGGTGCGCGATTTATCGCCACAAATCCGGATGCCACGGGGCCAAGCGCCGAGGGTGTGCTGCCCGCGACGGGAGCCATCTCAGCGCTGATCACCAAGGCAACGGGGCGCGACCCCTACGTCGTGGGCAAACCGAACCCGATGATGTTCCGCTCGGCGCTCAACCGCATCGGCGCGCACTCAGAGAACACGGGAATGATCGGCGACCGCATGGACACCGATGTGGTCGCCGGAATTGAAGCCGGGCTGCACACGGTGCTCGTGCTCACGGGCATCAGCGATCAGGCAGAGATCGAGAAGTATCCGTTCCGCCCGAGCGAGGTGCTCGACAGCGTTGCCGATCTTCTGAACGACGAACCGGTCGAGACCGAAACGTACTGAGGGCTTACCCGGCCGGAACGAGGCTTCCGGTCAGCGGATCCCCCGATGAGCGGTTCACGAAGCAGTAATAGCTGCGCTGACCGTCGTTCCACTGCTCTTCGGTGACCGGGTAGCTTCCCTGCACCTGCACGTCGCCGTACGCGCCCGCCTTGGCGAGGTCGAGCACGCTCGGGTCGCTGCACTTCAGGTAGATCTGGCTCGCCAGCTCGTCTTCGCCGGGAAAGGCGGCGTTCTCGTCGTCAGACATCTCGCCGACAGCGACGAGTTGCGCATCGTGCTCGCCCTCGCAGTCGACGACGGTGAACTCTTCTTCCCACGGGGACGAATAATCACTGAGGCACTCGCCACCGCGCAGCATGTCCCACGAATAGGTGCCGGCGGGCAGTGTTCCCTCTGCGGGAATGGATTGCGTCGGCGTCGGCGTGCTCGTCTCCGTCTGCTCGGGCTGCGATGACGCCATCATTCCGGGAACGAGAGTGCCCACCCAGAAAAGCCCTCCGAGTACGAGCACGGCGACAACCGCGACTCCGACGATGAGCAGCGGGCGGTTACCGGGCGAACCGCCCGAACCGCCGGACACACCGGAACGACGCGCCCCGCGGGAACCACCGGCACCACCACCCGAGCTGAGAGGGGCCTGCACAGGATTCTGCCGCGTCGGCACAGTGTGCTCATCCGATGCGGGCCGGTTCGTGGCAACGGGTTCCGTTGCCGTGCGCTCGAAGAGGGCTCGCAGCCGTGCGCTCGTCTCTGACTCGTCTCCCGTGCGCGATGTGTCCCCGGTGTCCCCTGTTGCCGAGCCTGCCTGTCGGGTGCCTCCCAGCGCCGTGGGGGCTGGAGTGATGTGCGCGTCGTCGTCTGCAGCGGGCGCGTCGTCAGTCGTGTGCTGGCGCTTCGCCCCGCCGAACAGATCGAGAATGCCGAGGTCGGGTGGCTCCGTCGTCTCGGCTACCAACGGAACTCCCGCCTCCTCGGCGAGCGTTTCGGCTTCGGCGCGCTCGACGTCGTCAGCGAACTCCGTGGACTCGTCGAAGATGGCGTCGTCTGCAGCGGCCTCGCCGCCTGTCGAGGGCGCGTCATCGATGGGCGCGGGAACGACTATTGTCGGCTCGTCAGAAGCGGCAGACTTGGGGGCGGGCAGGTCTGCCGCGGTCGGCTCGTCGACAGCATCCTCGTCATCATCGTCGTCACCGACGACAGCGTCATCAGCAAGTGACGACAGCGTTGCCTCGTCATAGAGCCGATCGAAAGCGTCAGGACTCGAGAACCTGCCGTCGATGGCCGCCTGCTCGGGAGATACCGGTTCGGGGCCGCGATCAGCGAATGGGTCGAAAGCCTGTGTCGCCTCGCCCTCGTCAGGCTCACCCGCATGAGCACCGATGGGCTTGTCATCCGACGGCTCCGGCTCCGGCTCGGCTGGCTTCTCAATGAGCGGGTCACCCGCATCATTGGGGGTGAGACCCCACGAGAAGATGCCGTCTGGCGACTTTCGCGGAGGAACAGGAGTTCTGGGAGGCTCTGGATCTTTCGGAGGCTCTGGACTTCTCGGAGAGACAGGGCTCTCTGCTGCACGATCGGCAGCAACATCGAAGGCCTGCGTCGGGGCGCCATCGTCGGCGTCACGCGTCTTGGGCGCGGCGGCGTCGGGGGCAACGTCTGCCTTCGCTGCATCCGGCTGCTGCTCTCTGCGACGAAAACGCCGCCGCCTCATCTTTCGGCTGCCCTCGTCCGCCGCGTCGCTTGTCGGGGGCGCGTCTTCGCCATCACCGTCGTCGATGGTGCTGAAGGCTCCCGTGTCGTCGAGCTGCGACATCAGCCAGTCAGCGCCCAGATCTGCTTCGCCCGTCTGCGGGTTCGGTTCGTCTGGGTGCTTGTCGTCGTCGCGTGGAGTCACTATGCCAATCCCAAATCTTTCAGGGTGAGAGCGGCGTAATAGTCGTACCCCGCCTCCTCGATAGCCTCGCGTGCTCCGGTGTCGCGGTCAACCACAACGGCGACGCCGGCGATCTCTGCTCCCACCTTCGTGAGCGCCTCGATTGCCTTCAAAGGGGACCCGCCCGTCGTCGACGTGTCTTCAACGACGATCACGCGCTTTCCCGCAAGATCTGGCCCTTCAACCTGCTTGCCTCGACCGTGGTCCTTCGGCTCCTTGCGCACGACGAACGCGTCGATGTCGCTACCGCGCGCCGCTCCCTGATGCAGAATCGACGCGGCAATCGGGTCTGCTCCCATCGTGAGGCCGCCGACGGCGAACACGTCGGGGACATCAGCGATGAGGTCGAGCATGACCTGCCCGATCAACGGAGCTACACGATGGTCGAGGCTCACTTTGCGCAGGTCGACATAGAACGTCGCCTTCTTTCCGCTCGTGAGTGTGAAGTCACCGTGGAACACGGCCTCGGCCGAAATATGGTCGATAAGTTGAGTTCGCGCGTCAGTCACGTCCCTTAGTTTAGAGTGCGCGACAGCTTACTCGGCCACCAAATGGCCTTGCCGATGTCGTAGCTGAGCGACGGCACCAGCAGCGACCGCACGATGATCGTGTCGAGAAGCACCCCGAATGCGACGATGAACGAGATCTGCGCGAGGAACAGCACGGGCAGAACTCCGAGAGCGGCGAATGTCGCTGCGAGCACGATTCCCGCAGACGTGATGACCCCGCCCGTTGCCACCAAGCCGTTCGTGATGCCCTTTCTCGTGCCGTGCAGCACAGACTCCTCTCGCACGCGTGTCATGAGGAAGATGTTGTAGTCGATGCCGAGGGCGACGAGAAAGACGAACCCGAACATCGGCACGCTGGGGTCTGCGCCGGGGAACTTCAGAATGTCATTGAAGACGATCGACGACACGCCGAGCGCCGACGCGAACGACAACACAACGGTGAGAACGAGAAGCACGGGCGCCAGAATCGATCGCAGCAAAAGCATGAGAATGATCAGGATCACGACGAGCACGAGCGGAATGACGAGATTGCGGTCGTGCACAGAGGCGTCGATCGTGTCGATCGCCGTCGCCGCGACGCCGCCGACGAGAACACTCTCGCCCGATTCGCCGAACTGGGAGCGCAGATCGCGCACCACCTCCTCGGCTTCCACCGAATCTCCCGGCGCTTCGAGCCTCGCCTGCAGCATCACCTGGCCGTCGACAACCTTCGGTTCGCCCTCGACAGGGCCCGTCGGGCCGTGCGTCGGCTGAATGCCGTCTTCGGTAATGGGCACCGTTCCGCTCGGGGAGTCATCGGAGATGACGGCGAGCGAGTCGACGCCGTCTGTGCCGAGCACGGTGTCGGAGACAGCATCCAGCGAGTCTTTCGGCGCCACGATGACAGCGGGCGTTCCGGCGCTTCCCGGGAAATGATCGTCGAGCACCGCCTGGCCGTCACGCGCCTCGGAGTGGCCGATCACGAACTCGCTCTGCGAAACGCCGTCTGCCTTCAGCCCGACGAGACCGAAGGCTGCGGCGGCGAGCACGACGGTGCTGGCGATCCAGATGGTGCGCGGGCGACGCGCAACAAGGCGCGCGACGGCGGGCCACAGGCCGCGACCCTCGACGCCCTTCGTCACGGCGTGCTCCTCCCCGAAATGCGGGCGGATCGGCCAGAACGCAACTCGGCCCGCCCACATGAGCAACGCGGGAAGCAGCGTGAGGCTGGCCAGAAGTGCGAAGACGATGCCGATCGCCGCGACGGGACCGAGCGCCTTGTTTGAGTTGAGCTCGCTGAGCAGAAGGCACAGAAGCCCCGCGATGACTGTTCCGCCCGAGGCGAGAATTGCGGGCATGGCACCGCGCAGAGCGGCCCACGATGCCTCCCATTTTCGCTCATGGTCGCGCAGCGCCTCACGGTAGCGAGACACGTACAGCAGCGAATAGTCGGTTGCGGCGCCGATCACGAGAATCATCAGGATTCCTTGGGTCTGCCCGGAGAGCACGACGATGTCTTGCTTCGCAAGCTCCACAACGGTGAACATCGCACCTGTCAGGGCGACAAGGCTCGTACCGAGAACGATGAACGGCAGAAGAGGCGAACGGTAGACGATGATGAGAATCACGAGCACGACGGCAAGCGCCACGATGAGCAGCAGTCCGTCGAGACCGCTGAACGCATCGACGATGTCTGCCGAGAGACCAGCGGGGCCCGCGACGGCCGCATCGAGGCCGTCGGGCAGCGCATCGGCGAAGTAGGCGCGGATCTTCTCCACCGTGTCAGCCGGCTTGATGTCGGCGTCAAGAGGTGCGACGACCTGCACCGCTTCGCCGTCGTCTGAGGCAATCGCCGGGGAGACGCCGTCGCTGACGACGCCATCGATGCCCGCAATATGGTCGATCGCCGCGTCAATCGCCGTCTTATCGGCATCCGTCACTCCCGAATCGCGCTCAAAGACGATGACGGCGGGCACCACATCGTCGCCGCGAAACTCGGGCTCAAGCTCGTGCACCTGTGTGGCGTCGGCGCTAGCCGGAAGGTGCTGCACCTGATCGTTCTCGGCGACATCGTTCACCTGCCCGAACGCCGAACCGCCTGCGCCGAACACGGCAAACCAGACAAGAATGAGCATGAGGGGTGTGACGATCCGCACCCACCGCGGCGCTCGTGACGGCGCGGTGTGGCGTGGTGTTGGCGTGTGCGACATGGGTTCCTTTACGCAGGTTTCTCGATGACACCTCAACGCTATGAAGCGCACGTGGGTCTGCACGTCGCCCAAAAGTTTGAATTCGGCACCCGACGCCAAACCAGCCAAACTCTCATACCGGCCAGGTAGCGTTGACGCATGCGCATCGCCACGTGGAACGTCAACTCCATTCGCACCAGAGTCGGCCGCGTCGTGGATTGGCTCGTGAGAGAAGACATCGACGTGCTCGGAATGCAGGAGATCAAGTGCCGGCCCGATCAGTTTCCCGTCGAGCCGTTTGAGCAGGCGGGCTACGACCTGCAGATTCACGGACTCAACCAGTGGAACGGCGTCGCCTTCGCAAGCAGACTGCCGATGACCGATGTCGAGCGCGGATTCGCCCAGATTCCCGGCTTCGGCAAACCGCCGAAGGTCGAGCACGAGCTCGACGCCGACGGCGTTCCCATCGAGGCACGGGCGCTCGGCGTCACGGTCGACGGCGTTCGTCTCTTCAGCCTCTACGTGCCCAACGGCCGCGGACTCGACGACCCGCACTACGCATACAAACTCACCTGGCTCGACACACTGCGGGCCCAGGTCGAGGGGATGCTCCAGAAGAACTCCGACCTGCCACTCGCGCTCATGGGCGACTTCAACGTCGCCCCACTCGACTCCGACATGGGCGACCCCACGTTCGCCCACGGCGAGTCCACGCACATTTCCGAACCCGAGCGCGCTGCGTTCCGCGCCTTCGAGTCCGCTGGACTCAGCGATGTCGTGCGCCCGCTCGTGCCCGAGGGATTCACCTTCTGGGACTACAAGCAGCTGCGCTTCCCTCGCAACGAGGGAATGCGCATCGATTTTATTCTCGGTTCGCCCGCCTTCGCCGATCGCGTGACGGGTGCGTCAATCCACCGCAATGAGCGCAAGGGTGATTCCCCGAGCGACCATGTTCCCGTCGTCGTCGACATCGAATCCGCTGGCGATGACGACGACATGCCCATGATCTTCGGCTGAGACGAGCACACAATGACTGCAGAACTGACAACAAAGCCGAAACGGCTGACCGGATCATCGCGGGGCTGGGACATCGGCATCTCGGTCACCGTCCTGTGTCTCGGCGCCGTCGTGCTCGTCGTCACCTTTCTCATCGCGCTGTTCGGCGTGATGATGGTCAGCGCCTGCTCGGGTGAGTGCAGCGCTCCGCTGTTCATGGCCGGCTGGCTTATCGCCATGATCCTTCCCTTCGCGCTGCTGGTCGCCGGCACGATCTGGGCGATCGTCTTCATGATCCGCGCCAAGCGGGCGCTGTTCATCGCCATCGGCACAATCGTCATCGCGTTCGCCGTCTGGACCGGCGGAATCGCGATGATGATCACCGCGATTCCCAACTTCACCTGGTAGCTAGGCGAGCAGCGCGGAGATCACGATCAGCACGGGGATCGCCGCGACTGTCGAAACGAGAATCGCGTCGCGGGCCATCACCTCGCCGGTGTCGTAGCGCGTCGCATACGTGAAGATGTTCTGAGCCGTTGGCAGCGCAGCGAGCGCCGTTGCGGCAAACAGCGCATGCCCGTCGAGCCCGAAGATGACCCTTGCCACGACGAACGCGACGAGCGGCATCCCCACCGATTTGAGCGACGAGGCGACGAACACTCGAGCGCGCCCTGTTCCCGCGCGCAGCGGCCTCTGCCCGCTCAGCGACATGCCGAAGGCGAGAAGCATCATCGGCACCGCAGCACCCTCGATCAGCTCAAACGGCGCATAGACGGCATCCGGCAGCTGAATTCCCGTCGCCGCGATGACGACACCGGCGAGCGACGCGATGATCATGGGGTTGCGGAAGGGCTGGGTGACGATTGCCTTCACCGACACCTTTCCCGTGCGCGTGAGGTCGAGAATCGCCAGGCTCAGAGGGGCAAAGACGATAAGCTGCAGAAGCAGCAGCGGCGCAACATACTGGGCATCGCCCAGTACGTAGACGGCGACGGGCAGCCCGATGTTATTCGCGTTGACGTAGCCGGAGGCGAGCGCTCCGATCGTCGTCTCGCCCACCCTCATTCGCCAGGTGAACAGGTTGATGACGACAAAGAGTCCCGCCATCGCCACCGCAGAGATCAGCGCAACCCAGATGAAGGCCGAGAACACGACGCCAACGTCAGCGTGGGCGAGAACGTGGAACAGCAATGCGGGGCTCGCGATGAAGAACGAGAGGTGCTGGATGCTGCGGCCCGCCGTCGCGCCGCCGATCTGCAGCCGCCCGGCGACGAAGCCGACGGCGATCACGACGCCGATGATGGTGAACCCCGTCAACACTCCTGTCACTCCTCGAGACTAGTGGAGCGGGAATGCCGCGGGCCTTTCGGGCGACGCGCGGCTGACGTAGGCTCGGAAACATGCCGCACATGGATGTGCCGGGGGGCCGGCTGTACTACGAGACAGAGGGGAAGAGCGAGAATCCCGCTCTTCTGCTCATTCACGCGGGCATCGCGACGCTGCGCATGTGGGACCCTCTCGTCACGCCACTCGCCGAGCACCACTTCGTGATCCGCTTCGACACGAGAGGCTTCGGCGAAACGGGCTCAGATGACGTCGAGTTCTCCAACTGCGACGACGCACTGCGGCTTCTCGACGAGCTCGGCGTCGAGCGCGCGACGGTCATCGGCTCGTCGCGCGGAGGGCAGATCGCGCTTGACCTCGCCGTCGAGCACGCCGACCGCGTCGCTGGACTCGTGACCATCGGATCGGGCCCAAGCGGCTTTCCCGAGGTTGAGCTCTCGGAGGCCGAAGACGAGCTCTTCGACACCATGGACTCCACGTGGGAAGCACGCGATTGGCCTGCCCATATGGATGCGGAAGTGCGGCTGTGGGCGGTCGGTCCACTGCGAGACCCCGGTGACATCGACCCCGACTTTCTCGAAACAGCACGCACCCTCAACCGCTTCAACATCTCGAAGATCGACGAGAACCCGGTACCGCGTGCCCTTGAGCCTCCGGCCTTCGACCGCGTCGTCGACATCGACGTACCCGCGCTCGTTGTCGTCGGGGAGTACGACATCACTCCGGCGCTGATGCAATTCGAGTACCTTGCGGAGCAGATTCCCGGTGCAGACTCCATGCGCCTTGACGATACGGCTCACCTGCCGAGCGTTGAGCGCCCTGGAGCCTTCCTCACCGTGCTCGAGCCCTGGCTGTCGAGACACGATCTCTGACGGGTGGCCTTTCGGCTGTTCCTGAGTGACACTGGAAGGGCACGCGACGCCATCCCTGTTCGCGTGCAGGCTTCCACACGAGGCCTCGAAGCAATCGCCCACGAGGAGATCGACAATGCTGTCACCTGTTTCTCAAGCGCGCGTCACTGATCAGCGCAGCGCAGACGCGTTCACCGCACCGGAGTTCGAGCACGAGCGTGTACTCATCACACGTGGAGCCCGGTCCGGGCTCACCATCATCGTCGCCGTCCATTCGACGACACTCGGCCCCGCGCTTGGCGGAGCGCGGGTATGGACGTACCGCAACTGGCGTGAGGCCCTCGCCGACGCGCTCCGGCTCTCCGAGGGAATGACGTACAAGAATGCCGCCGCGGGGCTTGCCCGAGGAGGCGGCAAGTCCGTCGTCTATCTTCCCGAGGGGACGGTTCTTGACGCCGAGCGCAAGCGCGACGCTATGCTCGACCTCGGCGATGCCGTCGAGACGCTCGGCGGCATCTACTTCACAGCAGAAGATGTCGGCACGTCGGCGGAAGACATGGCGACGGTGTCTGAACGCACTGCCTCCGTCGAAGGTCTTCCCGCTGACCGCGGCGGCGTCGGCGAACCGAGCGACGCGACAGCCGCAGGGGTGTATTCCGCGGTCACGGCGACGCTCGATTCGGTCTTCGGCAGTCCCGTCGTCGCCGAGCGCCGTGCCGTGATCTCCGGGCTCGGGCAGGTGGGGGGCCGCCTTGCACGCCGCCTCGCCTCAGAGGGCGCGCGTCTTGTCGTCACCGACGTCAATCCCGCACGCAAGGCGTTTGCCGAAGAGATCGGCGCCAGCTGGATCGAACCGGGCGACGAGCATCAGTTTGAAACAGACCTGTTCATTCCGTGCGGTGTCGGTGGAGCGCTGTCTCCCGACGTCATTGCGTCGCTGCGCTGCCGGGCCGTCGTCGGTGCCGCAAACAACCAGCTCCAGCATCACAATGGCGCCGAGCAGCTTGCCGAGCGCGGCATCCTCTGGGCTCCCGACTTCGTCGTCAATGCCGGCGGCGTCATCTACATCGACATGGCGTCGAAGCCTGGCGCTGACAGGCAGGCGATCGAGGATCGCGTCGAGCACATCGGCGACGCGCTTCGCGCCATCTTTGCGCAGGCAGAGAGCGAAGGCATCACAACCCTCGATGCGGCAGAGCGACTCGCACAGGAGCGCCTCGAGTCGGTTCCCGCGGGCGTGTGAGGTAACGGCTCACGAGCGAGTGTGCGGCCGTTCGACACAGTGTCGAGCAGCCGCACACTCGCTAAGCAATGCGTCAGCCGATGAGGCTCGGCTGAAGATCTCGCATCGTACGGAAGCGAGTCATTCTCGCCACCCCGAGGGTGGTCAGTGCAAGCGCACCGACGAGCCACAGTCCCAGCACAATGGCGTCCTCACCGGCGGCCGCGTAACTGCCCCCGTACATAAACTGCCGGAGCGCGTCGACCGTATATGGCATGGGGAAGGCGAAGTGCAGCGCGCGCAAGGGTTCAGGCAAGGTCTGCCAGGGGAACGTTCCTCCGGCGGTGACAAGTTGCACCACCATCAGAACGAGTCCGAGAAACTGCCCGACGCTGCCGAACCATACGTTGAGAGCGAGAATGATTGCGGCGAACGTCATCGATGACAGTGCCATAATGCCGAAGGCGCCCCAGGGTTGATGCACGGTGAAACCAAGAGCCCCTGAGACGATGAAGTACAGGGCGATCATCTGAATTGCGCCGAGTCCAGCGGGCATCATCCAGCCGGCGAGCGTCGTGCGAATCGGCGCGCGCATTGCCGTGATTGCCCGCTTCGACACGGGTTTGATAATGAGAAACAGCGCATAGATTCCGATCCAGGCCGCGAGCGCAACAAAGAACGGTGCGAGGCCGGCGCCATAGGTTCCGGCCTTCGTCACCGCAGACGTCGAGACATCGACCGGGTCGGCAATCGTCGCAGCCTGGTCGTCGCGCAGCTCCTGGGACGAATTCGGGATGCTGTCCACGCCGTCCTGCAGCCCATCACGCAGCTCGGTGATACCGCCGAGCAGGGAACTGAGCCCATCACGTAGCGACACGGCCCCCTCGGACGCCGTGCTCGCGCCGTCTTCGAGCTGCTGAGCCCCCGTTGCGGCGTCGCTGATGCCTGCTGTGAGCGCCGGCATCGCATCGGCCAGCGTGCGTGCCCCGTTCGACACCTGCCACGCCCCGTTCGACAGGTCATCGATTGACGACACGGTGCCCTGCACCGTGGAATTCACCGCATCTGCCTTTGTGCGCAGCGGGTCGAGTTTTTTCAGCACGTCGGCGATCTGCCCGTCGTCGTACCCCTGTTCCTGAAGCCACGTGCTGATATCTGTGCGCACGCCGGGAAGCGCACTGTTGAAGCTCTCGGATGCTGCAGCAACGGAGTCGGCTGTATCGGCGATCTTCTGGTTTCCCGCCGCCACCTGTGCGGCGCCATCTGCCAGAGTCTCCGTCTGGCCGGGAAGCGCCTGCGTCTTGCTCTTCAGTTCATCGAGCCCATCAGACAGCGATGTGGCTCCCGTGGCGAGTTTCGCGAGCCCATCGGCGAGATCGCTCGAGCCGTCGTACGCTGTCTCGGCACCGTCTGCCAATTTCCCTGCGCCATCTGCAGCGCTCACAAGGCTGACTCGAATCTCGGCAATGGAATCCAGCATCCTGCTCGCCGCCTGCTCATTCACCATCGAGACGATCTGCTCTTTGATCGTCGTGATCGCTGATTCACCGATCGTCGATGCAAGATAGCTGTTCGCGTCGTTTGTCGTCAGCACGACCTCAGCCTGTCTCGGCTTGTCGGTCTGAGGCGAGACGAGCGATTCGGAGAATGCGGCGGGAATCGTGACCGAAAAGTCGAAGTCACCCGATGCCACACCGTGTTCAGCAGAGCTTCTGCTGACGCGGCTCCACGAGAATGTTCCGTCGTCGAGCAGGGACTCTGCGACCTCATCACCGTAGTTTGTGTACTCGCCGTCGGACATCGTGCCTTCGTCATCGACGACGAGGGCGACGGGCACCTGGTCGAGGTTGTCATACGGGTCTTGGTTCGCCCAGAGGTACAGGCCGCCGTACAGCAGCGGAACGACCATGAGAGCAAGCAGGGCGAGCTTCGCCATCGTCGTCGCAGTGAGCCGCGCGAACTCCGCGCGCAGCATCGCGAAGATCTTCATGAAAGTTCTCCTGTCTGAAACAGAGGCACAGTGTCGGCGGCAACGGTCTCAGACACGTCGGGCCCCGACAGCCTATTGATGGCCGTCGCCGAGGAATAGCCGGCGATGACGAGAACGCCGTAACCACGCGCAGCAAAGGTGCGGCACACACGCCACCATTCGACGGGATCGCCTCCGTGGCGGTCGGGAGAGACGAGAACAAGCGCCTCGACACCCGGCCGTCGGGACGCCAGTTCAAGCAGCATCCGCACCCGTGCCGTCGGTTCCAGCTGCGCGATATCAAGCCGCCGCTCCGCAGTGAGATGAAGCTCGTCGAGAGCGTCGCGCACCGCGAGAGGGTGGGAAGGTCGGTCAGCGAACATGAGTTCTTCGCTGACCACACGCCACACCGGGACGTTCGGCGCGGGGTCACTGATCTCGGGTGCGTCGATGAGCGCGACGGCGCGACGCAATCGCTTTGGTGCGGTCGCCCCGTCAATGGTCACCCCACCGCTCGACGGTTTCATGCGTCCCGCGACGATCAGGCCGAGCACGGTCGGCCGCTGCTCGGTTTCGGCGCGCACGAACGTCACGTGCTCGGATTGCACCGTCACAGTGGTGGCCGGTAAAATCTCGGCGTCCTTGCCTTTCGTTACCTCGTTCACATCGATGCGCATGGCACGCCTCCGTCGCTCATTGTCAACCTGGCTACGGTAATACAGACTTCGCGACGCCGCCGTTCGAGCACTGAAGCCTGAACGCATGTGCACGGTCCCTCCACACCTCGGCCGACGCTCATTACGCTCGTGGATCACGGTCATAACGCTAGAGAATTGCGTGACTGCTCGTGATGCGCACGATTATCCGCACGTCGTCCACTTTTCACGACGCATTTCCGCCTAGGCTCGAACGCGAAAGTGCACACACCGAGTGAGCGAGGAGGCTCCTATGGAACATGCCGCTGTCGACACTGCCGCACGCCCCGTCGCACACGACGGCGACCTCGCGACGCACCCGGCCTGGCTGAAGCTGAGAGCTGCGGTCTCTGGCCTGCAGCCATTGCAGTCGAAGGACGGATCGATCGAGATCGCGGATGCGCATGAGGCAGCGCGCAGCCACGTCTCTGATCTGATCGATGGCGTGAACGAGCTTTCTCCGCTCTTCCCCTGGGACGAGGAGTACCTCACGGCAGTACGCGCCGATCTCACTCGGTGGGCAGCAGGCAACTTCGGCATTCCTGATTTCTACGACGCGCTCGTCGCGTTCCACCCCGAACAGCACCGCGTCGACGGTCTTGCGCATCTCGTCATCTTTCCCATGTACACGCAGAACGGCTCACGCAATCGCCACGTCGAGGCCGTGCTCGTCGAGGTGCTGTGGCCCGAGTTCATCGCCGAGCTCGAGAACGGCGACTTCTCGAACAAGCTGTTCGTTCCGATTCGGTTTATCGATTTCACAGCGGGCTACGACACGAACGCCGCTGTGCTGTTCCCCGAGACCATTGCGATGCGCGAGATTCCCGCATTCACGTGGGGTGCGATCTTCCAGGATCGCGAGGCCGCGCGTTTTCGCCGCGTTGTGACGTCAGCATCCGACATCACCAAGTTGGACCTGCCGGACGATGCCCGTGAGCTGCTCGAGAACCAGCGGCTCGCCGAAGAGACGTTTGTGATGTGGGATCTCATTCACGACCGAACGCACATGCGCGGAGACCTGCCGTTCGACCCGTTCATGATCAAGCAGCGTTCTCCCTACTTCATGTACTCGCTTGAAGAGATGCGCTGCGACATGACCGCGTTCCGCGAATCCGTGCGTCTCGAGCGGGAGCTCACGGCGCGCGATCACGGCGAGGGCGACCCGCTCACGGATGCTGAGCGCGAGGTGCTGCGGCATGCAAAGCACGTGCAGTACGCCGTGATCTTCGACCGCATCTTCCGCTTCGCCCTCACCGGCAGCCGCCACCGCAACTACGACGGCCTCGGCGGGCAGCTTCTGTTTGCCTGGCTGCACCAGCACAATGTGCTGCACTGGACAGACACGAAGCTCACGATCGACTGGAATGACGTTCCCGACGTCGTCGTCGCGCTCGGCGACGCCATCAACGATCTCTACTGGCGTTCGATCGACCGCCCGAAGAAGGCGCACTGGCTCGCCGCCTACGAGCTCGTTCGATCCGTTGTTGAGCCCCATCCGGCATCGGCGTGGGCGCGCGGGCTCGACGATGAGACGCTCTCGGGGCTCCCCCGAGGAATGACTGACGCTGTTCTCGACGACGAGTTCCCCCTGTCGATGTTCTACGAGGCGCTGGGCAAGAAGATGGGCGACGTCATTGAGTCGACGTCGGGGATCACCAGCGCAGACTGACGTGTGGGCTGGTGCGAGAATCCGCCCCGTGGCGGATGCTCCGCGCACGCATTCTCGCTACCGTTGACGCATGAGCGACACACTCGATCCTGCCGAGCAGGCGTGGCAGCGGCCTGCGGCCACCCCCGCGAACCGTCGGCGCGATGCCCTCGGCGCGCTCGTACTCTTTGCCTGCATGATGCCGAGCAGCGTTCTGTATCGCCTGGCAGGCGCAATGGGCGAACCCAGCCCCCTGTGGATCACCGTCATCTGGGCCGCAGTTATGTGCGCAGCGCTCGTGTTTCGTCGCCGGTGGCCGAGCATCACGGCGCTCGTGGTCGCCGGTGTGTACATCGCGGGCTTCGAGCTGGGCGTGAGTGAACTGCTCTTCAGCCAGATCGTGCTCTTCGTCGCGATGTACACGGTCGGCGCCTGGGTGAGCGACAGACGAATCGTTCGCTTCACTCTCGGCGCGATCACCGGAGCGATGCTCATTTGGCTCGCAATCGCCATGGTCACGGCGGTGACCGACCCGAACGTCAGCGGAGATTACAACGGTTTCGGTACGCAGACGGCCATGCTCGCGTACTTCGGCATTCAGGTCATCTCGAATCTGCTGTATTTCGGTGGCGCAGCCTATTTCGGCACGCATGCGTTTCGCTCTGCTCGGCAGCGAGCAGAACTCGAGTACCGCACGTTGCAGCTCGAGCGCGAGCGCGAGCGCTCAGCGGCCCAGGCCGTCTCGCTCGAACGTGTGCGCATTGCCCGAGAGCTCCACGATGTCGTCGCGCACCACGTATCGGTGATGGGCGTGCAGGCTGGTGCGGCGCGCACGGTGATGGACGCAAATCCGGATGCTGCGCGGGCATCGCTCGCGAACATCGAGCAGAACGCGCGCACGGCGATCGACGAGTTGCATCACCTTGTGGGGACCCTCCGCGAGAGCGATGACGACGACGCGTCGGCGGGCGTGAGCACCATCAACGCCTCTCAGCTGAGCGAGCTCGTCGCGGAGTCATCGGCAGCCGGACTTCCCACAACCTTCGAGGTGCACGGAGAGCCGCGAACGTTGCCTGGCACTGTCTCTCTCACTCTCTTTCGCATTGCGCAGGAGGCACTCACCAACGTGCGCAAGTACGCCGGGTCCGAGGCAACGGCCGATGTTCGCCTGCGCTATCTCGATTCGGCCGTCGAACTTGAGGTAACGAACACAGGGCTCGTGCCGGTCAAACCGCGCAAGGGCGGACTCGGCCACCGGGGTATGCGCGAGCGCGTCACGGCCGTCGGCGGCGAGATCTCCATCGGCCCACGCTCACGCGGCGGCTATCTCGTGCGCGCACAGATTCCGGCGGCCGACACCCCTGTCTCTCCCGAACCGTCAGGAGCATCTGCATGAGCATTCGCGTTCTTCTCGCCGACGATCATGAGATGGTGCGCGCTGGCTTTCGCATCATCTTGGATGCCCAGCCAGAGATCGAGGTTGTCGGCGAAGCCGAGAACGGTCAGATTGCCGTGAATCTCGCGCGCGAACTCTCCCCAGACATCATCTGCATGGACGTGCAGATGCCCGTGCTCGACGGGCTCGAGGCCACCCGCCAAGTGACGTCGTCGACAGGCGCCGCCGTCATCATTCTCACCACGTTTGACCGTGAGGATTACCTTTTCGCCGCGCTCGAGGCGGGAGCAGGCGGCTTTCTGCTCAAGAACTCCAGCCCCGAGAAGCTCGTCGAGGCGGTGCGCACGATCGCTGCGGGCGACGCGCTGCTCTCGCCCGAGGTGACGCGCCGCGTCATTCAGCGATTCTCCTCTGCCACGGCGCCCGATGCTCCACGGCCGTCAGCTGCCGCCGAACTCGCGCAGCTCACCGAACGCGAGGCAGAAGTGCTGCACCTTGTCGCGCAGGGGCTGTCGAACGCCGAGATCGCTCAAAACCTCTTCGTCGGCGAGGCGACGGTGAAATCACACGTGTCAAAGATTCTGCAGAAGCTTGCGCTTCGCGACCGAATTCAGGCAGTCGTGTTCGCCTATGAGAACGGCGTCGTCGTCCCACGTGCCTGACCAGGCTCGTCGCCTGAGCCCGTTGCCGTCGGGTTATCGGTGTCCTCGGCGTTCTCGTCGAGAGGTGGCGCTGCAACGAGAAACTCCTCGGAGACCTCTGCGCGTGAAAACGGGCCTCGCCCATCGCGAAGGTGCTGCGGCTCGTCGAACTGCACGACCCAGACGCGCGCCTGCACATTCTGATTCGTCACGCCACTGTGCGGAAGCACGGCACCCGTTCCGACGATGAGCCCTGTCGGTTCGTCAGCGAAGCTGTCACCCGTGGCACCGTCGACCACGTGCACGGGCACGCCAATTCCAAACGGCGTGCCCGCGGCATCCGCTGTCTGCTGACCCGAGGGGCGCTTGCTTGAACGAAACCACACGACCCCAGTGTCTCAGATTGCAGCGACCGAGGGGCTCGGGACGCGACGTGCTTCACACAACATTGCCGCTCACAACACTCAGCAGCCTGAGCTTCTCGTCACTGTCACTTCCCGGTGTCGTCGTGAAGACGAGGAGGCCCTGATTCTGATCGATATCGTAAAGGGATTGGCAATATACCTCGAGGACGCCGACCTCGGGGTGGACGAGTTGCTTGTACCGGCTGCGCTTGCGCTCGACGCGATGCTCGGCCCACAAGGTTCTGAACTCGGCGTTTGATTCGGTCAGCGCATCGACGACGTCTGCGACGAGCGAGGGCCGTCCGTCGCGCACATAGGCCGTGCGAAGGTCGGAGACAAAGTCGCCCGCGCGTTCATCGTGATCGTCGTCTGGATAGATCGCCCGCGAAGCCGGCGAGGTGAACCAGCGGTAGACGACGCTGCGCTCGAGACCCGAGAAGTGCGACTCGTCGCCGAAAAGCGCTTTTGCCAGTGCCGTCTGGTACAGAATTTCGCCCGCGCTGCCGACAACCATAGCCGGGGTGTCGCCAAGGCGATCGAGAATTCTCATGATTCCGGCGTCGACGTGGTCCCCGCGGGTCATGCGGGCGGGCACAGGGTATCCGCCGAGGCGCAGCAGATAGTCCCGTTCGTCGAGCGAAAGGCGAAGCCCTCGCGCAAGCGCGACAAGCATCTGCTCACTCGGATGCGGGCCTCTGCTCTGCTCCATTCGGCTGTAGTAGTCGACGCTCAAGCCGGCGAGCGCTGCGACTTCCTCCCGCCGCAAGCCATCTGTCCGACGGCGAGGCCCTCGCGGCATCCCGACGTCCTCGGGCTGGAGCGCAGCTCGCCGCGTGCGCAGAAAGTCCGCGAGTTGCGCCCGGCCATCACTCACCATGAGCTCATTCTGCCCGATGCGACTCAGAGCCGCATTCCTCCGGACGCCTCAACTCTCTGTCCCGTCACCCAGCCCATGTTCTCGGAAGCAAGTGAGGCCACGGCGGGTCCAACGTCTTCCGGATCCCCCATGCGGCCCATTGCAATGAGACCCGAGAGTGCACCTCGTACGGTTTCGTCGTCGCGCAGTGCTCCCCCGCCGAAGTCGGTCGCCGTCGCGCCGGGAGCGATCGCGTTCACGGTGATGCCCCGAGGAGCGAGTCCTTGTGCCAGGTAGCGCGTCCACACTTCGATAGCACCCTTCGTCGCTGCGTAGATGGAGTAGCCGTTCTCGCCAACGAACCGCGAAAGCCCACTCGACGTGTTGATGATGCGCCCGCCATCGGCGATCAGCGGCTCAAGCGTCTGCGTCAGCATCACAACGCCGACGACGTGCATCTCAAAGGCATCTCGAACCGTCTGTGCCTCGATGGTTCCGAGCGGAGTCCATGCAGCTGCGCCCGCGTTGTTGACGAGAATGTCGATGCTGTCGCGACCCCAGCCGTCGGCGAGCTCCGTGCGCACGCGTGCGGCGAAGGCGTCGAAGGAGTCCGAGTCGGTGACATCAAGCTGCAACGCACGAGCCCGTCTGCCAAGCGCTGCGATCTCATCAACGACGCCCGTCGCCTGCTGCTCGCCTGTGCGATACGTCACGATGACATCGACGCCGCTTCGCGCGAGCGCAAGAGCCTCGCTTCTGCCGATTCCCCGATTTGATCCAGTGACAAGTGCAATTCGCTTCTGTGCCGTAGTCATGTTTTTACTGTCGCGCTGTGCCGTGAATCAAGGAATGTCGCGATCAACCAAGGATCGGGAGTCCCTCCCTCGCGCTTACCGCTGGGCTCTCCCCCTGGCGGATGAGAGACGAAACCCGTCCAGAGGCGGATGCCGTCAGACACGCCCGGCCATAACGTTGAATCAGACCCGAGGAAAGGACCGGCAGTGCTCGAGATCTCCGGCATCACAAAGAACTTTGGAACACGTCGTGTGCTGAACGACGTCGGCTTCACTGTCGCGCCAGGCCGACTCACCGGCTTCGTCGGCGGCAACGGCGCGGGCAAGACGACGACAATGAGGATCATCCTCGGTCTGCTCACGTCAGACGCGGGAAGCGTCACCTTCGACGGCAGCCCACTCACGGCATCCGACCGACGTGCCTTCGGCTACATGCCGGAAGAGCGCGGCCTCTACCCGAAGATGAAGGTGGCCGAGCAACTGATCTACCTTGCCCGGCTGCACGGCTTCAGCAACGCTCACGCGAAGCGCAACGCCGACCAGCTGCTCGAGAGCCTCGGTCTCGCGGAACGGGCGAACGACCCGATCGAAGATCTGTCGCTCGGAAACCAGCAGCGTGCGCAGATCGCCGCGGCCCTCGTCCACGAGCCGACGACGCTCATCCTCGACGAGCCGTTCTCTGGACTCGATCCCCTCGCCGTCGACACCGTCGTCGGCGTTCTCGGCGAATATGCGTCGGGCGGGGTTCCCGTGCTGTTCTCAAGCCATCAGCTCGACATCGTCGAACGCCTCTGCGATGACCTCGTGATCATCGCCGGAGGCGAGGTGCGTGCCAGCGGCTCCCGTGAGTCGTTGCGCGCCGAGCACTCTGCGCATCGCTTCGAGCTGCTTTTCGCCGGCGACGCCGGGTGGCTGCGCGAGACCCCGGGAGTGAGCGTTCTCGACTTTGACGGCGGGTACGCGCTCTTCGACGTCGACGACGATGCGACGGCGCAGCAGGTGCTTCGTCGCGCCATCGACGAAGGAGCCGTCACAACGTTCGCACCCAAGCATCCATCGCTCGCCGAGATCTTCAAGGAGGTCATCGCATGACCACCCCCACACATGCCCCGAGCTTCGCCTCGAGCACCTGGCTCGTCGCCGAACGCGAGATCATGGCGCGGCTGCGCAGCAAGGCGTTCGTCATCTCGACGATCATTTTGTTTGTCATCACGATCGGCGCGCTGATCATCGGCGGTCTCACCGTGCAGAACCAGTCTGATGCTCCGATTGCGGCGGTGGGAGAGGCATCCTCTGCTCTCGACGGCGTTGACGGATACGACGTCACCGAGGTGGGAAGCGTCGACGAAGCGAAGACGCTCGTCGAAGACGGCGATGCCGATGCCGCTCTCATCCCCGACGATTCAGCTGTCGGCATCGCGATCATCGCCGATACCGAGGCGCCGACGTCGCTCATGATGCAGCTCAGCATCACTCCAAAGGTGACGCTTCTCGACACCAGTGCCGAGAACCCGCTCATCGCCTACTTCGTCGCCATCGGCTTCGGCCTCGTGTTCTTCATGTCGGCGATGACGTTTGGCCAGGTGATCGCGCAGAGCGTCGTCGAAGAGAAGCAGACGCGCGTCGTCGAGATTCTCATGTCGGCGATCCCCGTGCGCTCGCTTCTGGCGGGCAAGGTGCTCGGCAACTCAATTCTGGCGTTCGGGCAGATCGCGGTGCTCGCCGTGCTGTCGATCATCGGCCTCTCGGTAATCGGTCAGAGTGAGCTGCTGCTGGGCCTCGGCGCGCCCATCGTCTGGTTCGTCGGCTTCTTCGCGATCGGGTTCATTCTTCTCGCCGCGATGTTCGCCGCAACCGGCTCCATGGTGTCGCGCCAGGAAGACATCGGCTCGACGACGACGCCCGTCACGATGCTCGTGATGCTTCCGTACTTCCTCGTCATCTTCTTCCACGACAATCCACTCGTGCTCGGCATCATGTCGTATGTTCCGTTCTCGGCACCGGTCGGCATGCCGATGCGGCTGTTCCTCGGCACAGCCGAATGGTGGGAACCGCTTCTGTCACTGCTTGTGCTCGCGGCATCCGCCGTCATCGTCGTGTTCATCGGCTCGCGCATCTACGAGAACTCGCTTCTCAAGATGGGGTCTCGCGTGAAATGGGGGGAGGCGCTCAGCCGCTGATTGTCAGCGTCTGAGCATCGTCCGCCCGCCCTCGTCGGCGGGCGGACGCTCGTCGTTGTGCTGGACGATTGTCGCCGCGCATCGCACACTGGAGACATGGCCGAATGTGAACTGCCACAGCATCCCCTTGGCGCGACGCTCATCGACTTGGGCTCGCACCAGTTGCTCACGCTTGAACGGACGATGGAGCATTCCACGGCGACACTGTGGCCTGCCCTCACGGAGCGCGCAGTCATTGGACGATGGGCGCCGTTCTCGCCCGACCGCGATCTCGACCGCCTGGGGCCCGTCTTGCTGCGCCAGTCCGATGATCTGGAGGCGAACGCCAACCTGGGCAAGGTGCTGACGGCGGCGACGCAGCAGATGCTGTCGTTGAACTGGGCCGCCGACCGCATCGACATCGAATTGGCCCCGTCGCCCGAAGGCACGATCGTGCAGCTCAGCCATGTGTTCGCCGATGCCTCCCTTGCGTCGAGCCTTGCGGCCGGGTGGCACATCTGCCTGCAGGCGCTCGATGCCGTCGCGGGCGGCATCGAGATTCCGCTCGTGGTCGGGGATGCCGCGCACGCTGTCGGCTGGGATTCTCTCTACGAGGAGTACGCGAAACTGCTGTAAGCCGCAGGGCATTCGCCTCAGCGTCGCACGCTTGCAGGAATCCTGCGCTCGGTGCACGCATCGACGGCACCGAATGCGTGAGGATAGAGGTGTGAACTCTCTGCACGATCCCTCAGCCAAGCAATTCGCCTCCGACAACTATGCCGGCGCGCACCCCGAGATCATCGATGCGATCGCCGCGGCAAACGGCGGCCACCAGATCGCCTACGGAGAGGATGCCTACACGGCGCGCCTCGCCGAGGTGTTCGAACGCCATTTCGGCGAGGGCGTTCAGGTGTTCCCCGTGTTCAACGGCACCGCAGCGAACGTCGTCGGCCTGCAGTCGATGCTGCCGCGCTGGGGCGCTGTGATCACGGCATCCACCGCCCATATTCACGTTGACGAAAACGGCGCTCCCGAACGCGTCGGCGGCATGAAGCTGCTCACCGTCGACACGCCCGACGGCAAGCTCACGCCCGAGCTCATCGACACCGAAGCATGGGGCTGGGGCGACGAGCACAGGGCGCAGCCCCTCGTCGTGTCGATCACACAGTCGACAGAGGTCGGGACGCTCTACACGCCAGAAGAGATTCGTGCGATCGCCGAGCACGTGCACGAGCGGGGTATGAAACTGCACATGGACGGCGCGCGCATCGCCAACGCCGCTGTTGCTCTCGATGTTCCGCTGCGCGCCATCACGAGGGACGTCGGCGTCGACGTGCTCAGCTTCGGTGGAACGAAAAACGGGATGCTGTTCGGCGAAGCAATCGTGGTGTTCAACGAGACGGCATCCGACGGGCTCGTATACCTGCGCAAGATGAACATGCAGCTCGCCTCGAAGCAACGATTCATCTCGGCCCAGCTCATCGCCCTGCTCGAGGGCGACCTGTGGAAGCGCTCGGCGCAGCATGCAAACGCGATTGCCGCGCAGCTCCGTGGCCGACTCGACGAGCTCATCGCCACGGGCGAGCTGCCAGGACTCAGCTTCTCGCAGGCGACGCAGTCAAACGCGATCTTCGCCAGGCTTCCCGACGGCATCGCCGACACCGTGCGTGAGACGTTTCGCTTCTACGACTGGGATGCCGATCTGAACGAGGTGCGGTGGATGTGCGCGTTTGACACCACAGAGGCAGACATCGACGCGTTCATCGCCGAGATTCGACGGGCATTCGCTGCGTAACAGGCACAGAATCAAACCGGTGCGAATGCTGACCAGCATCCGGTGTCATTTGGCGAGACGCGCTGACATGTGACGCCGAGGATTTCCACCGAGGGCATCCAGTTTGCAGTGACATACTTGCCGCATGCCCGGCCGGTCTCCCGCGTCTTCACGCCCTGAATGGGACCTCGTGGCGTCCGTGGTTCTGCAGGTGCTGCTCGTCATGACCGTGGGTCTCACGCTGCTCGTCGCGAGCTTTCTCGGCCTGTCGACGATTCCGTGCATTGAAGTCGGCCGCTACTGCAATTTCGGCCTCATCGGCCTGGGCACGGGCATCGCCCTCTGGGTTCCCCTCGCCTCGGTGATCGTGTTCACGGTCTGGACGATTCGCCGCCTCGTGACGAGCCGCATGGCCTACTGGGTGCCGGTGATCGGACTGCTGGTGTGCGCCGTGGGCTACGGACTCGGATCGGTGCTTGTGAGCATCGGCATGCCTCTGCCGCTCTTCAGCCGCTGACCACGCTCTGTTACAGAGAGTTTCGCTGTTTGCCGCGGCCGGCTGCCGTCGGCGCCTACGGTCGGATCATGACCTCAGCAATCGATGTGCGCGCGACGAATACGAGCATCTACCCCGCCCCGGAACACCTCGCGCTCACGGCAAACGTCACCGCCCCCGACGTCGCTCGTGCAGAAGCCGACCCCCTCGCCTTCTGGGAGCAGGCTGCACGGCGGCTCGACTGGCACACCCCGTGGCACACGACTCACACGTGGGAGCCGGTGCGAGAGCGACAAGACGGAACACTCACGGTGCCGAAAACCGAATGGTTTGCGGGCGGAACGCTCAACGTGGCGGCGAACTGCGTCGACAGGCACGTCGACGCCGGCCGCGGCGACACCGTTGCCGTGCACTTCGAAGGGGAGCTCGGCGACCGCCGCACCCTCACCTACGCCGACCTGCAGCGTGAGGTGTCACGCGCGGCGAACGCGCTCACCGAGCTGGGCATCGGCAAAGGTGATCGCGTTGTCATCTACCTTCCCGTCATTCCCGAGACGCTCATTGCCACGCTCGCCGTCGCCCGCATCGGCGCGATCCATTCGCTCGTCTTCGGCGGGTTCAGCGCCGAGGCCGTGACCTTTCGCATCAATGACACCCAGGCGAAGCTCCTCATCACAAGCGACGGCCAGTTTCGGCGCGGTGCGGCGGTGCCCGTCAAAGCGCAGGCGGATGCCGCGGTAGCAGCGTCACCGAGCATCGAGCATGTGCTCGTGGTCCGACGCACGGGAGAGCAGACGCCAGACGTGCCGTGGACCGCGGGCCGCGACGTCTGGTGGCACGATGCCGTCGAGACGGCATCCGACACTCATGTTCCCGAGTACTTCGACGCCGAGACTCCTCTGTTCATCATGTACACATCGGGAACGACGGGCACGCCGAAGGGCCTCGTGCACACGTCGGGCGGCTACCTCGTACAGGCGAGCTATTCGCACTGGGCGATCTTCGATGTGAAGCCGACGGACGTGTACTGGTGCACGGCCGACCTCGCGTGGGTGACGGCGCACACATATTCCATCTACGGCCCCCTCTCGAACGGCGCCACGCAGGTGATGTACGAGGGCACACCCGACACGCCGCACCCCGGACGGCATTTCGAGATCATTGAGCGCTACGGCGTCACGACGTACTACACGGCGCCGACGCTGATCCGAACGCTCATGGGGAGGTTTCCCGACGGGCCGCCTGCGCACCACGACCTCTCCAGCATCCGGATTCTCGGAACGGTCGGCGAGGGAATCAATCCGTCAGCTTGGCGCTGGTTTCACGAACACGTCGGTCGTGGGGAATGCCCGATCATCGACACGTGGTGGCAGTCAGAGACGGGAGCCGCGGTGATCGCCCCGCTCCCAGGGGTCTCGACGCTCAAGCCGGGGTCGGCGACGCGCTCGCTTCCCGGGCTGTCGACGCGCGTTGTGGATGCCGATGGTGTTGGCGTTGCTCCCGGTGTCGGCGGCGCGCTCGTCGTGGATCGCACGGGCCCCGCGCTCGCCCGCACGGTGTGGGGTAACGCCGAGCGGTACCGCGATTCGTATTGGGCGGCGTACTGGCGGCAGGGATGGTTTGCGTCGGGCGACGGCGCCATGGTGGATGCTGACGGAGACACGTGGGTGCTCGGCCGCATCGACGACGTGATCAATGTTTCGGGGCATCGTCTCTCGGCGCTCGAGATCGAGTCGGCGCTCGTGTCGCACCCTGCCGTTGTGGAGGCAGGCATCGCCGGAGTCGACGATGCCGTCACAGGCAGTGCCCTCGCGGCATTCGTCGTCGTCGGCGACGCCGAGCTCGTTCGGGTGCGCTCAGCACTCGTCGCGGCGCTGCGTGCGCACGTCTCGGCCCAGATCGGACCGATCGCCAAGCCTGCCCACATCTACATCGTGCGCGAGCTGCCGAAGACGCGTTCGGGAAAGATCCTCAGGCGTCTTCTCGCCCGTGTCGCCGATGGGCGCCCTCTCGGCGACACTACGAGCCTCCACGATGCGACGATTCCCGAAGAGATCGCCAACGCTGTGCGTCGACAGATAGCTCTGGCATCTCTGGAATAAGTCACTGCATCCAATGCGTTTGCATACTCCGGGGCTTTCGCCCCGATATCGAGATCGACACCAAGGAGATTCATGACCCCGCAGGACCGCATTGCCGTGACAAGCGCCCCGATCTCGGAGGTGATCGCCGGCCGGTGGAGCCCACGTTCATTCGACGTCACCGTCGAGGTTCCCGAGGCAAAGCTCACGTCAGCGTTGGAAGCAGCCCGCTGGGCGGCATCCGCTGCAAACACGCAGCCGTGGCGGTTCATCGTGGCTCGCCGCGGAACGCCGGAGCACGCGAAGATCGTCGATAACCTGCTCGGGTTCAACCAGCTGTGGGCTGTCACCGCTGCGGCTCTCATCGTGAACGTCGCCGAGACGGTGACCGAAGACGGAGTTGAACAGCGTTGGGCCGAGTACGACCTTGGGCAGGCTTCCGCAACACTTGCGCTTCAAGCTCACAAAGACGGCCTTCACGTTCACCAGATGGGCGGCTTCGACCCCGAGGGCATGCACGCTGCCTTCACCCTCGCCGATCACCAGCGCGTGGTGTCAGTGACAGCGCTCGGCATACTCGCGACCCCCGATGCTCTGCCCGACGAGAAGCTGCGTGCGCGTGAGATCGCCCCGCGCGAGCGCAAGTCGCTTAACGAGATTGTGCTCGTCAACGCGTAGGTGACGGCGCAACCGCCGTTTCAGCGTCGCCGAGAAAGCTCTCCAGGAACCCTGTTGCACGTGCAACGGCCGTCTCGATGAGCTTCTGGCCGAGTTCTGCCGTTGCTGCAGACGGCGTTCCCGTTGCACCATCGGGGCTCACCTTGTGAAAGGGCCGCGGAGCTTTGATGCCTGCGACGCCCGAGACCCCCGGGTAGCGCGTTGGCGTCGTTCCGCTCTGGCGAGCGGCCTCGAGCACGTCAGATCGCACCCGGGAGGGGTCGAAATACAGTGTCTGCGATGTTTCGATCTCACTCGAGTGCGCGGCCTTCGGGCCAACAGTATGCTCGGCCGCGACATCGCTCACGAGTGAGGTGATTCCCGTCCAGGCAACCGTGAGATCAGGGAAGTCGGCTTGGAGTCGACTCGCAGCCACTCCGCACGCCGACATGTTTCCGCCGTGCCCGTTGACGATAAAGACATATCGCCACCCGTGGGTATATAAACTCTCGACAACCTCATACAGCATTTGCTGAAATGTGACGGGGCTCACGGAAAGCGTTCCGGCGAAAGCCATGTGGTGAGCTGACACACCTGGAGTAAGGCACGGTGTGACGACCGCACGGGGAGCAAACTCTTCAGCCAATCGCCTGCTGAACCCTTCGGCCCGCACCGTGTCCGTGTCGAGTGACATGTGCGCACCGTGCTGTTCACACGCTCCCGTTGGCACGATCGCCAGAGGTGATCGACTTATTGCGGCTTCCGCCTCAGGCCAGGTCATTTGGGCGAGGAGGATCTGTTCTGATTTCACTGTCGAGTCGGTCACGGGCGTCGGTCCATTTCTTCTGATGCGGTCGAATGGGGGTTGTCGGGGAGCGGGAAGTGGCATGCGGCCTGCTGCCCCGGTCGGATCTCCCGAAGCTGGGGTTCAATCTCGGCGCAGATCTGCTGTGCGAGCGGGCAACGCGTGCGAAAGCGGCATCCGCTGGGAACATTCGTCGGCGACGGCAGGTCACCAGAGAGCATGATCTGCTCTCGACGTTTCGTCGGGTCGGGCGTTTGAGCCGAGTCAAGCAGCGCTCTCGTGTAAGGGTGCGCTGGCGCGGCGAACAGTGCGTCCGAATCGGCGATCTCAACGAGGCGTCCCAAATACATCACGCCAACCCGGTGCGAGATGTGGCGAACGACGGCGAGGTCGTGAGAGATGAAGAGATACGAGAGTCCCAGTTCGCGCTGCAGCCGAACGAGCAGGTTGATGATCTGAGCTTGAACGGAGACATCGAGCGCCGACACCGCTTCGTCTGCAACGATCAGCCGCGGATCGAGCCCAATCGCTCGGGCAATGCCCACGCGCTGCCGTTGCCCTCCCGACAAATGTCGTGGGTAGGCATCGATCTTGGCGTGATCGAGGCCGACCAGGTCGAAGAGCTCCTCGACGCGGCCACGAACATCACGGCGAGCAAGGCCGAATTGCGCGAGCGGCTCACCCACTGTCGCTCCGACTGTCATGCGGGGGTCAAGCGAACCGAGAGGGTTCTGAAAGACAGCCTGCATATGCTTGCGCATCTTCCGCAGCTCTTCACCCTTGAGCTTCGCCGTATCGGTTCCCTCGAATTCGATGCTTCCGCCTTCGATGGGAACAAGCCGCAGCAACGAACGCCCCAGTGTGCTCTTACCGCATCCTGATTCACCGACGAGACCGAGCGTCTCGCCCGTGCCGATCGAAAACGAGACGTCGTCGACAGCTCGAACGGTCTTCGTACCTCGGCCAAAGATGTTTCCGCCAACGGTGTAGTGCTTCGTGAGACTGCGCACTGTGAGGAGGTCAGTGCCCGCAGAGTCTGCGGCACTGCGCTCGGTCAGCGCGCCGTTGTCGATGCTCATATTGCCTCACTTTCAGAGAAGTCAACGCCGTTTTCGGCAACCTCGGCGGCGTTCCAACACGCCACAAGGCGCCCATCTAACGGCTCGAGCGGTGGGTCTTCAGATCGGCACCGTTCCGTGGCAGCCGGGCAACGCGGATGGAATGCGCACCCGGTTGGAAGCGATTTCGGGTCGGGTACTCCCCCGGGTATCGCAGGAAGGAGATGGAGTTTCGGTCCGTCGAGACGGGGAATCGAGGCGAGAAGCCCAACGGTGTATGGATGCTGAGGGCGCGCGAAGAGCTCTCGCGGTGTGCCCTGCTCGACGACCCGTCCCGCATACATCACGGCAACGTGATCGGCGACCTGCGCCGCGATTCCCATGTCGTGCGTGATCAACACGATCGTCATGCCCATCTCGCGACGCAAGCGATTGAGCAGTCCGAGAATCTGCGCCTGAATCGTGACGTCGAGTGCCGTCGTCGGCTCGTCGGCAATCAGCACATCTGGCTTGCACGCGAGGGCCATGGCGATCATGACCCGCTGGCTCATTCCGCCCGACAGTTGGTGCGGATACTGACGGAGGCATCGATCGACGTCGGAAATTCCGACGAGCGTCAGCAACTCATGGATGCGTTCGCGCTCTTTCGCCGCTGTCAGCTTTTCACGGCGCCGCAGGGCTTCCTTGATCTGGTCGTCAATGCGAAAGACCGGGTCGAGCGAGCTCATCGGGTCTTGAAAGATCATTGCGAATTCCCGGCCCCGAATGCTGGCGAATCGTGCTGTTGAGTCAGTGACCAACTCTTCGTCGTTGAATCGTACCGATCCCGAAACAGTGATCCCCTTTTGCCGCTGAATGAGTCCCATGAGTGCAAGCGCGCTGACACTCTTGCCGCTGCCTGACTCACCGACGAGGCAGAAAAGCTCGCCTTTCGCCACGCTCATGCTCATGTCCCGCACGATTGGTGTGTCGCTTCCCCCACGATCAGACGCGACACGAAGTCCGTCGATCTCCAGAATCTTCTCTGTGTCGCTCATGACTCCACATCCATCTTGTCTCGAAGGGCGTCGCCCAAAATGTTCACGGCGATGACGACCACGGTGATGACGAGTCCAGGGAACGTCGAGATCCACCAGGCGGTCGCCAGATAGTCCTGTCCGACAGACAACAGCCGACCCCAGTCGGGAACACCTCCCTGCGGACCGAGTCCGAGAAAGCTCAGGGTCGCACCGGATACGATCGCGGAGCCAACGCCGAGAGCCGCGATCACCGTCACGGGTGCGAGCGCGTTGGGAAGAATATGGCGGAACACAATTCGGGCCGGTTTCACCCCGCTTGCCGTAACGGCTTCGATGAAGAGACGGCTCCGAATAGACAGCACCTGGCCGCGCATGACGCGAGCAAAGTCCGGTGTCTGCCCGATCGCGATGGCAATGATCAGGTTCTGCAGTGTCGGTCCAAGTGCAGCGGCGATCACCAGGGCAAGCAGGATGCCTGGGAAGCACAGCAGCACATCGATAATACGCATCAGGATGGTGTCGACGGCGCCACCGAGAAATCCTGCGAGCAGTCCGATGAGGCCGCCGAGCACGAAGGCACCGACGACCGAGAGGATGCCGATCATCAGCGCGCTTCGAGACCCGTAGATGATCTGTGCCAAGAGACTGCGTCCGAACTGGTCGGTACCCAGCGGGTTCTCCGCGCTTGGGCCGTCAAGAGCCTGCTCCGGGCGGAGCTCGAGAGGGCTTCCCGGTGAGAACAGGGAGGGGAACAGCGCCCAGGCGACAGCGATCCCGAGCACAGCGATGGCGAGAACGATGAAGACGCGCTTATTGCTGACGTGGCGCCAGATGCGACGCCTCGACGCCGATCGCGGGCCCCACAGCCGCGGTCGCCCGGGTGGCGAGGTGTTCATTTCTGTCGTCAATGACATGTGCTTACCTCTGTTTTTCGTCGATCAAGATTGGGCGATCGCCGTGCGGACGCGAGGATCGATGTAGGCGTAGGACACATCGACAACGATGTTCACACCGACGTAGATGAGTGCAATAACGAGCACGGTGCCCTGCACGACGGGGAAGTCCTGGCCGTTGATTCCTGTCACCAGCAGGCGCCCAAGACCTTGCCTGGAGAACACAATCTCGCTAATCACAGCACCAGAGAGCAGTCCTCCCACCTGCAGGCCGATCACCGTCACAACCGGAATCAAAGCGTTGCGCAGCACGTGTCGAACGGTGACGACGCGAGGCGAAAGTCCTTTGGCATGCAACGCGAGCACGAAGCTCTCGCCAAACAACTCGACCATGCTGTTTCGAACAAGCCGCGTCAGCAGCCCTGCCGACAAGAACCCGAGTGCGATAGCGGGCAAGACGAGGTGGCTGAGGCCGGAGTTGCCCGTTGACGGGAAGATGTGAAATTGGAAGGAGAAGACCAGGAGCAGGAGCGACCCTGTCCAGAAGACCGGCATCCCGGTTCCGAGGAGGCTGAAGATCCTTATCGTGCTGTCAACCCACGTGTCACGGAATGCCGCGGCGAGAACTCCGAAGCCGATGCCGAAGACTGCGGTCAAAATAACACCGGCGATGGTGAGCCTGATGGTCGCGGGCAGTTGCGACAGGATCATGTCGGTGACGCCCTGTCCGGTTGTGAAGGACCGCCCAAGGTCGCCTTGAAGGGCATGCCAGATGAAGTTCCAGTATTGAACGAGCAGCGGTTGATTCAACCCCAGCTGCTCTGTGAGCTGCTGGCGCACTTCCGTGGTCACTGGTACTTCCGCGAGCAGAGCCTCGGTCGGGTCGCCGGGCAGAACCCGGAGCGTGACGAACAGGAGAACGGTAATCCCGAAGACAACGGGAATAGCGATCAGCACTCGTCGAAGGATCACTGAACCCATGTCGTCACGCTCCTTGCCCTGCCAGCTGCGTCATTGCGAATGTTGGCGAAATCATTTCTCTGTCACGTACGAGTCATAGAACACGGGGTAGCTCTTCCAGTTATATGAGATGTCGTGCACGTGGGCGGCGAAAGCGACTGTGTAGTTGAAGTTGTAGATCGGCACGCTGACGGCGTTCTTGATCACATACTGCTGAATGTTCTTCCAGTACGTTTCGGCTTCTGCGTCGTCTGCTGACAGCTGCGCCTTCTCGATCCAGCCGTCGACCTCATCGGACTTCAGCTGAGCGTAGTTGTAGTAGTTGCCTTTGCCCGGTGCCGGGTAATTGTCCGAGTCATAAATCGCTCCCAAAGCGCTGTACCCACTCGTGAGGCTCAGACCCATGACGTCGTAATCGTTCTTGTCACGCGTCGCGCTGTACGGTCCACTCGCCAGAAACTGCAGGTTCACCTTTACTCCTGCGTCCTTCAGATTCTCCTGAAGGAACTGCGCAACCTGCTGTCGCTTCTCACGCTTTGCCGAAGGCACCAGATAGTCAAGCTTCAGAATCTCTCCGTCCTTGTAGCGGTAGCCATCGTCTCCCACAACCCATCCGAGGTCGTCGAAAGCAGCCTTCGCCGCGTCGAGATCGTAAGAGACCGAGTCCTTGAGGGAATCATCGAAATACTTGCTCGCCGGCGAGAGCGGGGACCATGCCCGGTCGAAGACGCCGAAGTACAGAGATTCGATGATCGAGGGAATGTCCATGGCCATCCGCGCAGCTTTACGAGCATCAACGGTGTCCCATGGTGCGTGTGACTCATTGAAGAACAGTTGGTAGGGCGTACCCGGAACCGAGACGACGTCGACGCCGAGCGCGGGATCGTCCTTTGCTGTCGCCACATCCTGCGTGGCGATGGTCTCAGCGGCATCCACGTTATTGCCAATGGATCGGAAACGCGTTGTCGGTTCGGTGACGACGAGGAACTTGAGGGTGTCGAGGTATGCAGCACCCGAATGCTTCATTCCCTCGGGCGCCCAGTCGTAGTCAGCGTTCTTGGTGAGCACAACATTGCTGTTCAACGCCATGCTGTCGAAGACGAATGGTCCGGTTCCCGTTGGATGGGTGGTGACGTCATCGCCGTACTTCTCAATTGCCGTCGGAGATTGAATTCCCAACCACACCTGGCTGAGACCAGACAGGAATGTGGCGTCTGGCTGTGACAATGACAGAGTCACCTCGAGATCACCACTCGCCTCACAGCCCTCGTAGAACGCTCCGAGTGCAGAGATCGCCGAGCGTGACTTGGTTTCGGGGTCAGTGACCCGGTCGAAGTTGAAGCAGACGGATGCCGCGTCAAGCTGAGAATCATCGTGGAACGTCACTCCATCACGCAGGGTGAACGTGTACTCGGTGCCATCGTCGCTCAGCGCCCAATCTTCGGCGAGCCACGGTTTGAATTCGTGGTCGGGTGATTGCCAGACCAAGCTGTCGAAAACCTGGCGCATCACCTCGGCGTTGACGGAAGAACTCGAGGATCCGGGATCGAGATTATCGGGCGCGGAGTCGAGAGCGAACGTCAATGCGCCGCCTTCGACGGGCTCGCTCGGGCTCTCACCGGCAGGGGTTCCGGAGCACCCGGCCGCGAGAGCGACGACGGATGCTCCGGCGAGTGCGGAAAGCAAGATCCGTTTCGATCGAGCTGTCACATGCTTCTTCATGATGCTGCTCCTTTGCAGTCACTGGTTTCAGGCATAGCGGGGCTGAGCCTCGAGGCATACTGCCTCGATGGCGGGAATGTTCTGCGCTGTTCAGCTAGCTGAGGGATCGTCCTTCTGGGCGGTGAGCGCTTCTTCTGTCACAACGGCACGAATGTCGCTGAGATGTTCGTGCATGAGTGTGTGCGCGAGTGCGGCGTCGTTTTTCTTGACGGCGTCGTAGATCGCGCGGTGCTGCGCATGGTCTTTCTTGCGGTCGTACATTCTGCGGATCTCGCGATGTTCTCTCGACCGCAACGAGAGGAGTGAGTCGACGACCTCATAGAGCACGACGTTTCCAGCGACGCGGGCGAGCTCCCGATGAAAATTCAGCTGGGGTGTCACCACGGAGGGCAGAGCCCAATCAGAGCTGTCCAGCGACTCTTCAAGGGCCTCGAGTCCCGCATCTCCGTCGCGCGAGATGGCTGCGAGTTCAGCAATCTGAGGCTCGATCACGAAGCGCGCATTGATCATCTGCAGCCGGATGTCACCCGTCAGATCCAAACCGTTCGGATTAGGGAGCACGAGCCGTCCGATATTGGCGCCGACGTAGGTGCCAGAACCATGACGCAGTTCAACGGCTCCCGTTGCCTCCAGAGTGCGCAGAGCCTCGCGAATCGTCGGAATCGTCACGTCAAAGTGCTCGGCGAGCGTGCGTGCGTTCGGCAGCACGTCGCCGTGAGTCAGACCTCGATCGCTGATCATTTCCAAAATCCCCTGTGCCAGCGAATACGACAGACTTGCGCCGCGTGAGGTCGTGAGCATCAGACATCCTTCATCGTTGGGGAAGTGTTTAAGAGATTAGATGACTTAGTGACTAGTGTCAATGGTTGCGTTCGTCGCAGGGCGATCAATGCGCACGCGCCGCCGGAGGTACTCGACGAGAGCGACGGCGAGCGCGATGCCCCACAGCGGCCACAGCAGCTCGGGCCCGACGGTCGCCCAGTTCTCTCCGAGCGGGAACGTCCCCGTCGAGACAACGCGAACGAACATCACTCCCCCGGCGAAGATCGCAAGCCCGCCGATCGTGACGGGAACCGCAGCGAGGGCGATGGGAACTCGTCGGCCACCAAGACTCGGCACCCATCGCGGCAGACGCTCGCCCCACCGTTGCACGAGACCGAGCGTCAGCAACGCGACAGCGGTTGCCACGCTCGCGAGGCCGAGGCCGATTGTCCAGAGCCCCGATTCCTGGCCGTCTGCCAACATTTGGTCTGAGATGCCTAGTGGAATGCCGGCCGCCCAAGCGAACCGCACAGCGGCGTAGATGAGCGGAATGGCGACAGCGACGGCAACCGCCGCCTTCGCGAGCGCGGAGGGACGTCGCCCATCAACCGCGACGATTCGCCCTGCGGGCGCCCGCACGGCCGCAGCGATCCAGATGGCCGACCCCAGCAGCATCGCGAGTTGCAGAATCAGCGGGGCGTTGAGCGGCACAAGGCGAAAGCTGAGCGCATAACCGATCACAGCCATGACTTTCGCATCGGCGACGATAACGGTGGAGAACAGCGCGAGCACCCCAGCGAAGACGGCGAGAACGGTGACGGGCGGGGCATCCCGTCGCGTAAGAGCCGTCGCGGCGATGCCAACGCCGACAATGCCGACCACGCAGATCAGCAGCGACGCGACAGTGGTTGGCAGAGCGTCAATCAGCGCGGCGAAGTCCGCGGCGATGAAGGTGCCGAACGGAGCACCGACAATGCCGGTTATCCAGAGAACGGATGCTGTTGCAAGGCCAAGTGACCAGATGAGCGCAGCAATCAGAGTAATGCGGCTGCGACGGTGCTGGGTGCCCGACTCACGGGCTGGGATGTGAGGTGACGTATTCATGATTCCAGCGTCGCGACAGACGTACCGCGAGTCTCCCCCTGCCCGGGGGAATACGCGTGCCGCACGGGGGAATTCAGCGCGTATCGTCGCGAGACTCGGCGGTATTGGGTTCGATGAACCCCGATTCGTATGCGGCGATCACAGCCTGCGTGCGATCTCTAACTCCAACCTTCATCAGGATGCTTGCCACGTGCGACTTCACCGTCTCCGCTCCGACAAAGATCTCGTCCGCGATCTGCGCATTTGACAGTCCGCGAGCGACACGGCGCAGCACATCTCTCTCCCGTTCGCTGAGATGTGCCGCAGAGAGCTTGTCCCCGTGAGATCCCTGCCTCGCGGCGAACCGGCGAATGTGCGCCGGATAGAGGAGCGATTCGCCTTCGGCGACGATCTGCACGGCGCGCACGAGTTCCATGGGCTCCGCGCGTTTCACGACGAAGCCGTCAGCCCCGGCCTTGAGCGCCTCGTACACGTGATCGTCGCTGTCGAACGTGGTGAGAATGAGCACGCGCGGCCCGCCCGGATGCTGACGGAGGCGCCGTGTCGCCTCGATGCCGCTCACGCGCGGCATCCGCACATCCATGACGAGCAGATCGGGCGCGAACTCGTCGACGAGGCTCTGCACGTCATCACCATCCGCGCCCTCGCCGACGACGCTGAGGCCGGGTTCTGCCTCGAGAATGGCGCGCAACCCGGCGCGGACGAGAGGCTCATCGTCAACGAGCGCAAGGCGAATGCTCATGCGGCACTTCCCGTCGGCCCTCGGGTGGGCAGAACGGCTGTGAGCCGCCATCGGCCATCACCTACCGTCACGTGGCACTCCCCACCCAGCACGATTACCCGCTCGCGCAGGCCGACAAGCCCTCGGCCGTCGATGGCGCGAACGGCAGCCGTCTCATTGTCGATATGAATACGGAGATCGTCCCCCGAAAGCGCAATCTCGATGCAGACGCGCGGAGTCGCGGCGTACCGCAGCGCATTGGTCACGCCCTCCTGCACCACACGGTATGCCTCACGGCCGAGACTCGCGGGCAACCGCTCTGGCTCGCCCTCCATCGCAAGCTCGACGGCAAATCCTGCCGCACGCGTCTCCTCGGCGAGCAACCCGACGTCGCCGAGCGTGCGCGTATCGGCGGCGCGATCGTCACGCGCCCCTTCGCCGTCGCGCAGCACCGAGAGCACATAGTCGAGTTCGGCGACGGCGCTGCGTGACACTCGCTCAATCTCGGCGAGCGCCGCCCTCGCAGCATCCGGATCATGCTCTATCTCACGGCGAGCGACAAATGCCTGCATCGTCGTCACGGTGAGGGCATGACCGACGGAATCATGCACGTCGCGCGCGAGCGCCCCACGTCGCTGCGCTGCCGACGCTGCCTCCGCGTCGCGGGCCCGCTGCTCGTCGCGCGATGGCCCGAGCAGCAGCGCCGCGTACCACGGCAGCAAGTAGCACGCGCCGATGGTGAACCCGACGATGAGTGCTGAGGCGACGGCACCGAGGGCCAGCGCCGTCGCTTCATCGACAACGGCGACGGCGAACGCATCGCGCATCAGCTCGGCACCCGCCCCCGTTCCACCAAGCCCATCGCCGATCAAAACGACGAGCAGGGGAAAGACAAAGGCGATTCCGAGAATCAGGATGCCGCCAGAGGCGATGTGCCCGGCGAAGAAGAGTGCGCCACGCGCCGTGTCTGAGAACTGTGCCCTGACGCGTGGTTCAGGCACAGAAATGTCGAGAAGCTGCGACGCGACGGTGCGTTCAAGAGCGCGCGTCACGGGGAGTATCGCTGGCACGATCAGCAACACACCGACGGCAACGCTTGACCAGCGGGCGTACCAGGCTGCGTCGTCGCTCGTCCACAACGCGACGGCCCAGATGACGATCGCGCCATACGGTATAGAGACAAGCCCTCCGATGAGCAGCACGAGCAGACGACGCCATGAGGCTCCGACAAGCAATGTCGCCTTCGTATGACCGGTCACGAGTCCATCGTGCCCGACAACGGCAAAGGGCGCTTCCCCCGCGCGGGGGAAGCGCCCTCAACTCGGTCAGACCGAGACGACGGTGAGCTGATCGCCCGCGGCGTCGAAATCGACGCGCACCGTGTCGCCATCGTGAATCTCGCCCCCGAGAATCGACGTCGCAAGTCGGTCGTCGATCTCCTTCTGCATCAGCCGACGCAGTGGGCGCGCTCCGTAAATCGGATCGTAGCCGCGATCCGCGAGCCACGACCGTGCATCAGGCGTGACCGCGAGGTCGAGACGTCGTTCGACAAGTCGCCGCTGCAATCTGTCGATATAGAGCTCGACGATCTCGCCCAGCTCCTCCTGCGTGAGCGTGGAGAACACAACGATGTCATCAAGACGGTTAACGAACTCGGGCTTGAACGCCTGGCGCACGAGATCGTGCACCGACTGCTCCTTCTCTTCCCACGACAGGCTCTGATCCACGAGAAACTGCGAGCCGAGGTTCGACGTGAGAATCAGGATGGTATTGCGAAAGTCGACGGTGCGGCCCTGACCATCGGTCAGCCGTCCGTCATCGAGCACCTGAAGCAGCACGTCGAACACCTCGGGGTGCGCCTTCTCAATCTCGTCGAGGAGGATCACCGAATAGGGGCGACGGCGCACCGCCTCCGTGAGCTGGCCTCCCTGCTCATATCCGACGTATCCGGGAGGGGCACCGACGAGACGTGACACCGTGTGCTTCTCGCCGTACTCCGACATGTCGATGCGCACCATCGCCTTCTCATCGTCGAAGAGAAATTCCGCGAGCGCCTTGGCGAGCTCGGTCTTGCCGACGCCCGTCGGGCCGAGAAACATAAAGGACCCCGTCGGGCGGTTCGGGTCCGAGATTCCCGCGCGACTGCGCCGAACGGCATCCGCAACGGCCGACACTGCGCGCCGCTGCCCAATGAGACGCTTGCTGAGCTCCGATTCGAGGTGCAGAAGTTTCTCGGTCTCGCCCTGCAGAAGTCGGCCGACGGGAATGCCCGTCCACGCGGCGATGACAGCGGCGATATCGTCATCGGTGACCTGCTCGTTCACCATGCGCGGCTCGTCAGGCTCGCTCTCGTGCTCTGCCTGCTCAAGCTGCTCGGTCAGCTGCTTGATCGTCGTGTACTCGAGCTTCGATGCTTCGGCGTAGTTCGCTTCGCGCATCGCCTTGTCGCGGGAGGTCTTCGCCTCATCGAGCTTCTTCTTGAGGTCTCCGACCTTGTTGAGCCCTGTTCGCTCTCGCTCCCACCGCGCCTGAAGGTGCGACAGCTGCTCCTGCTTGACCTCGAGCTCCTCCCGCAGCTTGGCGAGGCGCTCTTTCGAGACGTCGTCTTTCTCTTTCTTGAGGGCGAGCTCCTCGATCTTCATGCGGTCGACCTGGCGCTTGAGTTCATCGATCTCGACGGGCGACGAGTCGATCTCCATCTTCAGTCGGCTCATTGCCTCGTCGATCAGGTCGATCGCCTTATCTGGGAGCTGACGCGATGTGATGTAGCGGTTGCTGAGCGATGCCGCAGCAACGAGCGCTGCGTCGGTGATCGTGACACCGTGGTGCGCTTCGTAGCGACCCTTCAGCCCACGCAAGATCGCAATGCTGTCTTCGACGCTGGGCTCTCCGACGTACACCTGCTGGAAGCGACGTTCGAGTGCGGCATCCTTCTCGATGTATTCGCGGTACTCGTCGAGGGTTGTCGCGCCGATGAGGTGCAGCTCGCCTCGGGCAAGCATGGGTTTGAGCATGTTGGATGCCGCGACGGAGCCCTCTCCGCCACCAGCTCCCATCAGCAGATGGAGCTCATCGACGAAGGTGATGATCTCACCCTCGGCATCATTGATCTCTTTCAGAACGCTCTTGAGGCGCTCCTCAAACTGGCCTCGATACATTGCTCCGGCGACAAGCGCCGAGATGTCGAGAGAGACGAGTTGCTTGTCTTTGAGCGACTCGGCAACGTCGCCGGCGACGATGCGCTGAGCGAGCCCTTCGACGACGGCCGTCTTGCCGACGCCGGGTTCGCCGATGAGCACGGGGTTGTTCTTGGTGCGACGCGTCAGCACCTGGCTGACCCGACGAATCTCGGCATCTCGCCCAATCACGGGGTCGAGCTTGCCCGCTCGAGCAATTTCGGTGAGGTTGACGCCGAACTGCTCAAGTGCGCTCTTGGCGTCCTCCTGCGTGGAGGGCGCACCTTGCATGTTTGCCATGTGTGTCCTTCCTGCCTGCGCAGATCACTGTTCCTGAAAATCAATGGTGAAATCAAAACTTGAGTCTTTCATGCTCAACTTTACCGCGAGACGGCCCGCAATGCCAGTTTGCAGGCGTCTCTTTGGCAGATTTTCCGCCGACCCGTAATGTGTGGGCATGACAACCCCGGCAGATGCGGCGCTGCTCGCACGACTCGACAGCCAACGACAGCACGTACTCGGCATCGTCGAGGGGCTCGATAACGAGGCGATGGAAAAACGAGTACTGCCCAGCGGGTGGTCGATTACCGCGATGCTGCATCACCTGGCACTTGACGACGAGCGATTCTGGTTTGGCGGCACCGTTGCCGGAGATCGCGCTGTCATCGACTGGGTCGGTTCGGGTGGTGATGGCTGGGACGTCCCGCCACACCTGACGGGGTCTCAAGCGAGGGCACTCTACGAGGATGCGTGTGAGCGCTCGAATGCAATCCTGCTGGCAACATCGTTCGATGCCGCTCCGCGCTGGTGGCCAGACGCGCTCTTCGGCGACTACCGCCTTGCCACCGTGCGCGATGTCGTGCTGCACATGCTGATCGAGACGGCCACACACGCGGGGCATCTGGATGCGGCACGCGAACTCATCGATGGTCGCCAGTGGCTCATCTTCGAGTAGTCATTCACACCCAGCCGTTGCGACGTGCCAGCTCAAGCGCTTCCGCCCGATTGCGGGCGCCAAGTTTGCCGATCGCCGCCGAAATGTAATTGCGCACCGTTGCCGACGACAAATGCAGCTTCTCGGCGATCTCGGAGATCGGAATGCCGCCATCCGACGCCGCGAGCACCTCAGCCTCCCGCTGGCTCAACGAGTTCTCCCCCGCGCTCAGCGCCTGGGCGGCGAGCAGCTGATCGACGACGGTCTCCCCCGCCACGACGCGCCTGATGGCTGCCGCGAGCTCGTCGACCGGATCGTCTTTGACGAGAAACCCGCGCGCCCCGGCATCCATCGCCCTGCGCAGATACCCGGCACGGCCAAACGTCGTGACGACAATGACGGCGGTTGTGGGGCTCTCACGTCGCACATCGGAAATGGCGTCGAGGCCGGACTTCCCGGGCATCTCGATGTCGAGAAGCGCAATATCGGGAGTGTGCTGGCGAACGGCGTCGGCGACGTCGTCTCCGCGCCCAACACCGGCGACGACTCTCAGATCGCCCTCCAGCTCGAGCAAAGTCGTCAGCGCCGAGCGCATCATCGTCTGGTCTTCGGCGATCACAATCGAGATCACGGGGTGTTCCCTTCTCGCGGAACGCTCACCGTCAGCGCGAATCCTCTGGCATCAGACCTGATGTCGAGGGTTCCACCGATGCGCTCCGCACGCTCTCGCATGCCGCGAATGCCCGAGCCCCATTCGGCGGCGACGGCGCCGTGGCCGTTGTCTGCGATCTCCATCGTGTCGCCCGCGTCGTCGGACGTGATGCGGACGGTGCATCGAGTGGCGTTCGCATGCCGCAGAACGTTCGTTGTCGCCTCGCGCACCACCCAGGCGAAAAGCGAATCCACCTGCGGCGACAATGGGGGCGTCGGGCTTGATGTTTCAGCGCTCACCGCGGCATCCCTCATCGCTTCGACGGCGCCGGCCAATTCGTGTTCAAGTGTCAGCTCGCGATACCCGGCGACGGTCTGGCGCACATCGGCAAGAGCTGTGCGCCCGACGTTTTCAATGCCTCGTGCGTGCCCCACGACGGCGTCGGGGTCGGATGCCGCGAGGCGACGAATCGCCTCTGCCTTCACCACGATGACCGACAGCGTGTGCCCCAGCAGATCGTGCAGATCACGGGAGAAGCGCTGTCGTTCTTCGGCAACCGCGAGTCCGGCGAGTCGCCGCCGTGTCGCACGCAGTTCAGCCACCGTGTCGACAAGGTATCGAATGAGGTAGGTGCTCATTCCCGCCATGACACCCGCAAAGCCGAAGAGCAGCGCACGTGAAAGCGACATCGACTCGATGCCTTCGGCAACGGTGCCACTGATCGACAGCGCCATCACTATGCCGGCGGCGTAGCGCAGCCGAATTGTTGTGGCTGCCGCGATCGCGAGCAGTGGATACAGAAAGCTCTGGCCCGATCCTGAGATTACGAACTGCACGATGACGAGTGCGGTCAATACAACGAACGCTGCTTCTGCATACCAGCGCGGCACCTGCCGATACGGCAGCACGACGGTCACGATGTACCAGGCGGCGATCACGACGTAGGCGATCGTCTCTGCGGTGCGCCCGGAGGTGATGCTCGTCACGAGGGGCGCGATCAGCAGAATTGGCAGCCAGACAAGCGCAAACCAAGGACGGCGGCGCATGAGCGGTCCGACCACCCAATCGTCGCAGTCTGCCGTCATACTTCGGTCGGTCATCAGTGTTCTCCCTGAGTTCACGTTACGCGGTCGTCCGCTGGGCGAGGCCGAAGCGCACGGATAAGCGAAGCCCGACGATCAGAACGATTCCCACGACGACGTGCATAATCATCAGCACGCTGAGCACGGCACCAATCGCGCCAGAGAGCGCTGGCCCGCCGAGTGAGAGCACAAGCACAACGGCACCAATCGCTGTCCAGGCGTTCAGGCCCTTCCGTGTGCGCGCCATGATCGCCCGCAGCCCCCAAGCAGCAAGCCCGGCGATAACGACGGATGCCGCTATCGACACCGGCTCAACGGTCCTACCTGCCTGCGGCACGACGAGCTCGAGGCCAGCGAGAGGAACGGCAATTGCCCACACGAGTTCGGCGGCAAGCGCGGCGATCACAATGACCAGGATGCTGGTGAGCGAACGCCGTGCTCTACGGTTTCGCTGTGGTGTCTGAACGGTGGTCTGGGGTGCGGTCATGATGTTTCCCTTCGTTACTTTCGACGATAGGAATGACACGGGTCGTGAAGGCAGATGGCGATATCCCGACATTTGCAGGACAAATGTCCTAGTGCAGGCTGATTATCTGATGACGCGGTGGATGTCATGTCTCGCCCCACGACGTCAAACGTGTGCAAGCGCCAACCGACGACGGCGTTGTCGGCTGCCTGCGAAAAGGGCTTCATCTATTCACGACCGGCCCGAAGCCGATCGGCCACCGGGCACACCTCGTAGCGCTTCGAGCTGTTTGACTCGTGCGTATGGTGTTCCGGGGCCGCCGCGTACGTCAGGTGCGCGGCCCGGTATCTCGATGATCGTCTGGAGGGTCACGGTCGTCGTCTTCGTTGTCTGTGATGCGGCGTCGCCGTCCTAGATACCGTCGGTTCACATACCAGCCTGGTGGGATCAGTCTGGGGTGGCCGTTTTTGTCGCGGGTGAGGGACCATTCGCCGCGTTCCAGCAATCTGTGGTGATACCAGCAGACGATCAGGCCATTTGCAACATCTGTTCGGCCGCCGTTTTCCCACCGTTGCACGTGATGCGCTTCACACAGCCACGCCGGAATGTCACAGTCCGCGGCAGCCGCGCAGGTGTTCCCATCACGAGCAATCAACGCCAGACGCTGCTTCGCGGTGGACAGCCGTTGCGCGGTCCCGAGGTTGAGCACGTCACCATGCTCATCAATGGTGACGTTCATCGTGTCGCCATCGCACTGCATCTGTGTCACAAAGCTCATCGGTAGCGGTGCTGGTGTTCCCGGTGACCAAGCTGCACCGGTACCGGCGTCGAGGTCCTCGTTCTTCACCGTCACCATCACCGTGGGACCGCGGCCGTGGAGTTTCGGTGTGGACGTCATCTTCCCCACACCGGCGATCATCGCGGTGAACGCGTCTGCGCGTTCCTGCGGCTTCGACCGGGGTTCTGGTTCTTGGCCGTGCGCGGAGAGTTCCTCGGTTTCCATGAACGTCGGCGACGTTCTCTTCGACATGCACGCATCAAACACCGGTGTCACGATCGCTGCCTGCTCCGGTGACAGTGTGCCGGTGATCTTCATCGATCCGTCGTCTTGGTGTTTGAAGACCAGTTTGCGTGCCTCATGGAGTTCTTCTGCTGTGGGTTCGACACCGTCAGGGTCCAGAGCAACACGAAACACGCGGGCCTGCCCACGTATGGCATCTGCGGTGAGTGGCACTTCACCGTATGCACCGGTGGCGTTGCCGATCAGTGTCGCTTCGGCCCAGTCGATCTGCTCTGGTGCCACCCGAGGAAGAATCGGTGCGAGAGTGCTGGTGATCGACTCGGCAACATCCAGACCAATCGTGCCTTGGGCGAGTGCGTCAGCGGTTTGAACGAACACGGGCTCGAGCGGTAGTCCGGTGTCGGAGACTCGCGGTGTGGTGTGTTTGGCGAGTTTCGTGTATCGGTATGCGGTGGAGTTCTTCGCCCCCGTGATCGTCTCAAACAGCGCTGTGGGGCTCTTCGCGCCGTGACGGGCAGCCAAACCATCAAACCCCGCATCCGTGTCAGAACGGCGTGCAATATCTCCCACATTGGCGACTTGGCGGCCTTCGACAAGGCGGGTGATGTTTCCCAGGACGCCGACGTAGTTCAGAAGCGCATTCGCGGAGAGTTCCGTCGGGTCGATCGACGCAAGCTCAGCCACACCCGCCAGAGCATTATCAGCGGCACGCGCAGCGACAGCATCCGGACCCTCTTCGGGGTCGAATGCTGATGCCACTGCTGCGTTTTGCATGACTGAAGTCTGCCACCGACCACTGACATTCCATCGACACAAATCCCCGGTCAAACCACCTATTGTGGATAACTCGCAAAACTTTCCACCTGTGGACGAAGAAGCGACGACGTCGAAGAGAGAAGATATCGGTTTCGGCGCCTTTTCAATCTATTCACGAGAGTCGACGCGGGCCGGTTTCGTGCCACGTGTGCGCCGCAGCCCCGTGGACGCGACCGCCCCGAGAGCGAGGAAGACCCCGGCCGCACCGAGTGAAATGCGCGTTGCATCTGCCATTCCTGTTGACAGCGCAGCGACGACATCCGGTGCCGCAGCGCTGAGCTTGCCATGGGTGCCCTCCTCACGCAGCGGAGCAATCGTGCCGCCCGCCGCACTGACAGTCGCGTCAGAGATCGACGTCGCCTGCTGCGAGGGCAGACCTTCGACAGCATCCAGGTGCACCGGAATCACTCCGGCAAGCGACGCCGCGAGCACCGTTCCGATCACCGCCGTCCCCAGCGCCGACCCCACTTGCCGCACGGTGCTCTGCGTCGCAGAGCCCTGGCCCGATTGTTCCACCGGGATATCGGCGAGCACCGTTCCCGTGAGTTGCGCCGAGGCGAGCCCAAGCCCAAGCCCGTAGACGACGAGCACCGCGGCGAGAAGCCACAGCGAGATGGATGCCGTCAGAACGAACACAAGCACAATGACGGCGATCGTCTCGAGCACGAGTCCGATCAGCACGGTTGTCGGAGCCGAAAAGCGAGCGGCGACGTGCCGCGCCTGAGCGCCAGCGACAAACGCGCCGAGCCCCATTGCGGCGAGCGCGAGTCCCGCCTGAAGCGTGGTGACGCCCAGCGCATTGACGATGAATAGAGGTAGCGCGAAAAGCAGCCCGAACTCCCCGATTGCCACGCAGAGGGCGACGAGGTTGCCCCAGCGGAACGTGCGCACACGAAACAGACTGAGGTCGAGAATCGCCGATCGTGCGTGCCCTGCACGGCGCAATTCCCAGAGCACGAAACCGACGAGGGATGCCGCGCCCAGCAGCAGCGCGGGAGGGACCGCCGAGATCGCGGCATCCGTTCCCCAGGTCCACGAAAAGATCGTGAGCTCAGACGTCGGCGCCCACCAGCCAAGTGACTCCCCCTCGATGAGTCCGAAGACCAGCAGCCCAAAGCCGGCAACGCTGAGCAGCAGACCGCCGACGTCAAGCCCGGGAACCTCGATCTTCTCGCGCGATTCATCAACGGTGAGCAGAACCCCCACGATGAGCATCGCGCCGAGCGGAGCGTTGACGATGAAGATCCACTGCCACGTGAACGACGTCGTAATCCACCCGCCGACGAGCGGTCCGAGAGCGGCCATGCCCGAGATCACGGCACCCCACACGCCGAACGCAATCGCGCGGTCTTTGCCACGGAATGTGGCGTTGACGCTTGAGAGCGTCGTCGGCAGAATGAGCGCCCCGCCAACGCCTTGCACAACCCGCGCGCCGATCAGTGTTCCCGCCGATGTGGCAAGGGCCGCGATAGCGCTGCCCGCGACGAAGACGACGATGCCGATGATGAGAAGTCGGCGCCGGCCGAACCGATCTCCGAGGCGCCCCGTCGTCAGCAGCAGCGCGGCGAACACCACAGAGTAGATGCCGTTCACCCACTGCGCCTCACTCACCTCGAGGTCGAGATCGGCGATCAGCGTCGGAAGGGCGACGCCGACGATCGTGCCATCGAGCACGATCATCGACAGCGATGCCGCGAGCATCCCGAGGCCGATCCACCGTCTTTTGCCCGCCGTCTGCTGTGTGCTGACCGATGACATCGGTGCTTCTTTCTGCCGGAGACAACCCGGCACACTCAGAGACTACGCACTCGAGGGTGGTGGGGCATCGATCAAAGGACGCATTCGCACACGACGAGCGATGTTTATGTTCCCCGGTGTTTACTCCGCGAGCTCAGCGGTAGACAATGCAAGAAAGCGGGACGCAGCGACGCTCTTGGCGTGCAGCGGGGTCGCGCGAAGGGAGCACCATGACCGCGCGATTCGTGTACTGGATGAACGTCTCTGTCGACGGCTACATCGAGCGAGACCCCGGCGAAGACGGCGGAGGCGATTGGATGCTGATCACGGAAGAGCTTCACCGTGAGTTCAATTCCCGGGCGCAGGCCCTCACGATGATGGTTCAGGGTCGCTCGGTCTACGAGATCATGGATCCGTTCTGGCCGAACGCGCGCAACGATTCGTCATTGCCGGATTACCTGCGCGAGTATGGCGAGATCTGGACGACCAAGCCCAAGGTGCTCGTCTCACGCACACGAACCACGGCCGATCACAACACCCGGGTCATCGGAGGCGATGACGCGATCACTCAGCTTGCCGAGCTTCGAGCAGACAGCGATGGTGACATCGGTGTCGGCGGCGCAACGCTGGCGACGGCGCTGCATCGCGCCCACCTGCTCGATGAGCTGCTCTTGTTCATTCACCCCGCCTGGCTGGGGCGCGGTCGTCCGTTGTTCAACGACCCGCCCCCACAGCTGACGCTCGATCTGCTCGAGCATCGCCTCTTCGAGGGCGGGGTCGCGATGCATCGGTACGCCGTGGCGTGACGCCCCGGCTCAGCTCTGCTGCGGCACCCAGTTGCGGTAGCTGAACTGGGCGGCGCGGTGCTCGGGTGCAACACGGTCGCCCTTCTCCTGCAGTTTGTTCCGCAGCGTTCCCGGAGTGTATTCAGTCTGGTAAGCACCCCGTGACTGCAGAACGGGAATCACGTGCTCAACGATGTCTTCGAACGTGCCGGGCGTCACCGCGTAGGCGAGGTTGAAGCCGTCGACGTCTGAGTGCTCAGCGATGTCCTGAAGCTGGTCGGCGATCTCCTCGCCGCTTCCCACGATGTACGGGCCGAGGCCGCCGATCGCTCCCTGCTTCGCAATGTCTCCGACCGTCCAAACGGTGCCATCGTCAGCGCCGCGCTGCACATTGGCGACGGCGGACTGAATGGCGTTGCTCTTGACGTTGCCAACGGGCTCGTCAAGCGAGTACTTCGACAGGTCGACGCCCATCCACCCCGAGAGAAACACGGCTGCGCCCTCCGGGCTGGCGTAGCTGAGGTAGTCCTCAAACTTCGCCTGCGCCTTCTCGGGCGTCGCGTCGGTGATCACGGTGATGAGCGCGTAGATGCGAGCATCGTAGCGCCCGCGCCCAGCCGCTTCGAGGCCGTCGCGAATGCGCGTGACCGTCTCTTTCAGCCCATCGTTCGTCGAGTTGGCGATGAAGATGGCCTCGGCGTTCTCTGCGGCGAACGTCACGCCGCGGGGTGAGGCACCGGCCTGGTAGATCACGGGCGTGCGCTGCGGGCTCGGCTCGGAGATGTGGATGCCGGGAACCGTGAAGTTCTTGCCCTCGTGGCCGATCTCGTGCACCTTGCTCGGGTCGGTGAACACGCCCGACTCACGGTCGTATTGCACGGCGTCGTCTTCCCACGAGCCTTCCCACAGCTTGTAGAGCACCTCGAGGTACTCGTCAGCGTAGTCGTAGCGGTCGTCGTGCTCCATCTGGTCGTCGTGCCCCATGTTGCGCGCAGCGCTGGGCAAGTACCCGGTGACGACGTTCCAGCCGACGCGGCCCTTCGTCAGGTGATCGAGCGTCGTCAGGCGGCGGGCGAACGGATACGGATGCTCGTATGCCGTTCCGGCGGTCACGCCGAAGCCCAGGTTCTCGGTGACGGCGGCCATCGCCGAGACGAGCAGCAGCGGGTCATTCACAGGCACCTGCGCGCCGTGCTTGATTGCGCCCTCGTTGCTCGAGCCATAGACGTCGTAGGTGCCCAGCACGTCGGCGATGAACAGCCCGTCGAACTTGCCGCGCTCCAGCAGCTGGGCAAGGTGCGTCCAGTACTCGATCGTATTGTACTCACGCGAGCGGTCGTCTGGATGCCGCCACAGACCGGAGGACTGATGAGCGACGCAGTTCATGTCAAAAGCGTTGAAGCGAATCTGGCGGGTCATTCACCAAGGATGCTCCGCCTGACAGCATCCGTCACCTTCGACGTTTCACATTTCGTCACAGTGCGCGCTGCGATCGGTCCGAGTTAGGCGATGACGCGCTCGTAGATCTCGATCATGCGCGCTGTCTGCGCGCTCTGGCGCAGCGTGTCGGCGGCGCTCGGCGAAGGTCGGCTGAGCTCACCGGATGCTGTGGAGTCGACGAACCGCGTGATCGTCTCTGCGAGCGCGTCGATCGAATCGTTCTCGGGTTCGACGTAGACCCCTTCGGGAAGTTCGGCTGCGATCTTCGGGTCGCACACGATCGACGTCGTTCCCAGCGCCGCCGCCTCGAAGACGGTCATGCCCTGCGTCTCGAAGCCGATGGAGGTCTGCGCGAGCGCATCGGCGTCGGCGATTGCCGCGAGCGCCTCCTGATACGGCACTTTTCCGGCGAAGACGACGCGGTCGCGCAGCTTGTGCTTCGCGACGAACTCTCGCGCCTTTGAGAGCAGAAGTCCCTGGCCGTAGAGGCGCACCTCCGCATTGACTCCGGATCGCTTGATTGCCTGAAGAAACTCGAGAATGCGCTTTTCGTGACTCATTCTGCCCATCCACACGAGGCTGGGGCGCGACTTCTTCGCGTCAGGGTCGCGGCTGTCAAGCACCTGGTCGATCACCTCGTCGTCTGCTCCGGTGCGCACGACGTCGATCTCTTGCGCAACGCCCTTCGTGCGAAGAAGCGCCGCGAAGTGATTGCTGGGCGCCGTAACAGCATCCGCTCTGAGGGCGAGCTCGTTGAGGTAGCGCCAGGCGTCTGGGCGCAGCAGCGACAGCTGGCCGCCGAGCGAACGCCCTTCGATGGCGAGCAGCATCTTCGTGACGACCTTGGGAAAGGGGACGGTCTTGCGCAAACCGAACTCCATGTTGTTGTGAAACGTGAGCACAACGGGAATGCTGTGTCGCTGGGCAAATCGGAGCCCGATGGCGGCGCCCCAGAAGTCGCCCTGAATGTGCACGACGTCGGCGGGGCCGCGACGAGCCATCTCAGCGTCAAGTGCGCGATCGCTTCGACGGCCGGGGCGTGTCAGCGCGTATTCGCGGTCGAAGGTGATGGGAAACGACGGGAGGTCGACGTAGCAGGGGTCTTGCGGGTGCTCGCGATGCATGCCGGGGGCCACAATGGTCACCCGGTGGCCGGCCTTCTCGAGAAACTTCTTCTGCAGTCGAATCGAAACCTGCGCACCGCCAAGCGACTCAGGATGCTGGTCAGTCGCGATCATGATGTGCATTGTCAGCTAACAATACCGGGCGCCCCTTCGCCTCGACCGTGAGTTTCGCCCAGAGCGTGCCCTCACCGCAGACCCGCGTGCCCGAAGCGCGCGCTACGCCGAGCGCAGTTCAGGCACGCCTTCGCCGTCTCGTGGCGGAGCAGGGGGCGTGCCGTCGCCGAACGGGCGGCCGCCCAGCTGCTCGCGACCGTGCGGGGTGAGCCAGGGCCTCTCGTCTGGGCCGACGGGAACGATTCCGCTCGGGTTGATGTCGCGGTGCACGACGTAATAGTGCGCCTTGATCTGCTCGAAGTCGATCGTGTCGCCGAATCCAGGAGTCTGGAAGAGGTCGCGCGCATACGCCCACAGCACCGGCATTTCGGCGAGCTTCGAACGGTTGCACTTGAAGTGCCCGTGGTACACGGCGTCGAAGCGCGCGAGGGTTGTGAACAACCGCACGTCAGCTTCGGTAATGGTGTCCCCCACGAGAAACCGCTGCCGTTCGAGGCGCTCGCTCAGCCAATCGAGACGTTCGAAGAGTGCGGTGTACGCTCGCTCGTACGAATTCTGAGACCCCGCGAATCCCGCCTTGTACACACCGTTGTTCACGTCGTGGTAGACGAGCTCGCTCACCTCATCGATCTCGTCGCGCAGCCCCTCGGGGTACAGGTCAGGTGCCCGCTCGCGGTGAAACTCTGCCCACTCGGTTTCGAAGTCGAGTGTGATCTGAGGGAAGTTGTTTGTGACGACGGCACCGCTGGCGACGTCGACGATCGCCGGAACGGTGATTCCGCGAGGGTAGTCGCTGAAGCGCGCAAAGTAGGCCTGCTGCAGCCGCTCGATGCCCAGCACCGGGTCAACGCCGCCCGGATCGAGGTCGAAAGTCCAGCTTCGCTGGTCGTGCGTCGGCCCGGGAAGCCCGAGCGAGATCGCTCCCTCGAGCCCGAGGAGCCTGCGCACGATTATCGTGCGGTTTGCCCACGGGCACGCGCGCGCTGCGATAAGGCGATACCGTCCGGCCTCGACCGGCCAGCCATCGCGCCCGTCGCGCGTAATGCGGTCTTCAATGTAGTTTGTGTCGCGATCGTAGGGCCGCCCTGGCTCTACGTAGCGCGCGTCAGCATCCGTCGAATCAGCCATGTCTCGACCATACGTCGCAATCACTGGGCGTCGAGCTTGTCGACGGCTTCGATCAGCGTTCCCTGCACGAACGTCAGCCAGTCATACATGCCGCGCAGCGATTCGACGTCATCGTCGGTGAGCTCTGCGATGAGTTCGTCCGTCGGCTCGGCGATGCGCGAGTCGAGGCTCAGCCGCAGGTCGGTGAGCGACCGCATCCATCGAAGTGCCTGTTCGCGGCCGATGCGCACCTCGGTCGTCGTTCCCATCTGAACGGGCAGCGCACCCTGATCGCGGAACGTCTCGAGAACGGCGTCGGCATCTGCCTTCTTGGCGAGCGCGATGTCGCCGATGGTGAAGCGCCTGAATTCCGAAGCCGCCTCCTCGTCGTTCATGTAGGCGGGCGGGAAAAGCCGGTCTCCTGCCGCGTCATCGATCGCGCCTCCCGATTCGACTCCAGCGATCAGTGAGCGCAGCTGCTCGGTGAGGTTTGTCAGAACCGAGACCTCGATGTCGTCAAACTGCGCCTCGACGTGGTCTCCTGACCGGCGAAAAGCCTTCATCACCCGCCCGCCTTCTGCAGCGTTGCCATGAGACCGTAACCGTGCATTGCGGTGACATGCCTCTCCATCTCTTCGCGCGTACCGCTTGCGACAACGGCGCGGCCGTCATTGTGCACAGTCAGCATCAGCCGCTCAGCCTTCTCGGCGCTCATGCCGAAATAGCTGCGGAACACGAACGACACATAGGTCATCAGGTTCACCGGGTCGTCCCAGACGATCGTCACCCAGGGCGAGCCGAGCGTCAGCTGCTCGTCGAGTCTGGTGTCTTCGTCGGTCTGCGGCATACCTCTATGCTGACACCTCTCGGGCCGCGAAGCATCCGTCTTTCCCTCAGGTTTCAGCCCGCGGTCAGATCAACCCGACGGCAGTACCGGATGCCGCCGAGCGATGCGCCGCCTCGGCAATGCGCACGGCCGCGAGGCCGTCGATCGCCGTCACCCGGGTCGGCGCACCATCGGTAATCGCGTCGGCGAAGTCGCCCAGCTGGGCGAGATACGCGTCGCCGTGCGCGGCGGCCGACTCGGCGTCGCGTTGGGCCGTTGAGTCGTCATCGATCGATCCGGCGTCGCCCTCAATGCGAAAAGTGGCACGAAATCGCGTGTCGGCTGGCCCCCATCGCCCCGTCACCTCGGTCACCGCACCTCCGACGTGCGTGAGAGTCACACGCGCTTCGACGAGCTGCGGAACGACACCGTCGACCGTTTCGGGGTTCTGCGTCGCCTCGACGCGCTGCACGTCCCCGAACATCCAACGCGCCTGGTCGTAGTCGTGAATGAGAAAATCCACGAGGATGCCGCCCGAGGCAGCGTCATCGTCGAACCATGAGCCTCCGGCCGGTGTCGCAGCCTCGCGAGTGAACTCCGCGCGGGAAATTCGTCCGAGGGCGCCGGACGCAACTGTCGCGTGCGCTGTCGCATAGGGCTCCATGTATCGCACGACGTGGGCGGGAAACAGCGGAATCTCCGCCGCTTCGGCCGAGCGCACGAGGTCCCGTGCGACGTCGGCCGTGCGCGCGAGTGGCTTTTCGCACACGATCGGCAGGTCGGCCGAGATCGCCGCGCGAATCTGCTCGGCGTGGTACGGCGTCGGCGACGTGATGTCGACGATCGTCGCGTCGCGCAGAAGATCGTCAAGGGATGCCGCGGCCGTCACGCCGTGCTCGGCGGCAAACGCCTCTGCCGAACGCGGCGACCACACGACGATGTCGAAACCGAGCTGCTTCCACGCCGCGGTGTGCGTTGCCGCCATGAAACCAGCGCCGATGAGTCCGATCGTGTGCTGTGCCATCGACGCTCCTTCGCTTGAAGCCAACGTAGCAGCGCGACGCCGAGGCGACGCGCGCGCAGCTGCGCGAGTCGATCGGTGTCTAGTCCGTGGAGAGCTTCTCGGCGAGCATCACGATGATGCCGCTCGGTCCGCGCACGTATGTGAGCTTGTAGACGTCTTCATACGTCGCCACGCCCCGAAGCGGTCGGCAACCGTGCTGTGCCGCTATCTCAAGAGCCTCGTCGATGTTGTCGACGGAGAAGGCAACGCGGTGCATGCCGATCTCGTTCGGCAGAGTCGGCAGCGTCTGGATGGCATCTGGGTGAACATATTCGAAAAGCTCAAGCTGACCGGACCCATCAGGAGTCTGGAGCAGTGCGATCTTCGCGTGGTTGCCATCAAGTCCGACAGCGGTGTCCGCCCACTCGCCGCTGATTTCGTCCCGCCCGACCACGGTGAGCCCCAGATCGCTGAAGAATGAGATTGTTTCTTCCAAATCGCGTACGGCGATGCCAACGTTTTCCATTGTGATGCCCATGGGTCGCACTGTATCGAGCTGTGCCGTTCAACTCCAGTGGCGAATCGGGCGAACAATTCTTGAACGACAGAAGCATGAATCTTGGGGGTCGAGCATAGTCGAGCGACGTGCTCAAGATTTGCGCGCAGAGTTTCCCTCGATGAAGGGTTTCTCCCGTGCAAATCTCTTCTACATGCGTCGGTTCGCGCATGCTTGGAGCGATCAAAAGGCAATTGTCCAATGATCTGTTGAACAATTGTTCTCTGGTCACATCGCCGCTCGATCACCACCTGTCAGCAGCCATCAAGGCGGCGCCGATGAGTTCGATCGCGTGCAGTGACATCGAGGTTCCTTCGCTTGACGACAACGTTGCCGTGCGCTCGCGGCAACGGAGTGCGGAGCGGCCGAACGGTGCGAAGTGTTGGTTATCACACGCAGTACCAACACTTTGGTATAGATGTGTTGGTAAGCTTGAATCATGCCCACAGATCGACTTCCCGGCGAGATCCGGATTTCACCTCTCAGCCGAGAGACTCGTCAGTGGCGCCCCCGGAATCCGGGCATTTTTTCGCACGCCGAGGTCAAACGACAAACCGGCACGTATGAATCAGCAGTTACCCCCGCCATTCATGAGTGGACGCCGGAACTCTCTGGCGAGGATGCCACAAACATTGAGGAGGCTGCCCTCGCACTCGCGGACTTCGACCGCCATGCGCTCACTCGCCTGGGGCAGAATAACCCGGCACTGGGCCCCATGGCGGCGATTCTGCTCCGCACGGAAAGCGCGTCAAGCAGCCAGATCGAACTGCTGACGACGTCGGCGAAGCAACTTGCACTCGCTGAGATCGAGGAGGGAGACAAAGCCAACGCGCTTTCTGTCGTTGGCAATGTTCGTGCAATGGAAGCCGCGCTTCGACTCTCAGGCGTTCTCGATTCAGACTCGATCCGGAGCATGCACCGTGAGTTGATGGCGCACGACCATCTGTTCCGGGATGAGGCCGGAACGTATCGACAAGAACTCGTCTGGATCGGCAACCGAGACAATGCCGGTCCGATTGGAGCAGAGTTCATTGCCCCGCAGCACACCCGAGTGTCGAGCGCAATCGACGACCTCATTCGGTTTATGCAACGAACAGACATTCCAGTGCTCGTGCACATTGCCGTCGCACACGCGCAGTTTGAAACCATCCATCCGTTTTCAAACGGCAATGGACGCACCGGACGAGCACTCGCCCAGGCGCTACTGCGCAACAAAGGCATGGCTACTCACACCACGGTACCGATTTCGGGGGGCCTGCTTACGGACACGCGCACGTATTTTGCAGCCCTCAGCGCATATCGCAACGGAGATGCTGGCCCCATCGTGCGCAGATTCGCTGACGCGTCTCGCTTCGCAGCGGTGACCGGACGTCGTCTTGTCGATAACCTGCATGATCAGCTCGAAGGCGACCGCGCGACGCTCGCGGGGCTGCGCCCGCAGTCCGTGGCGTGGCGAGTGCTCCCCCTGCTCATTGGACAGCCCATCGTCAACACCAAGTATCTGATGAACGCTCTCCACGTAAGCGATATGAGCATCCTTCGCGCTCTCTCTGTTCTGACCGAACGTGGAATAGTCGTAGAGCGCACGGGACAATCTCGAAATCGCGTCTGGCAGCACAACGGAATCCTGGGCGTCCTTGACGAGTACGCCAACGACGCCAGACGCACTGCCCAGTAACGAAACCGCAGGTGTAATTAGAGATGAGGGAATCACCGGCGAGAGCGAGAGCAGCGCCGAGCGAATGCGCGGTCTCGACGCCATCGCGGTGCCACGCGGCGTCCCGTGGGTCTCGCTGTGCCGAGCCATTCCACTCGGTTCTCGCAGTGAGTTCCGCAGACCGTCGGGTCGGGGCGTGTCGGAGGTAAAACGTACCGTGACGCCATGACTGCCCTCATCCCAGACGAATACACGGCCACTCTCGACGAGCCCAAACGGCATGGGGCGACGTGCTCAAGATTTGCGCGCAGAGTTTCCCGCGATGAAGGGCTTTCCCCGTCACTCTCGCGCGTGGCGAATGCGCTCGAAGGTCACGAAGTCGAAACCGTCGTGCGATTCGCGTGTCGATTCACGCCAATCGGCGTCGTTCCATTCGGGAAACAGCGTGTCACCGTCAGGCTCGGCATCGATGAATGTCAGTTCCATGCGGTCGGCGAGATGCATCGCCTGAGCATAAATCTGCCCGCCGCCGACGATCGAGATGCGCGCATCACCCGCGAGAGCGAGAGCAGCGCCAAGCGAATGGGCGACGCCGACGCCGTCACGCTGCCACCCGGCATCCCGTGTCACAACGACCGTGCGACGCCCGGGCAGAGGCCGACCGATCGAGTCGAACGTGCGACGCCCCATAATCATCGTCGTGCCGAGCGTCACTGCTTTGAAGTGCTTGAGGTCGTCGGGCAGGTGCCAGGGCATTCCGCCTTCCGCACCGATCACCCGGTTTCGGCCCATGGCCGCAACGAGCGTGACGGTCATACCGCGATCGGCGCCTTGATGCTGGGGGCCGCTTCGTAGTTCTCGAGTGTAAAGTCGGCGATCTCAAAGGAGTCGATCTGCGTGCGCTCAGGATTGATGCGCATGGTGGGCAGCGGCCCTGGCTCGCGCGACAGCTGCAGCTTCGCCTGCTCGAGGTGATTCACGTAGAGGTGAGCATCGCCGAACGTGTGAACGAATTCGCCCGCCTTCAGCCCGGTGACCTGCGCGACCATCATGGTGAGAAGCGCGTACGAGGCGATGTTGAACGGCACACCGAGAAAGATATCGGCCGAGCGCTGATACAGCTGGCACGAGAGCGTGCCGTTTGCGACATAGAACTGGAACATCGTGTGGCACGGCGGCAGAGCCATGTCGTTGACCTCGGCGACATTCCACGCGTTGACGATGTGCCGCCGTGAGTCGGGGTTTGCCTTCAGCGACTCGATCACTGTCGCGATCTGATCGATGTGCCCGCCGTTCGGGGTCGGCCACGAGCGCCACTGGTGACCGTAAACCGGCCCCAGATCGCCGTTCTCGTCAGCCCACTCATCCCAGATCTTGACGTTGTTCTCGTGCAGCCAGGCCACGTTCGTGTCGCCCCGCAGAAACCACAGAAGTTCGCCGATGATGCTCCGCAGGTGCAGCTTCTTCGTTGTGAGAACAGGAAAGCCTGCCTGCAGATCAAACCGCATCTGGTGCCCGAACACGCTGAGTGTTCCGGTTCCGGTGCGGTCGGATTTTTCGACGCCCTCGTCGAGAACACGCTGCATCAGATCAAGGTATTGGCGCATACCTCCAGCGTAATCGACGGCGCCGACAGATCAGTCGAGTCGACGCGACACGGTCACCGTGAATTTCGCGTTGCGCCCCAGCTGCGTCGTGCGACCGACCAGGCGCTCGAGCTGCGCTCGATACTGCAGATGCGAGTTCCATACGGCGAGCAGCGTTCCGCCCGGTCGAAGCACCCGCCCCGCTTCGGCGAAGAGCTTCAGCGCGATTCCGGCATGAACGGAGGCGCCGATGTGAAACGGCGGGTTCAGCAGCACCGCATCGACGGAGGCATCGGGCTGAGCAGACAGACCGTCGTCGCGCTGCACGGTGACATGGTCGCCGACGCGGTTCGCCTCGGCCGTCAGATGAGCGGATGCTGCGGCGGCCGCCGATTGGTCGGTCGCCGTCACGCGAGCATCCGGTCTTCTCTTCGCAAACTCCGTCGCGAGCACACCCGTGCCGCAGCCCAGGTCGACAACGTCTCGTGCACCGGCGGGAACCGCATCGAGGTAATCGAGCAGAAACCGCGTTCCGACATCGATCTGGTTTCCCGAAAACACGGCTCCGTGTGCCCAAACGGTCAGCCCGAGATCGTCGTGACGGCGCGATTTCGGCCACCGCTGCGGGGCGCCGATACGAGGCGAGGATGCCGTGAGCACACGTGATTTCTGGCGGGCGAGTCCCGCGCTCACTGAGCCGAACGCCGTGCCGAGAACATCGTTCATCGCGGGGGTCATGTGCTTCACCCGACCGCCGGCGAAGACGCGAGCATCCGGCGATGCCGAACGTGCGATCAACCCGGCAATCTCGTCGAGCGCGTCGAGCGACCGGGGAAGCTGCAGCAGAACAACGCGAGCGCCGCTCACCAGCTCATCGTCGAGGGGCCTCAGCTCGACGCGGTCGCTGAGCCCGAGTCGCTCAGCGTTCGCGGCGATGGCCCGCTCCTGCGATAGGCCATCTTGATGCACGCGGATCCCGCCGGCGCCGTGCAGCGCGGCCGCACCAAGCGCGAGGGCACCGTAGCGGTCCCCAATCGCCACGACGTCGCCGACAGCGGCATCCGCCAGCTCTGACGCTGCCGTGTCGAGAACGAGCCGATCTGTCGCATCTGACGCAGAGAGATTCGGTGCTTCGACGTCGGGCCATCGACGCAGCGCGTCAAACGAAAACTCTGTCACGTTCTCAGGCTACGGCGTGCGCGCTCCACCGGCAGCCGAGCGCAGCAGGTGTGCGGCCAACCACCAACTGAGTGAGCCGACGATGACGCCGCTTGCGATCGCCATTCCGATGATGAGAACCGTCTGAAACTGACTCGCGGCATCGGGACTGCCCGCCAAGGGCAAGCGCGCGTTTCCGATCCAGAAGTATGCGATCGCGAAGATTCCGGCCATGATCGACCACGCCACCGAGGCGATGCCCGCCCCGAGCAGCGTTGTGAGGTTCGTCTGGCGTACCCTGCCGAGGCGGAGCGCGAGAAGGCTTGCCCCATAACCGAGCCCGCAGGCGAGGAGGCATCGACCGACAACGACCGCTCCTTGCCAGAGGAGGGTCTCCGTTGTCTCGACGAATTCCTCGCCCGCTCCAACCGCGAGTTGCCATGCTCCGACGTAGAACAATGTCAACACCACGCCGAACACGGTGACGACAAGCACCGTCACGCCGCCGCCGATGAACAGAAACGTCGCACCCCCGGCGAGCTGCGCGCTGAGGCGCTGTCGTTGCGAAAGAGGCAGCTTTGGCGGCATCCGCTGTGGCACCGAACGACCTGGGGGCCACACTGTCGGCGAATACGCCGCGGGCGCGGAGCGCGGATCGTGGGCATTCGACATCGGCAGTCCTCCCTTTTCGGTAGGACCTCACCTTTGCAAACAGCGCAGCGGCCTCGCACGGCAGATCAACACCTTGTGAATAACCGCACCCGACTGCCGACCTGTGGACGACGAAATCAATGGCGCCGTCCGGCGAACCCGCGCCGGGTGCCAGGTCAGATGAAGTACGGCTCTCCCGCGTACCGTTGCGCCGGGTGACGGTCACGCATGCAGTGCGCCATCCACCACCAGCTCAACGCTCCGGTGGCCGCCCAGATGACGATGCTCAACACGCAGTAGATTGTCCCGTAGATCACGACGTTCACGCCCGCAGAATCCTGACTGAGTATCGCGACGAAGAATCCGCCGACAGAGAGAACGATCTGCCCAAGCCACATCAGAATCATCCCCGCGAAGCTGGCGATCCCGAGCCCTGCCCAGGTCATCCCCGTTGCCTTTTTGATGTGTCCGGCTTTGGCGATGCCGATGCTCGATCCGTAACCGGCGCCCCAGATGAGCAGTCCAACGACGAGAGCCAGGACGAAGACCCACCAGAACTCGCCCATCGCATTCAGAAAGTCGAGGATCTCAACAGTGTCACTGTCTTTGTACTCGGCCTGTGACAGCACACCGGCGATGATTCCCGCGATTGCCGACCACCCGAGCACGCACACAACGATTGTGAACCCCAGAGTCATAATGGGGAATCCGAGGGCACCCGACCAAAGAGCTGCCCGTTTCTGAGTGCGGGTAAGTGGCGGACGCGTGCGAGCCATGGGGCGGTACGGTTGATTCGGCAGCGGCGCATACGGAGGGCCAGGTGGCATGCCGGGCCCCTGTGCACCGTGGCCGTATGGCGGATGCGGGTAACCCGGGTACTGGTTCGACACGACCGTGCTCCTGTTCTGCTCGTTCTCTCACTGTCGCAGACGAGCGGATGACTGTCTGTGGGAAGTGGTACCCGTCCCCATAGGCACAGCGCCGGCCACCGAGCGTATCGGTGGCCGGCGCTGTGCGAGCTTTGCTACACGTCGCCGTTTCGGCGCGGTCGCCAGACGACGACTTCCGTGCGCCTCTGCGTGCGTGTTCCGCTTCTCAGAGGAATGACGTCGCCATGCTCGCCTGCGGCGAAAACCCGCCGCCCCTGAGCCTTCAGCACTTGGTCCGCGAGAGCGTTCTCGAGCTCGCGCACACGACCGGAGAGTCGTGTTACCTCATTCTCGAGACTCAGAATGCGGGCGATTCCCTCAAGACTCACGCCTTCGCCGCTGAGGCGCTGCACTTCGCGCAGCTGCTCAACGTCTCGCATGGAGTAGCGGCGAGAACGACCGGCCGTTCGCTGAGGCTGCACGAGCCCGATGCGGTCGTACTGCCGGAGCGTCTGCGGGTGCATTCCCGCAAGCTCGGCGGCGACCGCGATGGCGAAGATCGGTGAGTTCTCGTCCATGGTCAGCCTCGTGCCCTCGCAAGAATCTCATCACGGGGGTTCTCGCCCGGCTCAAGATCGTGGAAGGCCCTGAGCGCGGCTTCGGCTTCCGGTGACAGGTGGGCCGGAACGGCCACCTGAATCTCGGCAAGAAGATCGCCCTTTCCCTTTGACGTCTCCACGCCACGGCCCTTGACGCGGAGCACACGACCGCTCGGCGTGCCGGCAGCCACTTTGAGCTTCACGGGAGGACCCTCAAGCGTCGGCACTTCGATCGTCGCGCCGAGGGCCGCCTCGACGAAAGTCACGGGAACGCGCACCCGCAGGTTCAGGTTCTCACGTTCGAACACGGGGTGCTTGCGCACGTGAACCGTGAGAACGATGTTGCCTGGCTCGCCGCCATCAGGTGAGGGCTGCCCTTTTCCGCGCAGCTTGATCTTCTGCCCATCAGAGACCCCCGCAGGAATCTTCACCTTGATGGGCCGCCCATCGGCCGTCTGCAGAGTGATCGTGTCACCCTTGGTGGCGGTCATGAAGTCAAGGGTCGTGGATGCTGTCACATCACGCCCAGGCGTCGGCCCGCCGAAGCCGCGGTATCCACCGCTCGGCTGCCCGAAGCGACCCCCGCCGAACATTCCGCCGAGGATGTCGTCGAAGTCGGCCTGCTGGTAGCCGCCGCCTCCTCCGCCGCCGAACATTCCACCGAAGACGTCCTCGAAGCCGCCATTGCTACCGCCGCCGGAGCCCGGCGCCGTGAATCGGGCGCCGGACCCCATCGCGCGAACCTGATCGTATTCCTTGCGCTGCGCCTCGTCGGAGAGCACCGAGTATGCCTCAGAGATCTCTTTGAACTTCGACTCAGCTGCGACGTCACCCGGGTGTGAATCTGGGTGGTATTTGCGAGCCAGTTTGCGGTAGGTCTTTTTGAGATCTGCCTGGCTCACGCTCTTGTCGACACCGAGAACTTTGTAGAAGTCCTTGTCGAACCAATCTTGACTGGCCATGGCACCTACTCGGCAGGAACAGCGACGACCACCTTGGCCGCTCGCAGCAGAGAGTCTCCCACAAAGTATCCGGTCTGAACGACGTCGACGATGGTCTCTGTCTCCACGTCCTGGCTCGGCTGTTGGAAGATCGCCTCGTGCTGATTGTGGTCAAACGCCTCACCCTCGGCACCGAACTTCGCGAGACCGAGACGCTCCACCGTTTGGCGCAGCTTCGACGCGATCTGCGAAAAGGCGGAGTCGCCCTCAAGATCGCCGTGCTTCTCGGCGAGGTCGAGGTCGTCGAGCACGGGGAGCAGTGCGTTCAGCACGTTGCCCGTTGCTCTCTCCTTCTCGGCCTCGCGATTGCCTTCCGTACGACGACGATAATTGGCGTATTCCGCGTTGACGCGCTTCAGGTCACTCAGCAACTCGGCCTCGCGCACGTTCTCGGCGTCAGCTTCGTCATCGCCAGGAGCGTCATCATCAGCGGCGGCGAGAATGTCGTCGACCGTGAGCTCGTCGGCAGACGCGGCCTGCTCGGCAGCGTCGTCCTGTGCCGAAGGGCCGGAGGCAGATGCCTCCGACCCCGCGGTCGCCTCAGGCTGACGAACCTCACCGGTCTCCGGGTCGATGCGACGTTTGTCGTTGACTCTCGGTTCTTCTTCCGGGTTCTGGTTCTTGTCAGTCATTCCTACTTCTTCTCGTCCTCATCGTCGACAACTTCGGCGTCGACGACATCGTCGTCGGAGTTCTCTTCGGCAGCGGGCTCTTCGCCTGCAGCCGGGGCCTGCTCACCTTCGGCCTGCGCCTGCGAGTAGATTGCCTCGCCGAGTTTGACCTGGCTTTCGTTGAGCTTATCGAAGGCTGACTTGACAGCATCCTCGTCCTCGCCGGCGAGAGCCGACTTGAGCGAGTCGACGTCACCCTGCACTTCGGACTTGACGTCCTCTGGCAGCTTGTCGTCGTTGTCCTTGATGAGCTTCTCGATCGAGAAGGCGAGCTGCTCGGCGCTGTTACGCGTCTCAGCCTGCTCACGGCGCTGCTTGTCTTCGGCCGCGTTCTCCTCAGCCTCGCGCACCATGCGGTCGATGTCGTCCTTCGAGAGCGACGAGCCTCCCGTGATCGTCATCGACTGCTCGGTTCCCGTGCCCTTGTCCTTCGCAGACACGTGCACGATGCCGTTGGCGTCGATGTCGAAGGTGACCTCAACCTGGGGCACGCCGCGGGGTGCCGGTGCGATGCCCGTCAGCTCGAACGTTCCGAGGTTCTTATTGTCGCGGGTGAACTCACGCTCACCCTGGAACACCTGAATAGCGACAGACGGCTGGTTGTCGTCTGCTGTCGTGAAGGTTTCGCTTCGCTTGGTCGGGATTGCAGTGTTGCGCTCGATGAGCTTGGTCATCATTCCGCCCTTGGTCTCGATACCGAGGCTCAGCGGAGTGACGTCGATGAGCAGAACGTCCTTGCGCTCGCCCTTCAGAACACCGGCCTGAAGTGCGGCGCCGACAGCGACGACCTCATCGGGGTTGACGCCCTTGTTTGCGTCCTTACCGGTTTCCTTCTTCACAATCTCGGCGACGGCCGGCATACGCGTCGACCCACCGACGAGCACCACGTGCGCAATGTCAGAGACCTTGATTCCCGCCTCGCGAATGACGTCGGAGAACGGCTTCTTCGTGCGCTCGAGCAAGTCGCTCGTCATGTTCTCAAACTGTGCACGCGAGAGGGTCTCATCGAGGTTGGCCGGCCCGTTCTCCGTCAGAGACAAGTATGGCAGCTGGATGCTCGTGCTCGTCGAGCTGGAGAGCTCCTTCTTCGCCTGCTCGGCAGCTTCCTTGAGGCGCTGCTTGGCGATCTTGTCATTCGAGACGTCGACGCCCGTCGACTCCTTGAAGCGCGTGATCAGCCAGTCGACGACGCGCTGGTCCCAGTCGTCTCCGCCGAGGCGGTTGTCACCGGAGGTGGAGCGCACCTGAATCGTCGAAAAGTCGTCGTCCTTACCCACTTCGAGCAGTGAGACGTCGAACGTTCCGCCACCGAGGTCGAAGACGAGAATGAGCTCGTCTTCCTTGCCCTTGTCGAGTCCGTAGGCGAGGGCGGCAGCGGTCGGCTCGTTGATGATGCGCAGCACGTTGAGGCCCGCGATCTCGCCGGCTTCCTTCGTCGACTGGCGCTCCGCGTCGTTGAAGTACGCAGGAACCGTGATGACCGCGTCGGTAACCGTGTCGCCAAGGTACTGCTCGGCATCCCGCTTCAGCTTCTGCAGAATACGAGCCGAGATCTCCTGGGCCGTGTACTTCTTGTCGTCAACGGGGAACGACCAGTCGGTGCCCATGTGGCGCTTGACCGATGCGATTGTGCGGTCGACGTTCGTGACAGCCTGGCGCTTGGCGGTCTCGCCGACGAGCACCTCGTTGTCCTTGGTGAATGCGACAACCGAGGGGGTTGTGCGCATGCCCTCAGCGTTTGCGATGACGGTGGGTTCGCCACCCTCAAGAACGCTCACCACCGAGTTGGTGGTTCCGAGGTCGATTCCTACTGCACGTGACATGTGTTTTCTCCTTCTGACCAGCCAGGTCTCATGGCATGGTGCGTCTGATGCGGGGGATAAAGTCTCGAGGCATTCGTAGTTGAGTGCCTGCGACTCAAGTTTACTCACCACGATGTCGGTGTCAATTTCTCCCAGCCAATCTTGAGCCAAGCACGCTCAACTTTCAGGATGACGATCCTCATGCATTGACGAGCGCCTCGCTATCGACTAATTTGGGCATATGTCCAAGGCGAATGACCAAATTCCATCGAATTCTGCGAGAGCAAGCTCCGAGCGCGGCACGTCAGCGCGTGCGAAGTTGCTCGATGCCGCCACCGCGCTCATTGGAGAGGTCGGCTGGAATGCCGTGAGTACCCGGCTTCTCGCCGACCGTGCTGGCGTGCGATCGGGCCTGGTGCACTATCATTTCGACTCACTTCACGACGTGCTTCGCCTGGCGGCCCTCAGTGAGATGAAGCGGGCGCTTGACCAGGCGACGACTGCACTTGCCGAACAGCGAGATGACAACTCGTTCGTTGATGCCATGCTCAACGAACTTGACGAATACGACGGCACTGACCCGGCGTCTCGCGTCGTCATCGAGGCGTATCTCGCGGCAACTCGGGATCCGGCTCTAAAAGAGAAGATGCGAGACCTGATGGTCGACTTTCGCACTGCGGTCTCGGCGTCGATCGCCCGCTTAGGCCATCCAGACCCCGATACCGCAGCGGTAGTGCTTCTCGCCGTGCTCGACGGACTCATTCTTCACAAGGGGCTCGATTCACATATTCCGATGCACGATGCCCTTGCTCTCATTGCGGCATGCCTGAATACCGAAGAGAAAGGACATACACAATGAAAGCACTCATCTGCGGCGCAGGAATCACCGGACTGGCCCTCGCAGGCCAGCTTGATCGCAAGGGTTGGGATGTCGTCGTCGTCGACATCGCTCCCGCTCCTCGACCACAGGGGTACATGATCGACTTCTCCGGGCCCGGGTTCGAAGCGATGCATCGAATGGGGCTCGGCGAACGGCTGCGCGACGCGGCAAGCTCCGTCGACACATTTCGCTACGTCGACGGCAGCGGACACACGACGGTGAGCGTCAGGTACGATCTGTTCGTCAAGGCTCTGAACGGTGAGATCGTCAGCATCATGAGACCCGCTCTGGAACGCGTGCTCAGGGAGTCGCTGAGAGACACTGTGACAATTCGCTACGGAGTCACCGTCGACGCGATCACTGACTCGTCTGTACGGCTCTCCGACGCTACCGAGCTGCACCCCGACCTGATCGTCGGCGCCGACGGCATCCACTCTCGAATTCGCTCTCTCGTCTTCGGTGAGGAGAACGAGTACGTTCGCGATCTCGGCATGCGCACAAATGCGTTCATCTTTCACGATCGCGAGATCTACGACGCCGTGGACGGTCAGTTTGTGCTCACCGAAACGCTCGATCGCCAGATGGGCTTCTATGGTCTTGGGGAAGGGCGTATCGCAACGTTCTCGGTGTACCGCACGACCGATCCGAGTCCTCAGACCGACTCTCGTGAAGAATTGCTCAGTCAGCTCTCGGGAATGGGCGAACTTGTCGAGCGCGCACTCGCGAAGGCTCCCCCGTCGCAAGAGATGTACGACGATCAGGTTGCGCAGATCGAGCTGCCGCGCTGGACGAGCGGACGGGTGGTGTTGGTTGGCGATGCCGCATACGCGGTATCGCTCGTCGCGGGCCAGGGTGCTTCGCTTGGAGTCGCGGGGGCATATCTCCTGGGCGAGTTGCTCCCGAGCGCGCGTGATGTTCCCAACGCCCTTCTCGAGTACGAACGCCGGTGGCGACCCGAGACGACGAAGGTGCAGGCGGCCGCGCGTGACCGAGTCGTCGAGTGGTTCCTGCCGCGCTCCCGAACAACGCTGATGCTGCGGCGCTGGGGGTTCCGTGCAATGCACATACCTGGGCTCAGTCGTGTGATGACTGGCTCCCTGCTTCCGAAGGATCACCGTTCCCTCGCCGAACTCAGTCGCGCATCGTAATGAAACCGTGTGCGCATCGCCCATCCAAATCAGTAACCTGCGAACGCCAGCGACGCCGCCACGGTCGGCCACGTGGAGTACAGCAACGCGGCACGACAAGAGCATCTGCAACGATGCACGGAGTTCACAGTGACCACCGCGTGGCGCAAGCACGACGCCTACTACCCTTGAGCTGTGGTTCCCGTCACTGGAGCCGCGGAATGACGGAAGGATGCTGCGATACATGTGGAGTGTTGAAGCGTATGTCCGCACCGCGCAAACACCACAGCCCGTCCTGACGGTCAGACGAACGGTATGAGAGAGCTTCTCCGAGATATCGCATCGGTACCCCACTCACCTGGCATCGTTCTCTCTATGATTCCGTCGTGGATTCCTCCGTTGGTGGTTCTCATCGATCGGCTAACATCCGCCGATCTGCCCACGTCTGTTCCCACGCATTGGAATGCCACCTTTACTGCAGATGCATGGTACGGAACCCAAGCCGCATTCTGGATGTCCTTCCTGCCAGGGCTCATCGGCGCAATCCTGATCTCCGTTGTGGTTCTGACGTCGGGCGACGACATCTCCCGCTTCGCTGGAAGCGCTGGTATGGCAGGCGGAACGTTTATCACAGGCGGTATAGCACTCACCTGGTTTAGTTCGTTGTCCGCAGCCAGGTCTCCGGAACAATCAACCTCGGCATTGCTGAACATCCTTATCTGGACCACGGTCCTTGCTCTGTTAGCGTTCGCGCTCAGCGCCCTGCCGCGTAAACACCGTAGAGGAACTTCGGGCGGCGAGAGCGTGACTGACGAAGAGTCGGAATAGGTCCCGGCTCCGGTAGCCTTAAGCAGTGGTTCACGTCGATGGAACCATGGCACGACGGAAGGATGCTGCGATGCACGTCGAGTGGTGGAGCATTCTCCCTTTTGCCGCATTGCTGCTGTGCATCGCCATTCTTCCGCTGATTCCGGCAACAGAGAAGGCCTGGGATCGCAACCTCGTCAAGCTCATCGTCGCTCTTGTGCTCGGTGTGCCGATCGCTCTGTGGTTCATCCTCGCTGGCCACCCGGGCATCGTCACCGGCGCACTGATCGAGTACAGCCAGTTCATCATCTTGCTCGGCTCGCTTTTCGTCGCATCGGGGGGCATCTTCCTCTCTGGCGATATCAAGGCCACCCCACGCAATAACACGATATTTCTCGCGATCGGCGGCGTGCTCGCGTCGTTTATCGGCACAACGGGCGCTGCGATGCTGCTCATCCGGCCGATTCTCAACACAAACCAGGAGCGCAAGCACCGCGTCCACACGGTGGTCTTCACCATCTTCATCGTCGCCAACTGCGGTGGCCTTCTCACCCCACTCGGTGACCCGCCGCTCTTTCTCGGGATGCTGCGAGGCGTTCCCTTCGAATGGACACTGGGCCTCTGGCCGTACTGGCTGTTCGTCAACGTCATGCTGCTACTGACGTTCTACGCACTCGATAAGCGCTCGTACGCCACAGAGACCGCAGAGACAATTGAGAAGGACAACGCGACGCAGACGAAGCTCGGGCTGCGCGGCGGCAGTGGTCTTCTGTTCCTTGCGGTCATCATCATCGCCGTTGCGTTTGTGCCGTCCGTCGATGCGCATGCAATTGAGCACGGCACCGCCGAGTTCGCTGACTGCATTCCGTGGCGCGAAATCGTCATGATCGCCGCTGCGGTCGGGTCTCTCCTCATCGGCAACCGCGCCGCCCGCTATGTCGACAACAAGTTCACGTGGGCACCGATTCTCGAGGTGGCCGCCCTGTTCATCGGTATCTTCCTCACGATGATGCCGGCGCTCGAATACCTCGGCGAGATTGCACCCAAGCTGCCGCTAACGAACATCACCTTGTTCATCTTCTCTGGCGGGCTCTCGTCGGTGCTCGACAATACCCCGACCTACGCCACGTTCTTTGAGATGATCTCCCATATCGATGGTGAGAACCTCGTGGCCGGAGTGCCCGAAATTCTGCTCATCGCCATCTCCCTCGGGTCGGTGCTGGGCGGGGCGATGACCTACATCGGCAACGGCCCCAACTTCATGACCAAGTCGGTCGCGGATTCGGCCGGAGTGCCGATGCCGAGCTTTGGCGGTTACATCCGCTGGTCGCTCACATACCTCGCTCCTGTGCTCGCGGCGATGGTGCTGCTGTTCCTCACGGATGACCTCTGGTGGAAGGCGCTCGGCGCAGTCCTCACGCTTCTGCTCGTCGCCCGAGCCGTCTGGATGATTGCGAAGCCTGCCAAGGAGCGCACCCCGCAGGCCTGATGCGGATGCCTGTGGATAACTTCCGCAGGCAGGTGCCGATTTTTCTACGCTGATCTTTATGCGTTTCTCGCGGATGTGGCGTGCGATGGTGGCACTCGTGTGTGTCGGCGCGCTGTCGCTGAGCGCCACGGCGTGCGCACCAACTGACGCCAAGCCCACGCCAACCCCGACGAAAACGGCGATCTTCGCCAGCGAAGACGAGGCGCTCCAGGCTGCGGTCGACGTCTACCAGCAGTACAACGCCGCGTTCTTCGAGATGACTTCAGACGAGGACATCAGTTCGGACAAATTAAAGCCAATTCTGTCAGAGCCATTCTTCAAAGAATTGACCTCTGATACATACCTCGACGACAAGAATCAATACACAAAAGGGATTCCGAGCTTCAACTCCGCGTCAGTGGTCTCACTGGATCAAGACGACGACTCAGTCAAAATGCGCATAAAGCTTTGCCAAGACGTAACGAATGTTCAGATCATGGATGAGAACGGCAACGATGTAACACCATCAGACCGCACGGATGTCTTCCCAGTTGAAATTGCGCTCTCGTGGGAAACCAAATCCGAACAACTCATTATCGAAGATGAAGGCTCATGGCAGGGCGACGATTTCTGCACCAGTTAAGCCTGGCAATTCTCGTTTCAGTGGTGGCCTCTGTCTTCTTCGGAGGAGCAGTTTCGGCACAAGGTAAGTGCTCTCCCGAGATGCAGAAACTCGGGTTATGTGCAAATGCCGGAATCAACGATGGAGAGGTCGACGTCGGTGCCGACAAGACCAATCCGGGTGATGGCGGGTCCGACGGGCGCGACAACGGCGGCGGTGGTGGCGGCGACAACTCGGGCGGCGGCGACAGCGGCGACGGGGACGCTGATGGCAAAGAAGAGGCGCATGTCGAGTTTCCGTGCCGCTTCGTTGGGACATGCCCAGACGAGGGATCCGATCCCATCACCATTCACGACCTCGCATCGTTCACCCCCGCCCCGACTCACGTGACCATGGAGCCGGACGGATGGATGATCGTCGGGCTGCCCGCGAACTTCTATGCCGACGCCGATGTGAACACCGACTCGGGGAAGCTCTTCGAGTTTCCGATCACCGTGCGGTTCACACCGAGCAGTTATTCGTGGTCGTGGGGAGATGGGTCAACCGCAAACACCGGCACGGGCGGCAGCTCATGGAAGAGCCTCGGGGTCGAAGAATTCACCGCGACGGCGACAAGCCACACATACGCCGAAAAAGGTACGTATACGGTGTCGCTGACTGTGAACTACTCGGTGCAGATCAAGACGTCGGGCACCGGCTGGCTCGACGTTGACGGAACGCTGACGAAGGCGGCATCCGGAGTCACCGCCATCGCCACCACCGCCAATTCCGTCATTGTCGACAAGGAATGCAATCGCAATCCCACCGGCCCCGGATGCTGAGCTAATTCCGGCGATTGCGGACGGATGCAGCGATACCAGCGACGACAAGCAGGGCACCGAGCACAACGAGCGCGGTGATCGTCAATGCTACGGGGTCTACCGTGATCGTGGAGATTGAGAGCACCACTACAACAACGGCGAAGACCAAAAGAACGATGCCCCAGAAGATCGTGCCGAAGAGCGGTGCCCTTCGCCCCGATGTCTTCGGAGCATCCGGGGCAGGTTGCGGCTGAAACGACGTCGACGCGAACGGAGCTGTTGTGTCGGTCTGCGGCTGCGAGAACCACGACTCGGCCGGGTCGATCGGTTCCGTCGAGCCGTGAGCAGTGTTGGCCTGCGCGGAATCCGTTGCCTCCACCGGCGTGGCGGGGTCTGAATCGTTGCGGTCGGGCGATGTCGGTTCGGTGCTCATGGTGTCTTCCTTACTGTGACGTCTGCCGTGCCGAACATTGCGCGCACGTACACGATTGTGATGTCGGACGCATCGGCATTCTCTGCCGCATCGGTCTGCATTGTTGCCGAGGGAAACAGCCCTTGAGGCGTGCCATCCATATCGGCGATTCCATTGGAGTCGAGCGTCGCGGCCGCCCCGGCGAATCGAACCTCGACGGGGATGTCGTCGGGAATGATGACATCTGCGGTTCCGAAGCCGAGCCACAGATTGATGTCGCCTCCGTCGTCCGCGGTGTCGAGCTCACGCAGATCGAGAGTCGCTCGGCCAAGCCCAACCACGTAGCTCTGCGACTGCGCGGACTCCACCTGCGAGACCCGCCACGTCGTGTCGCCGAATGCCGAGAAGTGCGCCCCCTGCGGCACAATGCCCACGAAAACAAGAGCGATGACAGCGACCGTCGAGAAGAAGCCGAGCCCACCATTCTCACGACCGCGGATACCCGCGATGATCGTGGCGATAGCAAGCACGGCAAGCGCGCCGGCAATTCCGAACACGGCTGCGTTCTGCTGCCACCCGAGCGCCGACAGTGCAGCGAGCGCACCGCCGACGACGGCGAGTCCCAAGCTGATCGCGATGTAGCCCGCGCCCGGCTGACGCTCACGCCAGCGAGCGGCATTCTCTGCACGGCGCTGCGCGTTCTCTCGCATGCGCGCCTCGTGCTGAGCACGCGCAGCGGCCTGGCGCTGCTGAGCAGCGGCGTAGTGATCGGCGGCCGGTGACGGCGCCCACGCTGGCCCGGCCTGATTCCCGGAGTACGCCGAGTACGGCTCACTCGGAGGTGCGACATACGGAGCACTCTGCGCGGGAGGCGCCCCAACCGACGGGTCGGTCGGGCCGCCCGCGGCATCCGCCGGGTTGCTGTGCGCTGCTGGCTCCGCGGCCCCGGTGGTTCCGGCTGCAAAGCTTGACGGCTGCCCACCATCCGGCCCTGCGTGGCCTGCGCTCCAGAATTCGTTGTGTGTGCGGGCATCGTGGGGATGATGAGGACCGCGCTGCGACGCCTTTCGAGAGATCGCCACGATAAGCCAGATGATTCCGGCAACGAGCACGATCATCCACCCGGCGCGCAGCATGCCCTCGAGCCAGTTGGGCATCCCCCACCAGCCGGGCGTTCCCTGCCACCAGAGACCCTGCGAGAACGGAATGAACGTCAAGACAAGAAGCACGCCGATTGCGATCAAGGCGGGATCGAAGATTCCCTGCAGCATCCGTTGGATATGAATGCGCCCTGTCGTGTCGGGCAGCAGCGCCCAGCCGACCGCATAAGCCAAGAAGATCGGGCCGCCGAGCAGCGCGACGACAATGGCGATTCCACGCACGAGCATCGGGTCGAGCCCTGTGCGTTCTGCCACGCCTCCGCAGACGCCGGCCACCCATCTGTCGTCTGTGCGACGCATATTGATGCCGCGGATCCAGTCGAAGAACCCGCCCGGCGCTGACCACCCGTTGGGGCTCGTCTCGGACCGTTGCGATTGTCCATTGTCGTTCGTCATGGTTCCAGACTGCCGCGGCGATCGACACTGCGCCATGGGGGTTCCCCCTGAACCGACCCTGACTTCCCACCCCGAAGTGCTCTATTCCTCCCCCGGAGATGCTTGGATTGTTCCATGCAGACCGCCACGATCGTTCGCCCGCGCTTGCGCGTGCTCGGCGGCGTGTGCGCTGGGGTCGCCGAACACACCGGAACTCCCGTGAGTGCTGTGCGCGCCGTGACGGCGATTCTCGCGCTGTGCGGCGGCGCTGGCCTGCTTCTCTACGCATGGCTGTGGGCGACGACCCCGATCAGCGAGGGCCGCACTCCCGTGAAGAGTGTGCTCACGCGCCCCAGCCATGACGCCGCGAGAACGGATGCGGCTGGCTCGCGCGCGCCCGTCACCGAGATTCTTCTCGGCATTGCCCTGCTTCTCGCCGGTGGCGCCATGATCGCGACGCGGTTAGGTGCCGACATTCCTCTTGCGTTCATCGTTCCCGCCGTCGTCGTCTGCGCCGGTGCTGGGCTCGCCTGGCGGCAGTTCGACGAGCTTCGCCGCGGCCGCGTTGCGGGCCGCTCAGCCCTCGTCGTTCGCGCCTTGGGCGCCCTCGTGCTCGTGGTGCTGGGAATTCTGCTGTTCTTCGTGACAGACAATGAGCCAAACATCTGGACGGTGTTCTTCGCAGCATCCGCCGTCTTGCTTGGTGTCGCCGTCGTCGTCGCGCCGTGGGTTCTGCGGCTGGCACGCGACCTCGCCGACGAGCGGGCGGCGAGAGCACGCGACATCGAACGTTCGGAGGTGGCCGCTCACCTGCACGACTCGGTGCTGCAGACTCTTGCCCTCATTCAGCAGAAGGCAGAGCCCGGCTCAGACGCGTCGCGCCTGGCTCGGGCACAGGAACGCGAATTGCGTGAGTGGCTCTTCGCTGAAAACGTCGGCGGACCGCTGGATCTCTCGGCAGAGCTGCGGCGCGCAGCATCCGCTCTCGAAAATGACTTCGCTGCGCGCATCGACGTGATCACCGCGGGCCTCGCTGTTCCGGAAGCACCCGAGGGCCTGCTCGCTGCCGCACGCGAAGCGATGCTGAACGCGGCCCAACACGCGGGCGGTACAGTGACCGTCTACTCCGAATCGTCTCCGTCGAGCATCGAGATCTCCATCTCGGATCGCGGCCCCGGATTCGACGTCGACGCCATTCCTGATGGACACTTCGGGGTGCGGGAGTCGATTATGGGGCGCTTGAATCGACTGGGCGGAACCGCGACGATTCGCCAAGGGCCGGGCGCAACCGGCACCGAAGTGCTGCTGCGAATGCCCTTCGCGCAGGAAACGAAGGAGGAAGCATGACCGACGACAGGCAGAGCCTTTCAACGCTCATCGTCGATGACCACTCGATCTTTCGTTCAGGACTCCGCGCTGACCTCGCCAGTGACATCCACGTGGTTGGCGAGGCGGCGAGCGTCGATGAAGCGATCACGCTCGTCACTGAGTTGAAACCTCGCGTCGTGCTTCTCGACGTGCATCTTCCCGGCGGTTTCGGCGGCGGCGGCGCCGAGGTCGTCACGCGTGCCGCACCGGCCTCACCCGAGACCCTCTTCTTGGCGCTCAGCGTGTCGGACGCCGCCGACGACGTTGTGCGCGTCATCAGGGCTGGCGCCCGGGGCTACATCACCAAGAGCTCGTCAGGCGCCGATGTGTCTGATGCTGCACGGCGGGTGGCCGAAGGCGACGCCGTCTTCTCTCCACGACTCGCCGGGTTTGTGCTCGACGCGTTCGGCGCGATCAGCGGAGAGACCGCGCAGGCCGACCATGAGCTCGACCGCCTGTCGAAACGCGAGCAGGAAGTCATGAGACTCATCGCTCGCGGTTACGCGTACAAAGAGGTGGCTGCCGACCTCTTCATATCGATCAAGACCGTCGAGACTCATGTGTCAAGCGTGCTGCGCAAGCTGCAGCTGTCGTCACGCCATGAGCTCACCGCCTGGGCGCTGGAGCGAAAGCTGCTCTAGTCCTGAAACGGGCAGAACTCCCCCTCGGAACACTCCACGATGAAAGATAGGTTGAATTTTATGACTGACAACAACGTGCCTCCGACGTCACCGGAACCCAGCGACACACCGGCAACGTCACCAGAGGCGAAGCAGGCCGACGAGACGCAGGCTCAGGAACAGTCGACCTCACAGGACCAGACGCAGCAGTCGCAACCACAAGTGCACGCCCAGCAGGCACCGCCCGCGCCGAGCCACGCGCCGCAAGCTCAGCCCCAGCAGCCACCGCAGGGGCAACAGCAGCAGCCCGCTCCCGGCTATGGGCAGCCCGCGCAGGGGTATGGACAGCCAGCGCCGGGATACGGGCAGCAGCCGTACGGACAACAGCAGCAGCCCTACGGCCAGCAGCCTTACGCTCAGCAGCCCTATGGGCAGCAGCCGGGCTATGGGCCCAACGACCCATACGCAAAGAGCCGCATGGCCGCAGGCCTTCTGGGAATCTTCCTCGGCGGATGGGGAATTCACCGCTTCTACCTCGGCTATGCCGGCATCGGCATCGCGCAGATCATCGTCACAATCGTGACCTTTGGCATGGGTGCCCTCTGGGGATTCATCGAGGGCATCATGGTGCTCGCGCGCGCCCAGTCGTTCCAGACGGATGCTGAAGGTCGCCCTCTGCGTGACTAGCAGCCAGCAACGCGTCTTCGTGCCCTGCCACCGGCTCGCCGGTGACGGGGCACGATTCTTACGTCGTCCCGATAGCCTGTGTTCATGAGCAAAGATGCGTCGGGCACGGGCGGGAGACCACCCACAGGAGAGAACCGCACGACGGGGCCCATCGTCGGTCTGACCGACAACGCTCAGATTCCAAAGTCACGGGTCATCTCCTGGGCTCTCTGGGACTGGGGCTCCGCCTCATTCAACGCGGTTGTCACGACATTCGTGTTCAGCACATACCTTGCAAGCTCGCTCTTCGTCGACCCCGCTGTCGTTGATGCTGCGGGCGGCGACGCGAGCGATCCCCAGCTCACGCTGGCACTGGCGACGAACGCCACGCACCTCAGCACGGGGCTGCTCATCGCCGGCATCCTCGTCGCTCTTTTCGCCCCGGTCATGGGGCAGCGCTCCGACGGCTCGGGCAAGCGCAAGTTCTGGCTCGGCGTCAATACGCTTCTCGTCGTCATCGCCATGGCCGCAATGGTCTTCGTCGAAGGGTCGCCTGCCTTCCTGGTGCTCGGCATCGTGCTGATCTCGGCTGGCAACGTCTTCTTCGAGTTCGCTGGCGTGAACTACAACGCGATGCTCGTGCAGGTGTCGAACCGCAGCAATGTGGGCAAGGTCTCGGGCATGGGCTGGGGTCTCGGCTATGTCGGCGGTATCGTGCTGCTCGCCTTGCTGCTTCTGCTGTTCATTCAGAGCTTCGGAACCGAGGGCCAGGCCGGCATCCTCGGTGTGACGACAGACGACGGCCTCAACATCAGGCTCGCCATCTTGTTCTCGGCTGTATGGTTCGCCGTCTTCGCCATTCCGCTCATGGTGAAGGTGCCCGAGATCCCCCGCATCACACGCCGCAACCGCACGTCGTTCTTCGCCTCGTACGCGTCGCTGTTTCGCACCATCGGGCGCCTTGCCAAGAACAGCCCACAGGTGCTTGTCTTTCTCATCGCGAGCGCCGTCTTCAGAGACGGGCTTGCGGGCGTCTTCACGTTCGGCGCCATCATCGCCGCGCAGGTGTTCCACTTCTCGAGCTCAGAAGTGCTCTACTTCGCCGTCGCCGCCAACCTCGTGGCGGGCATCGGCACCTTTGCCGGGGGCTGGCTCGACGACCGTGTCGGGGCAAAGAAGATCATCATGACCTCTCTCGTCGGCCTCGTGATCTTCGGAGCGGCCGTGCTCTTTGTCGGCGATGCGCAAATCGGATTCTGGATCTGCGGGCTGTTCCTCTGCCTCTTCGTCGGCCCGGTGCAGTCCGCCAGCCGCAGCTTTCTGTCGCGCATCACCCCGCCCGGTCGCGAAGGGGAAATCTTCGGTCTCTACGCCACCACAGGCCGCGCCGTCAGCTTTCTCGCACCGGGTCTGTTCACCCTGTTCGTCGGCCTGACGGGCGACACCCGCTTCGGCATCCTGGGTATTGTCATCGTTCTGCTCGCAGGCCTGCTGCTAATGCTTCCGGTGAAGGCCAAGCCGTCCACCATCGCGTAGCGCGACTGCACAGCTCGCCCCGTTTGCATGTTTGCATGTTTGCATGTTTGCAGCACTCTGGTCCGCGTTGCGGACGTTGATGCTACTCTTTTCGCAACACCGGATGAGAGGAGGAATTGCCATGACTGTCTTCAGTCTGCCTTCGACGTTCACTTCCTCCGAGGCCGCCGCACTCAGCTGACGCACGCGAGCGGCCTCCCATTCTCTGGAGTTCGCACCGTGTCTTTCGACGCACTCAGCTTTTCATCATCCGATCTCATCGAACCAGGCCCTGACCAGCGCTGGTCCACCTGGCCCGAGACCTCCCCGACGGAACGGGGACCTCTTCCGCATCCTGACTGGATCGTCACCGAATCTGCCGCGCTCGACACCGAGCTCGGCATTGTGAAGACCGGCAAAGAAGCAGAGGTCTACCTCATTGAGCGAGCGGTTCCCGGCGACAGCGAGCGATCATGCGTGCTTGCCGCAAAGCGCTACAGGTCGTCTGCCCGCCGCGACTTCACCCGAAGCACCGTGTATGTCGAGGGCCGCCGCACCAGCAGCCAACGCGACGAACGAGCTCTCGACAAGAAGTCGACGTACGGGCGCGAACTTGCCGCAACGAACTGGGCATTTGCCGAGTTCGAGGCGCTGCGGCGTCTCTACGCAGACGGGGCCGCAGTGCCCTACCCCGTGCAGATTCACGACGACGAAGTGCTCATGGAGTTCATCGGTGAGGGCATCACCGCGGCTCCCCGGCTTGCGCAGCTGAGATCGGATGCCGCGGAGCTCGCTGTGCTCTTCGACAGCGTCGCCGAGTCGATGAGCATCTTCGCTCGTGCCGGGTTCGCGCACGGTGACCTGTCGCCGTACAACATCCTCGTGCATGAGGAGCGGGTGGTGCTGATCGATCTGCCCCAGATCGTGGACCTCGCCGCGAACCCGAGCGGCTTCGACCTTCTGCACCGCGACTGCGTAAACATGTGCACGTGGTTCACACGGCGCGGCCTCCCCCGCGACCCAGAAGAGCTGTTCGCCACCCTTGTCGCCGAGGCGTTCTGAGCTCGCCTCTCTGCGGGACGCCAGAGATCTGACCGGAGAAAGATAGGATCTCTGCATGGCCGTCACCGACGAGGCAATCCTCAAGATCAAGAGCATGATCACCTCGGGGGAGCTTCGGCCGGGCGACCGCCTCCCGCCGGAGAAGGAGCTCAGCGACCGTCTCGGACTCTCACGCAGTTCGATGCGCGAAGCGGTGAAGGCCCTCGACGTCATCAGAGTTCTCGACGTCAAACGTGGCGACGGAACCTATGTCACGAGCCTCGAACCACGGCTGCTTCTCGAAGCGATGTCGTTCGTCGTCGACCTGCATGACGACGATTCGGTACTCGAGCTGTTTCAGGTGCGACGCATTCTCGAGCCGGCGGCGACGGCACTCGCGGCGCTCAACATGACGCCGGAGACAGTGGCTGATCTGCGCGACAAGATCGGATCCATCGACGACGCGACGACGGTGGAGAACCTTGTCGACCACGACATCGACTTTCACAGCGCAATTGTCGGAGCATCCGGAAATTCCTACCTCGCCACGCTCATCGATTCTCTCTCAAGCAACACCGTGCGGGCTCGTGTCTGGCGCGGCCTGACCCAAGAGGATTCCGTCACGCGCACGCTGTCTGAGCACAAGGCCATCGTCGATGCGCTCGAGCGCGGCGACGCAGAACTCGCGCGGTCACTCGCCGTCGTGCACATCTCGGGCGTCGAGGAGTGGCTGAGGGATGCCGCGGCCTCGCCCCCATCAACCTCATTTCACGAAGGGTGACGAGGACAAGCTCAGAGTTGCAATCACCGACGCCATCCGACGGGCAAATGGGGCCGGGGCGCTCGCGGTGACGATCCTGCGCGCCTCACCCAGCATCCCCAGCGATCGGACGTTGACGCGTTTCTCGCCACCCACACACCCTGAGGTGCCTGCGAGGCTCAGCGGGACCGAAGCGCGGACAACCGCGTCGACTGTCCGTAGATGCGGCAGGCCGTTTCGCGCAGTATCGCGTTCTGCTCGGCCTCTGCGAGTTCGCCGATCAGCTGCGCCATGACCCCCCACGTCGCGGGGTAGCCGCCCTCGGCGACGGGCATCGGCCAGTCGCCGCCATACATGAGACGATCGGCGCCGAAGCAGTCGAGCGCGTGGTCGCGAACCTCGCGAACGGCGTCGACAGAGAACGGCTGGCCGGGATAGCGCAGGGACGAAAGCTTCGCTGAGACGTTCTCGCGTTGCGCGGCCTTGGCGATCGTCGCCATCCACTCCGAATAGTCACCCTGCCCGCGCGGGGCATTGCCCACGTGGTCGATGATGATCGACAGCTCGGGAACCCGATCGGCGAGCGCTGCCGTCTCGGGCAGAAACCGCGGCCAGGAGTCGTGCAGGTCGAAGGCAAGCCCCCGACGGGCGACCTCGGAGAGCGACGCGATGACGCGGTCGTCTCCCAGAAGATCGCGCGGATCGTCATTGAGCAGGTGCCGGATGCCGCAGAAGGCGGAGTTTCCATGCCAACGGTCGAGCTGCTCTGCCGCAGCATCCGGGTCGGTCAGGTCGATCCAGCCCACGACGCCGAGCACCCACGAGTGCCTGTCGGCGATGTCGAGCATGAATGTGGTGTCGGCCTCCGAGTCTTCGGCCTGCACCAGAATGGCTCCAGCCATGCCCGCCGCGGCGAGCTCCGGCTCGGCCTGCTCGGGCGTCCATGTTGCGTAGAGGGGGCCGAAGTCGGGTGTCAGCCACGGGTAGCGGCCCTCACCGAGCGTCCACAGATGCATATGCGAATCGATTCTCCGGCCGCGCGGCACCGCGAGAGCAGCATCCGCCTTCTGCTCGATCTCTGAGGTCATGCTGGAGTGAGCCCCCTGTCTGCGAGTGCGGTCCAGAAAGCGTCGGGAACAGGAGCGTTCATGCGCTCTGCATTCTGGCGCACCTGCTCAGCGCTGCTTGCGCCGGCGACAACCGAGTGCACCGTGGGCTCGCGCAAGGTGTACTGTAGCGCGGCAGTCGGCACCTCGACATCGAACTCGCGGCAGATCTCGGCGATCGCCGTGACGCGGTCGAGAATCTCGACGGGAACGTCGCCGTATTCGTAGCGCGCGTCGAAGCTCGGCCGTGTCTTGGCCAGAAGGCCGGAGTTGAACACCGAGGCGTTGACGATGCCCACGCCGTTTTCGCGGCACGCGGGAATCACGTCATCGAGCGCGGGCTGCTCGGCTAGCGTGAAGCGCCCGGCGACCATGAGCAGATCGGTGTGGTTGATGCGCGCGGCCCGCAGCAGCGTGTCTGTGGTCATCGCCCCGACGCCGATGGCACGCACCTGACCGGCGTCTCGCAGCTCGGCCATGGCAGAGAGGGCAGACACCAAACGTTCATCAATCGACATCGGCACCTCGGCACGCTCGGGGTCGTGCAGGTAGAGGATGTCGAAGCGGTCGAGCCCCGTGCGTTCAAGGGACTCAGCGACGCTGGTGTGAATGCCCTCTGTCGAGAAATCGAATTGGCGGCGCAACTGCGCCGGAACGGCGAAGTCGTGTGCGGTATCGAGTTCGCCGGCCCAATCGGGGTTCGGGCGAAGCAGCCGCCCAACCTTTGTCGACACAGTGAACTGGTCTCGCGGCTTCGTCTGCAGAAAAGCACCGAGTCGCTTTTCCGACAGGCCGAGCCCATAGTGCGGTGCCGTATCGAAGTACCGAACCCCTGCGTCCCACGCGGCCTGCAGAATCTCCCACGCGTCGTCATCGCTCAGCGCACGGAAGAGGTTGCCGACGTTCGCGGTCCCGTAGCCGAATCGGGGAACGACAACATCAGACATGGATGCTGGTCGCGTCCCGCTGCGACAGATAGGCGAACTCGCTGCGGCTCGCCGCGAGCATCTCGCTGCCCGCTCCCGGGGCCGACGGCGGCCAGTACGAGCCGTCATGCACGTCGACCGGCGTAACGAAGTGCTCGTGAAGGTGGTCGACGTACTCGATCACACGACCTTCGACGCTGCCCGAGACGGCAACGTAGTCAAACATCGACAGGTGCTGCACGGCCTCGCAGAGACCGACGCCGCCCGCGTGCGGGCAGACCGGAACGCCGAACTTGGCGGCGAGAAGCAGAATGGCGATGTTCTCGTTGACGCCGGCAACGCGTGCGGCGTCGATCTGGAGCACGCTGAGCGACTTCGCCTGCAGCATCTGCTTGAACATAATCCGATTCTGCACGTGCTCCCCGGTCGCTACCGGAATCGGCGCGACGCCTTTCGCGATCGCCGCGTGGCCGAGAATATCGTCTGGGCTCGTCGGCTCTTCGACCCAGGCAACATCATAGGGCGCGAGTTCCGCCATCCACGCGATTGCCTCGGCGACGTCCCACCGCTGATTCGCATCGACGCCGATGCGAATATCGGGGCCGACAGCCTCGCGGGCCAGCTTCATGCGCCGCACATCGTCGCCGACGTCACCTCCCACTTTGAGCTTGATCATGCCGAATCCATCGGCGACGGCTTCGCGGGAAAGACGAACGAGCTTCTCATCCGAGTAGCCAAGCCATCCGGGAGTCGTCGTGTAGGCCGGGTACCCGTTTGCTTGCAGCATCCGCTCGCGTTCATCGCGCCCGGGCCAAGCTGCCGTCAGAATCTGCAGCGCTTCGTCGCGCGTGAGCGCATCGGTGAGGTAGCGAAAGTCCACGAGATCCACGATCTGCTCCGGTGTCATGCCGGCAAGAAGCTGCCACAGCGGCAGGCTCGCCCGTTTTGCCTTGAGATCCCACAGCGCATTGACGACCGCGCCGATCGCCATGTGCATGACGCCCTTCTCTGGGCCGAGCCAGCGCAGCTGAGAGTCCCAGACAAGCGAACGCCACGTCTGCCCCATGTCGTCGAGCAAATCTTCGGCTTTCGCGCCGACGATGTGGTGGCGCAACGCCTCGATCGCCGCCGCTTCAACATCGTTGCCGCGCCCGATCGTGAAGACGAAGCCGTGGCCCTCGTGGCCGTCGCCTGCATCGGTCATGATGCGCACGTAGGCCGCCGAGTAGTCCGGGTCTGGGTTCATCGCGTCAGACCCGTCAAGCTGCATCGACGTCGGAAAACGCACATCGCTCGTCTCAAGCGCGATCACAGTGGTCACGGGTCTCCTATCGGTCTACTGGAGCTTAGACATCCGATCAAAGCAGTGTCAAGAAGGGTGAAATAGTCACAAATACCCGTATTGATCTGATCAAAGCGGCTATAGTGTCGGATGTTCCCGCGCGTCTGTCGCGCTCTCACTGACGAGAAGAAGGATGTCTATGAAGTTTGCGCGACTCGGTTCGGCCGGGCACGAGACTCCGGCGGCGATCGTCGACAATGACGGCACACCGGTCTGCTACGACCTCTCCCCGCTCACGAACGACATCGATGGAGCGTTCTTCGCTTCCGGTGGTGTCGCCGAGGCGCGAAGGGCACTCACCGTCGGTGCTCTCACGCAGATTCCGGATGCCGCGGGGCAGCGCGTCGGCTCGGCCATCGCTCGCCCAAGTTCCATCATCTGCATCGGCATGAACTATGCCGCGCACGCCGCCGAATCAGGCTCGGCACCTCCCGAGGTTCCCATCATCTTTCTCAAAACCGCCAACACAATCGCGGGGCCGAACGACGACGTCACGATCCCGAAGGGAAGCGAGAAGACCGACTGGGAGGTGGAGCTGGGCGTCGTGATCGGAAAGCGCACGTCATATCTCGATTCGCCCGCCGACAGCATCCGCCATATCGCTGGCTTCGTCACCGCGAACGACCTCTCTGAGCGGGCTTTTCAGCTTGAGGTTTCAGGAGGGCAATGGTCGAAAGGCAAGTCGTGCGCCGGGTTCAGCCCTGTCGGCCCGTGGGTCTCGACGCCAGACGAGGTGGAGTACAACAACCTCCGTCTGCGCAGCTGGGTGAACGGCGAGCCGCGGCAGGATTCGCGCACGAGCGACTTCATCTTCGACGTCGACGACATCGTGTGGCACCTCAGCCAGTACCTCGTTCTCGAGCCCGGCGACCTCATCATGACGGGAACTCCCCAGGGAGTCGCCCTCTCCGGCGACTACCCCTACCTGAAGCCGGGCGACGTCTGCGAGATCGACGTTGAAGGGCTCGGCCGCCAGCGCCAGAAGTTCGTCGCCTACACCAGCTGATCAGCAAAGGAGCATCATGCAGGAATTCGAGAACCTGGTGGCCGTCGTCACGGGAGGGGCATCGGGAATCGGCGCGGCAACGGCTGCTCGTCTCGCGGACGGCGGGGCGCGCGTCGCGGTTCTCGATCTGAATCCGGATGCCGCAGATGGGCGGTTCATCGCCGTGCGGGCAGACGTCGCCGACCGCGCTTCGGTCGAGGCCGCCATCAGAGACGTTGTCGACAGGCTCGGCGGCATCGACATCGTGATCAACAACGCGGGAATCGGCGCACAGGGCGACATCGCGGCAAACGACGATGCCGAGTGGGCACGCGTGCTCAACGTCAACGTGACCGGGATCGCGCGCACGACGGCTGCGGCCCTGCCGCATCTGCGCGCATCGCGCGCGGCAGCTGTCGTGAACACCTCGTCCATCGCGGCGACGGCGGGGCTGCCGCAGCGCGCACTGTACAGCGCGTCGAAAGGCGCTGTGCTCTCGCTGACGCGCGCCATGGCCGCAGATCACCTGCGTGAGGGCATTCGCGTCAACTGCGTCAGCCCGGGAACGGCCGACACTCCGTGGATCGGGCGGCTTCTCGAAAAGGCGTCCGACCCTGCGGCCGAGCGCGCCGCGCTTGAGGCACGCCAGCCTCACGGCAGGCTCGTCGCGCCCGGCGAGGTTGCCGACGCCATCGCCTACCTCGCCAGCCCACTGTCACGATCGACAACCGGAACCTGCATCGCGGTTGACGGCGGCATGCACGAGCTGCGCTTGCGCCCTGAATAGCGCCCTCCGCGGCCCGAGACATGCACCGCCCCTCCCAGGCTCGCCGTTGGCACGATAGCGTGAAGGCAGACACGCAATGCACCGAGGGAGGGCAGACATGCTCGATGCGGTCGTGGTGGGTTCGGGGCCCAATGGCCTCGCCGCCGCCGTCACGCTTGCTCGAGCCGGCCTCAGCGTGCGCGTGTATGAACGCTCAGAGCACCTCGGTGGCGGGTCCCAGACCGCCGAACTGACCGAACCAGGCTTTCACCACGACGTGTGTTCTGCCGTGCACCCCATGGCCTACGCGTCGGAGTTCTTTCACCGCTTCGGGCTTGCCGATCGCCTCGAGTTCATCACTCCGCCTGTCTCCTACGCCAACCCGCTCACTCCGACGCACGCCGCAATGGCGTGGCGGGATCTCGAGCGAACGGCAGCGAGCCTCGGCAGCGACGCCAGCTCGTGGCTGGCACTTCTGAGACCTCTGCTGAACAACCTCGACGCCGTTTCCGATTCGGTGTCGCACCCGATTCTGCGCCTGCCGCGGCATCCTGTTGCTCTCGCTCGATTCGCTGCGCGCGCCATCGAGCAGGGCTCCCCACTGTGGAATGTCGCATGGCACGGCGATGACGCTCCAGCGCTGCTGACCGGCGTGATCGCGCATTCGATCCGCCCGTTGCCCAGCATCGCACCCACCGCAGCCGGGCTCGTCCTGGCTGCATACGCGCACTCGGGAGGGTGGCCGATTCCGGTGGGTGGCAGCCAGATGATCGCCGATTCGCTCGTCGCAGATGCTGTCTCGCATGGCGTGGAATTCGTCACCGGTCACCACGTGGAGTCGCTCGAGTCGCTGCCTCCCGCCCGCGCCGTCATCGCCGACACCGGCGTCGCCGGACTGAGAACACTCGCCGGCGATCGGATGCCGCGGGACTACGCGCGCGCTCTGTCACGGTTTCGCCCGGGCAACGCCGCGGCAACTGCCGGTTTCGCGCTCTCCGGCCCGATTCCCTGGGCGAACCCCGATCTTGAACGCACAGCAACGCTTCATCTCTGCGGCACCCGCGGCGACGTCGCCCGAGCCGAGAATCAGGTGGCCCGGGGCAACCACGCAGACAACCCGTACGTTCTGCTCTCTCAGCCGAGTGTCTTCGACCCGACGCGCGCACCGGCGGGAAAGCACGTGGTGTGGGCATACACGCACGTGCCTCGCGGATCGACGATCGACCAGACCGAGGCAATCACACGCCAGATTGAGCGTTTCGCCCCCGGGTTTCGCGACGTCATCATCTCGTCGACGGCGCGCACGGCGGCCGACCTGCACGATCACAACCCCAACTTCATCGGCGGCGACATCGCGACGGGCGATGTCTCGCTTCGCCAACTGATCGCGCGCCCTGTGCCGTCGACAGACCCGTGGCGCACGCCCATGCCCGGGGTCTACCTGTGCTCGGCGGCAACTCCTCCTGGCCCTGGCGTTCACGGCCTCGGCGGGTGGCGGGCCGCGCTCTCTGCACTGCGCAATGAGTTCGGCATCCATCACGAGCCGGATCTGTCGCCCCGCCGTCGCTGAGAACTCAATTCCGTTCACGCATTCGGAAAAGCGCGCCGACACGCCGTCGAACAGGCAACGGCACACCGCAACACTCCAGAGAATTCCGAATGTCTGAACACAGCAAGATCCATCGCGGGGATGACGCGTTGAGCGAGTGAGATCCGTAAAGTGGCACCGCGACGAAAGGAGAACCGTGCAGTCAGCAGCGCTCTCAATCCGCGGTCTTGTGAAGCATTTCGGGTCGAAGACGGCGGTTGCCGGAATCGACCTCGATGTTCCCGCCGGCTCGTTCTACGGTCTCGTCGGCCCCAACGGCGCGGGCAAGACGACGACGCTCTCCATGGCGACAGGGCTCTTGCGCCCGGATGCCGGTGGCATCAGCATCCATGGCGTCGATGTGTGGCAGAACCTCGTTGAGGCGAAGAAGCTCGTCGGCGTGCTCTCTGACGGCGTTGCGCTGTTCGACAGGCTCACGGGTCAGCAGCTCGTCACGTACGCCGGCATGCTGTGCGGCCTCGACCGAAGCAGCGCCGTTGAACGCACAGCAGATCTGCTGACGATGCTCGACCTCACCGAAGCGGGCAGCTCGCTCGTCGTGGACTACTCGGCGGGTATGACGAAGAAGATCGCGCTTGCCTGCGCCCTCGTTCATGCGCCGCGCCTTCTGGTGCTCGACGAGCCGTTCGAGTCGGTCGACCCTGTGTCGGCGGCGAACATCCGAGACATCCTGGCCGAATATGCGCGCGGCGGAGGAACGGTCATCGTCTCCAGCCACTCCATGGACCTCGTTCAGCGCATGTGCGACCACGTCGCCATCGTCTCGCAGGGGCAGGTCGTCTCCGCGGGCACCGTCGACGAGGTGCGCGCGGGATCAACGCTCGAGGACCGGTTTGTGGAGCTTGTTGGAGGTCGCCGGCACGCAGAGGGACCATCATGGTTGCAGTCCTCGTAAGCCTGCGGTTCCACTCGATGTGGAACTCGCTCAAGCGCAGCCCGTGGCAGATGGTCGGGGCGGCAGTCGGCGCACTGTATGGGCTCGGGATGCTTGGGCTGCTGTTCGTCGGGTTCGTGCTGCTCAGTGTCGCACCGCTTGAGCTCGCTCGCCCCATTGTCGTCGGAGCGGGCTCCGTTCTTCTTCTGGGGTGGCTGATTGGCCCGCTCGTCACTGTCGGCGTCGATCAGACTCTCGACCCGATCAAGCTGTCGCCCTTCCCGATTTCTCGAGACTCACAGTTTGTCGCTCTCACGGCAAGCGGTGTTCTGGGCATTCCGGGGATCGTCACGACGGTAGCCGCGCTGGGGTCGGCCATCATCTGGTGGCAGCATCCGCTCGCCCTCATCGCGTCGATCGTGTGTGCGGTGATCGCCGTGCTCACCTGCGTCGCAGCGTCACGTGCATTCACAACCGCCTCCGCTGGCGTCAGCTCTGGTCGGCGCTTCCGTGAGCTCTCCGGTGTGGTTCTGTTCATTCCGCTCATTCTTCTGGGCCCGATCATCATCGGAGTGACGGAGGGCGCTCGATCGATCGCCGACCTGCTGCCCGCCATCGCATCGGTGCTCAGCTGGACGCCGCTCGGCGCCGCGTGGGCTGTGCCCGGGGATGTCGCAGCGGGCGAATGGGGTGCTGCTGCGGCACGCCTCGCCATCGCCCTCGTCACGCTCGCCGCGTGCGTCTTTCTGTGGCGTCGAGGTCTCGACCGGATGCTGTCGAGCCCGCTGCGCTCGAACGCTACCGCCCAGTCTCACAAGGGTCTCGGGCTGTTCGGCGTCGTTCCCGACTCGCGCATGGGTGCCGTCATGGCGCGCTCACTCACGTATTGGATGCGTGATCCGCGCTATGCGCGCCAACTTCTCGTTGTGCCGTTGATTGTGGCGCTCATGCTGTTCTACGGTGTCATGGGCGCTGGCGGCATGGGCATGGTGACGTTCGGCGTCATCTTCGCAGCGTTCATGATCTCGACAAGCCTGTATGCCGACATTGCCTTCGACGGCACTGCATTTGCCTTGCATCTGGCGTCAGGCGTGCGTGGCACCGCCGATCGCACGGGTCGCGCTCTCGCCGTCGCTTCGTTCGGCGTGCCCCTGATGGTCGTGATCACTGTGGTTGTCGCGGCAGTGAGGGGAGATTTCGCCGGATTGCCGTCGCTTCTGGGCGTTGTGCTCAACATCACGCTCGCGGGCTTCGGTGCAGCGAGCGTCACATCGGTGCTCCTCGTGTTTCCGGTTCCGAAGCCCGGAGATAGCCCCTTCAAATCCCAACCCGGCGCTGGTCTACCGTCTACGGTTGCCATGTTGGGAACCTTTGGTGCCACGGCGGTGCTCTCGATTCCGACCTTCGCCCTGGGCATCAGTTACATCGTGACCGGCAGCTCGCTCATCGGGTGGATCGGGCTCGCGGTCGGCGTTGTTGTGGGGTGTGCCGCGTTTGCGGCCGGCATGGTGATCGGTGGGCGCGTCTATGACTCACGGGCACCAGAGCTTCTCGCGTCGCTGCGTAAGTAGAAGCATCCGCACTCTCCTTTAGGATCGGGGCATGGGTTCTCCACCGCAGATCGACGGCTACAGCTATGTGAAGCTGCTCGGCCGCGGCGGATTCTCTGATGTATACCTGTATCACCAGCAGCTTCCCAACCGGTTCGTTGCCCTCAAAGTGCTGCGTACCGATGCCCTCAGCGAGGCGCTGCGCCGTCAGTTCACCGCCGAGGCGAACCTCATGGCGCGGGTGTCGTCGCACTCCGCCATCGGCACAATCTTCTCGGCGGGCGTGGATGCCGAAGAGCAGCCGTATCTCGTCATGGAATACTGCTCGGGCGGCAGCCTCGGGGCCCGCTTTCGCCATGCACCACTCGACCTCGCCGATGTTCTGCATATTGGCGTTCGGGTGGCATCCGCTCTGGAGTCTGCGCACCGCGTCGGAGTTGTGCACCGCGATGTGAAGCCGGCGAACGTTCTGATCAATGACTATGGCGCCGCGGTCCTGACCGATTTCGGCATCTCTGCCATCGCCGACGGATTTCCCGAAGCCACACGCATGCGCGAACAGGCATATGCAACGCAGTCCGCCGTCGAGAACAACGCGAGCTCCCTCGGAATGAGCATTCCGTGGGCGGCCCCCGAGAATTTCGACGACGACCCGCGCGTTGATGTGCGCAGTGACGTGTTCTCGCTCGCCGCAACGCTCTTCTCGCTGCTCGAAGGACGCAGCCCGTTCGAGGTCCCCGGCGGTTCAAACCGCGGCGCGCAGCTGATCGCCCGCATTCAGAACGGTGCCGTCACCCCGATGCAGCGCCAGGGTCTGCCCTCCGGTGTCGTCGAGGCGCTCATGATCGGGCTCAGCCACGAGCCTTCCCAGCGCTTCTCGTCGGCGCTCGCTTTCGCTCAGAGACTTCAGCAGCTCGAGCGCGAACTCGGCTTCGCGCAGACGCGCATCGAGGTGCCGTCGGCCCCGAGCAGCGTGCCCGCGGCCGAGACGATGGTGCGCGCGGAAGTCACAGCAGACCCGCTAGCCGCAGCAACGGCCCAGCCCCAGGCCCCGTATCTGACTGCACCGCCGCAATCTCCCCCACCTCGAAAGAGCCGGGGCTGGCTGATCGGCCTCATCATCGCGAGTGCAGCCATTGCCGCTCTCGTATTCGGCATCGGCATCCCTCTCGCGGTGAACAGTTCGGCGCACGACGAGCCGACGCAGTCTTCAACCGCAGAGGCCGAACTCACCATCGATAGTCTCAAGGTCATCGAAGGCGACGGCGAGTGGGCAATCACCGTTCCCGAAGATCTCGCTCCGCCCACGGAGCTTGAGGGCACCGTCCTCGTCGAAGGCGAGAGCTCAACGACAATCACCGACTCGAGCAGAGTGTCGTTCGGGTACGACCTCGCGCCGTGGGATTACGGCTGGGAATCCACCATGTCCCCGCCGGACTCCGGGTCGTTCGACACGGCGACGACGTCGGGGCGAGCCCTCTCACAATTCCTCGGGGTCAACCTCGAGGGGATGCCCGTGGGCACCGTCGTGATCGCCGCCGCGCCCCAGGGATACTTCGCGCAGCACTCTCCGCTCGATGACGCCGGAATGACGACGCAGATCGTCGTCGTGCGCATCAACGCCCTCACCTGACACCACTCTGACCGGACTGATCTGCTGTGGGCAGATCTGCCGTCAGCGGCATCCGCTTCCCCTCGCATTCCCCCGGAGGCATGCTCGAGTCATGGCACACGATGACTCCTCACCACCGGTTTTCACCGAACGCATGCGCGAGCAGCTGCTGCACAAACGCGTGCTTGTTCTCGACGGCGTGCTCGACGACGACAACGGCACGCTGCTCGCCACCCAACTTCTGCTGCTTGCCGCCGAAGACTCCTCCTCAGACATCGCGCTGTGGATCCACTCGCCGGGAGGCAGCGTCCCGTCGATGCTCGCGATCCACGACATCATGCGGCTCGTGCCGTGCGATGTCTCGACGCTCACCCTCGGTCTCGCCTGCAGCGCAGGCCAGTTCCTCCTGTCAGCAGGGGCCCCAGGCAAGCGAAGCGCCCTGCCTCACGCACGAATTCTCATGCACCAGGGCTCGGCCGGCATCGGCGGCTCAGCCGTCGAGGTTGAGGTGCAAGCCGCCGATCTGCGTCACAACCGTGACACCGTTCTTGGGCTCATCGCCGAAGACACGGGCCAGCCGATCGAGCGCATTTTCGACGACTCGCTTCACGACCGCTGGTACACGGCCGAGCAGGCGAGGGAGTACGGCTTCATCGATCAGCTTGTTTCGAGCTTTCACCAGGTGATGCCCGACCGCAGAAATCCGATCGGACTGGGGGTCTGACATGAGCTCGTACACAATCCCGAACGTCGTCGCGCAGCATCCGCGCGGCGAGCGCATCATGGACGTCTACTCGAACCTGCTGACCGAGCGCATCATCTACCTGGGCACGCCCGTCGATGCGGGGGTGGCGAACGCGATCATCGCCCAGCTGTTGCATCTCGAATCCGAGAGTTCCGGTGAGCCGATCAACCTCTACATCAATTGCGAGGGCGGCGACCTGGCCGCCATGCTGGCCGTTTACGACACAATGCAGTATGTGCAGTCGCCCATCGCGACGACGTGCGTCGGGCAGGCCATCGCGGCGGGTGCCGTTCTTCTCGCCGCGGGCACTCCGGGAAGACGCGCCGTGCTGCCGCACACGCGCATCGTGCTGCACCAGCCGGCGGCCGAGGGTCGCGGCGCGATTCCCGACCTGATTCTGCAGGCAGACGAGGTCGTGCGCATCCGATCCGAAATCGAAGAGATCCTGAGCGCTCACACCGGCCAGCCCGTTCCGACGCTGCGTCGCGACACCGATCGCGATCGCGTGTTCACCTCAGCCCAGGCCCTTGACTACGGACTCGTCGACCAGGTGCTGACACCGAGACGGCAAACGGATGCTGCGGCCTGATTCCCCGGTCAGGCGGCGAGCAGCAGCGCGTCGCTGGCGCTGTTCGTGGCGCCCCGCCTCCGCAGCCCGGCCGCCACCTCGCTCGTCAGCTCGATGAGCGACGTCTCGAGCGCGCCGGCGATCGCCGCGATCATCTCACTCGAGGGCTCCTTGCGCCCGCGCTCAACCTCCGAGAGGTATTGCGGAGAGACGCCGGCTGCCTTCGCTGTGTCGGTGAGCTTCTCGCCGCGCCGGCCGCGATGCTCCCGAAGCCGTTCACCGAGCGCTTCGCGCCACAGGGTCTCGGGCTGTGAGCGCTCCGGTCGTTCTGGTCCGCGCCGCAGTTCTCGCTGCTGCCGCGCCTTCTGCATCTCCACAATCTCGGCCATGCTTCACCCTAGAACGCTCGGCGCGCGGCTGTCTCGCGATTCTGCTCAGAGCAGATTGACGCTGGGCAGATCGACGCTGGGCAGATCGACGCTGGGCAGATCGACGCTGGGCAGATTGCTATTCGCCGGCTCTGCCCGCATCCGTCACGCTCACGTCGGTGCGGTGAAAATTCGCGAACGAGCGGGATGCGGTCGGGCCACGCTGCCCTTGGTAGCGGGATCCGTACTCAGACGAGCCGTATGGGCGCTCTGTCGGCGATGTGAGCCTGAAGAAGCAGAGCTGCCCGATCTTCATGCCGGGCCACAGCTTGATCGGCAGCGTTGCCACATTGCTGAGTTCGAGGGTCACGTGCCCAGAGAAGCCGGGGTCGATGAACCCGGCCGTCGAGTGCGTGAGAAGACCGAGTCTGCCGAGCGAGCTCTTGCCCTCGAGCCGCGCTGCGACGTCGTCGGGCAGCGAGACGCGCTCGTACGTCGAGCCGAGCACAAACTCGCCCGGGTGCAGAATGAACGACTCGTTCGGCTCCACCTCGATGAGCCGCGTCAGTTCCGGCTGATCCTGCGAGGGGTCGATGAACGGATACTTGTGGTTGTCGAACAGGCGATAGAAGCGATCGAGGCGCACGTCGACGCTCGACGGCTGAACCATATCGATGTCGTACGGATCGAGCCCGATGCGCGAGGCCGCCAGCTCTGCTTTGATGTCGCGGTCTGAGAGAAGCACGTTGTCAGTGTATCCGTCAGAACTTGCTAGTATGTCGAGGTGCCCTCAGGCACTCTGCGGATGTAGTTCAATGGTAGAACTTCAGCTTCCCAAGCTGATAGCGCGGGTTCGATTCCCGTCATCCGCTCCGTTTATGAGATCTGACCGTTCGTGTCGATCGATGTGTGGCTCGCTGTGCCCGAGCGCGTATCCGGATTGATCTTCGTGCGCTCCGCCACTTTCTGCTAATCAGTGTTGCTATGTACTGGTACTTAGTGCTACTTTGTAGCGGTAGCTAATGACACTGAGTAGATGGAGTGACGCGTGGGCAATCAAACGACAGAGATGCTGAAGGGCACTCTCGAGGGAATCGTGCTCGCCATTCTGGCGGACAGCCCGGCGTACGGCTACGAGATCACAGCGCGGCTGCGCGACGAAGGGTTTTCCGAACTCGCAGAGGGAACCATCTATGCCCTGCTCGTTCGCATCGAGCAGAAGGGCTTCGTCGACGTCGAAAAGGTGCCGTCAGAAAAAGGGCCGCCGCGCAAGGTGTACTCGCTCAACGAGCGCGGGCACGAACAGCTCACCGGGTTCTGGAGCACATGGAGATTTCTCTCGGACCGCATCGAACGGCTCCACCACGCCGAAAAACTACCTGAAGGAGAATGATTATGGCATCGAAGTGGATTGAAGCAGTCACCGGCTCGCTCGAGCAGAAGAAGCAGTACAAACAGGCAAAATCGCGAATGGATGCTCTGCCCGAACCCTATGCAGAGGCGTCGAACGCGGTGCACCGCTATCTCATGTATTCGGGTTCCGTGACAGACGGCGCGACTCTTGCGCAGATGATCACCGACCTCGCCGACCTATGGGAGCGCGCGGCAATCGACGGCACACCTGTTGGCGACATAGTGGGAGACGACCCCATCGAATTCACCGAGACGTTCGCGCAAGCATACGGGGGCAAGCGGTGGATCGACAAAGAGCGCGCCCGGCTTGTCGAGACGATCGACAAAGCACAACGGAATGCTGAACAATGACCGTCGCAACGAACCCTGCACCGGCGATTCGCGTTTCAGGAATCACGAAGTCCTACAAAGAACTACGCGTTCTTCGCGGTGTCGACTTCGATGTGGCCCATGGCAGCATCTTCGCACTGCTCGGATCGAACGGCGCGGGGAAGACGACCCTAGTGAAGATCTTGTCAACACTTCTTACTGCGGACGGAGGATCGGCAACCGTCAACGGGCTCGATGTCGCGACGATGCCCAATGACGTTCGCGAATCGATCAGCCTCACGGGACAGTTCGCCGCCGTCGATGAGATTCTCACAGGGCGTGAGAATCTGGTGCTCGTCGCGAAGCTTCGCCACCTTCGGCATCCTGACTCAATTGCCGACGACTTGCTCGCGCGATTCTCGCTCACGGATGCCGGAAACCGCAGGGCGGCGACGTACTCGGGCGGCATGAGGCGGCGACTCGACATTGCCATGAGCCTGATCGGAGATCCCCCGATCATCTTTCTCGACGAACCCACAACCGGGCTCGATCCGCAGGCGCGCATCGATGTGTGGAAAACGGTAAAGGAGCTGGCGCGCGGCGGGACTACCGTGCTGCTGACGACGCAATATCTCGACGAAGCTGAACAGCTTGCCGACCGCATTGCGATTTTGCACGAAGGCACAATCATCCAGAACGGCACGCTCGACGAACTGAGGCGGCTCCTGCCGGCCGCGACTGTTGAGTACGTCGAGAAGCAGCCATCTCTCGAAGACGTCTTTCTCGCACTCGTCGGGGACTCCCGCGATGCACAGCCCACTACCGAAACCGAAGGCACGGTACTCTCATGACACCCCATGCTGTCGTCGATACCGGCATCCTCACCGGACGATCTTTGCGGCACATTCTTCGCAGTCCAGACACGATCATCACGACGGCGCTCACCCCTGTCGCGCTGATGCTGTTGTTCGTGTACGTTCTCGGCGGTGCAATCAGCACCGGGTCCGGTGCGTCTTACGTAAACTACATGCTCCCCGGCATCCTTCTGATCACCATCGCGTCGGGAATCTCCTACACGGCGTACCGCCTGTTTCTCGACATGCAGGGAGGCATCTTCGAGCGTTTCCAGTCGATGCCCATCGCCCGCTCCAGCGTTCTCTGGGGACATGTTCTCACGTCACTCGTCGCCAACATCGTTTCACTCGCGATCGTCACAGGGGTGGCGCTGCTCATGGGATTTCGCACTGGCGCTTCAGTTGCCGCGTGGCTCGCCGTTACCGGAATCCTCATTCTCTTCACGCTCTCACTGACCTGGATCGCCGTGATCGCCGGGCTCTCCGCTAAGAGCATCGACGGCGCTACCGCCTTCAGCTACCCGCTCATCTTTCTGCCGTTCATCAGCTCCGCATTCGTGCCCACCGAGTCGATGTCCGGTCCCGTCGCCTGGTTCGCGGAGAACCAGCCGGTGACGTCGATCGTCAATAGCATCCGGGCGCTCTTCGCACAGCAACCTGTTGGCGGGGATTTGTGGATCGCACTCGCCTGGTGCGTGGGGATTCTCCTCATTGCGTACAGCGTCACTGTCGCGATCTACCGCAAGAAGGTCAGGTAGCGCGGTTTGCAAGTACGCTCGCTGCCGCATCGCTCGAGTGGAAGAGCAACTCGATCGACGAGAAGCCACGGAATTGCTCGCCTGTAAATATTTGCAATTCTTTTGCGCGCATAAGCGCACTCAGACCGATTCACGCGTTTTCACACCTCTATAGTCGTAACTCGTGTCTGCGGAGCGGCCTCACGGGCAGTGCGTCCGTCAGAATGGCACGAAGACGACAAAGGAGTTATTCATGACGCGTATCGGAATTGTCGCCGAGCTTGACGGTGAGACACGAGTATCGGCCACTCCGACGACAGTCACGAAGTTGCGCCAATTAGGCTACGAGATTGTGGTCGAGCGCGGAGCCGGTGACGCATCCTCGTTTCCCGACGCCGCCTATGCTGAGGCCGACGCCACGATCGTCAGCGGCGATGAGGCCTGGGCATCTCCCATCGTGTTGAAAGTCGAGGCGCCGACGGATGCTGAGATCACACGGCTCGCTGACGGCGCGACGCTTATCGGCCTGCTGAGCCCTGCTCTGCGCCCTGAACTGCGCGGGGCCTTGGCGACGCGCGGAATCACGGCGATCGCCATGGACGCTGTGCCGAGAATCTCGCGGGCGCAGTCGATGGACGTTCTCAGTTCAATGGCGAACATTGCCGGGTACCGTGCCGTCGTCGAATCCGCCAACGAGTTCGGCCGGTTCTTCACCGGCCAGGTCACGGCTGCTGGCAAGGTGCCGCCGGCGAAGGTGCTCGTCGCCGGGGCAGGCGTTGCCGGACTTGCTGCCATCGGTGCCGCTTCGAGCCTTGGCGCAATCGTGCGCGCCACAGACCCGCGGCCCGAAGTCGCAGATCAGGTGCGCTCGATCGGCGGCGAATACCTTGAGGTGGTCGTTGCGGAAGAGAAGAAGGACGTCTCTTCTGATGGTTACGCGAAGGCGACGAGCGAGGCGTATAACGAGAGAGCTGCCGAGATCTATTCCGAGCAGGCCGCCGATGTCGACATCATCGTGACGACCGCGCTCATCCCGGGCCGCGCTGCTCCGCGGCTCATCACCGCGGCGGACGTCGCCCTCATGAAGCCGGGCAGCGTCATCGTCGACATGGCAGCTGCCCAGGGCGGCAACGTCGAGGGTTCGAAGGCACGCGAGCGCATCGTCACCGACAACGGCGTGATCATTCTCGGCTACACCGATCTTGCGGGCCGGCTGCCGACGCAGGCCTCGCAACTCTACGGAACGAACCTGCTCAACCTGCTGAAACTGCTGACTCCGGAGAAGAACGGAGAGCTCACCCTTGATTTCGACGACATCGTGCAGCGCTCTGTCACCGTCGTCAGGAACGGTGAAGAGACATGGCCACCGCCGCCTACGCAGGTCTCGGCTGCGCCACAGGCGCCTGCCGAGAAGGAGGCCACCGCGCCTGCACCGCAGAAGCGCGCACTTTCGGCCGGCGGCAAGACGGCGCTGATCGCGCTCGGAATCGCCGCGCTGTTTCTCGTGAATGCCGTCGCGCCACCACCGCTTCCCGAACATTTCACTGTGCTCATGCTGTCTGTCGTCGTCGGCTTCTACGTGATCGGCAAGGTTGCGCACGCCCTGCACACGCCGCTCATGAGCGTGACGAACGCCATATCGGGCATCATCATCGTCGGTGCGCTCGTGCAGATCACCACACCCAACCTGCTCGTGCAGATCATCTCCGCGGTCGCCGTGCTCGTGGCATCCGTCAACATCTTCGGAGGGTTCGCCGTGACGCGGCGCATGCTGGGGATGTTCTCGCGAGGCACAGCGAAACCGTCCGCCAACTCTGAGGGAGCCACGCGATGAGCCCCGTCGACCTCGCAGCATCCATTGCTGGTGCGTCGTATATCGTCGCCGCCCTGCTGTTCATCATGAGCCTTGCTGGGCTCAGCCGCCACGAATCGGCACGCTCCGGTGTCACCTTCGGCATCGTCGGCATGGTCATCGCGCTTGCCGCGACCATCTGGGTGACCCTTCAGGGCGCCTGGGGGCAGCCGCAGGCCCTCATCGGTCTCATTCTGCTTGTCGTCGCCATGATCATCGGCGCCGCTCTCGGGCTCTGGCGTGCACGCACGGTCGAGATGACCGGGATGCCAGAGCTCATTGCCCTGCTGCATAGCTTCGTTGGGCTTGCCGCCGTGCTCGTCGGCTGGAACGGCCACCTGCACGCGCCGGGCCTCAGCGGCGCCCTCGCCGACATCCACCACGCAGAGGTGTTCATCGGCATCTTCATTGGCGGGGTCACCTTCACCGGGTCGATCGTTGCCTTCCTGAAGCTGTCGGGGCGGATGCCGTCGAAGCCGCTCATGCTCCCAGGCAAAAACGTGCTCAATCTTGGCGCGATCGTCGTCTTCATCGGCCTGACCGTCTGGTATGTGATGATGCCGGTGCTGTGGCTGCTCATTCTGGTGACGCTGCTCTCGCTTGCACTGGGCTGGCACCTTGTCGCGTCGATCGGAGGCGGTGACATGCCCGTTGTCGTCTCGATGCTCAACAGCTATTCGGGCTGGGCGGCGGCTGCCGCGGGCTTCTTGCTCAACAACGACCTGCTGATCGTCACCGGTGCGCTTGTCGGGTCGTCGGGTGCGTACCTGTCGTACATCATGTGCAAGGCGATGAACCGCTCGTTCCTCTCGGTGATCGCCGGCGGCTTCGGCATCGCGGCCCCCTCGAGCAGCGACGACGAGCACGGTGAACACCGCGAGGTCGAGGCGGATGCTGTCGCCGAGCTGCTCTCGGGCGCCTCGACCGTTGTCATCACTCCCGGGTATGGCATGGCGGTCGCCCAAGCGCAATATCCCGTCGCGGAGCTCACCCAGAAGCTGCGTGACCGCGGCATCGACGTGCGCTTCGGCATCCATCCGGTGGCGGGACGTCTGCCCGGGCACATGAATGTGCTTCTGGCGGAGGCCAAAGTGCCGTACGACATCGTTCTCGAAATGGATGAGATCAACGACGAACTGGCTGCGACAGACGTGGTGCTGGTGATCGGCGCGAACGATACGGTGAACCCCGCCGCCGCCGAAGACCCGTCGAGCCCCATTGCGGGAATGCCGGTGCTGCGTGTGTGGGAGGCGCGCAACGTCGTCGTGTTCAAACGCTCCATGGCGTCGGGCTACGCCGGGGTTCAGAATCCACTGTTCTTCCGAGAAAACGCGCAGATGCTCTTCGGCGATGCGAAGAACCGCGTCGACGACATCCTCAGGGCTCTCTGACGCCTGTGTGACGGCCCGTCGGGCACGGCGGGGGCGTCAGGGACGCTCTGCCTCGATGAGGTGTCGCGTCGAGTGGGCCACAAACGGGCGGCCGGAGCGCAGCTGTTTATCGAGCTCGACAAGCGCGCCTCGGTACCGGTCGACGGCGAAGTCGGGAATCCACCACACGCATTTGCGCAGAATGCATACGTCAGCGCCGATGTCGAAGAACTCCATGCGACATCGAGCCGTGCGAAATACCGACCTCCCGGTTGCAGCACCTGTTCATCGCGGCGTGCGCTGCCGCATACGCCATTGTCATGGGACAGCGTCCGCACTCAGAGGAAGTGGCGGGGCGCTTGGAGATCGTGCTCGCCGAACCGGTGTCTCGGTTCCGCTGGCTCGGGGCCCAACTGGCTGTCGCAACGCTCGGTACCGTTGCTCTGCTGACGGTATCGGTCTACGCCCTGTGGCTCGGTGCGGTTCTCGTGGGGGTCGATGACCCGGACGCCGTGGCTTACACGAGAGTGGTATGAGCTACCTGCCAGCCGTGCTGATCTTTCCGAAAGCGTCCGGGGCGTCGTGGATTCTGCTCGCTTTCGACTGGTTCCCTCTCGTCGGACTGGTCGGCGCCGTCGTCATCCTTGGCGTTCTGACATTTGCGGGCTTCCGTCAGCGTGACATTCACAGCGGTTGATACCGCTGCACGCAGTCACAATCTCGGGCATTATCCTTGCCCGTTGCCATGAGACGAGTATGTAATAGACGCGGTGGAGGAATCAGTGCGTGCGAGGTGATCGCACACCGAAGGCGGGAGCCTCACCCGAGGCTCCCCTGGTGACCCAGCCCTGTGAACTCGGCGCAATCTGCGGCACACTGGAGTGACCGACCCTTGGAGGCCCCACGTGCAGAAGACATCGCTCACCGCACTCGCCCGCCACGAGCTTGAGCACGCGCAGACCGGTTCAAGCGGACGCAGCGCAAAGACCGTCTTCGGCGGACGAGAGCACACGCTGCGTCAGACGCTCATCGCCTTGCGCAGCGGCGAGACCATGGGCGACCACGAAAGCCCGGGTGATGCCACGGTGCATGTGATCAGTGGCCGCATTGAGCTGACGACGGCGGATGCCTCGTGGACCGGCTGGAACGGCGACCTCATCATCGTTCCCGAACAGACTCACAATGTGCGCGCTCTCGAAGACTCGGTGTTTCTGCTCACCGTGGCAAAAGGCTGATTCGCCCGTCAGTCGATCCCGTTGGTAACGTCCCACGCATGATGCACGATGTCGTGAACGTAGTACCGCCCAAGGGTTTCGATGGTGAACTTCGCCCCATCGCTGCGTCGGCCTGTGCGGCCAGCGGACTCCGCTGGCACACCGTCGAACGCCTCGGCCGCGGCGAATGCGGCATCCATCACGTCGCTCGCAACCTGGCTCGGCGCTTGATCCGCGTAGCGGCCCTCGACCGCTGCCTCGTCTTGGTTCCAGTCGGGGAACACGGGGTTCTGATGCGTCATCGCCAACACGAGTCGCTCCGCGAAGAGGGAATGCACGTCGCGAACGTGGCACGCGTACTCAAGCGGTGACCAGGTGCTGTCGTCTGGCCGCTCGCCGACGTTGTCTCGCTCGAGCACCTCAGCCCAGATGCCGGCGTTGGCGCGCACAATGCCGCCGACCTCCGTGAGCTCGACCGTTGTCGCATCGAAGCCGCACTCGGGACACGGCCGGGTTAGAACCCAAGTCCAATCTTTGGTGTCAGGAGTGATGGGCATACTCCCACCTTAGAGCCGAGCATGCCGCAACGCAGATTTGAGTCAGCTCAGCGCGCGTCAGCCTTGGCAGACGGCGCGATCACTCACCTGGTCGTTCATCTGCTCTGCCGACCACGGCAGGTCGATCGACGGCGCTTTCGACCCCGAGGCCGCGGGGAGCTTCGACGCGTACGACGCCAGCTGCATGGCAAGCGAGAGCGCGAGTGAGCTGCCTGCCGTCGAGTTGTTGAGCATGACGACGACGGTGAGACCGGATGCCGGGTCACTCAGCGATGCTGTGATGAACCCGGGCACATCACCGGACTGCCCATACAGCGGACCGTAGTGATACGTGCCGAAGCCATACTGAATCCACGATTCGGCGTCGTCGCTGATGGCCCGCGTCTCTTCCTGATGCTTCGCTGCCTCGTGGCTGAACAGCTTGGACTGCGCGAACGCCTGCGAGAAAGCGCGCAGATCATCGGCCGTCGCGACGACGCCAGCCGAGGTGTAGCCGATCGACGACGACTGCTTTGATTCGTCGAACGGCTTGTCGCACTGCAGCTTGCCTGACACCGACAGCGCCTCGTAGCTGTGCAGCGAACTGTCGGGCAGCTCGACGTCGGTCGGCGCGGGAAGCTCCGTGTTCTCCAGGCTGAGCGGCGAGAAGATGTAGGTTTCGTAGAGTTCGGCGAACGACTTTCCCGTTGCCGACTCAAGCGCCTGCCCGAGCAGAACGTACCCGGTATCGGCCGTCGAGAATGTCTCGCCCGGCGTTGCCTCGTGTGTCGCCATGCCGTCGTTGTACAGCTCGTTGGGGCTCCAGACCCTCTCAGGGTTCTGAATGAACGTCTTGTCGAGATTGCCCCGGTACCCACCGAGACCCGAAGTTCCCTGGCACAGCTGCTCGAGCGTGAGCCCGTCGACTCCGACCGTCGTCGGCAGGTACTCCGACACTTTGTCATCCACCGCGACAACACCGTCGTCGACGAGTGCGAGCAGAACGGCGCACGTCATCGGCCGCGTGTTGGCACCGATGCGAAACGCCATGTCGGCGGTGATCTTCGTGTCGCCGTCGAGCTCCGTGACGCCGTAGCCCTTGAGGCTCATGCCCGACCAGGGCGCCCAGACTCCGGCGATCGCGCCGGTTGACGCCGACGCCTCGATCGCGTGAGCAACGGCATCGTCGATGAGCGTCGCGGTTTCGTCAGCAAGCTTCGCATCGGCTTGCGCCGGAAGTGTGATGGCGGGAGCAGCTTCTCCCGAGCACGCCGTCAATGCCAAAAGCCCGACGCCGAGCACGGCACACGCCGTCACGATGCGCGAGTGGTGCCTACGACCTCTCACCAATCGACCTCCCCCAAGAGTTCTTGCTGGATTGTAACCACTCAGCCTGAAACAGAGCCGTACATGCCCGTCCGGGCGCTCTGGCGCGTCGCTGCGCCGTGCTGATTGACTGTGAGAATGACGCAGCACTTCGACGCGGACGTGATCACCGCGATTCTCAGCCACATGAACGGCGACCACGTTGCCGACAACCACACGATCGTTCACGCGTTCGCCGATCTTGCGGCATCCGATGTGACCATGGTGGGGTTCGACGGCGATGGCGGCGATTGGGAATACACGGATGCCGCGGGCGAAAAAATTCTCACCCGCATTCCGTGGCCCACCGAAGTGGTGGAGCGCAAAGACGTGCGTCGCGCCGTCGCTCTGCTGCACCGCGCCGCCGCCCTGCGCCTCGGAGACGAACGCGGCGCAGCAGAATCCTCGTGACATCACCCCGCCCCGTCAGTATGCTGAGGCTACCCTTACCTGAATCCCCGACGGAGCACCATGACCACCACCCGATTCTCGGCGCAGATCGCCGAGCGCACGCGCGCTTCGCACTCCGACAGCGAGGGCGCCGCGTTCATGAGCGACCTCATGAAGGGTCGCGGTACGAAGCGCGACTACGCCGAACTCTCGGCACAGCACTGGTTTATCTACGACGCACTTGAAAACAGCGCGCCCGCACGTGCAGACAATGCCGTCACAGCGCCCTTCCTCGCGCCGGAGCTCCACCGTCTGCCGCTGCTCGAGCGTGATCTCGAGCACCTGTTCGGCGCTGACTGGCGCGGCGACATCAGCGCGCTGCCCACGACCGCGGCCTACGCCGACCGCATCCGCGAGGTGGCGTCATCGCCCGAAAGCTTCATCGCGCACCATTACACGCGGTATCTCGGCGATCTCTCGGGCGGTCAGTTCATCGCCCGGGTCGTGCGCCGTCACTACGGCCTCGATGAGCGTGGCGTGGAGTTCTACGACTTCGACCAGATCGACGACATCGACGCGTTCAAAGAGAACTACCGGATGCTGCTTGATGCAGCGCCCTGGAACGACAACGAGCGTGAGCGCATGATCGACGAGACACTTCTCGCATACCGGTTCAACTCCGATCTCTTCACCGATCTGCACAAGGCAAAGACCGCCGCCTGAACGTTGCCTGACGAGCGCCGTGTTCTCAGCGCGCTGCGGCCGCGGCATCCACCCCAGCGACGCGGGTGACGTTCGCCATGAATCGCTGAACATCCTTGTCGACGATGATGTCGCTCGGACGAAGCGGCCTCGAAAGATAGAGGCCATCAAGCGAGGTCAGTCGGCTGAGCGCAACGTAGGTCTGCCCCGGGCTGAACGCACGGCTTCCCAGGTCGACGACGGCGCGGTCATAGGTCTTTCCCTGTGACTTGTGGATCGTCACTGCCCACGCCAGTCGAAGCGGGAACTGCTCAAACTCGGCGACGATTTCGCGCTTCAGCCGTTTCGTGATCGACGAGTACGAATAGCGATACTTCTCCCACGTGGCCGGCTCGACCTCGTGTTCGTCGCCATCAACCTCAACGAAAACCGTCGACGTGATCTTCGTGACGGTTCCGATTGTTCCGTTCACCCAGCGGGGGCCGCCGTCATTTGCGCCGTCGTTGCGCAGAAACATCACCTGCGCGCCCTCTTTGAGCTCGAGAGTCTCTTCTGCCGGGTACGCGCGGCCGCCGAAGTCGCCGTTGATCTCGGCCTTGGCGCTCAGAGACCGCCCGGGCAGTCGAGCAAGCGCCGCATTGTTTATGCGGTTGACGCTGTCATTGCGCGAGGCGAGTGTGATGACGCCGTCGTCGGGTGGTGTGCGCGCGCCCATCGTGTTGAGTCGCTCGGCGATGTCGGCGGTGACACGGCCGTGGCGCACCGCGTTGAGCATGCGCTTGAAGTCGACGTCGTGCTGCCTGTGGATTTCGGTGAGCTCCACGATCGTCAGCGGTGCGTCGAGCCAGACCTTCGCGTCGAAGAACCACATTGAGCGGTAGGTGTCGGCGAAGTAGGCGCGCTCCTCCGGGTCCCCCGGTACGGGCGCGAGCTGGTAGGGGTCGCCGAACAGCACGATCTGCACACCGCCGAACGGCTCGCTCGCGCGCTGCCTCGCCTGACGGAGGCTTCGGTCGATGGCGTCCATGAGGTCGGCATTGACCATGGAGACCTCATCGATGACGAGCGTCTCGATGGTGTTCAGGAGTTTGCGAACCGCGTCGTTCTGCTCGATGTCGCTGTCGGCGATCACGCCGATGGGCAGGCGAAAGAGCGAATGGATCGTCTGGCCGCCCACGTTGAGCGCCGCGACACCGGTGGGGGCGGCAATGACCACCTGTTTGTCGGTGCGCCATGCCAGCTCATTGAGAAGCGTCGATTTTCCGGTGCCGGCCCTGCCCGTGACAAAGATGTGGTCTCGAGTCTTCTCGATGAGGTCGAAGACGGCCTGCTGCTCAGGCGCGAGGGCAAAATCGGTCATGATGGGGGTGCAACGCTCTTTTCCTCGACGCGGACGACCCCACCATGATAGGCGACGGGCACTACTACCCGTCGATCTTGGTCTCACCCTGCCATAGGATGGCCTCTGTGACTCAGGTACCACCAGCCCATCCGAACGACGTTCCCTCTGCCCCACAGCAGCCGGAGCGGCCGTCTGACCCTGCGCGCACCCGATTCATCATCATCTGGGTGATCGTCGGCGTCATGCTGCTCGGTGCCGCTGCAAGCGCTGTCGGATCTCTGCAGCGCACCGTCTATGGGCCGCGCGGCACTGTCACTCAGTATCTCGATGCACTGCAGCGTGAAGATGCGGCCGGAGCCCTCGACGTTCCCGGCGTCACGCTCTCGAAGGGCGAGTTGAAGAGCGCAGGGCTCCCCGAGAACGCGTCAGACAAGCTACTGCGAAACAGCGTCATCTCCCCGGTGTCTGACACCACGTTTGTGTCAGACACGACGTCGGGCGACGGCATCCACCAGGTCACCTACGACTTCACCATCGGCGACGATGTCGGCACCGCCGTCTTCGAATTGACGAAGGTCGGCGGGTTCTTCGGCCACTGGGAGTTCTCGACAAGCCCCCTCGCCGCCGTGAACCTCAGCGTCAACCACACGACGCAGTTCTCGATGAACGGCAAGAAGTTCGACACGCGTCAGCTCACCCCGAAGGGCACGGAGGCTGCGTTCGACAACATCGTGAATGTTCTCGTCTTCACACCGGGCAGCTACGACTTCGCAATCGACACCGACTACCTCACGGCTGAGCCGACGGAGGTCTTCGCCGATTCTCCCGCGCAGGTAGAAGAGGCAAGCGTCGACGCCGAGCCGACAGACGAGTTCATCGACGTGGCGCAAGAGCAATTCGACGCTCAGCTGGACGAGTGCGCAAAGCAGGTGATTCTGCAGCCGACCGGATGCCCGTTCGGCTACGAGGTCACCGACCGGGTGTCAGGCGATCCGGCATGGAGCATTTCGTCCTACCCCGAGATCGAGCTGGTTGCGGGCAGCGAATCATGGGAGATTCCGAACACAGACGCAACGGCGACGATCGACGTCGACGTGCAGTCGCTTGCTGACGGCTCGATCGACAAGGTAACCGAGAACGTGCCATTCACGGCATTCGGCAACGTCTACCTTTTCGCTGACGGCTCGGTCACTGCGCAGCTGCTCACAGAAGAGACGACGGGCGACGACGACTGAGCCGACTCTACCGGTTCCAGACGTACGGGGTCGTCGTTGAGACTGCGACAAGACCCGCGCGCTCGAGGATCGGACGGGAGTACTCCGTTGAGTCACTGTGGAGGAGCGTCTTGCCCATGGACAGCGCCGACCGAGCCCGCGCTGCCGTCAGTGCACGGTAGATTCCCCGGCCACGCCACTCCTCGCGAGTAGCGCCACCCCAGATGCCAGCGAATTCGGTCCCCGACACGGGCTCAAGCCGTCCGGCCGAGACAATCTCGCCGTCCGCCTCAGCAATCCAGAGCTCCAAGCCGTCTGCCGAGGCGAGTCGTGCAAGCACAGCGTCTGCCATGTGCACAGAGACCGGGTCGCCAAACACCTCGTGCTGCATGGCACACATTGCGCGCACGTTGTGCTCGTCGGTGATGCGCCGCAAAGACACCTCAGGGGGCAGCGCAACATCCACGGCGAGCCCACTGGCATCGCCGATCATGATCGACTCTGACTCGTCAGCGACGAAACCGCTGCCGATCAGGGACTCGTGCAGTCCGGGCGCAACGTCGTGCGCGCGCGTCTTCCACTCGACGCTGTCGATCTCAGTGCGGAGGAGGTAGTAGTTCAGTGCGTCGCGCACGAGCTCGCGAATCCCGGAGGCTTTCACACCGTTCAGGTTTTGATAGGTGATGAATCCGCGGCCGCCGGCGAAGACCGCAAGTCTCAACAGCCCAAGGCATTCGACGCTGATCGCGTTGGACGTCTCAGCGTCAGTCCGCAACTTCGCGTCATACGCGGCGAGCAGACGCGCGCGCCCGTGTATATCTCCGCTCACCATCACACAAACCTAGCCGGTGAACGTCACGTGCGTCTTCAGGGACTCGATAACGCTCGGTCACACCCGGTCTTTGTCGGCGTCGTCTTTCGCCGCGAGCTTCGCCAGCTGATCGTTGTATGCCCGAAGGTTGGCATCATCGCTGCGCGCCTCCGACCTGTCGAGCCGTTTCTGGTCACGAGTGTCTGATTTTGCCCACTGCACCGCCACAATGATCGCCAGGATGATCGTGGGGATCTCACCGACGCTCCAGGCGATGCCGCCGCCGATGTACTGGTCTTCGAGCGGCGTCGGGCCCCACGTGCGCCCCATCGCCCCAAACCAGTCAGCGGCGAACAGCCCAGTGCTCATCATGATGGAAATTCCGAAGAAGGCGTGCATCGCCATTGTCGCCATCAGCAGAAGAAGCCTCATCGGGTAGCCGAGGCGCGGCGGCCCCGGGTCGACGCCGATCAGCGCGTTGACGAACAGGTAGCCGGTGATCACGAAGTGCGCGATCATCCACTCGTGCCCGATGTGCTCCTCCATCGCCCAGCGCAGCATCGGAGAGTAGTAGAACACCCAGAGCGAGCCGGCGAACAGCACGGCCGCGACCACACCGTGGCTGATGAAGGTGGAGAACTTCGAATGAACGAAGATAAGTACCCATTCACGAGGCCCGCGTGACCCGTCAGTGCGTTTGTGCAGGGCGCGCAGTGCAAGCGTGAACGGAGCACCAGGGGCAAGCAGAACGGGAACGGCCATCGTCAGGCCCATGTGCCCGAGCATGTGCAGGCTGAACAGGTACCGCTGGTACAGGTTGGTGGCACCGCTCGTGAGGTAGAACAGCAGAAGCAGGCCCGCGATCCAGGAGATCGTGCGCAGCACAGACCACTTGTCGCCGCGCTTGTGGAGCCGCCAGACGCCACAGAGGTAGAAGAAGATTCCGAAGCCGCAGACAAGCATCCAGATCAGGTCGATGTCCCAGCCCGTTATGAAGGTTGACGCCTGAACCGGCGGAGGCAGAGGGTCGCCCGTCAGCAGCACGGCCGGGGTGCCCTCCTGCGGAGCCTCCTGGGGCACTGGCGTCGCTGTGCGCGCGAGTGCGGCCGCAAACCCGGACGCAACGCCCATGAACCCCACCTCGGTCACGGCAAGCGTCCAGAACAGGCGTGTGCTCGTGCGTGCCGCCCGCGATACGGCAGCCTTCGAGGCGGCGCCGGGCTGCGGCATCCGTTTGATCACCCACCGTCGATACATGGCACCGAACATGCCGAGGGCGACGAGGGCTGCGACTTTGAGAATCACCAGCAGCCCGTACGGGCTGAGCAGCGATTCCCACGCCCCGATGCGCAGCTGCGCACTCACATAGCCCGAGATGGCGACGACGATGAAGCACACCAGCGCGATCGTGGAATATCGACTGAGAACCTGCGTGAGCTCAACGCCGTCGAGCTCACGTTTGAGAATGACAAGCGCAAGCAGCCCTCCGATCCACACCGCGGCGAAGAGAATGTGGAGGCCGAGTCCGTTCACTGCCTGGGCATGGTTTGCCGCGCCGGCCGCGTGGCCCTGCTCGGCCATCGGGACCAATGAGACGAGGGCGAGCACTCCGACGAAGAGCAGTCCTGTCTGGTTGCGCACGGCGAAGCACAGCACCGTGACCGCCGCAGCAATGAGCGTCGTGATGAGCCAGGCTTGGCCGACCTCGACGTCTGTGAAGAACACGGCGAGCTTCTGGCCGAAGTCATTGCCGAACGAAAACTGCGTTCCCGTGATGTTCATGAACGTATAGAAGGCCGTGCCAGCCGAGGCCACGGTATAGACGCCAGCTCCCGCAGCGGCGATGTCGAGCGCACGGCTGTAGGCAGGGCGCGTGGAATCAAGCGCGAAGAGCGCGATCAAGATCGTACCCAACGTGAGCGCGACACCGAGGTTGACGACAAGTTTCATGACGGGCAGCGCAAAACGTACAAAGGCCCCGGGATCGCCGATCGCCGGGGCATCCGCTCCCCCGCCGAGCGCCAGCCCGGCGAAAACGGCGAGCAGCGAGACAGCGAGCAGCACTGACGGGCCGAGAATGCGCAGGGAACGGGTCACGCTACAAGATTACGCGGGTGTCCTGAGTGCGGGCGTTCAGGCACCGGCATACAGAAGGGGCGTCGTGCGATGCACGACGCCCCTTCTCGAGAGCTGGAGACTACTTGGCAGCTGCCTTGAGCTTCGAGCCAGCGGTCACCTTGACGGAGTGGCCGGCCGGAATGTTGATGGTCTCGCCCGTCTGCGGGTTGCGGCCGGTGCGAGCAGCACGGTTGGTGCGCTCGACGGCGAGCCAGCCCGGGATCGAAACCTTGACGCCGTTGCTGACAGAGCCAGCAAGCTCAGCGAACAGGGCGTCGAGCACGCCACCGACGGCAGCCTGGCTCTGGCCGGTCGACGAGGCGATCTTCGCGACGAGCTCGGTCTTGTTGAGCGACTTATCAGCCATTGAGTTGTCCTCCTCGGACGTTTGCTGCGTGAATCACGCGGTATTCGGCCCCCTGTGACGAGTTATCACTGAGGTTCTGTGACTCGATGAATGTAACAGAGATCCGCATGGTTTCGCGGATTTATGCGGGTTTTCGGGCACTTTCAGGGCGCGTGTCGCCCGAAATCGACCCAAAAGAGGGAAAAGTCGCTCGAAAACCGCCATTTTCCGCGTCCTCGCCGCGGTCTGGCGCGCACAGAGAAAGGGCACCGGCACGAGGCCGATGCCCTTTCTCAGGGAATGTGACTTACCAGCTCGACTTGGTCACGCCGGGCAGTTCGCCGCGGTGTGCCATCTCGCGGAAGCGAACGCGCGAGATGCCGAAAGCCTTGAGGTGTCCACGCGGACGTCCGTCGATCGCGTCGCGGTTGCGGACGCGAACCGGTGAGGCGTTGCGCGGAAGCTTCTGCAGACCCACGCGAGCTGCTTCACGCGACTCGTCTGTGCCATTGGGGTCAACGAGAGCCTTTTTCAGCTCGCGACGCTTCTCTTCGTAGCGGGCAACGACCTGCTTGCGCTGCTCGTTGCGCGCGATTTTGCTCTTCTTAGCCATATGCTTATCGCTCCTCGCGGAAGTCAACGTGCTTGCGGACCACTGGGTCGTATTTCTTCAGCACGAGTCGGTCAGGGTTGTTACGACGATTCTTGCGGGTCACATAGGTGAATCCCGTGCCTGCCGTCGAACGAAGCTTGATGATCGGGCGGACGTCTTGTGCCTTAGCCATTAGATCTTCTCCCCACGTGCGAGAAGGTCTTTGACGACGGACTCGATGCCGCGTGCGTCGATGACCTTGATGCCCTTGGCGCTCAGGGTGAGCGTCACCTTACGTCGAAGTGACGGAACGTAGTACGTCTTCTTCTGGATGTTCGGGTCGAAACGACGCTTGGTGCGTCGGTGCGAGTGCGAGATGTTGTGTCCGAAGCCGGGAACGGCTCCAGTCACCTGGCACACTGCTGCCATAGTTGGTCTCCTTCAGTACCGCAGAACGGATGCTCTGCCCAAGATCTCTTGTCGGCATATCCCCTGTGAAAGGAGATATACGGCGTGAACGGTCGAGAGGGTCCGATCAGCCAACGAGCTACTCTATCACAGCCCGAAATCACCCACGGTCAGGATGCGTGCTGTACCGCCGAGCATTGCGCGCAGAGACCGAAGATGTCGACGATGTGCCTGGCATCAGTGAAACCGTGCTCGGCAGCGACGTTGCGGGCCCACCGCTCGACTTCCCCAGCTTCGATCTCGACGGTAACGCCGCAGGTGCGGCAGATCAGGTGATGGTGGTGCCCCGAGCTCTCGCACGCGCGGTACAGCGATTCCCCCTCGGGGGACTGTAGCGAGTCGGCATCGCCGTCTGTGGCAAGATCGGCAAGCGCACGGTAGACCGTCGCGAGGCCGATGTGGGAGCCCGAGTCCTTCAGCTGCGAATGCAGCCCCTGCGCGCTGACGAAGCCGTCGGTCGAGTCCAACGCGTCGCGCACAGCTTCACGTTGCCATGTATTGCGCCTGACAACCATGCGTCACCTCCCTGAACCATCCTCCAGACTACCCCGAGATTCCGGCAATCTCGGGTGAGCACGGATGCTGCTGAGTCAGCGCACAGCGGGGCGCGCCTTGTGTCTGAGACCGACGAGCCGCGCACCGAGATAGATCGCAAACGAGATCGTCGTTATGTACGGGCTGATCGGCAGGGAGCCCCCGATGGCGAGAAGAATTCCGCCGACCGCGGAGACGAAACCGAACGTCACGGCGAGCACCGGAACCATGATGGGCGAGCTCGAGAGTCGCAGCGCTGCCGCGGCCGGGGTCACGACGAGCGCCAGCACGAGAAGCGCCCCGATGATCTGAACTGAGACGGCGACGATGAGCCCGAGGAGCACCATGAATGCGAGCGAGATGAATCGCGTCGGCACTCCGCGCGCGGCAGCGACGTCGGCGTCGAGGCTGTCAAACGTCAACGGGCGCCACATCCACAGCAGCCCAACGAGAACGACAGCGGAAATGGCGATGAGCCATCCGAGCCGCGGGTCATCGACGGCGATGATCTGCCCCGTGAGCAGCCCGAATTTGTTGGCGGAGCGGCCAGGATAAAGCGCAAGAAACAGGATGCCGAGGCCGAGGCCGAACGGCATGAGCACGCCGATGATCGAATTGCGATCGCGTGCCCTCGAACCGAGCAGCCCGATCATGATTGCCGACACGAGTGCGCCCGCAATCGAGCCGACGATCACGTTGGCGCCGAAGAGCAGCGCAGCCGAGGCCCCGGCAAACGACAGCTCGCTGATGCCGTGCACGGCGAATGCCATGTCACGCTGCATCACAAAGACGCCGATGAGCCCGCCGACGATGCCGAGCACGGCGCCCGCGATCACCGAGTTGTGCACCAGCGCGAGCAGCTCGCCGTAGTTCTCGAAGTTGAAGAGTCGCGACCAGAGATCGTCGCCGGAGGCCGCCTGCACGAGCAGTGCCAGGTGCGGCGTCATGCGGCGCCCTCGTGATCGGGATGGTGGTCATGATGGTGATGGTGTGTCGTCTCGGCATCCGGAATGCCGACGACAACGACGCGGCCGCCTGTGCGAATGCATTCGACGGGCGTTCCATAGAGCTTCGAGAGCACGTCAGAACGCAGCACCTCGTCTGGCGTCCCCTCGAGAAAGCGTCCGCCGGCGAGATACAGAATCCTGTCGACCATGTTCAGCACGGGATTCACATCGTGCGTGACGAAGAGCACCGCCGTTCCCGCGTCTCGCCTGCGAGCATCGATGAGCTCGCTCACCGCTCTCTGATGGTGAAGATCGAGACTCAGCAGCGGTTCGTCGCAGAGCAGGATGCTGGGGTCCGCCGCAAGCGCCTGACCGACGCGCAGCCGCTGCTGCTCTCCGCCAGACAGACTGCCGACCGGTTCCTCTGCGTATAAGGTGGCCCCGACGGCATCAAGGAGCTCGTCGACGCGCTTCTTCTCCGCACGGCGAGACCGTGGAATGCCGAATCGGTGACCGTTGACGCCGAGGGCAACGAGGTCACGAGCGCGCATCGGGGTGCCTGCGGGAATCAGCTTCTGCTGCGGAATGTAACCGATCTGGCGGTCTCCGCGGCGCACGGGGTGCCCGTTGATGCTGAGGCTGCCCGACGAGAGCTCCTGCTGGCCGAGAAGCGCCTTGAGCAACGACGTTTTCCCTGACCCGTTCGGGCCGAGCACCGCGAGAAACTCTCCAGGGCAGACGTCGAGAGCGAGATTCGACCACAGCGATCGGTCGCCAAAGCGAAGCCCGGCGTCTCGCAGAGAGACAACCGGGTCGCTGGGGTGCTTGTGCTGCTGCGTCACGCGGCGAAGACCTCGCTCAGGGAGTCGATGTTGGCGGTCATCCAGCTGATGTATCCCTCGCCGTCAGGCAGGGTCTCGGTGAACGACACCACGGGAACATCCGCTGATTCTGCGGCATCCTTCACCTTCTCGGTGATGGGGCCGCTCGTCTGCTCATTGTATGCGAGCAGAGCGATGTCTCCGGATTCGACGAGACCAAGCATCTCCTGCATCGCGGATGCTGAGACGTCTGTGCCCTCTTCGACAGCCTCACTGAAGGCCTCCGGTGTCTTGTTATCGAGGCCGGCATCGTCGAGCAGGTAGAGCGGCACGGGCTCGGTGATCAGCACGGCCGCCCCCTCAGCGGTGTCACCGATCGTGTGCAGGGACTCGTGCAGGCTCTCGAGCTGTGCCGAGAAGTCGGCGTAGTTGTCGTCAAACGTGCCTGCGTTGTCCGGATCGATGTCGCTCAGCTCTTCAGCGATGTGCTCGGCGAGGTGCCCCATGGCGTCGAAGTTGTACCAGACGTGCTCGTTGAAGCCCTCGATGTGGTCGTGGCCCTCGTGCTCGTGGCCCTCCTCGTGGCTCTCCTCGTCAGCGTGCTCGTGCTCGTCAGCGTCGGGCATGAGGCCTGAGAGCTCAGAGGCGTTCAGGATGGCGGGGTCGGAGTCCCCGATGAGGTCATCCATGAAGCCGTCGTACCCTCCGCCGTTCTCGATAACGATGTCAGCCTTGCTGACCGCGAGACGGTCCTGCGCACTGGCCTCGTATGAATGAGGGTCCTGGGCGCTTGAGTCGATGATCGATGTGACGTCGGCGGCATCGCCAGCGATCGCCGTTGCGATATCGCCGTACACATTTGTCGAGGCGACGATAGTGAGCGCATCACTCTGCTCTGCAGCATCCGTCGATTGGCACCCCGCGAGCGCAAGAATGACAGCGGGAGCGGCGATGAGAGCGGCGATTGAGCGTTTGTGCATGTGAATCATCTAATCACTAATGATAATGATTTTCAAAATCGACTGGGGGATGCTTCGCTCTCACCGCGACAAAACGGCGGGCCACCCTCGAGAGGTGGCCCGCCGCTTATCGTCGTGGTTCTACTTGGTGAGTCCGTCGACGTAGTCCTGGTTCTCGGCGATCCAGTCCTCGACAACCGGCGTGAAGTCCTTGATCTCCTCGTCGGTGTTGTACATGACGTTCTCAAGCGAGAAGAGCAGGTCTGAGTCCATCTTGAAGTTCTTCAGCCACCCGTTCACCTCAGAGAAGTCCTCTTCGAAGCTGGTGCTCGTGAACGTGTGGATCGACTCAGTCTCGCCAAGGGCCTTCTTCGGGTCCTTGAGGTCCTTGATGTCGAAGGCGTCATATGCCCAGTGTGGGCGCCACAGCGTCACAACGATGTTCTCGTCGGCGTCGAGTGCCTTCTTGAGCTCGGCGAGCATGGCCGGAGTCGACGACGTGATGAATTCCATGTCCTCGAGGCCGTACTCCGGAATGACAGCGTCCTGCGTCGCCTTGGTGAGGCCAGCGCCTGCCTCGATGCCGATGATCTTGTTGCCAAACTTGTCGGCATTGGCAGCAAGCTCTTCAAGCGAGTCGATGGGCGCGTCGGCGTTCACGGCGAAGGTGAGCTTGGCGTCTTCGTTCCACGCGCCGAGGTCGACGATGTCGCCCTCGAACTTCTTGAAGTAGTCAGCGTGCGTCAGCGGCAGCCAGCCATCGAGAGCGAAGTCATATGTTCCGTCGGCAACACCGGCGAACACGGGACCCGCGTCGGCATACTCAAGCTCGACGTTGTAGCCCTTTTCCTCGAGAATCGACTTCCAGAGGTACGAGGCAGCCTCACCCTCGGGCCATCCGTTGAAGACGCCGATGGTGATGTCGCCCTTGTCTTCGCTGCCTCCGCCGGAGCCGCCGGCGTCGCCGGAGCATCCCGTCACGCCGAGAACAGCGGCCGTAGCCATGGCGGCTACAGCGAGAATACGCTTCTTCATATTTTCCTTTCTACGCCTCGGTAAAGCCGAGGGTCACACATGGTGGATTGGTTTAGAGCCCGCTAATCCCGGCCGCCGGCGCCCGCTTGGGGCCCGCAGCTTCAGCTTGCTCCGCGTCATCCGATGCCTGCTGCGAGGCGTCGTTTGAGGCCGGGGACTTCGCCCGCTTCTTCTTGCCGCCGCCGCCGAGCGTTGCCGTCAGGCGGTCGAGCACGATTGCGAGAATCACGACGGAGAGACCCGATTCGAAACCGAGTCCGAGGTCGATTGACTGCAGCGACTGAACGATGGGCCCGCCAAGACCAGGTGCCCCAACCATCGCCGCGATGACGACCATCGACAGCGAGAGCATGATCACCTGATTGACACCGGCCATGATGCTCGGGCGGGCAAGTGGCAGCTGAATCTGAAAGAGGATGCGGCGTGGCGATGCGCCGAACGCCTGCCCTGCCTCGACGACTTCAGCATCGACTCCGCGAATGCCGAGCTCGGTCAGTCGCACGCCGGGCGCGATGGCGAAGATGATTGTCGCCACGATGCCGGGGACGACTCCGACGCTGAACAGGATGATCGCCGGAATCAGGTAGACGAATGCGGGCATCGTCTGCAGAAAGTCGAGAATCGGGCGGATGATCGCTGACGCCGTCTCAGAGCGCGCAGCCCAGATTCCGACCGGAATAGCGATGATCACGGCGATGGCGGCAGCAACGAGGGTGAGCGCGAGCGTGTGCATCGCGTTCTCCCATTGATCGACGGAGAGGATGACGACGAGTCCGATCGCTGTGCCGACGGCGAACACCCATCCGCGCGCGAAGAATCCGAGCACGGCAAGGATGATGATAATCACCCAGAAAGGCGGCGCGGCGAAAAGCACGTCGACTCCGTCGTAGAACCCGCCGAAGATTGTGGCAATGACATCGAAGAGACCGCTGAGAGTATCTGTAATGAACTCGCTGAATACTTCGATCCAGTCACCGAGGGGAAGTCTGAATTCCATCAGTTGGCACTCCCTTCGTTCGAGGCGGCGGTTTCGTCGGCGGTTGCCTCTTCACCGCCGGACTCGAGCAGCGTCTCGGTCATCGTCTCAACGGGAATCGTCGAGGCCGGCTCGACAACGGGAATCTCGGTCGTCGTCGACGGCACGTTGCCCAGCGACGCGAGAAGCGTGACGCGAGGTATGGCGCCGAGCAGGCGATCTTCGTCATCGATCACGGCAACGGGAAGCGTCGACTCGGCAGAGATGCCAAAGAGGTCAACCAGGTGCTGGTCGGGCGAGACGGTCGGAGTGTCGTGGCGCAGAATCGACATGATGTCTTTCTCACCATCCTTGACGGCGCGCATCACGTCGCGGTCGCGGACAACACCGAGAAGCTTGCGTCCGTTGCCGACGACAAACGCCGCGGAGGTCTGCAGGTCCCGCATCGTGCGCAGCGCGCCACGCGGGCCGGCCGTTGCCGTGATCACCGAGCGCGCGGGTTCCATGACACCGGATGCTGTCAGAACGCGTGCGCGGTCGACATCCTGCACGAACTGCGCGACGTAGTCGTTCGCCGGGTCGGTGAGAATGTCGTCTGGAGCGCCAATCTGCACGATGCGTCCGTCGCGCATGACCGCGATGCGGTCACCGAGGAACATCGCCTCGTTGAGATCGTGGGTGATGAAGATGATTGTCTTGCCGAGTTCCTGCTGCAGTTCGACAAGCTGTTCCTGCATCTCGCGGCGAATCAGCGGGTCGAGAGCAGAGAACGCCTCGTCCATCAGCAGAATGTCCGTATCGGCCGCGAGTGCGCGGGCGAGGCCGACGCGCTGCTGCATGCCGCCCGAAAGCTGACTCGGGAGCTTGTCTTCCCAGCCTGTGAGGCCCACACGTCCGACCCATTCGAGCGCCTTCTGCTGACGCTCCGCCTTGGTCATCCCTTGAATTTCCAAGCCGTACGCCACGTTGTCGAGCACCGTGCGGTGCGGCAACAGGGCGAAGTGCTGAAACACCATCGAGATGCGCTTGCGACGCACATCGCGAAGGTCTTTGTCTGAAATTCCGGTAATCGCCGTGTCACCGATGGTCACGTTGCCTTCGCTCGTGTCCCACAAGCCATTGAGCATGCGGATGAGCGTCGACTTGCCCGAGCCACTCAGGCCCATGACGACGAAGATCTCGCCGTGTTTGACCTCGAAGCTGGCGTCAATGACGGCGGCGGTTCCCTGCGAAGTCAGCGAATCACGCGATTCGCCAGCCTTGAGTCGCTTAATGACCTCTTTGGGGCGCCGCCCGAAGACTTTGTAGAGATTCTGCGCTGTGAGCGCAACGGTTTCTGACACGTACTCTCCAGGCACGCAGTGAAGCGGCGGAGGCTGCTTCACGTGCGGCTAATGTTTGTGCGGCCGGGTCGGGAACAGAGACAGGTTCCCCGAGGTAAAGCGGTAATGCGACGGGATGAACCGCCACGGCATTCTCGGGTATCTGCCGCGGCGTCGACCGGGTAGTCGGCGCCGATGTTCTCGACCATACGTCCACGTGACTCCGACGGCTGCCGGCTTCTCGAGGGCGCGGACTGGTTAAGTGGCCCGAAGGCCACAGGCCAGCTTAACTGCCCGGGCAGTACTATGCGAAGCCATCGATCGCCCCTGAGGGCGCATCATGCATGAACAATCGAAAGAAACCGCTGGTCAGAATCCAAAACAATGAGTTACTGCTTCGTTATCTCCGTGCGCGCATGAGCACTCAATCGAGCAGGAGCGCGGGCTCCTCGATGATCGATGCCACGTCGGCGACAAATCGCGACACCACGTCGCCGTCGACGACGCGGTGGTCGAATGACCCCCCGATCGTCGTGACGAATCGCGGGCGAACTTCCCCATCGAAAACCCAGGGCTTCTGCTTGATCGTGCCCATTGCCACGATGCCGACCTCGCCCGGATTGAGAATCGGCGTTCCCGTGTCCATACCGAACACGCCGATGTTCGTCAGGGTGATCGTTCCCTTTTGCATATCGCTCGGCTGCGTCTTGCCGTCGCGGGCGGTGAGCGTCAGCTGCTCGAGCGCCGTTGCCAGTTCGAGCAGCGTCATCGACTGCGCTTCCTTGACGTTCGGCACGAGCAGACCGCGCGGCGTCGCCGCGGCGATCCCCAGGTTGACGTAGTGGTGAATGATGATCTCTTCGTCGGTCCACGTTGCATTGACGCTGGGGTTGCGACGTACCGCCCAGATCATTGCGCGAGCCATGATCAGCAGAGGAGACACTTTCACGCCGGCGAAGTCCGGTGACGCCTTGAGGCGCTTGGTGAACTCCATCGTGCGCGTGGCATCCACGTCGACGAAAACACTCACGTGCGGTGCCGAGAACTTCGACGACACCATGGCCTGCGCAACTTGCTTGCGCACGCCCTTGACCGGAACGCGCTCTTCGCGGTCTTCACTCCACTCGGGTGTCTCGATGTTGCGGAACACGCTCGCCTGCCCCGCGTGGCGCACGACGTCGTCACGGGTGATCTCGCCGGCGAGGCCGGTGCCCTCGACGACGCTGAGGTCGACGCCGAGATCTTTTGCCAATTTGCGAATCGGCGGCTTGGCGATGATTGGGCCCGCCGCGGCGGCCGGAACGGATGCCGGAGGAGCCGGTTGGGTGTTGATGCGTCGCTTCGCGCGGCGCCGGCTCGGGGCCCCCGCGCCGGTTCCGTAGCCGACGAGCACCGCCCCTTCTCCCGATTCCTCCGGCTCGATCGTCGACTTCGTATCGGCGGCAACGGCTTCTGCCTCACGGGTCGGCGCAGTCGAGGCATCCGCCTCTGTGCTCTGCACGGTGACGATGGGGGTTCCCACGTCGACAGTCGCGCCTTCTTCCACGAGAAGTCGCCCAATCGTTCCTTCGAACGGAGACGGCAGCTCAACAAGCGACTTCGCCGTCTCGATCTCAACGAGCACCTGGTTCAGCTCGACGGAATCTCCCGCAGCAACCTTCCACTGCACGATCTCGGCTTCGGTGAGGCCCTCGCCGACATCGGGAAGGGGGAACTCTGACTCGCTCATGTGCTCTCCAGGTGGCTAGTAGGCGAGAGACCGGTCAACGGCCTCGAGGATGCGGTCGGCGTCGGGAAGAAACTGCTTCTCGAGGCGCGCGGCGGGGAAGGGAACGTCGAAGCCTGACACCCGCAGCACGGGCGCTTCAAGCGAGTAGAACGCTCGCTCGGCGACGGTTGCCGCGATCTCGGATCCGACCGAGACGAATCCGGATGCTTCCTGCGCGACGACGAGCCGACCCGTTTTGCGCACGCTTGCGAGCAGCGGCTCATAGTCGAGGGGGGAGATCGAGCGCAGGTCGACAACTTCGAGGCTGATGCCCTCCCCCGATGCCAGCTCGGCAGCTTGCAGAGCCGTCGTCACCATCGCGCCATGGGCGACGATCGTTGCGTCGCTTCCCTGCCGCACGACGCGGCTCGAGTGCAGCGGCGCTCCGTGCGAGCTGAGGTCGACCTCGCCCTTCTGCCAGTAACGACTCTTCGGCTCGAAGAACACGACGGGGTCGTTCGAGGCGATCGCCTCTTGGATCATCCAGTACGCGTCGTTCGGGGTAGACGGGCTGAGCACGCGCAGCCCGGGAGTGTGCGCGAAGTAGGTTTCGGGGCTCTCTTGGTGGTGCTCAACCGCTCCGATGTGGCCGCCGTAGGGAATGCGGATCACGACGGGCATTGACAGCGCGCCCATGTGCTTGTTCGTGAGTTTGGCCAGCTGCGTCGTTATCTGGTTGAACCCGGGAAACACGAAGCCGTCGAATTGAATCTCACACACGGGCCGAAAGCCGTTCATCGCGAGGCCGATCGCCGTGCCGATGATTCCGGACTCAGCAAGTGGAGTATCGAGAACGCGGTTCTCGCCGAACTCTGCGTGCAGCCCCTCGGTCACACGAAAGACGCCGCCGAGCGGGCCGATGTCTTCGCCCATCAACAGCACATTGTCATCGGCCATTGCTGCGCGCAGTCCGGCGTTCAGCGCCTTGGCCATGGGCATCGTCGTGATTCCGGATGCCGCGACAGCTGGGGACTCGAGTGTCTCTGTCATTGGTCTGCACCGCCTTCCAAGCTCGCCTCATAGGCGTCGAGCCATTCGGCCTGGTCGTCGATGAGCGAATGCTCTTCGCTGTACACGAAGTCGAACATCGCATCGCGATCGGGGCTCTGGAGTTCGAGGCAGCGCCTGCGAGCATCGGCTGCGTGGTCTTTTGCCTCGTCATCGATCTCGTCAAAGAGGCTGTCTGCCGCGCCTTGCGAACGCAGCCAGGTTCCGAAGCGAGCGATCGGATCGCGAGCAACCCAGGAGTCGAGCTCGTCTGCCGTGCGGTATTTCGTGGGATCGTCGCTCGTCGTGTGCGCGCCGACACGGTAGGTGTCGGCCTCGATGAATTGCGGGCCTTTGCCGCCGCGCGCATTCTCCAGGTGCTGTCTGGACACCGCGTAGCTTGCCAGCACGTCGTTGCCGTCAACGTGCACGCTGTCGAGACCGAACCCGGCCGCGCGCTTGTACAGCGGCGTGCGCGACTGTCTGCTGACCGGAACGGAGATTGCCCACTGGTTGTTCTGCAGAAAGAACACCTGCGGCGTCTGGTAGCTGGCGGCAAAGATCATCGATTCATTGACGTCGCCCTCGCTCGTCGATCCGTCGCCGAAGTAGACGATCACCGCCTTGTCTGACTCCGGATTGCCGGTCGCCGCCTCTCCCCGGAAGGTGATGCCCATGGCGTACCCGCTGGCGTGCAGCGTCTGCGCACCGAGCACGAGCGTGTACAGGCGGAAGTTGCCGTTCTTCGGGTCGTTCGGGTCCCACCCGCCTAGGGTCACACCCCGATAGAGAGCGAGGATGCCGAGAGGATCTACGCCGCGGATCAGGGCGGCGGCGTGCTCCCGATACGAGGGGAAGAACGTGTCTTGCGCACGAGCGGCCCGCGCGGAGCCCACCTGCGCCGCCTCTTGGCCGACAGCAGGGGCCCACAATGCAAGCTGGCCCTGCCGCTGCAGGTTCGCAGCCTCGAGGTCGAGCGTGCGCGTCGTCACCATGTCGCGCAGAAACTGCGTATGGTCGTCGTCTGTCAGTCCGTCGAGCACCGGAAGGTATTTCTCTGCCGCCGGCGTCGGAGCAAAGGTTCCGTCGGCTGCGAGCATGCGCACCGACGAGTTCTGGGTGTCGTTCACAGAAGCCACCGTTCTAACCTATGGTCCTTGCGCCGTGACCGGATGGGAGGGAATTCACAATCACTTCGGCCGCCGCTAGGAGCTTATCGACAGATTCTGGCTCGCCGATGCTGATTCGGATGCCGTCACCGGCGAACGGCCGCGACACGATTCCATGCTCGGTGAACGTCGCTGCCGCGGCATCCGTCTCATCTCCCGTCGGCAGCCACACGAAGTTTGCCTGCGTTTCCGGAATCGCCCAGCCCTGCCCGCGGAGCTGCGCCACAATGTGGTCGCGACGCTCGACGAGGGTGTCAACGCGCTCCAACAGCTCGTCTGCGCGCTGGAGAGATGCGATGGCCGCGGCTTGAGCCGTGCCCGTGACAGACAGCGGTATGGCGGAGGCACGAGCGGCGTCGAGCAACTGCTCAGAGCCAAGTGCCCAGCCGACGCGCAGCCCTGCAAGGCCGTAGGCCTTCGAGAATGTGCGCAGCACCACGACGTTGGGGTAGCGCTCGATGACGTCGAGGCCGTTCACCGCGTTCTCATCGCGAACGAACTCGGCATAAGCTTCGTCGAGCAGCACGAGCACCTGCGGTGGAACCTGTTGCATGAATGCGGCGAAGGCATCAGCAGTGACGATCGCGCCCGTCGGATTGTTTGGCGTGCACACGATCACAACGCGAGTGCGATCGGTGATGGCGGCGGCCATCGCGTCGAGGTCGTGCGCGCCGGCGCTGTCGTTGGGAATCTGCACGCTCGTTGCTCCGGAAACCGTCACGAGTCCCGGGTACGCCTCGAAGCTGCGCCACGAGTAGAGCACCTCATCGCCCGGTCCCGCTGCAGCCTGAATGAACTGAGAGAGCAGGGCGACCGACCCGGCACCCACGTGAATCTCGTTCTCATCGACGCCATGCTCTGCGGCGAGGCGCTGGCGCAACTCGGTGGCGGCGGCATCCGGGTATCTGTTGACATCGGTGGCCGTGACGATCGCCTCGATCACCCCGGGAAGCGGAGGAAACGGGTTCTCGTTGCTCGACAGCTTGAATGCGTCGGGGGCTGCGGGCTTGCCCTGACGGTAGGGCGGGGTCGCGACGATCTCGGGACGCAGTCGCACGTGCGATGCGTTGGGAAGCCGGCTGGCGTCTTCGGGGGCAATCACCTTCCCGAGTCTAGACAGTGACCATGCCCCCGTGGGTATACGCGCGGACATCGACGTGAGATGATCCAAAAACAGCGGAATTGCTCGGGAACTGCTGTCATTATGGGTGCATGAGGTTCCTTCTGCAGGTCATCGTGAACGGCGTGGCAATCTGGCTGACCACGCTCATCGTCGGCGGCATCACCATGACGTCGTTTGGTGCCGAATGGTGGCAAATCGGGCTGAGTTACGCCGTCGTCGCGTTGATCTTCGCGATCGTCAACGGCATCATCCGGCCCATCATCAAGGTTGTCGCGTTCCCCATCTACATCCTCACGCTCGGCCTGATCTCGTTCATCGTAAACGGGCTTCTGCTGCTGCTCACCGCGTGGCTGAGCAGCCTGTTCGGGTTCGGGCTGCAGGTCGAGGGGTTCTGGTGGGGCGTGCTTGGCGCTCTCGTCATCGGAATCATCAACTGGTTCATCGGACTGTTCGTGCGTCCGAAGCGGGCGCAGTCGTAGAACGCAGTCCTCAGAGGCAGGCACTACTCCGAGCGAATCACCTCGTCTGGCAGTGGGAGCGGCGATGGCTGCGGCCCCAAGCGATCCACGTGCTCTCCGTCGACGCGCCCCGGATCGTGTAGCGCGTCGTCGTCTCCGCCGTGATCACGCTCGCCGTCGCCACCGGCGTCCGGATCAAACCCGACATCTGTTCCCCCGGGCTGCGCCTCGGGGCTCGATGCCTCGGGGTGAGCAAAACTATCGATTCTCAGATCGACGTCTTGTGGTCGCACAGCATGGTGCGCGTCGTGGGATGACGGGTCATCGGCCACCGGGGCGTCGCCGGGCGCCTCACCGGCCTCCACCCGCGTTGCGTGGTAGTCGGTTCGCGTGCCGTCGCCGTCGATGCCGTCGATTGCCGACTGAAACGGCCCGAACCGAGGATCGAACGTCTCGTCGATCTGAGTTGCCGTCTGCTCATACCCCGACATGCTGTGCGGCGACATCCAATCACCTCCGGGAGGGGCGTCGCCCGTAATGACCGTTCGTTCACCGCCGTCGGTGAAGCCGCCCAGCGCAGGGATCACGTCTCCCGAATGCTCGATGGCGTACGCGTTGACGCCGTCAGGCAGGTCGGCGCCGGTTGATGGGGCACCGAACGTGACGAGCGTCTGCACGTTGTAATCGCCCGACTGCGTCAGGCGCTCGGCAATGAGCCCGCCCTGAGAGTGCCCAACGATCGTCACTGCATCGTCCGGGTCGATTCCCGCGTCGCTCATCGCCTGCTCAACCGCACGGTAGCCGCCGCCGTCTGCGTCGGCCATGAGCGCAAGGTTCGATTCCATGTCGAACGCTTCGTCATCGCCACCGACCCCCATGTCGACGGTGCCGCCGACGTAGACGACCCATGAGTCACCGTTCTCATACTCTTCAACGCGAATCTGGGCCGAACCCGAGCCGGAACTGGGGATGCGCGTCGCCAGATCGGAAATGGATGTCGGAGCACCAACCGTGGAGCGGGCACCCGGGGTCGCCGCAACCGGTGACTCGCCAAGTGAGCGAACGCCGAGAGCGCCGAGGCCCACGGCGACACCGGGAACCGAGAGCCGAGGATCGTTGACGAGCGGAGACAGCGCCGGCGGCATGCCCAACGCGGACTTGACTGTGTCGTCGCTGCCCGAGACGAGCCCGCGCACAAGCAGCATGGCGAGCGGACTGCGAGCGACATCGGGATGAGCGTTCAGCCAGCCCGTCACGTTCTCACCGAGCACAGATTTTACGCGCGAGAATGCCTGACGCCCGCCAGGAGTTGCGGCTAGCGCGACGAGGCCCGGGCCCGCGATGATCGTGGCTCCGACAAGGGGAAGAAGCATGTGCCCGAAGAGCGCACCTCCGACGGCGCCGGTCGCCGACGAAGCCAGGTTGAACAAGCCGCTCACCGTCGACTCGGTCTCGAGGTACAGTGACGCCGTTGCGCCGAGCGCTCGGGCGACCGCGGCCGCGTGGTCGGACGCTGCAGCGAGTTGATCGGCCGCTCGGTCAATGCGCGGGCCCGCCGTGCTCCACCGCGCTGAGGCATTCGGCGGTGCCGTCATGATGCGCGCGGCTGACGCCTCGGCGCTCGCGAGCCCGCATTCGAGCGAAAAACTCGAGAGCTCCTCTTCCAACGTGCTGATCTCGTCTGTGTCGATCATCGTCGGGCTGCCCACCGTGATGCTCATCGCCCCTCCTTCACGCGGCCAGACTCCATGTGCGCTGCGGTGTCTGCCTGCACGCTCGCGATATCGTGAAGCACAGCGTCAAGCGCCCCATCGAGGCTCGACTCGCTGATTGTCAGTTGCGCGTCGATGTCGTGCAGACGCAGCTCGTACGCTCGCGCCGAGGCGCCTGACCAGGTGGCCGGCATTGCCAGGGGAATGCGGTTGTGCGCGAGAGCGGCGACAGTGTCGCGCACACGGTCGAGGGCGGTGTGCTGGGCACGCAGCTCAGCGATCGCCTGCTCGGCCTCAGGTTCGGTGACGGGGTTCACGGATACTCCTTTCACGGCGTGCATCAAGGCTCTCTCTCGGGCAGCATCCGCCCCACCCCGCACAAGCAAACTGTGGAAAGTCCGGACATTGACGCGATTGTGGATGATTAATCGCGACGTGGACTGTGATTCGACCCCACTGTTCGACAGAATGGAACCTATGTCGCGCGCCACCGAGATCGTTCCCTTCTCGATCTGCTTTGTCTGCGCGGGAAACATCTGCCGGTCGCCGATGGCCGAGATCGTCTTTCTGTCGCGCGCCCGTCAGGCGGGACTCTCCCAGTGGGTAACCGCCACATCGGCGGGCATCGGCGATTGGCACGTCGGCGAGCGCGCAGACCAGCGAACGCTCGACGCGCTCTCAGCCCGCGGCTACGACGGCTCGATGCACAGGGCGAAGCAGTTCGACGAAAATTGGTTTCCGAACCTCGACCTCGTCGTTGCCCTCGACCGCACGCATCTGCGTTCGCTGCAGCACAGCGCGCCGACGGCATCCGATCAGACAAAGGTGTCTCTGCTCATGTCGTTCGACGATTCTGCGGACCGAACATGGGACGTTCCCGACCCGTACTACTCGAGCGCGGAAACCTTCGACCAGGTTCTTGGGATGATAGAGAGAGCGAGCCTGGCTCTGTTCCGCCAGCTCGAGCCCGCAATCCGACAGGGAGCCCTTCGATGACACCACTTCCGCCTCAGCCACTCAGCCCACTCGACGGCCGGTATCGCGCCGCCGTCACCGACTTGGGCGAACACCTGAGCGAGGCGGGACTCAACCGCGCACGCGTCACCGTCGAGGTGGAGTGGCTGCTCTACCTCACGTCGCACGGCATGTTCGGCTCACAGCCGCTGACTGTCGCCGAGACCGAATCGCTGCGGCAGCTTGTCGATGACTTCGGTCAGATCGAGATCGATCGCCTTGCCGAGTTCGAGGCGACAACGCGTCACGATGTGAAGGCTGTCGAGTACCTGGTGAGAGAGAAGCTCTCTGAGCTCGGTCTCGACCACATCGCCGAACTCACCCACTTTGCGTGCACGAGTGAAGACATCAACAACCTCTCGTACGCAATCACGGTGAAGGATGCTGTGCAGAACGTGTGGCTGCCGAAGTATCGAGGTGTCATCCGCACGCTGCGCGAGCTCGCCGAGAAGCATCGCGATGTACCCATGCTGTCGCACACGCACGGGCAGCCGGCAACGCCGAGCACGATGGGGCGCGAGCTCGCCGTCACCGTGTATCGACTCGAGCGCATTCTCGTGCAGATCGACGCGAGTGAGTACCTCGGCAAGTTCTCGGGGGCGACAGGCGATTTCGCCGCACATGTCGTCGCCGACCCGGATGCCGATTGGCCGCGCATTTCTCGGGAGTTTGTCGAGTCACTCGGGCTCACGTGGAACCCGCTCACCACGCAGATCGAATCGCACGACTGGCAGGCAGAGCTGTACTCACGAATCGCTCACGCAGGACGCGTGCTGCACAATCTCGCTACCGACATGTGGACGTACATCTCGATGGGATACTTCCGTCAGATTCCGCAAGAGGGCGCGACCGGCTCGTCGACGATGCCGCACAAAGTGAATCCGATTCGCTTTGAGAACGCCGAGGCCAACCTCGAGCTCTCTGCAGCGCTGCTCGACTCGCTTGCCTCGACTCTCGTGACATCGCGTCTGCAGCGCGACCTCACTGACTCGACGACTCAGCGCAACATCGGAGTCGCCCTCGGCCACTCCGTGCTCGCCCTCGACAACATCGGTCGCGGGCTCCGCGAGATCGACCTCAACACGGAGGCGCTGCTCGCCGATCTCGATAGCAACTGGGAGGTGCTCGGCGAGGCGATCCAAACGGTTATTCGCGCCGAGGTGACGGCAGGCCGCTCGCAGATCAGCGACCCGTATGCCCTGCTGAAGGAGCTGACACGCGGAAAGCGCATCGGCCATGCCGAGCTCGCTGAGTTCGTGACGGGTCTCGACATCGGAGACGACGCGAAGCACCGCCTTCTCGCGCTCACGCCCGATCGCTACATTGGCCTCGCCGCGTCACAGGTTGACGCACTCGGCGCACCGCGCTGACCCAGCTGCGCCCTCCCGCGAGGGCGTGCGGCGTTGCAAACCAAGTGTGAGGACAACGAAGAGACATGGATCCGCGGCTGCTGTCGTCTTCCGCCGCATTGCGGCGTGAGTCTGCCGCGCACCCGGGTCACACACGAGCCCACAACCGTGCACTCGTGTTGCAGATGCTCTATCGCGGAACCCCGCTGAGCCGAGCGGATATCGCTCGCGAATCCGGGCTAACCCGCGTCACGGTGTCCGACCTTGTCGGAGATCTGCAGCGCGAGGGGCTCGTCGTCGAACGCGGCATCCGTCAAGCGAGCGGTCCGGGCAAACCAGCCGTGCTTCTCGAGATGGCACGCGACAATCAACAGATCGTCGCGATCGACCTCAGCGGCCACGATGTCTTCAGGGCGGTGCTCACAAACCTTGACGGCGTGATTTCTGAAGAGGTGTCGATTCCGTCGCCCGGCGTCACGGGCGACAAGGCCGCCTCACTTGTCGACGACCTTCTCGAGTGGGCGCTGCAGCTGACGACGGCACCCGTGCTCGGCGTTGGGGTTGGCGTGCCCGGCATCGTCGATCGCGACGAAGTCGTGCGCCGCAGCATCTCGCTCGACTGGACGAATCGCGCACTTGCTCCGGCTTTGGCCTCGCGCTTCGGCGTGCCGGTGAGCGTGGCGAACGACGCAAACGTCGCTGTGCTCGCCGAGCACAGCTTCGCATCGGGTGGCGACGACCTGCTGCTCGTGAAAATCGGCCGCGGTGTCGGGGGCGGGCTGCTGCTCGATGGCCGCCCCGTGCTGGGGTCGCGCTTGACCGCGGGCGAAATCGGTCGTGTGCTCGTGCGCGCAACACCCGAGAGCGAGCCCGTCCCACTCGAATCGCTCATCACCGCAGCGGCGCTGCGTAAGCGGATCGAGAAAGCGGTCGTCGGGGGCGAGACGGCGGATGCTGCGCTGCACAGTGCCGGTCGGGTACTCGGAGTCGCGCTCGCGCCCCTCGTCACAGCACTCGGACTCACGGCGGTTGTGCTCACCGGTCCCGATGAGATCGTCGGCAACGCCCTGATCGACGCGACGCGAGAGGCCGTCGACTCTCACACAGCCGACGACGTCGACCACGTCGACATCCACGTCACGCCGCTCGGCCCCGACATCGTGTTGCGCGGCGCAGCCGCCCTCGTGCTCTCCGAGCGCCTCGGCATCGTGTAGGCGCCTCCGGCCCATAGGCTTGTCGCATGCCGACCGTGCACGACATCACGACTTTTTCCGACGACGCTCCCCCTCCTGGTCAGTCACCGTGGGTTGTGCAGCCCTCGCATCGGCCGATCGACATCGTTGAATACGATTCGACCTGGCCGATGCGGTACGCCGAGTATGAGTCGACGATCCGCCTCAGCCTTGGCGCGCTCGTTCTCGACATCTCCCACGTCGGTTCGACGAGCGTTCCTTCGCTCCCGGCGAAGCCCGTCATCGATATCGATCTCATCGTCGCCGATCCTTCGCACGAGACGCCGTGGCTCACGCCGCTCACCGAGCTTGGGTACGTGCTCACGGTTCGCGAACCCTGGTGGTTCGAGCATCGCTGCCTCACAGCATCCGATCGATCCGTCAACCTGCACATCTTCGGGCCCGACGCCCCTGAGCCGTGGAAGCATCGCATTTTTCGCGATCACCTTCGTCGACATGAGGGTGATCGGATGCTGTACGCAGACGTGAAGCGCTCCGCCGCAGTCACCTCGACCGACCGTGCCGAGACGATGATGGAGTACAACGCCCGCAAACAGGCGGCCATTCGCGACATCTACGCGCGTGCGTTCAGCGCGGCGGGGCTAACACCGAGCGGTGACGCGCCGGAGCCCTAGAGCATTGTCGGCGGCTTGGGGTTTCCGTCGTCGTCGCGCTGGATCTCTTCTCGCTCGATCTTGTTCGGCTTGATCGTCAACGCGAAGAGCGCGAGAAACACCAGGCCGGCGATGAACGCGATTCCGGCCATGACAATGGTGAGCAAAAAGTCGCGCGTTGACATCAGCGTGATGAGCCCGGCGAAGACGCCGAATGCAGCGGCGATGCCGAGAAGCTCAAGCGGCTTCAGCATCTCTCGCTTGCTTGGCTTAGTCATTCTGATTCCTCCGTTGCCGCGATGTCGTCTGCCTTCTGCCATTTGATGGACAGCCCGCCGATGGCGAGAAAAACTGCCATGATGGCGGCGTACGCCCCAAAGACGCCCACGGCCATGACCGACGATGTCAGGGTGAGCGGTGCGTCGTTCAGCCCACCGTCTGCCTGTTGAAAGTCGGGCGGCAGAAGAACGAAGACGACGGCGAGAAGCGCGGTGAGCCCACCGGCGATCAAGAAATCACGCGACAATGCGGAACGACGAATGAGACGGTAACCGGCATAGAGCTCGAGGAGCCCCGTCATTCCCGCCCAGATCGACACCGTGAGCAAAAGCGTGCCTAATCCCGTTGACTGCAGAGCGAGCGCTGCGGTTCCGGCCACGATCGAGATGATCGACTGCGCGATGATCAGGCGTCGCGTTGTGACGTCGGCGACCATGCGAATCGAGAGCACACCGATGACGATGCCCGTAACGAGTGCGAACGCTCCGAAGGCCACGAGACCGAGCGCTGGCGAGTGGTCTCGTGAGAACGTGATGAAGAGGCCAACGGCGGCAAAGAGCACCGCGCGCACAACATGAAGAATCCAGAACCGCGTCGGCGCAGGCTCGATGGCGTGCGAACGTGCGGGAGTGACCACGAAGACTCTGCCTCTTTCATGAAGATCGGCCGCGGGGACACGGCCGACGATGCATCCATTCTACCGGCCACATCCTGAGCGTGCGCCACCTGCGGAACGACGTCATGCGGCGCGCCACACCGGCATCTGTGCGTCAAAATATATTGAGAGAACAATCGCCACAGCATCATCGGGTTGAAGGCGCAGTGACTCTGTCAGGTAGGCAGCGGCGATCGCGCGTTTGCCATTTGCCCACTGCAGCCAGGCCAACGTGCACAGAGGTCTCGACCGGTATTCGCTCGGAAGCAACGCAATCATTCTCCGCAGCACGGCGATTCCGTGCACGACGCGATCGTGCAGCGGGCATTGCCGTTCGATGCCGCGAAACAGGCGGTCGATGCGGTCGCCGTTGAGTTCTCGGAATGCCAGGGGCCCGATCACATAGTCATCGACGGACATCTCGTTTATCTTCGCCTCGGCGATCAACGACAGCCACTTTCTTCGATGCTCAACTCCAGTCTCGCGGCCGAATGCAATTTGAAGCGCCACTGCCTGCACAAGAGACGGGTAGACACACATCGTGGAGAGTTCAGCAGCATCGTCCGGAGAGACCTCTTCGACCGGTCTTCGCATGACATCTTCGACGAGCAGCACAACGTCAACGAGTGCGTCGGCACGCGGTCCCAGTCCATACGAGAAAGCGGATGGCCTCGGGTCTGCGACGGCTGACCGTTCGTCGCTGCGTGCCAGAATCGCATACTCGGTGTCCGCACGATCCTCCTCGTCAACGTCGGGGAAGTGCACAAGGCTCTCGTCGGGCGCGCTGAGGAACTCATCTAGCTTCATCATGCGAACAGCCTGTCGCGACGGCGGCCTGTGAAACGGCACGATTCCTCATCTGTAGACACCCACGACAAGGCATCGACATGTGGACGGAAATGGGAACGCCCGCTATGCCGAAACCCTCTTGCCACTACCTCGCTCGTTGATCACGCTATTGATTCTTCGTCCACAGGTGGAAAGTTTTGCGAGTTATCCACAATAGGTGGTTTGACCGGGGATTTGTGTCGATGGAATGTCAGTGGTCGGTGGCAGACTTCAGTCATGCAAAACGTAGCGGCGCTATCAGCTTTCGACCCCGATGGTGGTCCGGATGCTGTCGCTGTTGAGGCTGCGGAAGACCTGCTTTCTGCCGCATCACGACTCGCGACGATTAACCCTGCAGATCTCTCCGCCAACACACTGCTGACCTATACCGGTCTGCTGGGAAACACCACTCGCATCATCGAAGGCCGTCAGATCTCAAATGTGGGCGACATTGCTCGCCGGTCGGACACGGATGCCGGTTTTGACGGTCTCGCCGCTCGTCACGGGGCGAAGAGCCCGACGGCGCTGTTTGAGGTGATCACGGGGGCGAAGAACTCCACAGCGTATCGGTTTGCGACAGTCGCGAAACACACAACACCGAGAGTGTCGGACACCGGGCTGCCTCTCGAGCCTGTTTTCTCCCAGACCGCGGACGCGCTCGCCCAAGGCACGATTGGTCTGGATGTTGCCGAGTCGATCACGTCGACGTTGGCACCTGTCCTGCCCCGGGTTTCCCCCGAGCAGATCGACTGGGCCGAGAAAACGCTGATCGGTAATGCGACGGGTGCGTTCGGTGAGGTGCCGTTCACGGCGGATGCTGTGCGGCAGCAGGCCCGCGTGTTCCGTGTTGCCCTTGACCCTGACGGTGTCGAACCCACAGCAGAAGAACTCCATGAGGCCCGCAAACTGGTCTTCAAACACCAAGATGACGGGTCGATGAAGATCACCGGGGTGCTCTCACCGGAGCAGGCAGCGCAGGTGACACCCGTGTTTGATGCGTTCATGTCGAAGAGAACGTCGCCGACGTTTATGCATGCTGAGGAGCTCGCCGCGACCAAGCAAGCGCCGGAGGAGCGGTCACGGCCACAGGAACGTGCAGACGTGTTCACCGCGATGATCGCCGGTGTCGGCAAACAAGACTCCACACCGAAACTGCACGGTCGCGGTCCCACAGTGATGGTCACCGTGAAGAACGAGGACCTCGACGCCGGTACCGGTGCAGCCTGGTCACCGGGAACACCAGCACCGTTGCCGATGAGTTTTGTGACACAGATGCAGTGCGATGGCGACACGATGAACGTCACCATTGATGAGCATGGCGACGTGTTGAACCTCGGGAACGCCAGACGGTTCTTCACCGCGAAGCAACGTTTGGCATTGATCGCCCGCGATGGGAACACCTGTGTTGTCGATGACTGCAACGTGGCCGCCTGGCTGTGTGAAGCCCACCACATACACAGATACGAAGATGGCGGTCCCACCAACCTCGACAACGGTGTTTTGGCGTGTTGGTTTCATCATCGGCTCCTCGACCACGACGACTGGACCATCACCCGCGACAAAAACGGCCACCCCAGACTGACCCCACCAGACTGGTATGTGAACCGACGCTACCTGGGACAGCGACGCGCTCCGGGAGACGACGACCGTGAACCGCCAGACGACAACGGCGGGCCAGACCCCGGACGAGATACCAAGCCGCGCACATGACGTACGCGGCGGCCGAAGGACACACGATTCTCGAGTCAAATTGATCGAGGCGCAATCTGTGCTGCCTTCGTGAGTGCACTGGGTCTATCAACGCCAGCTGTTCGACCAGGATGAGACCCTCAACGGTACTCCCGGCGAGCGATTACTGCATGCTCATATCGTGCCGGGGGCTCAATGAATACGTCGGCGACCCTCCTACACTGAGTAACATGCAGACCCAGACCCACGAGCTGCGCTTCACCACCACAGAGGTTCGTAAGAGGTTTCTGCGTTGGTCTGATGGAGAAGCGGACCGCGAGTGGAGATGCCTCAATCTCATTTGGGAACACGCACCGGGGGTGGCCCCACGACCTCTGAGACGCGAGACTGAGAGCGGCCACCCTGTCGTGATCATGGAACGACTGCCAGGAGATCCACTCGGCGACAAACCGCTGACCCGTGAGCAGACAGGGTCGCTTGGGCAGACGTTGCGTCGCCTTTACAGAATCCCCCTCGAGCACATCAACTCCGCGGGAATCAGCGAACGCCCCTACGGCCCGTCGACACTTCCTCAGGCGCTCAGCGGCTGGCTGAGCAAAACGAACGATTTCTCCCGGTGCCAGAACCCGAAGCAGGTGGCCGTCGGAGTCGAAACTGCGCTCGAATGGCTTTCGCGACCCGACGCTCTGCCCTCCCCACGACTCGTCGGGCTTGGAATCTCGGATCTCAACCCGGCGAACATCGTCTGGGATGGTCAAACGTGCCGCCTCGTTGATTTCGAGGACGGCGGCCTCACAGATCCGGCATACGAACTGGCCGATCATGTCGAGCACATCGCCGGGCGCCTCACCGGCGTCTTCAATCCTGCGTCTCTCTCTGAGGCCGTCGGGCTATCGGAAGTCGAGAGGGAGCGAATGCGTGCCTACCAACCGCTCTGGGCAGCTTTCTGGCTGGTTATGCTCCTACCCGGAAACAGCGGTTTCCTCCGGAACGCACCCGGCACAACCGAAGCCCAGGCCTCGCATCTGATGAAGCTCATTGGCTGATCAACGACAGCGCACCGCCCCATATCTCGTTGATCATTCACGAGCATTCGTGTATGAACAGGTCGATCGCGTGACTCGCCACACCCCTAGCTGATGATCTCGAGCGGTCCTTCCTCTGGCGACGGTGGCTCGAACTGCTCAAAGTACTCCGTCGCGGTCTGCTCGGTCATCGGCCAGTCATCTGCCTGTCTGCCGTGTCGGTCACCGACCCGGCTCAGAATGGTCTCGAGGTCCGTCGCAATGTAGACAGTCTTCGGCACGATACCGTGCGGCGCGAGCAATTCGCGGAACTCATCGCGCTGTCGCCGGAACCAGAACCCGAAATCGAGCACGACATCATTCCCCGCTGCGACATGGCTCAGTAAACGCGCCTTCAGCTCTGCTGCCACCTCAGCGACCACGTCGGCGGAAGGCATCGTCGTGATTCCGCGATCCCAGAACTCCACTTCGAACGACAAGCGCGTCCAGCCTTCGCGCTCCAAGCGCTTGGCGTAGGTAGTCTTGCCGGCACCACCGGGGCCGCACATCATTGCGACTCGAGCTACGGGAGTTCTATTCAATGCCACGAAGCCGACGTTACGCGTCGCCACTGGCGTTGAGAATGGTCACGTTCAACGATTCCCTACACATTAGTTTCGATCAGGCGGGGGCCATGTCGGCAAAGCGCGAATAGTGCCCCTGGAAAGCCACAGTGATCGTCGCCGTGGGACCGTTACGGTGCTTTGCAACAATCAGGTCGGCTTCCCCAGGACGAGAGTCCCTCTCATATACCGATTCACGGTGAAGAAGCACGACCATGTCGGCATCCTGCTCAATCGATCCCGACTCACGCAGGTCGCTGATCGCTGGCATCTTGTCTTGACGCTGCTCAGGACCACGGTTCAGCTGCGACAGCGCAATCACGGGAACCTGCAGCTCCTTTGCGAGCAGCTTCAGCGCACGCGAGAATTCCGAGACCTCCTGCTGACGGCTCTCGACACGCTTTCCGCTCGTCATGAGCTGCAGATAGTCGATAACCACAAGTTTGAGCCCCACCCGCTGCTTGAGACGACGGCACTTCGCCCTGATCTCGACGAGCGTCATGTTGGGGCTGTCGTCGATATACAGCGGCGCTTCGTTGATGCGGCCCCGCGTCGAGGCCATTGTCGTCCAGTCACGCGAGTCGAGCGTTCCCTTGCGCATGTTCTGCAGCGGGATCGCTCCCTCGGCGCTGAGCAGGCGCATGGCGATCTCGCTCTTGCCCATTTCGAGCGAAAAGAAGATCGACGGCTCATCGTTCGCGATGGATGCTGCCCGCGCAAAGTCGAGCGCGAGAGTCGACTTACCCATTGCGGGGCGCGCAGCGATGATGATCATCTGGCCCGCGTGCAGACCGTTGGTGAGATCGTCAAGCTCTTTGAAACCGGTGGGGATGCCGGTCATCGTTCCGTCGCGGCCGCTCGCGGCCTCGATCTCTTCGACGGCAGCGTCGACAGCCGTGTTCAGCGGAACGTAGTCTTCTGCCGTCTCGTCACCGGAGACCGAATAGATCTCTGCCTGCGCGTTGTTGACGAGGTCGAGTACCTCCCCCTCGCCCGAGTAACCCATTTGCACAATGCGCGTTCCTGCCTCAACGAGACGGCGAAGCATGGCTCGCTCAGACACGATTGACGCGTAGAACCCGGCATTGGCCGCGGTCGGAACAAGGGAGGTCAGCGTATGAAGGTAGTCGGCACCGCCGGCTCGCTGCAGCTCGCCTTGCTTGACGAGTTCATCCGTGACGGCAATGACGTCTGTCGGCTCGCCGTGCGAATAGAGCGACAGCATCGCGTCGAAGATGATTTCATGCTTGGGAACGTAGAAATCAACACCGCGAACCAGCTCAACGACATCGGCGACTGCATCTTTCGAGAGCATCATTCCACCGAGTGTCGATTGCTCGGCGAGGAGGTCATGCGGCGGGGTGCGCTCATACGAACGCTCTGAGTCAGGACCAGCTACTCCACCAGCCTCAAGATGCGCGATCGACACGAATTAACTCCCCCTTTTTCACAACTCACCGGCACAGCACTGCCCTGCCTCAGCGGCAACCGAACGTCGTCGTTCGTCGTTACTCGCCAAGTGAATCAGCACCCGCCGACATCAGCCGCTGGTTCGCTTGTGCGAACGTGCGCGACCGGTCTGCTGACTTACCCTAGAGACCTCTCGCGCATCCCCAAAATCAGCCTGTGGATAACTCTGTGGAGAACCTGGGCGAAACGCCGTCAGTCCTGTGGGAAACAGATGTGGATAACTGTGGAGAACGTGGGGATCGAATTTTATTTTTGAAGTCTGACCTGGTTTTAATTTCTCCACCCCATGTGGAGAAGAAACCCAGTTGAAGCCATGGTTGAGGGTTGGGAATCGTGGCCGCACCTGTGCACAGATGAGCAGATATTATCCCCAGAACCACCCATGTGCAACCTCCAACTCTCTACTGAGGCGTACACAAAAAACTGCGGGGTGAGCCAGTGGCTCACCCCGCAGTTTTGAAGCGCCTTACTTGGCGGCAACCACCCGAAGGGCGATCGTCGCTGAGACGTCCTCACGGAGGCGCAGGGTGGCCTCGTGCTTGCCCGTTGCCTTGATGGCGCTGGGGATCTCGATCTTGCGCCTGTCAACCTCGCCGATGCCGGCTTCGGAGATGGCCGAGGCGATGTCGCCCGGCTTGACCGAGCCGAACAGACGGCCTTCGGCGCCGGCCTTGACGGTCAGCGTGATCTCGTTCGCCTCGAGGGCGTCCTTGAGGGACTTCGCCTCTTCGATGGTCTCGAGTTCACGAGCGGCGCGAGCGGACTTGATCTGCTCGACCTGCTTCTCGCCACCACGCGTCCACGGGGTAGCAAAACCCTGAGGGACGAGGTAGTTGCGGGCGTAGCCGTTCTTGACCTCGATGACATCACCGGGGGCACCGAGGCCGGTGACCTCGTGCGTCAGAATTACTTTCGACATTCGTGTGCTCCTTAGCGGCCCGAGCCGGCGTAAGGCAGAAGTGCCATTTCGCGGGCGTTCTTGATTGCCCGTGCGATCAGGCGCTGTTCCTGCACGGAGACACCGGTGATGCGACGAGCGCGGATCTTTCCACGCTCTGAGATGAACTTGCGGAGTGTGGCGACGTCTTTGTAATCAATGACGCCGACACGAATTGACTTCGCCGGGGCGGATGCCTTTGCACCCTTACCGCGGGAAGGCTTGCGGCCCTGGCCGCTCGACTTTCCAGCCATAGTGGATTCCTCTTCGTGAAAATTCGGTGCGACGGTGCTGTTACCCAGCCGTCACACGCAGGTAGTTAGAACGGGGTTTCGTCGCCGTAGCTTCCGGGTGTTGCCCACCCGTCGCCGCCGCCCGACTGGGGCTGCGACTGCGCTGCTGGAGCCCAAGGCTCGTCGTTCTGGCCGGGCGCGGACTGAACACGTCCCTGCCCACCACCAGACGACTGTGCACGGGTGACCTGCGCCGTTGCATAGCGAAGGCTCGGGCCGATCTCGTCGACATCAAGCTCGATCACTGTGCGCTTCTCGCCCTCGCGGGTCTCAAACGAACGTTGCTTGAGACGCCCCTGAGCGATGACGCGGCTGCCCTTGGTGAGAGTGCCTGCGACGTGCTCGGCGAATTCGCGCCAGACGCTCGCACGCAGGAAGAGTGCTTCACCGTCTTTCCACTCGTTCGCCTGACGGTCGAACGTACGAGGAGTAGACGCGATCGTGAAGTTGGCAACCGCAAGCCCCGACTGCGTGTAGCGCAGTTCGGGATCGGCGGTGAGGTTGCCCACCACGGTGATGACGGTCTCGCCAGCCATGGGACTAGGCGCCCTTGCTTGCCTTGCGCGCGGCCTTGGCCTCAGCGCGCTGCGCTTCGAAAGCAACCTGAGCGATCGCTTCTTCTGCGCGGAGCACCTTTGTGCGCATGACGGCTTCGGAGAGCTTCAGCTGGCGGTCGAGCTCCTGAGTGGACTCGGTCGTCGCGGTGAAGTCAACGACGGCGTAGATGCCCTCGGACTTCTTGTTGATCTCGTACGCCAGACGACGGCGTCCCCAGATGTCAATGTTGTCGACAGTTCCACCGCCGTTGCGGATGACGTTGAGGAACTTGTCGAGGCTCGGTGCAACCGTGCGCTCGTCAATTTCCGGGTCGAGGATGACCATGAGTTCGTACTGATGCGTCACTAACCCACCTCCTTCGGTCTTGATCGGCTGCAGACGTTCTGCAACAGGAGGGTTGTAGCATCGTGGCTCGCGTTCGTGAAGTGAACACGGGCAACTTGGCTATGATACCCGACGCCGAGGCGAAGGGCGAACACATGCTCAATTGCCGGAGCCGATTGCCCCATTCGCTTCGGCCTGCGCCTGCTCCAGCCCGTCGAGCGGCTTCACTGTTCCCGCAAAGATCTCCTTGAAGATGGGGTCGAACTTTTCGTAGCCCTTGCTGTAGTTCGGCCCGGTGGGAGCGGGGATCGTCTTGCCATCGGAGACGACATCGAAGAACGGCGACACGTCGACGTCTTTCTTGCTCCAGTAGTCGAAGTAGGTGTCCTGAGCTGCGACAACGCCGGGAACGGCTGCGCCGTCGGCGCCCAAATAGGCGTTGCCCTGCTCGCTTCCGAGCCAGCCGAGCACCTTCTTGACCGCATCCTTCTTCTCGCTTGCCGCGTTGCCCGCGGCCACAATGCCGTTCGTCACGGAGACACGGCCCTCGGGCCCGGCCGGGAGCATGGCGACGCCCCAGTCAAAGTCGGCACCCTCTGACACGTTCTTGAGGTTGTACAGCCCCGATTGGAACATGGCCATCTTGCCCTGGGTGAACGCGTTGAGGCTGAAGTCGCCGTCATCGTTCGTATCGGCGGCCGACGGTGCCACGTGGTACTTGTTGATGGCCTGCACGAGGTAGTTGATGGCCTTCGCCGAATTCTCGCCTGCGAATGCGAACTCGTCGCCCTTTTGGAATGCACCGCCGTTTGACCCGATGAAAGGTAGCAGAATCGCCTGCAGATCGTAGGCGATATTCGTGCCGTACTGCTCGACGGAGTCACCGTCGAAGCCCTTGGTGTCTCCGGCTTTTCCGCTCGAGTCGAGGGTGAGCTTGCGGGCGACCTCGAGGTAGGTGTCTGCCGCCGCTTGGTCGTCGGACTGCTTCTCTTTGTCTGGCTTCTCGGGGTTCCACGACAGATCGTTCAGCTGCTCCGGCGTCACTCCGGCAGCCTCGAGAATGTCGGCGTTGTAATAGACAGCGATGCCGGCGTCGTACAGCTGAGGCACGCCCCACAGCGTGCCATTGCGCGTGAACTGGTCGACGACACTCGGCTCCCACGCCTCTGCCGCGGCGGAGCCCATGACAGCGCCGACGTCCATGAGGTTGCCCGAGTCAACGTAGGCGCCGTAGTAGGAGTTGTTGATCCAGTAGACGTCGTCCATGGTTCCGCTCGCAACGTCGGTGCGCAGCTTCGACCAGTAGTCGGCCCAGGGAACGACGTTGATGTTCACCTTGATGTTCGGGTTCTGCTCTTCGAACTCGTCGAACGAGGCCTCGTAGGCCTTGGCGACGGTTTCGTCCCACAGCCGGAAATTGACTGTTGTGGTGTCTGCCTCGGTCGTGTCAGAGGCAGCGCAGCCAGACAGCATAAGGGAAGATGCTGCCACCACCGCTGCAATCGTAAGGATTCGCTTCGCCATTCGGGTCTTTCTCTATTTGAAACCGGTAATGGTGATGGACTTGACGATGTGCTTCTGAAAGATCAGGAACACGATCACCAGCGGAACGAGGGCTAACGTCGTCGCGGCCATCACCAGCGTCCAATTGCTCGTGTACTGAGATTGGAGGCTAGCAGTCGCGACCGTGATCACACCCCAGGTCTTCCCCGTTGTCACCACGAGCGGCCAGAGAAAACTGTTCCAGGCAGTGACGACGGTGATGAGCGCCAAGGTGACGATAATTGGTCGCGACAACGGAACCACGATACCCGTCATGATGCGAAAATGCCCGGCGCCATCAATGCGGGCAGCGTCGACGAGGTCTCGAGGGATGCCTCGGAAATACTCTCTCAACAGGAAAACTGCGTATGGACTTCCGAACATGAAGGGCAGAACGAGCCCCCAGAAAGTATTGCGAAGTCCCAGCTGCACCATCATGAGATAGAGCGGAATGACGAGTACGACGGCCGGAACCATGAGCGCCGAGAGGTAGGTCCAGAACAGGATGCTGCGCCCGGGAAACTCGATGCGGGCGAAGGCATAGGCCGCCATGATCGAGAAGCCCAGCTGACCGACGAGAAGCACCGCCGTCATGGCGAGAGTCACTCCAAGCGAGCGTCCGAAGCCGAAACCGCCGCCGAGCAGCTCGCCGATGTTGTCGAGCGTCGCCGGGCTGGGCAGCGACGCGGCGCCTTCGCGAGCAAACTGTGTCGGTGTCGTGAACGCCGTCATCACGCTGAAGGCGAAGGGGAGAAGCGTGACGGCCGCGCCAACGAGCAGAAGGGCGTACACGCCAAGGGCAGCGAGCGCGCGGCGCGGCGCACGTGACTGCGGTGTGCGCACCGGCATCCGGAGCCTTTCGCTGCTACGAGAGGTCATACGTGGTCCTCCGTCGGAAATACACCTGCTGCGCCACGGTGATGAGAACGAGCAGAACAAGAAGCACGACGGCGATGACCCCTGCCTGGCCCAACTCGAACGTTGAAAACGCCCGGGTGTACAGGCGCATGGCGACGACGTCTGTATAGCCGAGCGTTCCCGCGTCGGTGACAGCGTGCGGCCCGCCCTTTGTGAGCGCGTATACCTGGTCGAAGAGCTGAAAGACGCTGATCACGCTCGTGACGAGCACGAAGAACATTGTGGGGCGAAGCAGCGGAAGTTTGATGCGCCAGAAGATGGCGGAGGGCCCCGCGCCATCGATGCGTGCGGCATCGACGATGTACGGCGGAATGCTGAGCAGCCCGGCGACGAAGAACAGGGTGATGTAGCCGACGTTCGTCCAGATGACGACGGCGGCAACGCTGGGCAGCGCAAGCGCCGGGCTCGTCAGCCACTCGATTCGCGCGCCGATGAGCGTGTTCAGCAGGCCGTCCGTTGGCGCAAGAATCCACTTCCACACGATGCCGAGCGCGAGCGGCGCGCTGATCCACGGCAGAACGTAGATCACTCGAAACACGGCGCTGCCCGGAAGACCTCGGGTCAGGAGCGAGGCAGCGAGCAGCCCGAGCGCGGTCTGCACGGGAATCACGATGACGACGAAGCCGACGGTGATGAGAAGCGAATTGAGAAACTCGGCATCTCCGAGCACGCTCACGTAGTTGTCTGCGCCAACCCACACGGGGGCGCTCAGCAGATCCCACTGGTGAAAGCTGAGCCAGAACACGACGAGGATCGGGAAGAGCAGAAACGCGACAAGCCCGAACAAGCTCGGCGCGAGAAGCGCATACGCAGAGGAAACCTCATGAGCTCGTCTGCCGAAGCGGCGAGGCACCCGAGGCGTCGATGGCACCGCGGGCTTCGCGGTGTCGCTCACGCCAGGCATATATTCGATCGTATCGATCTTGGCGAGGAGTGCGACATTCGCGCCCCGAAACCTCCGTGGCTACGCCCGCGCTCCCGCGGTCAGGGCGGCCACCTCTGCCAGCTTCTCGACGACGGAGGCGAGGAACGCATCATCGGCTGCGACATCAGCGGGAACGAGCTGGCGGCGAGCGAAGATGCGGTCGACGAGCGCGCGCGGATCGCTCGCGACAGCGTCCGCGTCTGCGACGCTCTCATGCAGGAGCGCAGCCTGCGGGTCGTCAAGCGGCGGAGCCCCGTCGCGCATGCTCGCGGCGACGAAGGCGATCCATGCGGCGACGGCAAGTGCAAGGCCGTGCGGCGTGTGGCCGGACGCAATGCGGTCGGATGCCGTGCTCAGAATGCGCAGCGGAACCTTCAGCGATCCGTCTGTCGCTACCTGACGCGTCGCGTGTGCGAGCGCGGGGTTGGCGAATCTCTCGAGCACTGAATCGCGGTATGCGGGCAGGTCGATTCCCCGTGGCGCACGAAGGGCGGGGAGCACATCGGTCGTGAGGGTTTCCCAGACGCGCTCCCGCAGCTGCTCATCGGCAACCGCTTCGGCGATGGTGTCGTGACCGGCGAGAGCGCCGAGGTAGGCGAGCATTGAGTGCGCGGCATTGAGAACGCGCAGCTTCACTCGTTCGTACGGTTCGACATCGTCTGTGAGAATCGCCCCGGCGAGCTCCCACGCGGGACGCGGGCCGGCAAAACTGTCTTCGATGACCCACTGCGCGAACGACTCGGCGGCGACGAGCCCCTCGTCGCGCACACCGAGCAGACGCTCCCCCTCGCGGCGGTCGCTGCCTGTCGTCGCCGGTGTGATGCGGTCAACCATGCTCGAGGGAAAGGCGACGCTGCGCTTAAGCCAATCAACAAATCCGGATGCTTCGCCGTCGGCGACCCGCGCGACAGCCGCCGCGAACGTCAGCACCGCCGTGCGCGTCGTTTCGCCGTTTGCCGGCATGTTGTCGCACGAGAGCACGGTGAACGGTTCGGCCCCGAGCACAAAGCGTCGGGCGAGTCCCCGCACGAGGAGCCCGATCGGAGTCTGCGACGGCGCGGTGCTGCGCCCGCGTGTGAGCTCGTCCGCGACAACGGCGACATCGTCGCTGACGTCTGAGCGACTCAGGTCTGTGCCGCCGCCCGCGGTCAGCCTGTACCCCTTCTCGGTGATGGTGAGCGTGGCGACGTGCGTCGTCGCGGCAGCAATCGACTGGGCGATGTGATCGGAGTCGTCACCGGGAAAGAGCACGTCCTTCAGAGAGCCGACGATGCGAGCACTCGTGCCCCGCGTCGAACGAGTCAGCACGGTGAAGAGGCCGTTCTGCGGGCAGAGCTGCCTTGCGGCAGCATCCGTTCTGCCTGTCACGCCGAGAATTCCCCACCCCCGCTCTCCGGTGAGCGCCATTGCGTCTTCGGTGTAGACGGCCTGATGCGAGCGCACGAAGGCACCAACGCCCAGGTGGACGATGCCCACCTGAACCTGCTGCCACCACGCCGGCGGCCCGCTCACCTCGGGAGATGCACGCACGGAATCGAGCGTGCGCGCAGAGAGCCGTGGGGCCACTGCGGGCGCGTGGCTCTCAGTCATCGTCAGAATCACGCACCCGGGCAACCAGTTGCGTCGGGTTGACGAAGCGCAGCGCGATCACGAGGATCACGAGCATCATCGCCGTGTACATCACGGCCATCGACGAGACGAGCGGCCGCGGCTCGGCGCCGCCTGCCGACGTCATTGCCCGGTAGATCGCGACAACGAGCGTGTCTGAACCCGGCCCTGACACCAGGAACGTCAGCTCGAACATGCCGACCGTTCGCACAAGCACGAGAATTGCCGCCGCGAGGATGCCCGGCACAAGGAGCGGGCCGAGAATGCGAACGAAGACGTGGCGCATTCCCGCACCGCACATGCGCGCCGCGTTCTCGATCGTCGGGTTGATCTGCTCGATGAACGGCGTCATCGTGATGATCACAAACGGCACAGACGGCACAAGGTTGACGAGAATGACGGCGATGAGCGAGCGCCCGAGGCCGAAGTTGTACATCACCGTCGCAAGCGGGATGCCGAACGTGATCGGCGGGATCAGCACGGGCAGAAGGAACAGCGCCGTCACCGCGCGCTTGAACGGGAAATCCCGTCGAGCAAGCACGTAGGCTGCGGGAACTCCGACGAGTATGGAGATCGCGACAACGCTGAGCGAGACGATGAGCGTGACGCCGATCACCTGCGCCAACTCGAAGCGCTCCCACGATTCTGCGTACCAGTCGACGGTGAACTCGGCGGGCAGCCAGGTGGCGAACCAGCCCTTTCCGAGCGAATCGACGAGCACGCTCGTGAGAATGCCGAAAAGAAAGACGAAGAACGCGGCGATGCCGGCCCAGACGAGCCATGTTCCCGGCGATGCGGCGAGGGACCGCTGCCCCGGAGGCCGCGACCCGGGCTTCTTTCCTCGTGCGCTCGGCGTGGAGCCTCGTGGAGAACTCTGCGCGATTTCGTGTGCGGCAGTGCCCGCCGCTGTGGAGGATTCTGACATCAGCCCTTCCCTCCCGTTGATCCCTTGTATAAGAATGAGCGCCCGAGAAGGACGACGGCGATGACGATGAGCTCGACGACTCCCATGAGAATGGCGATCGTCGACGCCATGCTGTAGTTCTGCTGCTCGCCGAATGCCCGATACGCCATCAGTGCCATGACACGCGTGCTTCCGCCTGGGTCACCAACGAGGCGAGCGGACGGGAAGACGCTGAACGCCAGAACGAACGTCAGGATGAACGTTGTCGCCAGCCCCGGAGCGAGCAGCGGCAACGTCACACGTGTGAATCGCTGTCGCCAATTGGCTCCCAACGTCTTGGCAGCCGATTCCAGCGACGGATCGATCCCAGAAAGGTATGACGACACAAGAAGGAAGGCGAAGGGGAACCCGGAGATGATCAGCGAGAACATCACACCGAGGTAGTTATTCACAAGCTGCAGCGGCTGGTCGATCAGACCGATGTCGAGCAGAAACCGGTTGAGCCAGCCCTGACGACCAGCGAAAATCAGAAGTCCCTGCGCAGTGAGCACCGTGCCGAGCGTAATGGGCAGCACGAGGAGCGCCGACATCAGGCGTTTGCCGCGGAATTTGCCGCGGAGCTTGAATGCAAGGGGGATCGACACAAGAACGTTGAAGAGCGCGGCAGGCAGCGCGAGGCGCATGGTCAGCCAGACCGAATCGAAGATGAATGGGTCGTTGAAGAACTGCACGTAGTTGGCGAAGATGCCGCCGCCCCATTGATCGACGGTGCGCTGAAGCGGCTGCGCCGTCAGCCCGATGCCGTATGCAAACGGGTAGACGAAGAGCGCAAGAATGAACACGAGTGCTGGCAGAAGCAGCCACAGCCGTGCATCGACCCCGCGTTCGGCAAGACGATGGCTCAGGCTCGCCGTGCTTCGCTGCGATTCCACCGGCGCCGCGTGCTCGCTGTCAGTCAGCGCAGTGCTCATGATGCGACCAGGCCGACGGGTGATTGCTGTTGCGCGGCCCCGGTGCTCAGCGCCGTCGGATAGACGAGCACGCGTTCCTGCGGAACAGTGAGCGTGACGGCATCCCCCAGCGCAGGCGCATACTCAGAGGTCACGTGCAAACGCTGCCCGCCGAGCGTCTCGACGTCGAGCGCGAACTCACGACCCTGGTACTCGACGGCGTTCACTGTTGCCTCTAGTGTGTTCGCACCGCTGTGGCCACGATCCACGACCGCAAAATCGTGCGGCCTGATCGCTACCCGCACGCTGTCAGTGGCGGCGATGGCTCCCACCGGCGTGCCGACGAGGCGAAAACCGGCGTCTGCGACGACGGCCGTGTCGCCGTCGACACTCTCCACAGAGAGATCGACGATGTTGCGGTAGCCCATGAAGTCCGCGACGTGCCAGTTCGCCGGACTGTCGTGCAGTTCCTGCGGGGTTCCGATCTGCTGCACGTGACCATCACGCAGCACGACGAGGCGGTCGGCCATCGACAGTGCCTCCTCCTGATCGTGCGTGACATAGATCGTCGTGAGCCCGAGCGCCTGGTGAAGGCGACGGATTTCGGAGCGCATCTCGAGGCGAAGCTTCGCGTCGAGATTCGAAAGAGGTTCGTCCATGAGCACGAGCCGCGGTTCGAGAACAATGGCCCTGGCGATGGCCACACGCTGCTGCTGGCCTCCCGAGAGCTGCCCTGGCAGCTTTCTCGCGTGCTCCTCAAGACGCACGAGCGCCAGCGCCTCGGCGACGCGGCGCGTCACTTCTGCGCGCGGGGTTCCGCGCATCTGCAGTCCGAAGGCGACGTTCTTCTGCACGCTGAGATGGGGAAAGAGCGCATAGTTCTGAAAGACCATTCCGAAGTCGCGCTTCTCTGCCGGCAGCACATCGACGCGTTTGCCGTCGATCAGCACCTCGCCATGCGTCAGCGGCAGAAGGCCTGCCAAGCAATTGAGCGCTGTCGACTTGCCGCAGCCTGACGGCCCGAGCAGGGCGATGAACTCGCCTGCTCGGATCGTCAGCGACAACTCGGTCAGGGCGACCTGGCCACCGAAGCTGCGCCCGACATTCACCAGCTCAAGAGCATCGAATTTCGTTGCAGAGATGTTCATGGCGTTACTCGGACTCATACTTTCCGACCCCGATAGTGCGGTCCCAGATGTCAAATGCCTTGACCATCTCGTCTGGCGTCAGCGGAGTCTCTTTCGGCATCTTCTCGATCAGGTCGTCGTACCAGTCGCGACCGAACTCGGCGATCACTTCTTGGCTTTCCTTCGGCGCAAGATCAAGCGTCGCGTCCTTGACGGCCGGGCCAGGGTAGAAGTAGCCGTGGTCATACGCCTTCGCGTTCTGCTCCGGCGTCAGCATGTCTTGAAGCATCAGAAGAATCGCCGACAGCTTGTCTGCGGACTGCCCCTTCGGGACCACCGCATAGTGCGCGTCTGTCACCCACGTGAACTCATCGAATGCCGAGGCCTCGATCCACTCGGGAAGCGAGCCTTCTGCCCTCGGGTTGATGTCCCAGCCTGTCGTCGTTGGAATCATCGTCCAGGTGCCGTCGGCCATATTTGAGACGACTTGACCGGTTCCCGTCGGGTAATTCGACACATACTGACCAATGTCTGCCAGGTAATCCCAGGTCTTGTCCCAGCCGTTCTCCGGATCCGCCGGGTCTTCGTCTCCCAAGATGTAGGGAAGACCCATCAAGAACGTGCGCCCAGGGCCTGAGTTGGCCGGGCGTGCGTACCCGAATTTGCCGGGATGCGCTTTCGCCCACGCGAGCAGCTCCTCTGGCGTCGAGGGCACGTCGTCAACCTCTTTCGGGTTGTAGTTGAGCAGTGGGCCGGAGGGATAGTACGAGACAACCGCTCCGAATCCCTCGGCCAGCTCCTGCATGTTGGCTGCTGGTTCGAGATAGTTCTTCTGATTCGACAAGCGGTCGCCGTAGTCAGAGACAATCGGAACCCAGAGATCCTGGCCGATTCCTGCGGAGAGCCCGTCATTTCCCGTGAAAACGAGATCAATCTGCAGGTCGCCGCTGTCAACTTGCGGCTTCACCGTTCCGACGAGATCGGGCGAGCCGCCGCTCTCCCAGTTCACAGCCGAGATGATGTCGGAATGCTCCGCGACGTAGTCCTCGACCATGGCGCCGACTTCTTTCTGCGCCCCGGCCACATCGAGGATGTTCAGTGTGACGGGAGCTGAGGGTTTGTCTGGCACATTTCCCGCGTCGGCGGGCTCCTGGTTTTCGGAGCCCGAGCCGGGTGCTGTGCAGCCGGTGAACAGCAATGCAGCTGCTGCAACCGCCGAGATCGTTGCGGTCCGTTTCGTGACGCGCATGATGATGTTTCCTTCCGTAGGGCTTCTCGACACCACTGTCAAGAAGCTGTTTCTCTACCCGTCACTGCGCGGGGCGCGGTGCTTCTCCGGTGGATTGCCGGATCACAAGATCAACGGGAAGCTGTCGGGGAATGTGCGTCGCCTCGGCGCCCTTCCCATCAAGAATGTTCAAGAGGAGGTCGACAGACATGCGCCCCATGTTTTTACGAGGGAGTTCGATTGTCGTGAGGTTCGGGCGCACGAATGTGGAGACGGGAACGTTGTCGAAGCCGACAAGGCTCAGTTGGTCTGGAACCGAGACTCCCCGCTCCCGCATGCGATCGAGGATGCCGAGTGCTACGAGGTCGTTGTAGCCGATGACGGCCGTCGCACCGCTGGCCATGGCAAGATCGGCAGCTTGAACGCCGCCGCCGAATGTCGGGGGAAAGTTACCGAGTTCTGTGAGCTCAACGCCATCGTTCTCGTCGTTGAACGCACGGAATTCCTCGATTCGCCGGCTGTGCGACCAAGATTGCTGTGGGCCTCCCGCGTAGGCGATCTTCGTGTGCCCGAGCGCCGTGAGATGTCGAAGCACCCTTCGCATGCCGTCATTGTCGAAGACGATCGACGGCACATCGCCGAACTTTCTGTTCGCCAACACCGTGGGCACGAGAGAGGTGAGCTGTTCGAGTTCGCTGTCGCTCGAACGTGGCGAGCACATGATGATTCCATCGACCTGCTTGGCGAGCGACCTGACGACAGTGCTCTCAATGCTCGGATCCTCATCGAAGTCTCCGATGTATACGGAGTAGCCGGCCGCGCGTGCACGCTCTTGCACTCCCTTGCTCACCGCTCCGAAATACGGGTTCTCGAGGTCCGGAATGATGAGCCCGATTGTTCCGCTTCGTCCGGTGATGAGTCCCCGGGCGTTCCGATTCGGGCGGTATCCCAAGCGTGCGACGACCGCCTCTACCACCACCCGTGTCGACTCTGCCACCTTGTGTGGCGCGGCGAGCGCACGGGAGACCGTTGAGATCGAGACACCGGCTTCTTTCGCCACATCCCTGATTGTCACCACCATGGTGCACCTCCTCGTGCTTGCCTGTCGTCGATTATGCAAACCTTTTCACTACAGGTCAAGCGTTTCATGAATTTTCATTGATGCACCAGCAATCCCGCTCTCAAACTCTCTCTTGATTCCTGCGTTTAGGCGGTTATAGTAGTCAAACCTCTCGCGACGAAGCGGTTGCGGGACTTTACAAGCAATGAAACAACATAGCTTTTGTTTCATGAAAGGACGCCACATGGTGCATCCACTGACGCTCGATCCCGATCGCGCGCTCCCCGCCGAGCCGACGCTGCGTGGCATCGCCCGCGACCTCTACCGCGGTGTCGCCGACCTGCCGCTGGTGTGCATGCACGGCCACGTTGACGCGGGGGCAATCGCGCGCAATGACGGCTTCGGCGACCCGGCAGAGCTGCTCGTCAAACCCGACCACTACCTGCGACGCATGCTTGTGTCGCAGGGCATGACGAACGAACAGCTCGGCGTGTCGCGCATCGATGGTCGGCCCGGAGCGACAGAGACAGACAACCGTGTGATCTGGCTCCGATTCTGCGAGAACTGGAAGCTCTTTCGCGGCACACCGACGCGGTATTGGCTTGAGCACGAGCTTGTCGAGATCTTCGGCATCGACACGGTGCCGAGTGCAGAGACCGCGGATCAGCTGTTCGATGAGCTGAGCGAGGTGCTCGCTCGCCGTGAAAACAGCATCCGTCCGCTTTTCAACCGCTTCAACATCGAGGTGCTCGCCACAACGGACCCGGCACAGTCGTCGCTTTCTGAGCATGCGCGGCTGGCGGATGACGGGTGGGGCGACAGAGTCGTTCCCACGTTTCGACCAGACGCCCTCTTCGAGCTGAATCGAGAGGACTGGCGTGAGCAGATTCACGCGCTCTCTCGTGCCAGCGGCATCGACGTGACCGACTACGCATCATTTCTGGAGGCAATCGCCCAGCGCCGGTTCGCGTTCGCCGCTGCCGGCGCACGAGCGAGCGACCACGGGCACCAGAGCGCAGACACGTCGCCTCTCTCGGCTGCCGACGCACAGCGCCTCTTCGCCCTGGCTCTCGACGGGCAGGCGGATGCGGCGAGCGCTGCGGCGTTCGGGGCGAACATGCTGTTCGAGAACGCCCGCATGTCGCTTGACGACGGTCTCGTGATGCAGGTGCATCCCGGCGTGCTGCGCGACCACCACGGGGGAATTCGCGACGCACTCGGCGCTGACCATGGCTTCGACATTCCCGTGACCGTTGAGTTCACTCGGTCGCTGCGCCCCCTGCTCGAGGCGTTCGGCCTCGACCCGCGTTTTCGGCTCATTCTCTTCACAATCGACGAGACCGTGTACTCTCGCGAGCTCGCGCCCCTCGCGGGTGCGTATCCGTCTGTGCGTCTTGGCGCACCCTGGTGGTTTCTCGATTCCCCAGGGGGCATGGCCCGCTTCAGGGAGCTGGTCACCGAGACCGCCGGTTTCTACAACACCAGCGGCTTCGTCGACGACACCCGCGCCTTTGCATCGATTCCCGCTCGCCACGATCTCGCACGACGAATGGATGCCGGGTATCTCGCGAAGCTCGTCGCGACGGGGATGCTGTGCCTCGACGACGCGCACGAGACAGCGAGGGATCTCGCGTACGAACTGCCGAAGCTCGCGTACGCGCGCCGCTGAGCGGTCGACACCTGGCATCCGAAATCATCTCGCACGAGAAGGAGAACACGCATGGCAACAATCGAGGGCGCCGAGGTGCTCATCACGAGCCCCGGACGCAACTTCGTCACGCTGCGCATCACGACGAGCGACGGAACGACAGGGCTCGGCGATGCGACGCTCAACGGCCGTGAGCTTGCCGTCGCGTCGTATTTGAGCGAGCACGTCGTGCCGCTGCTCATCGGCAGCGACCCGCAGCGCATCGAAGACACCTGGCAGTACCTGTACCGCGGCGCATACTGGCGCCGCGGGCCCGTGACGATGGCCGCGATCGCCGCTGTCGACGTTGCCCTGTGGGACATCAAGGGGAAGATGGCGGGCATGCCCGTCTACCAACTGCTGGGAGGGGCGTCGCGGCGCGGAGCCCTCGCCTACGGGCATGCGTCTGGCTCCGACATCCCGTCGCTGTTCACGTCGATTCGCAATCATCTCGATGAGGGTTTCGCTGCGATCCGCGTGCAGACCGGCGTTCCCGGACTCGGCCAGGTCTACGGCGTCGCCGGCGATCAGAAGCCGGGGCAGCGCTATGACTACGAGCCGGCGTCGCGCGGAGCCGCACCCTCGGAGGAGTCGTGGGATTCGCGCGCCTACCTGCGGCACATCCCGACGGTGTTTGCCGCCGTGCGTGACGAGTTCGGCCCCGAGCTGCCGTTGCTGCACGACGGCCACCACCGCCTCACGCCGAATCAGGCGGCATCCCTCGGAAAATCGCTGGAGCCCCACGACCTCTTCTGGCTTGAAGACTGCACTCCGGGTGAGAACCAGGAGGGTCTTCGCCGTGTGCGTTCGCAGACGACGACGCCCCTTGCCATCGGCGAGGTCTTCAATTCGGTGTTCGACTACCAGACGCTCATCACGGAGCAGCTCATCGACTACGTGCGCAGCGCCGTGACGCACACGGGCGGCATCACAGCGCTCAAGAAGATCATGGACTTCGCTGCCGTCTACCAGATCAAGTCGGGCTTCCACGGGCCGACCGACGTATCGCCCGTCGGGCAGGCCGCCGCCCTGCACCTCGACCTGTCGATCCACAACTTCGGCATTCAGGAGTATATGAAGCACTCAGACGACACCCTGCGCGTGTTCCGAACGAGCTATACGTTCGACGGCGGGCTTCTGCATCCGGGTGATGCCCCGGGGCTCGGCGTCGAATATGATGACGCGCTGGCCGAGTCGTTCAGCTACACGGCGGCGTACCTTCCGGTGAACCGCCTGCAGGACGGCACAGTTCACGATTGGTAAATACCCGGGCACGACTGGTGGTCACCGGAGGTGGCGGATGCCGTTGGCCTACGTCTCGCGGGATGCCCACCATTCCTTGAGGCGACGCGTTGCCTCTTCCTCTCCGAGGATCCCCTCGTCAAGGCGAAGGTCGAGAAGCCATTTGTAGGCCTGCCCGATCTCGGGGCCGGGGCGAATGCCGAGCACGTCCTGAATGCGATTGCCATCGAGCTCGGGGCGCACGGCTTCGAGCTGCTCTTGCTCTTGGAGCTCGGCGATGCGCGCCTCGAGGTCGTCGTAGGCGAACGCGAGGCGATCGGCCTTCCGCTTGTTGCGCGTTGTCACGTCGGCGCGCGTGAGCATGTGCAGGCGTTCGAGCAGGTCGCCGGCGTCACGCACATAGCGGCGCACGGCCGAATCGGTCCATGCGCCCTCGCTGTACCCGAAGAACCGCAGGTGAAGCTCGATGAGCCGCGCCACAGACGTGATGGTGTCTTTATCGAAGCGCAGTGCCTTCAGTCGCTTCTTCGCGAGCTTTGAGCCGACAACATCGTGGTGATAGAAGCTCACAGCTCCACCCGGCTCCAGCCGCCGCGTTGCAGGTTTTCCGATGTCGTGCAGCAGAGCGGCGAGCCGCAGCACGAGATCGGGCATCTCACCCGGGTGCCGTTTCTTCTCGTGACCGATCGCCTGCTCGAGCACCGTCAGCGAATGCTCGTAGACATCTTTGTGGTGGTGATGCTCATCGGTCTCGAGTCGCAGTGCCGGCACTTCGGGAAGCACGATGTCGGCGAGGCCGGTGTCGACAAGCAGACGGATGCCGCTGCTCGGCGCGGCGGTGCAGAGCAGCATTGCCAGCTCGGCCTGCACGCGTTCGGCCGAGACGATCTCGATGCTCGACGCCATGCGCCCCATGGCGTCTTGCACCTCGTCTGCCACGAGAAAGCCGAGCTGGCTGGCAAACCGGGCGGCACGCATCATGCGCAGAGGATCGTCGCCGAAACTCACCTCGGGTGATGACGGCGTGCGCAATGTGGCGTCGAGAAGGTCCTCGACCCCGCCGTGCGGGTCGACGAGCTTCACCTCGGGAACACGCAGCGCCATGGCGTTGATGGTGAAGTCGCGTCGCTTGAGGTCGTCCTCGAGCTCATCGCCGAAGGCGACAAGGGGCTTTCGCGTCTCGCCGTCGTAGGCGTCGGCACGATACGTTGTGATCTCGACGGTGTCGGTCACGACACCCTTCCCCGCACCCGTCGTGATGCGCGCGCCGATGGTGCCGAACTCACGGCCGATGTCCCACTGCGCGCTCGAAATGGGAGTGACGATCTCGAGAATCTCGTCTGGCCGCGCGTCTGTGGTGAAGTCATAGTCATGCACGGGGACTCCGAGCATGGCGTCGCGCACGGGCCCGCCGACAAGCGAGAGCTCACGGCCGGCGTCGGCGAATGCTGTCGCGACGCGCTGCACGACGGGTGAGTCGGCGAGAGTCTTGAGTCGTTCGAGGGCCTCAGCCATGTTCACCATGCAGACAATCGTAAATGAGCGAACCGGTGATCGCCCGCCCACCACAGGCAACACGTCAGCGGGCACGCGGGACGTCGCCTAGTGTTGAGCGGTGACATCTTCTCCTTCCACCCTTCAGGCATTACGACGCCCGCGCGTACTCACCACAGAAGTGCTGGCCGGCATCGTCACAACGCTGGCTCTCATTCCCGAAGTGATCTCGTTCTCGATCATCGCCGGCGTCGACCCGAAGGTGAGCCTGATCGCGTCGGTCGTGCTCGCCGTCTCGATGTCGTTTCTCGGCGGCCGTACAGCCATGGTCACAGCCGCGGCCGGTGCCGTCGCCCTCGTCGTGGCGCCGCTCGTCCGCGAGCATGGCACCGAGTATCTGCTGCCAACGGTGATTCTCGCCGGGTTCGTGCAGATCGTGTTCGGGCTCTCGGGGCTCGCGCGCCTGATGCGGTTCATTCCGCGTTCGGTGATGATCGGATTCGTGAACGCCCTCGGCATCCTCATCTTCGCCGCCCAGGTTCCGCATCTGCTGCACGTGCCCTGGCTCGTCTACCCGCTTTTCGCCCTGACGATCCTGATCGTCATCGGGCTTCCCCGGCTGACGAAGGTTGTTCCCGCTCCTCTCGTCGCGATTGTCGTGGTCACCGCCATCGCCATGATCGCGAATCTCGGTGTTCCGACGGTTGGCGACCAGGGCGAGGTATCGGGCGGCCTGCCCGGCATTACTCCGCTTCTCGTTCCGCTGAACCTCGAGACGCTGCAGATCATCTGGCCGACCGCGCTCAGCGTCGCGTTCGTCGGCCTCATGGAGACGCTGCTTACCGCGAAGCTCGTCGACGACATCACCGACACCGCGTCGCACAAGGGCCGTGAATCGTGGGCACTCGGCGTCGCCAACATGCTCGCAGGGCTCTGGGGCGGCATCGCGGGCTGCGCCATGATCGGGCAGACCGTTGTGAACGTGAAGCTGGGGCGTGCTCGCACCCGCATCTCGACATTCGTCGCAGGGGCGTTTCTTCTGCTGCTCGTCACTGTGCTGAGCGGCGTCATGGAGCAGATTCCCATGGTTGCACTCGCCGCGGTGATGATGGTCGTCGCCGTGTCGACGGTGAATCTGCACAGCATCCGCCCCTCGACGCTGAAGCGCATGCCGCTGTCTGAAACGTGCGTGATGGTTGTGACCGTCGCGGTCGTCGTTGCGACGAGCAACCTCGCGATCGGCGTCGGCGCAGGAGTGATTCTCGCGATCATGCTCTTTGCACGCCGCGTGGCGCACGTCGTCAGCGTCACGCGCACCGTCACTTCGGGCTCCATCACCTACGCGGTCGTCGGGCCGCTCTTCTTCGGCAGCAGCAACGACCTCGTTGAGCAGTTCTCGTATGCAGAGGACTCCGGAACGGTGATCGTCGACCTCACGGCAGCGCAGATCTGGGATGCCTCAACGGTGTCTGCCCTGGATTCCGTGCAGGCGAAGTATGACGAGCACGGCGTCGAGGTCTCTTTCACAGGCCTCGACGAGAGGTCAACGCGGTTCCACAACCGTCTCTCCGGCACCCTCAAGTGAGCGTTGTCGTGTCGGCGCTCCGTGAGAGCATGTGAGTCGTGCCCTTCGACGCGCTCCCCCACATCGCACCGGATTCTGCCGCGCGCTTCGTCTCCGACGCGATGCTTCAACGCGCGCGGTCGTATGCCGCAGGCGGAGCCGTGACCGACATGGTCTGGACCGCTGACTCACGAATTCTCACATCGAGCGTTGCCGGAACCGAACGGCAGCCATACCGTTGCACAATCGCGCTCGTGCCGTCTGGGCAGATCTATACGGTCGAGCGCGCATCGTGCACGTGCCCTGTCGGCCTCCGGTGCAAGCACATCGCTGCAACGCTTCTGGTCTGCGCTGGGGAACAGCTGCGACGCTCAGCGCAGAAGCCGAACGAGCCCGCGTGGAAATCAGCTTTCGGCACCCCGCCGAGAGCGTCGACAGACCCTGTACCCTCGACACCGCTCGCGCTCGGTTTCGAGCTGAGGCGGCGTGCCGTATCGACGCGCCGACATGCGCCGCAGACACCGGCAACGGCAGAAGACGTTAACGACGGCGTTGCTCTCAAAATGCGGGTTCGCCCGCTTCTGCAAGGCAAACGCGGCCGATGGGTCAAAGGAAACCTCTCGTGGCGCACACTCGCGCACCAGCAGCACCGTCTCGGCCTCGATTCGGAGCAGCTGCTGTGGTTCACGCAGTTTCTCGGTCTCTACGACGCAACCCGCAACCTTGCGCTGTTCGGCGACACAGAGACTGTGCCCCTCGATGAATTTCGCAGCCCTTTGCTCTGGACGCTGCTCGCCGACGCCGAGCGTGTCGGAATCACGTTTGCCGGGTTCACGCGCGGGCTCACGGTGTCTCTCGGTTCAAGCGCCTCAGTGAGTCTCGACGTGAGCTCCGCAGACGATGGGCTTATTCTTGCGCCTCGCGTCACTGTCGACGGCGATGCATTCCGCGCGCAGAACGTCTTCGCGATCGGCACGAGCGGCGTCTTTACGACAGCGGTTCGCGACGACAGCGGCATCCATGTGACCCTTGCCCCTTCACGCACTCCCCTCACATCCGAAGCTCTCGCGATGTTGAGCCGAACGGATGCTGTCGCCATTCCGACCGCCGACGTTCCCGAGTTCTTCAGCGACTACTACCCCCGCGTCAGTGCCGGAATTCCGGTGACAAGCAGCGACGCCTCTGTCGACCTGCCCGAGGTGGCGCCGCCAGAACTCGTGCTCTCGGCAACCTACGGCGCTCGGGATGCCCTGACACTCGCTTGGCACTGGGAATATCACGACCCGCAGCGCACCCTTCAGCTCGCTCAGAGCCCGGGAGAGCGCCGCGATGCCGACACCGAAGCCGCGACAAAAGCTGGCGTGGAACGCGCCTGGCCCGACGTGACGTGGGCGGCGTCGCAAGCGCTTCGCGACGTCGAGACTGCCGAATTCACGGAACACGTTCTTCCGGTGCTTGAGTCGCTTGAGGGCGTTCGCGTCGATGTCTCGGGCACGCGACCGGAGTACCGCGAGCTCACGGAGTCGCCCCACGTCTCCATCACGACTGTTGAAACCGATCAGAACGACTGGTTCGACCTCGGCTTCGTGATCACGATCGAGGGCCGCACGATTCCGTTCATCGATCTCTTCAACGCGCTGGCCCGCGGCAAGAAGAAGCTGAAGCTCGTCGATCGCACATACTTCTCGCTCGCCCACCCCGCGTTCGACAGGTTGCGCGAACTACTCGACGAGGCTGACTCCCTCGACGAGTGGGAGCCAGACCATCCGAAGCTCAGCCGCTACCAGGCGAGTCTCTGGTCTGAGTTCGAAGACCTCGCAGACGAGACGCATGAGGCGGTATCGTGGCGAAATTCTGTTGCAGCCCTCGCCGGCGGAACAGTCACCGAGACCGCCGTGCCCGAGGCACTGAATGCGGAGCTTCGCCCCTACCAGGTGCACGGGTTTCAGTGGCTCGCGTTCCTCTGGCAGCACGGCCTCGGGGGCATCCTCGCCGATGACATGGGCCTTGGCAAAACGCTGCAGGCATTGGCGCTCATCACGCACGCGCGTGAAGAAAAGGGAACGGATGCCGGGGAGCCGCCGTTTCTCGTGATCGCGCCGACCTCCGTCATCTCCACATGGCATTCCGAGGCGCAGCGCTTCGCCCCGCACCTCGACGTTCGCATCATCGAGGCGACGCAGGGTAAGCGCAAAACCCCGCTCGCCCAGGCCGTCGCGGGCGCCGACGTCGTGATCATGTCGTACGCGGTCATGCGCATCGACGCCGTGCATGTCACAGAGATGCCCTGGGCGGGGCTCATTCTCGATGAGGCTCAGTTCGTCAAGAACCCCGATTCCAAATCGCACGGGGCGGCAAAAGACATTCAGGCTCCGTTCCGCCTCGCCATCACCGGCACGCCGCTCGAAAATTCGCTTCTCGACCTCTGGGCACTGTGCTCGATCACCGCTCCGGGGCTCTTCCCTTCGCGGCGCCGTTTCGGCGAAGAGTACGTCAAACCCGTCGAGAGCGGCGAAGCCCCCGAGCGTCTCGCGCGCCTGCGCAAGCGCATTCGCCCGTTCATGATGCGCCGCACGAAGGAACTCGTCGCTCCCGAGCTCCCAGACAAGCAAGAGCAGACCATCTCTGTCGAGCTCGCCTCCGACCACCGCAGCCTGTACGACACCGTGCTGCAGCGTGAACGCAAGAAGCTCCTCGGGCTCATCGACGATATGGATCGCAACAGATTCATCGTCTTTCGCTCCCTCACGCTGCTGCGCATGCTGGCGCTTGATCCCTCGCTCGTCGATACCGAGTACGCGGGCATCACCGCGAGCAAGCTCGACGTGCTGTTCGAACACATCGACGCCCTTGTCTCCGAGGGGCACCGCACTCTTGTGTTCAGCCAGTTCACGTCGTTTCTCGGCACCGTCGCCGAACAGCTCGATGCTCGCGGCATCCGGTATTCGTATCTCGACGGCTCGACGCGGCGTCGCAAGACTGTGATCGACGAGTTCCGCACCGGAGAAAATCCTGTTTTTCTGATCAGCCTCAAGGCGGGCGGTTTCGGGCTGACACTCACCGAGGCCGACTACGTATTCATGCTCGATCCCTGGTGGAACCCCGCAAGTGAGGCGCAGGCGATCGACCGCACGCACCGCATCGGGCAGACGAAGAACGTAATTGTGTATCGGCTCGTCGCCGAGGGAACCATCGAAGAGAAGGTGATGGCGCTGCAGCGCAAGAAGGCCGCACTGTTTGATGCCGTCGTCGATGACGACGCAGCATTCAGCAGTGCGCTCAGCGCAGACGACATCCGGATGCTGCTCGACGACGCGTGACCCTGGTATACCCCGCTGGCATCTGAAAGACTCGCAGCAGGGATTAGGGGAGGTTTCCATGGCCACAGTCGCCGAGAACATCGTCGAGACACTCAAGGCAAGCGGAGTGAAAAGAATCTATGGAATTCCCGGCGATTCTCTGAACGGCTTCACGGATGCTCTGCGCACGCGCCCCGAGATCGACTGGGTGCAGGTGCGCCACGAGGAATCGGCAGCCTTCGCCGCATCCGCCGAGGCCGCGCTCACCGGCGAGCTCGCCGTATGCGCCGGAAGCTGCGGGCCGGGAAACCTGCACCTGATCAACGGACTTTTCGATGCGCAGCGTTCCCGGGTTCCCGTGCTGGCCATCGCCGCTCAGATTCCCACTGAGGAGATCGGCAGCGGGTACTTTCAGGAGACTCACCCCGTTGAACTCTTTCGCGAATGCAGCGTGTATGCCGAGCACGTCTCGAGCGTCGACCAGATGCCGCGTGTGCTGCACATGGCAATGCGAGCTGCCCTCGAGAAGCGCGGCGTCGCCGTGATCGTGCTTCCCGGCGACGTGGGGCTTGCCGAGGCAGCGAGCGAGCTCATCGCGCCGATCTTCGGCACGACCTCAGCCATCGTTCCCGACGGTGCATCGCTCGACCGCGCCGCAGAAGCGCTCAACGGGGCAGGCAAAGTGACGATCCTTGCCGGCGCCGGGTGCGAGGGCGCCCACGCCGAGCTCATGCGGTTCGCCGAAACGCTGAAAGCACCGATCGTGCACGCGATGCGCGGCAAAGAGTTCGTCGAGCACGACAATCCCTACGACGTCGGCATGACGGGGCTGCTTGGCTTCGCCTCCGGGTACCGCGCGATGGAGACCTGCGACACCCTCGTCATGCTCGGAACGGACTTTCCGTATCAGCAGTTTTTCCCCGACAACGCAACGGTCGTCCAGGTCGATATTCGCGGGGAGAACCTGGGGCGCCGCACTCCCATCGACGTCGGACTGCGCGGCGGCGTGCGCGAGACGATCGAGGCGCTGCTTCCCCGACTCCGGGCGGCAAAGAACAGCCGTCACCTCGACGCGATGCGCAAGCACTATGCGAAGACTCGCAAAAAGATGGACGAGCTCGCCACACCGCGACGTGGAGCACAGCCTCTGCATCCGCAGTATGTCGCGCGCCTCATCGACGAACTCGCAGACGACGATGCAGTGTTCATGCCCGACGTCGGTTCACCCGTCGTGTGGGCGTCACGGTATCTCACGATGAACGGCAAGCGCCGGCTCATCGGGTCGTTCACGCATGGCTCCATGGCGAACGCGCTCCCCCAGGCGATCGGCGCTCAGTCGGCTTTCCCCGATCGCCAGGTTGTGACGTTCTCGGGCGATGGCGGCCTCGCGATGCTGATGGGCGACCTCATCACGCTGACGCAGAGCAAACTGCCGGTGAAGCTCGTCGTCTTCAATAACTCGTCGCTCAACTTCGTGGAGCTCGAGATGAAGGCGGCAGGCATCGTCACCTTCGGAACAGGTCTCGACAATCCGAACTTTGCTGATGTCGCGACAGCACTCGGCATCAAGGGGTTCCGCGTCGAACGGTCGAGCGATCTGCGCGACTCGATAAAGCAGGCGTTCGAGCACGATGGTCCTGCCCTCGTCGACGTGGTCACCGAACGCCAGGAGCTCTCGATGCCTCCAGCGATCACTGCCGAGCAGGTGGGCGGCTTCGCGCTGTATGCCATTCGAACGGTGATGTCGGGCCGTGGTGACGAACTGATCGACCTGGCTCGCACGAATGCGCGGCAGGTTCTCTAGATCTCAGCTCGGTCACGAGGTCTTGTGCGGCGTCGCCTCCTGCGTCATTGTTGATCCCAGCGGAGGATGACTATGTCCAAGAGATACGTTCTGGCCCAGAGTGACTTCGTCGATCTCGCCCCGGGCTACGGAACGGCGGTGGTGTCCGACCAGGTAACCGAGTCTGGGCGCCCTGTCGGGTACATGTACCGTGAAGACCCAGACGGTGATGGAGACAGCGGGTGGCGCTTTCTCTCGGGCGACGAGTCGCAGGAATATCTCGACGACGAACGCCATATCGGCGTGTTCGAGGTGAACGATATCGCTAACCTCGACAACGCGATCATTGAGTACCTCGATGCTGAGTCGGGAACTCACCTCGTTCGCATTGACGGCTCTGACGATTTCGCCGATGTCGATGACGACGGCGCAGATGAGAACGACGACAGCAACGACCTCGGTGACGAAGACTGGGAAGAATTTGACGTGGATGCTGTCGACATCCTCGACGATCTCAAAGAAGACGACCGCATGTGATCCGCGCCCGCCGCGCTCAGCGAATTCCCACGATGATGTCGTCGACGACTCGTTCAGCCAGCGCTGAGACGAGCTCGTCATCGTGCGTCGAGAGCGGGCCGTAGATGACCAGTTCCGCGAAACCGTGGACAGCGCTCCAACATGCCCATTCCGCACCATCGCGGCGCTCCGCGGCAAGCTCGCCCGCGTCGACAAGAGCATCAAGCGCTTCGATCAGCAATGCGAACGGCGGTGGCGTGCGGTCGCCCGGCACGCTCAACGGCGGCTCGGGCGCCTCCCGCGCGCCGAAGAACGCGAGGGAAAACCATCCCGGCTCCGCACGAGCAAAGGCGATGTACCCGAGCCCCACCGCACGCAGGCGCGAGCGTGCACGCGTTGCCGCCGAATCGTCGTCAGAGGCCAGAACCCGCGAGCGCATCGTCTCGGCCATTCTGGCCTGAATCTCTTCGGCGACGGCGACAATCAGCGCCTGGCGATCCGCAAAGTGTCGGTACGCCGCGTTCGGAGACACCCCGATCTGCTTCGTGATGCTCCGCAGCCCGATGGCCTGCGCCCCGTCGGTGCGCGCTGCGGCGAGCGCGGCCTCGATCAGTTCCGCTCGCAGATTTCCGTGATGGTACGAATCCCTCGTCGACACTCTTGATTCCTCCCCCGCGTCATGTGTACGGTGTTTACATTCTAGTGTTCACATCGTCCACATCGTGCGACGCACGCAGGAGGCTGTCATGCGCACACTCGCCATCACGCAAAACATCACGCTCGACGGATCGATTGAGATGCTCGATGACTGGTTCGATCCCACGGCTGAACCGGACCCCGCGTACCAAGCCCTCAAGGCTCGTCAGGACCAGGATGCTGACGCATGCCTGCTCGGCCGGCAGACGTTCGAGGACTTCCGTGGGTTCTGGCCTAAGCACCCCGACGACACGCTGGGAGTTTCCGAGTATCTGAATACCGTGCAGAAGTACGTGGTCTCGACGACAATCGTCGACCCTGCGTGGCAGAACTCGACGGTTCTGAGTGCAGACCCGATTGAGCAGGTTCGCTCCCTCAAACAACAGCCGGGCAAGAACATCGTGTGCACCGGCAGCATCCAGCTGACGCACGCGCTGATCAGCGCCGGGCTCGTCGACGAGTACCGCCTCTTCACGTATCCGGTCGCGCAGGGGCGTGGCCGCCGACTCTTCCCCACTGGCGTCCGGATGCCGAAGCTTCGGCTCATCGAGTCACAATCGTTCACCGATGGAGTCGTCTTCACCGCATACCGCCACGATCAGGAGGATCAGCGATGAGTACTGCATTTCCGCGCACTGTCGATGCCGCGTCGTGGCGGCAAGAACTTGACCAGCTGAGGGTACGAGAAAAGGCTGCGACACGAGAACTCGATGCGATAGCCGCCGAACGCCGTCGACTCCCCATGGTCGAGCTTCCCGAATACACGCTTGATGGCGAGACAGGGCCGATTCGTCTGGCCGACGTCTTCGAGGGCAGGTCGCAGCTCATCACCTACCACCACATGTGGTTCCCTGGCGAGACCTGGCAGTGCGGTGGCTGCACATCATTTACCTCTCAGTTCACTCGTCTGGACTTCCTTCGAAACTACGACGCACGATTCGTCGTCGTCACTCAGGGACCGATCGACGAGGCGCTCGCCTACAAGCACCGCGTCGGCAATCAGATGACGTGGTACTCCTCAGCCAACAGCAGCTTCGGCGCCGATGTTGATGCTCCGGCCGGAGGCGGCTTCGCCCTCAATGTCCTTCTCCGCATAGGCGACACCGTGTACCGAACGTGGCACAGCAGCGGTCGAGGTACCGAGCAGGTCAGCCATACGTTTCCTCTCGTCGACCTTCTGCCCTGGGGTCGTCGAGAGGAGTGGCAGGACTCGCCTGACGGCTGGCCCGTCTCACCTGCGTACAGTGGATGGCTCGATTCACCAGAGATTGCAGCGTTATATGGCGATGATTCCTGAAGACTCTTGCCAAATTTGCAGTTCGATGGTGGAATAGTTCGGCTCAGCGCGCGGTTGGCTCTCTCATCGACGCGAAACACCGTCGCACGATTCCCCTGAGTTTCTGCGCTTTTGCCGCGCCCGCACACAACGAACGGAACACTCTTGACTGACCGCACCTCTGTCTCTGCGCCAGAGTCCGGAACCTCGACGCACCCAGCACATATGAAAGTGATCTGGCTGCTGCTCGGCGCTGCCTTCGTTGTGATTCTCAACGAGACGATCATGAGCGTCGCGCTGACCGATCTGATGCGCGATCTCAGCATTTCGGCACGGCTCGCCCAGTGGCTCACGACAGCATTCATGCTCACCATGGCCGTTGTGATTCCGATCACTGGCTTTCTGCTGCAGCGCTTCACAACGCGGCAGGTCTTTATCGCCGCGATGACGCTTTTCTCGCTCGGCACCGCGCTCGCGGCAATCGCACCGGGATTCTGGATGCTGCTCGGCGCACGCGTCGTGCAGGCCTCAGGCACCGCGATCATGATGCCGCTGCTCATGACCACGATCATGACCCTTGTTCCGCCGGCCTCCCGCGGAAAGACAATGGGCAATGTGTCGATCGTCATCTCCGTGGCTCCGGCGATCGGCCCGACAGTTTCGGGCATCATTCTCGATTCGCTCGGCTGGCGCTGGATGTTCATCATCGTTCTGCCGATCGCTGTCGCAATGCTCGTGATCGGCACCAAGTTCATCACCAACGTGAATGAACCGCGTAAGCTCCCCATCAGCGTTCCGTCGATCATCGTGTCCGCTATCGGGTTCGGGTCGTTGGTCTACGGGCTGAGCAATATCGGCAGCGGCGACGGAGACAACCCGCAGGGAACGCCCGTCAGCGTGTGGGTGACGATCGCCGTCGGCGTCATCGCCCTCGTGGTCTTCGTGTTCATGCAGAAGCGTCTTGAGAAGAAGGACGACGCACTTCTCGACACACGCACGTTCGCCTCGAAAAACTTCTCGACGTCTGTCGTGATGATGGTCGTTGCCATGATGGGCCTGTTCGGCACGATCATCCTCTTGCCGATCTACCTTCAGCAGGCGCTGCACCTCGAGCCGCTCTTCATCGGGCTGCTCGTTCTGCCCGGTGGGTTGCTCATGGGCGTGATGGGACCGTTCGTCGGCCGCATGTACGACCGGGTAGGGACGAAGCCCCTGCTTGTTCCCGGGACGATCATTGTGGCGGCCGCGCTCTGGACGCTGGCTATGACCGTGTCGGAGACGACGTCACCGTTCTTCGTTCTCGGTGCGCACCTTGTGCTGAGCCTCGGCCTCTCACTGCTGTTCACGCCGCTGTTCACATCAAGCCTTGGCTCGGTGCGCCCGCATCTCTATTCCCACGCGAGCGCGATCGTCGGCACAGCGCAGCAGGTTGCCGGCGCCGCCGGAACCGCTCTCTTCATCACGGTGATGGCCAGCGTGTCAACCGGCCTCATGGCCGAGGGCGTTGCCGATGATGCGAGCGTTGCGAGCGGAGTTCGAGCAGCGTTCCTTGCTGGAGCAGTCATCTTCTCGTTCGCCATCGTCGGGGCCTTCCTCGTGAAGAAGCCTGCCGATGACATCGCAGACGATGAGCACTCTGACGAGAAGTCCCCAACCGAGCCCGTCGGTGTCACCGCCGGGTGATCGGCACGGCCCCCTGAGGTCCACAGCCTCGACACACCACGAGTCAATGGAGGCTCGCGCTGTCAGTCAGACTCACTGCGAGTCTGCTGATACAGCGCGAGCCTCCATTCGCCGTTGAGACGCACATACGTGCTGCACATAAACGCGCGGAACTCTGGTTCCGATCCACGCGAAGCGGTTCCCGTATACACGAGCGTTCGCACCTCATCGCTGACGGCAATGACACGCTCGTCTGTGATCGCGAACCGGTCCCACCGCGGTGCGTCAGCCAAGGACGCCACAACGCCGGCGCGGTCAAGCGCGAATCCTCCAGCGAGTACCATGACGCCATCGTCGGTCATGATGCTGCCGTAGAACGCGTCGCCCGTCCCGTCGCAGAGGGACTGCCACCCTCGGTGTTCAAGAGCAAGGATGTTGTCTTCGTGACCATGATCCATCATGCGATCACGCTAACAACGTCATAGCGAGAGCGGTAGGGGTCGGCGGTCGCCGTCACTGTATCTGGCTATGCTCTCGTGCCTGAATCGTGCTTCGATTGCGCTCCAGAACTGTGCCTTCGCTCCAGTGCATTGCGATGGCACGAGAGGTACTGGCGATCTCGTTTGCGCACTCCGGACAGTACCGGTCACTGAGCCCCTGCTTCACTGCGCCCATGTAGGAGCGCGCATCAACGGCGACATTGTCGACGACCTTCGCTGTCGTCGTCATGGAGCCAGACGAGACCCCAACGAAGCTGCGGGCACAGGCAAAGCTCCAGTCGTCGGTTGCCGTGACGTCTTGGCACGACCCCACATCGACGACGAGTTCGCCCGGAACGGCGCGCATGAAATCGTCGGGCTTCTCGCCCTGCAGCTCGGTGGTTGCGATGAGTACTTTCATGATCTTCTCCCGATTGCGGTTGGAAGATCCGGCACGCCATCGACGGTAGGGGCCACCACTGACACACAGCCAGCACTGACACACAGCCAGCACTGACACACAGCCACCGTTACCACTGTCGAACCACGGCGTCGTGAGAGACACTGAAGCGAGGATGCAGATCGCGATCGAATCCAATATCCTATAGGAACGGATTTAATGATCGGCGTGCTCAACGACGAGGAGAAATCAGAATGACTCGGCTCTGGAATGAACCGGCGGACTTCGCCGATGAGATGGTGGATGGCTTCGTTCGCGCGAACGGGCGCTGGGTGCGCAAAGTCCACGGCGGAGTCTCGCGCTCGACGCAGTCTGCGGGCGCCGAGGTCGCCGTGGTGATCGGAGGCGGCTCCGGCCACTACCCTGCGTTTGCCGGGCTCGTCGGCCCGGGCCTTGCCCATGGCGCGGCGATGGGAAACCTCTTCGCCTCTCCCTCTGCGCATCAGGTGGAATCGGTCGTCCGCGCGAGCGAACAGGGCAAAGGGGTTCTGCTCAGCTACGGCAACTACGCCGGTGACGTTCTGCACTTTACCGAAGCGCAGGAGACCGTGCGGAAAGACGGCATCGACTGCCGCACCGTCACGGTGACCGACGACATCTTCAGCGCGAAGCCGAACGAGAGGGAGAAGCGTCGAGGGATCGCCGGCGATCTCACCGTGTTCAAGGCCGCGGGGGCCGCCGCAGCATCCGGGTACTCCATCGACGACGTCGAGCGCGTTGCCATGCTCGCCAACGCGCGCACCCGCTCAATGGGCGTCGCCTTCACCGGCTGCACGCTGCCGGGCGCTGACGAACCGCTGTTCACCGTTCCCGAGGGCCGCATGGCCATCGGCCTCGGCATCCACGGCGAGCCGGGCATCGACGAGACAGATATTCCAACAGCAGACGGGCTGGCCGAGCTGTTTGCCACGCGCCTGCTTGACGCCGCCGAGATTCCGGAGGGCGTCACCGTCGACGGCGCACGCGTCGTTCCCGTTCTGAATGGTCTCGGCTCGGTCAAGAGCGAAGAGCTTTTCGTTGTGTTCACCCGCATTGCCGACCTGCTTGAGGAACGCGGGATCACACTCGTCGACCCACAGGTCGGAGAATTCTGCACGAGCTTCGATATGGCCGGCGTCTCACTCACCCTATTCTGGGTCGACGACGAGCTCGAGACGCTCTGGAACGCACCAACGGATACGCCCGCGTTTCGCAGCGGCTCGTTCGACACGTCGGCTCTCGAGATCGTCGATCGCAGCGACGATGACGAGGCAGACGTCGCTATTCCCAAGGCCAGCGCCGACTCACGCCGAGCCGCAGCGCGCATTGCCGCCGCTCTCGATGCCGCGCGCGTGACAATCGATGAGAACGCCGACGAGCTTGGCCACATTGACTCGATCGCCGGGGACGGTGATCACGGCATTGGCATGCAGCGCGGATCGCGCGCGGCTGCAACCGAGGCGGCGGCCGTTGTCGAGAAGGGGGCCGGAGCGCAGACTCTCCTCTCCCGCGCGGCCGACGCGTGGTCCGACCGCGCCGGCGGAACATCTGGCGCGCTGTGGGGAGTGATCCTTCGCACGATCGGCGACAAATTCGACGACGCAGAACCGGTATCAGCCGAAGCCGTGAGCGCGGGAATCACCGCGGCGAAGGACGCCGTGATGTCGTACGGCAAGGCAGCGGTAGGCGACAAGACAATGGTCGATGCGCTCGTGCCCTTTGCCGACACGCTCGCCGAGCGGGTGTCCTCAGGCGAGGCTCTCGCTGACGCGTGGGCTGCGGCAACGCTCGTGGCACAGGAGGCCGCGGCGAAGACCGCAGACCTGATGCCGGGCATGGGCCGTGCTCGGGCGCACGGCGAGAAGGCCCTCGGCGTCACCGACCCCGGCGCCATTTCACTTGCGATGATCGCCGATACCGTCGGCGGCATCCTTCGCGGTAACGAGAGATTTTCTGAAACCGAAGACGTATGACGACGAATGGAGTGATGATGTCAAGAACATGGCGTGTTGTGGTGGGTTCGGATGATGCCGGATTCGACTACAAAGAGACGATCAAGAAGGACCTTGAGGCGAGCGAGCTCGTCGAGACGGTGACGGATGTGGGTGTCGATGCATCGGGGCACACAAATTATCCGACGATCGCGACGACGGCAGCCGAGATGGTTGCGCGTGGCGAGGCGGATCGCGCCGTGCTGATCTGCGGCACGGGTCTCGGTGTGGCGATCGCGGCGAACAAGGTGAAGGGCATTCGCGCGGTGACCGCGCACGACGGCTACTCAGTGGAGCGCAGTGTGCTTTCGAACGACGCTCAGGTGCTCTGCATGGGTCAGCGCGTTGTCGGCCTTGAGCTGGCTCGCCGAAATGTGCGCGAATGGCTGACCTACGAGTTCGACACGACGAGCGCATCAAACGAGAAAGTACAGGAGATCTGCGCATACGAAGGAGAATAGGGAAATGACGGCTCTCCCCACCCTCATCGGCGTCAGCCTGAAGATGTACTTCAGCCACGCCAGGACCGTCGAATGGTGCCGCGCCGTTGCGCAGCTCGCGCGCACGCATCCCGCGATCCTCGAGGGGGAGGCCGAGCTGTTCGTCATTCCCTCCTACCTGTCGATTCCGGCGGCTCGCGAGATTCTTGGAGATCTCGCGGCGGTCGGCGCCCAAGACCTCGCTGCCGAGGATGTCGGCGCATACACGGGCGAAGTCTCCGGAGCGCAGCTCGCCGAGTTCGGCTGCCGCGTCGTCGAGGTTGGCCACGCCGAGCGGCGGCGGCTCTTCGGTGAGACCCCCGAGGTTGTGCGTCGCAAAACCGACGCGGCACTGCGCAATGGCCTCACTCCGGTGCTCTGCATCGGCGAGGCCGACAAGAAGAGCCCGACGGATGCCGCGGCCGAATGCATCAGCCAGCTCGACGACGCGCTGGCTGACGCTCGCCGCGCGCAGAACAGCGGCCCCGTCATCGTCGCGTATGAGCCCTTCTGGGCGATCGGGGCTCCGCAGCCGGCGTCTCCCGGCTACATCAGGCCGGTGTGTGCGAGCCTGCGCGACTACGTGCGCGGGCTCAGCGATTTTCCACACTCCACCGTCATCTATGGTGGAAGTGCGGGGCCTGGCCTTCTCAGCCACGTCGGCGACGATGTCGATGGGCTGTTCCTCGGTCGCTTCTCGCACGACCCCGCCGCCATCGGGACAATTCTCGACGAGGTGCGCACGCACTCGACTCGCGTAGCCGAGTCCGCACCATCCTGACTCTCTGGAGGAAGCCTTGGCCGACACAATGTTCTCGCACGGCGTCTCATCGTCACTCGAGAGGCGGGGCCTGCGCGACCGCGTGTACGATCTCGTTCTCGACATGCTCATGAGCTCGTCGATCGAACCGGGCACGCGACTCTCCATCGATGCGATTGCGCGCGATCTCAACGTTTCGCCGACGCCCGTGCGCGAGGCGCTCGTTCAGCTGGAGCGCACGGGGCTCGTCACTCGCGAAGCGCACAAAGGCTACCGGGTGGCGCCTCCCATCGCAGACGACCAGCTCGAGGCCCTCTTTGATGCCCGTTTGGTTCTCGAAAGCGGAGCGACAGCACTCGCCGCTCGCGATTCAGCGACGCTTGTCCCTGTACTCGAAGCCGCCCTCACCCAACACGTCGAGATGATGGAGCGAGTGCAGAGCTCGGCAGAGAGCGGCGATATGACCGTCGATCTTATTCGCGACTACTTCGCCGTGGATTGGAACTTCCACCACCTCATCTTCGAACACACGCGCAACCCGTTCCTCCTCGACATGTCTGAGGCGATCTCAACACGCGTGCACCGCATGCGCCAGACGGTGACGACAGGGGTGAGCGATGCCTCAGAAGCGGTCGCCGAACACCGCATGGTTCTCGACGCGATCTCGTCTGGGCCGGAAGCCGCGTCACTGGCGATGCGTGATCACATCGACAGGGTGCGCGAGCGCTCGCGCGCGGACGCGCAGAGGAAAGCCGCGCAATAGCCAGAGGAACCGACAGGCCGTGCGTCAGTTTTCAGGCTGAATGGGCGCCGGGCCCAGCTCGTCCATCAGCTTCTTGATCGCCACATATGCCTTGTTGCGGTAGGCGACGAGCTCGGCGGCGCGCTCTGCCGGCACATCGAGGTAGCCCGCTCCCGACTTGGTGCCGAATTTCCCCGCGTCAACGAGCTTTTTCAGCGACTCCGGAGTGGCAAACCGCTCGGGCCACCGCGTCTGCAGCGAGGCGTAGCAGAACGAGTAGACATCCAATCCGGCCATATCGGCGATGGCAAATGGACCGAAGACGGGCAGCCGGAAGCCGAACGTCGTGCGCACGATCGTGTCAATGTCTTCCGGGGCCGCAATGCCCTCCTCGACAATCTGTGTTGCCTCGTGAAACAGGGCGTACTGCAGGCGATTGAGCACGAAGCCTGTCGAGTCCTTGACACGCGCCGCCTCCTTGCCCGTTGCCGCGACGATTTGCTCGGCCGTCGCGATCGCACGTTCGTTCGTGCCTTCGTGCGGAATCAACTCGACACCCGGAATGAATGGCGCCGGATTCGAGAAGTGCACGCCAAGGAAGCGCTCCGGGTTCGTCACCGCTTCGGCGAGAGAGCCGATGAGGATCGTCGAGGTGTTCGATCCGATGACGGCATCGGCACGGGCCGCCGCACTGATTCGACGCAGAGTGTCGTGCTTGATCTCGATCTTCTCGGGAACAGCCTCTTCGATGAAGTCGGCATCGGCGACAGCATCCTCGATTGATGCGGCAACCTCGAGATTCGCCTCGATCCGCTCAACGGCGTCGGAGGGAAACAGGTCATCAGCGACGAACTGCTTTGCTTCGTCGATGAGCCTGCTGTAGTTCTTCGTCGCGATCTCTTCAGAGATGTCGGCGATGCGAACGCGGGTTCCTGAGAGCGCCAGAACCTGGGCGATTCCGCCGCCCATGTATCCGGAGCCGACAACGGCGATGGTACGTGTGCTCATGATGTGTGTCTCCTTACCGTGCTATGCGCGAGGCAGCAGCGTGCGAACGTACGTCTGATTAGTGGCACAGACTCCGAGGCTGTCTCCCCCGTACTGCTCCATGAGTATGATGCCGTCGAATCCGAGCCCGATGGCATCGCGGAATACCTGGCGATAGTTGATCAGCCCGGCCTCCATCGTCGAGGGAACAGACGTCGACCAGCTGCCGTCGCCTGCCTCGTCTCGCGTGTAATTCTTGACGTGCATGTAGTTTGCGTACGGGAGCGTCTTCGCGAACAGCTCGCGCCAGTCTTCGACCGGACGATGCAGCCTGATCAGGTTGGCGACATCGGGGTTGAGGCCGACGTTGTCGAGGCCGATCTCTTCGACGAGTCGTACTGCACTTTCGCCCGTTCCCAGGTATGTGTCTTCGTACAGTTCAAGTGACATGCGAAGGCCAACGTCGGCGGCATGCCTGCCCAGTTCGCGTAAGCGGGAAACCGCGGCGTTCCACACCTCGTCGTCGTCTGGATCTTTCGGGCCGTCCGCCGTCCAAAACCAGAGAGCGCGCTTCTGCGCGTCGCTAAACGGCTGGTGCAGTCCCGTCGAGAAGACCTCCATGCCCCACTCAGCGGCAGCGTCGATTGTGCGGTGCGCGTATGCGAGATTTCGCTCCTCACGACCGGGCATGATCACGCTCTGTCGCTGGAGGTGCACGGAGGGAATTCCCACGCCGTGCGACGCAGCGATCGCGAGAAACTCATCGCGACGAGTGGCTTCGAGGTCGGCTGGCCGAAGGTGGCTGTCGGCGAGCTCTGCCAGGTTGAAGCCGACATTCTCGATCTGGGAGAACATGTCATCCCACACGCGCGGATCCGCGTCGTGCATGGCGACGCCATCGCTGTCGACCGGGGGGAAGCCATGGAGACACGTGGCAATCGGCCAGGTCTCGGCGGTGAATGGGGCCTTGTGTGACATCGTGCTCCGTTGCGCTCGCGAATGTTCGATACAAATGTACTGCAAGCTATATCCTATAGGATTATTTCCGCCAATTCTCCTTCCCCTCTTTTCTGGCAATCCTGGATCCTATAGGCTCTACGATATTCACTGGCCTCGTCTGCAACAAAGGAGATGCACATGCCCGTCGATTCGCGAGACACCGCAGTTCTCTGTGCGCGGTGCTCGCGAGTATCGCTTCCATCTTTCCGTGTCGCCCAGACTCATCAGGGCGGATAACCGCAAGGACCCTACCCCATGCATTTAGCGCTCGACGCCGCTGTCGAGACCACGCGCCCCGTGCCCGTGCTTCTCGCAATCGCGGTCATCGCCATTGCCCTACTTCTCTTCCTCATCATCAAAGTACGGCTGCACGCTTTCTATTCACTCGTCATCGTCAGCATCCTGACGGCTCTTGCCGCGGGCGTGACGGCAGGCGACCTGCTTGAAACAGTAACCGGCCCCTTCGGATCCACTCTCGGGGGCGTGGCACTGCTCATCGGATTCGGTGCGGTGCTTGGCCGCATTATTGAGATCTCCGGCGGCGCACAGGTGCTCGCCGAGAGTCTCATTCGACGCTTCGGTGATCGGAGAGCACCCTTCGCTCTGTCTCTCGCGTCATTCCTGTTTGCATTCCCGATCTTCCTCGATGCGGGATTCATCGTGATGCTTCCGATCATCTATCAAGTGGCGCGTCGGCTGAAGGGCGGCCTACTGCTCTACGCCCTGCCTTCGACCGGCGCGTTCTTGACGATGCACGCGCTCGTTCCTCCCCACCCCGGCCCGACTGCAGCATCGGGAATCTTGGGCGTCGACGTCGGCCTCGTTGTCATCACCGCAGTGCTCATCGCCATCCCCGTCTGGTATCTCGCCGGGCATCGCCTCGCTTTGGTCATCGCTCGCCGATACCCTGACTACCCGGTTCCGAATCTTCTCGGAAGCCCTCGTGATTTCGCGAAGGAAGGCGTCACTCTGCCGAAGTTTGGCACTATTTTGACGATGCTCCTTCTTCCGCTCATTCTCATCACGCTGAACACAGGAGCCGCCGCACTGCAGACGAACGGAAACCTGAGCGGAGACGAGTGGTGGTTCCCCGTGCTCACCACGATCGGAGCAACTCCCATTGCCTTGCTCATCACATCTCTCATCGCGATGATCGTTCTCATCGTGGTTCCCGCACGAGGCAAGATCGGCGGCGCGATCGAAACGATCGTCGACGATGCACTTGCTCCCGTATGCTCGATCATTCTGATCACGGGTGCAGGTGGAATGTTCGGCGGTGTGCTGACCTCGACAGGCATCGGCGATGCTCTCGCCGACATCCTCAACGCTATTGGGCTTCCACTTATCGTCGCGGGGTTCGTAATCGCCGTCGCGATGCGCATCGCGCAGGGCTCGGCAACCGTAGCGACAACGACCGCCGCGGGGCTCCTCGCTCCGGCCGTCATCGCGACGGGCGGGCAGAGCCCGCTTCAGCTGGCGCTGATCGTCGTCGCCCTCGGTGCGGGCGGCATCTCGTTCTCGCACGTGAACGACTCGGGGTTCTGGCTTGTCAGCCGCTTCCTCGAGCTGTCGACGAAGAACGCGCTCAAGACGTGGACCGTCATCTCGACGGCCGTCGGGCTGCTTGCCTTCGCCATTTCGTGGGCCCTGTATGCGCTCGTCACCGCTGTGGGCATCTGACGCGGAACCAGACGCGGGAGGGCGTCGCGACCGTGTCCGGTCGCGACGCCCTCCCGCATTCGTTCGCCCTACTGAGGCGGTCGCTGCTGCGCATCCTGGGGCGGCAGCGGCGGCCGCGGCGGCGGAACCTGCTGCCATCCCGGAGTCGGGCGCTCATTCAGGGACGGGTCTACAGGCTGGTCAGCCGGTTGGTCGGCCGGTGGCGCGAGATCTTCGTCACGAGCTTCCTGCTCGCGCTCTTGCACAGCAATAGCGCCGGTGAACATGCTTCCGCGAGCCTCGGCCTCGGGCGAGCCCGAGAACATTCCAGCGTTGTCGCGTTCGGCATCAGCTTCTGCAGCCTTCGGCCCGGAGCGCGCCATTTTGCGATCCATCGCCTCGCCGTCAATCATCTGCACGCGCGTCACGGGCAGCGAGAAATTGCCCGTCTTCTGCAGCCACGCGATCATCTCTTCGCGAACGAGGCACTGCAGATCCCACAGCTTGCCTGAGTCCGCGGCCGACACCGTTGAGCGCGCCGTGACGAAGCCGCCGGTTGCATCGATGATCTGCAGGGAGCCGCTGCGGCCGTCCCACAGCTCAGTGTTCTCGAGCACCTCGTGGAGCTTCACGCGCATTGCCGCGATATTGACGCGCCAGTCGATCTCGAACGGGATGGTGCCGAGAATCTCGCTTGCGTTGCGCGTCCAGTTGGTGAAGGGCTGCGATGTGAAGTAGGTGCACGGAACGATTAGCCGCCGTTCATCCCAGATGTCGACGACAACATACGCGAGAGTGATTTCGCCGATGCGCCCCCACTCCCCTTCGACAACGACGACATCACCAACGCGAGCGGCGTCGGAGAACGCCAGCTGCACGCCCGCAATGAGATTGCCCAGCACGGTCTGCGCGGCGAGACCGGCGACGATGCTGGCAATACCGGCGGAGGCGAGAACGCTCGCGCCGATCGTTCGAATGCCGGGGAACGTCATGAGAATCGCACCGAGAGCGATCACGACGACGATCACGATGAGCAGGCGCCGCACCATCGTCATCTGCGTGCGCATGCGGCGCGCGGCGATCGTGTCTTCAGCGCCGGCGTACTTGGCACCCGAAACATCGGCAAGAACGTAGACGGCACTCACGAGCAGCCACGCCACGAGTCCGATCATCACAATCGAAAACAGATGCACAAGCCCCGGAATCCACCCGGTCAAAGGGAACGTCGCCGCGACGACTCCCCAGAGCGCCGCCACCGCGATGAGCGTGCGGAACGGCACCGCGCACCGTGCACGCAGGTGGACGATGAACGGTTTGCGCTTTTGCAGCTGCGTCAGGACGAGCGCAACAATGATCAGAATCGCCGTGACGACGACGGCCGTCACCACGAAGGCAATGCCGAAGGTCAGCCAGGACTGCAGAGGATCCATGCGTCGGACTCCTTTCCTCGAGTGCCCACGATGCCACAGATCCCCGTGTTTTCGCTTGTCGCCTCAGCTCGGCTCGGTGATTTCTGCCAGGGGAAGGATGATGCTGTCGAGGTAGTCCTTGAGGCACGCAGCCATATCGACTCGTGGCTCGAGAAGCCATTGAAGCTGGATGCCGTCCCACAGCGCCACGATCGATGCGGCGGCGCGCTCCGGGTCAACGCCAGGGCGCAGACGCCCACGTTCTCGAAGCTGAATGAGCTCTGCCGAATACTCGCTTCGGAGGCGGCCGAAACGAGAGACGAAGTACTCGCGGCCCGGGTAATCAGTCGTCACCGCTTCGCCGCAGAGCACCGAGTACAGCTCGATGAGGCCTGGCACGCTCTCGTTGTATTTCGCCTGATCGACAAGCGTCGTCTCGAAGTCGTGCTCGCCCTGGCCGATCGGCCCCGTGTCGGCCTCGGCGTCGCGCTTGTTCAGCACGGCAACAAGCAGATCGGCCTTCGACGGAAAGTAGTGCAGCAAGCTCGTCTGGCTGAGGCCGACGCGGTTAGCGACGTCTTGCAGCGAACCGCCACGGTACCCCTGCGACGCGAACACCTCGAATGCAGCGTCGACGATGCTTCGCCGGCGCTCGGCCGACTTCGCATAGGGGCCGCGACGCTTCGGAGTGTCCACGTTGCTCATGCCGGAAGATTACCGCGGCAAACAGTTTTGGGCGAATTTCGAGTACTCACTCGAATTTGTGTTATGTTTCCTGACGTCGCCGAATTCGACAGTTAACTACCGAGTGACGACGACTCAGTTCTCTTCTGAACACGCACTAACACAACGAAGTGGAGATCGTATGACACCAGTCACACGACGGCAGTTGCTGAGCTTTGGGCTCGGCTCGGTCGCGGTCGGGATGCTGGCCGGCTGCGCAACACCGGGGACAACCTCGGTGAACGCGCAGCCTGTGATTGCACCGGCAGCGACGGGGGAAAAGATCACCCTCACCTACTGGGCCTGGCTCAAGAACCTGCAGAAGGTCGCGGACATCTGGAACGCGAAGAATCCTAACGTTCAGGTTGAGGCTGTCTGGATTCCCGGCGGCAACGACGGTGGATACCAGAAGATGTACTCGGCTCTCGCTGCGGGCGGCGGCCCCGATCTCGCGCAGGTGGAGATGCGCACGATCCCCGAGTTCATGCTCGTAAACGGGCTCGTCGACCTCTCTCGCTACGGCGCTGACAAGCACGCGGCGAAATTCGATAAGACGCTGTGGGATCAGGTGAGCTTCACGGGAGGCGTCTACGGGGTCCCTCAGGACTCCGGCCCCATGGCCACGTTCTACCAGCCAGCGCTCTACGACACGGTGGGCGGAACACCGCCGGGCACCTGGGACGAATGGGCGGAGCTCGCGAAAGAACTGCGCGGACAGGACATCTACCTCGAGTGCTTCCCCATCTCTGACGCCAGCCCATTCTGCGCGTACGCAACACAGGCGGGTGCGCGCTGGCTGACACCGGAAGAGGACGGCTGGGTCATCAACATGACAGACGAGGCGACGCTGAACGTCGCGCGATTCTTCGACAAGGCTATCGACAATGACCTCGTCACCACGGGCTACACCCCGTACTCACCGGCGTGGTATGCCGCCGCCGCAGACGGAAAGCTCGCAGCGGTGACAAGCGCAAGCTGGGGCGACGCCCTGGTTGAGAGCGTCGCGGGCGGCGATGGCAAGTGGAAGGTCTCGCCCATGCCCACGTGGGGCGACAGCGGCTTTGGCTCAAGCTACCTCGGCGGGTCGACGGCAGCGGTTCTCGCGAACAGCGCTCATCCGCAGGAAGCACTCGAGTTCGCTGTGTGGATGTGCACGGACCACGAAGCGATCGATGCCCTCATCAAGCACTGCGGCATCGGCTGGTCACCTTCGGCCGACTACATCGGAGCCTCGCGCCAGGAGCCGTCGGAGTTCTTCAGCGGGCAGAACTACAACGAAGACGTATTCGTTCCGGCAACACAGCAGCAGAACCCCGACTGGTCGTGGTGGCCTGTGACGCAGCAGTCATTCAACATCCTCTCTGATGGCTTTCGCCGCAAGGCGTCGGGAGGCACACTCGTCGACGCCGTCGCGTACGCCGAGAAGGAGATCATCGACGCGTTCAGGCATAAGGGCCTCAGCATCCGAAAGGGGCAGGCATGAGCACCATGACCGAGCGCGTGACGACACGCGGCACTTCTTCCGGACACAAAGGCACGCGCACAAACGCGATGGCACGAGCGCCGTGGCTGCTGCTCGCGCCATTTCTGCTGCTCTTCCTCTTCACCTTCATTCTGCCGATCATCGTCGCCATCGGCTCCAGCTTCACCACGGTGACGCGAAGCGGCCTCTTCGGCGAGCAAGGCGTGACAAGCAGGTTCGCCTGGTTCGACAATTACGCTCTCGCCCTCGCCGATGGCAACTTCATCGCCTCCATCGGCCGCATGCTGCTCTTCGGCATCGTGCAGGTGCCGGTGATGATTGTGGCGGCGACGGTTCTCGCACTGCTGCTTGAATCGGTATCTGCCCGGTGGCCCGGTCTCTTTCGCGCAGCGTACTTCATGCCTTACGGCGTGCCGGGCGTGATCGCCACGATTCTCTGGTCGTTTCTCTATGTTCCGGGCCTCAGCCCCGTGATCGACGTGGCGAGTTGGATGGGCCTCGACATCAACTTCCTCGGCGCGAGCACCGTGCTCTGGTCGATCGCCAACATCGTCACCTGGAGCTACACCGGCTACAACATGCTCATCATCATCGCGCAGCTCAAGGCGATCCCAGGCGAGTTGTACGAGGCAGCCAGGGTCGACGGTGCGGGCCCGTGGCGCATCGCGCGCAGCATCCAGATTCCGCTCATTACCCCCGCACTTGTGCTCACAACCGTGTTCTCCATCATCGGCACCCTGCAGCTGTTTGCCGAGCCGCAAGTGCTGCAAACGGTAGCGCCCGCAATCGACAGCCAATACACGCCGAACCTGTCGGCATACACAACGGCATTCGCCTACAACGACTACAACGTCGCTGCAGCTCAAGCGGTGCTCATCGCGGTCGTCGCGTTCGCTTTGTCGTTCGCGTTCCTCCGCCTGACGAACAGGAAGAGCAAATGACGACGACCTCACCAAAGACAACTCAGCTGCAGGCAGTGAAGCCCGGGCTGACATCGAGTCGCATGGCGGGCCGTCGCCGCTCATCGACGATCATCGTCACCGCGATTCTCGTGATCGTCGCCCTGTATTTCATCGTCCCCGTCTACTGGGTAATCGTTGCCGCGACGAAGACGACGGAAGACCTCTTCTCAACGTACGGTTTTTGGTTCGCACCGACGTTCGCGCTGTGGGAGAACCTCGGCCAGGTGCTGACGTATGACGGCGGCATCTTCGTGCGCTGGTTTCTGAACTCCCTTCTCTATGCCGGGGTCGGTGCGGTGCTCGCCACGTACTTCGCCGCGGCTGGTGGCTACGCCTTGGCGAAGTACCGGTTTCGCGGCAACAACCTCGTGTTCGGAACGATCCTCGGCGGAGTGCTCGTTCCGGCGACGGCAACGGCGCTTCCGCTCTTTCTGCTGTTCAGCCAGTTGGGCCTTGCGAACACCTACTGGAGCGTTCTCCTCCCGTCACTCGTGTCGCCCTTCGGTCTGTTCCTGTGCCGCATCTACGCGCAGGCGACAGTTGACGACGCACTGCTCGAGGCCGCGCGCATCGACGGCGCCGGGGAGATCCGCATCTTTCATACGGTGGGGCTGCGCCTCTTGACCCCCGCACTTGTGACAGTGTTTCTGTTTCAGCTCGTGGCGATCTGGAACAACTACTTTCTGCCGCTCGTTATGCTGTCGGACTCGAAGCTGTACCCGATCACGCTCGGTCTCAACAACTGGCTCAGCCAGGTCGACCGCCTGCCGGAGTTCTACGAGCTCACAACGGGTGGCGTTCTGCTCTCGGTGATTCCCCTCGCCATTGCAATGATCGTGCTGCAGCGCTTCTGGCGCGGCGGCCTCACGGAAGGATCTGTCAAGTAATGCCCTCGTATCTCACCGACGTCGGCCCGGGATCGGGCGCTCGCACCCCAGCGCGCTCGTGGCTGCACACGGATGCTCCGACGCTCTCGCTGAACGGCGACTGGCGGTTTCGGCTGCTCGCCGGAGCACCTGGTGAGCCTGGTGCCGCCGGTGTGCTGCCCCCGGGCGAGGGCGTCGACGATGTCGCGGCTGTCGCGTTCGATGATGCGTCGTGGGAGAGCATCCCCGTGCCCTCCCATTGGGTGCTGCAGGGTGATGGCCGCTACGGCGCACCGATCTACACGAACGTGCAGTTTCCGTTTCCCGTTGACGCCCCGAACGTGCCAGATGAGAACCCGACGGGTGATTATCGTCGCACGTTCGAGCTGCCCGAATCGTGGACGGATGCCGAACGCATTCTGCTGCGCTTCGACGGCGTAGAGTCGCGCTACACGGTGTGGATGAACGGCGTCGAGATCGGCGTCGGCTCGGGCAGTCGGCTCGCACAGGAGTTCGATGTGACGGATGCTGTCGCGGCAGGCGAGAACATCATCGCCGTTCGCGTGCACCAGTGGTCTGCCGCGAGTTATGTCGAAGACCAAGACCAGTGGTGGCTGCCTGGCATCTTTCGCGACGTCACGCTGCAGGCGCGGCCCGTCGGCGGCATCGACGATGTGTGGCTGCGCGCGGGGTTGAGTGAAGACGGTGGCGGTGTCATCACCGCTGAGGTGACAGCATCCGAATCTGCCTTCCCCGTGCGCCTCAGCGTGCCCGAGTTGGGCATCGACGTCGAGTGGGCGAGCCGCCGTGACGTGGCACCCGTGACCGTGGATGCTGTCGCACCATGGACCGCCGAGACTCCACGCCTCTACGGTGCGACGGTGTCGAGTGCCGCCGAAACCATTTCGCTTCGGCTCGGGTTTCGTTCTGTGCGCATCGATGGCGACCAGTTTCTGGTCAACGGCGAGCGCGTCGTGTTTCACGGCGTCAACCGCCATGAGACGCACCCCGACCGCGGGCGCGTCTTCGATGAGGAGTGGACGCGCGCCGATCTTGCTCTGATGAAGCAGTTCAACGTCAATGCGATCCGCACGAGCCATTACCCGCCGCACCCGCGCGTGCTCGACCTCGCAGATGAGCTCGGATTCTGGGTGATCCTCGAGTGCGACCTTGAGACGCACGGTTTCGAGCGCGGCGGCTGGGTCGACAACCCGAGTGACGACCCCGCGTGGCGCGATGCCTACCTCGATCGCATCGAGCGCACGGTTGAGCGCGATAAGAACCACCCGTCGATCATCATGTGGTCGCTCGGCAACGAGTCGGGAACGGGGCAGAACCTCGCCGCGATGTCGGCGTGGGTGCATGATCGCGACCCGGGACGCCCCGTGCACTACGAGGGCGACTACACCGGCGCCTACACCGACGTGTACTCACGCATGTATTCCTCGGTTCCCGAGACGGATGCGATCGGCAGTGACGATTCGCGCTCGCTGCTGCTCGGCTGCTCGGCGCCCGAGTCCGCGAGGCAGCGCACGAAGCCCTTCATTCTGTGCGAATACATCCACGCCATGGGCAACGGACCGGGCGCTATCGACCAGTACGAGAACCTCGTGTGGCAGCATCCACGGCTTCACGGCGGCTTCGTGTGGGAGTGGCGCGACCACGGGCTGCGCACGCGCGATTCTGACGGCACTGAGTACTTCGGCTACGGCGGCGACTTCGGCGAGGTCGTGCACGACGGCAACTTCGTCATGGACGGCATGGTGCTCTCTGCAGGCACCCCGTCGCCGGGGCTGCACGAGTACAAGCAGGTCGTCGCACCGGTGCGGCTCGAGGTGTCGCGCGCGGCGTCGGGAACGGATGCTTCGCCCTCCCTCACGCTGACGGTCACGAACCGTCGGCACACCGCAAGCACCGGGGACCTCGAGTTCCGGTGGCGCGTGGAGGTCGATGGGGTCGCGACATCGTCGGGCATCGTCGAGGTCGAACCGGTCGCCGCCGATGCCTCGCAGACCGTCACGCTGCCAGAACTCAACGCGCCCGACAGCGGCGAAGCGTGGCTCACACTCGACGCCGTGCTGCGCGAGGATGCCCCGTGGGCGCCCGCAGGGCACAGCATCGTGTTCACGCAGGTCGACCTGGCACCGCAGCGCGCCGGTCTCGCGGCGCCGCGGCTGACAGCATCCGGTGTCTCAGACACGATCGCCGCAGAGCTTCAGCTCGGCGCGGCACGCTTCGAGCACGGTGAGCTTGTGACGCTGGCAGGTCAGCCTGTTTCGGGGCCACGACTTGAACTGTGGCGCGGGCCGACGGACAACGATCGCGGTCAGGGCCGTGGCTCATACGAGCACATCGATCCATGGCTGAACAACGGCAACGGCGAGCCCGCTCCCGCGTACGACACGATCTGGCGCGAGGCCGGCCTCGACCGGCTGACGTCGCGAGTGGAGGTCGTTGAAACGGGCGAGGATGCTGTGCGCGTGCGCCGTCGCTGGGCGGCAGCCAACTCACGCGACTCAGTTGTGACGGACGAGCGCTGGCAGCTCGTCGACGGTGAGCTGTGGTTACGCGCAGACATCACACCGACGAGCGGGTGGAACATCGTGTGGCCGCGCATCGGGCTGCGCTTCGAGCTTCCGGGCGACGTCGACGGCGCTTCGTGGTTCGGCACCGGGCCGCTGGAGTCGTACCCAGACAGCCGCCATGCGGCGCGCGTCGGCAATTTCGACGCGGCACTCGACGAGTTGACCGTCGACTACGCGCGTCCACAAGAGACCGGGCACCGCAGCGACCTGCGATCGCTCACTGTAGCTCGCAGCAGCATCGGCTGGCTTCAGGTGGATGCTGTGCCAGACGCGCGCGGACGGCGACCCGGCTTCACGCTCACGCGGCACACGGCGCAGCAGCTCGATGTCGCGCGGCATCCGCACGAGCTGCCCAACAACGACGTGACCTACCTCTACATCGACGCGGCGCAGAACGGCCTCGGCTCACGTGCCTGCGGGCCGGACGTCTGGCCGGACTTCCTACTGCGGCCTGAAGCGCGCACCATCACGTTGCGCTTCACGGCGCTGTAGCCACCCCGCGCAGCACCACGAGACTCGCGACATACGTCACACTGGGACCATGAGCAAACAGCATCCGCGCCTCTGGCTGTGCGTGGCGTGTGGTGTCGAGTATCTACCCGCCCCGCGCCCGCCGGAACAGTGCCCCATTTGCGAAGACGAACGGCAGTACGTACCCGCGACGGGGCAGCGCTGGACGACACTCGCTGAGTTGGGCGACTCTGGCCGGGCGGTCGAGGTAGCGCAGATCGATGACCGTCTCTGCGGCATCAGCGCCCCCGGCGTCGGGATTGACCAGCAGGGCATGCTTGTGCAGACGAATGAGGGCAATCTGCTGTTCGATGTGCCGGGGTTCATTGACACGGCCGCCATCGAGCGGGTACGTGAGCTTGGCGGCATCCGTCATATTGTGGCGAGCCATCCGCACATGTACGGCGCGCAATCGGCGTGGAGCGCGGCCTTCGACGACGCCACGATCTGGGTCGCCGAAGCCGACGCTGGATGGCTCGGGAACGCCACGGCCGCCGTGCGCACCTGGAGTGAGCCGTTCGCTGTGCTCCCGGGCGTTCGCCTCGACCAGATCGGCGGGCACTTCCCCGGAAGCACAATCGCGCATTGGGCCGACGGTGCAGCGGACCAAGGCGTGCTCTTCGCGGGCGACGCCATCTTTCCCACCCCAGACGGCAACGTCACTTTTCTGCGGAGCTACCCCAACCGCATACCGCTCTCGCCTGCGGTCATCCGGCGCATGGCCGACCACGTGCAGCAATTCAGCTTCGACGTTCTGTACAACAACTTCGGGGCATGTGTGCCCGGGGATGCCGCGGCAATCGTGCAGCGATCGGCCGAACGCTACATCGCGTGGACGAGCGGAGCGAACGACCACCTGACGTAGCGACTCGATTCTCCCCCTCGGGACTCAACAATATTTTGGTAGCCTCGCGCCTGTGAGCCCGAAGAAAAAGCATCCGCGACGCAACAGCAGTCGGCCGCAGAATCGCCGAGAACCACGCGCCAGGCCAATCCGCCCGCAGCAGCCAGAGATGGAGCTGCCGCACCTCGAATTGCTCGCCGGCATTGAAGACGAGTTGAGCAATCCGCACCCTGCTGGGCTGCTCACCTTCGCCAGCGCTGTCGCTGCGTCTCTCGACCCGCGAAGCCTGAGCCCACTCGAACGGCACGATAACGACGACACGCTGACCGTGCCCGCGCTTGTCGAGTCGTTTCTCGATGTCGCTCAGCGGCCAACCGACGCCCTCGCTCTCGTGTTGAAGGAGTTCACAGGGAATGACCTCCTCAAACAGCAGGTACGGCGAGACCTCACCGCGCGAAAGAGCCCGGTTCCCGGTTGGCTGCGTCGTCTCGACGAGGTGCGGCCGTATCGGGCGATCGCAGCCACCCATGTGCTTGGCGACGGCGAGAACATCATCGTCGGTGTCGACCTGCCCGGGCGTCACGAACTCACGATTCTGATTTACATCGACCACAATTTGGGAACGCTCGTCAAAGACGCATTTCTCATTGAGCAGCCTCTCTCAGAGGTCATCACGCACTGGAGCAGCATCGATAACGACTCCGCAGATCTCGCGGAGATCAGCCTTGCCGATGCGCGAGCACGCGTCGAGCAGGCGATTGCGGTGGGCGCCATGACGTTCCCGCCTCTCGAAACGGAAACGTGGCCGATGATTCGACCGCTCACGGAATGGATCACGGGCATGATGCCGACCGGCGGTTCCGGCTACGCACGGCCAGAGTACACAGAGAAGCAGCTCGCCGACATCACCAACGAATTCTTCGCATCACAGCACGGCGCAGTTCTCGACAACGCTGACACCCGTGGACTCCTCGAATCACTGATGTGGTTCGGCACGGGCTACGGACCAGGCGACCCGCTGCGGTGGAGCCCCGTGTCGGTCGAGCTTCTGCTCGCCGATTTCATTCCCCGCAAAATCGTGGCCGACGCACAATATCTCAGCAAGACACCGGCACTACTGCGGGCACTCATCCGATACGCCCACAGCGTTCGCGGCATCCCGACTGACCTGACCCACGACACGCTCGCTGCCGTCGATAGTTTCGAGCCCGATTTCCAGAAGGTCATTCGGCAACCGCGCGCCCAAGGGCCGATGGCGTTGCTCGAGCGCATGGGGCTCCCGGTGCCGCCCGATGAAGATGACGGGTTGTCCGACGATGACGACGAGAGCGTTGAGGAGTATCTGCTCTCGTCCTTCGCCGAGGAGGTCGGCGGCGGCGATGTGCTCGACACTCTCAGTGATGCGTCACTCCCTGACGAACCGCTCGATCTTTCAGCTGTGCCAGAGCCCATTCACGAGCGAGTGAAAGACATCGCCGATCTCATCGACTCGTGCTGCGACGAGCTCTTCGACACAGAGTTTCGCACGGCTTCTCGACGGCTGCTGGCGCGAGTGGCTCACGAGGAACCGACAATCTTTCGCCGTGCGGGCAAAGCATCAACGGCAGCTGCAGCTGTGGTCTGGATCATTGGGAAGGCGAATCTCACGTTCGAGAACGAGGGACCGCGCGTGCAAGACATGATGGCGCACTTCGGGTTGAAGGGAAGTCCGTCTCAACGAGCATCCACACTTTTGCACGCGATCGGCGTGTACTGGAATGACGGCGAAAGCTCACTCGGCGATGCCGACTTGCTCACCTCGCGGCGACGGAGCCAGCTCATCAGCATGCGTGACCTCTATCGGGCGAGACTGGCAGAACAGGATGCTGAAAAGAGCTGACATCGACCGTGCAACGCCGTAGCGCTCTCCGAGGTTAAGCCGTATCCGCTTACTGAACACATCACCGTGGCGACTCCCGACGACGGGTACGAACGTTGAGCGTCGAAACCATGCGCCTTGTCGACGATCTGCCATCCCCTAAAATTTCGTACATTTGTTCGAGAATAATCGATAAATTACTCGCATTTATCTTCGATCATTGTTATGCTTGAGCCATGGATTCGCAGCGCTGGTGCTCAGAGCTACAGAGCCCGTTGCCGATGGGTGACACGGGCGCGAGACTCGGCGATGAGTACTGGATGATTCGAGATGCTGTGGAGCTCGAAGACGAATCCATGCCGCCATCGGCAGAGTTCGGAGACGCGCTCGTGGAAGGCCTGGATGCTGTCGGGGCCGCGTACGACCAGGCACAGCGCGCCCAGGCGTTCGTCGTCGAGAACCTCTACCGAGCGCACGACGTGTACGTGCGCTCTCGCGATTCCGTGCTCGCGCATTCCTCTGCCGAGTCCCACCCGAGCCGGCTTTCCGACGACCAAGCGATGGAACGCTCGTTCGTCTCCGAGGTCGCGGCAAAGATCGGCGTGGCCGACAGGATTGCTGAGGGAATGATCCACGAGGCGATCACCCTCATTGACGATCTTCCCCAGGTGATGGACGCGTTTCGTGTTGGATTCACCAGTTACGCTCACGCCCGCGCAGCAGCACGGCAGGCCTGGTCGCTGCCCGTAGAGGCACGAGCCGAATTCGACGATGCGATCGTCGGCGCCTCCCGCACCCAAACCCCAACGCGATTCACGCAGACCGCTCGAAAGACGCGTGAGAAGCTGCACCCGGAGTCCATTCAGACCCGTAAGAACGCAGCGTTCGACGAGCGACGCGTTGAGCACGATCCTGCCGAAGACGGCATGGCATACCTCAGCCTTTACCACTCGGCCGATGTGACGACATCCATCGTCGAGCAGGCGACCAGTCGCGCCCGTGCCCTGAGAGCGGCAGGGGACCCACGCACACTGCAGCAGATCGAGGCAGATCTCATTGCCGAGGCATCCACGACCGGGATGCTCGTCACCACGGACTCAAGCGCTAACGCAGACGCAGACGCAGACGCAGACGCAGACCATCATGACAACCGCGAAGCTGCCGCTCGTGGCACCGACAATCCCTCTGACGACTGTTCACCTGTTGATTCTGCTGCCAACGCCTCTGGTGACCCTGATCAGGCAAGCAGTGCGGTCGCCGAGACGCATGATTCCGACACCGTCACGCTCACCCGTGCGCAGTTTGCCGCGCTTCGGCCCGGCGTCGTCATCACTGTTCCAGCCTTGTCTCTGATCGGTCGCAGCGCAGAACAGGCTGACCTCGCAGGGTATGGTCCCATCGACCCCGATACGGCGAACATGCTCATCGGCCAAGCAACGAGCTTCGTGCGCGTACTCACCGACCCGATCACTGGTGCGCATCGGTACATCGACCCGAAGAAATACCGGCTCAGCGAGAAGATGAAGCGAGATATTCGTCTTCGCGACGTCACATGTGATTTCCTCGAGTGCAATGCACCTGCAGCGTACTGTGACATTGACCATATTCAGGCATGGGAAGATGGCGGCCTTTCAACGGCCGACAACCTCCACGCGCTTTGTCGACGTCATCACACGCTCAAGCACTCAACGAACTGGACTCCATTGAGGCTCCCCGACGGTAGAGTGCAATGGACAGCCCCCGCTGGGATCATCTATGTGACGAGGCGGGAATGACCAGCCTTCGCGGCAAGAACACCGGGTATGTCCTCATTTGAGCCGCGCCTTGACTGAGAATCTGCCCCGGATGCACACGATTTCGGCAGAAATCCGCTCTGACAGCGGAATCTCGATGAGATCGTGAGGTTGAGGCGAGTACCGTAGATCTAATGACCACCACAGACTCTGCATCGCGCGCGGAAGAAACCGCGCAACCCCAGACGACGTTCGCCGATCTCGGGCTCAGCGATGCTGTGCTGAAGGCCGTGCGCGACGTCGGCTACGAGACGCCGTCCGCCATTCAAGAAGCCACGATCCCGACGCTGCTTGAGGGCCGCGACGTTGTCGGGCTCGCCCAGACCGGCACGGGCAAGACCGCCGCGTTTGCACTGCCGATTCTGTCGCGCATCGATGCCTCGCAGAAAACCCCGCAGGCGCTCGTGCTCTCCCCCACCCGCGAACTCGCTCTGCAGGTCTGTGAGGCGTTCGAGCAGTACGCCGCGCACGTCAAGGGCGTGCGTGTGCTCCCCGTCTACGGCGGCCAGGCCTACGGCGTGCAGCTCTCGGCGCTGCGCCGAGGCGTGCACGTCGTCGTCGGAACCCCCGGCCGCATCATGGACCACATCGCCAAGGGCACGCTCGACCTCTCAGAGCTCAAGTACCTCGTGCTCGATGAGGCAGACGAGATGCTCAAGATGGGCTTCGCCGAAGACGTCGAGACGATTCTCGCCGAAACTCCCGTTGAGAAGCAGGTTGCCCTGTTCTCGGCGACCATGCCGCCGCAGATTCGCCGCATCTCGAAGAAGTACCTGAGGGATGCCGAAGAGATCACCGTCAAGAGCAAGACGACGACGTCGGCAAACACGACCCAGCGGTATCTCCTCGTGTCGTATCCGCAGAAGGTCGACGCACTCACCCGCATCCTCGAGGTCGAGAACTTCGACGGCATGATCGTCTTCGTCCGCACGAAGAACGAGACCGAGACTCTGGCCGAGAAGCTGCGTGCGCGCGGGTATTCGGCTGCAGCGATCAGCGGCGATGTCGCTCAGGCGCAGCGCGAGCGCACCGTGGGGCAGCTGAAGACGGGCAAGCTCGACATTCTCGTGGCCACCGATGTCGCGGCCCGCGGCCTCGACGTCGATCGCATCAGCCACGTCGTCAACTTCGACATCCCCATCGACACCGAATCGTACGTGCACCGCATCGGGCGCACTGGTCGCGCCGGTCGCAGCGGAAGCGCGATCAGCTTCGTCACCCCGCGCGAGCGCCGTCTGCTCGGCGCCATCGAGAAGGCGACGCGCCAACCGCTCGAGCAGATGCAGCTGCCGAGCGTTGATGACATCAACGTCACGCGCCTCACGCGATTCGACGATGCCATCACTGCGGCGCTCAACCAGACAAAGCGCATCGATGCGTTCCGCGACATCATCGGCCATTACGTCGAGCATCACGATGTTCCCGAAGCCGATGTGTCGGCCGCTCTCGCCGTCGTCGCGCAGGGTGAAACACCATTGCTTCTCTCGCCTGAAGACGAGATGCGTCTCGCGCGCGACGATCGCAAGGCGAAGCAGAATAACGCCGATGGAGCCGACCGCCGCAAGCGCTCGTCGAAGCCGATGGCTCCATATCGCATCGAGGTCGGCCGCCGTCAGCGCGTCGACCCGCGACAGATCGTCGGTGCGCTCGCGAACGAAGGCGGCCTCAGCCGCGAAGACTTCGGCGCGATCGACATTCGCCTCGACTTCTCTGTCGTCGAACTGCCAGCCGACCTTCCGAAGGACTTCTTCTCGAAGGTGTCGAACACACGCGTCAGCGGTGTGCAGATCGACATCAAACCGGACCGCTTTGGCGGACCGCGCAAGCGTGACGGCGGCCGCGGCGGCTCCCCCGATCGCGGAGGCAAGCGCGGGTCATACGACCGCGGTGGAAAGCGCGACAGCAAGGACAACGACCGCGCTCCGCGCAAGCCCCGTCACTAACATGAAGCGTCCCTGCATCGCGCGAACAATGCAGGGACACCCCACCATGAAGTTCTAGACGCCGGCGGGCACCTCGCTAAAGGCACCGCGGTATCGGGCAGCCGGGTGGCGGTCGTTGAGGTGCGCCTGCCCGAACAGCTTCTCGCGCAGCGTGCCCTCTGAGTATTCCGTCTTCGCAAGCCCGCGCTCCCGCAGCACAGGAAGAACCTTGTCGGCGAACTCTTCGAACGAGCCGGGGATCACCCAGTTGATCACATTGATGCCGTCAACGCCCGCTGCCTGCCAGATCTCAAGCTCATCGGCGATCGACTCGGGTGTGCCGATGACGGCGCTGCCGCGCGTGCGCTGCAGCACGAGGTCGGCGACAACGGGCTCGCGATCGGTGATATACCGCGAGATCCACTCGACGAATCCACGCGCCGAGTTGGTCTGCACATCCTTCAACGGGGTCTCCGGCGGGTACACACGCCCATCGGGATCGACGATCGCCGAGTGCGCCGCGTACCCCTCGACAGACACGTACTTAAAGTACTCCTCGGCCTTCGCCTCGGCCTCCTCCTGCGTATCGCCGATGATGAAGCTCAGCCCCTGGAAGAACTTGATGTCCTCCGGCTTGCGCCCATGCTCCACGGCGAGCGCCCGCGTTTCGTCGATCTGCTGCCTGGCGATCTCGGCACTGGGAGCGACGATGAACGTCGCTTCGGCGTTGCGCGCCGCGAATGTGCGTCCGGCGACAGACGACCCCGCTTGATACAGAACCGGCGTGCGCTGCGGTGACGGTGAGGGAAGATGCGGGCCCTCAACGCTGTACCGCTTGCTCTGATGGTGAATCTTGTGCACCTTCGACACATCGGAGTATGCACCCGAGCGATCTTTCAGAAGGGCGTCGTCATCCCACGAGCCCTCCCACAGCTTGTACGTCACATCGACGTACTCCTCAGCCCACTCGTAGCGCTCATCGTGGTCGACGAGCTTCTCGAGGCCGAAGTTGCGCGCACCGTTGTCTTGCATGCCGGTCACGATGTTCCAGGCGACGCGGCCGCGCGTGATGTGATCGAGCGTCGAGATCTGCCTGGCGAAGTGGAACGGATGGCTCTGCACGACATTGGAGGTGAGCGCGAGACCGATGTGTTTCGTGTTCACGGCGAGCGCCGACAGCAGCACCGTCGGGTCGTTGCTGGGAATCTGCAGCCCCTCGTTGACGTACACGTCGTATGGAGCATCCGCATCTCCGTACAGCCCCGTCACGTCGGCGAAGAACATGCCGTCGAACTTCGCCTCTTCCAGCAGCTTGGCGAGATTGATCCATGTGTCGACGTCGTTGAATTCCGTCTGACCGGCATCCGGCCTGCGCCATTGACCGTGCTGAATGTGGGAGTTGGTGTTCATCACGAACGCGTTGAAGAGAAGCGGTGTTGTCGGGTCGGTATCCGTCATTGTGGTGCTCCTTGCTTGGTTGATTGCTTACGCTGGGGTCGACAGTGGTGATGATTCCGGATGCTGCAGCTCGACGCTGCTCGTCGCCCCGACGAGCTGCGCCGTGTACTCGTGCGCCGGTGCCGTGAAGATCTGCCTGGCTGAGCCATGCTCGATGACGCGACCGTCTTTCATGACGAGCACCTCGTCGCTGACGTGGCTGATCACTCCGAGGTCGTGCGAGATGAACAGGTAGCTCAGCTGGAGCTGCTGCTTGAGGTCGTCAAGCAGGTCGAGAATCTGCGCCTGCACCGAGACGTCGAGGGCAGACACCGCTTCGTCGAGCACGAGGATCTGCGGCGACGGCGCGAGTGCGCGCGCGATAGCGATGCGCTGCCTCTGGCCGCCCGAGAGTGTGAGGGGAAAACGCTGCAGCACAGCATCCGTCAGCCCGACCTGCTGCACGAGCTCGCGCACCCGCTCGCGGCGCTCACCGCGCGGCGTGCCGGAGGGCAGCGCGTCGAGCAGAATGCGCTCGGTGTTCCACCGCGGGTCGAACGAGCTCAGCGGGTCTTGATAGACGACGGAGATGCGGCGGCGAAGTGCGCGGCGGCGGCGCTCGCTGACGCGCGACCAGTCCCGGCCGACGAGTCGCACCTCCCCGACATCTGGTGTCGTCAGGGCAAGCGCGATGCGCGCCGTCGTGCTCTTTCCCGACCCCGATTCGCCGACGATTCCGAGCGTCTGCCCGCGCTTGAGCGTGAACGAGACGTCGTCGACGGCGGTCGCGACTGAGCCGTCCGGGCGCGGAAACCGCTTGGTGAGCGCGCGCGCTTCGAGCACGGGGCCGTCGTTGCCGACGTCATGGTGCGGCTGTCGCTGCGCGACGACGGGCGACACGCCGCTCAGCCGCGTCCCTCGCGAGTGCGGGCCCGGAACGGCAGCGATCAGGCGTCGAGTGTAAGGATGCTGCGGGTCGCCCAGCACCTGGTCGGCTGGGCCCGACTCGACGATGCGCCCGTCGGTCATGACAGCGATTTGGTCGGCAAGTTCCGCGACGACGGAGAGGTCGTGGCTGATCAGAATCTGCGAGACGCCACGTCGTTTGGTGTCGGCGAGAAGCGCGAGCACCTGCGCCTGCACGGTCACGTCGAGCGCCGTTGTCGGTTCGTCGGCGATGATGATCTCGGGGTCAAGCGCGAGGGCCGAGGCGATGAGGGCACGCTGGCGAAGCCCGCCCGACAGTTCGTCTGGGCGCTGCTTCGCACGCTGCTCGGGCTGCGGAACGCCAACGGCGTCGAGCAGCTCGACTGCTTTGCGCCGACGATCGGCGCGCCGCCCCCAGCCGTGAAGCCTGAGCGCCTCCTCGATCTCTGCCCCGACGGGGCGGAGCGGGTCGAGCGAGACGAGGGCGTCTTGCAGAATGAAACCGATGCGGCGCCCGCGCAGCCCACGCCACTGCTTCTCGCTTGTCTGCGCGAGGTTCTGCGTGCCGAGAGTGAGCTCGCCTGCATCGATGTGCGCGCCGGCGCCGGTCAGCCCAACGAGCGTGCGCGCCGTGACCGATTTGCCCGAGCCCGACTCGCCGACGATCGCGAGGCATTCTCCGCGACGCAGTTCGAACGATACGTCGTGCACGACCTGGTGCTGTTCGCCGCCGCGCGGAAACGCCACGTTGAGGCCCCGTGCGCGCAGCACGATGTCGTCCTCGACGATCGCTGGCCTGACAGCATCCGGAGCAGTAATCGTGTCTGTCATTTCTCTCCCCTTTCGAGAGCGCGCTGGATGTGCTGGCCAATCGTTGTTGCCGCGATCGCTAGTACGACGATCACGAGGCCTGGAATCACCGTGAGCCACGGCGCGTGGGTGATGTAGAGGCGGCCCGCCTCGAGCAGCGCACCCCACTCCGGTGACGGCGGCGCGACTCCGAGCCCGAGGAACGACAGGCTCGACGCCCACACGATCGACTGCCCGATCGACATCGCGATCACCGCGACGAGCGGACGCACGGCGTTGGGAATGATGTGCCGGGCGAGAATGCGGCCGCGGGAATGTCCTAGTGCCGTCGCCGCCTCGACGTAGCCCGAGTTCTTCGCCGTGAGAATCTGCGCGCGAATCATGCGCGCATAGCCGGGAGCCGTGCCGATCGCCACGGCAAACACCTGTGAGAGTGCCGATGGGCCAGCGATCGCAACGAGCAACAGGGCGAGCAGCAGTGTGGGAAACGCAAACTGGATTTCGATGATGCGAGCGGCGATCGCGCCGATCACGCGGCCGCCGAGCGATGCCGCCGTTCCCAGGATGAGTGCAAGCGTCATGCTCACCGCCGTTGCGCCGGCACCGATCAGCAGCGACTCCCTCGCCCCGAAGACGACGCGACTATAGAGGTCGCGGCCCTGCTCGTCTGTGCCGAACCAGTGCGCGAACCCGGGCTGCTGCAGGGCATCGCCCAGCGCGAGGGCGAAGGGGTCGTGCGTTGCCAGCGCCTGCGGGGCGATGAGCGCGATGAGAAAGAAGGCGGTGACGGCGAGCGCAGCGTATAGGCCGACCGGATGCTGTCGCCTGCCGAGCGTCGGCGATGCCTGCGGTGCCTGCGGTATCCGTGGTTCCTGTACGGCGGTCATGATGCCTTCAATCGCGGGTCGATGAGCGTGTAGACGACGTCGACGATCAGATTCGCCACAACGTAGAGGGCGGCGATGAGCACGACGACGCCGGTGACGATGGGAAGATCCTGCGCGTTAACAGCGGTGATGAGCACCGTGCCGATTCCTGGACGCGAGAACAGCGATTCCACGATGACCGCGCCCGAGATCGTGGCTCCGAGCGCCCACCCCGACAGCGTGATAGCGGGAAGCACCGAGTGCCTCAGCACGTGCCGCACTCGCACGCCTGCATCTCCCATGCCGCGCATGCGCGCAGACACGATGAACGGCTGCGCGAGCGTCTGCTCGAACTCAGAGCGAGTTGACTGCCCCATGAAGCCGGCGAGCGGAATCGCCAGCGTGAGCGCGGGCAGAAACAGCCCGGCCGCGCTCGATCCGCTGATCACAGGGAACCAGCCGAGGCCGAGCGAGAAGACGACGAGAAGAATGATGCCGAGCCAGTAGTGCGGAAGCCCCGCCGCCGTTGTGTCGACAACGGCGCCCAGCGCGCGCAGCTTCGGCCCGCGCCCCGCCGTGAGCGTCACCCACACCACCATGATCAGCCACGCGAGCGCAATCGCCGTCACCGTGAGGGTCAGTGTCGGACCGAGCTGCTCGAGAATGACGTCGCTCACGGGACGGTACTGCTGGTACGACATGCCGAGCGTTCCCGAGACGAGTGCGCGCAGGTAATCGACGTACTGAACGAGCACGGGCTGCAGCAGGCCGTACTGCTCGTTGATCTGCGCGAGCTCCTCCGGTGTGCGTTCGATGGCTTGCCCAGCGCGAATGTTGAAGATCACCGTTGCACGGTCACCGGGGAGTGCGAGCTGTGCGAGAAATGCGACGGTTGCGGCACCGAAGAGCGTGATCGCCGCGCCGACGAGCTTGCCGAGGATGCCGCGGATCAGCGTGCCGCGGTTCGCCAGGCGGCGAGCGCTGCCCGCCGCGGCATCCGCTTCTCTTCTGGCCTGATCATTTTCAGGCGACGAAATATGCGTCATGGAACACCGGTCCTCCCTGTGAGTGCTCCTGCCAGATGTCTTTCACGAACGGTGAGATCGCCAGGGTGCTCAACCGGTCGTAGAGTCCGATCGAGAGCGCGTGCTCGGCGATGTACTCCTGCGCCTGCTGATACAGCGCGTTCTGCTCGTCGATGTCGGCTGCCGAGTTGGCGCGCAGAATCAGGTCTTCGAGCTCGGCGTCGTTGTAGAACGCGGCGTTATTGGCGTTGGGGCTCTCTTCGGTGTCCGATCGCCAATTGATCCAAAGGATGCCGGCGGTCACGCTCGTCCAGTACCCCGCCGCAATGTCGCGTTCGTCCGACTGCGTGTAAGCACCGGCGAAGTGCTCGCTCGGCGGAACGGGGATAAGCGTCACGTCGAACCCTGCCTGCTTTGCCTGCTGCGCGACGCCCTGCAGAATCGACGCGCCCTCGGCGTTGATGATCGTTCCCGCGCCATACGGCAGCGTCACGCTGAGCGTCTCGCCGTCTTTCACCCGCACGCCGTCGGAATTTGTCGTGCTCCAGCCGGCCTCGTCGAGCAGGTTCTTCGCCTTCTCGAGGTCGAACGAGTACTGATCGGCGGCCTTCTGGCTGTAGCCCGGGGTCGACTGGCTCACCGCGCCATTGCCCTCAAACGGAATGACGCCCAGGCCGATGGTCTCCACGAGGCTCTCGCGATCGAGACTGTAGGCAAACGCTTTGCGTACCTTCTCGTCGGTGAACGGCCCTTCGCGAGTGTTGAAGGCGAGCTGCTGCGGGCGGCCGGGCGTTACATATTTCTGCAGGTCAAATCCGCCAGCATCCAGTGTCGTCCAGTCGACAGACGGAACGTCGTAGATCGCGTCGACCTCGTCGCTCTTCAGCGCTGCAGCCCGCGTCGTGCCGTCTGGAACGAACCGCCAATCGACGGTCTCGACGATGGCAGGCCCCTCGTGCTTCGCGTTGGCGGGCCACGACGTGTAGTCGTCGTTGCGCTCGAGCACGATGTTTTCGCCCCGATTCCACTCGGCGACAGTGAAAGCGCCGCTGCCGATGGGCTGCGCGCAATTCTGCTCGTCAGTGCGCGTCTCGAGCGCCTCCTGCGACTGGATGCCGAAGTAGCCCTGCGCCAGCGTTTCGGGCAGCCGCGGGTACGGAGTGGCGAGGTGGATGGCGAGCGTGTTCTCGTCGACGGCTTCCGCTGACGAGTAGTACCCCTCGAGCCACACCTTGGCCGTGCTGTTTCCGCCCGCGAGCCAGTAGTCGAAATTGTAGGCGACAGCCGATGCGGTCAGTGCTGTGCCGTCCGTGAACGAGACTCCGTCTTTCAGCTCGAACGTCCAGTCGAGCCCATCGTCTGACACGTGCCACGATTCGGCGAGCCACGCCACGGCTTCGCCGTTCTCGTCGAGCGACGTGAGGCTGTCGAGCACTTGGTAGCTCAGGTAAGCCTGCTCGATCCACCCACCGAAGACGCACGGCGGCTCCTGCTGGTGCGCGTACACGAGTGTGCCACCTGCGACCGGCTCGGCGTCGTCAGCGGCCGAGGTTCCGGCTGCGCACGACGTGAGCATCATCATCGCTGCGGCGCTGACGGCGAGAGCGGCGACAATTCTGTTTCGTGGCATAGCGAACCTCGTGGGTGACTGAACGGATGCCGCATGAGCGGCGTTGTGGAGTCACGAACCTACGGGGTGCAGAGGGCATCGACAGAGCATCTGTTGTCACAGTTCGTAGTGTGGCCGGTGCGCGCGGTCACATGACGTCATCTACGCCGCTGTCAGAGCGATGCGAGCCGTGTTCCGCTAAAGTGCGCGCTTCTCGATGTCGACGAGCCTCAGCTCGCGATCGAAGATGCGCTCGACGCGCGGTGTGCCGTCAATGCGCCATCCGAGGCGTTCGCCTTCCGCGTCGAACTCGGGCCAGGGCGCCGTGCCGTCGGCGATGAACTGCACCCAGGCGGCGTGCATCTCATCGGCGATCTTCTGCGGCGGGCCCATCCCTGTGCTCGCCTCGACGTTCTCGCCATCGAGGCAGTCCCACACAAACGGCAGCTCCATGCAGTGCCCGGTCAGCCCATCCTTCGCCGAGGGAAGCCGGAAGTCATAGGCGAAGACGACGCCGGATTTCGCGGCGAGAGCGCGAGCGGCTGTGAAGCGAAACACCGCGTCGCTTGCCGTGCTTCCCAGCATGCGCCGTGTGCGACCTGGAGTGAGCCGACCGTATTCACGAGCCTCGCGGCCGAGGCCAACCGCGCGCAAGGCGAGGCCGCGAGGAATCAGATCGAGGGCGGCGGAGGCCTTCAGCAGCAGCGCATCGGTTTCATGGGCATTTGCGCCGATCAGAAGCGGCTTGTCTGCCCCGATCCTCTGCGCAAGCGCATCGCCTATCGCGTGGGGTACCAGATCGCCATCGACAACCGGCGTCCACGGCATCGAGCTTCCGCCCTGCATAAGCCGCCGCAGCCATGTCAGAGTCATGTCATGCCGTTGCGCCGTCTGCTGCGCAGCGAACACCTCACGCTCAGGCACGTCGATGAAGTGCGCTCGGGTCGCCGCGATCCCCAAGAGCTTTGCAACCTCGGCCGTTGATGCCGCGACCTCAGAGCGATCACCCGTGCTGACTCCGGGAGACTCAACGATCGCTCGGGCGAACAGCGGCTGTGCACTGGGCATCGACAGCAGGGTCAGAACGGCTGTGCCGCCGGCGCTCTGGCCGCCGATCGTCACGCGGTCGGGATCGCCGCCGAATGCACGGATGTTGTCACGAACCCAGTGCAGCGCCAGCATCCAGTCGTGAACAGCACGGTTTCCCTCCGCACCGTCGATCACGCCGAAGCCGTCGAGTCCCAGGCGGTACGACACCGACACGACGATGACCCCGTCGCGCGGGAACGACCCCGTTTCGTACCACGACGATGATGGTGAGCCCGTTATGAACCCGCCACCGTGAATCCACACGAGCACGGGCAACGGCGTCTCGGGATTGGTGGTCGGGGTGAACACGTTGACGGTGAGAGTCTCATCTCCGGGGTAGGCAGGCTCGGGAATGAGCGTGATTCCCGCCATGTAATCGCGCAGAGGCGTTGCTCCGTAGCGGGTGGCGTCACGCACTCCGTCCCACGGTTCGTGGGCGACCGGAATTGCGAAACGCCGATCCCCGATCGGCGCCTCAGCATACGGGATGCCGAGAAAGGCAACCTGATGCGGGCCGAGCTGGGCTCCGCGCACCGCCCCGGCAGTGGTCTGCACGACGAACCCTTCGTCAGGCTCAGGTGCGTTCGTTTCCGCTGTGCTCGGCGTCGAGGTCATGTCTCTTGCTTACCACGTCTGCAATCGTCGGCCTAGAAGCTCTGCATTTCACGGCCTAGGTTCTCTGCAATCTTCGGCCTAGAAACTCTGCAATCGTCGGCCTAGCGATAGACTAACGGTATGAATGTCGCCGAAATTCTCGGGCAAGCGTACAAGCCACGCGTCATTGATAAAGCCCTTCATCGCTCCTTAGATGCTGCGGGCGCAGTAGTTGTCGAAGGGGCTCGCGCAACCGGCAAGACAATGACGGCTCTCCATGCGTCGCACTCCTACGTCTTCGTGGACGATGCCGATGCACAACGTACCTTGGAAATTGCGCCGCGTTCAATTCTCACGGGACAATCTCCACGCCTACTCGACGAATGGCAGGTGGCTCCAGAGCTCTGGAATCTTGTACGTCGAGCTGTGGATGCAACAACTGAGCCAGGACAATTTATTCTGACAGGGTCAGCAGTTCCCAACGATGACATCACCCGACATACAGGTGCGGGAAGGTTTATCCGCCTGCGGCAACGAACCATGTCGTGGTGGGAGAAGCTCGGCAGTACTCGATCACTTGTGAGCCTCGCGGAGTTATTCGAAGGCGGGCGGCCGTCGACGGACACCACCAAGCAAACAGACCTCGAGGAGGTCATCGACAACCTCCTCCGCCCAGGCTTTCCCGCGATGACCGCTTTGGGGCTGGAGCAGTCTGCCGACCGACTCGTTGCCTACGTCGATGAGGTAGCTCGCGCAGACATTACTCGGCTCGCCGCGATCCGGCACGAACCCGAGGTGATCAAACAACTCATTACGGCATTAGCACGGTCAGTTGCCTCCGACGTCACATTCAAGACTCTCGCTGCAGATGTGAGAGTCGTCGCTCCGATGATCAACGCCGAGACAATCAGCACTTACGTTGAACTCCTGGAGCGGCTCTTTATCGTTGAGCCGCAAAATGCCTGGGCTCCGAGCCTCCGGTCACGAGCTCGGGTGAGAACCACCCCGAAACTCCACTTGGTTGACCCGTCGCTAGCCGCGGCCGCCCTGGGAGCGGGAGCACAGCACCTAAGCACAGATCTGGTGACACTCGGAATGCTCTTCGAAAGTGCGGTGGTCCACGACCTCATGGTTCTCGCATCCGAGATCAACGGGCAGGTACACCATTACCGAGACTCCTATGGATCAGAAATTGACGCCATCATCACACTTCGCGACGGCCGATGGGGCGCGGTCGAAGTGAAACTCGGCGGAGGTCAGATGCTGACTGGCGTCGAGTCGCTGCGGCATGCCATCGATCAAATCGACACTGACATCGTGGGTGAGCCAGCATTTCGATTGGTTGTGACTGGCACGGGACCGACTCTCACGGCGGATGACGGCACTGTGATCACGTCTCTGAGCAACCTTGCACCGTAACGCTGTCTCTTAGCTACCGCTCTTCCATCGCCACCAGCGAAGACGCCGCGCCTGCCTTGTCGATTCGGCTAACTCAGTGGATGCCACGCTTGAGGCGCGTTCCGTGCGTCTCGCCGTCCACGCAACGACCTCTGCGTCGATGTCTCGGGTCGGTGTGACGACAGGCGGGCCGCCGTGCAGCTGACGCCGTGCTTCGCGCACCCGCTTGTTGAAATCGGCGAGGTACTCCCGCACCCGGGACTCTGAGGGAAGTTCGTCGAGTGTCGCTTCGAGTCGCTCGTGCTCTTTGCGCAGTTGAAACACGGGCGGCGCGAACCCGGTCAGCCCCTCGGATTCGATCTTCTGCTTGATCCACCAGTCGGGGTCGCGCGGCTTGTCGATCCCCTCGAGCGGCTTACCCGCTCCGGGCAGATTGTCGAACTCACCGCGACGCCTGGCCAGCTCAATCGCTGTCTCGACGGCGCTCCAACGCTCTTCCTCTGTGTTCCACTGGGGAGGTCCACCGACGCTGCCCGATCCCTCGGCCTTGTCGGGTGCCGCGTGCTTCGGGTTCGTGCCCTTGCGCTGGTCGTTCATGACGATTCCTCCATTACCAGGCTATGCGGCATCGACGCCGACGGAAAGAAGCGGACGGCCTCTGGACGCGACGCAACTGCATGGAGTGGATCTCTGGGTGGTGTGCAACGCGATAGCATTCCAAACCTTGTCACCAGCCTCCCCATCGATACCGTACGTCAGAGTCGCGCATTGACGCGCGTGAATAGCAGAGCGAGATCGCGAAGGTCGTCGTCATCGCAGTCCGCGAAGGGCGTGACTGCGAGCGTCGCCTGTACGACCGCGGCGCGAGCGTGCTCACCCGCCGAGGTGAGGCGAAGCACATTCGATCGCTTTTCGTCCGGATCTTTCATTCGGCTGACGTACCCCCGAGTCTCGAGCTGTTTGGCGATGAAGGTCAGATTCGGCGCATTGCAATAGATCTGATCTGCCATCACGCCCATGGACGGAGGTGCCTCATTGGGGTCGATCGCCAACAGCGCGTGCGCCGTCTGAGAGGTCAGGCGCCATTCGACCAGGGCTGCCTCGATCCGTCCGCTCGTGACTGTCCCCGACTGGCCGTGACCGGGTGAGGTGCTCGACATGATGGCCCTTGCGTGTTTTCATGAATGAACGAGCATTTATTAACGAAGGGTGGCGGTCGTGGCACGTCCCCGAGGGGTCGATGATGCGGTGATCTTGCGTGCGGCGGTGCAGGTCATGGGTCGGCTGGGTCCCTCGGGTTTCACGTTGGCCGCCGTGGCGCGCGAGATCGGGTTGGTGCCCGGAACCCTTGCGCAACGATTCGGTTCCAAGCATGGTCTGCTTCTGGCACTCGCCGACCGGTCCGAGAAGGACGCGAGCGAGATAGCTGGGCGCGTGCGTCAGTCGCACGACTCGGCGCTCGGGGCCTTGGCGGCGCTGACGGTGGAGTCGGCGGCCCAGATGGCCACGCCGGAGAGCTTCGCCAATCATCTGGCGTTCTTGTGCATGGATCTTGGCGATCCGCAGCTCTACGAGCGTGCGCTGGCCATTCACCGTACTCAGAAGCGGGCGATCGAGGAATTGCTGACGGAGGCGGCTAGTACTGGCGAGCTCCGCGCCGGAACCGATGCTGCGGCCTTGGCCCGCACCGTACAAGCAACCACCGTCGGTGCGGGCCTGACCTGGGCACTCGAACGCGAAGGCACCCTCGAACTGCGGCTCCGGCGAGAGCTCGACGTAGCGCTGTCCCCTCACGTCCCACGCCGACACAACCACGACCTGGAGGAATGATGACGACCGACACACGTCCGCTAGCCGGGAAAGTGGCCCTGGTCGCAGGCGGCACTCGGGGCGGCGGACGGGGCATCGCCGTCGAACTCGGCGGCGCCGGCGCTACGGTGTACGTCACCGGCCGCAGCAGCACCAGTGGGCGCTCCGACCTGGACCGCCCGGAAACCATCGAGCAGACCGCCAAGAAGGTCACCGCGGCCGGCGGCCTGGGCATTCCCGCCCGAACCGACCACAGCCGTCCCAACCAGGTCCAGGCCCTCATCGACAAGATCGCCGCCGAACAGGGTGGACGGCTCGACATCCTGGTGAACTCCGTATGGGGCGGAGACCCGCTGACCGACTGGGAACACCCTTTGTGGGAGCAGGATCTGGAAACCGGTCTACGGCTACTGCGACAGGCGGTGGAGACCCACGTCATCACCAGCCGGTTCGCGCTTCCCCTCATGGTCGCCCGCAAGAACGGCCTGGTCGTGGAGGTCACCGACGGCAACACCGCCCGATACCGCGGTACGTTCTTCTACGACCTGGCGAAGTCCGCAGTCATACGCCTCGCCGTCGCTCAGGCCGCCGAGCTCAAGCCGCATGGCGTCGCGGCCGTGGCCATTACGCCGGGCTTCCTGCGCTCGGAGGCCCTGCTGGAACACTTCGGTGTCACCGAGGCCAACTGGCGTGACGGCGCGGCCCAGGACCCGAACTTCGCCCACTCCGAGACCCCGGCCTACCTCGGCCGTGCCGTCGCCGCGCTGGCCGCTGACCCCGACATCATGACCAAGACCGGACGAGCCCTGGCCACCTGGGGCCTGTACCAGGAGTACGGCTTCACTGATGCCGACGGCACACAACCGGACTTCGCCGCCCACTGGGCCAAGAACCTGGAAGAGCAGTACGGCCCCCTCGGAGACCCGCTATAGCCCTGGCTAGCAAAGGCAAGGGACAGTTGTCGAATGCCACTGGTCCCCAATCCTCTTCGGCGTGATCCTTGAGCAGCCCGTGACGTCGACATTCAGTTATTCAGGCTTACAGGAGAGGGGATAAACCGCTTACCCCCGGTTAACTGGTGAGTCGGTCGATGCCGAGCGTGGCGATGAGGTCTTCGTGCAACTCGAACCACACACGGTGGCACGAGTCGACGGCAGTGCCGTCCACCCACTCGTGCTCGCCGCTTCGCGCGCGGCGCAGCGCCGCAGTGAAGCGCACGTCGTACCCGCCGAATCGGCTGAGAATACTCTCGAGATTCGCGCTGATCGGCGCGAGACCGTGCTCAAGCTCGCCCAGCTCACGAAGCACACGTGCGTCCCACTTGAGGTCGGTGTGATCATTCGATACGAGCCGGCCGTCGTCTTCTGGCCGAAGCTGCCAGTTGGTGCACGCGCTCTGCAGGCGCCCGTTGAACGGCAGGAATGTGCCGTACACACCACGGAGTCGTTGCTCGCCATCCACCTGCATCAGCTCATCCGCGAGCAGGCGCTCATTCTCAATGCGTCCGCGATCCGTGAGCGACCAGCCCGAAAGGTCAGCGAAGCTCGCGAACGACACCCAGCCGCGGGCTTCGGCATCCCCGAGCGCCTCAGCTACGGCATCCGGTGAGAGCCCCCAACGCCGAGCGACAGCATTCGAATCGGCGAATCCCAGAATGCGCACGCCGTGCAGCGTCAACAACGGAAGATCATCTGCGCTCGTCATTGCGCCTCGTGACGATCGAGCAGGCGCGCGTAGTGCTGCTGACATGCTTGCGGAGAACGAAACCCCATGGCCGAGGCGATCTGTGCCCACGTGAGTCCTGCGCTGCGGGCGGCAAACAGCATCCCCGCCTCGAGCCCCTCGACTTCTGCGCGTGCGGCAGGCAGGAGGGCAAGGGCGTCTGCAAGCTCGTCCGATTCGGCATCCATCGACCGCCACACGGAGAAGTTCACAAGATCGACGGCAGTCGGCGGCACGGGTGCTGGCCGCCACGGCTGCTCGGCTATCTGCCCGTTCGCGCGCGACATGACGCGATCGCGAGCACGCTCTTCGCGACTGGCGTGCAGCTGCTCGGCGTTCGCCGAGGATTGTTCAAAATCGGGGTTGCGTTGCATGACCCCAGCGTGCAGTATCAACATTACGTTGTCAATATTTTATTGAAGGGTGCCGGATGCTTCACGAGCTGCGATTCGCGGATGCCGCTACCGGCGGCGCGAAGGCTGCAGCGCTCGGCACCATGCTTCGGGCAGGGCTACCGGTTCCCGACGGTTTCGTGCTGACCTTCGACGAGTACGGGACTGCGCACACAGGGCCGTATCCCAACGCTCTCCGCGACGAAGTGGAGCGCGCATACGCACGCCTCGGCTGCCCCGTGGTCGCCGTGCGCTCCTCCGCCTCGGGCGAAGATTCTGAACACGCATCTGCGGCAGGTACCTACGAGAGCGTTCTTGGCGTCAGAGGCGTCGACGCACTCGCAGCGGCGATTCACCGATGCTGGGATTCCCTGCATTCACCACGGGCCGTTGCCTATCAGCAGGCGGCTGATCGCGAGCCCTCTGCCGAACGGCCCGCTATGGCGGTCATCGTGCAGCGGATGGTCGACGCCGACGCATCCGGTGTCTTGTTCACGCCGGCGAAACTCGGTGGAATGACCCTCATTGAGTCGTCGTGGGGCTTGGGACCCAGCGTCGCCGAGGGTCGCGTCACGCCCGACAGGTTCCACGTTGGCGGCGACGGCGCAATCCAGATGCACCTCGGAGACAAGCGAACTCGCCTCGATATGAGTGACCAGCAACTCGTCTCGCGTGACGTTGACGACCCTCATCGCGGTGCCCCAACGCTCGACGACGAGCAAATGTGGAAGCTCGTGCGGCTGGGGGCTGAGATCGCCGAGCTGCTCGGCGGGCCCCAAGACATCGAGTGGGCGATCGCCGGCGCGCGCAGCTGGATCGTTCAGGCCCGGCCCGTCACCGTCGCGCCGCCGGCATCCTTCAATCCCACAGACGCGCCCACGCCTGTGCTCACCGGAGCTGCGGCGAGCACCGGCAGCGCAACGGGAACAGCGCGCATCGTTCGCGGGCCACAAGACTTCTCGCGAGTGACGCGGGGGGACATTCTGGTCTGCCCCAGTACCGACCCCAGCTGGACTCCCCTGCTGGGTATCGCTGGCGGCGTCGTCACCGAACGAGGCGGATCACTCGCACACGCTGCGATCGTGGCGCGCGAGCTCGGCATCCCCGCTGTTCTCGGCGTCACCAACGCGACGTCGCTGCTCACCGACGGGTCGATCATCACGATCGACGGCGATCTCGGCACAGTAGTCGAGCATCAACCGACGTAGCACAAGGAGCATCACATGGCAGTTCGACATCTTTACATCGCCCGCCACGGAGCCGCCGACGCATTCGGCGAGCTCACGAGCACCGGCAGGCAGCAAGCCGAGCTGCTCGGAGCGCGGCTTGCGACGCTGCCCATCGATGCGGTGTGGCACTCGCCGCTTCCCCGCGCCGCCGACACGGCCCTCACCATTGCTCAGCACCTTCCCTCGGTGCCCCTTCACGAATCGGCCGAGCTCATCGACCACGTGCCGTGGGTCCCGCCAATCGACGAGATGCCCTCCACGATGCGTGGCTTCTTCGACGGATTCGATGCAGACGAGGCTGCCGACGGGCATCGCATCGCCACAGCGCTCGTCGAGAAGTTCGCCGCCGCGCCGACAACAGACGACGACACCTACGAGGTGCTCATCACCCACGACTACCCCATCGCGTGGCTGCTGCGTCACGCGCTTGATGCCCCTCCCATTCGCTGGTTCGGAATCAGCAGCGCCAACACAGCCCTCACGGTTCTGGAGTTCCGCCCCGGTCACGCGGCAACCCTCGTCATGTTCAACGACATGTCGCATCTGCCCGTGGAACTGACATGGACGGGCTTCCCTCCAAGCATCCGCCCGTAGTCACACACGTTTGTCGAGAACAGAAAATGCCCGCTCCCAGGGGATTATGAGGCGCAAATCGAAAGAACGGCACTCGGTGAGAGCAGAAACCACATCGAGCGGATGCCGTGGGGGCGACGATCCGCGTCATGACGGGCGAGACGTCGCGCCGTAATACCCGAACTTTCACGCCCACTCGAGACGCTCCCGTTCAGTGATGACGGGGTGCGTGAACCATTTTGCCAGGTTGCGGTAGGAAAGCACTCAGATTCATGGTCGAGGCTCGGCCTTCGTGCCCGGCAGCGCGCCCTAGCGCTCAGCACCCCCAGAACCCGATCCCCTGACCTGACACCCGTGAGGCTGAATGACATCCCCTGAACCCGATGCTTCCCAATCGACACCGACAGAAGATGGTGCGGAGCTCACTCCCTTTCCCCGACGCAATCACGTGGCGCGACTGCGACGAACCCGCAACAGGCGTCGCGCTCGCGTCGGGGCCGGCGCAGCCCTGGCTCTCGCCCTGACGGTGAGCGGAACCGGACTCGCTGCAAGCTGGGCCACACCCACCGTTGACAAAGACCCCATCGTCGAGTCAGCTGCCGCCGTGGCGGAGGCCAGCGATCAGCTTGTCGCGCACCAGAATGCTCAGAGCAGCGCGAAAGATGCGCTCGATAGCGCAAGCACGGTGCTCGACAACGCCGATGAGTCCGTCGACACCGAAGACCTCTCGACCTACGTGGGCCGGCTTGAGGACTACCGCTCGCTGACGCCCACGTTCACCCTCAACCTCGTCAAGCAGACCGAGGCCGAAACAGCATCCGTGTCTGAAGACAGCGAGGCTGCCAAGAAGCAGAAGGCTGAAGAGGCAGCGAAGAAGGCAGCCGAAGAGAAGAAGCGGGAAGCGGAAGAGGCGAAGAAGCGCGCGGCAGCCAACACCCCCGAGGGCGCAAAGGCCGTCGCCAGAACCATGGCCGCTGAGCAATACGGCTGGGGCGAAGGCGAGTTCAGCTGCCTCGTGTCGCTGTGGAACAAAGAGTCCGGCTGGTCGTACACAGCGTCGAACCCCTCGAGCGGCGCCTACGGCATTCCGCAGGCTCTCCCTGGCAGCAAGATGAGCAGCGTCGCCGCCGATTGGGAAACCAACGCCACGACGCAGATCACGTGGGGGCTGAAGTACATCTCCGGCGTGTACGGATCGCCGTGCTCAGCGTGGGGTCACTCGCAGTCCACCGGCTGGTACTGACACCGCTATCCCGCTCCTGCGCTACTTTTTCGGGACTGCGCTCCAGAATTTTCTGGGGCGCAGTCCCGATTCAGTAGCGCCACCCGGATGGTTGTCGCGGCTCACGAGTCAGATGCTGGGCGTCTGGCGCTAAACGTTCGCGGCATCGAGCAGCTTCTGCACGGTCGCGGGGTCGACACCGGCCCCAAAGTTCGCGAGGCGCCCGATGGGGAACGACGCCATCATCTTCACCATGCCCTCATCAGTGGCGGCCTCAGACATCTCTGGCCCGAGCAATTCCGCCATTTCCTGCCGAAGCATCGGGCCGGCAACCGGGTCTGAAAGAAGTTCGCCGATCGAAGACTCGACGCCGAGCGGCAACAACACGTCATCTCCGGAGATCGTCACGCTTGCACTGCTGCGCAGGTCTCGGCTCGACGCCCCGACCGATACAACGTACTCGCCTCCCTCGACGACAAAGCTGTGCACTCGGATGTCCCAGTAGGCGAGGTCTCCTCGCGCAACGACGATCTCGACATCACGAGATTCGCCCGCGGCGAGCTCGACCGCAGCGAAACCCTTCAGCTCGCGCGGAGCGCGCTGCACCGTCGATTCGGGCAGCCCGGCATACAACTGCACGACTTCGCGACCGGCACGCTCGCCGGAGTTGGTGACACGCACGCGGGCGGTCACGCCGGCAGCATCCGCCGTGACGGCAACATCGCCATAGTCAAACGTCGTGTACGACAGCCCGTGTCCGAAGGGGAAGGCGACGTCGGCGTCGCGGGCGTCGTACCAGCGATAGCCGACGAAGATGCCCTCGCCGTAGCGAACATGGCCGTGCTCGCCCGGAAATTCGAGATACGCCGGGGTGTCCTGCAGGCGCATGGGAATGGTCTCGGCCAGGCGCCCGGACGGGTTGACGTCGCCGAACAGCACATCGGCCGTCGCGCTGCCGCCCGCTTGGCCAAGAAGCCAGCCCTCGAGAATTGCCGGAACCGAGTCGGCGAAGGGCAGCCGCACGACTCCGCCATTCGACAGCACAACAACAGTCTTCGGATTCGCAGCGGCGACGTTGTCGATCAGCTCGAGCTGCGCGGCGGGCAGGTCGATGTGCTCGCGGTCGAAGCCCTCAGATTCTTCGGCGGCAGGGAGCCCGGCGAAGATGACCGCCACATCGACGGCGGATGCTGCGGCGACGGCTTCGTCGGCGAGTGCGGCGTCGTCGCTGCCGTCGATCGTGAAGCCGGGCGCGAACGTGACAGCATCCGGATTGTCGTGTCTGGAGCGGATGCTGGTGAGTGCGTCATCGAGTTGAGTCGGATTGATGAGTGAGCTGCCCGCGCCCTGATAGCGCGGTGTGCGAGCGAATTCGCCGATGACGGCGATGGATGCTGTCGGCTGCAGTGGAAGCAGATCATCGTCGTTCTTCAGCAGCACGATGCTGCGGCCCGCCACCTCGCGGGCGAGTGCATGGTGTGCCCCGCTGTCATATGCTGCATCGTCGCGGGCGTTCGCGATGGCCTTCTGCACGATCGACACGATGCGCGTCGCCGCGTCGTCGAGCACGCTCTCGTCGAGCGACCCGTCGCGCACAGCGGCGACGATCTCAGCATCCGTGCGCCCGCCCGATGACGGCATCTCCAGGTCGAGCCCCGCGACCAGACCGTCGGTGCGCACGTTCACGGCGCCCCAGTCCGACACGACGAGTCCCTCGAAGTCCCAGTCATCGCGCAGCACGTCGGTGAGCAACCAGTGGTTCTCAGACGCATAGACGCCGTTGATGCGGTTGTACGAGCACATCACCGTCCACGGCTGTTCTGCCGTGACGACGCGCTCGAAGCCCCGCAGATAGATCTCGCGAAGGGGTCGCTCGTCAACGTCAGAGCTGGCGCGCATGCGGTCGTGCTCCTGGTTGTTGGCGGCGAAGTGCTTGAGCGAGGCACCGACGCCCTGGGACTGGAGTCCCCGAACAAGCGCTGATCCGAGCTCGCCGCTGACGAACGGGTCTTCAGAGAGGTACTCGAAGTTTCGGCCGCACAGCGGCGAGCGCTTGATGTTGATGCCCGGCCCGAGCAGAACACCGACGTTCTCCGCCTGCGCCTCCTCGCCGAGGGCGACGCTGACGCGTTCCAGTAGCGCCGGATCGAAGGTGGAGCCAAGGGCGACGGCAGGCGGAAAACAAGTGGCGGGAACGCTGTCTGCGATCCCGAGGTGGTCGGAATCGCCGGCCTGCTTGCGCACACCGTGCGGCCCATCCGTGAGCATGATCGACGGCACACTGCCGACCGCCTTGGTCTCCCAGAAGTTCTCGCCGCTGGTCAATGCGGCCTTCTGTTCTGTGCTCAGACCGGCAACGATCTCGGCGGCGCTGCGTGCGGTGAAGTCGGCGGGCATGACGCTCCTCGCGGGTTCCGGCGATGGCCGTGCACCATCGCGTCACCAAAACCTTATGTCATTCAGTTTTGTTTTCCAAACAACATCCTGATTTGCCGGGTGCGCCGTACGATAGAGCTCATGGCACAGCGGGGCTCCTACGCCAAAGGCGTGGCAAAACGGGAAGAGATCCTCTCGACGGCGCTCGAGGTTATCGCACGCAACGGCTACCGACGCACGTCTGTGCGCGAGCTCGCGGATGCTGTCGGGCTGAGCCAAGCGGGCGTGCTTCACTACTTCAGCTCAAAGGAAGAACTCTTCACCGAGGTTCTTCGCAAGCGCGATGAACTCGACAATGAGCGTGCCGGCGCGACGAGCACCGTGTTCGGGGCGCTGCGTGACACGATCAGGCACAATGCCGACGTCGCGGGTCTTGTTCACCTATACACACAGCTTTCCGCAGATGCCACTGATGCGCAGCACCCCGCGAACACGTATTTCACCTCGCGCTATGCCGTACTGCGCGAACGCTTGACCGCCGAGATCGCGACGGCGCAGAGCGCGGGGACGATTCGCGATGACGTGGACGCCGGGCAGCTTGCCACGTTCGTGATCGCCGCGATGGACGGCTTGCAGACCCAGTGGTTGCTCGATCCATCGATTGACATGGCCGCGACCATTGCGTCGGTCATCGACCTTGCGAAACCGCGCAGCTGACGGCTCGCGTTGTGCGCCCAGCCACGCTGGCCCGGCCGCCCAGCCTGCAGCAGCCAAAAAGGGCGAGGTTTTGAGCCAGAAGGTCGCCTTTTTTGGCGACTGCCGATCACAGTCCGCGCCCGGCCTCCCACGGCCCGTCCGACGTTCCCGTGATCAGCGCGTTCACCGACATGGCCTGCGCGTCTGTGAACGACGCAATGTAGTCGACGATGGCGCGCGAGCGTCCGAGCCGTGCGACTTCGGCCGACCCGCCATGGTCAAACAGCTCGGGGCGCTCATCGCGCAATGTTCGATACTCGCTCGTCGCGGCCTCAACCGAATCGAGCAGGCGCCGTGGTGCCCTCCCCGCGTCGTCCGGGTCGTTCAGCCACGCGTGAAACCCGTCGGCGAGCGAGGCGATGATGCGCGTCTGACCGCGCTGATACACGGCGAGGTCCGAGCGATCGAGCACGAAGCGGGAGTGTACGAACTTGAGGACGATGACGTCGTGCCATGCTTCGTCCGCGAGTCGCACATGTCCACTGCGGATCGTCGGTGTGCGTTCAACGGCGATCGATGATTTGAGCCTGTCGATCCAGCGCCGTGTGAATCCCGTCACCGCGCGGTCTGCCTCAAGTCCGCCGTCGTAGGGAACGGCGAGCAGTCCATCGACGAGGTCATTCGCAACACGTTCGACAGAAGCGCAGAATGCTTCAGCATCCGCGATCCACGGGTCTTTCTCTTCTATGCGTCGCCAGGCAAGCTCGAGAGCATGCCCCGGGCTTCGCGGGTCGAGTTCGGAATCATCGGATGCCGCAAGGGCAGTGCGGGCGTCAAGCCACGCCCGCAATTCCGCAGAAACTGCTGTGTACTGCAAGATGCCCGCGCGATAGAAGTCGTCAAGATCGTGCACGGCGTAGGCGATGTCGTCCGCGATGTCCATCACAGAGCACTCGAGGGTCTGCTGATGCTCGGCGATCGCCGGAAATACCGCCAGCGCGTCACGCATCTCGTTTCCCTCGACGTCGTAGGCCGAGAACTTCTGCGCCCCGATCGCGAGCGCCGTGCCGACACCGCGCGGCATCTGCTCTGGTGGCCTGCTGGGAATCGCTCGCCATTCGCTGCGCGTCCACGGGTACTTCAGCACTGCGGCGCGAACGGCGCGAGTGAGATTCAGCCCGCGTGCTGTCGCGTCGCAGCTGTCGAGAGCCGTCAGGATGCGGAAGGTCTGCGCGTTGCCTTCGAAGCCGTCTGGCAGGCCGAGCGTGTCACGCGCGACGCGGTCGAGCTCCTGTTCGCCGAGGTGACCGAACGGCGGGTGGCCGAGATCGTGAGCCGCAGCTGCTGCCTGCACGACGACAGGATCGCAGCCGCCGAGCTCGTGCACGAGACTCTGAGTTGCCTCATCTGCCGTGCGCAGCCCAATCGCGATGGAACGCGCAACGGCGGATACCTTGAGCGAGTGCGTGAGCCGGTTGTGAATCACCGTGCCCGATCCCGCTTGCGGAATCACCTGCGTCACGGCCGAGAGCCGCGAAAAGTAGGGCGAGAATCTGATGCGCTCAATGTCGTTGCGAAACTCGTCTTCGCCCTCGCGAAGCTCTTCGGCGATCGCCCGCTCGCGGCCGCCGTCCGTGTGCGTTCTCTGCCTCGTGACCATAGTGCGGTTCAGCCTAGCGCGACGGTGCGCCTCATACGCGAGCGTCCTGCTGTGGAATCCAGATCTGCTTGATGATGAGCAGAATGGATGCTGTCACGGGCACCGCGATGAGCGCGCCGAGCAACCCCAGCAGAGTGCCGCCGACGAGAGCGCCGATGACAACGAGCGATCCGGGGATCGACACTGCCCTATTCATCACCCGCGGAGTGAGTACGTATGCCTCGAGTTGCATGTATACGAGGTAGGCGGCGGCGAAGATGAGCGCGTCAACCGGACTCGCGAAGACGGCGAGAATTGAGCCAATAGCCCAGAACAGAACGGAACCGACGAGTGGGATCAGCGTGAGCAGGAAGGCTGCGGCCATCATCAGCGGAGGAAACGGCAGGCCGAGAGCGAAATAGAGGATGCCTGTGAACACCGCGTTGAAGAAGGCAAGGGTCACCATTCCCGCCGTGTAGCCACCGATCGCGTCGGTGATCTGCTCCGTCATATCAGAAAGTCTCGGCCGATTTCGCGCGGGTGCGAGGCGGTACATCGACGACTTGATCGTCGGAAGCGAGGCGACGAAGTACAGCGTCAGAACGATCACGATGACCGCGCCCGACAGGCCCGTGGCAACGGAGACGCCGACCTTCAACGCACCTCCGCCGATCGCGGCGATGTTCGCGGGGTCGGCGACGAACGACTGCAGGTCGCCGAGCAGCCCCTCGAGCCCTGGTCCAAATATGCCTTCAAGCGTATGAAAAAGTCCCGACCGTGAAAAGTCGTCGATGAGCGTTGGAACCGACGTTGCAAACAACGCGATTTGTCCCACAAGAATCGGTATCGCGAAACCGAGAATGGCACCGAGCACGACGAAGACGCCGACAAACACGATGACGATCGCCCACGGCCGTGAGATGCCGCGGCGGGAGCACCATTTCACCGCGGGCTCAATGGCCAGCGCCAGAAAGACGGCGAACAGTAGATAGATAAAGACGGTAGAGAGGTTCGAGACGGCGAGCCCGACGGCGATGGCGAGCAGCACGCCGATCGTTGTGAGAAACCCGGTGCGCAGTGGGCGAGCAAGAACGATGGAACGCAGGCGGGGCATTTCTTTCTCATCCCCTGGTGCATGGCGGCGCCGTCTCATGTGGGAAATACTATGGGATGAGCTCAGCTGCGACGCTTCGCCTCACCGGTCATCGTCGATGCGCTCGAGTTCGCCGGCAAGCCCGATCTCGGCGACAACAAGGCGTCCGATATGGCGCGAAGCGGGCTCGAGCAACATCCCGATCTTCGCCGCTCCGAATGTGACGGTGACGTCAGCCGTCAGCACGCGCGAGTCGGCTACCTCGCCGGTGTCGGGGTGGATGCCGCTGGGAAGATCGCAGGCGACGATAGTGGGACGCTCCCGTTCGCCGAGCTGCGACAGCATCCGTTCGACGGTCTCTCGTGCAGTACCGCGCAGCGCGCTGCCGCTTGTCCCAGTGCCGAGGATCGCGTCGACGATCACGTCGTAGTCGTTTGCATCGATGGCGTCAGCATCAACCACGACGGCTCCCGCATCGAGTGCTGCAGCGAGACCTTCTTCATGCACACGCTCTGACGTGCGCGCGATATCGACGGAGACGCCATGCGCGGCGACCGTTGCGCCGGCGAAGAGTGCATCGCCGCCATTGTTGCCTGCGCCGACAACGAGAAGCACGCAGTGTGCTGCAGCATCCGCGCCGGATTGCCGTTCATGCGCGACAGCGACGATCTCGTCGGCGAGTGCTGCGGCGGCACGCTGCATGAGCGGAACGCCAGCCTCGAGCAGCGGCAGCTCGGCCCCCCGCACCTGTGCGGCGGTGTATGCCTTCATGCTCGTCACGATAGTGCGAACGGCATCGACGCTCTAGAGGTAGTCGCTGTGCGAGGCCTCGCAGATCGAGGAGTCAGCCAGCTCACGCCACATGAGCGCCGCCGCAGGCGAACCTTCGTCCGCGGTCTTCGACGTCACGTCACCCATAATGCGCTTGGCGAGCAGCGACTTGTCTTCGCAGTCGGTGCAGTCGATCACGGTCGAGCTGATCTCGATGCCGTGCGAGCTGCCGGCCAGCATGTGCAGCTTCTCGGCAAGCGTCTCGTAGATGGGCAGCACTCGCGACGATCTGGCGGCACCACCCTTGATCACAACGTAGACGTGGGCGTCTCCCTCGAGAAGCGCGCACGAACTGTCGATCTGCTGCTCAATGCGACGCAGCGAACGCTTCACCTCGCGCACACGGTCGCACGCAGACAAGTCGACGCCAACGATCAGCGCCCTCGCGGCGTCCTCACCGTCACGGTGCAGAACGAACTCCTCGAACTCGCGGGTCAGAACACCGCGCCCAGAGGCGGCGGCATCAAGTTCTGTCAGGCAGTCAAGATAATCACCACGTCGCAAGACGACGGACGATGCACTCACTTCTGTGCTTTCTCTCGTGTGGCCCGCTCACTGCGGGTGCCAGTCGGGTCGACCGGACTTTGGCGGCATGAACACGAACCTCCCGTTTTCAAGCCGCCGACCAATATAGCCCTCTGTGCAGCATTTGTCAGCCCCTCACCTCTAGCCGGAATCGCGCCGCTTAGAGACAATGGTGAGATGAGCGAGATTCTGGTGACCGGGGGCACGGGAACGCTGGGCGTTCCGACGGTTGATGCACTGCGAAAAGCCGGGCACGCCGTGCGTGTTCTGAGCCGCCGTTCCGGGCCCGATCGACTGAAAGGCGATCTGCTCACAGGAGCTGGTCTTGGTGACGCGATGAATGGCGTCGACATCGTCATGCACCTCGCAACATCGGGAAACGCGAAAGACGTGGATGCTGCCGAGCGGCTGCTCGACGAGGCAGAGCACTCCGGCGTGAAGCACATCGTCTACATTTCGATAGTCGGTATCGAGAGCATTCCTCTCCCCTACTATCAGTCAAAGCTCGATGTCGAAAGGCTGATTGAGGCGTCGCCCGTGCCGCACACGATTCTGCGGGCCACGCAGTTTCACGACCTTCTGACCATGATCTTCGCGTACCAGAAGCGGCTGCCGTGGGTCTTCGTGCCGCGCTTCGGCGCGCAGCCGATCGCCGTCGACGACGTGGCCGTTCGCCTGGCGGAGCTGGCCGCCGCCGAGCCAGCGGGACGCGTTGCCGATATCGGCGGGCCCGAGAAGCTCAGCGCCGAGCAGATGGCGCGTCAGTGGAGGGCCGCCGCGCACTCGACGAAGCGCATTGTCTCGATACGTCTGCCCGGCGCGATCGTGCGCGCCCTGCGTGAGCGCAAGAACATGGTTCCCGGCGCGGGGTACGGAACACAGACCTACTCTGACTTCCTTGCAAGGCGCTACAGCTGAGCCGCATCCTCCCCGCCCGAGAGATCCGGGGCGCGTTTCGGCCGTGCCGGGGTGACGAGCGCGAGACCGACAACGCACGCGACAATTCCTGCGAGAAACACCACCTTCAGAAGCGACGCGGGCTCGACACCGGTTGCCATCGCCCAGGTCACGGTGAGCGCGGCTCCGACGCCCGTCCAGACCGCGTAGGCGACGCTCACCGGCAACCCCTTCATCGCATAGCCGAGGCCGAGCATGCTCGCGGTGAGTGCGAGCAGAAAGACGATCGACGGAGCAAGGAGCGACAGGCCGTTGGAATCTCCGAGAGCTGTCGCCCACACAGCCTCAAGCACGGAACTTGCGAGCAGAACAATCCAATACCGCATCAGCTCACCACCTTGATTCCGACAACGCAGGCGACGAGTCCGGCGAGCAGCAACACACGTGCGACAGTTGCGCGCTCCTGGCGCGTGACGATCGCCCACACCGTGGTGAGCACGGCGCCCATTCCCACCCAGACGGCGTACGCGATTCCCGTCGGGATGAACGCCATCGCGTAGGCGAGCCCGGCCATGCTCACGCACATGGACACGACGAAGAGAACGCTGGGCCAGAGTTTCTTGAGCCCGTTCGATGCTGATAGCGCACTGGCCCACACTGCCTCAAGTGCGCCCGAGAGAATCAGGATCACCCACGCCACGACAACTCACCTTTCGTGGTCAGTCTTGTCGCTGTGCGGGTACTGCGCCCTCGTCCGCAGGCTCGGCGGGAGCCTTGCCCCTACGATAGCCAACCCTCGTCGATCGTGTGCCGCTTTTGGCTATTTCCGCTGCCGGCGAGATAGCCAAGAATGGCACACGATGAGGGGTGTTAGGTTGACGGGGTGAGCTTGACGTGACGGAGACACACGACTCTGAGCCGCCAAGCGACCCACCGCGCACCGGGATCTTCGCTGACCTGACGCCACTCAAATACAGCCCTGCTTTCGCTCGACTCTGGGGCGGCAACGCCATCGCGGGAATCGGCACGCAGATGACCATCGTCGCTGTCGGACTGCACATCTACGACCTCACGCAATCGACATTCGCCGTCTCACTCGTTGCCCTGTTTGCTCTCGTTCCGATGCTTGTCTTCGGGATCTACGGCGGCATGCTCGCCGACGCGTTCGATCGCCGGTCACTCGCTCTCATCGCGGCGATCGTCGCCTGGTGTTCCACCGTGACGCTCGCGCTGCTCGCGTGGACGCACGTCGACCAGGCGTGGCCGTTCTATCTCGTCATGACGATCAACACGGTTGCCGCGACGGTTCTCGGCACGACGCGGCAGGCGATTCTTCCGCGTCTTCTTCCGATTGAGTTGCTGCCGGCAGCATCCGCTCTCTCGGGAATCAGCGCGGGCATCATGGTGACGGTCGGCCCAGCTCTCGCTGGCGTGCTCGTCGCATCAGTCGGCGTGCAATGGACGTTTACGACAGATGTCGCACTCTTCGCGTTTGCCTTTGCCGGAATTGCATCGCTGCCGAAGCTCGAGCCGCAGGGGGACGTGCGGTCGACAGGGCTCGCTTCGGTTCTCGAAGGACTGCGCTTTCTGAAGACGGCGCCGAACATTCGCATGTCGTTCATCGTGGATCTCGTTGCAATGACGTTCGGTCAGCCCCGTGTTCTGTTTCCCGCGGTGGGGATGCTGCTGCTCGGCGGCGGCGCGATCACGGTCGGTGTGCTGACAGCGGGTGTCGCCGTCGGTGCGTTCATCACGAGCGTTTTCTCCGGCAGGCTCGGGGCATTGCGCCACCAGGGCATAGCCATTCGCAATTCGATCGCCGCCTTCGGCGCGGCAACGCTGGCATTCGGCGTTGTGCTTCTCGTCGCAGCCCTCTCCGGCGGGGTCGCGAGCGAATCAGAGGTCAACTGGCCCGCTCTCATCGCCGCGACGCTCTGCATGGCTGTGGCGGGCGGCGCCGATAACGTGAGCTCCATCTTCCGCATGACTCTGCTTCAGGCGTCGGCTCCCGATGCCATGCGCGGACGCATCCAGGGCATCTTCACCGTCGTCGTCACGGGCGGCCCCCGCGTGGGCGACCTTCTCGCGGGCTCGCTCACTGCTCTGACGGCGCTCTGGGTGCCGCCCCTGTTCGGCGGCATCGTGATCATCATCGTCGTCTGGCTTCTGGTGCGCACGCACCCGCGCTTCGCCGCCTACGATGCACACGACCCACAGCCCTGAGTCGCTCGCCCTACTGGCCGAACTCCTCGGCAAGCACGCCCGCCATCACGTCAGCGTCCCACTGGTGATACGAGGCGACAACGGTTCGCATGCGTGCATTCGCGAGATCGCTCACGAGCATCTCCGCGGCGGGCGGAAAGATCGGAAGCGTCTCGGTTCCCACCATTGCCAGCATCGGCTGCGTCACGTTCGACCACCTCTCACCGCGCGGCACATCGTGAACCGCGAGGGATGCCGCGTCGGCGACGAGCGACGGTGCAAGCGCCACCATTGACGGCCATGCATCACTCGATTTGGCCCCCTCGAGCCACGCACGCGGCATGTCCTTCATGAAGTGTTCAACGGTGCTCTCGCCGTCTCCAGCCGCGACTCGGCCGCGAAGCTCGTCAACGAACTGGGCGGCTTCCCCGTCGTCGTCGACAGCGAACGGCACTTCCCACACGGCGAGGCGCGTGATCGGCAGACCGGCGTTGGCCGCCCACAGCGCGATCGCCCCACCGGATGAGTTTCCAAAGACAAACGCCTCCGCGCCGGCAACGTCGATGAGCGCTGCGAGATCGTCAACTTCCCGCTGCAGCTCTGTGCCGGCATCCGCGTCCTTAACGGACCCGCTCTGACCGCGGCCGCGCCGATCGTAGTTATAGACGGCGAAGCCTCGCTCGGCGAGAAGCTCGGCCATGCGCGATGTCGTTGTGTCGCCGCTGCGCTCTTGCATTGCTCCCGCGACAAGGATCACCGGCTGCCCGGAACCGTAGCGGTCGTACGCGATGCGTGTTCCATCGGCTGATATCGCAAAGTCAGTCATTGCCACTCCTTCGTGATCAATCTCGGCTGCTTCCCCCAGCCTGCCACCCGCTCACGGGCAGCCACTACCCTGTGCCGTACATTCAGTGCGAAGCGTCGCGCTCAGCAGCCGCCTTGATCGTGCTCATCCGCGCTTCCCAGCCTTTTCCAACCGACTCAAGCAGGCGGCCTACCTCGCTGAGGCGAACGCCAAGTGCTGTGTACCTGCGCTCTCTTCCGAAGCGTTCCGACTCGGCGAGCCCCGCGTTTTCGAGCACGCTGAGGTGCCGCACGATAGCCTGCCGGGTCACAGGCAGTTCAGAAGCGAGAGTAGAGGCAGATGCTCCTTCCCTGCCGATTCGTTGCAAGATCGTCCACCGTGTGTCATCGGCGAGCGCAGCAAAAACCTCGACATCACTCGGCATGCGCGTCGTCACGGCCGTACCTGCGGCGACGATTCACAGTGGGCTTTCGCCACCTCGAGCTCCTCGATCCATCCCTCGAGATTTCCATCAAAGGCTTTGCGCCGATCTGCAGCGCTTCCGGGGAGCGAAGCAAATCCACTCTCCGTGACACTTAATGTCACGCCACCCGACGGCCTTTCGACGATACGAAATTCAACAAGTGTCGACGCCGAAGCCGGATCGTCTGCCTGCTGCAACCAACGGAATGCCGCATATCTCGGCTCATCGAGTTCGACTGTGACGAACGCGAACTCGCCGTGCACGCTATCGTGCACAACGGTGACGTCGCCGCGATTCTCTCGTCGATGATCGCGAAGTTCTCCGTCATTGACGTACCAGCCCGGCTCGCTGATCAACTCCCAAACACGTGCTGCCGTGGCGTCGATGTCTACGTGCCGTTCGATTGTGTCGATGTCTTCCATTGGGTCCTCATTTCATAACCTGCAACCTCAGAGTTGCAGGTAGGATAGCAATGTGCAACCCTTTTGTTGCATACAACGGAAAAGTCGACGGAATAGTTCTCGCTCACCACTCGTTATTGTCTATGCAAATGCATAGACAATGCATGAAGCGCCCTGCCACCCACTACCGTGAGGACACCATGAGCGAAACAAAGTTCGGCCTCGACACGTTCGGCGACGTCACCGTCAACGACGCTGGCGTCCCAACGCCCGCGCACCAGGTCATCCGCGATGTGATCGCGCAGGCGACTCTCGCCGATCAGGTCGGCGTCGACGCCATTGGACTCGGTGAGCACCATCGCGACGACTACGCGATCAGTTCACCCGACATGGTTCTTGCCGCCATCGCGGGCCAGACAAGCCGCATTCACCTCGGCACCGCTGTCACCGTACTCTCAAGCGACGACCCCGTGCGCGTGTACGAGAGATTCGCCACATTGGATGCTGTCAGCAACGGCCGCGCCGAGATCACGCTCGGCCGAGGCAGCTTCACCGAGTCGTTCCCACTGTTCGGCTACGACCTTGAGCAGTACGAGACGCTCTTCAACGAGAAGCTCGACCTCTTCTCGAAGCTGCTCACCGAAAAGCCCGTGCACTGGCAGGGCACACACCGCGCACCGCTGCACGGAGCCAACGTCTACCCCAAAACCGCCGCTGGGCGCCTCCCCGCGTGGATCGGCGTCGGCGGCAGTCCCGAGTCCGTCATCCGTTCGGTGAAGTACGGCATCCCCATGGCCCTCGCCATCATCGGTGGCGACCCCGCGCGCTTTGCGCCGTACGTCGATCTCTACCACCGCGCGCAAGACGAGATCGGGCGAGACCGGATGCCACTCAGCGCTCACTCTCCCGGCCACATCGCCGCGACAGACGAGCGTGCCCGCGAGCAGCTGTTCCCGCACTTCAAGGCAAACCGCGATCGCATCGGGGCCGAGCGCGGCTGGCCACCCACGAGTCACGACGACTTTCTCAACGAAGCAGACAGCGGATCGCTCTACGTCGGCTCGCCCGAGACCGTCGCCCGACGCATTGCCTCAACGGTGCAGACGCTCGGGCTCGACCGCTTCGACCTCAAGTACGCAAACGGCCCCATGCCGCACGACCAGCTCGCCGAGTCAATCGAGTTGTACGGTCAGACCGTCATTCCGATGGTGAAGGATATGCTCAGGCGCTAATTCGTGCCGTCTGACAACATCCGCTCGTTTTTACCTTTCACCCGGCATTTGTTAGGGTTTTTCGGGAGATACTGCAGAACCGACGACGTGCGAGGTTCCGCCTCTTGATTGCCACGCAATCAGACGCTACCCACGTCTTACGCAGGAATCTTTCATCTGCATGCATTGTTATCTCCTCTGAGCCATATTCCCAAGGAGTTTGATTGAGCACACCCGCTGAGGTCGTCGAGACCGACACCGGAACAATCACCCGCTACCGCCGCCACCCCCTTGGCCGCGGACTGGTTGCTTCGGGAGCAACGGTCGACCCGACCGCCCACATTGAACGAACCGCCTATGTCGAGCCCGGCGCAGTTGTTGGCCGCGGAGCATGGATCGGCGCAACCGCGTGGATCGATCGCGACGCGACGATCGGCGCCGCTGCCGTCGTCGGCGCTAACGTGCACGTCGGCCAGAACGCACACGTCGGCCACGGCGCACGCGTCGGTGGCCACTCGCGCATCGGCGCGAATGCCCGCGTCGGCAATGGCGCGAACGTGCCAGGCGACAGCCAGATCGACGCCTTCGCCGATATCTCGGGTCCGGGAGACATTCCGGCCTAACGGCACGCACTTCGTCAGCGGCGAATGGCGCTCTCCCGGGAGCCGTCATTCGCCGCTTTCGTTTGCCGTGAAGGCTGCCCAAAAAGTGAGGTGCCAGAAACTGTCGCTTGCGGCCCACGCCGTCACGACGGTTTTTGGCATCTCACTGTGACTGCCCTGTCGCGGGGAGCCACGTCAGGGTCAGGTCAGGGTGAGCCCCCGAGGCGAATGGGGTGAGGCCCGGATGCCGCGGCGCTGCCACGCCGCGAGGCTGGATTCATGCTTCACATTCCTGCCTTCCGCACAGCGCGGTCACGCCGCTCCCACACCAGCACGCACCGCCTCCGCCGACCGCGAGCCGTTCTCGCGACAGCATCCGCCCTCGTTGCCGGCGGCCTCGGCCTCACAATCGGCATCACGGCCTGCGCCCCCAGCTCACCTACTGTCGACACGGTCGGCGCCGTCGATTTCGAGACGCCGCTGGCGATTCCACCGCTTGCCGAGCGCACAGTGGACGCCGACGGCACTGTGCACGTCGACCTCACGGCAGAGTCTGGTTCCACCCCGTTTGTCGACGGCACAGAGACTCCCACAATGGGCTACAACGGGTCGTACCTCGGGCCGACGATTCGGGTGAATCGCGGTGAGAGCTTCGCCCCGTGCATGACGAACGAACTGCCCGAGGTGACGACGCTGCACTGGCACGGAATGCATCTGCCGGCGGCGGCAGACGGCGGCCCCCATCAACCTGTCGCCCCAGGCGAAGACTGGTGCCCCGACTGGACGATAGACCAGCCAGCGGCGACGCTCTGGTACCACCCTCACGCACATGAGTCCACAGAAGAGCAAGTAACCCACGGGCTCGCCGGGATGCTGCAGATCGAAGACGACGTCGAGGCGGCATTGCCACTGCCGCGCGACTACGGCGTCGATGACGTGCCCGTGATCATTCAAGATGCCCGTTTCTCTGACGAAGGCGAGTTTCAGAAGACCGGCGACTTCGTCGGAACGCTTGGCGATACGCTGCTCGTCAACGGCACAATCGGGCCCTACTTTGAGGCGACGACAGACGTCGTGCGGCTGCGCATTCTCAATGCGTCGTCCGCCCGTGTGTATGACTTCGCGTTTGACGACAACCGCGAATTCGCGATGATCGCCAGCGGCGGTGGGCTTCTCGAAAAGCCAGCGCAGCTCGATCACATTCGACTGTCACCGGCGGAGCGCGCAGAGATTCTGGTGAAGCTCGAACCGGGCGAGTCCGTGACGCTGCGCAGCAATCCGCCGAACCTCGGGGAGGGCTTTCAGGCGATCACTGGATCGGCTGGCCACGAAGACCGCTTCGATGTGCTGCAGCTTCGGGCAGCATCCGAGCTTGATCATGTTGGTGAGATCCCCGATGCACTCACAACGATCGAGTCCCTTGACCCAGCGGATGCCGTCGGCGAGCGCTCCTTCACACTCAACGGGCACAGCATCAACGACAAGCAGATGAAGATGGAGCGCATCGACGCCGTCGCCACGGTTGACACGACGGAGATCTGGCATGTTCTGAACGAGATGCCGGCGCCGCATAACTTTCACGTGCACGACGTGCAGTTTCAGGTGCTGAGCGTTGATGGCATGCCGCCGCCCCCTGAGCTTTCCGGGTGGAAAGACACCATCTACCTCGAGCCCGACGTGCAGTATCGCATCATCATGGAGTTCACCGACTACGCCGACGGTGACAACCCATACATGTACCACTGCCATCTGCTGCGGCACGAAGACGCCGGAATGATGGGGCAGTTTCTCGTGGTGGAGCCGGGATCAGTCGTGCCTTCACGGTGGACCCTCGATGAGACACCGGGCGATGATGACGAGGCTGGCCCGGGCGACCACCAGCACTGAGCCGGGCCACTGAGCTGGGCCACCGCCAGGCCGTCGGCACCGTCAGGCCACTCGTTTCCACCGGCCGCCGTCGCGCCGGGCGAGAAACCACCCGACCACCTCGACCACGGTAGAAGCGACGGATGCCGTGTGGGCGGCGACCTGCTCGGCCAGCTCGTCGTCGTCGCACGTGAAGCGCACGACGATGCGCGGGGTGCCGCGCACCAGCTGCACATCGCTTGCCTCGACGGTGACGAGCTCCGCTGCGGCATCCGCCATTGTCGGGATCACACGCTCAGGATCGACACCGGCGCGCATCGCCCCTGGCGACAACGTCACGCGGTAGGACGGCATTCAGGCAGACTGTCCCGTCTGCTCGGGTGCCTGCTGCAGCGCCCATGTGTTGCCGTCGGGGTCGGAAAAATGCACGAATCGGCCCCAAGGCTGCTCGTCGACGTCGCTCACATCGATTCCGCGCTCGCGAAGATCATCTCGTGCCGCCTCAGCGTTGTCGATGACGCACTGCGTTTCACGCCTCGATCCCGCGTTCATCTCTGTCATGTTCACGTCGAGAACGATTGAGCACGCCGAGCCGGGAGGCGTCAGCTGCACGAACCGGAGATCGTCGCTGACGGGGATGTCATGGTCGGCGTTGAAGCCCGCCCTGACGTAGAAGTCTTTCGCCGTGTCGATATCGCTCACGGGAATCGGAATCAATTCGAGTCTCATCTGCACCATTTGCTCTGCTCCTTTGCACATCGCTTGCAGTTCACGCTGACATTAGCGCGAGCCACCGACACTCCGCGACGAGCTACTCCCCGGCGAAGAACGCTGTTGCAAGGTCCGCGAGCGCCGCGGCATCGTCGACGTGCACCATTTCGCGTGCGGAGTGCATCGAGAGCAGCGGAACGCCGATATCGACGGTGCGGATGCCGAGGCGCGTCGCCGTCAGCGGCCCGATCGTCGACCCGCAGGGCACCGTGTTGTTCGACACGAACTCCTGATAGCCAGCGCCCGCCGCTGCCGAGAGCCGGGAGACGAGCGCCGCCCCGGCTGCATCCGTCGCGTACCTCTGGTTGGCGTTGATCTTCAGCAGAACTCCCTCGCCGGCGTGCGGCTGGTTTGCCGCGTCGTGCTTCTCTGAATAGTTCGGGTGCACGGCGTGCCCGGCATCTGCCGAGAGGCACCAGGATGCCGCATAGGCCTGCTTCTGCTCGGACCGCGTCGCCCCGAGGCCCTCCGCAACGCGCGTGAGCACGTCGTCGAGAATGGGTCCGCTCGCGCCCGAACGTGACTGCGACCCGAGCTCTTCGTGGTCGAATGCCGCGAGAACCGAGATGTGGTCGGAGTCGGCCCCCGAGCGCTGCGCGTCGAGCAGCGCAACGAGACCGGCATACACAGACGAGAGATTGTCCATGCGGCCGGCAGCGAAGAATGCACCGTCGAGCCCGAAGCGCTCCGGCGCGTGAGTGTCGGCGGTCAGCAGGTCGTAGCCGGCAATGTCATCGCGATCGACGCCGGCAAACGCGGCAATGTGCGCGAGCAGGTCTGCCTCGCTCGCGCTCCCAACACCCCAGACAGGCTGAACGTGGCGCTGCCTGTCGAGCGTCAGGCCGTCGTTCGCGCCGCGCTCCAGGTGAATGGCGAGCTGCGGAATGCGCAGAAACGGACCCGTTCGCACAAGCTTCTCTGCGCCATCGCGAAGCGCGAGTCGACCGGCCAGCTCGAGCTCGCGATCGAGCCATGAGTTGAGCAGCGGGCCTCCGTACACCTCAACGCCGGCCTGCAGCCAACCGTGACTACCGGTCGTCGGCGACGGCTTGAGCTTGAAGCCGGGCGAATCGGTGTGGGCGCCGAGCACCCGAAACGGTGCCGTTGGTGAGGATGCCGCTGGCTGCAGCCATGCGATCACGGCGCCGTCTCGCACAATGTAGCGTCCGCCCGCCTCGCCGCTCCAGGCCTCTTCCTCGTCGAGGCGCGTGAACCCGGCGTCATCGAGCTGCCGCGCCACCTCGGCCGCGGCGTGGTACGACGACGGCGATGCGGCGATGAATCGGGCGAAATCGGCAATGTAGTCGTTCACAGCATCCATTCCTCCATCCAATCACGGGTCGCTTCGCTCCCGACCGAGTCACCGACACTCCCAGCGCTCGCGGACTCGAACCCGCCTAAGCTGGAGGGGTGCGCCCTTTTCTCATTCCCATCGCCGGTGCGATCCTGCTCCTCATCGGAATCGTGATCATTCTCACGAACAAAGACCTCGCAACGGTCGCACTGGTCTTCGAGATCGCTGGCGTCGTGCTGCTGGGCTTCTACATGGTCAAAGAGATGCTGCCTGGTCGCACGAAGCGCAAGCGCTGACGCGACAGCCTGACCCCGAGACGCTCGCCGAGACAGCACCCGAGTTCGCCGTGGACGAAGACGGCGAGATCGAGCCGCTCGCCGACAATCCGGAGCTGAACGAGCACATCGACGACAACGTCGTGCTGGGCACGGATGCCGTTGACAGCCGTGCCGATGAGTCGTCCTACCCTCCGATCTCGGAGGTCGACGACCGCGAATCGAGCGACGACGAGCAGTAGCGCCAACGAGCCGCGCATTCCGCCTCGACGTGACAAGCTGAGACCAGGCGAAAGGAGTGCCATGGCACGGCGTGTTCAGATCACAGACTTCGGTGGGCCCGAGAACTTCGAGGTCGTCGACCAGCAGATTCCGGATGCGGGATTGCGCGAGTTTCGTGTGCGGGTGCTCGCGGCGGGACTCAACCCCGTTGACGCGAAGATTGCCGCGGACCCCGCGAACGCCGAGCGCTACGGAGTCACCCTTCCCGCGGGGAGCGGAAACGATTTCGCCGGACGCATCGACCAGGTCGGCGCTCGCGCAATCGGCTTCGACGTCGGCCAGATGGTCTTCGGGGGCGCGCGCATGCTCGCGCAGGCCGACTACGTCGTGGTCGGCCCCGACGCGCTCACGCTGATTCCCGACGGTCTCAGCGTCCCCAAGGCAGCGAGCCTCGACATCGCCGGGCGCACGGCAATGGCGATGGTGCGCGAGATGGAGATCTCGCCCGCCGACACGGTGCTCGTGAGTGCGGCGGCCGGCGGCGTCGGAGCGCTCACGGCCCAGCTATGCCGACTTCGCGGTGCCACGGTCATCGGAACAGCGAGTGAGCGAAACCACGAGCTGCTGCGCTCCCGCGGCATCCTTCCCGTGACCTACGGCGACGGCCTCGCCGACCGTGTGCGCGAGGCAGCGCCGCAGGGAATCGACATCGTTCTCGACCACTCCGGCCGCGAGACCCTCGAAACGGCCATTGCTCTTGGTGTTCCCGCAAATCGTGTAAACACGATCGCCGACCGGCCCTTCGCTGCCGAGCACGGATTCAGTGACTACGCCCGCGCTGAAAGCACGCATGACGAGCTGCGTGCACTTGCCGAGCTCGTCGCCGAAGGCACGATCGACCTGCCGATCGAGGCTACGTACCCGCTCGATCACGTGCGCGAGGCGTACGAGCACCTGCTCACCGGCCACGTGCGGGGCAAGATCGTACTCACGCTCGAGGACTGACGCTGGCAGGCGAGAGGTCGAGTCGACGCAGCAGCTGCGCGTTGAGAGCCACGACCACGGTCGACGCCGACATCAGCAGCGCCCCAACCGCGACGGGCAGCACGAATCCGATCGGTGCGAGCACGCCAGCTGCGAGGGGCACCGAGATCAGGTTGTACCCGGCCGCCCACCAAAGATTCTGCGTCATCTTGCGGTAGGTCGCACGCGACAGATCGATGACAGACAAGACCGACCGCGGGTCGTCGCCGGCGAGAATGACCCCGGCCGATCCAATTGCCACGTCGGTTCCCGCCCCGATGGCGAGACCGACATCTGCCTGCGCCAGCGCCGGTGCGTCGTTGACGCCATCGCCAACCATCGCGACGCGTCGACCATTTTTTTGCAGCTGCGCAATGGCAGAGGCCTTGCTTTCGGGACGCACGCCAGCGTGAACCTCGTCAATGTCGAGCTCTCTCGCCACAGCATGCGCCACCGGCTCGGCGTCACCCGTCATCATCACAACACGGATGCCGCGACGGTGCAGCTGTTCGACGGCGATCGCCGACTCTGATCGCACCTCGTCTGCGAGCTTGAGCGCGCCGATCACCGCGCCATCACGCAGAACGTGAAGCACGATCACGCCGTCGCGAGACCACGCCTCCGTCGTGCCATGGGCGCCCACTCCGGCATCGCGAAGCATCGCGGGCCCGCCGACCCGAATCTCGCTCTCGTCGACGGTGGCCGTCACGCCGAGCGCCGGTTCGGAATGGAAGTGCGCAGGCGCGGAGAGGCGGAGCTCACGACGCTCAGCCTCACCGACGATTGCTCGAGCAAGCGGGTGCTCGCTGTCTGCCTCCGCGGCCGCCGCGAGGGCGAGCACCGTGTCGTCGGCGACCTCCCCGACCGGCGCTATCTCGATAAGCGCGGGCTCGCCACGCGTGAGCGTTCCCGTCTTGTCGAAGACGACGGTGTCGACCGAGCGCATCGACTCGAGGGCGAGCCTGTCTCGCACCAGAACGCCGCCTCGGGCAGCGCGCTCCGTCGCAATCGAGACGACGAGCGGAATCGCCAGCCCGAGTGCGTGCGGACACGCGATGACGAGCACGGTGACGGTGCGAATGACGGCGGCGTCCGGCTGCCCGATCAGCACCCACACGAGCGCGGTGATCACTGCGGCCGAGAGCGCGAACCAGAACAGCAGAGCCGCCGCCTTGTCGGCGAGACGCTGAGCGCGTGATGACGAGTTCTGCGCATCACTGACGAGTTTGCGGATGCCGGCGAGCGCCGTGTCGTCTCCGATCGCCGTGACGCGAACACGCAGCGCCGTGTCCGTCGCAATTGTTCCCGCAACAACACGGTCTCCGGGGCCGCGACCGACGGGAACGGACTCCCCCGTCACCATCGACTCGTCGACGTCGGCAGTGCCTTCTTCCACCGTGCCGTCTGCGGGAACGCGCCCGCCTGGGCGCACGATCACGAGGTCGTCGACGGCGAGCTCGTCTGGCGACACCGTCTCGACCCCGTCGCGCACAACGCGCTCGGCTTCGTCTGGCAGCAGCGCGGCGAGCGAGTCGAGGGCAGACGACGTCTGCGAGAGTGAGCGCATCTCGATCCAGTGCCCGAGCAGCATCACAACGATGAGCAGCGCCAACTCCCACCAGAAGTCGAGCTGGTGGTCAAAGATTTCGAGGCTCGACCCGAGCGAGGCAATGAACCCCACAACGATTGCCATGCCGATGAGCAGCATCATGCCCGGCTGCCGCGACCGCAGTTCTGAGACGGCACCGGTCAGAAACGGTTTGCCTCCCCAGACGAAGATGATCGTTCCCAGCACGGGAGAGATCCAGTCGACACCGGGGAACTCGGGGCGAGAGTACCCGAGGATGCTGGCGAACATCGCGCTGAAGAAGGCTGTCGGCAGCGAGAGAACAAGCATCGCCCAAAACAGTCGTCGAAACTGTGCGACATGCGATGAGTGGTCGTGGCCCTCGTGACCGGAGTGATCGTGACCGCCATCAGTCATTTCGTGGTATTCACCATCGACGTCAAGGTCGTGTGCTGGGGCGTTGCTGGCGTGTTCGTGCGACATACCTCTCCTTCTCGCCTGACACTATACCCCTAGGGGGTATAATGTCAAGGCTCTGACGCCCGCCTCGCGCCCTTGTAAGTTCTCGGGTTTCGGCGTAGACCTGGTCTAAGGGAGTGATCACCATGACAAACGACGATGTTTCTCCTCGACCACGCAACGAGTCACCGGCGCACCACGGCGACCCGGGAGCCAATTCCTGGTCGCGACCGGACGCGGCGGGCATGAGCGAGCACACGGAGGGCGGCGGGGATCCCGGAACGGATTCGGCGCACCGCCCAGACGAGTTCGCCCGCTCAGATGATCCGCACCCCGGCGGCGACCCAGGCGGCGCGTCGTGGAGCCGCCCAGATCGGCACGCGATCGACGACAACCCCGAAGGCGGGGGCGACCCGGGACGAGACTCGTCTGAGCGACGCAAGCACTGACGTCGGCGGCATCCGTGTGATCCATACCGGGAGGGGGTATACTTTCGGCTGGGAGGCAACATGCAACACGGATACGTCGACGACAAAGACGCCCTGCTCAAGCGCTTGAAGCGCGCAGAAGGACAGGTGCGCGGCATTCACAAGATGGTCGAGAATGACACGTACTGCATTGACATTCTGACGCAGGTCTCTGCCGCGACGAAGGCGCTCGAGACCGTCGCGCTGCAATTGCTCGATGACCATCTCAACCACTGCGTTGCGCAAGCGACGCGAGAAGGCGGACCGGTCGCAGACGAGAAGCTCAAAGAAGCATCCGCTGCGATCGCCCGCCTCGTCCGCTAACACCACGAACTCGCAAAGGAAACAACACTCAATGTCATTCACTGATCTCGGACTCACCGACAAGAACACCTCAGGCGGCGGATGCTGCGGAGGCGGCGAGTGCATGTGCGGACACGGCAACGCGGAGTCATCTGCCGCTGTCGCGACGGTTGTCAACGGCGCACTCGCGACAACGTTCGGCGTCACGGGAATGACCTGCGGGCACTGCGTCTCCGCGGTAACCGACGAGCTCTCGGCTCTCGGAACCGTCACGAACGTCTCTGTCGACCTCAAGCCGAATGAAGAGTCCATCGTCACCGTGACGAGCGACGAGCCTCTTGAGACAGCGTCGGTGCGCGCGGCTATCGAAGACGCCGGCTACTCGCTCGTGTAGCAACAGATTTTCAGCGACGGGGCCCAACTGATGCGGGGCCCCGTCGCTTTTGCCATCGTGCCGTCGCAGCTACACTTGTCGCTATGCGTCAGTCATGCCGATTTCTCAGCCCTCGACCGATCACCGGTCGCTGGGCACTCTTGAGGCGCGCCTAGTCAGACGGGTCCGGTCGAGGGGCATCCCCCACTCACATCGACGACAGGATCCACTCATGACCTCCGACTATCTGACAAACGAGCAGCTTCACGCCGCCCTCACGCTGCGTGACCTCAGTGATCCCACACAGGGCGAACACGCGATGCAGCGACTTCTCGATGACGTCGTCACCGCCGTTGCGCACGACGTCGGCATTTCTCTTCGCACGCACCGCCCAAGCCCGCTGACGAGCGTCGACGATAACTACGACAATCTCGGTTTCAGCCTCGACGCGCTCACGCGAGACCGCCGCTACTCGCGTTATGTGAGTCCCACGGTCATGCTGCGCAGCCACACCTCCGCGGGGATCCCCGCGATTCTCTCCGGCATCGCCACTGCACAGCAGAGCGGATCGACCAATTCCGATGATCGCGACGCGCTCCACGTGCTGCCCGGCCTTGTGTATCGGCGCGATGCCATCGACCGCATGCACGTCGGCGAACCGCACCAGGTCGACCTGTGGCGTATCGCACGACGTGCTCCCCTCGGCATCGATGATCTGCGGCGCCTCGCCGCGATCGTCGTCGACGCTGTGCTTCCGGGCGCGGAGTGGCGCGCTGTGCCCTCACCGCATCCGTACACCGTCGTCGGCCTGCAAATCGATGTGCGCGCGCACGGGCAGTGGCTCGAGCTCGCTGAATGCGGCATTGTTGACCCCGCACTTCTGGCACGGCAGAAGCTCACGCCATCCCGCTGGACGGGCCTCGCTCTGGGAATGGGTCTTGATCGCGCGCTCATGCTGCGCAAGGGCATCGACGACATTCGCCTGCTGCGCGCGGAGGACCCGCGCATTGCCGAGCAGATGCGCGATCTCGAGCCGTGGCGGCCCGTCTCATCTCTCCCGCCGATTCGACGTGACCTCTCGGTTGTCGTCAACGCGGATGCCAACGCCGAGACGCTTGGAGATTCCGTGCGCACAGCACTCGGCGCCCGCGCCTGCATGCTCGAGTCCGTCGAGCTTCTGTCTGTGACGAACCACGATGATCTGCCCGAGTCGGCACGCCGCAGGCTTGCGCTCGCACCCGACCAGGTCAACGCGCTTCTTCGCGTCACGCTGCGCCCGCTGACGTCGACGATGACGGATGCCGAGGCGAATGAGATCCGAGACGAGGTGTATCGCGCGGTTCACCTCGGGCCCGTGCTCGAGCTCATCTCGCAGGTGTAGTCCCGAAGCATCGAACGCACTCTCGGCCTCTCCAGCAGTCTCACAGTTCACGCGATTTACTGTCGGCGCGACAGTGACTCGTGGGAGAACACGCACGTGACCGGGCAGACGATGTACATCGATGGTGGTGCAGACGCGTCGATACGCGGCGACGACATCTGGACCGGCAGCCCCCTGCCGGCGGTGCGCTTTTTCCTGCAAGTGTGGCTTTACATGCAAGTATCCACTTGCCTAACATGAGGTCATGGCCGACATCTACAAGGCGCTCGCTGACGAAACCCGCCGCGTGCTGCTCGACGAGCTTCTCGATCGCGATGATCAGACGCTTTTCGAGATCTGTGGTCGCTTGGCGATGAACTACGACATGAGCATGTCTCGGCAGGCGGTCTCTCAGCACCTCGATGTGCTTGAGCGCGCCGGGCTCGTGCACACAGAGCGCAACGGCCGATACAAGCTCCACTCGATTGACACAGCGCCCTTGGCGCAGATTGCGGCACGCTGGCCGACCAGAAGGGCACAACAATGAAACTCCAGGCAACAAGCATCTTCGTCGACGACCAGCAGCGGGCTCTCGATTTCTACACAACCGCACTCGGCTTCATTGTCGCCGACGACGTTCCGCTCGGCGATGCCCGCTGGCTGACGGTGGTCGATCCCGAGAGACCAGACGGCACCCAGATCTCACTCGAGCCGAAGGGACACCCTGCCGTCGCCCCGTTCACCGAGGCCCTCGTCGCCGACGGCATCCCTTTCTGCATGCTTGCCGTCGACGACATTCGCGCGGAGCACAAGCGACTCACCGAGCTGGGGGTCACGTTCACCCAGCCGCCAACACCCATGGGCCCCGTGATCACCGCGATGCTAGACGATACGTGCGGAAATCTGCTGCAGCTCGCTCAATTCATCGCGTAGCCAAGCGCCTCAACTCGCCGCACGATCGTTACCGCGCACGCGCACGTCTTCGACATCCATCCGTGCGGCCACTGACGCAAGCCCACGGTGATTGCGGGTCGTGAACACCATGATGAACGACACGAGCACAAGAACCGGCAGAAGCATGCTGCTCACGAAGCTTTCCGACGCGAGAAGCATCATGTACCCGCCGATGCCCAGCAGAAATCTCACGGGACGGGCGATCATAGCTGGCATCGATCCGTGCACAGCACGAATGAGAACGATGCGTTCGCCAATCGTCACACCGCCAATCAGCACCGAGAGCAGCTGCACGATGATCGGCAGCGCATAGGCGGCGACGCCAAATACCTCTTCGGGAATGGCGAGCTCCGGCCGCCCGTCGAGCAGCGCGATGCCAAGCCTGACAGCAATGACGACCCAGCCGGTGATCCAGAGAACAGCGACATCGCTGAGAATGCCGACGAAACGACGCGGTGCGGTGATCGGGCGCGGTGCACCAGCATCCAGGCGCCGTTCCGAGCGCCTCCACAGCAGCATCCCGACAATCGATCCGAGCAGCGCACCCGCCGTGTTGGCAATCAGGTCGTCGACATCGAACACACGGTACGCACACGAGTAGAGCCCCCAGATGCCCGTCACCTGGGTCACCTCGATGAGCATCGACACGACAAAACCGATGAGTGTCGCCACGACGACGCCTCGACCGGCAAGATGCCGAATGAACCAGCCAAGCGGCATGAAAAGCACGACGTTCAGGGCCACCTGTACGACCGCGGGGTTCTGCATGAGCGCGCCGACGCTGCCGACGCCGTAGTGCGCAATGTCGCCGACGAACGCGAACGGCGCAGTCTGCAGAGGAACACAGGTGACGTCGCGAGTCTCGGGGAAGGGGAGCAGTGTGTAGGTCCACAGCGCCATCACGTAGATGACGGCGACGAACCACAGGATGCTGCGCCAGAACGTCATCTCGCCGCGCCGACGGTAGCTCATCGCAACGAAAGGCACGAACGCCACGACGGCGATAACGCAGCCGCCGATAACGGCGATCAGTGCTGGGGTGAACGCGGAACTCACCCGTCGATCGTATCGGCGGTCGGTGAGACGTCAGCTCAGCTCGGCCAGATCGATCACTCGGTCGGCACGGTGAGCCGTCTCTTCGATCAGGCGCGCATTGAGATCGTCGACGTTCGCAACCCATTCGCGGGCAGCATCCGGAGTCTTTCCGAATCTCACATGCCTGGCGATGAGTCGCTCACGTCGCAGCGCATCGTCTTCATGAACGACCCATATCTCGTCGAGGGACTCCCGCACGTCTTCCCACCCGTCGAGCAGCAGGTAATTGCCCTCGGTCACGACGATGTCGGAGTGAGGTTCAATGGTGAGGGCAGCGGCGATGGGCTGCTCAATGTCGCGCTCGAAGCCCGGGGCGTACACGCTGTGATCCGGACGCTCGGCGAGAAGCGTGAGCAGCCTCGCATAGCCGTGGCTGTCGAAGGTTTCGGGAGCACCCTTGCGGGCACGGAGTCCGAGAGCATCAAGCGTCACGTCGGCGAGGTGAAACCCATCCATTGGCACGTTGACGGCCGTGTCGCCAAGCGCGGCAACGAGTACCTGCGCGAATGTCGTCTTGCCCGCGCCAGGTGTGCCGACGATGCCGAGCATCGTGCGATTTCTCAGGGAACGGATGCCGCGAACTGCCGTCGCGAGATCAGAGAGCGCTGTTGTCACCCTCTGAGTGTGGCAGAGTCGACACCGAATCAAACCGCATCGACAACTGGAGGTCGCGTGAGATCGATCCTCGTCACCGGTGCCTCCGGAGGAATCGGCGCTGCCGTTGCCCGCCGCTTTGCCGAGGCAGGCGATCGCGTCGCCGTACACTTCTCCCGCAATCGCGACGGTGCAGAGGTCACTCTTCGCAACCTGCCCGGTTCTGGCCACGCACTGGTGGCTGGCGACATTGCGACACCCGAAGCTGTGACTCAGATCGTCGACTCGGCGACCGATCAGCTGGGCAGCATTGATGTGCTTGTGTGCAATGCCGGCGTTGCACCGACGGCGGCGAACCGGCACGTGATCGGAGAGGTGTCGTACGCCGACTGGACGAGCGCATTTCGCGACATGCTCGACGTCAATCTTTTCGGCGCAGCGAACCTCGCATGGGCGGTTGCGTCTCAGCTCATTGAGCGTGCGGCCCCCGGTGCGATCGTCAACATCGGGTCGCGCGGGGCGTTCCGCGGTGAGCCCGAGCACCCGGCGTACGCAGCGAGCAAGGCTGGTCTTCATGCACTGGGGCAGTCCCTCGCTGTGGCGTTGGCGCCCCACAACATCTCGGTGACGTCTGTGGCGCCTGGCTTTGTCGCCACCCCGCGGCAGCTGCCCAAGCTGGAGGGCCCAGCGGGCGAGGCGCTTCGAGCTCAGAGTCCCTTTGGCCGTGTCGGCACCGCGGATGAGATTGCCGAAGCCGTTTTCTGGTTGGCATCGCCCGAGGCTGCGTGGTGTTCGGGAACGATTCTCGATGCGAATGGAGCTTCGCACCTGCGCAATTGACTCGTGAAGTCACCGTCGTGCTCCAAGCGACAGAAATGACGGACATTGCTGTTGCGCCAGGGTTCTGCGTTTGGCTCATCTCCGCGTATCGGCGGCCACCGGGCACACGTCATAGCGCTGCGAGTGATTTGACTCGTGCGTATGGTGTGTCGGGGCCGCCGCGTACGTCAGGTGCGCGGCCCGGTATCTCGATGATCGTCTGGCGGGTCACTGTCGTCGTCTTCGTTGTCTGTGATGCGGCGTCGCCGTCCTAAATACCGTCTGTTCACGTACCAGTTCGGTGGAATCAGCTTCGGCCGGCCGTTTTTGTCGCGGGTGAGGGACCATTCGCCGCGTTCCAGCAATCTGTGGTGATACCAGCAGACGATCAGGCCATTTGCAACATCTGTTCGGCCGCCGTTTTCCCATCTTTGCACGTGATGCGCTTCACACAGCCACGCCGGAATGTCACAGTCATCGACAACACAGGTGTTCCCGTCGCGGGCGATCAACGCCAAACGTTGCTTCGCGGTGAAGAACCGCCTGGCGTTCCCGAGGTTCAACACGTCGCCGTGTTCGTCGATGTGTACCTGGCGGGTGTCGCCGTCGCACTGCATCTGTGTCACAAAGCTCATCGGTAGTGGTGCTGGTGTTCCCGGTGACCAAGTTGCACCGGTACCGTTCTCCAGATCGTCGTCTTTCACCGTGATCATCACTGTTGGGCCACGGCCGTGGAGTTTCGGTGTGGAGTGTTGTTTGCCGACACCCCCGATGATCGACGTGAACACGTCGGCACGTTCCTGCTGCCTTGTCCGCTCCTCGGGTGCCTGCTTGGTCGCGGCGAGCTCCTCAGCATGCATAAACGTCGGGCTCGTGCGCTTTGACATGAACGCATCAAACACCGGTGTCACCTGCGCCGCCTGTTCCGGTGATAGTGTGCCGGTGATCTTCATCGACCCGTCGTCTTGGTGCTTGAAGACCAGCTTGCGTGCCTCATGGAGTTCTTCTGCTGTGGGTTCGACACCGTCAGGGTCAAGGGCAACACGAAACACGCGGGCCTGCTGCCGCACAGCATCCGCCGTGAACGGCACCTCACCGAACGCACCCGTCGCATTACCAATCAGAGTCTCCTCAGCCCAGTCGATCTGCTCCGGCGCCACCCTGGGCAGGACAGGTGCCAACGTCGACGTGATCGACTCGGCAACATCCAGACCAATCACACCGTCAGCCAGCGCGCCTGCGGTCTGGGCGAACACCGGATCGAGGGGCAGCCCGGTATCGGATACGCGTGGTGTTGTGTGTTTCGCGACTGTCGCGAACCGATACGCTGTGGAGTTCTTCGCCCCCGTGATCACCTCAAACAATGCTGTGGGGCTCTTCGCCCCGTGACGGGCAGCGAGACCATCAAACCCGGCATCCGTATCAGAGCGCTGGGTAATATCGCCCACATTTGAGATCTGACGGCCTTCGATGATGCGGGTGCTGTTTCCCAAAAGGCCTGTGTAGGTCAACAGTGTGTTGGCGGAGAGGTCTGCCGGGTCGATCGACGCGAGTCGTGACGCGGCAGAGAGCAAGTCTTCCGCAGCCTCTACAGCAACAGCATCCGGACCCTCATTGGGTTCGAAACCGGGTGCCGCCGCTGCTTTGTGCATGACCAAAGTATCGCAGGACCCACCGACACTCCCACCGACAGAACACCCGGTCAACCACCCATTGTGGATAACTCGACAAAGTTTCTGCCTGTGGACGAAGAAGCGAGCAGCTGCCAGGAGAGAGTGGAGGGTGGATGTGGCCGACTACCTCTTACCCAATGCCGCAGGCTCACGCTCAAGCTCGCTGATTTCTGACCACACATCATCGAGCGAGAGGCCGAGAACATCGGCGAGCGCCGCAATGGTCGGAAAGGACGGTGTTGCCACCCGCCCCGTCTCGATCTTGCGAAGCGTTTCTGGAGACACGCGGGCAGCGAGCGCGGTCTCGAGCATCGGCCGCTCTCCCCTGGCGCGACGCAGCAGCGCACCAAGTCGCCGTCCGCGACCGACCTCCTCGGGCGTAAGTGGCAATCTGACCATGATTCCGATTATAGTACCGGGATAGTTATTGGCACGATGAGAGGCACCATGATCGAGATCCTGAACCCTGCCGAGGTAGCTCGCGCGAGAGAGACGGGAGCGCTGGTCGCCGACATTCTGCAGACGCTGAAGAGCCGGAGCACTGCCGGCACAAACCTTCTTGACATCGACCGATGGGCCATGTCCCTGATTACTGAGGCCGGGGCGCAGTCGTGCTACGTCGACTATGAACCGTCGTTCGGCCGCGGGCCATTCGGCCACTACATCTGCACGGCTGTCAATGATGCCGTGCTGCACGGACTTCCTCACGACTATGCTCTCGCCAACGGCGACCTGCTGACCCTCGACCTGGCGGTCTCGCTGCGCGGCATCGCCTCAGACGCAGCGATCAGCTTCATCGTCGGCGACTCACGCCCGGCCGAGAGCGCCGCCATGATCGACGCAACAGAACGAGCACTTGCCGCGGGAATCGACGCCGCCGGGCCAGGCGCGCGCATCGGCGATCTCTCGCACGCGATCGGCTCCGTGCTCAGCGAAGCGGGGTTCCCCATCAACACCGAGTTTGGTGGGCACGGCATCGGCACGACAATGCATCAAGACCCCCATGTGCCGAACACCGGTCGCCCCGGTCGCGGATTCACGTTGCGCCCCGGACTGCTGCTCGCTCTGGAGCCGTGGGTGATGGCCGACACGACTGAGCTCGTCATGGACGACGACGGGTGGACACTGCGCAGCGCGACGGGCTGCCGCACAGCGCACACCGAGCACACGATCGCCATCACCGACGACGGCGCAGAGATTCTCACCCTGCCGATGAGTCGCTGACAGCGCCGAACGCGAACGCTGCCTCGAAGGCGTCGAAGATCGCGGCATCGATGGAGCGCGGCGCGCGGGCATCGCCGACAACGGTGAGGGGAATGGATGCCGGCATGTCGGCGGTCTCGAACGGAACCTGCTCCCGCGGCGTCGCCAGAACGACAGTGCGCGCGGCAACAGAGCGAACCCGCCCCGAGTGCAGGTCGCGGATGGTCGCGCGAGCAGCATCCGGGTCGAAATCGGTGAGTGTCGCCGATACGTCAATCGCGAACGCGCCGTCACCCGGCAGTGCGCCTGGCGTTCCAGGCACTCGGAAGAGCCGCCTGTGCAGATGGTCGCGGTCTTGGCTGCCGCGGATGAACGGAAACGCCGTGTCGAAGCGGGTGATGAGCCGCACGTCGCCGGCCGCCGCCGCGACGGCGAGCGCGATTCCCGAGGAATACGGAGTTCCGTCATGATCGACGATCAGCACAGGGCCCCGCAGGAGCTCCGGCTGGTCAACGGCCTGCCATGCGGTCACAACGCCAGGCAGCTCAGAAAGCTCAGAAAGTCGCAGAGAAGCGGCATCCGCCACCGATCTTTCGTGTGCAGCCGGCCGCGATCCTGTGGCAATGATCACGTCGTCGAACCGGTCGGATGCCGCGGCGAGCAGCTTCGCATCGGCGCGTACCCCGAGCCGCACGTCGACACCAGCGGCATCGCGCGTGAGGTCGTCAACGAGCAGGCGGATGCTGTCGCGACCGGGCACGCGAGCGGCAAGGCGAAGCTGCCCGCCCAGATGCTCTTCCGCTTCGAAAAGCGTCACCCTGTGCCCGTTGCGTCGCAGCTCGACAGCGGCCTTGAGGCCCGCCGGCCCGCCGCCAACAACGGCGACGTGCCGCTCGCGCTGTGCACGTTGCGGCGTGCTGCGGGTGGACTCACGGCCGACGATCGGGTTGACTGTGCAACCCATTGGAAGGCCGTTGCCCGTGCGCGCAAGGCAGCCTTGATTCAGTCGGATGCAGTGGGTGACGGGCTCGCTCGAACGCAGTTTGACGGCAAGGTCGGGCTCAGCGATCTGCGCGCGGGTGAGGGCGACCATATCGGCAACGCCGTCGCCGATGACACCGCGTGCATCGTCGACGGTGGCGGCCGCACCGACCCCGAAGACGGGAATGTCTGCGTTGCGCCGTTTGACGGCGGCAACGTCATCACGCAACCATGCCGCGGGCATCGCTGCGGAGGGGAACACATAGTGCACCTGGTGATACTCACCACCGGCGAGATTGATGTAGTCAATGCGCACGTGCTCGCGGAGGTGGTCGATGATCTCGAGGCACTCGCTCTGCGTCAGCCCCTGTTCGTCAAATTCATTCGCGACCATGCGGATGCCGACCGCCACGTCGTCGCCCACGCGATCGCGCACGGCGGCCAGCGCCGCCAGCGGAAATCGCACTCGATTCTCGAGCGTGCCGCCGTACTCGTCTGTGCGCCGATTGTAGAGCGGTGAGAGAAACTGGTGCAGCAGGTAGCCGTGCGCCATGTGCACCTCGACGCCATCGAAGCCGCCGCGCACGGCGTTCTCGGCAGAGAGCGCCCAGCCCTCGACGAAGGCGGCGAGGTCATCGGGCGTCGCTTCGACGGTTGCCGCGCCGGTTGCCGGCGACAGCATCCGGCTGGCGCTGAACACCGGGCGCGGGCCATCTGGACCGTCGGGCACAGCTTGGGCACCGTGGTGGTTGAGCTGCGCAAAAATTTTCGCACCGCGTGTGTGAACAGCATCCGTCAATCGCCTGTCTGCATCGACGATGTCGGTGCGCCAGCCATCAACGAACCCGCGGATCGCGCTTGACGGGTGTACAAACCGGTTGCCCGCGATGAAGAGCGCCGTGCCACCCTCCGCGCGGCGCGAGAAGTAGTCGATTTCCTGCTGCGACTCGTGCCCCTCGACGGCATACAGCTTGGAGTGCGCCGCCTGCATGAGCCGGTTTCGCACGGTGATGTTTCCGATGCGCAGGGGCGAGAAGAGCGGGTCGGATGCCGCGTCGCTGCGACCTGCAGGAACAATGCTCATGCGCCCACTGTACTTTCGCGGGCACCCGCCATGGTGGGCAGATTCGCGCTCGATCCCGATATAGGCTCAAGGGCGTGAGCTCCCGCGAGTATACGATCCGACGCACGACAGAAGACGATTGGTGCAAAGTTCGCGACCTTCGGTTGGAGATGATTCGCGACACCCCGATTGGGTTCGCCGAGACACTCGAGACTGCCCTCAGCCACGGTGAGGACGATTGGCGCATGAACGCGCAACGCGGCATGGCCGCGCACGGCATCAAGCTCGCTGCCATTGACGGTTCCGGCCGCTGGGTTGGCACCATGGGCGGGTTCGTGCCCGATCACGAGACGACGCCGGTTCTTGTCGGCGTGTATGTGACTCCCCGTCACCGCGGCCGAGGAGCAGGAGTCACAGACGGCCTGCTTGAAGCGATCGAGGAGTGGGCGCGCACCGAGAGCAACCGCCTGCTGCTTCACGTGCACGAAGACAACGCGCGGGCGCGCATCGCCTATGAGCGCCGGGGCTTCGTGCTGACCGGACACACCGTGCCGTACAACCTCGACCCCAGCAGACGTGAGCTCGAGATGATCAAGCGGCTGTGACGGTCGCTCTCTCGCTCGCCTGATCTCGCGCAAGGTTCAGGCGGCCCATATGGTCGCTCACGGTGATGCGCACCGTCTATATGGGACGCATGAACGCCAGGACGAGCGGGCCGAGCCGCCAAGTGGTGACGGTCAGGCTTTCAGCCACACCGTCGTCTCACCGGGCAACGTCCCCTCGCTGAGCGGGCCGCTCGACACAAGCACCTCGCCAGCCGGCATCGCAATCGGTTCGGTGCCGAAGTTTGTCACGACCTCCCAGCCGTTCGGGCGCCGAAAGTGCAGCACGCTGCGAGCATCAGACCCCAGCCAGTCAAGTGCCTCGGTCGTCTGCAGCTGATTGCGCAGGGTGAGCGCCGTGCGGTACAGGGTGAGCGTCGATGCCGGGTCGTCGTCCTCGGCCTCAACAGACAGCGCGCTGAACCACTCCGGCTGCGGCAAGTGCGCACGGGCCGGACCGAATCCGAAAGACGGCCCGTCGACCGTCCACGGCAGCGGCACGCGGCATCCGTCACGACCGGGATCAACCCCGGGGTTGCGAAAATACGCCGGGTCCTGGTGCTGATCCGCTGGAATGTCGGCGACCTCTCCGAGACCGAGCTCCTCGCCCTGGTAGAGGTAGGCAGAGCCAGGCAGGCCGAGCATGAAGAGGGATGCCGCGCGAGCGCGGCGCAGCCCGGTCGCGACGTCGAGCTCGGGCGTCGTTCCGCCCGAGAGCAGCCACTCGGCACCCTGTTTGACGTCACTGCCTCCCCGCGGCGGAAGGCCATAGCGCGTGGCGTGGCGCACGACATCGTGGTTCGAGAACACCCAGGTCGTCGACGACCCCGCGATCTTCGCCTCGGCGAGGTTGGTGCTCACGATCTCGAGAAACGCTCCGGCATCGAAGTCGGCTTCGAGCAGGTCGAAGTTGAACGCTTGGCCGAGCTCCTTCGGGCTCGCATAGCGTGCACGGCGCTCAGCCGAGGCGACCCAGGCCTCCGCGACGGCGATGCGCGGCGGATCGTACTCGTCGAGCACCTGACGCCACTCGGCGTAGATGTCGTGCACCTCGTCGCGATCCCACAGCGGGTGCTGGCCGTCTGTGGTGGGGGTCGCATCGAGCTCTGCCTGCGTGGGCAGCACATCGGGAAGCTCTTTTGCACAGCCGTGGGCGACGTCAACGCGAAACCCATCGACGCCGCGGTCACTCCAGAAGCGCAGGGTCGTCAGAAAATCCTCGTGCACCTCCGGGTTCTTCCAGTTGAAGTCGGGCTGCTCTGTCGCGAAGAGGTGCAGGTACCACTGGCCATCGCGGGCCCGCGTCCACGCGGGTCCGCCGAACATCGACACCCAGTCGGAGGGCGGAATCTCGCCGTTCGCGCCGAGCCCGTCACGAAAGATGTAGCGCGCGCGCTCCGGCGACCCTTTGCCTGCGGCGAGCGCCTGCTGAAACCACACGTGCCGATCAGAGCTGTGGTTCGGCACAATGTCGGCGATGAGCTTGATGTTCGCCTCGTGCAACGCAGCGATCATCTCGTCGAAATCGTCGAGCGTTCCGATCTTCGGGTCGACATCGCGGTAGTCATCGACGTCGTATCCGCCATCAGCGAGCGCCGACGGGTAGAACGGGCTGAGCCAGACGGCGTTGATGCCGAGCCGCTTGAGGTAGGGAACTCGGCTAGTGATGCCAGCAAGGTCGCCAATGCCGTCACCATTCGCATCGGCGAAGCTGCGAGGGTAGATCTGGTAGACGGCAGCCTGGCGCCACCAGGTGGCACCGGCATCCTCGTCATTGTCACGAGTGTCGGGGTTCGGGCTACTGTCGAGCACATCGGTCATTGATCGAGGGGCCTTTCTGCGCAACGTGAGAAGGAGTGTTCTCACCCTAGAGCAGAACACGGAACGTTCTCCTCATCCCCCTGTTGCCCGCGCACTTCCCGACGTAGCCTGGGAGCATGGTCGATCGAATCAGCGCAGAAGAGTTCATAGAGGCTCCCGGCGTAGCCGACTGGGAAGCAGACGAGGCGCATGTCACCGCCACGTTCGCGACAGGCACATTCTCAAGCGGAGTCTCGTTCGTCGATGAGATCGGGGCGCTTGCGGATGCCGCCGAGCATCACCCCGACGTGGAGCTCACCTATCCCGCGGTCACCGTCACACTCACCACTCATGAGGTCGACGGCTTGTCGGAACGCGACGTCGAGCTGGCGCGCCAGATCTCACAGGTTGCGCACGACAGCGGCATCCATGCCACGTGACCGCGCTGTGCCGGTGATTGCACGACGACAGGCACGGATGCTGGCGGCCGCCGCCGCGCTTGCGCTCTGCCTGACCGGGTGTTCGTCTGGCGAAGAGTCGTTTTCCGGCGCGTGGGGAAGCACCGATTCCGGCCAGCCGAACCTCACGATCGACGACGACAGTTCGTTTTCGGGCACCGACGGGTGCAATCGTCTCAACGGTCAGGGCACCATCTCGGGCGAGACGTTCACGTTTGGCCACTTCGTGTCGACGATGAAGGCCTGCGAGGGCGTCGACACGTGGCTCTCGAAGGCGGCAACCGCGAAAGTCGTTGACGGCGATCTCGTCGTCTACGGCGAGAACGACGAGAAGATCGGCACCCTCGCCGGCGACTGACCGCTCGATGATCAGCGACCGTCAACGAGCCTGATGAACGCGCTCAGCTGCGCCAGCTCCTCTGGCGTGTGCGGAAGGTAGTCGATGAGCGACGGCGAAAACACGAGGTGCGCAGCCCACTGCGCACGCGAGATTGACACGTTGAGCCGGTTCTTCATCAGCAGAAAGCCCATGCCCCGGGGCACCTCGGTGGGGTCGGATGCCGCGAGGCTCACGATCGCGATCACGGCCTCCTGCCCCTGAAACTTGTCGACGGTTCCAACCCGAACGGCCGAGTGGCCTGCAGCATCGAGGGCCTCGCGAACGACCCCGACCTGCGCGTTGTACGGTGAGACGACGATGATGTCGTGCTCGGTCAGCGGCTCGCCGTCGCGCCCGCTGTCGGGGTCGGTCCACCTGCCCCCGAGGTAGTCGCGAACAATCTCGACGACACGTGCCGCCTCTTCGGGAGAGGACGTCGCGTTGCCCGTGTGGTCAACGGCATCGATGTGCAGCCCAGGTGAACGGTTCTGCAGCTGGCGGTCAGCCGCGCACGTGTGCGAGCTCAGCTCTCCCTCGTACGAGAGGTCAGAGACAACGGCCGTCACCTCCTCACGCATGCGGCGACTCTCGGCGAGAAAGTAGCCGAGTTCTTCAGGCAGCACATCGTGCCCTGCACTCACCCAGCCGAGCGCCGATTCGTCGACGGGTTCAGGATGCGTTCCCTGACTCACTTGCGGAAGCTGCTGCGGGTCACCGAGCAGAACGAGGTTGCGCGCCGCGACGCTCGCCGCGATCGTCGAACCGAGCGAGTACTGCCCCGCTTCGTCAACGACCAGCAGGTCAAGGTCGCGCCGCCCGACGTATGCGGGGTTGCTGAACGTCCATGCAGTGCCCCCGATGACGTAGCCGCTCTCTGCGTGGTCGAGGCCGAACGTCAGGTACTGCTTTTTGTCGATCGCCGTGAATGCGTGATCGGCATCGTCGCCCTGTTTGAGCGCCTTGCCGACAAGCGACGCGTCGAGCCCCGCGCTCGTCACCACGCGATCAAGCACGTTCTCGACAACGGCGTGCGATTGCGAGACGACGCCGATCTTCCATTTGTGCGTCCGCACGAGCTCGGCGATCAGATGCGAAGCAAGGTAGGTCTTGCCTGTTCCGGGAGGGCCCTGCACGGCGAGATACGAGTCGTCGAGATCGAGCACTGCCGCCGTCACATCGGCGAGGTTGTCTCCGGTTCGCGGCAGCGCACCCCTTTGGGTATGCGGCGGCACGCGGCGCAGCAGATCGAGAACAGGTTCCCGCGGCAGCGCCGCAGCGATCTCGCTCACATCGGAATCCGGTGACCTGCCAGCGCCGCCGAGTGAATCGACGATGTTCTGACCCCACCATTCAATGGCGTCGACCTGCGTTCCCGGTCGTGGTGGACTCTCGGGAGTGAGCGCAACGGGCATGGCGTCGTAGCGGTCGATATCTTTGCCGAGGGTCTCTTCGAGAAGCATCCGGCCATCATCGAACACCTCGAGAATCGTCACCGCCTTGGCAACACGCGCCCCCGGATCGCCTCGATCGTCAAACCACGGGCCCGGATGCTCGTAGAGGGCATACGGCTTCGCGCCGGCTTTCACGGTGCTTCCTGGCGCCCATGACCCGCGCACGACAATGTGTCGGCGATCGCTGCGCTGCTTGCCTTCTCGATGCCACTCGCGGTCGAGCGTCGCCCGATCGATGACGAAGCAGTCTCGCGTGTCGGCCCAATCATCGAGCGGCTCGACGAGCCGAGAGAAGTGCGCCCACCAGAAGCTCTTCTGCTCACGTCGGTGGTAGTCGATGGCCGCCGCGGCGATGGCCAGAGCGCGCTGGTCTGCCGTGCGTTCGGGGTCGAGAGCGTCGCCCCCAAACTCTTTGAGCGCGTCATGCAATGCAGAAGGCTCGATGTCGAGCGGGTCGCGTTCCGCCGCCGAGAGCGGCCTTACCTCGGCGTCGCGAGCGAAGCCGAGCAGCCAGTCACGCAGGCGCAGCGTCGACAGACAGTCGTATTCGTTGTAATCGGCAATCGAGTCGAGCATCCGCTGCGCTTCAGCGGCGGCATCCGGATCCCCTGCTTCTCCGGCGACACGCAGCTCGCTGAGCTCGGCGTACTCGGTGATCGAATCGCCCGCGTTCGTGACATCGCCCTCGCGGTGCTCGTCTCCCATATAGAGGGGCTCGAGCTTCTTGATGGAGTACGACCGCGAGCCGACGCGCACACTGTGGCGCACGATCGGGTACAGATCGACGAGCACGTGCGCACGCAACAGTTCGTCGATATATGACTCCCCTACTCCGTGCCGCGCGGCGAGCGACAGCAGATGCGTCCGCTCGTACGACGCGTAATGGTAGATGTGCATATTCGGATGCTGCACCCGCCGACGTCGCACGTAGTCGAGAAAGTCCCGCAACGCTTCGCGCTCCTCGGCGAAGCTATGCGCCCAGAACGCCAGAAACGTGCCATCGGGTTCGATGAGCCCGAACAGATAATCGAGGCCCCACTCCGCCGTGCCGTCAGAACGTGCTTCGCTGTAAAGCGGATCGCCCTCGAAATCGAAGAAGATGTCGCCGGCGTCGGGTTCGGGAATGGCGGCAAGTGCCTCGGGCGCGAACACGCGAACGGCGGGGGCGCCAGGTATGGCCCCAGCGGAGTCCGCCGCGTCGGTGGGGCGCTCGCTCTCGAGTTGCAGCCTCGCCTGCTCTCGCAGATTCGCGAACGTCGCCTCTGTCATGTCGGAGACCGGGCCGGATGCCGCGGCGAGCGCGTCGATCGTGTCGATGCCCGCCGCGATGAGCCGCGCCCGTTGCCGCGTGCTGAGACCGCCGACGAGCAGCACGTCGCGGTGCAGCTGCACGGCCTGCTCACACTGATCGCAACGACCGCACGCCGTATAGCGTGCGTCGCCCCATGCCAGGGGCTCCGGCGCTGCGAGGCGCTCGGCGATGATGCCGTGCAGCCTTGCCACACGCCGCCGGTATACCGGAGCGATATCGGCGAGACGATGCTCGCTCTGGGTGCCGTCGCCCAAGATGAGCCGGGCGACAGGGCTCACCGCGATGCCGAGCGCCGCGATCTTCTCGCCGTATGCCGCAAGCTGCAGCAGCGCCGTGATCTTGGGCGACCGGGCGAGTTTTGTGTCTTGCACCTCGTAGCTGCCGTCGGGCTGACGCACAATGAAGTCGGCGAACCCGACGAACGAGCCGTCCCAGAATGTCGCCTGAAACACCACGTCGGCAGCTGCCTCGAAGGCGCGGAGCGTCGCGTCAGCGGCATCCTGAAGGTGTTCGGCCGACATCGACGTTGGTCGGGCGATCTCGACGACGCCGTCACCGAAGTCGTCTCGATACTGTTGAAGCACCCGCGCCTCGTGCTCGTCGCCGAGAGCCGATGTGCGCTTGTTCATCGCGTCGCGCTCCTCGACGATTGCGGGGATGCGCCCGAGCTTCGCATCAAGCCTCCGCAGAAACGCCCACTCGCAGGCGGACGCCTGGGTGAGATCGCTGGCGCTCGTCACGACGTGCGGATCGTCTGTGCCGGCATCCGCCCTCTCACGCAGCAGAAACATCGGGCCTCCTCGATCGTGCGTTGTCGTGCATCATCACACTATGCGGCACGGCAGACATCCAATCGACACAGAACCGGCTCGACCCGCGGGTGCGAGTCGAGCCGGTCAATTGACGGCGTGTGTCAGCGCGCTTGTGCCCGGCGCACGAGCACGGCCCAGATCGTAGCAGCGACAACGCCGACGGCGAGCAGCACGCCCATCCACGGGGCCCATCCCATCGACAGTAAAGAGAAGAGCCATGAGGCGAAGCTGTCGTTAAGGAACGCCAGGGCGCCGCCGGCCACGGTGACGAGAGTGAATGCGAGAAGTACAAGCCACAGGCCAAGCTGACCCCATCGATTGAATACTGTCGTGATGGCCGCACCGACGAACATGAACGCCAGAATCAGGAGGAAGGTCTGCACGAGCGTCTGCCACGCGGGCCCTGTTCCTGTGTAAACAACGTTGAAGAATCGTATGTGCAGGCCCCACCCTTCGGTGACTTCCTCAAGCATCTTGCCGACCGTGACGATGATCGAGAAGAAGACGGCATTCGCGATGAACACGAGCGACGTGCCACGGGAGAACTCATTTCGAGTCAGCCCGAAGCCGGTAGCGAGCGGGAAGTATTGGGTCATCGCGGCGATGCCAATTCCCATCAGCGGCCCGAGCAGCGCGAAGATGGCACCATTCCACACCATGCCGTTATACATATCTACGAGATTTTGACCGCCCGTCGCGAGGTTGGCGACGATGCCAATGACCAGGATGAAAGAAAACGACATTCCGGCGATCATCAGTGGCTGCCCAATGGCAGTGAATCGGTTGGCTGTATGCAGGTTGACGACGGATCCTATTCGCATGATCACTCCTTTCAAGCGGAGACCGCGGAGCGTTCTATGCCCGTGGTCAGATGGACGATGAGGTTTTGGAGCGAGACAGAAGCCACCGCGAGATCCGCCTGCTGGGCGGCATCCCGATCGCCCTCATGCGCGATGAGCGTGACCGTTGCCAGACCGCCCATTCGCTCACGAGCAATCTCTTCTCGATGTTCGGCGAACGCGTCAATCGCATCGGCACGACCCGAGACCTGGATTGCGCGGCCGCGAAGCTCCTCGGTGTCTTCGTCGAGCAGCACCTGTCCATCGTCGAGAACGACCACATGCTCGAGCAGATTCGCAGCCTCGTCGATGTGATGCGTCGAGAGCACTACTGTGCGCGGGTGCTCCGCGAAGTCTTCAAGCAGCCTGTCATAGAAGAGCTGTCGCGCCACGGCATCCAAGCCCAAATACGGCTCGTCGAAGAATGTCAGTGGCGCACGCGATGCGAGCCCGATGATGATGCCGATAGCGCTGAGCTGACCACGTGAGAGCTTTTTGACGAGACGCTTCGTTGGCAGCCGAAACTCATCGACAAGGCGCGCGGCAAAAGCGGCATCCCAATTCGGGTAGACGGATGCCGCCACCATGAGCACGTTTCCGGCTTTGAAGGTGTCGGGGTATTTCTGGCTCTCCTGAATAAAGCAGGTCTGCGAGAGAACCTCGGCGTTCTCGACGGGGTTCTCCCCGAGCACCGTCATCGAACCGGCCGTAGCGAAGATCTGGCCGGTGAGCAGTTGCATCAGCGTGGTCTTGCCTGCACCGTTTCTGCCGAGCAGTCCATAGATGCGGTCCGGTTCGAGGTCGATGGTGACACCGTCGACGGCGCGAACATCCTTATAGACCTTGGCAAGATCGCGTGTGGAAATCGCGGTCATGATTGTGCCTCTTTCGTGATCAATGCGATGAGATCGTCTGTGCTGAGCCCCAGCTTCGAAGCCTCATGCACGAGAGGGGCGACATACTCCATTGCGAAGGACGTCTTTCGTGATTCCATGAGCTGACGTTTGGCCCCACTGGCGACGAACATGCCGATTCCCCTCCTCTTGTAGAGAATTCCTGTGTCAACGAGTCTGTTGAGCCCTTTGCCCGCCGTTGCGGGGTTGATGCGTAGAAATGCCGCAAGCGCGTTTGTCGAGGGCACCGCGGTTTCTTCCGGGTACGTGCCATCGAGAATGTCGTTCTCGATCTGCTCTGCGATCTGAACGAACAGCGGGCGACCTTCATCAAGCATCGTGAGTGACTCCTTGTTGGTTCGTTACTCAACTAATGAACCACATAACCAAGCTGGTGTCAAGACGCGCGGTCGCAAGACGTTCTACGCGACTCGAGGTACGAGTCGCACAAGGATGACCATCGCAATGAGCTCGACAAGGGTCTGCATGACGACGGCGAGGGGCGCAAGGTCAAGGTGTGCGGGCAGCGCAAGGGCAAACGGAAGAACGACAAGCGAGTTGCGCGTCACCCCGCTGAAGATAAGCGCGCGCCGATCCAGCTGGGACATGTGCAGAAGGCGCCCGACAATCGCCCCAACCCCAACGAGCACGGCGATGAACAGCACATAGACCGGTACGACCGCTGCGAGTTCGATGATCCGCGAACCGACTCCCGCGATGTGAGAGGCAACGACGACGATGAGCACAAGCATCATGCACGGCACCATCACCGCATTGCCCAGGTGTCGAAGACCTCCGCCGACGCGCGTGCGTGAGGCCACCTGTGTCAGCGCCGCCATGCCGAACGGCACAACGATGAGAAGCAGAAACGCTTCAACAAACGGGCGGGCCGCAAGGCCTGCCAGAAGCGCCGGCCCCGCCATGGCCCCGAGGTACAACGGAAGGAACGCCATCTGCAGCACCAGAAGAATCGGAGTGACGGCGAGCAGCTTATTTGCGCTGCCTCCAGCGACCCGCGCGAAGACGATCACATAGTCGACGCACGGGCTGAGTAAGACAAGAAGCACACCAATGAAGAGAGGCTCATTGCTCGCGATAATGCGAGAGATCACAAAGACGACGATTGGTACGATGACGAAGTTGACGCCGCCGACAGCAAGCAGAAATCGCCAATCGCGGAGCCCCGCGCCGACCGCAGCCACAGGCACGCTCAGGAAAGTCACGTACATGAGCACCGCGAGCGACGGCGTAATCAGCGGGCCCAGCCACAGTCCGATTTCGGGCAAACCAAAACCAAGGGCGGCCGCGCAGAGAATCGCGGCTATGTAGAGAGTCACCTGATACCGCTCTAACCCCGCAACGACGCCACCCATGCAGGCAAGTCTCGCACCAGATCAGAATGGTGGGTCGTCGGGGAGCGAATCGAAAAGGCTCGGCGCGTCACCCTCTGGCTCCACGACCTCGACGTTCGACTCGATTCGTGTAAAACCCGGCTCCGAATACGGACGAACAACATAGTGACGCTCGAGTGGAGATGTCCACACGAGGTATCCGTCGGCTGTGCGATCCACGGCCCATCGCGTCTCGTGCTTGAGCCGGTGGTGTGGTCGACACAATGCATTCAGATTGTCTATCTCGGTCTTCCCGCCGTACTGCCAATCCTGGCGGTGGTCGATGTCGCAGGAGGACGCTGAACGGTTGCACCCTGCGAAACCACAGGTTTCATCACGAATCTCGACGGCTTTACGCAAGTCTGCGGGAACCGCGTAACGATCACGGCCAACGGAGAGCACAGCACCTGTCTCCGGGTGTGTCAAAATCCGAGTGAAACTCGGCGCATTCGCGGAAAGCTCCCGCGCCGTTTCGGCGTCGATCGGCCCGTAGCCCTCAAGTTCGGCAGACTCCTCAGAATGGCCGAGCAGGGTCATCACAGGAACGGTGACGTGCACGCTTGGACGAACCGCGCCCGAAGCTGAACGCGGCTCGTCTTCGCCGCTGTCCGCGGGCTCGCCTGACCAGGCGAAACCTTTCATGAGGGCGTCTGAGACAGCATCCGCAGCGATCTGCCTGAGGGTTCGAGCGTCACCCACCGCCTTGAGCGACAGCGCAGTGTTGCGCGCCACGTGCGCAAAGCTCTCGGTCATCTCGATCGGTGCATAGATCGAGAACCAGCCCATGCCGTCGGGTTCTCCATAGTTCTCGATGTGTCTGTCAGCTTTTGCCGCCTTCTTTCGCTCGACCGCTGTTTCGGGGTGCATTCTCTCGCGCAGCGCCAGTGCCGATCGGTTGAACTGCGGCGGCGTCGACGACGCGGCGACGGCGATCGCCTCGGATTCGAACCGGCGCGTTTCCAACGCATCAAGCCCATTGGCCTGGGAGACCATGAGCTCTGCATGTCGGTAGGAAATCTCGCCCGAACGAAGCGCATCGAGCGTCTCGGGAAGGTCGGCGACGAGCGCTTCGCTGCTCGCGAGCATCGACTCAACCTTGCGCTCAGACAGTTTCAACGCCGTGGCGAGTTCGGAGACGAAGGCGCGGCGAGCCCATTCGTCTCGTGAGGAAGCTGACCCTTCCGACTCGGTGAATAAGCGTTGATGCTCGAGTGAGAATCGAAGCGCCTGGCACATGAGCCCGGCCAACCGCGCATGCACAACTGCAAGCATCTCGTTCTCTTCTGCAATTCCATCGATCATCAGCGAGAGGAGGTTTGCCTGCGAACCGAACAAGTTGCGCCCTGCGTCATCACCGCCTGGGACTGAGAGGGTGTCTGTGAAATTAACCATGGCGAAACACCATCATGAGCCACCGACAGTGTTTCGTAGTTATGTTCGAGTACCTTGTCGTGGCCAAGCGCCCCGATGAGCGGTCGCTGAGTTCAGCGACCGCTCATCGATGGGGATCTCAGCGTCGGCGAAGCGCGCGTTTACGCCCAGCCAGTTTCACCCCCGCCCCAGCGAGAAGCAGAAGTGCCGCGAGTCCGAGAACGGCAGTGCTCCCGTCAGCCCCCGTTTCAGGCAGCTCTTGGCTGGCGCCGCTGTTACTCCAGCGCACGGACGACGCGGCCGGTGAAGCGCCACTGTCGCTACTGCCGTGCTCGAGAACGTCCGGGTCATTTGAGTCGGGCTCGTCTGCGCTCGGGTCATCGGTCCCTGGGTTGTCTGCGCCCGGGTCATCAGTGCCCGGGTTGTCAGTTTCCGGGTTGTCAGTTTCCGGGTTGTCAGTCTCCGGGTCATCTGTGCCCGGGTCGTCAGTGCCAGAAGGGACCTCGGTCGTGCTGTCTCCGATCACCGAGATCGCGTTTCCGCCGATGGTGACGGGAACGCTGGTCTCGAGATCGATGAGGCTTCCGCCCAGAACGCTGTCGTCACCCGAAGTCATCGGAGAATCAACACCTGCGCTCCCTTCAGACACGGTGCTTGCGCCCGATGTCGTCGAGTCGCCGATCACTGAAATGGCATTGCCATTTGCCGTCACCGGGGCATCAACCGGACCATCAACGACGGAGCCGCCGAGAACGCTGTCGTCGCCAGACGACTGCGAACCTGAGTCAGCGACCGGCTCAGTGACTGCACCTTCAGTGTCGACAGTCGTTGCTGCACCCGATGTCGTCGAGTCACCGACCACGGAAACGGCTGAACCGTTCACCGTAATCGGTGCCTCAACTGCCGGGCTCACAACCGAGCCGCCAGCGATGCTGTCGTCACCAGAGGTCACAGCGTTTGATGCGACACCTGCCGAATCTGCATCGGCGCGGGCAACGTCAGAAACGTCACCGCCGCCGCTGGATGTTGCGTCGCCGAGACCGGAAACCGCAATTCCAGCGAGATCGACCGGAATGTCCACCACCGGCGAGACGGCAGTGCCACCAACGACACTGTCGTCACCAGAAGTGACGACGTCCGACGTGCCCCCAACCGGAGCCGAGCCAGCGCCAGCGTTCCCCTCGGGAACCCAAGCACCAACACTCGTCGAAGCATCGCCCAGACCGGCGATCGCGAGACCACCGAGATCCACCGGCACAGTCACCACTGGGGCAACAGCGGTGCCGCTGGCAATGCCATCATCACCAGAGGTGGAAGCGTCCGAAGCCGCCCCCACCGGATCGGAAGCCCCCATGTCGGCGGCCGCCCCGGTGGCAGCACCGGACGTGGCGGAATCACCGATCACCGAAACGGCAAGGCCGCGCAGCGAAATCGGCAACGTGGCCGTGGGATCCACGACCGAACCACCAACGACACTGTCGTCACCAGAAGTGACGACGTCCGACGTGCCCCCAACCGGAGCCGAGCCAGCGCCAGCGTTCCCCTCGGGAACCCAAGCACCAGCACGTGTCGTCGAGGCATCGCCCAGACCGGCGATCGCGAGACCACCGAGATCCACCGGCACAGTCACCACAGGGGCAACAGCGGTGCCGCTGGCAATGCCATCATCACCAGAGGTGGAAGCGTCCGAAGCCGCGCCCATCGGGTCGGAAGCACTCGCCCCGGTGGCAGCACCAGACGTAACGGAATCACCGAGCCCAGAAACGGCAACACCGTTCGCAGTGATCGGGATGTTCACCACCGGACTTGCGTTCGTGCCGCCAGCGACGCTGTCGTCGCCAGAGGTTGCTGAGTCGGCGTCAGCGTCACCTGAGGCAGGGGGCGCGGTGTCCTCTGCAGGGGGCGTCGTTTCCTCGGCAGGAGGCGCCGTGTCCTCCGCAGGGGGCGTCGTTTCCTCGGCAGGAGGCGCCGTGTCCTCCGCAGGGGGCCTCGTTTCCTCGGCAGGAGGCGCCGTGTCCTCCGCAGGCGGTGCCGTATCCTCCGCAGGCGGTGCCGTGTCCTCCGCAGGCGGTGCCGTATCGTCAGCCGGCGGCTGAGAACCATGCTCGGTCGCTGACGAAACGATGTCGTCGACGGCATCCGTCGCCGTGTCGGTCACGTCGGTGATGATGTTCGTGACACAGCCGCAGCTCGTGCCTTCATCACCAGACGGTTGCTCCGCGGCGTTTGCCGCAGTCGAGCCGAAGAAGATGATCCCCCCGGCTATCAAGGTTCCATAGAGGCACCTTGTCAATGTGCGTTTCATTTTCTCTCTCCTGATTGATAAACGGTCCCATCGACCAGATGGGTGCGAGTCGCCTCGATGGCGACATCGCGACCATTAATCAGGAGAGCAAGTGAGCGTGAGTGTCAGAGATTCAGGGAGATCGTCGTCGTCAAGGGAGCCAGAACGGATGCCGTCGCCTAACGCCGTTGCGCTTGCCGATGTGCTGTCAGCGACCGTGCCCGCTCCGCCCGCTGATCCAGCCGAAAGTGCGGCACTGCCGACCGCCGCAGCACCGAGGGCCGGCGGGGCGATCGGGAGGGGAGCGTCCGCTGCGGAGGCGGACTGCGTCGCGTCGACTCCAGCGAGAGAGGCTTCTGCGTCGCCGCCCGTCGGGCTCACCGCCGCATAGCCCCGGGGCGCTTTGTGAAGAGCACCGGTCGCTGCCTCGCCCGAGAGCGACGGCACAGCACGCTCAGAGACATTGCGCAGTGATGGCGATTGAGCCACGTCGGCAGGGCCGAGATCAAGCGGCTCGGCGACCACCGCGACGGCATCTGCAGCCTCGGACACGACTCCCCCGACGGTGTGTGTCGCGACCGTGGTCGTGTGCGTCGTCGTGTCAACGACGTCGGCGACGAGCGGGTCGACGATGGACGTCACCGCGCCGATCGTCACCTCGAGCGCATGGCCGCCGACGAGGTCGGCCACCGTGTTTCCCGCAAGCGGCACGGTTGAAATGAGCGGGTCGACGGCGCTGTCGATGGTCGCCGCAAGAGGAACCGTCACGTCGGCAACTGGAGTGTCGGAAACGGCGGAGTCGACCGCGTCAATCGCGGAGTCGGTCACCTCGGTAAGGGGATCGGACGGCGGTGGTGAATCCGTCGAGCGCGCCGGGTCGGCCGCCTGATCTGTACCTTCGGCCGCGGAACCAGAGCCCTCGTCAGACGCATCTGCGGGTGGCGTCGACGGCTCGGAAGGCGGCGTCGCGTCACTCGGCGGCGCTTGCTCCTCTGCGGGCGGTTCCGATTCTGCGGCGGGCGGCCGAGCAGCATCCGCCACCTCGTCGACAACGTCGACGACCTCCGACGTCGTGGTATCGACAACGTCGGTAACGGGATCGGTGACATCGTCTTTCACCGCGTCGGTGACCTGCGAAACGAGGTCGGTCACGCTGCCGGAATCTGAGCCATCGCTCTCCTCCGCCGAAGCGGGAGAGGCCCCAAAGAACAGCTGAACGAAGAACCAGACAAGAGCGACAGCCGCTGCGGCAAGAAGCACGCGCGAGAGACGGAATCTGCTCCCCATTGCCGATTGCACGTGCTTCACCCCCCTGAAGCTCGTCGCCAAAAACGCCGATGGCACCCATGTTTGCACGTTCGGTGCGTCTTGGCCAGGGAGATCGTGCGATTGGCTACCCGTTGCCCTGGTGAATCTCGCTCCACCCGCCGTCGGCGACGGTGATGCGCAGCTTGGCTGGTATTTGCTCCTTCATGCCTTCGACGTGGCTGATCAGGCCCACCGTTCGCCCGCCAGCACGCAGCGAATCGAGCGTTGACATCGCCACTTCCAAGGTGTCGGCATCGAGTGATCCGAAGCCCTCGTCGACAAACAGTGTGTCGAGAGTGATGCCGCCAGCGCGAGCGGTGACAACCTCGGCAAGTCCCAGAGCCAACGCGAGGGAAGCCAGAAACGTTTCGCCCCCTGACAGCGAGTGCGTTGCCCGCGCGACACCGGTGTGCTGGTCGAAGATCGCCAGCCCGAGCCCCGACTTCACGTTGCGATACTGCACCGAATCGTCGTGCTCGAGTGCATACCGACCGCCCGTCATCGTGCGGAGGCGCGCGTTCGCCGCCGTGACGATGCGTTCGAGCTCGGCGGCGAGCACGAACCCTTCGAGGCGCATCTTGCGCGTGTTCGGGCCGTCGCCCGCGAGGGTCTTCGCCAGATTCTGCACAACGTCGAACTCGGCGTTTGCCTCGACGGATGCCGCGAGCCGCTCTTTTACACTCGACACTGTGCGCACAAGGGTCGTGTGTCGCTCGCTGAGCGTGTCGCGAGCACGAAAAAACTCATCGCGCACTCTCCGTGCGTCGACGACAGCGGTTTCGGTCGCTTCTGTATCGGGCAGCTCGGCGGGAAGATCGGCAAGCTCGGGTTCCGCCAGGATCGATGCAACGCTCGCTCGCGCGTCGTCATGAGTGCGGATGCTCTCGCGCAGCCGTTCGCGAGCGGTGTCCGTGCGTCGAGCGCTCTCGACCTCGCCCTCGTCTGCCAGGCTGTGCTCGCTGAGGCTCTGTTCCAGGTTGCTCGCGGCCTCCCTCGCTGAGAACTCTCGGTCGTCTCGTGTGCGCAGCGCAGCGGCAAGCGTCGCAGCGGTGTCGCGCAGTGCGGTGACCGTCGCAACGACCTCGGCTATGGATTCCGCATCGCCGCGTTGCGCGTCGATTTCGGCAGTGATGCGAACAATCTCGGTGCGTGCTGCTTTCTCTGCCGCCACGTGTTCGTCACGAGCGGTGCGCAGCTGCTCTCGCTTCGTATCACCGGCATCCCGCTCCGCGATGAGCACGCCCAGCTGCTTGTCCCGATCGTCGCACCGCTTCGTCGCCTCCCTCGCCGCCGTGAGGCGTTCGCGCGCGGGCTCAAGTTCGCCGTCAATCTGCTCAACAGTTCGATCACCCGCGACGGCACGCTGCTCGGCGAGCGTCGCTTCGTGCGCCGAGACGATGCCCGCGGCATTCGCCTTCGCCTTCTCTCGATTGGCAAGGCGTTCGCGTGCCGCGTCGATGTCTGACTCGGTCACCGGGTCGCCCGTGTGGGCTGCGGGTGAGGGATGCCGTGTGGCCCCGCACACAGCGCACGGCTCGCCGTCGCGCAGTTCCGATGCCAGTTCGGCCGCGTGGCCAGCGAGGCGTTCATCGAGAAGGCGCTGCAGGTCGGCCGACGCAGCGGTGTTCTCGCGCACACGCTCTGCTTCGACGTGGCGTGCATCATCACGCTCGATTTCCACGGCGGCGGCTCGCTCGGCCGCGGCACGCGCCGTGACAAGGCGGTCGACATCGGCGGATGCCGCGTCAGCGCGCGACGCTTCCACCCGCGTCGCGGTGAGATCGTTGTTCGCCGCCTCAATCGCGTGCGGCAGCTGCGCAAGCCGCGCCTCTAAGGTGCCAAGCTCCTCATTCGCGGACGTCGCGCGTTGTGCCGCGTTCGTCTCGGTGTCGGCGAGCCCGTCAAGGCGTTCTTCGCGAGCGAGCACATCGGCAAGCAGCGCGAGTCTTCCCGAGTGTTTCTCTGCGACGGCGTCAAGCTGCTCGGGATCGAGGGTCGCGTCACCTCCTGCCGTGGCGTGTGCATCTGACGTCTTCTCGACACTCACCTCTGCTCGTGACGCGGCATCGCGTGCGGAACGCTTCGCCGCAACATAGGGCCACACCTGCTCAGCGACATCGGCACGCTTCAGCTCGGTGCGCCGTTCGCCGACGCCGCCCTCGGCATCGTCGAGCTCGGCCATGCGCGCGTCGGCATCGCTTCGACGCTTCTGACGTCGACGAAGCTCGGTTGCCTCGGCGTGCTTCGCCTCGGCGTTGTCACGCACGATGTCTGCAGCGTTCGCATCGGAGATCGCCGTGGCGATTCGTGCACCAAAGTTGAGAACCTGCTGTTCGAGCCACGCCACTGCATCGGTCTCGGGCGCGTCGTCGTCAACGAGTGTTGCCGCATCGGCGATGCCCTGATCGATCTGGGCCCGGGTCACAGCCAGCTGATTCTCGAGCTCGCGCCGTCGGTTGGAGACGGCTTCTTCGTAGTCGGCAAAGCGCTGCGTGCCGAAGAGGCTGCGAAGCACTGCCTCGCGGTCGCGGCTGTTCGCAAGCAGAAACTGTTGAAACCGGTTCTGGGCAAGCAGAATCACCTGCAGAAACTGCTCTTTCTTCAACCCGAGAATCTCGCCGAGCTCGTGCCCGACGTCAACGGGCCGCGATGCAATCCCCTGCCACCCATCGGTCCCGAATACGTCAAGCTGCGCGGTGGGCTTCTGCGTTGTCGTCCCCGTGCCTCGCGACTTGGGCCGCTCGTATTCCGGAGACCGCGTCACCCGATAGCGCGTGTCGCCGATCGTGAACTCGAGTTCGACGCTCGTCTCATCTCCCGAGGCGCAATGGTCGCTGCGCAACCGCGATTTTGTGCCATCGTAGCGCGGCACGCTGTCGTACAGGGCAAACGAAATCGCGTCGAGAATGCTGGATTTTCCCGCGCCCGTCTTCCCCGTGATCAAGAAGATGCCGTCATCGGTGTACGCATCGAAGTCGACGGTCTGCGTCATGCGATAGGGCCCGAACCCGGTGATGCTCAGCCGGTTGATTTTCATGCGCTCGCCTCCGCCGCACGCAACTCGGCGATCGCCTCACCGATGATCTCGCTCTCGGCATCGCTCGCGCCCTGCCCGTTGCGCACGTACGAGAGAAACTCGTCGACGACCTCAGAATCGCTCTTGCCCTGCACCCGCTGGGCGTATGTTCGCTCGCCGTGATCGGCGACGACGGCGGGCTCGTGCACCATCGCGGCGCAGTGCGCAAACCGCCGTTGCAGCTTGCGCATGCCGTCGATCGGGCGCACTGTGTCGGTCAGCACCGCGCTCACCCAGTCGTCCTCCACGTCGGCGTACGCATCGTCGGTCAGAAGCTCCTCAAGGGTTCCGGTCACAACGCTCAGGCGCCGCGGAATCGGCAGGTCGACCCACTCCACTCCTGCGAGCCCCCTAGCATCCAGATCGACAATCCACCCGCCGCGCGGCTTGCCCGCCTCGCTGAACGAGTAGTGCAGCGGTGCCCCTGAATACCGGATGCTGTCGGTCAGCCGCGCCCGCCCGTGAATGTGCCCGAGCGCCGCGTAGTCCACTCCCTCGAATACGTTCGCGGGCACGAGGTCGATGCCGCCAGACGTGATGTCACGCTCGACGTCGCTCGCGGCATCCGCCACGCCCTGGGCAAAGCAGTGCGACGCAACGACGCTGCGCCCGCCCCGCTCGTCGACGTCGGCACGCACCCGGCGCATCGCGAACGCGACGGCGTCGGCCTGCGTGCGCAATGTCTCGTCTGGGTACCTGTGCCGAATGAGCGCCGGTTCGAGGTACGGGATGCCGTAGATATGCACGGGTCCGCTGTCGTCATCGACAGTCACGGGAACGTCGAGAGTTTCGTCACTGGTGAGCACGTGGATGCCGGCGAGGCGCGCGAACTCCGATTGAAACCCGAGCCGCGCAGCCGAGTCGTGATTGCCGCTCGTCGCGACGATCACGACGCCCGTCTCGCGCAGTCGCGTGAGTGACCGCGTGAGTAGGCGGTAGGCGTCGGCGGAGGGTGTCGCCGAATCGAAGACGTCTCCGGCGACGATCACAACGTCGATGCTCTGCTCGCGCACGATCTCGGTGAGCGCCTCAAGCACGCCCTCGAGTGCGCCGAGCGTCGGGTGCCCGTGAAATGTGCGCCCGATGTGCCAGTCGGACGTGTGCAGAATGCGCATGTCTCGACGCTACCGGCTGTGGCCGACACTCGTGCCCGCGCGATGTCGCCTGTGGATGGCGCCGACACGCTCCGGGCTCTCCTCGCACACGTCGCCTCGCGTTCATGCGTCCCATATGCGTGCCTGCACCCCACCCGGCCGCCATATGGGACGCATGAGTTGCCGAGGTGCTGGAAGCACGCTAGATTGCTAGCATGGTAGAAGACACCGACGCGAAGAAGGTGCAGTTCAACGTGTATCTGCCCGCTTCGCTTGTTACGCAGATCAAGCACCGCGCAATTGACGAGGGCACGTCGCTGTCGTCGCTCGTCGAGCGCATCATGACCGACTACGTCTCAGAGGAGGGCACCCCATGACCGCCATCCAGGTGATTCAGTTCACCCAGAATCCGCGTAAGTGGCGCATTCTGGCCGAGGGCATCGGCCTCACCGCACAGGGCGAGGCGAACGATTCCTGGTCGGAGTTTGACGGCCGTGGCATGCTTGCAGTGCACGGCGTCGAGTCGAGCGACCCGCTGGCGGGAACGGCCGAGATCTGGATGCTCGTCGATGACGCCGCCGCGCTCGATGCCCTCGAGTCACGGGCGACAGCCGAGGGCGTCGCCATCGCTCGCGGGGAGATGGAGGGCATCGGTGCCACACTGCAGATTTCGGTCGATGACGTGACGACAGTGCACGTGGCCGTGGGCGCCGCGCGACCGCCGCACGGCGACGTCTCGCTTCTGCCGCTGATCTTCACAGCAGACGTCGACGGCGCATCGCGTGTGCTCACCGCGCTCGGACTCACACTGAAGATCACCTCCGACTCCGGCGGATGGGCGGTGTTCGACGCCAAGGGCGGCGGCTCCATCGCACTTCACGACATCGGCTCAGCCAGCAACCCCGTTGCGAATCGCGTAGGCCTGTCTTTCGAGCATCGCGGCGACCTCGACGCCGCAGCCGAGCGGCTGACCGCATCCGGAATCGACAGCACCGTCGTCGACGAGGCGTACAACCGCACGCTCCGCGCCACGACGCCCGAGGGAAGCCAGCTCTGGGTGAATGGCGCGCAGACCGACCTCTACGGATACACAGAGAACAGCTGAGCCTGCCGAATCGGATGTTTCCACGTGGACACCCGGCCGTCATACTCTGGGCACCATGACCACGCTTGCGCGTCGCCTCGGCCTCACCGACGCCGTCGTCATCGGGCTCGGCTCGATGATCGGCGCTGGCGTCTTCGCCGTGTTTGGCCCGGCAGCGCAGGCGGCAGGCTCCGGGCTGCTCGTCGGGCTCGGAATCGCGGCAATCGTCGCCTTCTGCAATGCGACATCGTCGGCGCAGCTTGCCGCGCAGCATCCGGTATCTGGGGGAACCTACGCGTACGGTCGCGCACAGCTCGGGCCCTGGTGGGGGTTCGCGGCGGGCTGGTGCTTTCTGATCGGCAAGACCGCGTCAACGGCGGCGATGGCGCTCACATTTGCCGCGTATGCGGCGCCGGCCGGATGGGAGAAGCCCGTCGCCGCGCTCGCCGTTGCCGCCGTCGCCCTAGTCAACTACCTGGGCGTGACACGAACAGCGCTGGCAACACGCGTGATCGTCGTGATTGTTCTGGTGTGTCTCGCGGCATCCCTTGTCGTGGCGAACGTGGGCGCCGATCGTACGCCGATCGGCGACGTGTTCGCGGGCGGACCGTATGGCATCGTGCAGGCCGCCGCGCTGATCTTCTTCGCCTTCGCCGGGTACGCGCGCATCGCGACGATGGGTGAAGAAGTGCGCGACCCCGCGCGCACCATTCCTCGGGCAATCGTTATCGCGCTCCTTGGTGCCATCATCGTCTACAGCGTCGTGGCTGTCAGCGTGCTCACGACGCTGGGGCCCGAGCAGCTCGCGCACTCGGTCTCGCCGCTGCGCGACTCCGTGCCCGCGTGGGCTCAGCCTGTCGTGCAGATCGCGGCGGCCGCGGCATCTCTTGGTGCCCTGCTCGCACTCATGGCGGGAATCGGGCGAACCGGACTCGCCATGGCACGTGAGGGTGACTTGCCGCGACCGCTCGCCGCCGTTCATGAACGCTGGCGTGTGCCGCACCGCATTGAGCTGCTGCTCGCCGTCATCTCAATCGCGCTCGTGCTCACGCTCGATCTGCGCGGCGCGATCGGATTTTCGAGCTTTGGCGTGCTGCTTTACTACTTCATTGCCAACGTCTCGGCGTGGACGCAGACCGCTGCGCACCGCCGCTTCCCGAGGTGGCTGCAAGCCGTGGGCATGGTGGGCTGCATCGCTCTGGCCGCGGCCGTGCCGTGGCAGAGCCTGGTTGCCGGGGTCGTCGTTCTCACGATCGGCCTGATCGGGCGGATGCTGTTTCACCGCCCCCATGCCGCATAGCCGCCGTGTCAGCGCCCGACGCCTCAGTGCCCGATGTTGACGTGCGCTCTGTGGTGCTCGCCCTTCTCAATGAGGTCGACGAACCCGAGAGCGTAGTCGGCTGCAGAGATGGCGCCGCCCTCTGGGTCGACGGCGACGTCATCGCCCAGACGGTATCGGCCGAGCTGCTCCCCAGGCATGAACGCGCCGAAGTGAAGCGCCGGGCTGACGAACACCCAATCGAGAGATGCCGGAGTGGCGGGGAGATCTTCGACAATGAACGCAGCGCCCAGTCGAATTTCGTCGTGAAGCTCGTCGGGAATGCCGCTGAGGTCTGAGACGAAGCGCTCTGCCCCGGGCGCGGGACGCAGCGACGAGGCGCCGCCAACGATATACAGTCGCACGCCAGCGGCATCCGCTCGGCGAGCGAGGAAGCGGTAGAAGTCGCGCCACGCGCTGGCGAGCTCTCCGCGTGGGGCGAGCGCACCCACGACAACATCGGAGCCTTCGATGACCGAAATCAGCGTTGCTTCGTCTGTGGCGTCACCCTGCGCGTAGTTCACATTCTGAACGGGCTCGGTGGGCAGCGAGCGACTCAGGGCTGTTACCTCGTGGCCGCGCGAGGCTGCTTCGGCGACGATGGCGGATCCGGCGTAACCGGTGCCGCCGATGACAGTGATGCGAGACATTGAATGCCTTTCCTTCTTCGAAATGGTGGCGCCAAACGGCAACCCTTAGTTACTATAAGAGAGCATGTCTCTGATCGGAAGAAGGCACTTTGTGGTAACCACTACAGCGTCGCTTGGGCTCCCCGGCAACCCCTACAACGCCGACTGTCCGACGCGACGCATGCTCGACCGCATCGGCGACCGGTGGACTGTGCTGATCGTCGGCATCCTCGGAAATGGCGACGCGCGCTTCTCTGAGCTGCGTCGCCAGGTCGAGGGCGTCTCGCGGAAGATGCTCACCCAGACCCTCCGCGGCCTGGAGCGCGACGGGCTCGTGCGCCGCACCGTGTTTCCGGAGGTGCCCGTCCGCGTGGAGTACGCGCTCACAGACGCGGGTCGCACCCTCCTCGAACCTCTGAACGCGCTGCAGGAATGGTCAATCGCCCACATGAGCGATGTGGCGGAATCGCAGAAAACGTACGACCTCGCTCACCAGTAGCCGCTTGTTTGAGTGAAATGCATACATCCCGTGTCGGGAACGGTGCATTTGCTTCACAAATGCACGGAACAGTGCGTCGATTGCAACCGCGGTACCCTGACAGCCATGGGCAATAAGTGCGAAGTTCATCGATTCGACGCGCGCTGGGCCGCAGGAGTTGCCTCGCTATGCAAAGAACTCGGCTGGCACTCATACTCTGATGCGCGCGTGGCAAAACGAGGCTATTCGGCGCCGGGCGTCAGTACGTTCGTCGCTGTGTCAAACGACGAAGTCATCGGTTTCGCTCAGGTGTTGAGCGACGGAATAGTACAAGCTTTCCTCGCACAGGTCGGGGTGAGCGAGAAACATCGCCGGCAGGGGATCGCACGAGCACTCGTCATCGCGGCGTTTCAAAATTCCGGAGCACAAAGGCTGGATCTCATCACCGACGACGCCCACGAGTTCTATCGCTCATTTGCCCATCGCGAGAAAGCCGGTTTTCGTATTTACCCCGATTACGCGGGGTGATTCGGCGAAGGTTCGCTCCCATTTGAGTAAAGTCCGCGGTTTAGAAACCATGTCCAGGAAGTCCCTCCTCGCAGGATGTAATCGATGAGATCAAGACTCATTCCCAGATCAGAGGCGATGCGATCCACGTCGGAACCGGCCGAGTGAACAGCGTGCACAACGTCGTCGAGTTCGTGACTCACGAGCTGCGCTTCCACGAAAGAATTCTGGAGCGTTGTGCCGAGCGCGCGACCCGCCGCGACCGACTCGCTGCGGACTGGTGTCGACGGCTGATCATCCGAACTTGTCGCGCTACGGAAGTAAGGCTCGTCCATGGGGCAATCCTATGCGGAACGCGGAACAGTTGAGGGTTTCCTCGGGTCGAATCGATACGATCGGGGCAACGAACGGAGAACACCGGTGACACTCGATCTCGACGCAGCATCCGCCCTTCAGACCCGCACCTTTCGCGGGGCGCTCTTCGACATGGACGGCACGCTCATCGACTCGACGCCCGCCGTCGTGCGCTCCTGGACGCGCCTCGCCGAAGAGCAGGGCGTGCAGGCAGATCTCGGCACGGGCAATCACCACGGCCGCCCGGCACGCGAGCTGCTTGCCAGCATCCTGCCTGCCGATCAGGTTGAACAGGCACTCGCCCGCGTCACACAGTTGGAGATCGAAGACACAGACGGCGTCGTCGCCCTGCCCGGAGCACTCGCCCTGCTCACAGCGCTGCCCGAGCACTCGTGGACGATCGTCACCTCGTGCACGCAGGCTCTCGCTGATGTGCGCATCGCGGCATCCGGAATTCCCCGCCCCGATTCGTTCGTCACGTTCGACGACGTCGTCGCGGGCAAGCCCGACCCCGAGGCGTTCGAGACCGGTGCCGCCCGCCTCGGCGCACACCCAAGCGACTGCGTTGCTTTCGAGGATGCTCCGGCCGGCCTCGCCTCAGCGCGTGCTGCGGGATGCTTCACGATCGGCCTTCCGGGAACGCACACACCGGATCAGCTCGACGCCGACCTCGTGATCACGAGCCTCGATCAGATCTCCGTCGAGCTCGTCGAGGGCGGGTTCCGCCTCCACGTTGCGTAAACACACGGGTCCAACCGTCAACGACTCGGAACTTTGCCTGATAGAGGCGTGGAAATTTGTCTGATAGAAACGTGGAAATTTGTCTGATTTCCCGCGAGGAATAGTACGCTATTGCGCGTGACCTACTCTCCGCGGATCATTGACTCGCTCTTGGACGATCTCGTTCCAGAACTTGCTGCAATCGCGCTGGAGGGCGCGAAGGGCGTCGGTAAGACCGCAACTGCCACCCAGCGCGCTGCGACGATCTTCTCGTTGAATAAGAGGGCGCAACGCGCCGTCGTTGCCGCGGACCCCGAGGCCGTGACTCTGGCCGCAAAGCCAACGTTCATTGACGAATGGCAGCTCGTACCCGATGTATGGGAAGAAGTACGCAGCGCGGTAGATAACAACACTTCTGGCGGACAGTTTCTGCTTGCCGGATCAGCAGGAATAGCACCCGGTGTACGAATCCACTCTGGCGCAGGTCGCATCATCAGCCTCACGATGCGACCCCTCGCGTTCAGCGAACGCGGCATCGCCACGCCAGCTGTCTCGCTCGGGGAACTTCTCTCGGGCGTGCGGCCACGCGTCACGGGCACCACTTCGGTCAGTCTTGACACATATACGGATGAGATTCTCCGATCGGGATTCCCCGGCATACGCGGTCTCGGCGAACGGGGCCGAAAAATGCAACTCGACAGCTACCTCTCACGCCTCGTGGCCCGGGAGCTCCCAGAAAATGGCGTCAGTATCCGCCACCCAGGAGCGCTCATGAAATGGCTGGCTGCATACGGGGCCGCAACGTCCACGGATGCGAGTTACACGACCCTCCTTGACGCCGCGTCTGCGGGCGTGGCAGACAAACCGGCGCGCTCTACGATCGAGTCATACCGAGAACACTTGGAGAGGCTCTATGTTCTCGATCCACTTCCACCGTGGATCCCGACCTTTAACCCCCTTAAGCGACTGAGGCGGTCTCCGAAGCATCACCTTGTTGATCCTGGACTTGCAGCACGCCTCGTGGGTGTGGGTAAATCCGGTCTGCTTCACGGCGAAGGCACCGTGTCGCAATCAACAGGTACATGGCTCGGTGCCTTGTTCGAATCGTTGGCTACACAAAGCATCAGAGTGTACGCGGAACCTCATGGCGCCCAACTCGGGCATCTACGCACCAGCGATAATCGGCGAGAGATCGATCTCATCGTTGAGGGAGAAGATCGCGGCGTGGTCGCCATCGAGGTGAAACTTGCGGCGACAATAGGAGATCGCGACGTACGTCATCTGAATTGGTTACAGGATCAAATCGGTGACCGTCTTGCCGACAAGGTCGTCGTCAACACAGGGCCATACGCCTATCGACGACCCGACGGCGTTGCTGTCGTCCCCTTAGCGTTGCTCGGGCCATGACGCAAGCACAACGAGCAGCCTCGCCCAACGGAAGCAACTCGACGCCGCGTTTTCACGGTCCAAGCTCACGGGCGATCTGCTGCGCCGTCTGCTGCATCAGCGGCAGGCGCGTCTTCAACTGATCGAGGTCTTCGACCATGCGAATCGCCGTGAGCGACAGCGCGCCCACAATGCCGGCGCGCGTGACGATCGGCACAGCGACGCAATTGACGAAGTCCTCGAACTCGCCATCGTCAACAGCCCAGCCCTGCTCGGCGATAGCCGCGAGCTCCACGTCGAGCCCGCTGCGCGTCGTAATCGTGTTCTCGGTGTACTTCCTCCAGTCGGTGCTCGCGAGCACAGTATCCCGCTTGCCGACGTCGAGATGGGCGAGAATCGCCTTACCCACCCCGCTGCAGTGGGTGCGCACGGGCGCGCCGACCCGCGAGTACATGCGCACACCGCTGGCGTCTTCGACCTTGTCGACATAGATGATGGAGTCGTCCATGAGCGCCGCAAGGTGCACCGTGTTTCCCACAACCTTGTGCAGCCGACGCAGCAGGCTCGACGCCACATCCCGCAGATCAATGCTCTCGAGTGAGCTCTGCGCGAGCGAGACGAGGTGGAAACCGAGAGTGTACGTTCCATCTTTGCGACGTCGGGCGTAGCCCACCTCTTCAAGCGACTGCAGTTCACGAAACATGGTCGACCGGTGCAGCTCGAATTCCTCTGCAAGCTGCACGACGCTCTTTGGCTCCGCGGCAATCGAATCGACAATGCGAGCCGCCCGTTTCACGCTCTGCGACATGGCTACTCCTGTGTTTCCGAGCGACGAAGACCCCGGCCAGGCAATGACTCCTGCAGCTCGCCAGCTCTGAGCACCGGCACGCCGGCGACGAGCACGTCGTCGATTCCGACGGCTTCACCCAGAGGATGCTCGTAGGTCGCCGTATCGCTGACGGTTTCCGGGTCAACGACGATGAGGTCGGCGACCCAGCCCGGCTCGACGCGACCGCGACGGCCGAGCGAGAAGCGCTCCGCGGGCGCGGCCGACAGGTGCGAGGCAGCATCCGGCCACGACCAGGTGCGGGTCTCGCGCACGTACTCGCGCAGGTAGCGGGCGAACGTGCCGCGGGCACGCGGGTGCGGGTGCGCGCCGACGAAGATGCCGTCAGAGCCGCCCATGTGCGCCGGGTGCGCAAAGATCTGCGCGAGCTCAGAGACCGGCCGATCGTAGCGCACCGCCATCACCGCGTTCGCCTGCAGGCGGGATGCCGTGAGTACGTCGAGAGCGAGGTCGATGGCGTCCACGCCGGCCGCCGCAGCGGCATCCTCAACGGTCATGCCGTGTGCCCAGGCATACTCGGGCGCTGCAACGTGCGCGAGGGTGATCATGCTCGGCCACTCGGGCCCGAGGCTCGGCTTGCTGTCGACTTCGGGAAACCAGTCGCGGCGCAGTCGCGCGCGTTCGACCGGGTCGCCGATCACACGCACTACGTCGTCGACGGGCTTCGCCACGAGCTCGGGCGGCAGTAGCGGCATCGCCAGCAGCGTGCAGCCGCGCGTATACGGGTAGGCATCGAACGTGGCGTCGACACCCCAATCGTCGAGGGCTGCGAGCTGTGCAAGCACAATGTGCGCCTCGGCGTGAAAGTGCGAGATGTGCACTCGGGCGCCCGTCGCCGCGGCGATGGCGGCGATCTCGTCGATACCCTCGGAGGAGTTCGCCTCGTACCCGCCGCGCATGTGGCTGATGTAGACGCCGCCCGCCTTCGCGACGGGCGCGGTGAGTGCCGCGATCTCGCGGGCATCGGCGAAAATGCCGGGCACATAGTCGAGCCCTGTCGATAGCCCGACGGCGCCGTCGCGCATTCCCTGCTCGACGAGCGCCGCCATCGCGTCACGCTCGGCGTGGTTCGCTGGCGCGGTCGAACGCCCACACACCTCCCAGCGCACGGTTCCGCCAGGAATCGCGTAGGCGGCGTTGAGCCTCGACGCTCCGTCGACCCCGGCCAGGTACTCCGCAACGCCGCCGCCCGCGTAGCTCGGGTGCGGCCCGTTGATGGCTGCGAAGTACTCGCTGCCATAGGCGCCGTCTCCCGGGGCAAACGAGACGCCGTCTTGCCCGGCGATGATGCTCGTGACGCCCTGCTTCAGCAGCGCACGCTGCACGTCGTCGTCTGCCAGAAGTCCATCGGCGTGCGAGTGCGCGTCGACGAATCCCGGCAGGATGAAGCGCCCGGCGCAGTCGATTACGCGGGCCCCCTCGATGGCGACGTCGGCGCCGACCGCCACGATCGTGTCGCCGTCGACGACAACGTCGGCAACCCGCTCGCCGTCGCGATCGACAACGGTTCCGCCCTGCAGGATGGTTCGCATGGGTGCTCCTCGGTTGTAGCTGGTGACGCGGATGCTCTAGAAGAACGTGCGAACGAGGTCGATGACACGGTCGGACGCGGCCGATTCGACGACCGGGAGGTAGTGCCATTTGTCGAACGCGGTGCACGGGTGCGAGAGGCCGAGTGAGATGACGTCGCCGATAGCGGCATCCTGCTCGGTCAGCGTCAGGTAGCTGTGCTGGTCGTTCATCGCCGAGATCTCGGCGCCGACGAGCGCACGCGGCGACTGCCCGATGTCGGCGGCGATTGCGCGCGGGATCGGCAGCCCCTCGTCAAACGGAAAATCACGCTTCCCCCCGTCGAGCAGCGCGAGGCCCGGTTCCGGGTGCGAGACAACGCGGGCGATGCCGTGCATGGCAGAGCGAAGCGGGTTCGCCACGTTGTCACCGGCCTCGTCAAGCGGCGAGATGCTGCGGTAGAAGCCGTCATCGTGGGTGATGTAGGCGCCGGATCTCAATGTCCAGTGTGTGTGCGCGTCGTCGGTCATTGCCTCCGCGTACACGTCGGCGACGATGTCGAAGTAGGCACTGCCTCCCGCCGTCACGGAGATATCGCCGTCGTCGTAGAGGTCGCCGAGTGCTCGGTGCAGCTCGACCTGTCGCTCGAGATAGCGGCGTACGGCATCGACAGAATGCGCTGAGCGATCGTGGCCGAGGCTCCCCTCATATCCGCCAACGCCGGCAAGCCGGACGACACCGGATGCCGCGGCACGCTGCGCGACGGCAATGGCTTCGTCGAGCGTGCGCGCTCCCGTGCGGCCGCCGTCTTGACCGAGCTCGATGCACACGTCGATCGGACGGTCGAGGGCGACCCTCGCGAGCGCATCTTCCATCGCCTCGATCGTCGCCACCGAATCGACCCAGCAAGAAAACCGGAAGTCCGGGTCGGCGAGCTCTGCGGCGAGGTAGCGCAGCGAGCGCTCGTCGACGGCGGAATTGGCCAGCATGATCGAGCTCAACCCGAAGGTTCGCGCTGTGCGCACCTGCCCCATCGTGGCGAGCGTGATGCCCGTGCATCCGGCATCAAGCTGTCGCTGCCAGAGTGCCGGCGCCATCGTCGTCTTTCCGTGCGGCATCAGCTCGAGCCCGCGCGCGGCCGTCCACTCGCGCATCACGTCGAGATTGTTCTGCATCGCCTCGTCATCGAGCGCGATGATCGGAGTCCAGAACTCGCCGAGCCGCGGCTCACTGTCGAGAAACTCTCGAACAGTGAGGCCGAACGCCCGAGCGGGAATGCCCTTGTCTCGCGCGGAGAGCCGCTCGCTTGCCAGGTCGCCGAGATGAAGCGATGTCGTCATCGTGATGCCTACTCACCGATCGGGTGTGCAATTTCTGCACAAGGTGTTGCGTACTAAAGCAACGCTAACCGCGCACAATGGACTCATGCAACTCCTCGGCATTCGCGACGTGTTGCACATATTGCAACACCAATTGCATACGGCGCACAACGAATGCATTATTGACTCATGACTTCCGAGGCCGCTCCACGCCTGATTACCATCGGTGAGACGATGACGCTCGTCACCCCGGCATCGGCCGAACCGCTCGGGACGGCGACAGATTTTCGGCTCGACGCGGGTGGCGCCGAATCGAACCTCGCCTCGCACCTCTCCCACCTCGGAGTTCGCGCCGCCTGGGTTAGCGCCGTCGGAGACGATGCACTCGGGGAGCGCCTTCGGGCAACGATCAGCGCCCGCGGCGTCGATACTCGGTGGGTGACATCGGATGCCGAGGCACCAACGGGCGTGTACTTCAAAGACCCGGGCGACGGCGTTCTGTACTACCGGCGCAGCTCGGCGGCCTCGCGAATGGGGCCGGAAACCGTACGCGACGTGCCTCTCGAAGCCTCCGAGATCGTGCACCTGACAGGGATCACTCCCGCCCTCTCGCCAAGCTGCTCAGACCTTGTCGACTCCGTGGTCGAACGCGTGGCGGCGAGCAGCGCGACGCTCAGCTTCGACGTGAACCACCGCGCTGCCCTGTGGCCGCGGGGCGCCGCCTCCCCCACCCTGCGTTCCCTTGCCAACCGAGCCGACATCGTCTTCGTCGGACTCGACGAAGCGCACACGCTCTGGGGAACCGAGACGGCAGACGACGTTCGCGCAATTCTCCCCGAACCCGAGCGACTCGTCGTCAAAGACGGCGAAATCGGGGCCACCGAGTTTTACCGCGCCGACGGAACAGACGAACGCGTCTTCGTCGCAACGACCCCGGCCGATGTCGTCGAAGCGGTTGGCGCCGGCGACGCGTTTGCGGCTGGCTACCTCGCGGCGGCACTGCGTGGCGAAGCGGCATCCGATCGGCTGGCGGCAGGACACGCACGGGCACGTCTCGTGCTGCAATCGACGAGCGACTTCATCATCGAGGTCGAAGAACTGATCATCGATCCGGACAAGCAGAAGGGCTGACCATGGCCAGCAATACAGAATTCGACACTCTCTTCGCGGGCGCCCCACTCATGGCGATTATGCGGGGCATGGGCGTGGAACGCAGCCTGAACGTCGCCGCCGCCGCATGGGACCTCGGCATCGACGTTGTCGAACTGCCGATTCAGACTGCAGACGACATTGAGGCTCTGCGAGCGGTCGCCGAGGCCGGCCGCGGTCGCGGCAAGCGCGTCGGCGCCGGCACCGTCGTCACGGTCGAGCACGTGGCACAGGCCGCCGCCGCCGGAGCCGAATTCACGGTGAGCCCTGGCTTCGACCCGGAGGTCGTGCGCGCCTCGACGGAGGCCGGTCTGCCCGCCCTCCCTGGCGTCGCAACCCCGAGTGAGGTGCAGCTTGCCCTGAAGGAGGGCCTGACCTGGCTCAAGGCCTTTCCCGCCTCGCTTCTCGGCACACCGTGGTTCGGTGCGATGCGTGGGCCGTTTCCCGGGGCGAAGTTCGTGGCAACAGGCGGAATGGATGCCGGTAACGCCGGCGACTTCCTCACCGCAGGTGTGCGTGTCGTCGCCGTGGGCTCGGCTCTCGAAGACGAGTCGCAGCTGCCGAAGCTCGCTGAGTTGCTGAAGCGCTGATCATGGCGGTCTCCGCGAAGGGCAGCGCTGCTGACAGCATCCGTTCCCGTCTTGCTCATGTGGAAGCACGGCTCGCCTACGAGATCGACGTCGTGGCAGCGCGCGCATCTCAGGCTGACGGCGCGGTGATCGTCGATACGCGCAAGCAGGCTTCGTGGGATCACGGCCACGTGACTGGGGCGCTTCATCTGCCGAACGACGCGCTAGAGGGCGATCTGGGCGTTCTGCCGACTGACCGCACGCTCATCCTGTATGGCTGGGGGCCGGGCTGCAATGGAGAGACATACACGGCGAAGACGCTGCTCGAGCAGGGATTTGATGTGCGCGAGATGATCGGCGGCTACGAGTATTGGGCGCGCAACGGATTTCCCATCGAAGGTGTCGGTGAGGACGGCGCGATCGTCGACCTCACCCGCCCGGCCGATCCGCTCGTCACCGCAGAGTAGCGCGTCTGTCACACGTGCAGGCGCTTACCGAGCTCATGGCGGACGGTACGCCCCCCGACGAGCTGCAGCAGCGCGAGGACGATCAGGCTGAGTCCACCGCAAATGATCGACGGCAGGGCGTTCGTCACCCAGCCGAACGCGAGAAATCCAATGGGCGCAAGCCCCAGAAGCACGGTCAATACGCTGTAGACGACGTGCTCGCTCGTCTCGATGCGCATCAGCCGGACGGTGATCAGCAAGGCGACGATGGACGATGCGCAGAGAATCGGGATCGCATACGTCACCGACCAGCCGGGCCAGCCCGAGAGATAGTCCCAGTAGACGCAGATGAGGCCGACGATCACGACGAGGTAGACCGTGCTCTTGGCGAGATTGCGACGTTTGCGCACGGCCATCAGCACGACAAGCCACATGGCGCTCAGCCCCAGCCAGACGGAGCGGATCATGCCAAGACCCGTGAGCTCATGGCTGAACAGCAGCTGGGCAGCGAAGGACGCCAGAATCACGGCGAGAGAGGTGAAGAAGAGCACCCTCACCACGCGACGCCGCGAGAATGTCAATGGGATCGACGGCAGCGGGCTGGGTGTTGCCTCGCCCGCGACCGCTGTTCCGCACAGAGGGCATCGAACCCAGGCTCCCTCGATATCAACCGCGCATGCGTCGCACCGCCTCATAATGCCGCCTCCGCGAGTTCCTCTTCGGTCACGCGCGCGGCTGCGACCGTGACAGCGACACCGCGGTCGGTGAGGAGCCGCGCGAACTCTTTAATGTGATCGGTCTCGACACATGGCGACGTAAAGCTGATCGTGAGCACGCCTGCATGACTCATGACGCAGATCTGCGGACGCGCCGCTGATACGTGAAACGACATGCGTCCCACGTGTTCATCGACGGAATCGGGCAGGCTGACGCGGCCGAGATTTGAGACGGCGATGCTGAGACCGCGGTTGTTCCCCCAATTGACCAGCCTCAAAATCACATCTTTCAGCGGCCGCGGTATGACCCTCAGAACAAACAGACCCTCAAGCCGGATGAACTGACGCAGCGTCTTCTCCAAGGCCTCGGGGCTGACCTTCGGGCTGAACTGGGCATCAAGCTGTCTGCCGATTGAGCCCACGTCGTCGGCACCCTCGCCGTACGTGTGGTCCACTCGGACCGTTGCAAAGAAGTTCCGAGGCGATGTCGAGGGGAAGAACTGACGCAGATTGACCGGCGCCGACGCCGACAGCGTGCGGGCCTTGCCCAGGTCACCTGCCGACGCACGAATGGATTCAAAGAACAGCGCAGTCAAGAACATCGTCAGCGGGACTTCTGCGGCGCGCGCGAGGTTTAGGACATCGTGCGCGGGCATCGTGAGTTCGACGGCGCGCGTCCGGTTATCTGGGGTGCGCGTTCCTCTGACGCGATATACCTTCCTCTCAGGCAAATGGAAGAATCGGCCGATCCTGCGAGGAATTCCCCGCGCGAATCGAGCGCGCCCTCCGACAACGCCCGAACCTGGTGCTGCGGGGCCCGGGCCCGTGCTGAAGTCGGGCTCCGATGCCGGTGCTTCGTGGCGGCGACGGCGGCGGAAATAGTGCGCGAAGCTGTCGGCGACAAGCCCGTGCGTCGGCTCGGCTCCCTCGCCAGCTGGCGTGCGTGCGTCGAGCTGGCCTCGGTCGGCGTGAGCGTCGGAACCGGCACCGGACTCGCCTTGAGTGCTCGGCTGCTCGGGATGCCGCAGGCTGACGTAGGCGGTAACAAGGTCGGTCAGAAACCACAGCGCACCGGTGCCGTCAGACAAAGCGTGGAAGATCTCGAGGATGATCCGCTGGCGGTGATGCATCACGCGGAAGAGCAGGTTGCGCCGATCCGCTTGATAGATGGGAGCACAGGTGTGCTGCCGATCGCCGGTGACGCGGGGGCGAAGGTCGCTGTCTTGAAGGTAGTACCAGAACACGCCTCGACGCAGCACGGCATGGTAAAGGGGGTAACGGTCGTACGTTGCATCCAGCGCTTGCTGCAGCAGCACCGGGTCCACATCATGATCCATCTCGGCACTGATGCGGAATACCTTGGGATCGGAGTCGCTTCGCGCGGCAAGAAAGATGTTTGACGCGTTGTCGAGCCGCACCCAGTTGCGGCGCGTCCCATCCCCGCGGGTCACCACGCTGCCTCCTGCCCCGGCCCTCCGATATCGGTGACGCTCTCGTCGGACGCGAGGGGGTCATCGAGAAACGCATTGATCACCGCGCAGGCCTCCCGCACCGGCCGTGAGAACCGCGGCAGTTGGATGAACCCGTGCAAGGCTCCGCGCACACGATGAATCCGCACGGCGTTCCCCGCCCGTGCGAGAGCTCGACCGTATGCTTCACCTTCATCGCGCAGAAGGTCAAGCTCCGCCGTCACCACGAGAGTTGTCGGCTGCCCAGACAGATCCGTCGACTCCAGAGGAGCAACGAGAGGATCTCGGCGCCGTTCCGGGTCGGGCACGTACAGATCGAAATAGTCCTGCACCTCAGCGCTGGTGAGCCTGAGGTCTTCGCCGTGCTCGCGTACCGAGGCGAACGGAGACGTGTCCAGAGTGTGGTCCCAGTGCGTCACCGGATAGAGCAGGATCTGCCGTCGCGCACCGCAGAGGCCCTGTCGGCGGAGTTTGAGGGAGACAGCGGCAGCGAGATTGCCTCCGGCAGAATCCCCAACCAGTACGATGTCTGCGGCATCAGCGATGCCCGCGCGCTGTGGGTTCGCCAGCAGCTGCTCAACAATCCCGAAGCAGTCGTCGAGACCCTCGGGGAACGGATGCTCCGGCGCCAGTCTGTAGTTGACTGAGGCCACGACACACCCCGTGAGGTCGGCGATCGTGGCACAGGCCGGCGTGTATGTCTCGATGTCACCCGTGACCCAGCCGCCACCGTGGAAGAAGAGCAGCACATCATCACGTCGACGTTCCTTCGGCTGGAAGACGCGAACAGGGACCGAGCGTCTCCCCGCATCGGCAACGGTCTGCCGATACAGCGTCCGGCGCCACGGCATCGACATGATGGCGAGTCGACGTTGAAAGCGCCGTACCTTCCCGTAGTCCTCGCGCATGTTGATCCGCGGGGCGGCGAACAGCCCGAGAAATGCCCGCGTCAGCCGGTTCATGGGCGGGCGGTGCTGTCGCGGGCGGGCGTGTGCATACACTCAGCGTAAAGGGCCTCGCCGCTCTGCCGAACTACTGCGCGACGAACCAGGGTTGGTGTGCCGCCACCTTCGTGCGCAGGCCGGCGTCGGCAAGCATCTGCTTCACGCGCTCCCGCTGTTTGATGCTCGAGACGCCGATGATGCTCAGTGCAGACACCGGCACTTCACCGCGCACGAGAGCCTCAGCGACGAGCTTCTGCTCACCGCTGTCGTCAAGGGCGAAGCGTGCCAACATCCGGTCTGCCTGATCTGGTTCGCTCGCAAAACGGGTGAGTCCTGCCGCTGCATCGCCGTCGGCGATCACCATGTCTCCGTCGATGGCGCGAATGCTCGCGACAGTTGCAACGAGCATGACGTAGTCGGTTGGCGAGGTGCGCACGAGATCGGAGTCAAGACGAACGTTCGGTTCGCGAGAGCGGATGCTTCCCCACACCGAGGCGTCGGGCGAGAGAAAGAACGGCACATACGCAGACACCGCTGCGTCGTCGATGGTGATGCGGCGTCGGGCCGCACGGTTCTCTTCACTGGAGAGCGCCACTTCGCACGGTCCGGATTGTGCGTCGTCGTGAAGCAGATCGTCGCAGAGGATGCTGCCGCCCGCGAGAATCGCGGGAAGATTGCGTGTGTGCGTGACGTGAAACAGACGCTGCTGGTCGACGCGAACGGTCTTCGTCTTTGCAGATGAACCGCGCTGCGCGGCCGGGCGGGAGGGGCGCGTCGTACGAATGCCAGCGACGCGGCTCTGACGGGCGGCAGCTGGCTTCTCGGGTGTTTTCGGGGGGTTGCAGACGGCACACAGCTCGGGCTCGAAGCCGTGCCTACATTCGTCGGTCAAGTGAACCTTTCATCCGTCGGCCGCGGGGCTTCTTCGAACGACCGGAAACCAAGGTTACGCCCCCGCATGGGGTGTGCGCGACCTGGATTCGGGATCGCGGTTCTGCAGCCGCGTGGCGATGATCGAATTGATCGGCCAGCTCAAGATCAAGACGAACAGCGCGTAGTAGTTGATGACGGGTACGAACGTTCCGATGATGAGCGCGACGATAAAGAGAGCAGTCGTCAGCACGCTGTTCGCGAGAGTGTGGGTCGACAGCGGGTTGTCGGGGTTCTCACTGGCTGAGCCCCGAATCGTCATGACGAGGAGCGTGAGCATGAGGCTGCTCGCCGCCATCGTCGCAATGTAGAACGCGATGACGCCCGGCTCAATCTGAAAGTTCGCGGTCATCGCCGTGGGAAGGGGAAGCAGCACGATTGTGAACGACCACATGATGGTGAGTGTGAGAATGCGCGGGGTGTAGCCGCTCAGGTGCTCGAAGAGCCCGTGGTGGCTGACCCAGAGACGAGCGATGACCGCGAAGCTGATGAGAAACGCGCCGATCTGGCCCCAGTGCTCGGTGAAGAAGGCAGCGAATGTCGACCCGGCGTAGATCTCGTCTGATGCCTCGTCGACAAGAGGCAGCACCAGAAGGGTGATGGCGATCGCCACGATGGCATCGGTGAATGCGGCAAGCCGCTCGGGGCTCTTTCTCATCGCCATGCGCCCAGATTACTCCTGAACGGCGGGCCTCTGAAGCGCGGCGTCAGGCGGCGGCGACCTCGCGGCCGTTTGCTCGTCTCTGCGCGATCCCCACGAGCAGCGTCAGGCCAAAGGCGATGCCGAATGCCACGAGCATCGACAGCGTCATGCCGAGCGCCGTCGTCGACACGAAGGGAGCGACGACGGCCGGAAGGTACGCTGTGGCCTCCGCGCCGGTGAGCCCGACGACGACGCCACCGCCCGTCGCTGCGATGAGCGCGGTCGCGAAGATCTTCTTGTCTCCGAACATGAACGGATACGACGACTCGACGAACGTGCCGAAGAAGAAGTTGACGGCGGCACCCGACCCGGCCAGCGCGCGTTCGCCGCTCGTTCGCGGCACAATCACGTTGGCGAGGGTGATGCCGAGCGACACCATCACAAGCGACACCATGTCGATCGCCCCGAAGAAGCTGTAGCCCTTCTCCCCCATTTCCAGCAGCACGAGCGGCAGAATCACCGAGTGATACACACCGCCGATGATGGCGGGCCAGATCGCAAGCCCCGCCAACGCTCCGGCAAGAGCGGGATTGACGTCGACAGCCCATTCGATTCCGCCCTTCACGCCAAGTCCGAGCGCGTCGGTGACGGGGGCAAGCGCAAAGTAGACGAGAAGACCGGGCAGCAGGCCGGCGATGGCACCGGTGACGATGTTCGCCGTGGTCGCGGGGAAGCTGTGTGACAGCGTCCATTTGATGAGCCAGGCACTGATCAGGCCGGCGAGGATTCCCGCTACCAGTCCGCCCAGCAGGCCGCCCTCTGTGGCAAGGATGCCCGCGACCGCGCCAGCGACGAGCCCCACCTCGCCGAGGCCGGAGATCTTGCGTGCGGCCACGGCAGAGACGACGACGGGCAGACCCGCGATCAACGTGTCGAAAACGGGTGTGAGTGCGGAAAGCCAGGGGATCTGACTCAGCGCGAGCACAAGAGCGAGGGCGATGAACGCCGGAATGCTGCCGACCATGATGCCGCGGATGCTGATGCGCCGCCACGCTGCTTCGGGCGCCGTCGACCCCGGAGCCGATGAGCTGCCGCCGAGCGATGGCCGGTAGCCGACGCCCCAGTACCGGGCGAGGCCCGAGATGTATGACACCGCGCGCGTTGTGCTCGTCGTTCCGGTTGTGCCCGAGGCTGCGATGAGCTTGACGCCGAGCTGCTGTGCCCCGGCGATGGAGGTGCCTCCCGTGCCGGCAGCGGGAATCTCGGCGGCCGCGGCGGCGACCATCGTGCGCTCGTTCGTGTCGTCTGGGTCGGCGCTCATCAGTATGAGCCCGTCGATTTCGCCCGCCGATACCTGGTTGGCGATTTCGGCATCCATCTCACGGGCCGCCGTGTTCACCTCAGAGAGTCCGCCGCGAACGATGACGGTGGGTGTTCCATCGACGAGGCTCCAGAGCGCAGCCGGAGTGTCGCACGATGCCTGATCCATTGAGTTGTCTGCCGAGACGAACTGCACTGCCGCGATGCTGAAGCCCGCGGCATCCGCCTGTCTGACGACGTCGCGAAGAAGGCGATCGGGGTCGTCGCCTCCGTGGCTGCGCAGATTGCCTCCGCTGCTGCCGAGGAGGGCGATGCTGCGCGCGGGCGCGGCCTCGTCTGGCGTGGGCACATGGTTCCTCTCGGTGAAAGATCAACGATCACGTCAGTGTGCCACGTCGACGCGCTCCAGCCGTAGTCCACGCCGCAGGGCGGTATCGCCCGGTGCGACTGCCTGGCGTCGGCCAGCTACTCGGGCAGGCCGGCCGCGCGCGCGATCTGCGCTACCTCAGCCGGGTCGAGGTTGAAGATCTCGGTGCCGTCTCGATCGGAGGGAACCGAGAAGAAGGTGACTGTAGGCGTGCCGATACCGGGCACATCGACGATGGCGAAGCCCGAACCCATCGTCGCTCGCTCATGCCCGCCGGGAACGCACGCATCAGAGGTGTTTGCGATGCCTGGCGCGACGATGACCGGAACGCCCCGCTGGGTCGCGACGAGGCTGTGATGGTAGTGCCCGCTCAGCACGGCCGTCGCATCGCCCGCCGCACACACGTCGAGCAGCTCGCTCGCATTCTGCAGTTCGAGCGCCTTCAACAGCGGCCCGTACGCGGGAGTCGGGGGGTGGTGCACAACGACGAGAGCAGGGCCGGATGCCGCGGCGAGCTCGTCGCTCAGCATGCGCAGCTGCTCGGGACCGACGTGCCCGTACCCCGCCCGCGGAACCGCCGAGTCGAGCCAGACGATGCGAACGCCGCGCACCTCGGTTGCTCCCGCATGCGCACCAAGAACGCTCTCGAATTCGGCGACGCGGTCGTGGTTTCCCATCGCGTAGACAACCGCGGCTCCGCGCCGTTGGGCCCACGGCTCGACGAGCTCGCGGAGCTTTGCATAAGAACCCGCGCTCATGTCGTCTGAGAGGTCGCCGCTCAGCACAACGGCGTCGATGCCGTCGACCGAAGCGGCGCGCTCAAGCGTGCGCTGCAGCGCCGCCGTCGTGTCGACGACGCCGTAATGCAGCGAGCCGTCCGCATACACGTGCGTGTCAGAGAGATGCAGAACCCTCAGCGGGCGGTCGTGCAGGCTTTGCGTATCGCGTTCAGTCACGCGAACACCCTACGACGCACACCCGACGTCGTGGCACAGCTACGCGGTGCCGAGCAGCATCGGTAGGGTCTCTCGCGCTCCCACCTCGTGCAGCGAGGACAGCGCCCGGTCGTACGCGGCGACGAACACGGGCTCGTCGATGAGGTTTCCGAACAGTTCCTCGTCGCGCAAGAAGGAGTGGGGGTCTTCGGGGTATCGGTTCGCCGCCGCCATCACGCGATCCTTCAGGCGGTCGACAACCTCGATCGGCTCACCCTGCTCGTCGATGCCCTCCGCATACCGTGCCCAACTGGCGACGATCGCCGCGGCAAACTGCACCTGCGGCTCCGGCCGCGCGAGCTGGTCGCGAATGACGGGAACGAGCCACTTCGGAATGCGGTCGCTCGACTCCGCGCACAGCCGAGCGACGGTGTCGCGGATGCCGGGGTTGGAGAAGCGCTCGATCAGCTGCGGCTTATACTTCTCGATGTCGAGCCCCGGAACCGGCTTGAGCGTCGGCGTCGCATCGACGTTCATGTAGGCAAGCAGAAACTCGGCGATGAGGGGGTCCTGCGTGGCGTCGTGCGCGTAGCGATACCCCATGAGGTGGCCAAAGTAGCAGAGCCCCTGGTGGCTCGAATTGAGCAGGCGCAGCTTGATGAACTCGTACGGCTCGACATCGTCGACCACCTCGACACCGGCATCCTGATACGGCGGCCTGCCATGGGTGAACGTGTCTTGCAGCACCCACTGGAAGAACGGCTCGCACACGACGGGCCAGGCGTCGGCGATGCCGAACCGGCTGGCGATCTCGGCGCGGTCGTCGTCTGTTGTGACGGGCGTAATGCGGTCGACCATGCTGTTCGGGAACACCACGTTCTCGTCAATCCACGCCGCGAGCTCGGCATCCTTGGCGTGCGCGTAGGTCGTGAACGCGTGCCTGGCGACCTCGCCGTTGTTCTGCAGGTTGTCGCACGACATCACGGTGAAAGGCACGATGCCGCGATCACGTCGACGCCGCAGCGCTTCGACGACGAGACCGAACACCGTCTCGGGAGCATCCGAACCCAGATCATGCGCAACCCGAGGGTCGTCAAGCTGAAACTTCCCCGTCACCTGGTTGATGTTGTATCCACCCTCGGTGACGGTAAGCGACACAATCCGGATGCCGGGGTCGGCCATGCGCTCGATCGCGGCCTCGGTGTCGTCTGGCGCGTAGAGGTAGTCGATGATCGACCCGATGACGCGCGCGCTCAGCTCGCCGTCTGCATGCTTCTCGACGAGCGTGTACAGGTAATCCTGCGCGGTGAGCGCATCGCGCATGCGCATGTCGCTCGGCATCACGCCGATTCCGCAGATTCCCCAGTCGTTCGCTGTACCTTGCGCCAGCAGATCGTCGATCACCTTCGCCTGGTGCGCGCGATGGAAGCCGCCGACGCCGAAGTGCACGATTCCCGCGGTGACCTGGCTGCGGTCGTACGCGGGGACGGCGACGCCGTCGAGCGTTGCCAGCGCCGCCGCGCTCAGCTGTGTCGCGTTCTGAGTGGTCATGGCTGTGCCTCTTCCTGTTTCTGCGTTTGTTCCGCGCCCGCCTGTGCTTCGAGCGCTCGGTAATCGACTCCGGCCTCACGCACGGCCGTCTCGGCGGCACGCGACAGGGGCGGATCGGCGAACACGGCCGTGAAGTCGCTCAGCTGGGCGAAGGTCACGAGCCCCTGCGCCGGCTGGTCGCCGTGAACGAGAGCGACCCGAGTGGTTGCCGCGTCGAAAGCCGCACGCTTGATGGCCGCGGCGCGGGGAGTGGATGCCGTCAGGCTGCCCGCCTCGTCGACACCCGTGCACGAGAGAAATGCAACGTCGACGCGCACGCTCGCGAGCGCTTCGCGCGTCCACTGTCCCGACTGCTCACCGTCGTCGCCGACGGTGCCGCCCAGGTTGTACACGGCGACGTGTTCTTTGCGGCTTGCCGTCAGCGCCACCGGAACGGCGTTGGTGACAACCTGCAGCCCTGCGGCATCCGGAAGCATTGCGGCAAGCGACTGGCAGGTCTCTCCCGAGTCGATGAAGATGCTCCCCTGCTCGGGGACGAACGCGAGTGCGGCACGGGCGAGCTCAAGTTGAGGCACCTTCGCGCCGGTCAGAAGCGGGAACTCCTCGACGAGCGATGTCTGAAGAATCGCGCCGCCGTGCGCCCGCGTGAGCGTGCCGCGCTGCTCGAGGGTGCGCAGATCGCGCCGGATCGTCTCTTCGGCAACGGCGAACGCCTCGGCGAGATCAGACACTTCGACGCGCTTGTCGCGCTCGAGCATGGCGAGAATGACCGTGTGCCGCTGCTCGACGGGCATGCCTGCTGCTGGGGTGAGAGTCATGTGAGCTCCTCAGGTCTGGATGCTGGTGCCTGCTGCGCTCGTGTCATTTGATGGCACCCATCGCGAGGCCGCGTACGAGACGCTTCTGAGCAATCCATCCTGCTATGACGACGGGCAGAACTGCCAACGTCGCCGCAGCCGAGAGCACGGCAAGAAATTGCCCGCGCCCCGAGACGAAGCTGCCGAGGAACGGCGGCGTGGTGCGGGCGACAGTCGAGGTGAGCAGGTTGGCAAGAAAGTACTCGTTCCACGCGAAGATGAAGCAGATCAGCGCGGCTGCGGCGATGCCGGGCGCCACGATCGGCATCACGATGCGCACGAGTTCTGTCCAGAAGTTGGCGCCGTCGACCTGTGCCGCCTCGATGATCTCCCCAGGCACCTCGCTGAGGAATGATCGCATCATCCAGATGGCGAGTGGCAGGTTCATTCCGACGTACAGAATCGAGAGCGCCGAGATGTTGTCGAGCATCCCCATGTTCTGCAAGAGGAGGTAGATCGGAATCACGATCGCCGCGAGGGGCATGAACTTCGTCGAGATGAAGAAGAACAGTGCGTCCGTCGACTTGACCAGTGGACGCACCGAGAGTCCGTATGCTGCGGGAATCGCGAGAACCATCACGATGAGCGTCGAGACGACGCTCGCTGTGAAGGAGTTGGTGAGGTAGACGAGAAAGCCTCGATCGAAAACTGCAGCGAAGTTGTCGAGTGTGAGCTGCGTGATGAACGTCGGCGGGCTCGTGGCGGCGGCCTTCTCTGTTTTAAACGCCGTGAACACCATCCAGGCGATCGGGAAGAACATTCCAACGGTGAGCACCCAGGTGATGAAGGTGAGCACGACCGACCCGGCCCGTTTGCGCAACGGCTTCGTGCGACGGGTTGTGGTGCGGCCAGTCGTGAGCAGCATCGTCGTCGACATCAGCTCATCCCCTCTTTCTTGAAGATCTTGAACAGGGAGCGAAGAGCCACCATGGCGACGATGATCGTCAGAATCACCGTGAGCACACCGTATGCCGCAGCCTCGCCGATCTCGAGGCCGACGAATGCCCGCTCGTACAGCAGATACGACAGAGTCTTCGTTCCACCGGTTCCTCGCGTCATGATCGCAATCGGGTCGAACACCTGCAGCAGCAGAATCGTGCCGAGCAGAATCGACAGCTCCATGTACTGGCGCATGTGCGGAAGCGTCATGGAGAAGAACGTGCGAATGGGACCAGCCCCATCAACGGATGCCGCCTCGAGCACGTCTGACGGCTGACTCTGCAGCCCGGCGAGGAGGATGAGCATCATGAACGGCGTGTACTGCCACGTGAGAACAATGATGATGGTGAGAATCGGCACGTCAGTGTTCCACGCCACCGGATTGATGCCAACCAGGCTGAACAGCCAATTGACCATGCCGACGTTCGAATCGAGCATCGACCACTTCCAGATGAGCGACGCAGCCGCGGGCATCATGAGAAACGGGGTGATCAGCAGTGTGCGCGCAAACCCTTGACCGACAAACTTACGGTCGAGAAGCAGCGCCAGCACCATGCCGAAGACCAGCGAGACGAGCACGCTGAAGCCCACGATCACCACGGTCGCCAGCAGTGAACTCAGAAACGCCCCGTTGGTGAGCACAGTTGCGTAGTTGTCGAACCAGACGAATTTCTGGTCTCCGGGGCGCAGCAGGTTCCACTGCTGAAACGAATAGTAGATCGTGACGAGAAACGGAATCTGGGTGATGGTGATGGCCGCGGCCAACGCCGGCCACACGAGGGCCCTGGAGAGCCGGAGCCCTCGGCGTTCCCGCTGCGTGAGCACGGGCTTGCGGCCTCGGCGAGGTTTAACCTCGCCGTCGTTCTCGACCCGTCCGGGTCGGATGGCTGTCGCAGTCATTGTCGTCTTTCTCGAGATGTCCAATACCGAAGCGGTCACGCCGCCCACCGACCGGCTGAGCCGGAGGGCGGCGTGAGCTCGCCAACGATGAAGCCGACGCTATTCCTTCTGCGCCTCGCCCGCCTTCTCGGCGAGCTTCTGCCCGTCACTCAAGGCATCCTCGACACTCGATCGACCGGCAAAGACGTCGGCGATGCTCTGAGATACCTGGTTTCCCAGGTCTTGAAACTCAGGGATGGTGACGTACTGGATGCCGACCCAGGGCTGCGGGTTGACGCCCGGCTGTGTGGGATTCACGGCCAGCATGACGTCCTTCGTGATTCCGGCGAACGCCCCTGCCGCTTCTTTGTACTCAGGAATCTCGTATGTCGATGCACGTGACCCCGGCGGCACACGACTCCAGCCGAGCTCCTCGCCGACGAGCTTCATGTAGTCCTTGCTCGTCGCCCAGCTTACGAACTCCCACGCGGCATCCTTCTTTTTAGATGTCTCGGGGATCGCCAGGTTCCACGACCACAGCCATCCGGATTCTTCCGTCTCGACAGTTGGTGCGTGCACATAGCCGACGTTGCCGGCAACCTCGCTGAGGTCTTCAGATTCCAGCGAGCCCGCAGCGCTCGTGGCGTCGTACCAGAACGCCGCCTTGCCCTGCGAGAAGAGGTTGAGGCATTCGGTGAAGCCGAACGACACCGGGTCGGACTCACCAGCATCCTTCACCAGGTCGGTGTAGAACTGCACGGCCTTCGTGAACTCAGGTGAATCAACCGTGGCGTTCCAGTCTTCGTCAAACCAATTGCCTCCGAAGGTCTGCACAACCGTCGTGAGCGGAGCAAAGAGCTCACCCCAGCCCGGCTTGCCGCGCAGGCAGATGCCCGCATGGTCGTCGTTGTTCACCTGGCGTGCCATGTCGGCAACCTGCTGCCACGTCGGGTGCTCGGGCACCTCAAGACCGGCGTCAGCGAGAATCTGCTTGTTGTACATCAGGAACGACGACTCACCGTAGAAGGGCACGGCGAACAGGTTGTCGTCGACGGTCAGTGCCTGGCGCACTGGCTTCAAGATGTCGTCAACGTCGTAATCGGCGTCCTTTGTCGTGTAGTCGTTGAGGTTTGTCAGCCACTCGTTCTGGCCCCAGATCGGCACCTCATAGCTTCCGACGGTGACGATGTCATATTGACCGCCCTTCGTCGCGACGTCTTTCGTGACGGCGTCACGCAGGTCGTTCTCCTCCATCTGAATGAACTTGACCTTGATGTCGGGGTGACTCTCTTCGAACTTCCCCTTCAACTGCTCCATATCTTTCATCTGCGGGTTGTTCACCGTGGCCAGCGTGAGGGTCACCGTGTCACCGCCACCTCCGCCTGCTCCGCCCCCGGCGCCGGAACAGCCGGCGAGCATTACACCGGCTGATACGACGGCGGCCAGGGAGAGCCACCGCCTTCCGCGAAGATTCGACTTCGTCATCTCTTTGCCTTTCGTCATCGTTGACCCGTCGCTGTCGCGACGCACACCCACAATCGCCCGAATATGTGTGTTTAAGCAACCAGTAATGTTGGTTCGTAACGGTATCGTAACCACAATTGTCTGTTTTGTGTTTGATTTTGTTGTTTTTGCCTTTTGTGAGGGACGATAGGCATCTGACACCAGCAAGGGAGCTGACGATGTACCCAGCCGAACGGCAATCCGCAATCGTCGCGGCAGCGCACGAGCACGACGGCATGCTCTCGGTGACCTCGCTCAGCACCGAGCTCGAGGTGACAACCGAGACGATCCGACGCGACCTTGCTGCTCTCGAGCGCCAGGGAATCATTGTGCGCACGCACGGTGGTGCACGACTCGCGCACGGAATGCCGTTTGAGATCTCTCTCGCAAAGCGCCAAGCCGAAGAGGCAGACGAGAAACGGCGCATCGCCCTTCGGGCAATCGAGGAGCTGCCGAGCGATGGAGTTGTGCTTCTTGATTCGGGATCTCTGGCACTCGTGACAGCATCCGTCTTTCCTGATGCATCGATCATTGTCGTCACAAACAACCTGCCGGCGATTCCCGTGCTGAAGCAGCGCCCGAACGTGACGGTGATGGCGTTGCCCGGACGGGTGCGCACAATCAGCCAGGGCGCCGTTGATGAGTGGACGCGTCAACGCCTGAGCACCCTCAACGTGGATCTCGTTCTGCTGGGCTCAAACGGTCTCACCGCGTCGGCCGGCGTCACGACGACGATTCCCGATGAGGCCGAAGTGAAGCGGGCGATGCTGCTGTCGGCAAAGCGTCGAGTGCTCACCATCACCGCGAGCAAGGTCGGTCTCACATCGTTCTGCCACGTTGCAGATCTGGCAGAGCTCGACACGATCATCACCGACTCGAGGATCGAACGGGATACCGCAGACGAGCTGCATGCCGGAGGGCCGGACATCGTGGTCGTCTAACCCGCACCCAGCGTCGCCGAAGATTTGGCAGACTGGGGTGTGCGAGCTTGTCTCGCTTTTCGGCCGCATCGTGAGCCCCCAGACATGCGGTCGCTCGTTCACGCAGCGAAAGGTGCGCAATGACGCTAGTAGCAGGCATCGACTCGTCAACGCAGAGTTGCAAGGTCGTGGTTCGCGAATCGTCAACCGGCGCCGTGATTCGCCGCGGTCGTGCCCCACACCCCGACGGCACCGAGGTCGACCCCGAAGCATGGCTTCGCGCTCTGCACATTGCCATTGCCGAGGCTGGTGGTCTCGACGATGTCTCATCGGTGAGTGTTGCCGCGCAACAGCACGGCATGGTGACTTTGGATGCCGATGGCGAGGTTGTGCGAGACGCGCTGCTCTGGAACGACACACGCAGTGCCCCGCAAGCGCTCGATCTGACCGCCGAGCTCGGCGGAACGGCTGAGTACGCCGAGCGGACGGGCGTTGTCCCCGTTGCCTCGTTCACGGCGACGAAGCTGCGGTGGCTGCGCGACGTCGAACCGCAGAACGCGAACCGTGTTGCCGCCGTCGCTCTTCCGCATGATTGGCTCACGTGGCGCATGCGCGGCTTCGGGCCGCTCGGGTCGAGTGACTTCGGTCCCGATTTCGATGAGCTCACCACCGATCGATCTGACGCATCAGGCACCGCGTACTGGTCGCCGACAACCGGTGACTACGATCGCGAGTTGCTCGAGTTGGCCCTTGGCCACGATGCCGTGCTGCCGCGCGTTCTTCAACCATACGAACGCGCCGGGATCGGCAGCGGTCTGTTCAGAAATACCGTCGTCGGAGCGGGCGCTGGCGACAATGCGGGCGCAGCACTCGGTCTCGATGCCGGTGTCGGCGATGTCGTGATCTCGATCGGAACGAGCGGAACGGTTTTCGCCGTCACGCCCGACCCTGTCGTGGATGCAAGTGGCACGGTCGCGGGGTTCGCCGATGCGGCCGGGCGTTTTCTTCCCCTTGTGGCGACGCTCAATGCCGCTCGTGTGCTCGACACCATCTCGAGGTTGCTCGACGTCACGCACTCGGAGCTGGCTGAGCTGTCGATGCGGGCAGAACCGGGATCGAACGGACTCGTCTTGCAGCCGTACTTCGAGGGGGAGCGCACGCCGAACTTGCCCGATGCGACAGCGAGCTTGTTCGGAATGACCATGGCGTCGACGACCAGGCCGGCGCTGGCGCGGGCAGCGGTCGAGGGGATGCTGTGTGCACTCGCCGCGGGCGTCGACGCCGTCGAGCACCACGGCGTCGCTGCCGAGCGGCTTCTTCTCGTGGGCGGCGCCGCCCAGAACCTCGCGGTGCAGACCGTCGCCTCGCAGGTGTTCCGTCGCCCGATCGTTGTGCCGACCCCGGGAGAGTATGTCGCCGACGGTGCCGCACGGCAGGCTGCGTGGGCGCTCGCGGGCGAGCGCCCGACCTGGCCTGTGGAGATCGCGGCGCAGCCTACATCCGATCACCGTCCGATCATCATGCAGCAGTACGACGCGCGCCGCATCGACTAACGCCCCGCGTCGGCTAAGACTCGGTCGATCCAGGTGTGATGGGCAAGCCCCGAAATGCTGTCGATATCGAGCCAAGCGACGTCAATGAGCTCCTGCTGTTCAAGATCAAATGAGTTGCTCACAAGCGAACAGTCGTACGCGATTGTCACGTAGCTGACGTGGTCGCCGTTCGGGTAGGTATTCATGAGCTCCGGCCCACCGTATGCGCCGATGATTCTGCCGACGTTCGGCGCCACTCCGAGCTCCTCCTCGACCTCGCGCGCAATTGCGGCCTCAGGCTGCTCCCCGGGTTCAATCCCGCCGCCAATGAGACTCCACAGCTGCGTATCGCGTTGCTTCGCGAGCAGAAAACGGTCTTCCCGTCGAATAACTGCCGTTACGCCAGGAAGTAACAGCAAGGAATGGCCAACCTGAGAACGAAGACCACGAACGTACGGAGAGATGGGCACGACGTCAGCATACGACCGCCGGTCGTCCACATACTGCTGCCTCAACGGTGGAGCGCTAGAGCCTTTGCGCGAACGTCCGAACGGTTCATTTCGGTCACGGTAACGAAACCGGCGCCCTCGCACCTCGGGCGCGATCAGAATGCACCCTCCGCGCACAGCGCAAGGAAGTCGCCTGCGTATGCCAGCGTCCCGAGATGCGTCATTTTGCGCCACCGAAAGTCACGACGGGATGGAGATCACTGCGTTCACCACGGGTTCGTGACGCTCGTCCATTTCTGCGCTCCAGGCGTCGAGATTGTGCAGCGTCGCAATGCGAAACGCCAAGGCACGCACGAGCAGCTGTCGCCATTCCGGAATACCGCCGCCCAGCTCAGCAAGCCGGTCAGCACGCCACCCATGCCAGCTCGCGGCATCAACCGCGGCGATTGCGGCGCCCAGGCCTGCCGGTCTCCAGTACGGCGCCCAATCGATGATGGCCGGCGGCAGATCGGGAGCGAACAACACATTGCCCAAGAGGTCGCCGTGAATCACCTGCGACAGGGAGTGCACGGGCTGAAACTCACGCTCAAGGCTTCTCATAAAGCTGCCCCGGGGCAGAGGGTTCTCCCCCCACGCCATGCGGTCGGCGTTGCTCCATGCGTCATCGGAGTGATCAATGAAGGCTGGGCGGGGAAGGTGAGCGATCGCCTCGTGGAAGGCGGCTCCGGCCGCAATGACGGCAACAGCGCGGGATTCGTCTGCCTCTCCTGCCAGCCACTCCCATGCCTCCCATCCACCGTAGACCCAGTTTCCGTCTGCTGCGGGTATGGGTCGTGACATTCGAAAGCCGCGATTCGGCTCAAGATCGGCGAGCACTCTCGCCTTCCAGGAGGACTCCTCTGCGTCGCCGTGCGGCCGAAACACCACGTTGCCAACCATCCAGGTTCGGCCGCGGCCGCCGGTCAGCTTCCGTGGACGTTCGGGCCCTGCGCCGAACGCAACGAGCACGTCGTCGCCAGGTCTCTCGCCTGGCGCCACGTCAGACAACGACATCGACGTGGATCAGTGATGGCGCTTTGTCTCCTGTGAGAGCTGCGAGGGTGTGCGGCTCGGGGCGTGCCAACGTCATCGAGTTGTAACGAACTGCAGCGATCATATCCGTCACACTACCAAGCACGATTTCACGCCGATGTTCGCGGCTCCGGCGTTGACGTTTTCGCCGACACTCGTGGTGCCGACACGAGGATAGTGTGCTGGTAGGAGGACGTTTTCGCCAAAGCATCCTCGCGCCAGCACAGTGCCCTCGTCTCGGCACTGTCGAATCGACAGAACTGATCTTTTGTGATGACATCACTATCGTTCACGTGACATCATTGCAGTCGATGGAGTCTGTCGGAACTGCAATCCCAGGGTTTGTCGACGCGCGCGCCGGAGAGATACGTTCTGCCGACGTCATCTTCGTGTTCGGCACTCGGTATTGGTCCCCCGCGGAAGTTGCCGCGTCGCTGTATCTCAAAGGAATGGCCCCGAAGATAGTGCTCACGGGAGGCCCTTCACGACACCCTCGCGGATTGGCAGAATCACGCATTCATTATGACCTGCTTCGGACTGCCGCAGTTCCCGGTGATGACATTCTCAGTGAAGAGACCTCCCGCCATACCGGGGAGAATGTAGCTCACGCCCTTCCTCTACTCAACCAGCTTGGATCGATCCGTTCCGTTATTGCCGTCGTAAAGTGGTTTCACCGACGCGCACTCATTACGCTCGCTCAGCAGATCCCTTCTCTCGAGCGCATCTATGCAGCCGACTACGAGCCTTTCGACCTGGACTCCCGGTCGACACTCTCCCGTTCGACCTGGCAAACGTCATGCCTGGAACGCGTCGATCGAGAGACGCAATACCTGCGTTCGCTCAGGGACGAGGGAACAGATCTCCTCACTCGGACGAACAGCGGATGGACACGTACGCAGGACTAAGCTGCGTTTCATTCCGCGGTACGCGAATGGCCGCGGCATCCATAAGGTTCCGGCGGCCACCCGCGGAACGCGCCGCGTCGCATTGTCTCGAGAGAATGGCGTCGAAGATCATCGTCACGGGTGTGGGACGTTCAGCCGAGATCGTCGACCGTGGTCAGGCAGAAGGGATGCCCTGCCGGGTCGGCGAAGACGAGACATCGACCGGCGTTCGGCTGGAAATCGTATTGTCGCGCGCCGCAGCGGATCGCCCACTCGGCTGAGGTCGCGAGGTCGGTCACGAAGAAATCAAGGTGGAGCAACGACGAATCTTCGGGCCATTGCGGCTCCCGGTAGTCGGGCACCCACATGAAGTCCAGTCGTCCACGGGCGCTTCTCATCGATGCGCTATCGCGCTCGGCAGCGAACGTGACCTCGCCTCCCGTGAGTTTTGCGTAGAAGTCGGCGAGCGCGAGCGGGTCGGGACAGGCAAGCGTCGTCGTGCTGTACCGAATTCCGGTGTCCATGCACGCGAGGCTACCGCACCAGTGACCTTGCCCGACGGATTGCTCGGCTGCCAGAGAACGCAGCACAAGGCAACGTCTCGCAGTTCCGTAGTGTGGTTCGCATGGGAACGAGCACAGAAACGGAATGGACGACGCTGTCACGAACGGTGTCGTACCGCGGTCGGATGACGATCGTCGACCATGCCGTGCGACTCGGCGACGGCACAGAGACGTCTTACGACTCGGGACGCAATGACAACGTGCCGGCACGAGGGCAGAGTGCCCGCACGAGGACGTTTTCGCCAGAACGCCCTCGCCCCGGCACAGTACCCTCGTCTCGGCACTGGTTAGCCGAGATCGTCGATCCACCCCTCTTCGTCGCCCGAGCTGCAGGCGCGGCGAACGAGGCGCTTGCACAGCTCGGTGGAGCACGCAGATCGTCGGCACGCTTGTAGGCGCGGATTACCGAGTGTTACCGTTATTGTCTCGTTGGCTCGGGTATTGGGCGGGCACGACGACTCAGCACTGTCCGCCCACCACGAGGAGTGAACCCGTGAACGATACATTCTCAAGCATCCGACCTCACTCGCCGCACACTTCCCGCGCCGGAGAGGTGGCTCTTGTGACCGGCGCAGCACGAGGCATCGGTACCGAGATCGCCCGCCAACTCGCAGCCGCAGGGATGATCACCTACGTCGGGGCCCGCGATCCTCACGCTGCCCGTCGAACAGCTGATGCGTTGTGCGCCGAAGGGTCAGACGCACGCCCTATGACTCTCGACGTGACCCGCCCTGGCGATGTCCGCTCCGCAGCGGAGCACATCGAGGCAGAGCATGGCCACGTGGACGCGCTCGTAAATAACGCGGGAATCGTTGTCGAATGGGGCATACCCGTACCCGACGTCACTGTGGAGCAGATGCGCGATGCATACGAGGTTAACGTTTTCGGCGCTGCAGAAATGCTGCACGCGTTCGCCCCGCTGCTGCGCCGCGCGCCGTCCGCCCGAGTTGTCAATCTGTCCAGCCCCCTCGGATCGTTGACTCTACTTGGGAACGCCGACCACCCCGTCGCGCAGCGCGGTCTGCTGGCATACAGCTCTTCCAAAGCCGCGCTGAATGCCGTCACTCTGCTGTTTGCACGAGCTCTCGCACCGGACGGAACCAGAGTCAATGCAGCAAATCCGGGACTTGTAGCGAGCGATTTGAACCGGGACTCTCCGTATCCACGCGGCATCCGATCCGCGGCTGATGGAGCGCGGGTTCCGGTCAAACTTGCGCTCGCGACAGATGGCCCAACCGGATGCTTCCTCGGCGACGATAACGGAGATGCGACAGCGCACGTGCCGTGGTGACGCCGTGTGCGCAACGGCTCAGATGCGAGCGATCGGGAATAGTGACACCTAGCGCGGGGCGACGCCAAGCAGACGACGGCCCTCCGGACGCACTGCGAGCTCCGACGGCACAGGCGGAGTCTCGACAGCGGGGTCGTGCAGATGACACGCCACACTGCGGTGCGGCTCGTCATCGCCGAACACCGTGCCGCCGAGCTCCGGCACGAGCTGCGCGCACGCGTCGACCGCATACGGGCACCGCGTTCGAAAGCGGCATCCGCTCGGCAACGACAGCAGATCCGGCGGCGACCCGGGAATGCCGCCGAGCTCACGCTTTGGCCCCCGCAGCGGCGGGAACGAGTGCAGCAGTCCAGCCGTGTACGGGTGCCGCGGCTCGTGGTAGACCTCGCGGCTTCCGGCATCTTCGACGATCTCGCCCGCATACATGATCGCGATGCGGTCGGCCAGCTCGATGAGCAGCGACACGTCGTGCGTGATGAAGATCACCGAGAAGCCCAGCTTGTCTTTCAGCTCGATGATCTGTTCAACGATCTGCCGCTGCATCACCACGTCGAGCGCTGTCGTCGGCTCGTCCATGATCACCAGCTCAGGCTCGAGAGCCAGCGCCATCGCGATCATCACACGCTGACGCATGCCGCCGGAGAGCTGGTGCGGATAGCTGTCGAGCCTGTCGGTCGAGATCCCCACCATCGTGAGCAGCTCGGCGGCCCGCTCGCGCATCGCCGAGCGCGACATCTTCTCGTGCGCGGCGATGCCGTCGATCAGCTGTTTGCCCACGCGGTAAACGGGATTGAGCGCGTTCATCGACCCCTGGAAGACAATCGCCGTGTCGCGCCAGCGCTGCGCCCGCAGCTGCTTCTCGCTCATGCGCAGCAGGTCGCCTGACTCGCGGCTGCGTGAGCTGGTGAACATCACCTCTCCCCCGGTGATCACGCCGGGTGGAGGCAGCAGCCTTGTCGCCGCGTAGGCGAGCGTCGACTTGCCGCATCCACTCTCGCCGGCGAGCCCGAGGATCTCGCCCCGGTGCAGCGTCAGGTTCACGTTCGACAGTGCGCGCACCGCGTCATCGTCGTACCCATAGTCGACAGAGAGGTTGCGGATCTCAAGCAGCGGCTCGGCCTGCGTGCGCTGCGGTGTGGTGATGGTCACGCGGTGACCTCCTCTGCTGTCTCTGCGTTCGCGCCCGAGCGGGCGACAGTGGTTTTCGGATGCTGCGGCTCGCCGCCATGGTAGACCGGCGTGAAGCCGATGCGCGCCCTGATCTTCTTCTTGCGCAGCAGAGCGGCCGAGGCCGCCGTGTTGCGCAGCCGCGGGTTGACGAACTCGTCGATGCCGAAGTTGATGAGCGTGAGCGATGTGCCGACGGCGGCGATGCACAGCCCCGCGGGCACGAACCACCACCATGCGCCGAGCACGAGCGCCTGGCTCGACTGCGCCCAGAACAGGATGGTTCCCCAGTTCCACTCGGAGATGCTCGTGACACCAATGAATGCGAGCGTCACCTCGGAGAGAATGGCGAAGATCGCCGTTCCGATGAAACCCGAGGCGATGATCGCCGTGAGGTTTGGCATGATCTCGAAGAAGATGATGCGCCACATCGGTTCGCCGTTGGCGCGAGCCGCCTCGACGAAGTCACGCCCCCGAATCGAGAGCGTCTGCGCTCGAAGCACGCGCGAACCCCACGCCCACCCGGTGAGCGCGATGATGAGCGCGATTGTCACTCCGCCTGCCGACGGCACGAGAGCGGCAACGATAATGATCAGCGGCAGCGCCGGGATGATCAGGAAGACGTTGGCGAGCAGTGAAAGCAGCTCGTCGCCCAGCCCGCCGATGAAACCGGCCGTCACGCCGACGATCACCGAGATCGCCGTGGCGAGCACGCCGGCAAGCAGACCGACGAGCATGACGCCACGCGTGCCGACGAGCAGCTGCGAGAAGATGTCCTGCCCCGTGTTCGTTGTGCCGAGCCAGTGGTCTGCGCTCGGTGGCTGCAGTGAGTCTTGTGTGACGGCGTTGGGGTCGTGCGGGGCAATCCAGGGCCCGATCACGGCGAGCACGAGAAAGAACGCGAGCATGATGAGCCCGATGAGAGCCTTGCGATTCTGCAGAATGCCGAGCGAGCGTTTGCCCTTCGCCGCAGCTTTCTCTGCGGGCGCTACATCGGTGAGACCAATGGGATCTGCCTGTACGGACATCGATCAGCCCTCCACTCTCGTGCGCGGGTCAAGGAATGCATAGACGAAGTCGGCGAGCATGCTCGCGACAAGCACCGAGATCGTGACGACAAGGAACGCCCCCTGCATGAGCGGGTAGTCCTTCGAGCCGATTGCCTGAAAGAGCATGTAGCCGATGCCGGGGTAACTGAACACCATTTCGGCGACGAGCGTGCCTCCGACGATGAAGCCGAGCGACAGCGCGAACCCGGAGATGCTCGGCAGCACGGCGTTGCGCGCGGCATAGCCGAACATCACCTTTCGCTCGGGAATACCCTTCGCTTGAGCGACGGTGACGTAGTCTTCGCTCGACACCGTCACCATCATGTTGCGCATGCCGAGAATCCATCCAGAGATCGAGCTGATGATGATGGTCAGGGCGGGGAGGATGCCGTGGTAGATCGCCCCGCCGATGAACTCCATGTTCCACCCGGGCAGCGTGCCGGGGTCGTAGCCGCCCGCAGCGGGGAAGACCGGCCACGTCACGGCGAACAGGGCGATTGCGATGATGCCGAGCCAGAAGTAGGGAATGGCAGAGAAGAAGTTGGCGATCGGCAGCAGGTTGTCTGCCCAGGTGCCGCGTCGCCAGCCGAGCCCGACACCCGCGAGAGTGCCGAGAAGAAAGCCGATGATCGTCGAGAGCCCGACGAGCGCGATCGTCCACGGGAGCGACTGCGTGAGAATCTGACTCACGGGGGTGGGAAAGTACGTGAACGAGATGCCGAGATCGCCGTGGAACAGATTGTTCAGGTAGGCGACGTAGTCCTCCCACAGGGTGCGATTCTCATCGAGGCCGAACAGCACATACAGCGATTCGACAGCATCCGTGTTGAGTCGCCCCTGAAATTTGTTGATCAGGGACTGCACGGGGTCGCCAGGCAACATGCGGGGAATGAAGAAGTTGAGTGTGACGGCCGCCCACGCTGTGAACAGATAGAAGCCGAGTCGGCGCAGAAAATACTTCATGCTTGTGCCGCCCCTGGCTCCTTGGCCCCGAACGCGGCTTCGCGTTCGGCCGCGGCGTCATCTGCATAGAGCCAGCACGCCGACTCCTGGCCGTCGTCACCGGCGAACATGGGCGGTGCGTCTGTGCGGCAGCGCTCCATGGCAAACGGGCAGCGTGGATGAAACCGGCATCCGGTCGGCGGGCTGATGAGGCTCGGTGGCTCCCCCGTCGCTTCGGTCTTCTCGAGCTCTTCGAGCCGGTCGGCGTCGGGCGCAGAGGCAATGAGCAGCTGGGTATACGGGTGTCGAGGATGCTGCGTGACAGCCTCGCTCGGACCACGCTCGACGATCTGCCCCGCGTACATCACGAGCGTGCGATCGGCGAAGTACCGGGCAGACGCGATGTCGTGAGTGATATAGAGAACAGCGAGGTGGAAGCGGTCTTTGAGGTCGCGCAGCAGGTTGAGAACGCCGATGCGAATCGACACGTCGAGCATCGAAACGGGCTCGTCTGCAAGTAGCACCTCGGGATCCGCTCCGAGAGCACGGGCGATGGCGACGCGCTGACGCTGACCTCCCGAGAGTTCGTGGGGGAACTTCTCGAGGTAGCGCTCGGGAGGAGTCAGGTCGACGCGCTCGAGCAGCTCACGGAGCATCCGCTCCCTCTCGTCTGTCGTCATGCGCCCTCGATGGATGGTGAGAGAGCGTGTGAGCACATAGCGCACGCGGTGAATGGGATTGAGCGATGCGAACGGGTCTTGCAGAATCATCTGCACGCGGCGGCAGTACGCCCGAAACTTGCGGCCGAACCGAGCGGTGACCCGGCGTCCGTCGAACAGCACGTCACCAGCTGTGTTCGGCATGAGCTTGGCGAGCAGACGGGCGACCGTCGATTTGCCCGAGCCCGATTCGCCGACGAGCGCTACCACTTCGCCTGCGTGAAGCTCGATGTCGATTCCGTCGACAGCGTGAACCACACGACGTCCCGCCCCCTTCACGGGGAAATGCTTTGTGAGGTCCCTCGCGGCGAGAAGTGGCTCGTCACTCATCGTTCCTGCCTTCCTTGTGTGCGTGAAGCAGCAGCCGGGGCGGGCGCGAACCCGCCCCGGCAGGGTGCTACTTCGCCGGTGTGAGCTTCATCACGATCATCGAGATGCTGGGCTGCGTCGGCTGCGGCACGGCATACGGGTCGTCTTCACTCGGGAATCCCGTCCAGTACTTCGTGCTGTACTCCGCGCCGATCGGGCCGGCGGCCATCGGAATCGCGGGCACTTCTTCGACGAAGATCTCTTGAATGCGGTCCATCATCTTCTGGCGTGCGTCCTCGTCTGGCGTCACAGCGTAATCGGCGAGGAGCTGCGTGACTTCGTCGTTCTCGAACCGGCCGAAGTTCCACGATGCGCCCTCGCCGATCGGCTTGAGCTGAGCTCCGTCCATGATGTTCGAGTAGATGTCCCACGGGGTTGCCCCGGTGTTCGTCCAGTGCAGCGATGCCTGGAAGTCGCCCTCGGCGAGCGCGCTCGTCCACGCGTCGACGGTGGGGGTCTCGACTGTTGCGTCGACACCGATCTGCGACAGGTTGTCTGCCATGATCTGCAGGCTGGCGAGGTAGTCAGACCAGCCGGCCGGGTCGATGAATTCAACGGTCACGGCGTTACCGTCAGGGTCAAGGAGCTTGTCGTTCGAGTCCCAGGTGTAACCGGCATCCTCGAGCACGCTCTTGGCTCCATCGACGTCGACCTTCTGCGTCTTGCCCTTGTACTTCTCGGCTGTGAATGCGTCACCGGCGGGCGAGGGCAATCCGGTGACGGTGTCAACGAGACCTTTGAACCCGGAGTAGCCCTGCTTGTGCACGGCACCTCGGTCAATCACCATGTTCGCCGCCTTGCGCATTGCCACGTTGTTGAATGGCGCTTCCTGCGTGTTGAGGAACAGCGCGTCGATGCCGAGGCCCGTGGGCATATATGCCTTGTTGGTATCGGACTTCGAGATGTAGGTCTTCTCCATGTCGGGAATGAACACGTAGCTCCACTGGGCCGAGCCAGAGAGCAGCGCCGTCAGCTGAGCATTGTTATCGGTGTAGGAGGTGTACCGAATCTCGGGCACAGGAGGTTGACCGCCCCAGTAATCGTCGTTCGGCTCAAAGGAGATCACCTGCTGGGTCCACGACGTCAACGTGTACGGCCCGGTTCCCACTGGGTCCTTGTTCGTGTCTTTCGTCGGGTCATCCATCTTCGACCAGATGTGCTCGGGAACGATGAACGTGCCGAGCACCTTCGTCTTGTTGAGCAGCTGCGACGAATCGAACGTGACGGTGACCGAGTCGCCGTCGACGGAGATGTCTTTGTACCCGATGGCATTCGCGTTGAAGCCCTCGGTGTCTTTCACAAGATTGAACGTGTATGCGACGTCGTCGACGGTCATCTTCTCGCCATCAGACCAGGTGACGTCGTCGCGAGGGGTGATGGATACCGACGTGTAGTCGTCGTTCCACTCCCACGACTTCGCGAGCCATGGTTCTGGCTCTGTTGCGGGATCCGTCGGGTTCCACTGAGCGAGCGGCTCGTACATGAGCCAGGTATAACCGAGACTGGATGCCGCGGATGTGGCGATGAACGGGTTGTTGTTGTCTGTCTGCGGACCATTCGGCATGCCGATGGTCAGGGGGTGCTCGGCACCGCCCCCATCGTCGCCTCCCGAACCGCTGCAGCCGGTGAGTACCAGGGCGAATGCTGCTGCCCCGACGGCCAGTTTGGCCATCATTCCTTTCTTCACTGTGTGCCTCCTTGCACATTGCGCCCGAGTGGGCGGTGGGGTTTTGTGAGGGTGATTTCGAGTGGAAGGTTTGTGCTCGAGCTGCCGACACGAATGCGATAGGGGCCGAGCGGATGCTCCCATGACGACGTTGCGACATTCCACGTCTCGAACACGCGGCGCGGCAGCCTCACGTCGACGATGCCTGTTGCTCCGGCGGCGACGGTCGTCTGCGCGAAGCCGCCAAGCCACCGCACAGGGCGCGAGGGGTCGCCCGAGGCATCCTCGATATACGCCTGAACCGTCTCGCACGACGACCGGTCGCCGATATTCTGCAGCTCAACCTCGATGCGCACGTCGCCGTCTGCGCTCTCGATCTCGCGCACGGCGCTGTAACGCCACGTTCCGTAGCCAAGCCCGAAGCCGAACTCGCGGGCCGGCGTGGCGCTGCCGGCGAGCCAGCCGCGATAGCCGACGTGCACGCCCTCGGCGTAGTCGACGATGCCGTCAATCGGCACCGCGTTCGGAACAGGGCAGTCGTCGAGACGGGCGGGCAGCGTCCACGGCAGCCGCCCGGCGGGCTCGGTGCGGCCGGTGAGCGCGTCGACGAGGCCGGTGCCGCCCTCTTGCCCCGGCAGCCACCACCACAGAACGGCTGACACGTCATCGATCCACGGCAGCAGCACGGGGCCGCCCGCGTTCACGATCACGATGGTGGGGGTCCCTGTCGCTGCGACGGCACGCACCATGTCGTCCTGCCGTCCGGGCAGATCGATGTTCTGCCGATCCCAGCCTTCGGACTCGGTCTCTTCGTTCGTGCCGACGATCACGAGGGCGACATCGGAGTCGCTCGCTGCCGCGACGGCATCCGCGATCTCCTCCTCGAGTGAAAGGGCATCGGGCTCGTGCCGCAGCGCAAAGCGCACGAAGGTGCCGTAGCCGTCGGCGTGCACAACCTGAAGGCGCGCGTCGATGTGCACATCGAACGGCACGTCGCGTGCAAACAGGCGCGCAGGGCCGTCTGGGTTGTTGGCGCTCGAATTGAGAATCACCTCTGACCCGGCGAGCACATCAGACTCCGACACAATCTCGTCATTGAACCGGATGCTGTGGGCGCCGCAGGTACCCACGTCAATGCGGTGCGTTCCTGCCGCGAGTCGCACGCGTGCCCGAACCCGCGCACTGCGCGCGCGGCTGTCGACGTGGCGGTTCCAGGCCTCGCCGCCCGGTGCAACGACCGAATCTCCGAGCGGAGAGCCGTGGTCGTCGAGAAGTGTGAGCTCGTAGCCGGGTTCGCCGTCTGGCGTCTCGACGAGGGCCGGGTCGATGCCCGGTGCGTGCGCTCGCGCCGAGCCGCCACGCGAGACGGTGAGCTGGGCCGCGGGGAAGGCAGCGCGCACGGCGTCTGCGGGGTGCGTCGCGTATGGCGCATGAACGAATGCACTGCCGCCTCCCTGAATGAACGGGTCGACGACGTTCGGGCCCAGAAGAGCGATGCGGCGTGGCGCGGCGCCGTCTGTGCTCGTGCCTGCGCTGCTGTCTGTGGCGAGCGGCAGCACTCCGTCATTGCGCAGCACGACGATCGAACGTGCGACGGCTTCGCGAAGCAGCGCTCGGGTTGCCTCGGCCGAGTGGGTGTCGGGGTCGACGCCGTCACGCGGCACGTCGACGCCAGGGGGAACGGATGCCTCGCGTCCGATGGCCCCGACGCGCTCGGCGAGCCGCAGCATCCGCTCGATCTTGTCGTCGATTGTGTCTTCGCTCACCTGGCCGCTGCGCACAGCGTCGAGAAGGTTCTGCTCCCACGGCCCGCCTGGCCCCGGCATCACGAGGTCAAGGCCCGCGTTTGCGCTCGCGACGGTGGACTGCGTGGCAAGCCAATCGCTCACGACAACGCCGTCGAATCCCCACTCGTTCTTCAGCACGTCGACGAGCAGGTGTGCATGCTCCGTTGCGAGGTTCGATTCTGTGCCGTCATCGATGCGGTTGTACGCCGCCATGACGCACCACACGCCCACGTCACGCACGAGTGCCTCGAACGGTGCGAGATACACCTCGCGGAGTGCGCGCTCGTCGATGCGGGCGATGTAGCTCGTTCTGTCGGTCTCGGACTCGTTGCCGACGTAGTGCTTGACGCAGGCTGCGACACCGTTGCGCTGAATGGCGTCGATGTACGGCGTGGCGAGTGCGGTCGTGAGCAGCGGGTCTTCCGAGAAGCACTCGAAGTGCCGCCCACCGACGGGTGTGCGCTGCAGATTGACGACGGGAGCGAGCACGACGTCGACGTTCTTGCGTTTGGCTTCACGCGCGACGAGTGCGCCGAGGTCGGCAGCGAGCTGCGGGTTCCACGTCGCGGCGAGCGCCGAGGGGCTCGGCAGCTGGGCCGATGGCGTGAGTTCTTCGTCAACCCCGCGCACACCGATGGGGCCGTCGGAAACGACAATCGCGCCGAGGTCGAGTTCTGCAACCTCGTGGAGTGCCCAGGGCGTCGCTCCCGTCAGCAGCCGAATACGCTGTTCCAGCGGCACGGCGCGAAGACGCTGCCGCAGCTCGGCATCCGACCCGATGGGCTGATGCTCGTTGTCTGGCGCTTCGGCGCTGGCATCCGTTTGGCCGCCAGCCGCGGTGGGGGCAATGCTCACGTTCTCTCCACTCTGAGGAACCGATGTTGACTCGTAGGGGAGACTGTAGCAATACTTACAAACAAGTTAGTAAGCTTTTTCTGTCACATTTTGGTAACAGCGCTGTACGTTAATGTGAGCGATGAGAGGAACTTCGCATGGGGAGCAAGACCGATGATGGCCGCATCGTGCCCGCCGCGGCGCGCGTAGCGAAACCGCAGGCACGCACGGCGGCGAAGCGTGAAGGCATCCTCAAAGCTGCGCTGTCGGTGTTCGGCACGCGCGGCTATAACAACGCCGCTCTCGCCGAGATCGCCGAGCAGGCTGGCATGACCCACGCGGGCGTTCTGCACCACTTCGGATCGAAGGAGGGCCTGCTCGTCGCCGTGCTCAAATACCGTGACGGCGAAGAGACGAGCGGAGTCGAGGCCCGCGCCCAGGTGGAAGGCCCTGCGTTTCTCGAGCACATGCTCGAGACCGTCATCGAGAACATGTCACGCCCTGGCGTTGTGCAGACCTACGCCGTGCTCTCCGCAGAGTCGGTCACCGACCGCCACCCGGCACAGGAGTACTTTCGCGGCCGGTTCGCCGGGCTGCGCCGCAAGATCGCAGGCGTCATCGCGGGAGTCGCCGGGCGCGAGATAGACGACGAGGTGAAGGATGCCGCAAACGCGGTGATCGCCGTGATGGACGGCCTTCAGGTGCAATGGCTGCTTGAACCGGATGCTGTCGATATGCCGCGTACCGTCGCGATGATTCTCGACGAGCTCATCGAGCGCCTCTCCACGGGCACGCCGGCACCATCCGCCGTTGACCGCGCATCGCATTTGGCGCCCGGTCGTGCCGAGACGAGGGCATAGTGCTGAGACGAGGACGTTTTTCGAGAGAACGTCCTCGTCTCAGCACAGTTTCCTCGTTTGCGCACACTGCCCCGCGCCCGGAGAGTGCGCCCAGCGATACCATTGAACCGGAGGATCCCCGGTGGCAGGTGCACGAACACGCGAGCGCGGTGAGCTCGAGCGCGCCATCATGGCGGTGCTCTGGTCAAGCGAGACAGCCCTCAGCGCACGCGACATCCAAGAATCGCTGAGCGGCCGCGCCCCCGCCTACACGACAGTGCTCACGACGCTCGATCGCCTCGAGGCGAAGCATCTCGTCAGCCGCATCGCCGAGTCTCCTCGCAAGGTGCGCTTTGCTCCCGTGCGCTCTGAGCCCGAGCAGGCAAGCCACTCGATGCACACGGCTCTCGCCGACGTCGGCGACCGTCGCGCGGCGCTTCTCAAGTTCACGGGAGACCTTGACGACGACGATCTCGCTGTGCTGCGCGCCGCCATCGATTCGCCGCGCCGAAAGCACGGAAAGTAGCCGACGGATGCTGCTCTCCGCTGCTCTGCTCGCGGCTGCCCTCGTGCTCATTGTCGTCACGCCCACTGTGCTCAAGGCTGGGCCGTGGGCGGTGCATCACCCGCGCACAGCTCTGTTGATGTGGTTCTCTGCCTGCGCGCTCGGCTGCGCGAGCGCCCTCGCTTCCATCGGCGCGGCTGTCGTCGGTGGGCTCATGGCCGGGGATGCGTCGGATGGCGCAACGGCGATCGCGCTCACTGTCGCCTCCTGGCTCGGCCTCGGCATCGTCGGCGCCGCAAGTGCGCTGATCGTCACGACGACAGAGCCCATCGTGCATGAATCGAGAGTAAGACTGCGCGATGTCGTGCCCGCAAGCGGCTCCGTTGACGAGCGCCGAGATCTCACGCTCGCGCACATCGCGAGCAATGACGTCGTCGCGTGCTCGCTTCCGGGCCGCGACCCGGCAATCATCATTCCCTCGCGGCTCGAAACGGCGTTGACGCGCCCTCAGCTGCAGGCGGTGCTCGCGCACGAATACGCCCACCTTCGCGGTCGCCATCATCTGCTGAAGAGCGTCGTCCGCATCAACGCGGCGTGCCTTCCGCCTCGGCTGCGCGCGGGCCGCGATTTTGAGCGCGCGACGACACTCCTCTTGGAGCTCATAGCCGACGATTCCGCAGCCAAGCAGGCGGGCCCCGTGCACCTCGCCAACGCCCTCGCGGCAATCGGAGACCTCTCGGGAGACGCCGGGCTGCACCTGCGCGCCGAGCGCCTCACAACACGCCGGTGGCCGCGAGCGCGCTCGCGGCGGGTGCCCGTGGCTATTCGCCTCTGACGAGCGCCGACGTCGCGGCGGTGGCAGCGGCATCCATTCCCGCATGTGCATGCGGATCAGCGTTCGAGAGAAGACCACTGATCACCACGACGACAACAAGCAGCGCAGCCTCGATCAGCACCGCGTACCGAAGTGCGCTCCACGCTGCCGTGTCGTTAGCCTGCCGCGAGATGAGCGGCATCAGCTGACCTCGGTTCCACGCCGCAGCGACGCCGACACAGAGCACGAGCACCGTCTTCACAACGAGAATGCGCCCGTATGCCGTCGTGACGAGCGCATCTGGCTCGTCGAACACGAGCACGGCCAGGGCACCGCCGGCTGCTGCAAGAACGATCACCGTCACGAGCGCAACGCTCGAGAATCGCGCCGTCACGCGCGCGGCCGCCATCGCTGTGTCACCGGGCTCCCCCGCGCGCGCACCGGCGTAGTACAGCGCGAGCGCGCTCGTGCCTCCTACCCAAAACGCGGCGGCCACCAAATGCACGACGTCAACCGTCTGAATCAGCCAGAGCGGCTCGACGCTCTGCGTGTGCCCGAGTAGAACGGGAACGGATGCCGCCGCAGCCGCGCCGACCACGGCGATGAATCCCGCCACGACGGGTGCGCCTCGGCGACGCCGAACCGCCAGCATCACTGCGGCGAGGGCGATGCCAACGACAGAGAGGGCACCGGATGCCGCAAGTTGCCACCAGATCGCCTGAACCCACGCGTCCGGGTCAACAATGTCACCGAGGTCTCTGCCCGACACGCGCAGCGCCTGGGTGATCACGAGCAGCGGCGCGAACACAACGGCGGCGGCCCCCGCGGCCGTTCGAACTCGACGAAGCATCCGCGGTGCCGCGTTCGACCCCAGCACGAGCACCTCGCAGAACACCATTCCGGCGAACACGAGCAGCGCGAGCGTGTGCGCACCCTGAACGAGCAGCGCAACGGTCTCGGTGGCGGGCGAGATTGAGAACATCAGCTCGCCACCATGGGCCAGCACATCACGACCATGCCCACGCACATCGTCGCATTTGCCGAGGCATGAAGGCGCCCTCTTCCCGCTCGTCGCACGGCCGTGAGGCAGAAGAGCACCCCACCGGCGATCAGCAGCGCGACGAGCACGGAGCCGCTCAGTCCGGCGACAGGCCCGAGCATCCCGTGGCTGTGTGCCATAACCCGTGACGTGTCGACATTGTGCTCAGTCATCGGCCGCATGGCGACGACCATCCAGACCATCACGAGCATCATCACGAGGTGCGACAGCTGGTGCAGCGCAAAATGCGGTGATGCCTCACCACGACGCCACTTCACCACGACCCGCCCCGCGAACCATGCACTCCCGGCGCCGAAGACGAGCGCCTGAGGAAGGGCGGGGATGCTCGTCCACCACGGCCAGCACATGGCGACCATGTCGAGGCTCATGATCACGTGCAGCACGTGACCCGTGCCCTGGCCGATGCTTCGACGTGCCGCCGTGAGGCCCAGCGAATGCAGCGCCGTCGCGGCGAAGAGGAGTGTGAGCGACCACTGAAGCCACGCGCCCTCGACCATGCATCTCTCCCGCTCATCAGCATCCGTTTTACCTACTATCTCATGTAGAGTTAACCGGTGAGCAATCTCGACTCCCCCATGCGACAGCAGATGCCGCCGGCACTCTCGTGATTCGCCGAAATCGCGGGCTCATCACCGTCGTCTCGCTGTTCGGCCTCACCGTGCTTCTCGCAGTCCCCATCGCGACAACGGTGATCTCGGGCGACGCCCCGTACACTGCCGTCGTCAAAGGTTTTCCCGGCCTCGACGTGGCGGTTGCCACGACGCTCGCGCACACGATTGCCGGCATCTCGTCGACGGCGACGGTCGGCGCCCTCGTGACACTGCTGTTTCTGCGCGATGCTCACGGCGCGGCGTCGACGAAGGTGCCCGCCGGAATCGAGCTCGCGGTGCTGCGCATTTCCTCCGCCGTCTGGTCGGTCTCTGCGGGCGCCCTCGTCGTACTCGAGGCCGCCGATGCAAACGGCGTTCCGCTGTCGAAGCTCAACGAACCGGGCGCCTTCGCCTACCTGTTCACGGCAAGCTACCACCCGGGCGCGTGGGCCATCGCATTCGTGCTCGCGGGGATCGTGTGCATTGCAAGTCAGTTTTCGACGCGCTGGACGGGGCTGCTCGTTCCACTTGCGGCCGCGATCTTCGGCCTGCTCGTGCCCGCCGCCGTCGGCCAGCTGCTCGTTGGGCGAAACCACGACGTTGGCAGCGATGCCGGATACCTCGTAACGATCGCTGCCGCCGTGCACTTCGGCGTGATCATCGTCGCGGCCGCACGCGCGGCAACCGGTCGGCTGATGCCTCCCGCGCTGCTCACGCGATTCACGGGAATCGTCTCTGTGAGTCTCGTCGTGCTGATCATCGCCGACCCGATCGTCTCGCTCTTCAAACTCTCGGGCACCGGCATCCTCGACTCCGTCACCGGGTGGCAGGTGGTCGCACGCTGCGCCGTGCTGCTGGTCGAAGCTGCCGTCATCGTTGCGCTTGTGTTCCGGCTGCGAACCGGCCGGCTTACCGATCGCATTCTCACGACCAGCTTCGCCATCGCCGGACTCTGCGCCGCATCGTGGGTGGCTGTCGACGTAGCGATCAGCCGCATCCCTCCTCCCAACTACTTTCAGGCGACGACGATCGCCCAGGTGTACATGGGATTCAACACACCGGATGCCCCGGCCCCTCTCGTGCTGTTCACACACTGGCGTGTCAACATCCTGTTTCTCGCCGCGGCCACCGCCGCCGTCACCGTGTACCTGATCGCCGTTCGCACGCTGCGCAGGCGCGGCGACGCGTGGCCCGTCGGACGCACGATCGCGTGGATCACCGGCTGGGCCGTCGTCGTGTTCGCCACAAGTTCCGGGTTCGGCCGCTACTCGGCACCGGACTTCGGCATCCACATGATCGTGCACATGACGCTCAACATGCTGGCGCCGCTGTTCCTCGTGCTCGGCGGAGTCATCACGCTGCTGCTGCGTGCGTCGAGGCCCGCGCGCACGGGGCCGGTGGGGCCGCACGAGTGGATCTCTCGCGTTCTGGCGTGGAAGCCGCTGCATCTCATCTTCAACCCACTGCTGGTGTTCATCGGCTACATCGTGTCGTATTACGGGCTGTACTTCAGCCCGATCTTCGGCGATTACATGCGGTTTCACTGGGCGCACCAGCTCATGAACGTGCACTTTCTCATGATCGGGTACCTGTTCTATGCGCTCGTGATCGGCGTTGACAGGCCGCCGCGCCCGCTTCCGCACATCGGCAAGCTTGGTTATGTTCTCGCGGCGATGCCATTCCACGCGTTCTTCGGTGTCATCCTCATGACAAGCACCGACATCGTCGCCGAGACCTTCTATCGCTACCTCGACATGCCCTGGGCCGACCTCGCGGCGTCGCAGTATGCGGCTGGCGGCATCGCCTGGGCCGGAGGCGAGATTCCGCTGATGATCGTGATCATCGTGTTGGCCGTTCAATGGTCCAGGCAAGACGGGCGCGAGGCAAAACGGGTCGACAGACACATTGATCTGGGGCGCGACGACGAGTTCGACGAGTACAACGCCATGCTCGCCTCGCTTCGGGACCGCCAGACACCAGCAGGCCCGAGCCCCCAGACCGAGAATGCAGACACCCGCGACACAGAAACGAAGGTCTCACGATGACCGCCGAAACCGTCACGACTCCCCCACGCGACTCCGCCTCTGCCGTTGCCGACATCGCCCTCGATCTCGACATCTCGGGAATGACCTGCGCGGCCTGCGCCCGCCGAGTCGAGCGCACGCTCAACCAGCTCGACGGCGCGAGCGCCACGGTGAACTATGCAACCGAGCGCGCCCGCGTGCACGGCATTGACGATTCGGATGCCGCCGAGGCGATCGCCCGCGTCGAGAAGGCCGGCTATGGGGCACACGTTCACGACGAATCCGATGACACCTGGTCGAAGCGGGCGACAGAGAACCGCATCACGTCGCTGCGCCGCCGCCTCGTCGTCTCAGCTCTGCTCACGGTTCCGCTCATGGACATCACGATCGTGCTCGCCCTCGTTCCGGGTTGGCGGTTTCCCGGCTGGGAGCTCGTGTGCGTGCTTGCCGCTCTGCCGATCGTGACCTGGGCAGCGTGGCCTTTTCACCGCGCGACGCTGCGCAATCTGCGCCACGGCTCGGTGAGCATGGACACGCTTGTCTCACTCGGCATCGCCGCCTCGTTCGGCTGGGCCGTGCTGCCGCTGCTGCTCGGGTTCGGCGACACGGGAGACCCGGGGTTCTGGTTGGGCTTCGGCATGACTCCGGCGGGAGCAAGCTCGATCTATCTCGACGTCGCCGCAGGAATGACGACGTTTCAGCTGGCCGGTCGCTACTTCGAAACGCGGTCGCGCCGCAAGGCGGGCGACGTGCTCGGGGCGCTCGGCGCACTCGCGGCGACGCACGTGCGCATCCGTCGCGACAGCGATGCATCAGAAACAATCGACAGCGTCGAGCCGATCGCCGCGCTTCGCTCGGGCGACCATGTCGTCGTGCTGCCCGGAGAGACGATTCCCGCCGACGGCGAGGTGCTCGATGGCATGGCCGCCGTCGACACGAGCATGATGACGGGCGAGCCCGTTCCCCACGACGTCTCCCCTGGCTCGGTCGTGACCGGTGGAACCGTGAGCACGAACGGGTGGCTGCTGATGCGGGCATCATCGGTGGGCGCTCACTCGCAACTCGCGCAGATGGCCGCCCTTGCCGAGCGGGCGCAGGCGCGCAAGGCGGGCGTGCAGACGCTTGTGGACCGCATCACCGGCTACGTCGTGCCTGCCGTGATCACGCTTGCCGTCATCGTCACCATCGCCTGGACGCTCTCGGGCACACCTTTTACTCACGCGTTCGGCATCGGCATCTCGGTGCTCATCATCGCCTGCCCCTGCGCACTGGGCCTCGCTACGCCGACAGCACTCATGGTCGGCATCGGCAGAGGCGCGCGCCTCGGCATCCTGATCAAAGGTCACGACGCCCTCGAGGCAAGTGGAATGATCTCGACTGTCGTGCTCGACAAGACCGGAACCCTGACGACGGGGCGGATGTCGGTGCACGCCGTGACGGCGACGGGCGCGCTGCCGGTTCACGAGGTGCTACGCGCGGCGGCAGCCGTCGAACACGGTTCGGAGCATGCTGTGGCGACAGCGATTCTGGCGGAGGCGAAACAGCGGGTGGCGGATGTTCCCGGCGCACGCGAGGTCGCGGCACACCCGGGCCTTGGCATGCAGGCACGCGTTGACGAGCACGATGTGCTTGTCGGAAGCCCGGCGCTCATGCGTGAGCACGACGTCGACCTGACCCGGGCAGAGAACGCAATCGATGCCGCCGTCGACGGGGCACACACCGTCGTTGTCGTGGCGATCGACGCGCGCGCCGTCGGCGTCATCGAGATCGCCGACACGATTAAACCGGATGCCGCAGAGGCTGTCGCCGCATTGCGTGCTCAGGGCATTCGCACAGTGCTCCTCACGGGTGACTCGGAGCGCGCCGCCCGCCGCATCGCGGCCGAGGCCGGCATCGCCGAGGTCCACGCAGAGGTTCGCCCTGCCCACAAGGCAGATGTGATTCGCGAGCTGCAAACCAACGGAACGAAAGTGGCGATGGTGGGCGACGGCATCAACGACGCTGTCGCCCTCGCGGCCGCTGACCTGGGCCTCGCCATCGCGTCAGGAACCGACATCGCGATGAAGTCCGCCGACATCATCGTCGTGCGCGATGACCTGCTGGCCGTGCCCGAGGCGATCGCGCTTGCGCGACGCACACGTCGCACGATCCGTTGGAACCTTGGCTGGGCGTTCGGCTACAACCTCGCTGCGCTGCCGATCGCCGCGATCGGGCTGTTGAACCCGCTCATTGCGGCGGCGGCCATGAGCCTGTCGAGTGTGCTGGTGGTCTCCAACAGCCTTCGCCTTCAGAACGTCGAGCTGCGACGGCGCTGACGACGGATGGCCGATGACGTCAGAGTGTCAGAGTGTCAGAGTGTCAGGGAAGCGTGACCGCCTCGTGTGCCTCTGCCGAGTCGTAGGCGGCGAGCACCACCTCGATGACATGGCGCGCATGGTAGAGCGACACCGCAGGCTGCTGCCCGCCAACCGCTGCGGCAAAGTCGCTCAGCTCCGCCGTAAACGCCTGCTGAATCGGGTCGCTGTCGGGCTCCCACAGCATCCGGGTCTGTCCATCGATGCGCACGCGCGTGCCGGTGATCGGGTCGGCGATGATGACGCCTTGCTCGCCGACGATCACGAGCTCGTCTGAGTACTCGGGGGCATCGGAGACCACGGTGATGGATGCTGTCGCTCCGCTCTGAAGCTGCAGGGTGATGATGCCGTCGGTTTCGACGTCGACGTCGTAGCGGTTCATGACCGTCGCGCTCACCGAGCGCGCCGTCGACGCTGCGAGCCACAGCGTGCGGTCCACGCAATGGGCGCCGATGTTCATCAGGGCACCGCCGCCGGCGACGGCCTTCGAGAAGAACCACTCAGAGCGGGTGCCCGGGCGATAGTCGGTCGTGCGATAGTCCCGCAGAAGCGTCGGCTCCCCGATCGCCCCCTCGGCGATGGCCGCGGCGGCCGCGAGCTTGTCAGGCATGTAGTGCTGAATGTGACCGACCATGAGGGTCGTGGATGCTGTCGCCGCAGCCTCGCGCATTCGGTCGCACGCGTCGAGTGAGATGGCCATGGGCTTCTCGACGAGCACGTGCAGGCCTGCTTCAGCCGCGTCGATGGCCATGGGCGTGTGGAGTGCATGGGGAGTGTTGACGATGACGGCGTCGATGCTGTCGCTCGCGTACATCTCGCGGTAGTCGTCGAAGATCCGTGCTCCAACGGGTGCAATAGCTTTCGCCGCCGCGGTGCTGACGTCGCAGACCGCTGCCAGGTCAATGCCCAGCTCGTGGGCCGCGTGCGCGTGATAGCCGGCGACGGCTCCGGCGCCAATGAGTCCGATGCGCATGTCAGGAATCCTTTCGAGTCGGCGAGGCGGGTTGCGACCATTCACGTGCCCGCGGTCAGTCGTCGGCGGACGTCGCGTCAGCGGCATCCTGAACCGCCGCCTCAAAGTCAGCCGCCTGCGACAGCCCGGCGACACCGAGGCTTCTGCCTTGCGGATCGCTCGCGATAACGCGCATTCCGCGCTCGCCGCACCACGAGGCGAGAGCAGCGAGCATCCAGACGGCAACCGACTGCAGCTGCGTCACCTCGGTGAGGTCGAGCACGATCACGGCAGGCGCAATGCGATCGGGCGGCCGCGATTCGAGCCAGTCCTCAAGATCGAGAATGAGTCGCTCAGCACCATCGAAGTCGATGTAGCCACGCAAGCGCCACACGGCGAGATCGTCGGCGTTGTCGGCGAGAAGCTGTGCTGCGTCAGCATCCTGAATCGCACCGAGCCCTTCGTCGAGCTCCTCCGACGCCGACGAGACCTCTGCGGCCGAAAGGGACAGTGGGCGGTGCAGAATGTGCAGCCCGAAACGACGGGCCAGCTGCTGGGCCGCGACGACCGCCCGAACGCTCGCACCGCTGTGATCGAGGCGCGGACTGAAGAGACCGAGGCCAAACTCACCAGGTGATGCGGCGACAAGCCCTCCGGCAACGCCCGACTTCGCTGGCAGCCCCGCACGCAGCAGCCACTCGCCCGCGTAGTCGTACATTCCACATGTGGCCATGATCGTCATGACGTGCTGACAGGTCTCGGCGCTGGTGACGCGGCGGCCGGTGATGGGGTTGACACCACCGTTGCCCAACGTTGCCCCCATGACGGCGAGGTCGCGAGAGGTGACGAGAACGGAGCACTGACGGAAGTAGACGTCGAGCGTCTCGTTCACGTCTGCCGTCAGCGATCCGGCACTGCGCATGAGGTAGGCGAGCGCCCGATTGCGGTCACCGGAAATGCGTTCCGACGTGAAGACGGATTCGTCGATCGACAGGTCACGGCCGGCGAATGCACTCAGGCGGGTGAGGATGCGCTTGAAGCGGTGCTCTGGCGTTGACCCGTTGACCAAAGACGTCGTGACGATCGCACCGGCATTCACCATGGGGTTCGGCGGTCGACCTGTGCTCGACTCGAGCTTCACAGAGTTGAACGCTTCGCCGCTGGGCTCGGCACCAACGCGGTCATGCACGGCGTTCATGCCAATGTCGTCGAGGGCAAGCGAGTAGACAAACGCCTTCGACACCGACTGGATCGTAAAGGGAACGTCGGTATCGCCGCTCTCGTACACCCGGCCGTTCAAACCGCACAGGGCGATGCCGAACTGATCGGGCGCGGCATCGGCAAGCTCGGGAATGTAATCGGCAACGTCACCGCGGCGATCTGCGAGAAGCCGATCGTGCACGACGTCGAGAAACGAGGTGACGATGTCAGAAAGCGTCGCGGGAGACCTCATTTGCCCATGCTACGTGCCAGAAGTGCCGAGACAGCATCCACGATTCGTTCATCGGCCCGAAGCCCGTGTTCCTGCGTGCATCGGATGGCCCGTCAGCTCTGGCTATTTTCGTTGTTCGGAATTATGATTCCATTCATGACCTTCGGCACGGTGGACACATCGACGCGCCTCCTCGATGTCATCGAGCACGACATCGTCCCGCTCACTCGCGAGGGGGTCGCACTCGGGAACAAGCTCTTCGGGGCAGCGATCCTGCGACGAGACGACCTGTCCGTCATTGTCGCCGAGACGAATAATGAGGTGGAGAATCCGCTCTGGCACGGCGAAATCCACGCCATCAAGCGCTTCCACGAGTTGCCCTCTGCGCAACGCCCAGATCCCGCCGATTGCGTCTTCCTCGCCACGCACGAACCGTGCTCCCTGTGCCTGTCGGGAATCGCGTGGGCCGGCTTCACCGAGTTCGCATACCTGTTCAGCCACCAGGACTCGGCCGACTCGTTTGCGATTCCCCACGACATCCGCATTCTGAAGGCTGTCTACGCGGTGCCGGACCCCGACCGCGACGCTCCGGCGCCGGGCCGTGACCTCTACAACCGAGACAACGAGTTCTTCACAAGTCACGCGATCGCCGGCCCGTCTGAGCTCGATGGTCAGATCGCGTGCATTGCCGCGACATACGACGAGCTGTCGGCGACGTACCAGCGGTCGAAGGGTTCAGCGGGCATCCCGCTCGCGTAGAGGGCGGCCAGAAACCAGAAAGCTAGAGAGGATTCACAGCGATGTCGGATCATGACTCATACATCACGAAGGCTCCCGAAGCCCTTCAACCGACCTTGAAGCAGGTGCGCGCACAGCTTTCTGCTTCCCTCCCGGATGCAGTTGAAGTCATGAAGTACAACATGCCCGGGTTTGAGGTGGCAGGCTCCATCGTCGCCGGCTACGCCGCGTTCAGCCAACAGTGTGGCCTTTACCTGTCACCTGGTGCCATCACGGCGCTCGCAGACGACATCGCAGCTGCCCGACTCAAGGCGAGCAAGACCGGCGTCACCTTCTCGGCCAGCAAACCAATTTCGGACGACCTCGTTCGACGGCTCGCCCTGGCGTCCCGGAAGGACCTCGGAGTGTGAGTGAGATCCGCGGCGTTCTGATCCCGGACGAGTAGCCGGTCAAACGCCATCTATCAACGGTGAATCCGCATGCGCTGTGGTATGCAGGTACGCATGGAGATCCGCCGCGCGATGCCCGTAATCACGACGAACAATCTCGCCCAAACACGCGAGTTCTATGAGAAATTTCTCGGCTTTCGGGTGGCGATGGATGAAGACGGGATGCTCATGCTCGCGTCGACGAGTACACCGACAACGCAGATCATCATCGCCTGGAGTAGCCCGACTGCGCTCGACCCGGAACTGCTCGAGGTTGACGTTTCAGTTGAGGTGGCCAACGTCGATGAGGCGCACAGGCGTGCTGTTGTTGACGGGCTTAGCGTCATTCGCGAGCTTCGGGATGAGCCTTGGGGCATTCGGCGCTTCTTCGTCCGCGACCCCAGCGGCCGTACGATCAACGTCGCCAGCCACATTGCCCACCGGTCCTGATCAAGGCCCCGAAAACGGCGCGGAGTCAGACCGGGAATAAGCGCGAGGATCGCAACGCTGACCTGGCTATGAAGAACATCGGCTTTCTGTCGTTTGGTCATTACCAGAGCGTTCCGGGCTCGCGCGTGCACACGGCTCAGGATGCCTTGACGCAAACGATCGAACTCGCAGAGGCGGCGGAAGAGGTCGGTGTCGACGGCGCATACGTGCGCGTGCACCACTTTGCCCCTCAGCTTGCATCTCCGTTTCCACTGCTCGCAGCGATGGGCGCACGAACGAGCCGAATCGAACTCGGCACCGGCGTCATCGACATGCGCTACGAGAATCCTCTGTATATGGCTGAGGAAGCGGCTGCTGCCGACCTGATCAGCGGCGGGCGCCTGCAGCTCGGCATCAGTCGCGGTTCACCCGAGCACGCCGATCGCGGCTTCGAGGCATTCGGCTACGTCACACCTGCAGACACGACAGACGCAGACTTCGCGCGCCAGAAGACCGAGGTGTTCCGAGCGGCAATCATTGGCTCTGGAGTCGCGAAGGCCAATCCCCAGATGGCGGGACATATGGGTGCACTTGCGATCGAGCCGCGATCTCCCGGGCTCGAGAAGCGCATCTGGTGGGGCTCCGGTTCGCGGGCCACAGCAGAGTGGACGGGCACCCAGGGCATGAACCTCATGAGCTCGACTCTCCTCACCGAAGACACGGGAGTTCCCTTCCATGAGCTTCAGGCTGAGCAGATTCGCCTGTACCGACAGGCATGGGCGGATGCTGGTCACGACGGCGAACCGCGGGTGTCGGTGAGCCGCAGCATCATGCCGCTTGTCACTGACGACGATCGTCGCTATTTCGGGCTGCGGGCGCAGGCAGAGAGTGCCGATCAGGTCGGACACCTTGACGGTGGCTTGGCGCGCTTCGGCAAAAGCTATATCGGCGAGCCCGATGTTCTCGTGGCCGAGCTCGCAGAAGACTCCGCCATTGCGGAGGCAGACACGCTTCTTCTCACGGTGCCGAACCAGCTCGGGGTCGAATACAACGCGACGCTGCTCGAGAGCGTCGTGAAGTTCGTGGCGCCAGGGCTCGGTTGGCGGTGACTCGTGACGGGCGCTGAGCCGGCGCGGGACGCATGAGCGACAAGGAGCCTGCGGGCGACGCAGATGCTGCTCGTTCGCCAGAAGCACGGCTGCTGTTCTGGCTGAGAGTTCCGTATGCCGCCGACGTCGTTCTCGTCATCATCGGGGTCGCGCTGCTCATCGGTGATAATCCCGTTGGCTGGTGGGCGCTCATCTTTGCCGCTGTGCGCGCAGTCGTCGGAACGATCGCTCTGTTTTGGCTCTATCCCCGAATACGCTCCGGCCACCGCTGAGCGGCTCGCAGTTTCCAACTCATGAATTTCAGATGGCGGGTTCGGGCCGCGCGCGGAACAATGAGATCCATGCCCGTTGATCGCTCCTACATTCGCGTCAAAGCCATGCTGATCGCACCGCATGTCGACGACTCTCGCCATCTTGTCAGCGTCAATGCGCCGACGAGCGAAAGCCCACGGGGTTTTCACCGACTGGTCGGGGGCAGCGTCGAACTCGGAGAGACGCACAGGGAGGCGATCATCCGTGAGGTCGAGGAGGAACTCGGAGCCCGCATTCTTGACCTCACTCACCTCGGCATGCTCGAGAACATCTTTCACTACAACGGGGAGCTCGGCCATGAGATCGTCGCTTTGTACTCTGGCCGTCTGGAACCATCGCCCTCTGACGACGGTGGCACCTTGACTGAGTCTGACGGTTCGGTTGCACCTGTCGTGTGGCGGCCATTCGACGATGCCGACACAGAAGTGCCCCTCTATCCAGCGGCGGTAATTGATTGGATTCGCGGCTTCCGAAACTTACCCGACGGCCGCGTGTATAAATCCAAGAAGATATCTGCCTCAGAATGACTAATAGCGCCAACGCGGCTGGCAACTCGGGGCACCCAGATCGTCGTCGGCGACGTCACTGTCAGCACCGTGATCGCATCGACCGCCCGATATTCCGCACCATGCTCCGAAAGACCTACGCAAACAATGCAGCATCGGAGGTGCTGTTATCGGACAGTGACGCGAAATGGACTCTCGCATACCCGGGATCGTTGAATGCCAGCGACACTACTCAGCGCACCACGGTCATGCTGGAGAAGGTCACGAAGTTGCCACTCTTCCCCTCGACATCTCGCGCGAATGTTGCTGAGTTCGTGCTCGATACCGCCGTTGACAACAGCTTTATCCGTCAGACGGTCGTCGTCACCGACGCCAAATAGCAACGGAGGAGCACGGTCGCACTCCACAGCCCTGATCGCGGAATCTCGTTGCTATACGTGATCAAAAATTCTGAATTCCGCGGTACCAGAGCACACCTCATAGCGCTGCGAGTGATTTGACTCGTGCGTATGGTGTTCCGGGGCCGCCGCGTACGTCAGGTGCGCGGCCCGGTATCTCGCCGGTCGTCTGGAGGGTCACGGTCGTCGTCTTCGTTGTCTGTGATGCGGCGTCGTTGTCCTAGATACCGTCGATTCACGTACCAGTCTGGTGGGGTCAGTCTGGGGTGGCCGTTTTTGTCGCGGGTGAGGGACCATTCGCCGTGGTCGAGGAGTCTGTGGTGAAACCAGCAGACGATCAGGCCATTTGCAACATCTGTTCGGCCGCCGTTTTCCCATCTTTGCACGTGATGCGCTTCACACAGCCACGCCGGAATGTCACAGTCGGCAGCCGCGCAGGTGTTCCCATCGCGGGCGATCAACGCCAAACGCTGCTTCGCGGTGAAGAACCGTTGCGCGGTCCCGAGGTTGAGCACGTCGCCGTGTTCGTCGATGTGCACCTGGCGGGTGTCGCCATCGCACTGCATCTGTGTCACGAACGACATGGGTAATGGTGCTGGTGTTCCCGGTGACCAGGCTGCACCGGTACCGGCGTCGAGGTCCTCGTTCTTCACCGTCACCATCACTGTTGGGCCACGGCCGTGCAGTTTCGGTGTGGAGGTCATCTTCCCCACACCGGCGATGATCGACGTGAACACGTCTGCGCGTTCCTGCTGCTTTGTCCGCTCCTCGGGTGCTTGCTTGGTCGCGGCGAGCTCCTCAGCATGCATAAACGTCGGCGACGTGCGCTTTGACATGCACGCGTCAAACACCGGTGTCACCTGCGCAGCCTGTTCCGGTGAGAGCACCCCGGTGATCTTCATCGATCCGTCGTCTTGGTGTTTGAAGACCAGTTTGCGTGCCTCATGGAGTTCTTCCGCTGTGGGTTCGACACCGTCAGGGTCCAGAGCAACACGAAACACGCGGGCCTGCTGCCGCACAGCATCGGCCGTGAACGGCACTTCACCGAACGCACCCGTCGCATTACCAATCAGCGTCTTCTCGGCCCAGTCGATCTGCTCGGGGGAAACCCGGGGCAGAATCGGTGCCAACGTGCTGGTGATCGACTCGGCAACATCCAGACCAATCGTGCCCTCCGACAACGCCTGCGCCGTCTGGGCGAACACCGGGTCGAGGGGCAAACCGGTATCCGACACTCTCGGTGTTGTGTGTTTGGCGACTGTCGCGAACCGATACACTGTGGAGTTCTTCGCCCCCGTGATCACCTCAAACAATGCCGTGGGGCTCTTCGCCCCGTGACGGGCAGCAAGACCATCAAACCCAGCATCCGTGTCAGAACGGCGGGCAATATCGCCCACATTGGTGACTTGGCGGCCTTCGACAAGGCGGGTGATGTTTCCCAGGACGCCGACGTAGTTCAGAAGGGCATTCGCGGAGAGTTCCGTCGGGTCGATCGACGCAAGCTCAGCCACACCCGCCAGAGCGCCATCAGCGGTGCGCGCAGCGACAGCATCCGCACCCTCATTGGGTTCGAAACCAGGTGCCGCGACTGCTTCCTGCATGACCAAAGTATCGCAGGACCCACCGACACTCCCACCGACAGAACACCCGGTCAACCACCCATTGTGGATAACTCACCAAAGTATCTGCCTGTGGACGAAGAAACAGCCTAGGGGGCGTTCTCCGCGGTGACCCTCCGCATTGCTGGCGTCGCTACGGTACGCGAGCGATGGCCAGCAGATGGATGCTCAAGTCGCGGATTCCAGGAATTGTGCTGCCCCTCCGGGCGAGCGCGAGAGCGGCATCCGTCAACTGCTCGTTCCCGACATCAACGTTCTCAAGCAAAAGACCGTTGGGGCCCTCGACACCGTGCACGTCGATCAGATCAAGCCCGGACGCCGTCACCTCGGCCGCCAATTCGTCCGCCGTGTGGAAGTGGCCCGCCGGAAATCGACCGCCGGCGATCGGTGCGCCGTTCTCGAACAGGTTCGTGAGCTCCGACGTCAAGTGCGGCTCACGCGTAAGCGTCGCTGCCTGAAACGCGACTTCTCGGGAAAGCGCCGCAGCGAAGACAATGCCGCCCGACCGCGTCACGCGCGAGGCCTCGCGAAGCGCACGCACTCGGTCATCGTCAGCCGCGAGGTGGTACAGCGGGCCGAGCATGAGTGCAGCGTCGAACTCATCATCGGCAAACGGCAAGTCGCGGGCGTCCCCCACACGCGCGCTGATGCCCGCGGTTCGTGCCTTCCCGACCTGTTCTGCCACCGGATCGATCAGCTCGACCTCGACTCCACGCTGCAGCAATGGCAACGCGTGAACGCCCGTGGCCCCTCCGATGTCGATAACGCGCCCCGACTCGACGTGCTCCGCGATGAGCTCTTGCGTTCGGCGATGCTCCAGCACGCCCTGCGACGACCGGGTTGTGAGGCGAGCGCCCTCATCGAACTGCTCCCTGTAGTACGTGCGAATGCGCTCGTCGATGTCGCCTTGATCGGCCATGCCTGCTCCCGGGTCGTCGTGAGGGAACACTATCGAACCGGTGCGGGGCAGAAGAATATTCACGGATGCCGCGGGGGCGACCCACAGCATCCGAATCTAGACTTGAACTATGGCTGTCGTGAAGATCAACGCAGTGAGCGTTCCGAAGGAAGCACGCGCCGAGTTCGAGCGCCGCTTCATCAATCGAGCGCGCACGATCGACGATTCCCCCGGGTTTCTGGGATTCGAGATGCTGCGCCCCGTCGCTGGCGACGACCGCTACTTCATCGTTACCCGCTGGGAAGACGACGAATCATTTGAAATGTGGCGCGATGGGTCGGCTCGTGCCTCCCACAAGGGCGAGCAGGGAAAGCCGGTCTTCGCAGAGGCGAACGTGCTCGAGTTTCAGGTTGTACTGGACGTGAAGCCGAAACGATAGGAATCGTCCCGACGGCTCCATTGTGAAATAATCGCGCCGGTCTGCTGTGCGGACAGAGAGGTGCGGAATGTGGCTGGATACGACATGTGGGTCGAATACGGGCTCGGTTGGGACGATGCGATTCGCGTCGTCATCTCGTGCATTGCTTTCTACGGCGGAGTGCTCCTCCTCGTCCGCGTCCTCGGGCAGCGAACCCTCGCGAGTCTGTCAAGTTTCGACCTCGCGGCGATCATTGCGCTTGGCGCCGTCATCGGTCGTGCGATCCTCGGCGATACGCCGACGCTGTTCGCTGGCCTTCTCGGTCTGGCCACCCTGCTGATTCTGCAGGCAGTCACGGGGCAGATCAGGCGCATTCGCGGCGCCGCGCGCCTTGTGAACAACCCCGCCGTCGTGCTCATGGCCGGCGACGAGCTTCTTCGAGACAACCTTGCACGCACACACATCATCGCGGACGAGGTGTACTCGACACTGCGGCATTCCGGCGTCAGACGATCCTCCGAGGTCGCCTGCGTCATTCTCGAACCGACAGGTCAGATCAGTGTGCTCAAGCGGGGTGAGTTGATCGAACCGGAGTTCCTGCACGGCGTCGTCGGAGCCGACCGCATCCCCTCCGAGCTTCGCGCCGCAGAGTAGCCTCGGCCACGAGACCCACAGCATCCCCCCGTCGGGAAATTTTGCACAGGTTATTCACAGATTCTGATAGCGTCGATGGGAGCGACGGCATCGGGGCCGCCGCCACGCTGCAGAGGCGCACGCCGCGAAAGGGGAGAACTCCATGGGTTCCCTTATTCTCATGATCATTGGGTTGGCGATGTTTGTCATCGGCTACCTGGTCTATTCGAAATACCTTGCAAAGCGGGTATACAAGCTCAACGAAAAGTTCAAGACGCCAGCCCACGAGCTTAACGACGGCGTCGACTACGTTCCCACCAACAAATACATTCTGTGGGGACACCACTTCACGTCAGTGGCAGGTGCCGCGCCCATCGTCGGCCCCGCGATTGCCGTCATCTGGGGCTGGCTGCCCGCTTTCCTCTGGGTGACTCTCGGCACCGTCTTCTTCGCGGGAATGCACGACTTCGGCACACTGTGGGCCTCGGTGCGAAACAAGGGCCGCTCGATTGGCGCGCTCTCGGGCCGTTACATCGGTAAGCGTGGTGCGAACCTCTTCCTCATCGTGATCTTCCTGCTGCTGCTCATGGTGATCGCGGCATTTGCCGTCGTGATCAAGAACCTGCTCATCAGCACGCCGACCGCGGTCATTCCCACCTGGGGCGCAATCGTCGTCGCTCTGCTTGTTGGCGTGGCGGTCTACCGTCTGCGGTGGCCGCTGATTCCGGTGACTGTTGTCGGTGTGGTTGCCCTATACGCATTGATTGTTCTCGGCAACAGCGTGCCTGTTGTGCTTCCTGAGTCAACACTCGGCATGAGCCCGGCGACATTCTGGATCGTCGCGCTCTTTGTCTACGGCGGTATCGCATCGCTGTTGCCGGTATGGGTGCTTCTGCAGCCGCGCGACTACATCAATGGCGTACAGCTCTTCGTCGGTCTGATCCTCCTCTTCGGTGCTGTGCTCGTTGCCACGCTTTTCTCAGCAGTGAAGCCCGAGATCGTGGCTCCGATGATCAACACTGATCTCCCTGCGGGAACACCGAGCATGGTTCCGCTGCTGTTCGTGACGATCGCCTGCGGCGCCATTTCCGGGTTTCACGGCATGGTCTCCTCTGGCACGAGTTCCAAGCAGCTCGACAAAGAAACAGACTCTCGATTCGTCGGTTACTTCGGGGCCGTCGGAGAGGGACTGCTCTCGCTCGGAACGATCCTTGCGGTCATAGGCGGAATCAAGTCCGCTGCCGCCTGGGACGAGATCTACAGCTCGTTCGGAGCAGGCGGCGTTGACGCTTTCGTGCAGGGCGGCGGCGCCCTCATGGAAAACGGTCTCGGCCTCCCCGCATCCTTGAGCGCAACCGTGCTGGCCACCATGGCTGTGCTGTTCGCTGCGACAACGATGGACACCGGCATCCGACTTCTCCGCTTTGTTGTGCAAGAAATCGGGGATGTCTTCAGGTTCAAGATCACCAAGGTTCCAGCCACTCTCGTCGTTCTCGTTGTCGGCCTCGGACTGACGTTCTCGCAGGGGCTCGGGGGTGAAGGCGGCCTGCGCATCTGGCCGCTGTTCGGCACGACAAACCAGATCATGGCTTCGCTGTCTCTGTCGATCATCGCGGTGATGCTGATTCGAAAGAGGCGCAACCCACTCCCGGCGATCATCCCTCTGGTGCTGGTGTTCGTGCTGTCATTCTGGGCGGCGATCGAACAGCTCGCCAGCTTCACGGAACCCGGCAACGCCGATTGGCTCTTGTTCGCCCTCGATGTGATTATCATCGTTGCGAGCATCTGGGTCGCCATCGAAGCCGTGCTCGCCATGCGCCGCGCGGCGAAGGAACCGCCAGAGCCTGAGCATGAGGATGCCGAGCTCTCCGCTGTGCGAGAAGACGTCTGACGTCGTGACACCAGCGGAAAGCGCGCCCCAGCGCCGGGAGGATTTCTCTCGGCGCTGGGCCGCTTTTCGCGATGGCCTGCACGAGTTCTACGTCGGCCCGTACCGACAAACCTTCCTTCGAGAAAAACGCGACGAAGATGACCTGTTCATGATTGTCGTGCTGGGCGAGGCGCTGGGGGTTCCCGACCCTGCGGCGTTCTACTCGGCAGAGCTGATGCCCGCCGTCTGGGAGGACTTCCACGCGTGGCACAGGCGCATCGGCATCCCCAACTCCCCCTTGGATCACATCGCATGCTGCTAGACCTGGCGCGCTCGCGCCGCATTCTGTTCGTCGGGGGCAAGGGCGGGGTCGGAAAGACATCTGTCTCGGCTGCCCTTGCCCTCGCCTACGCACGTGACGGCGGGCGCGTACTGGTCGTCTCGACCGACCCGGCGCACAACCTCGGCCATGCGTGGGATCGGCAGCTCTCCGATGGCCTGGCGCGCGTCTTCACGCACGAAGACGGGTTCGTGGATGCTGTCGAGATCGACCCGCAGGCGACAATCGAACGTCACTTCGCCACCGTTGCAGCGACGATGATGCGCTTGCTTCCAGACCGCCTTCACGCGTCGGCGCAACAGCACCTCGACCAGGCGAAATCAGCACCAGGCAGCCACGAATCTGCCGTGCTCGAGCGCATTGCCGAGCTCGTCGAGATCAGTCGCGACACTCACGATCTCGTGATTTTCGACACCGCGCCGTCCGGCCACACGCTGCGGCTGCTTTCGCTTCCCGAAAAACTCACAACCTGGACAGAGACGCTGCTTGCCAGCCGCGACCGTTCCGAGCGTTTCGCGGCAGCGGCCCGCAGCGTCGTCGGCACGAAAGATGACGAGCCGTCGGCAGACGCAGAATTGCGTCGAACGCTCATTGCGCGTCGTGACCGTTTTGAGCTCTTGCGTAGTCTCGTCACCGACTCGCTTGCTACATCGTTCATCGTCGTCAGCATTGCCGAGCGCCTTCCCGTCGCCGAATCGATTGACGTGGTGCAACAGCTCACCGAGCTCGGTATCGACGCCTCGTCGATCGTCGTCAACCGTCGTTCGCCCTCCGACGCGGGCGAGGTGCTCGCCGACCGCCGTGCGCGGGAGGAGGAGCACCTTGCCCGGCTCCGCGAGGCCGTCGGAGGCATCCCGATCACTCAGATTCCGCTGCTCGCGGGCGACCTTGCGGGTGCCGACGCCCTGAGCGAGCTTGCTGAGCATCTCGTCACAGCACCAGAACTGTGACGTTACGGTGCGCCGGTCGGGAGCTGCTCCCGGCCGGCTCACACGTGTGTGGAACCCTTAGGTGGTGCGGGCCAACTTGCGAGTGCGGCGGCGGGATCGACGCCAATTCCGGTGGACGTCGACTACCCATCCGGGTAGCTTCTGCCGCTCGCGTTCGACAACGGCCTGAACCTCCGGCGACATCGCCATTGGTGCGGGATACATCGTTCACTCCGATCTCTGAACTTAATTGTCCCCGCCCGCGAAGAGCAAAGCAATACCCCCGTTTGGCGCGTGATCAGGGCGATGTGGGCACCTCGGTCGTCAGGCTGAGCGGGCGCAGCGAAACCCGAGGTGCGTCGTCGCTGAATCTTCGGTCTGCGGCGAGCGCGCCGCTGGCCGATACCGCTGGCAGTACTCGGGGGCGCACAGGTGCGATCCGCCCTTTGTCACGTGACTGATGCTCGAATCGGGCAGCGCCGACGTCGGGCTGGCCGCGGCCTGCCGCGATGACTCCGGCCCACACCCGCAGCCGCAGCCTTCTGCCGGCTCGGCCGCGGCGGGCGATGCCGTGAGCAGGGACCGCCCGACGGGTGCGGCGAGACTCGCCTCGAGGGCCTCATCACGATGGCTCGCGGTGAACGCGCTCGACGTCCACTCCCACACGTTGCCAATCATGTCGACAAGGCCGTATCCATTTGGTTCGAACGTGCCGACGGGAGAAGTGCCCTTCCAGCCGCGTGCCCCCGTGTTCTCGTAGGGGAAGTTTCCCTGCCACGTGTTCGCGCGCAATTCACCGCCGGGCGTCAGATCGTCGCCCCAGGCGAAGTCTGCGCCGTCGAGCTCTCCGCGGGCGGCACGCTCCCACTCCTGCTCCGTCGGCAGCCGCTTGCCTGCCCAGGCGGCGTAGGCCGCGGCATCCGTGTAGCAGACCTGCACGACGGGGTGATCGTCTTTGCCCTCGATGCTCGAGTTGGGTCCAAACGGATGCTGCCAGTCGGCGCCGGGCACCCAGCTCCACCATGCGCGCCAATTGCGCAGGTCGACGGGGCCGTCGGTCTCATGGAATACGAGACTGCCCGGAGCGCGGTCGGCCTCGCTCAGCTGGGGGAACTCTTCAGCGTCGAGGCCCATCTCAGCCACTGTGACGAACCCTGTGGCCTCGACGAATGTACGAAACTGCCCATTGGTCACGGGTTGCCTGTCGATGAGAAACTCATCGACGCGCGTCATGAAGACCGGGCCTTCCTCTGGGTAATAACCCTCTGAACCCATGCGGAACTCGCCCGCGGGAATCCGCGCCATATCATCCACTGAGCGTCCCACCTTCGTTGTCGCAGAATCGAGCGTCGCCACCCGTGGCTAACAGCTTAGCTTCGGCTGATATGCAGTGCCTGCGCACGGCTCTTCTCAGACAATCATTAGTTAGGTTGTCCACAACTTGGTTGTGTGCAATATTGGGATTATGGCAGTGACAGATGACATGGTGTGCTTTTCGCTCTATGCAGCATCACGTGCGACCACCCAGGCATACCGAGCTCTGCTCGAACCATGGGGGCTGACATACCCCCAATACCTCGTTCTCGTGACCCTGTGGGTCGAGGACGACCAGACCGTCTCGTCTCTCGGCGAGAGACTGCAGTTGGACTCGGGCACGATGTCGCCGCTGCTGCGCCGCATGGAGAGCTCAGAACTGGTTCGTCGAGAACGACGATCGCCCGACGATCGAATCGTGACCGTCGCCCTTGGTAAGCGCGGCATTGAATTGCGCTCCGAGTTGTCTCACATCCCCGGAACCATCGCAGAGGGCACAGGGCTCGCCGGCAAGGACGCCGCTCGCGAGCTGATCGACACGCTCCAGCAGCTGACTGCGACCATGCACTCAGCAGCGCAGGCTCCACACGCAGGACTCAAAGGAAAGGCAGCAACGTGAACATTCTCTACACGGCGGAGGCGCTTTCGAGCGGCGAAGGACGCAACGGACGCGTCACATCAAGCGATGGGTCGTTCGCGCTTGACATGGCCGTTCCGGTCGAGATGGGAGGACCCGGTGCCGGTGCCAATCCGGAGCAGCTCTTTGCCGCCGGGTATGCCGCCTGCTTTCATTCCGCCCTCCAGGGCGTCGCCCGTTCCCAGAAGATCGCGATCGCCGAATCATCGGTGGGTGGTCGCGTGCACATCGGACCAAATGGCACAGGCGGCTACGAGCTTGCCGTGCACCTGGAAGTCGTGATTCCGGAGCTCTCTCACGAGAAAGCGCAAGAACTTGCGGATGCTGCACACAAAGTCTGCCCCTACTCAAATGCCACACGCGGCAACATCGACGTCACAATCAGCGTCTCAGACGACTGACTCGAAAGGAGAACCACATGCGCGCCATCATTCATCACAGTTTCGCTGAGCCCGAAACGGTACTTACCGTCGAAGAGGTCCCGCTCCCCGAGCCGGCCGAGGGCGAGGTGCGCGTGAAGACGCTGCTCTCCCCCATTCACAACCACGACCTGTGGACAGTTCGCGGAACCTATGGCTTCGTTCCGGAGCTTCCGGCGCAGGCCGGAACCGAGGCCGTCGGAACAATCGACGCCCTCGGCCCCGGAGTCGAGGGCCTCGAGGTCGGACAGCGCGTCGTCACAGGCGGAACGTTCGGCGTGTGGGGCGAGTACTTCACGGCGAAGGCGGCGGGCCTCATCCCTGTTCCCGACGCGCTTCCCGATGAGTCAGCCGCACAGTTCGTCTCTATGCCGTTCAGCGCGATCAGCCTGCTGCATTCGTTGGGCCTCGAGAAAGACCAATGGATGCTGCAGAACGCGGCAAACGGTGCGGTGGGACGCATGGTGGCTCAGCTCGCGGCGGCACGCGGCATCCATGTTGTCGGCCTTGTTCGTCGCCAGGAGGCCGTCGACCAGCTTCGCGACCAGGGAATTACGAACGTCGTGTCCACGAGTGATGCCGCCTGGCGTGACAACATCGCAGCGATCACAAGCGGCGCCCCGATTGTCGCCGGAGTGGATTCGGTTGGCGGCTCCTCGGCCGGCGACGTACTGTCGCTTCTCGCCAAGAACAGCACGCTTGTCGTCTTCGGCGCAATGGACGGCTCACGCGTTGAGCTTTCGTCAGGCGACCTCATCTTCAAGCAGGCAACGGTGAAGGGGTTTTGGGGGAGCATCGTCAACAAAGAGATGGATGCCGCAACAAAGGGTGAGCTGTTCGCTGAGCTCACGACACGCGTGTCGTCTGGGGAGCTGACGCTTCCCGTCTCCGCGACATTTGGCTTCGACGATGTGCGCGACGCGGTCACGGCGAGCCTCACCCCCGGTCGCGTTGGCAAGGTACTCCTGAAGCCCTGATCGATCTTCAGGCACGGTCACGAAGCAACGCCGGAACCGGCTGCGACGGGTGCGGCTCGTCTCGCAGTTCGGCTTGCAGCATCCAGAGTCGCACCGTCAGTTCTTCGCGCAGGTCAGCGTACGCGGCGTCGCCGTACACATTGCGACATTCTTCTGGATCGTTCTGAAGATCGTAGAGCTCCCACTCGGGAGGGTAGGTTCGGCCCGATGACCCGGGCAGCCCGAGGCCGTCGTTGTAGAAGTAGATGAGCTTGTATCGTTCCGTGCGCATGCCGTAATGCGCAAACGCATGGTGATTGATGTCGTCGTTCTCGAAGTAACGGTAATACATGGCACGGCGCGTGGGTCGCCCAGGGTCGGTCGTGAGCTGCGGCCAGATGCTCATGCCCTGCATGCGTTCGAGCGCATCGGTTCCCGTCGCCTCGAGGATCGTCTGCGCGAAATCGACGTTCGTGACGATCTGCTCGAGCGGCTCGTCGCGGTGCGGAATGCGCGACGGGCAGCTGATCAGCATCGGCATGCGCAGCGATTCGTCGTACATGAAGCGCTTGTCGAACCAGCCGTGGTCGCCGAGGAAGAAACCCTGATCGGAGCTGTACATCATGAGGGTGTCGTCGAACTCACCACGGGCGCGCAGCCAGTCGGTGACACGACCGACGTTGTCGTCAACAGACGCGACGCACGCGAGGTAGTCCTCCATGTACCGCTGGTACTTCCACAGCACCGCCTGCTCGTAAGTGAGATCGGCTGGTGGTGACTCTTTGAGATCTGCCAGCGTCAAGTGATCGGCGATGCGCATTGCCGCACGGTGCGCCGCAGACGTGCGCGTTGAGTAGTCATCGTCAAAGGTGTCGGGCACCCGAATCGGATCCGAGTACATGCCTTTGTGCTTCTCATCCGGTTCCCACGGCCGATGAGGCGCCTTGTGGTGAATGAGCACGCACCACGGCTCGTCGCCCTCGAGCGATTCAAGCCAGTCAAGAGCGAGATCGGTGATCACGTCTGTCGCGTAGCCGTCCACAATGGCGACGCCATCCTTCGTGAGAATCTGGGGGTCGACGTACTCCCCCTGATCGCGCAGTACTGCCCAATAGTCGAATCCCTGCGGGTCGTGACCATCGCCCTCTCCCATATGCCACTTGCCGACGACAGCCGTGCGATACCCGGCGGCCCGCAGCTGGGAGATAAACGTCGGCTGGCTTGCGTCGATAGGCGTCTCGAGCGTCGTCACGCCATTGATGTGACTGTACGTTCCGGTGAGAATCGATGCCCGGCTCGGCGTGCACAGCGAGTTCGTGCAGAAGCAGTTGTCGAGGCGCACGCCGGCGTCAGCGATCTCATCGATGCGCGGCGTGCGGTTAACGACGGAGCCGTAGGCGCTGATCGCGTGAGCCGCGTGATCGTCGGTCAGCATGAAGACGATATTGGGGCGCCCGCTCGGCTCGGTCATTGCTCCCTCTCGAGAATCGCTTGATGCTGCCACTGGCCGTGCCGGAAGGCTATTTCTGGTACGCCTCGTCGTCGAAACCGCTCAACGACGGGTCATAGGCGACGCCGCCGACCGGGTACATCGACGTCATCCAGTGGTAGAACTTGTCGCCGCGCTCCACAAGCAGCGCGTACAGTCGCTCCATCATCTCGTTGCGCGTCTCTGCCATATCCGGAAGCGCGTAGACGTTGAGAAGCTCATCCGGGTCGCGCTCGAGATCGTAGAGCTCATTCACCGAGTCCGGATTGACGATGAGCTTGTAGCGGTCATTGCGCAGCATCCTCTGCGGGTAGGGGAAGTGATGTCCGTGAAACTCGCACACGATGTCTTCTTGCCACTCGGGAGTCTCACCCTCGACAAGCGGAACAAGACTGCGCGAATCGACGGCGGGAGCCGGGTCGAGCCCCGCGAGCTCGAGGAACGTCGCTGTGCAGTCAAGCAGGCTGACGAACTCGTTGCGCACCTGCCCCGCGGGAGCGCCGGGAATGCGCACAATGCCCGGGGTCCGGTAGATGTCTTCATACATCGCCGGGCCCTTGTCGTGCAGGCGGTGCGAGCCCGTGAACTCGCCGTGATCACAGCTGAAGAACACGGCAGTGTCATCGACGAGTCCGAGGCGAGTCATGGCCTCCATGACCCGGGCGATCTGGCTGTCGATTAGCGCGACATATCCCCAGTAGATCGCGATGAGCTTGCGACTCGTCTCGAGCGGCATCGTGTCGAATGCCCAGTGGTCGCTGTAGTTCTGCTGCACCTGCGGCTTGCCCGAGAACGTCTCAGCAACAGACTTCGGCATCTCGATGACTTCTGGATCGAACATGTCGAAGTACTCATCCGGCACAACGTACGGCAGGTGCGGGCCGAAGAAGTTGAGTGCAAGGTAGAAGGGCTGACCGTCGTTACGGTAATCGGCAGCGTAGCGCTCGAGCATCTCAATCGTGCGTGATGCGAGGTAATGCTCGAACGTCGCTTCAACGGGCTGGTGCAGCCGAGCGGCGAGCAGGTTGCCCGGCCCGCCGTTCGGCAGCGTCCCACGAATCTGATCGCTGATCTCGTATGCGGGCAGATCGTTGTCGTGCAGGTATGCCAGGTAGTCCTCGTGCTCAACCGGGTTGTGCCAGCCGGCGAGATCGGGCCCGTCGAACCCGAAATCGGCGGCCGTGCGCTCGGTTCCCGCGTGCCACTTGCCGATCAGCCCGCAGTTGTACCCGGCCGCCCGAAGATCGGCAGAGAACGCGTACTGGTCCTCGGGCAGATCCTCGATGTACCCGACATTGCGCTCGTGGTTGGCGAGAAGCTTGTGTCGGAACGGCGCTTGGCCTGTGAGCAGGCTCGCCCGCGCAGGGGTGCAGATCGCGCTCGGTGTGTACCACCGGTCGAATCGTGTTCCCGTGCGAGCGAGCTCATCGAGAGCGGGCGTCTCCGCGAGCTGATTTCCATAGGCGCCGAGCGTGTCCGCCCGGTGCTGGTCGGTCATCAGAAAGAGGATGTTCCTGGCTTGTGACAACTTATTTGCCTGCTTTCAGGAAGAGATCACCGGTGTAGTAGTCGGCGGGGTCAACCGGCTCGGGCAGCTTTCCGGCATCCACGAAGTAGTCGTTCATGCCTTCGAGCCACTCATTCACCGAGCCGTCTTCTGTGAGCGTGTCGATCTCGTCGAGACTCAGAATCTGCACGTTTCCCGCGTCGGCCTTCACCTTTTCGGGGTCAAGCGCCGAGAAGTCAGCGGTGAGCTGAATGGACTCATCCACGTTGTTCGCGCGGTATTCGATCGCCTCGCGAAGTACCTTGAGCACGCGGTCGAGCTTCTCCGGCTGCTTTTCGACGACGTCATTTCCCGCGACGAACGCCGTGGGGAACGCGATGGTGTCTTCGAAGTCCTTGTTCTCGGCGAGTTCGACGAGCCCGGGCACCTGCTCCTTGACCGTTGCCAATGCGGGGTACCAGAAGCCGGCTCCGTCGACCTTCTTCGACGCGAGCGCAGAGACGATCGCCGACGGCTCCATGTTCACGACATTGATGTCGTCTTTCGTCATGCCTGCCTTTTCGAGCGCAAGCGTGAGGATCATATCGCCCGAGGTTCCCTCGGGAACGGCGACAGTCTTGCCTCGGAGGTCTTCCATCGACTCGATGCCCTCTTGAGCGACGACACGGTCGGCCTGACCGAGGGTGTTCATCGAAACGAGCTTTGCCTGCCCGGATGCTGGCAGCCAGAACGCGCCCGGTCCGATGTAGCCGAAGTCCAGATCTCCTGTTCCCAGTGCCTGAATCTGGAGAGGGCCGTTGGTGAACGGCGTCGTTGTGATGTTCACCCCGTTCTTCTCCCATAGGCCCTGATCCTTGGCAATCGCGAGCAGGCTTGTTCCGTTGTAATCGGCGATGTAGCCGAAGTTGACGTCGATGGCCTCGACCTCGTTGCCGGCGTCATCTGTTGCTCCGCTTGAGCAGCCTGCCAACGCGAGGGCCACAGTGACGCTGGCGGCGACGGTGCCGAGCAGCTTTGTGGTGAATGACATGATGCAGTCCCTTTCATGGGGGTTGGGGCCGACTGAGGGGACTCAGGCGGCGAGGATCCGGTGCTGTTACCGGGGTTACTGGTGATACACCGCGTGCCACACGCGATTGCGCAGCTCGGCGAACTCCGGGCTCAGCCGGACTTCTTCGGTGCGCGGGTACGGCAGATCCACATCAATGACCTCGTGGATACGGCCGGGCCGTGCCGCCATCACGACGACGCGATTGGCAAGGAACACGGCCTCATCGACGTCGTGCGTGATGAACATGACTGTGCGCTTCTCACGGTTCCAGGTGTCGAGAAGCTGTTCCTGAAGCTTGACTCTCGTGAGCGCATCGAGAGCGCCAAATGGCTCGTCCATCAGCAGAATTGACGGGTTCACCGCGTAGGCACGGGCAATGGCGCAGCGCTGCTTCATTCCTCCGGACAGCATCTTCGGCAGAGCATCGGCGAACTGGCTGAGGCCCACCATGTCGATGAAGTGCTCGGCGCGCTCCCGTCGATCCTTTGCGTTCACGCCGGCGACCTTGAGGCCGAACTCCACGTTCTTGCGCACGGTGAGCCAAGGGAAGAGAGCGTACTGCTGAAAAATCACGCCGCGCTCTGGGCCGGGACCAGACACGCTGCGCCCATCGACGAGGGCCTGTCCGCCCGTTGCTTCTTCGAGCCCGCCGAGAATGTTCATGAGCGTCGACTTACCGCATCCGGATGGGCCGACGACGGTGACGAACTCGTTGTCGGCGATGTCGAGGTTCACCTTCTCGAGAGCGACGAATTCCTTGTTCTTCAGTTGAAACGTCTTGCGAACGTTCTGAATTGAGATCTTTGCTGTTTTCGTTGCGGCTACCATGATCAGATCCGTTCCTGCCAGCCCGTGAGTCTGCTCTCGGCGAGCAGCAGAAGCCTGTCCATGACGAGGCCCAGAATGCCGATGCAGACGATGCCGACGAAGATTGTCGCGAGGTCGTAGTACAGCTGCGCTTGCTGCATTCGGTACCCGAGCCCGGCCGGAGCGGCGAGAAGCTCGGCGGCAACGAGTGTCGCCCATGAGGAGCCGAGACCCGTGCGCATGCCGACGAGAATGAAAGGCGTGGATGCCGGAACCACGACGCGAGCGAAGATGGTCCCGTCTTTCGCACCGAGTACGCGCGCTGCGTTGATGAGTGTTCGGTCGACGCTCACGACGCCCTGGTAGGTGGAGATCACGCAGACGAGGAAGGCGGCAAGGAAAATCACGAAGATCTTGGGAACTTCGCCGATACCGAGCAGAACGAGCACGAGAGGGAGAAGCGCCAGCGGCGGGATCGTGCGGAAGAACTGAATCCACGGTTCGAAGAGCCCACGGCCGATCGTGTACCAGCCCATGAGAAACCCGACGGGAATGGCGAGGGCCGAGCCGAGGATGAAGCCGGTGAGCACACGGCCGAGGCTGGCTGCCAGGTCTTGCTGCAGAAGACCGGACGCCCACAGTTGCACGCCCTTCTCGATCACCTCGGGAGGGGTCGGAAACTGAAATCCCGCGAGCGCGAGCGTCCACCAGATTCCGATGCCGCCGACGACGGAGATCACATTGAGGGTGAGCAGCTTCGAGCGCTTCGTCATCTTCTTCTTCGCGCCGGAAGGCGGTTTCGGTGAGTCTGACGCCACTGCCATCGTTACGGTTGCCGAGCCTCCCGCGGTGACGGGCGACTGCTTTTCTCTGTCTGTGGGGTTCGTCATCTCTGCTACTCGTTCCATGGCAGAACTCGTTCGTTATGGGCGGTGGAAAGCGTCATGAGTTCGCGCTCCTTTGCGACTGCTGCTGCTCGGCGGGCGTTGAGGGCTCGGGGTATCCGGCGAGAAGCGGTGACTGGTGAAAGATGGCGGCGATGGCGCCGAGTGCGCCATCGTTGTCGTAGAGCTGGGCAGCGCGCACGACCAGCGGCTGCTCGGCAGGAATCGGGTACAGCTCGTAGCGGATGGTCGCCGCAGCCTGCTCCACGATGACGGGGGCGATGCGCACGACTTCACCGCCGATGACGACCTCGCGCGGGTTGAGCGTCATGGCGGCCGCGCCGAGCACCCGACCGATCGCCGTGCCAACCTCGCGCAGCACGACATCGACAACCGGGTCGCCCTTCTCAACGGCCGCGGCAAGATCGTCGAAGGTCTCGAGCTGCACACCTCGACCGCGACACGCGGCGAGGATGGCGGGCACGGAGGCGACAGTCTCGAGGCACCCACGCTTGCCGCAGCGGCACGTGACGCCGGCGGGGTCCACGGTGACGTGACCGAGTTCGCCCGCAAAGCCCTTCGTTCCCGAGACAAGCCGCCCAGAGACGACGAGGCCTCCGCCGACGCCGTCGGACAGCCGCAGGTAGATGAGGTTGTCGACGACGTCCGAGCGCGTGCTTGCCTCGGCGAGCGCCGCGAGTCGCGTGTTGTTGTCGACGAAGACAGGGGTGTCGAATCGCTCGGCAAACGCGGCATCGACGCCATCGGGCATCAGCTGGTTCTTCCAGCTCACGGGTCCGGAGCCGCTTGTCTTTCCCGTATAAGGTCCCGGAACCCCGATGCCGATGGCCTGGAGTGCGCCGTAGTGCACGCCAGTCTCTCGACTCAGGCGCTCAATCAGTTCGAACGCCGTTGACAGGCGCTCGTTCCACGGGGTGCCGTTCGCATACTCTTCACGCCCGGATGCGATCACATTGTGCGACGCATCGGCAACGGAAACGTGCACGCGCCTGTGCCCAAAGTCAACGCCGATCACCTGGCCAGCGCCGGGGTCGAGAGCGAGTCGCTCGGCGGGGCGTCCACTGCCCGCACGCACTGCCGCGTCGGTGTCTGCGACGACGATTGCTCCCCGCTGCAGCAGACTCGCGGTGATCTCCGAGAGCGTGGTGCGCGAGAGACCGACCCGGGTCGCGAGATCGCTGCGACTCAGGGCCCCGTGTGCACGAAGTGCCGCGAGTACGCGCTCCTCGTGTGTGCGTCTCACCAGGGCTCGCACGCCGTTCGTCATTGACATAACAGCCACAATCTCAGCGCAGAATTTTTCCGTCAACCATCCGGCAAAAAACTTTCAGAATTAATTCTGACGCCGTCAGAAGTATTCGCGACTGAGCGACCCGGCAGGCAAAAAGGGGCGCCCGTGTAGCACGGGCGCCCCTTCGCGTGCTTGGTGATCAGTCCGTGGGTCGCTCCACGTAGAGCAGATCGCCAAACGGGCCGGCCTGCTCCATGCGAACGACACCAGCCACGGCGGCATCATCGATGTGGTCTGGCTCGGACCAGTAGCCGTGAGCCGGGTTGCGGAAGAACGTCATCCACACGGTCCCCTCCTCATCGACGAACATGTTGTTGTGACCGGCCCCGACGCCCGCCGTATAGCGCTTCGAGTACGGCCCTTCGAAGGAGTCAGACACGGCGACGATGGCGTCGTACTGCGACTTCTTCCCCGTGTTCGGCAGGTACGAGCAGACAGCATCCTCGCCTTCACCTGATTTGTTCGCCCAGACCGCGTGCATGAGGTAGTACTTGTCGCCCACCTTGGTCACCGTTGCGCCCTCCAGGTACGGCTCGGGTGAGAACGGCTGCTGGTCGAAGGTCGGCAGATCGGTGGGGTGCTCCAGGTTCTCCATGTCTGGTGTCAGCTTCGAGTAGAGGTCGTTGTGCAGCACGAGGTAGGTGTCATCGCCCTCGTGGAACATCCCGCCATCGATGTGGTAATACTGCGGATTCGATGCCCTGACAGGGTCGCCCAGGGGGTGTTCAATGCTTCCCTCGATGTTGCGATACGGCCCTTCAATGCCGCCTTCGCTTGCCAGCATGAAGGTTCCGGTCAACTTCGACGGGTCACCCATTGTGGCCATGATGTACCACGTGCCGTCGATGTACTGCACCTCCGGTGCCCAGACGTTGCCTGCTCGCTTCGACGGGTCATCCGGATGCTTGTACGTCTGCCAGTCCGCGACCACAGTCTTCTCGTCTGTGTTCTCGTCGACGAACTCGGGCGACCACACCTTGCCCTTCGTCTGGTCTGGCCGCAGCGATGTCGTGTCGACGAGCGTCCACGGTCCGTCCATCGACGGCGCAGTCCACATGTAGAGGCCGTCGTTCCACGGCCCTGCTTTGTCAAGCTCCGCCACCTTCGTCGTTCCCGTCGCGACGTACAGCGTCTCGCCGTCGACCTCGAAGTGGTTCACGTAGGTGTCACGCATCCAGACTCGGCCCTGCTCTGCATCCTGCGGCCGTGTCTCGAGATCGAGCACCATCGAGTTGTGCACCCCCGGCGTGATCTCTGCCCGGTCGTCGGCTGTGCCGTACGGCATCGGCAGGGGCCAGCTGGCTGGATGCTGCGCGGCCTCGCCGCCCATGTCGTAGGTGTGCACGTATTCGAAGTTCGCGTCGGCTCCCTTCGCGTTCATCGAGAGCAGTCCGAGCTGCAGGTTGCCGAGCGTCGACAGCGACCAGACTCCGCCCCACTGCCAGTTTTCGCCATCGGTGCTCGATGCCATGCGAACGTCATATTCTTCTCCTTCGTCATCACGCTGAACGAAGAGTCGCAGCCATGTCGTCTCGGCAGGTGCTGCTCCGAACATCGGTCCGTTCGCGACCGCTGTCGGCGGTGTTGTCGTCGGACGCGAGCCTTCTTTGCCGAATTCGGTTACGTGCTCGACGTGGCCCATTCGGCTGATGGGAAGAACCGTGTGCGTCAATTTGACGTAGCTGTCATCGTGTTCGTACAGCACGAGTCCGGCCTGCTGAGCCGCCTTCGTTGGGTCAAACGTCACCTTCGTCTCGACCATGTAGTTGTTCTGCGGCGCATCGCGCAGCAGAACGGATGCCGTATTCGTCCCCTTATAGAGTTCGTCGCCGTTCGTCGGCCAGACGAGCGAACCGTCGCTGACGCCTGAGCCTTCGGCCTGCCCGCGTACCCACCTCCACGCGTCGTCATTCTCTGCGGGGTTTCCGTCCGCGTCGAAGTCGTCAGAGTACTCGCTCAGCAGCTCTCCCGGCTGCGGATCGGCAACGCGCTCCGTCACAGGTGTGAAGAGCTTCGCGGCGCTGATGTTGTCGCCATCCATGACGGCACCGGATGCTGCGAAGCCGACGGATCCGTGCGATTTCGCCTGTTCGGGCGCTGTTGCCTCGACAACGGCGAGCGGCTCGCCCAGTCCATCGTTCGCGACCTCTGCCGTCACGGTGCTCCCTCGCCATTCGACGGAGACCACGTGCCACGTGCTGGCATCAAACGAGTCCGGAAGAGGTGCCGACTCGGTCACGACAGCGCTTCCGTGAACGATCTCAATGCGCAGTTCGTTCGCTTCGGCGTCGATCCATGCCGTCGTTCCGTTCCGCCCCTTGCTTCCCAGTACCAATCCTGTGGCGCCGGCCGAGGTGTCGGCGTCTGCCGCTGTGAATCGGATGTCGGCCTGCACGCGCAGATCCCCCGATGCCTTCTTCTGGCTTGTCACGGTGGCGCCGCCCGACATGGCGCTGGAGCCCGTGCCCTCTGCGGTCATGCGAATATGCTTGCCCGCATCGTCGTCCGTCGCGATGTCAACGCTGCTTCGTCCGCGCTTCTTCCACGACCGCAGCGACCCGTCGGCAAAGTCCGACCCGACGATCGGCGTCGTCACGGGTGCCGTTTCTTCGCCATTCGATGGGCCGGCTCCCGCCCGCACAACGGGCCAGCCGTCGATCCAGTCAAGTCTGTCGATCATGAGCGGACGCTTCGAGAGATTGAGGTTGCCGACAGGTGGAAAGTCGGGGTCGGCGGTCGGGATCGCGTGATAAACAAGCCAGTCTTGGCCAGACAGATCAGTCTGGATTGTGTTGTGTCCCGGCCCCGCGAAGCCGTTTCCGTTGGAGGTCAGCACGAATCCTGCGTTGCTGCTCGTCGACATCAGGTCGATTCCATCATCGTCGACGAACGGACCGCGAGGGCTGTCTGAGCGCCCTGCCTTGACGGTGTAGCCGCTGAACGAGCCGTCGCAGCATCCGGCATCCGAATACATGAGGTAGTACATGTCGTCGTGCTTCACGACAAGGCCTCCCTCCATGCGTCGCCCCTGTGCAATCTGCGTCACGTCACCGGTCAGTGCCGTTGCCTCCTCGTTGAGCGCGGAGACACAGAGCAGGTCGTAGCTTCCCCAGTAAATGTAGTGCGTGCCGTCGCTATCGGTGAAGAGTGATTGGTCAATGTTCCCGGTCGGGCAGCCTTCGACTCCCTTACCGCTGATCAGCAGGCCATGGTCTGTCCAGGGCCCTGTTGGAGTTTCGGCTGTGAGCAGCGCGACTCCCCCGTTCGACAGCGAGTAGGTCAGAGAGTACTGGCCGTCGAGATAGCGGATGTCCGGAGCCCACGGGCGCGTACCCGCCGACCAGTAGTCGGGGCGATCGCCGCCTTTCTCATAGACATCGCCGACGTGCTCCCACGTCACCATGTCTGTCGAGCGCATCATCGGCAAGATGCGCTCCCCCTTCTCGCCGTCGCTGTTGAAGATGGGGTTTGTCGTTCCGTACGCGTACCAGGCCCCGTCTTTTCCCTTGATTATGGCGGGATCGGGGAACGAATCGACAACTCCTTCGCTCACCGGGTTTGTATACGTGCCCGAGGCTTGCGTCCCAGCTGACTGCGGATGCTGGTCGGCCGACGCAGCCCGTGGCGGCATCGCACCTCCGATGAACACGCTCGCGGCAATGATGGCCGCTGCTCTTGCTGTAACCGATCTCCAACGCATGTGATGCGCTCTCCTTCTTCGTTGAAGTTGCCGCGCACGCACGCGCAGCAGCGTCGGCGCGCGTGGATTCGCGGCACGACGGTGATGATCGGGGCGACGTCTCGACGGCGGCGATGACGTGCATCGCGTTGCTGCCCGCGCCCCTTAAGTGCTTCGCCACCCATCTAAGGGAGAACTCATTTTTCCGTCAAGACTCCGGCGGAAAGAACATGGAAAAGGCTGACGCACCGTGAGATCGGCGCGAGTCGTCCCGGCTCAGTCGGCAGATCGCATGCCGTGTACCGCCTGATCGTAGAGGTCCGCAAGACTCGAGGTGCCGCCTTCTTTCGTCCACAACTCCCCTGCGACATCGAGACACGCGATGCAGCAGGCCACGATCGCCTCCGCTGACGGGTCACCCTGCCCGTCCTGAATGCCGAGCCTCAGCCGGATGTTGGGCACAAGGAGTGATTGCCAGTGCAGATGCTTCTCGATGCTGCGCGAGCGCAGCGATGGTGTTTCATACATCATCTTTGCGATCTTGAGGGTCGTGCCCGAATCACCCTCGAGAGCTTCAATCGCGTCGAAGGCTTCGCGCAGCGCCTCCCAGGGTCCGACGGAAAGCGGAACAGCTTCGAGAGCCTCCTGCATCAGCACGCCCTGACCCGCCAGGTCGCCCAGCACGACGTCCTCCTTCGTGCGGAAGTACCGAAAAAACGACCGACGGGAGATCCCGGACGTCTCGGCTATCTGATCGATCGTCGTCTGCTCGAAACCTTGGTCGAGAATCAGCCGCATAGCCACGGTCGTGATCTCGGTCAGAGCCGCCTGACGCGATCGCTCCCAGAGGGTAGGTTCAGGGCTCATGACTTCCCAGTGTAGCCGAGATGCCTAGTTGGCACTGAGTGCCCGCTAGGCATACGATGCAGGTATCCATCGACCTCACCCGGAGGAGCCAACATGCCCACCATCGATCACGGCAGTCAAACAGTTCTCATCACGGGCGCCAGCTCCGGAATCGGAGAGGCTTTTGCTCGCAAACTGGCCAGTCTCGGCTCAGACCTGGTGCTGGTGGCGCGCCGGGAAGACCGTCTCCAGCGGCTTGCGTCTGAGCTCAATCGGGCGCACGGAGTCAGAGCGACGGTATTGCGACAGGATCTTTCGTCCGCAACAGCGGGGGCCGACCTGCGAGCTGCCGTCGACAGCGCCGGTCTTCGAGTAACGGGCGTTATCAACAATGCCGGATTCGGTACGTTCGGCCCGTTCGTCGCCGAAGACCCGCAGCTGCTCGCTCGCGAAATCGCCGTGGATGTGTCGGCTCCAGTACAGACCAGCGCCGCTTTCCTGTCCGACATGGTCGAGGCCGGAAGCGGCTACCTGATCAACGTCGCAAGCATGGCTGCCTACGCACCAACACCACGCATGGCCGTCTACGGGGCAACGAAGGCATTCGTTCTGAGCTTCACTGAATCACTGTGGGCAGAGTTGTGCACGAGCGGGGTCACCATTTTCGCCCTTTCGCCTGGCGCAACAAGTACCGAGTTCAACTCCGTCGTTGGCACCGATGACGCGACAGCGGGAGCACGCATGCGCACACCCGACAACGTCGTCGCAACGGCGCTCGCACACCTCGCACGTCGTAACCCCGGGCCGAGCGTCATCGACGGGGCGTCAAATCGCGTTGGAGCGAATCTCGGCCGCCTTCTGACCAGGCGCACAATGGCCAGCATCATGTCCAGAATCACACAGCCCAGACACGTCGATGCGTCTGCAACGTCACCGGCGGTGACCTAAACGTTCTTCGGTTGTTCCGGGGCGCGTGCAGCGGAGGGAGATCTTACGCGCTCTCGCGAACGACGAGTTCCGTTGGGAGGGTCATTGTCGCTCCCCCGTTTCCGTTGATCATGTCGAGAAGCAGCCGCACCATCTCGCGGCTGATGCGCTCAAACGGCTGCCTCATCGTCGTGAGAGACGGCGTGGTGCTGCTCGCGATCGGCGCATCGTCGAACCCGACGACGGCGACCCCGTCTGGAACCCGGATGCCGCGATCGCGAAGAACATCGAGCGCGCCAGCCGCCATCACGTCGTTCGCGGCGAAGACGCCGTCAATGTCGGTGCTTCGCTCGAGCAGCGCGGCCATGGCCCGTCTGCCGCTCTCGCGCGAGTAGTCGCCATCTTCGATGAGCGCGTCGTCTGCGTCGCCGGCCATCGCCCGGCGATACCCGACGAGGCGCCCGACTCCGCCCGAGGTGTCTTGGGGCCCGGCGATCGTGGCGATGCGCGTGCAGCCGCGTGCGCGAAGATGTTCGACCGCAGCCTCGGCGCCGGCCTCGTCGTCTGCAGCGACGTAGCCGACAGATCTCTCGAAGCCAAGCGGAATTCCACACGCGATCGCCGGAACCTTCGACTGCACGAGCTCGTGCAGAAACGACGACTGGCCGGCATGGGAAGAGACGAGAAGCACACCGTCGACGTGGCCCGCGGTGATGAATTCAGCGGCACGGCGCTTTTCAGCATCCGTTCCCGCCATCAGAAGCACGAGCGGAAGGTCGTGCTCTTCAAGCGCGCTCGCGGCACCGCGCATCAAAACGGCGAAGTTTGGGTCTTCGAAGAGTCTGTCGTGCGATTCCGTGAGCAGAAACGCCACAGAGTTCGCGCGCGACGTCGCGAGGTTTCGCGCGTGCGGGTTGATGCGGTACCCGGTCTTCTTGATCGCGGCGTTCACGGCATGAAGCGAGTCGGGACTCACCCAGTGACCGCCGTTGAGCACCCGCGAGACGGTTCCGCGCGACACCCCCGCTGCCGTGGCGACGTCGTCGATCGTGGGGCGACGACGCGGGGAGGGGGTGCTCACGCCACCAGCATATGGGAGCATGCGCCGTACGCTTGGGATTGCCGTGCGCTCACGCTTTCACCGCTCCTGCGGCCAGGTCGACCCGCCAGAAGCGCTGAAGAAGGAAGAACAGCAGAATGAGCGGAATCACGGCGAGCAGGGATCCGGTGACGACGAGGGTGTAGAGCGCCGGAGCGGATGCCCCCTGATTCAGCAGACCGCTGAGGCCCACAGTGATCGGGTACAGGCTGTCGCTGCCCAGCATGATGTACGGAAGCATGAAGTTGTTCCACACGGCGACGAACTGAAACAGAAAGATCGTCACAAGACCGGGCGCCATCATCGGCATCGCAATGGTGTGGAAGATGCGCAGCTCCCGTGCGCCTTCCGTGCGCGCCGCCTCGACGACGTCGGTCGGCACGGATGCCGCGGCATAGATGCGCGCGAGGTAGATGCCGTACGGGCTGATGATCTGCGGGAGCAGAACCGACCAATAGGTGTTCGTCAGCCCGACCTCGGCGAAGAGGAAGTACTGCGGAATGGCAAGGATGACCCCGGGCACGAGAACGCCCATGAGAAGCACCTTGAACACTGTGCCTTTGCCAGGGAACGAGAACTTCGCCAGCACATAGCCCGAGAGCGCCGAGACGTAGGTTGAGGCGAACGCGCCGACTCCGGCATACAGCGCCGTGTTCAGCATCCATCGCCAGAAGAGTCCGTTGCGGTATTGCGTGAGCTCGACGATGTTGTCCCAGAGGTGCGTGCTCGGCGCGAGAGTGAATGTCGAAAACAGCTCTGAGCCATCTTTCGTCGACGCCATCACCACCCAGATAACCGGAAGCAGGCAGTACAGCGCGCCGATGAGCAGAATCGCCGTGGAGAGAACGCTGATCGGCTCACGCCGATCTGGTCTGTGCGTCGGCGATGCTGTCGACCCGGGTTTCACATGTGCATACGTCGTCATGTCAGTCCTCCTGCCCGAACGCCCGCTTCTGCACGACCCGCAGAAAGAAGAACGAGAGAGCAAACGTGGCGATGGCGATCACGATCGACGTCGCTGCGGCTGAGTAGATGTCGTCGCGCGTGAACGCATCGCGGTACACGAGCATGAGAGGCGACCAGCTTGTCGACAGACTGTTCGAGAGCGGTCGCAGGATCGTCGGTTCCGCGAAGACTTGAAGCGTCGCGATCATCGAGAACAGCCCCGTCATCACGAGCGCTGGCGCGATGATGGGAACTTTGATGCGCAGGGCGATCTGCACCTCGCTCGCGCCGTCGATCTTTGCCGCCTCGTAGATCTCGCTCGGCACGGCGCGCAGAGACGTGTACAGCACAATCATGTTGAAGCCGACGCCTCCCCAGAGTGCGATGTTCGCAATGCCGAACAGCACGAGATCACTCGAGAGCACTCGCGGGGCATCCCAGCCGAGCCGCTCGAAGACGTAATAGAACGGACTCACGGCCGGAAGGTAGAGAAAACCCCACAGCAGGGAGCTGATCACACTGGGCACGGCATAGGGAAGGAAGATCGTCAGACGCGAGAACCCGACGGCGCGCGTGCGCTTCGAATCGAGAAGCAGAGCGAACAGCAGAGCAAGAAGCAGCATCGTCGGAATGAGCACGACGCCATAGAGCAGAACCCTGCCGACACTCGCGCCGAACTCCGTGTTGGTGAGCGTCGTCACATAGTTCTCGATCCCCGCGAACGAGAGCGACTTGCCCCCAGAACCAAGACCGAGCCCGACAATCTCCTGCTTCTGAAAACTCAGAATCAGCGTGTAGACGATCGGAGCGAGCATGAACAGCACAAACAGCACGATTCCCGGCATGAGCATGCCGTACGGGGTGAGCACCCGCGTGCGAAAACTGCCGCGCCTGGTGCCGGGCGCTGCCCGCGCCGCTGTCTTTCGTTGGCGCACTGAGAGCTCTGCCTGCATCGCTGCCTCCGAATGCTCGGGCCGCCGGAGTGCTCGCGCACCCCGGCGGCGACGTGGTTATTTGACGGTGAATCCGCTGTCGACGAGATCGTCCGTTGTGATCTTCTGCATCGCGGCGAGCGCCGTGAGGAACGCATCAGCGGTCTTCGCCTGTGCCGCCTTCGCGAATTCGTCGTTGTAGGCGCTGTACGCGACATTCACGTTCGGCCCGTAGGTGAACGAGTTGACGGAGTCTGCGGCCTTGGCGGCAACGTCGTAGAAGTCATCCTGGTTGCTGAAGAACTCCGGTGCCGTCGTCAGCGCCGCCTTGGCAGCCTTCGTGTCGGCCGGGTAGATTCCGGCAACGTCGGCGAGGGCTTTCACAGCCTCGGGGTCGGTATTGAGCCACGTGACGAATTCAAGGGCTGCTTTCGGATGCTTCGACTGCGACGTGACGCCTGTCGACGAGCCACCCCAGTTGCCGTTTGCCGGAGCGCTGGCATCCCATTGCGGAAGCTCTGCCGCTACCCATTTGCCCTGGGTGTCCGCAGCGTTGCCCGAGAGCACTCCGGGTGCCCAGACCGAGCTGACCCAGCCGACCTGCGTTCCATCGTTCAAGCCGGCGTTCCATTCGGGCGTGTACATCGGCTTGTTGTCGATGACACCCTCTTCGACGAGTCCGCCCCAGTACTCGGCAACCTTCTGCGACGCTGCCGAGTCAATGTCGACGCCCCAGGCGTCGCCGTCGATGGACCACCATGACGCGCCAGCCTGCTGCGTGAGCCCGGTGAACCAGCCCGCGTCGTTTGCCGAGAATGTGCCGAGGTACGAATCCGGATCCTTCTCGTGAATGGCACGCGCGAGGTCGGCGTACTCGTCCCACGTCTTCGGAACGCTCAGACCATACGAGTCGAGGATGTCTTGGCGGTAGTACGCCATCATCGGGCCGGTGTCCTGCGGAATCGCATAGACGGCGTCGCCTCCGAGCGTCACCGAGTTCCACACGCCGTCGGGGAACGATGAGGCAAGGTCGCTGCCACCGTATTCGGACAGGTCTGCGAGAGCATCCGATGCCACGAGTGTGGGGATCTTCTGATACTCGGCCTGAATCAAGTCGGGGGCGCCGCTGCCGGCCTTTACCGCAGTGAGCAGCTTGGTGACCGCGGGGTCACCGCCATCTTGCTTGCTCACGGTCACCTGAATGTCGGGATGGTCGTCGTTCCAGATCTTCACGACCTTTTCCAGGTTGGGCGCCCATGCCCAGTAGCTCAGTTTGACGGGGCCGCTGGATTCTCCGCCCGCGTCGGCGGAACAGCCCGTGGCCAGCAGCGCGGCTGCGGCGATCGCGACGACCGCTGTTGCGCGAAGTGATGAACGCATTCGTCCTCCTTGTCGAAAACACGTCCTGTGCGCAGATGTGCGGCACAGCGGCCCACGAGAATGTCCGAAACCCTGTGAGCGGTTCTAGTTACGCACAGTGACTGATTCCTTGTCAAGCGTGAACTTTCCATCGACAAGCCACACGTCGAACTGTGATAGAACTGTAACCGCACACAGTCAGAGGAGATGACATGACCTGGATCCCCGGACGCACCGGCTTTCGCTACGGAGGCGACTACAACCCCGAGCAGTGGAGCAGCGAGGTGTGGGCCGAAGACATCCGGCTGATGCAGGATGCCGGCGTGAACCTGGTAAGCATCGGCATCTTCTCGTGGGTCATGCTCGAACCCCGCGAGGGCGAATACGACTTCAGCTTTCTCGACGAGATCATTGGGATGCTGTCGGACGCCGGCATCGATATCGACCTGGCCACCCCGACGGCAGCGCCCCCGGCGTGGTTCTGGAAGGCATACCCCGACTCCCACCCCGTGCTGCGCGACGGCACACGCGTCGGGTTCGGATCCCGCGGCATGGTGAGCCCAAGTTCCCCCGACTACAGACGCGCCGCGACGGCCATCGCGTCGAAGCTCGCTGAGCGGTACGGCACACATCCGGCCGTTGTGATGTGGCATGTGCACAACGAATATGGTGCCCCCATCAGCGACAGCTACGACGACAACTCGGTGACGGCGTTCCGCGCGTGGCTGCGGACCCGTTACGGCACGCTCGACACGCTCAATCGCGCCTGGGGAACACAGTTCTGGGGTCAGACCTACGGCGAATGGGACGAGATCGATGCTCCTCGTCAATCGGCGAGCGTCAGCAACCAGGCCCAACGCCTCGACTTTCAGCGATTCACGTCAGACGCTCTTCTCGCGTGCTTCACGGCAGAACGCGATGCAATTCGCGCCCACTCCGACCGCCCCATCACAACGAACTTCATGGCAACGAACTGCCCCTCGGTCGACTACTGGAAGTGGGCGAAAGAAGTCGACATCGTCGCAAACGATCATTACCTTGCGGCCGAGCGCACAGACAACCACGTCATGCTCGCCATGGATGCCGACCTCACCCGATCGCTCGCGGCATCCGAGCCCTGGATTCTGATGGAGCACTCGAGCTCCGCCGTCAACTGGCAGCCGCGCAACATCGCGAAGCGGCCTGGAGAGCTGGCCCGCAACAGCCTTCAGCATGTCGCACGCGGGTGCGACGCTGTGATGTTCTTTCAATTTCGCGCGAGCAGGTACGGCGCAGAGAAGTTTCACTCGGCGATGCTCCCCCATGCGGGAACGAACAGTCGAGTCTGGCGCGAGGTCGTCGGCCTCGGCGGTGAGCTCGCCTCGCTGAGCGAGGTGGCAGGGAGCCGCGTGAGCGCACGCGTGGCGATCGTGTGGAGCATTGAATCGTTCTGGGCAATGGATCTCGATTGGCGTCCGTCTGCGGATCTCGATCATCGAGAACGCATCGAGGCGTTCTATTCGTCGCTGTGGCGCCGCGGAGTGACCGTTGACTTTGTGCATCCCAGCGCTGACCTCACTGGTTACGCCGCCGTGTTCGCGCCAAGTCTGTACCTGCTGGCGGATGCCGAGGCGGCCAACATCCGCGAGTACGTCGCCGGCGGCGGCATCCTCGCCGTTTCATACTTCTCGGGGATCGTCATGGCGAACGACGAAGTGCCCGCCGGCGCATACCCCGGGCAGCTGCGCGAGGTGCTCGGCCTCGCGGTGCACGAGTTTCTCCCCCTGCGCGACGGCGAGCTCGTCACGCTCGACACCGGGGCGACCGGCTCGGTGTGGGCAGACGACATCGTGCTCACGGGGGCCGAGGCCGTCGCCAACTATACGAACGGCCCAGCGGCTTCCGGCGTCGCCATCACTCGCAATCGCCATGGGCGCGGTGCAGCGCACTACGTGTCAACGACGCTTGCCTCCGTTGACCTGGATCGCTTCGTGGAGTCGGTGCTTGACGACGCTGGTGTTGCACATGCCGTGCTGCCCGACGGGCTCGAGATCGTCACGCGCGAGTCCGAAAGTCAGCGCGTCCGATTTCTGCTCAACCACAGTGATGATGCGATCGAGTACGAAGGCAACCAGGTGGAAGGCGGCGCCGTTTTCGTTGTTCGCGAGAACGCCGATGCCGTGCCGCATTACGGCGCATGACGTCGAGAGATTGGCGACGTGCTGAGTCGTTCGTAGCCTGAGCACAACGAAAGGACGTCGCCATGACCCTCACAGACACTGTCGCACCCGCATCCGCTCCCACCGTTTCCGTCGAGGAGCGCGCTGAGCGACTCGCCTCGGCTGGCACCGCCTGGGGCGAGCGCATTCAGAAGGCCCCCTCGAGCGCCAACCTCACCTACACGGTGACCGGTGAGGGTTCGGGCTCCGTTGCGTCGACGATCCGCGCGGGAAAGCACACGTTCACTGTGGACGAACCTGCCGCTCTCGCCGGTGACGACGTGGCGGCAAGCCCCGTCGAGGTTGCACTCGGCGCGCTCATCTCGTGTCAGATCGTCGTCTACCGCCTGTACGCGCAGAACCTCGGCATTCAGGTCGATGACATTCAGGCATCCGCCGAGGGCGACCTCAACGTCACCGGTTTGTTCGGAATCGACGAGAACGTTCGCCCGGGATTCAGCGCGGTGCGCCTGAACATCACAGTTACCGGTCCGGAAACACAGGAGCGCTACGACGAACTGCACGCCGCCGTTGACGCCCACTGCCCCGTTCTCGACCTGTTTGCCAACGCGACTCCCGTAAACGTCACCATCGTCAAGGGCTAAGCCAATCCGCCACGGCCGTGGCAACGAATACCACGTGTGATCACCCTTGCCGAACCCGTTACCCGACGAGCGCATGCAGATGCGCTGGGTGGTTTGCGTGCAATACTGGCACCTGTGACAGCGGAAACCGGGGCGCCCATTGCTCCCCGAGACGAGCCGTCTCACGACGTCGCAACCCTTGTGACGGCCGTCGCCTCGGGCGATCAACGCGCGTTCGGCGACCTCTACGACGCTGTCGCCGCCCGTGTTCACGGGCTGGTGCGACGCATCCTCATTGACGACGCGCAGTCCGAAGAGGTGACGCAGGAGATCTTTCTTGAGATCTGGCAATCTGCTCCGCGCTTTGACGCAACGCGCGGAAGCGCCATCGGCTGGATCTTCACTCTCGCCCACCGCCGCGCCGTCGATCGCGTGCGCTCGGCACAGTCAACACGCGACCGCGACGAGCGCATTGCCAAGCGCGACACCGACACCGCCTATGACCCCGTAGCAGAAGAGGGCGATGCGCGAATCGAGAGTCAGCGGGTTCATCGCGCCCTGCGCGAACTGTCTGGCGCCCAGCGCGAAGCGATAACGTTGGCCTACTACGGCGGCTTCTCGCAAAGCGAAATCGCCGAACGCCTCGATACCCCGATCGGAACAGTGAAGACACGCCTTCGAGACGGAATGATCAGGCTTCGATCTCTTTTGGGGGTGACGACATGACTCGCGACAAGGATGCCGAGGCAGCTTCGCACGCCCTCGATGCTGATTCTGCCGAGGAGCACGCCGCCTTCGACAGCGAACTGACGAGCAATGACGCGCTGCGCCGAACCCAGGCCGGCTTCGATGACGTCGCACGGGAACTCGCCGAGGCGACGACACCCATTGCGCCACCTGCAGACATGAAATCGCGACTGATGTCGGCAATTTCGGATCTGCCACAGCACACGGCCGAACCCGCGGATGACGCACCCGCCGCCGCGCCGGCCTCCGAGCCGACTCAGCCCCCCGAGCCGCTCCCGGCCGCCGAACCGCGGATGACGAATGCGGAGAAGCGCGCGCAGCGTCGCTGGTACTCACGCCCCGCGACGATCGCGGTGGCTGCCGTCGCGGCATCCGCCCTGATCTTCGCCGGAGGTACCGCTGTCGGCACCCTCGTCACCAACGACTCCATCTCGGCGCAATCCGAAGCCGCCGACAAACTCGCCGCAATCAATGCCGCAGACGATACGCAGCGCACGAGCATCGAATCAAACGGCACGACGGCAACCGTCGTGTGGTCGGCATCGCTCGAGCTGTCGGCCGTGGTGATGGACGAGTTGCCTGCTGCCCCCGATGGCAAGGTCTACGAGGCGTGGTACATCGGTGACGGCGGAGCGGTGGCTGCGGGAACATTCACCGCAGAGCCTGACACGACATGGCACGTTCTTGACGGCACGTTCACACCGGGCACGGTGATCGGCATCACCGTCGAACCCGACGGCGGCTCTGAGCAGCCAACGACCGACCCCGTCATGGTGTTCGAAACGGCATAACCGCCACCCAACACGGGCTACCGGCTACCGCTACAGGCCGCTGGCCAAGCGCCGCGCTTCGCGATCGCACACGCCGCACAACACGCGGCATCCGCTCCGTTGGCGGCAGGTGCTCTTCGAAGGTGAAGGGGTACCCGGCATAGGTGCGAGGGACGCCGCTGATGGAAAGAAAAGAATCTGAGAATCTTCCAATCCACTCTCGCCAGGGTTCCGAACCCCGTATGCAATCAGCCGTTCCACAACTGGAACGAAAGACAAAGGAGTGATCATGCGCACCACATCACGAAAAGCATTCGCTGCACTCGCAATCGCAGCAGCAGCGACCCTGACGTTCGCGGGCTGTTCATCGAGCAGTGACATGTCGAAGGATGACGACTCGAGCCAGAGCCAGTCAACGCCGAAGGAGAGCGAGTCGAACGAGTCGATGGCCGATCCCGCCTCTGACCTCGTTGGTGCTGGCTGCTCGGCCTACGCCGACCAGGTTCCCGACGGTCCCGGATCGATCAAGGGCATGTCGGCAGACCCCGTCGCCGTCGCGGCATCGAACAACCCCATGCTGACAACGCTCGTCTCTGCGGTCTCCGGAGAGCTCAACCCCGATGTGAACCTCGTCGACACGCTGAACGGTGACGAGTTCACCGTCTTCGCACCGGTCGATGACGCGTTCGGCAAGATCGACGCCGAGACGCTCGAGATGCTGAAGACTCCCGAAGGAGCAGAGACACTCACCAGCATCCTGACCTACCACGTTGTTCCCGGGCAGATCGCACCCGATGCGATTGCCGGTGAGCACGACACCGTTGAGGGCGAGACCGTTGAGGTGACCGGAAGCGGTGACGACCTCATGGTTGGCGATGCCAGCGTCATCTGCGGTGGCGTTCACACGGCAAATGCAACCGTCTACCTGATCGACTCGGTGCTGATGCCGCCGTCGATGGGCTAACGCTAGTTTCCCAGAATCGGGTGACGGAACGCTCGCGTTCCGTCACCCGATCTGTGTGTCACGACTCTGCGCGGCGCCGTAGGACGCCACAAACATGTGCACGTCTGGGGATCGCCGGTCTCTGACACGTCTTACTGAGATTCGCGTTCCTGAGATTCGCGCTGTCTCCACTCGTCGGAGAGCAGCGCGTATTCCATGCCGTCAAGCCAGCCAAGAGTGCGGTGCAGGCTCTCGCGCACGGTGTGGCTCTCGCGTCGCATGCCGAGTCGCTCCATGAGCCGCCACGACGGTTCGTTGTCTGCGAAGCATCCCGCCGACACACGGCGCAGCTCGAGATCTTCGAAGCACAGGCGCAGAACTTCGCGCATCGCCTCGCTCGCAAACCCCTGCCCCTGCGCGCTTGGCGCAAGGCACCAGCCCAGCTCTGCCTGCGTATCGCGGGCACGGTCGCTCACCTCATCTTGAGCCCACGCGTCGCCGATTCCGACCATGACGTCACCGATGATCACGCCGTTCTGCTCGACGACGAGCTTGCCCGCGAGCTTCGCCGGGTCGCAAAAGCGACGCCGAAATTCATCGGGGTCGGTGCCGTCTGACGGCATCCACATATTGACATCAGGATGCTGCCGATAGGCACGCACTGCTTCGACGTCAGCGGCCTCAGCCCGTCGAATCGTGAGCCGCTCCGTCTGCACGGGGAAGGCCACATCGTTGAATGTCGGTGCCATGAAACTTCCTCTCGTGTGTTGCCATCGCTCATTGTGCCACCGGCCGGTGACACTCACGGCACGTCGAGGATGCGATCTTCGCCCACAACCGGAACGACAGAGCCAGCGGATGCCGCCGCAATATCTGCTGTCAGCTGGCGCAGCTCGGCGGGCGGCACCCACAGTTCGAAGGTCGCCACGGCAGCGTAGTGCGGCTCGTCGAGGCGGGCGCCGTGCTGAGGCGCCCACTCGCGCAGCATATTGTCGAAGCGCCCGGCGTCGACGTGGGCGACGTCGAGCGTCACGCGCGTGAGCATCTCGCGCCGCACCGGCGCGGCACGGTCAAGGGCTTCAGACGTCGCGCTCGAATAGGCGCGGATCAGCCCGCCCGCTCCGAGCTTGACACCACCGAAGTACCGCGTGACGACGGTGACGACATCGGTGAGCTCGCGTCGACGCAGCACCTCAAGCATTGGCACCCCCGCGGTGCCCGACGGCTCCCCGTCGTCTGACGACCGAGCCTGGTCCCCCAGCACGCCGGTGACCATCGCGACGCAGTTGTGCCGAGCATCCCAATACCGCTTCTTCACCCGGGCAATGACCGCGTCGGCGTCGTCAGGGGAGCCCACAGGAGCAACGTGCGCGATGAACCGCGACTTGGTGATGACAATCTCGTTGTCGATCGGTGCGGCGATCGTCGACGGGTAGCTGCGCGAGGGGATCATCGTGCCCAGCCTAACCAGTCGGCACCCGGTGCGATGAGGGGCTGCGTCCGGCACCACGGCGCACACATGAAAGCATGGAGCCATGAGCTCCAACGCATCCGCAAATCTCTCCCGCTCCGAAACCGCCGACCGCTCCGCAGCGCTGACGCTGCACCGCGCGCACGTCGAGCTAGACCTGCGACGAGCACAGGATGCCGCGGCCACGACATTTCTCACAACGACGACGCTCGAGTTCGACGCCGACCTCAGCCTCGCCGATTCCACGTGGGTCGACTTCATCGGCGAGAACGTCGAACAGGTGACGCTCAACGGCGAGAACGTTCCCGTTCAGTACGACGGTGCGCGCATTCAGATCGCCGGCCTTGCGGCATCCAATTCGCTCACCATCACGGCGAACGGCGTGTACTCCCGCTCTGGCGAGGGACTGCACCGCTTCGTTGACCCCGCCGATGGCGAGACCTACCTCTATACGCAGTACGAGCCCGCGGACTCCCGCCGTGTGATTGCCTGCTTCGAACAGCCCGATATGAAGGCGCGCTTCACGTTCACGGTGCACGCCCCGACCGGCTGGCATGTGCTGTCGAATCAGAGTGCCGTCGCCCGGCACGAGACACCGGATGCTGCGTCGCAGACTGTCGAGTTCGCACCAACGCTGCCCATCTCGAGCTACATCACGGCGGTGGCCGCCGGGCCCTACCACCGCGTCGGCGCCGAGTGGAGCCGGGGCGACCAGACCGTTGCGCTTGGCGTGTTCTGCCGAGCATCGCTTGCCGAGCACCTCGATGCAGACGAGATCGTCGAGGTGACCCAGCAAGGCCTCGACTTCTTCACCTCGAACTTCGATTACCCCTATCCGTGGGGAAAGTACGACCAGATCTTCGTGCCCGAATACAACCTCGGGGCCATGGAGAATCCGGGGCTTGTGACGTTCACGGAAGCCTACGTGTTTCGCGGCGCCTCAACCGAGTCGCAGCACGAAGGTCGCGCCAACACGATCCTGCACGAGATGGCCCACATGTGGTTCGGCGATCTCGTGACCATGCGCTGGTGGGATGATCTGTGGCTGAAGGAGTCGTTCGCCGACTACATGGGCACCCTCGCGGCCGCCGAGGCAACGCGCTTCAGCGATGCGTGGGTGACGTTCGCCAACCGGCGCAAGGCGTGGGCGTACGCGCAAGACCAGCTGCCGACGACGCACCCGATCGTCGCCGACATCGTCGACCTCGAAGCGGCGAAGCTCAACTTCGACGGCATCACCTATGCCAAGGGCGCAGCCGTGCTGAAGCAGCTCGTCGCATTCGTCGGCCGTGATGCGTTCTTCGAGGGCGCCCGCCGCTATTTCAAGCACCACGAGTTCGGCAACACGACGCTCGACGACCTGCTTGTGCAGCTCGAAGAGACGTCGGGGCGTGACGTTCGCGCCTGGTCGACGGCGTGGCTCGAGACAACGGGTGTTGCAACGTTGGCGATCGAGACGGATGCTGCGGGGCAGCGTACGATCACGCAGACCATCCCCCGACAGAAGCCGCGGCCGCATCGCCTTGCCGTCGCCGCCTACGACCTCGTCAACAACCGGCTCGTGCTGCGCGATTCGATCGATATCGATATTGACGGCGAACGCACGCACGTCGATGTGCCCGCGGCCGATCTCACCCTGCTGAATGCCGGCGATCTCACGTATGCGAAGGTGCGTCTCGACGCGTCGAGCCTCGCCGCCGTCGAGTCATCTCTCGACACACTCGACGACGCCCTCTCACGGGGTCTCGTGTGGTCGTCACTGTGGAATGCCGTGCGTGACGGCGAGCTTCGGGCATCCCGTTTTCTGCGCATCGTGCGACGCTATGCCCCGAGCGAGAGCAACGTCGGGCTGCTCACATCGGTGCTGGCAAACGCCGCATTCGCCCTGTCGCACTACGTCGCCGATGCCGAGCGCGACGACGAGCGCCGCTCCTGGCTCGACGCCGCTTGGAGCGGAGCGTTCACCGCGAAGCCGGGCTCGGGGCACCAACTCGCGTGGGCGCGTGCCCTCGCGACGGCAGCCGCCTCCGACGATGGGCGGGCCGACGGCATCCGGGCGATTCTCGATGGAACGGGCGACGCCCCCGAAGGCCTTTCGCTCGATGCTGATCTACGCTGGATGCTCGTGATCGCGCTTGCCGCAACAGGCCACGCCACACCAGACGAGATCGACGACGAGCTCACACGAGACAACACCTCAAGCGGAGTGACGGCGCACCGCGAGGCTCGGGCCGCGCTGCCAGAGCAGAGCGTGAAGGATGCCGCGTGGCACTCGGCGTGGACCGACACGAGCCTCACCAACGATCATCTCTCGGCGACGATCGAGGGGTTCGGCGCCGCGGAGCGTCGCGACCTCACCTCCGGCTTCGACGCCGAGTACTTCGAGCGCATTCGCGAGACGTGGCAGTCGCGCAGCATCGAGATCGCCAGGCGGCTCGTGCTCGGGCTGTTCCCCGAGAGCGACTCGCTTGACGTGGTAGACGCCTGGCTCACCGAGAACGAGGACGCCCCCGGGGCTCTCGTGCGTCTCGTGACAGAACAGCGTGACAAACTCGCGCGCGATCTGCGGGTGCGCGCCGCGCAGTAGACGGGCGAGGCGCTGTTCAAGCATTCGGAGATCTCGGCCGACACGCCGTGGTGGCGCGCACGACACGCCGCCACGGAAGGACAATCTCCGAATAAGTGAACGTCGGTGGCGGGCCGTATGCTCAGACGACACCGCAACGAGACGAGGGAGAACCGTGGCCGACCGCGACATCGTGTATATGGACTCCGCCGAGGCCTGGTGGCAGTGGCTCGCCGACAACCATGAGTCGTCGGACGGCGTGAGGCTGGCGATCCCCAAAAAGGGCAGCGGGCAGCCGGGGCCGACGAACCTTGAGGCGCTCGAGAGCGCGCTCTGCTTCGGCTGGATCGACGGTGTGCGGAACCGCCTCGACGACACGCACTTTCTGCAGTCGTTCATGCCGAGGCGGCCCCGCGGCACGTGGTCGCAGGTCAACCGCGATCGCGTCGAGCGTCTGATCGACGCGGGCCGCATGCAGCCGGCGGGCAGGCGCGAGATCGATCGCGCGAAGGCAGACGGACGATGGGATGCCGCATACGCACCAGCATCCACGATCGAGGTTCCGCCCGAGCTCGAGGCCGAGCTGGCGAAGAACCCCAAGGCTGCCGAGTTCTTCGCCACCCTCACGGGGCAGAATCGCTATGCTTTCCTGTTCCGCATCGTCACGGCGAAGCGCGCCGAGACTCGCGAGCGCCGTGCCGCTCAATTCGTCGAGATGTTGGAACGCGGCGAGACGCTCCGCTCCTGACCGAGTGCTCCGTCCAGAGGCTGACCCAGTTCTCGACGGTCAGCTGTTTGGGCAAGCGAGCCCGGGGTGCGGCGGTTGACAGCCACGCGTCGGCGTCCGTTCTCGACAGCGATGTGGCGCCCGCGATGATATGCGCGAGACTTACGCCGCGGCCGGTGAAGACACGCTGCGCGAAGCGCTGATATGCCGCTTGCTCGCCCGCGGGCAGCAGCATCCGCCTGGTGATGGAGAGAACGCCGCCATCAACACTGGGCATCGGCCTGAACGAGTGAGCGGGAACGCGTTCACGCAGCTCGAAGTCATACCAGGGCCACCACTGCGTTGTCAGCAGACTTGCGCCGCCGATTCCGGCGCGACGACGTGCCACCTCCCACTGCACAAGAAGCGTGGCGTGCGTCCACCCGGGTTCGGTCAGCAGCTTGCGCAGAATTGCCGTGGTGAGATGAAACGGGATGCTCGAGACGACGACGTGCTGCCTCGCCGGATGCGAGTACTGCAGATAGTCTCCCACCCGAATGGTGACGCGTCCGTCAAGACGGCGATCGAGCTTTCGTGCTCGGCGGCCGTCGATTTCGATCGCCGTGAGTTGTCGATTCAGTCGCGAGAGCGGCGCGGTGAGAGCGCCGCTTCCCGGGCCGATTTCGATAATCGGTCCGTCGGCCGTGGCGACGTGGCTGATGATGCGATCAATGACTGCGCGATTGACGAGAAAATTTTGGCCATTCTCGTGGCGGCCGTTTGACGATGTCCGTGGCATGCGTGTGCTCCGCTGCTCGAGAGGTGAGGCCGGGCAGCGCAAAGCGGCCGCTCCGGCGATGAGCCGAATGAGCGACGGCGAACGTCGTCGAACCGCCGCTTAGAGGCTGCGGTGACGAATGTAGAACGCGCATGACATGACGCAGACTCTATGTCACGACGCACAGCTCATGCAATAACGCGACGTCACTCGGCGTCTGGTGCCAGCAGGTGCTTCTTGCCGAACATCTCGGCCACCAGACGGGCGGGCGGCGTTCCGGCATCGAGATCGGCTCCGGCGGCGAGGAGCATCCGCACGATCTCGTCTTCGCCTTTGAAGATGGCGCCGGCGATCGGAGACTGGTCGCGGGCATTGCGCAGATCGATGTCGGCCCCGCGCTCGATGAGCCCGCGAACGGCGTCGGCGTGGCCGTGATACGCCGCCATCATCAGGGCTGTGTTGCCACCGGCATCCTGCACGTTGAGCGGCAGGCCATGGTCGAAGAACTCAAGCAGCTCCGTTGTCTCGCCGTTTCTGGCGAGATCGATCGCCAGTGCGGTGAGCTTCTCGACGTCGTCGCGGCTGAGCTTTGGCATGCGTCCAGCATAGGGAGTGCTGCGGTCGCTGCGTCAATTCAGCTCCCAGCCGAACTCAGGCTGCGCACGTAGACTCGATGAGTCCGTGGCAGTGCGCAGAGAACAAGGAGCCGAGATGGTTGATGGCGAGCCTCTTCGTTTCGAGGACGCAGCGGCGTGGGAGGCCTGGCTCGCCCAGCACTACGCAACGTCGGCTGGTGTACAGCTCGCGATTGCGAAGTCCAACAACAGCGCGGCGAGTCTGACGCACGCCGATGCCCTGGAAGTCGCTCTCTGCTACGGCTGGATCGACGGCGTACGCAATCGCATCGATCAGAGCTGGTTCTCGCAGTCGTACATGCCGCGCCGTGAGGGAAGCCGATGGTCACTGCTCAATCGAGAGCGCGCCGATGCCCTGATCGCCGCGGGTCGAATGCGTCCGGCCGGACAGCGTGAGATCGACCGCGCGAAAGCACAGGGCAGCTGGGAATCGGCCTACGCCCCTCAGTCGACAATGCAGGTTCCGCCCGAGCTCGAGGCCGCGTTGGCTGAGAACCCTCGCGCGTTCGATTTCTTCGAAACCCTCTCGGGCCGCAATCGCTACGCCGTGCTCTTTCGCGTGAGCTCGGCCAAGCAGTCTGAGACGCGGGCGAGCCGCGCAGCCACAATGGTCGAGATGCTTGAGCGCGGCGAGACGGTCTACCCGCAGTAATCAGCGCGTTCGGCGTGCTGACAGCATCCAGCCGACAATCGCTGCGGAGCCGAATGCACCGCCGACGACTCCGGATGCCGCTGCAGCGGTGAGCGCCCACGAGGCATCGTGGAGCGGGCCAAGAAAGTGCAGCGCCGCAAGCACCCCGGCTACTGCAACGCAGGCTGCGGCGGCGATGACGATGACGAGCGAGATCACGCTGAGCGATCTGCGCGCTTTCGCCGTCGGGCCACCACGAGCGAATCGACCCGCGGACGGGCGCAGCGTATTCGCGGCGGCAGCGACGGCCAGCACCAGAAGAGCACCGCCGACGACGTCACTCGGGCGGTGCCAGCCGAAAACGACGAGCTGACCGCTCACGAGCCCGAGCACGAGAGAGATAACAGGCAACGCGATTGGCCGCACGACATGCGGCAGCACGATCACGAGGGCAAAGGCTGTCGAGGTGAACGCGATCGTATGCCCGCTGGGGAATGTATTGACGGCGTCGATGGAGAAGTCCGGACGCTGCAGAATCTGATGCTTGAGCAGCTGCCCCAGCACATTGCTGAGTCCCATCACGACGGCGGCGATGACGGCGTCTGCCCAGGCACGCCGGATGAGGCCGATCAGCACGACGACCGCGAGCGCGATCGCGAGATTCGGAACGGTGACAAGGGCAAGCAGCGGCGATCGTTCACTGTAGAGCGACGAGTCGAGCACCCGATCTTCCACGCGCTGGCCCAGGTGCGTCTGCACAGCCATGAAGAACGACACGACGACGCCAAGAGCGGCGACAATTGCCGTCAGAATGCTGCGCACTCGTGTCGTCATATCTCTCCTTTCGTCCACTGACTCTGCTCTGTCCGGTGCTGTCCTGACGTGAGACACCGACTATAAGTATCGACGGTTGAAGCTGAAGAGAGAGTTGGAACGCGCCAGTCGGTTGGTATGACTCTGCTGAACGCACGGTGATCGCATGATTGGCGAAGCGTAGGCTCGTCGCATGAGCACTCCGGCTATTCGCAGCATCCATCACGTGACCTTCACCGTCTCCGACGTCAGCGCGAGCATTGCCTGGTACCGCGACGTTCTGGGGTTCACCGAAGAATTCCATCGTCAGCACAACGGGCTCGAGAAGGCACGTCTGTACAGGGGCGACATCATGGTCACCTTCGCCGGTCACGGCGACTCGGCAGAGCCTGGGCGGTTTTCGGAACGTCGTGTCGGTCTCGACCACCTGAGTTTCGGGGTGGATGCCGACGCCATCGAGGCGTGGGCTGACCATCTCGAGGCGAACGGCGTTACGTGGTCTCCCATCGTCGATGGGATCTCGGGCCGCGTGCTGTCGTTTCGCGACCCCGACAACATTGCGCTGGAGTTCTACACGATCGACTGATCTCGCGGCAGAAGCTCACACTTCTTCGGCACCGCACGTCTACCGAGTGATGACAATGAAACAGCCGTTTGAAGCCGTCGTCACCCATCATGGGGCGACGGTGCTTCGCGTGTGTCGAGCCGTGCTCGGCCCGCACACCGACGCAGACGACGCATGGCAAGAGACGTTCGTCGCGGCAATGGGGGCGTACTCCGACCTTCCTGCAGACGCCAACGTCGAAGCGTGGCTCGTCACCATCGCCCATCGCAAGGCGATCGACGTCACACGGTCGCGTTCTCGGCACCCCATCACCGTCGACGAGCTTCCCGATTCGGCAAGCACCCTCGGCAACCCGGAGTCGCGCGACCTCGATCTCTGGCCTCGCGTTGCGGCGCTGCCGCGCAAGCAACGCCTCGTCATCGCCTACCACTACGTCGCCGGCCTCCCGTATTCCGAGATCGCAGCGCTCATCGGAGGGTCTGCGGCCGCCGCACGGCGAGCCGCAGCCGACGGGATCGCTGCGTTGCGGCAGCAGCATCCGGTCGACGTCACTGCACACGAAGGAGAAGCAGATGACTGAGATTCCCCGCGAAGCCGAGCGTCTTCGCACCCTCGCCCAGCCCACAGCCGATCATCTCGCGCGGCTGCACGCCATTTTGGAGACCAGGGCCGAAGCCGCTGGCCTGATCGACGTCGCCTACGCCACGGCAGACTCTCCGCTCGGCCGATTGCTGATCGCCGCAACCCCACTGGGGATCGTGCGCATCGCGTTTGAGTCTCAGGGCTTCGACGACGTTCTCAGCCTGCTGAGCGAGCGGGTGAGCCCCCGCGTGCTCGAAGCACCCGCACGGCTCGATCTGGTTCGCAGGGAGCTCGACGAATACTTCGCTGGAACGCGCACCGGCTTCGACGTCTCTCTCGACCGCTCGCTTTCCCACGGTTTTCGGCGGCAGGTGCACGAGCATCTTCCCGCCATCGCCTACGGTTCAACGCAGTCGTACGCCGAGGTTGCCCGCGACGTGGGCAGACCGAAGGCGGTGCGAGCCGTCGGCACGGCGTGTGCCGTGAATCCGCTGCCGATCATCGTTCCCTGTCACCGCGTGCTGCGCAGTGACGGCACAACCGGCGGGTACGCGGGAGGCCCCGAGGCGAAGGCCCTGCTTCTCGACCTCGAAGCAACCAGCACTGTCACAGACCGCCGGTAGCATCGCACTCATGGAAAGCGAGAAGGCGAACGGCGTCGTGCGCGGCGACGACGGTCTCTTCCGCCCCACGTGGGCGGCCTCAGACCACCTCATGCGCGACTACTACGACACCGAGTGGGGCATGCCGGTGCGCGATGAGCGCGGCCTTTTCGAGCGCATCAGCCTCGAGGCGTTTCAGTCAGGTCTCTCGTGGGCGACGATTCTGCGCAAGCGTCCCGCCTTTCGTACGGCGTTCGCCGATTTCGATCCGGATGCTGTCGCCGCATTCGGCGACGACGATGTCGACTGTCTTCTCGGCGACGCGGGGATCGTCCGAAATCGGGCGAAGATCCTCGCCACCATCGGCAATGCGCGGGCGACCGTGGAGATGCGCGGCGACGGGGGTCTCGTCGAATTCGTGTGGTCGTTTCAGCCCGCCGAGACGCCGCAGCCGCGCACCTTCGCCGATGTGCCCACGTCGAGTCCCGAATCGCTCGCGCTCTCGAAAGCACTGCGGGGGCGAGGCTTCCGCTTTGTCGGCCCGACGACGATGTTCGCCCTGATGGAGGCTGTCGGCATGATCGACACCCATCTCGTCGATAGTCACCGGCGCGGCAGTTCGGGCGTGTGGCCCCGGGCATAGGCCGCGATTCAGAAGGGCATCAGCGTCAGCATCCACGTGCCGAGTGCCCACAGCAGAAACGCCATCGCGCCCGCAGCGAGGGCGCCGATCACATGGATCGCAACGCCCAGCTTTGGAACATGCGGGATGTGCGAGATCGAATTCGCACCGACCATCGCCTCAATCAGCGTCTTCCCCGTTTCGGGCTTGTCAAAATACGCCACGTGCTCGCGCCACCAGCTCGTCGCCCGCGACACCGGAACGTAGCGAACGAAATCGGCGTCGCCTCGCGGACCAAGGCACACGGGGTCCATGAGGGACTTAATGACGGCGACCTGACAATCCGGTGTCTTGTGCTGGTCTCGCGGGGCATTCGCCAGCCGAACGATGACGAATGCAGCGACACCGAAGTAGACCAGCAAAAACGCGACCTCACCGAGACCGCTCCACGCGAAGTCCCAGAATCCGCGGCTCATGGCGTCTGCCCGATCACTCACCTCGGCAGGCATGACCATGCGCGGCGGCCACAACCCGGCGAACGTATCTACCGCCACCCCCACCAGGCCCGCGAGCCCGTTCCACAACGCTGTGAGAACAAGCGCGAACACCATCGGAAAGGTCAGGAGCACAGTCCACAGGGCGACAACGACTCCCGGGCTTCGGCGCAGCATCCGGAGAATTCCGAGAGGAAACTCACCCGATCCGACCCAGACGCACGTGTCGACGTCGGTAGTGATCGCGACGCGGCGACCGATCTCAGCGCCCTGCGAGTGCCCGACCACGATGACAGCATCCGACTGCTGCCTCACGCTCTCGACGAGTTCACGCACCGAGGCGATTGCCGTGTCGTCGAGTCTGTCCGACCGGTACATCCAGGCGTCGCCGATCCACGAGGACACGATTGTGCGCGCTACCGTCGACAGCCGCCTGTTGACGAGGATTAGTGGTGTGACCAGAAGTGCGAGAACCATGATGACCGGGGCCACGATCGGCACGAGCATCACCGTTCCCGCCGGCAAAATCTGCAGCAGAGGATGCGTCCGGCCGCCTCGTTCCTGCACGTGGAGAATATCGATGACCCAGCCGGCCATTGTCAGCCAGATGGCGAACGGTGCAACCCGAAGCATCCACAGCAGCACCGACCGCCACGGCGGCGGGTCCACGAGATGATCCCAGCGTCCATCGTGCAGCGTCACCTCGATGGGAACGCAGTTTGGCAAGCTGACATCGAGAACACGTGCTCCCTGGTCGGCGTCCGTCACACCCTCGGCATCCGTGACCGAGCCGCCGAGCGACTCGGCGCCACGCCGAACGGCCAATGCCACGTCGCGCGTTGTCTGCCCCTGCGCCTGTCGACCGATTCCGTGAATACAGACGATCCCGAACCTCGGCTTCACCGAATCACCCCGATGACCTGTATAACAGCAGTGGCACTCGCTGGCGAATGTTTCAGCCAGCGCGGCGACACTTACCGCGCGGCGCGTGCGGCGCTGATAACGCCGCTGACGGCATCGCGAAGCTTCTCGACGTCACCCGGCGTCATCTGAAACTTCGCACCCATCGCAATCGGCACCTGCTTGGCCCGCTCGCGCAGCTCATGACCGTCGTCGGTCAGCTCGATGGCAAGCTGCCGCTCATCGAGCGGATTGCGGGTGCGACGCACGTACCCGACGCGCTCGAGACGCTTGACCATCGGCGAGAGCGTCGCGGCCTCGAGCATGAGCAGGTCACCGAGCCCCGAGAGCGACAGCGTTCCGTGCTCCCAGAGCGCAAGCATCACAAGGTATTGCGGATGGGTCAGATTGAGCGGCTCGAGCTCAGAGCGGTATGCGTCAATGACGGTGCGCGACGCAACAGCCAAGGCAAAGCACAGCTGGCTTTCGAGCGCGAGCGGATCGTCGACGGTCACCTCGACGTCGCCACTCATTGCGGGCACCGCACGCGGGTGGGGTGGTACTGCCCGGCACTGCGCGAAATCGCATGCTCCGACATGGGCCGAGAGCACATGGGGCAGGGTGGGTTCGCTGGCCGCACGTCGGGACCTTCGTCATAGCCCGCGCCAACCTGAGCCGGGCCGGTGAATGTGCGAATCCCCCGGTTCATCAACTCGTAGAAGCGCCAGAATCGCTCGCCCATCACACTCGCCCTTCTCGCACACCGTTCGTGCACGATTACTTTGTACCCTAAGTATCTTCGACGCTCTTCGCCAGTGCAACGACGTTCGCCGTGGCGGAATCAGGGCGGCGTATAGACCATTCCCGGCCATCGATTTCCCTGGCGCTGACGAGCACCACCAACCGAACCTGGCGTGAGGCTACTTCGCCAGTCGAACGGTCGGAGCGTCGGCCTCGTTCCAGCGGAACAGCACCAGGTGCCAAAGACCTGGCTTCTTCCGCGAGGGGTCGATCAGTCCGTTCGCGCCACGCGCGACAAGCGTGTCGCGAACGGCCCACGACGAGGGTGTTCCCCCGGAAGCCACGGTCTCCTGCCACGGAGCAATCGCATCAGCGAAGGTGACGCCCGTCGCCTCCAACGCTGCGGTGTCGCGCAGGTCGACGATGCTGCGGGCCTCGACCTCAACGGCCATGACCTCAAGCGCCGGGGAACGCTGATCCCTATGAGCGATCATCGCGGCTTCGACACCCTCGACAGATGAACTCAGATACAGCGTCGGCTGATGAGGTCTCGAGTAGCGTCCCGCCGAACGCGATCCCGCTATCGCGAACTGGCGAAATGAGGGATCGATTGCGCGGTAGAAGGTGCCGCGAATCACGAGAGCGCGGGTCAGTTCATCGCCGGTCACGCTAGCAGTATGCCATCCCTTTTGCCCCGGAACTGGTTCTGGCGAGAAGGTGTCCTCATCGCGGCCATTAACGATCGTTTCCGGCACCCCTTTGTAGGCGCTTGCCAAGTCGACGCCGCAGGCTGTGGATCGAGTCTTTCGAATGTGCTTGCTGGGAGGATTGAAAGATGAGGTACAAACAGAGCCCAGAGCCAGCTCACGCTCTCATCGCTGCGGGCCGCCGACACTCCGCCGCCGTATTGGCAGATGGCTCCGTACTTGTCGCTGGTCGCTCGAATTCGGAGGAGCTGCGAGTGGAAGGTTGGGGCGACGTTGTTGCCGTGGCCGTAGGTGGCGTACACACTGCTTCGAACACCGGTCGCGCCCACACGGTCGGGTTGCGCAAAGACGGCACGGTACTCGCGACTGGCTGGAACAACGAGGGACAGTGTGACGTCGAGGATTGGTCTCAGGTCGTGAGCATCGCCGCCGGGTGGCGTCGCACGCTTGGAGTCCGTGCGGATGGGACAGCTCTCGCGGCTGGTAGGCGAAACGAGGGAGCCAACGACGTTGAAGGATGGGGCGAACTTGTATCCGTCGCGGCGGGTGACTGGCACACCATTGGGCTCCGCGCAGACGGTACGGCTGTTGCCGTTGGGAACAATCGAAGAGGGCAGTGCGCGATCACAGGATGGCGCAATTTGCGTGCGGTGGCTGCGGGCTATCTACACACGATCGGTCTGACCCAAGACGGCAAGGTGGTTGCGGCCGGGGATCGGATGGCCGGCGTCGATGAATTAGGAGCTTGGGACAACATCACGGCAGTCTCAGCAGGGAGCTATCACACGGTTGCAGTCCTCGAAGATGGCAGGGTGCTCGCGGCCGGAGACAACAGCCGCGGTCAGTGTGACGTGGCAGCGTGGCGCGATGTCATAGCGGTCGCCGCGGGATCGACCCACACCCTCGGCCTTCGATCAGATGGAACTGTGCTCGCATCCGGAAACGACGACGATGGCCAGTGCGACGTCGACGGTTGGCTACTCACTCACGCCCATTAACGGTCATTATCGGTCGAGAGTGCTCCCTTCCGACCGCAAGCCTCTCGGTGCGGTCATTGACGATCGCTATCGATCGCCTCAGGGCAGCTCGTAGACCATACCGGCGCCGCCGTCACCGATGAGAGCCAGTCCAGCTTCGAGCGCAGTCGGCACGCGATTCACAAGATCATCGGATGCTGGCGAGCCAGCGTGCCGCGCATCAGCTCCCGGCCACACCACAGCGGTGACGTTGCCCGTCGGTTCAGGCAGCTGCGCACCGAGAACGAGGAACTGCGCGTCGAGGATCTGGGAGGACACAGCATCGAGGCTGACCAAGAGGTCGGCACCGCACACAACGACGACGTCAGAACCCTCGGCCGCATCAACCAGATCGGTGACCACATCCGACGGCCCGGACGTGACGACGTCGACGGACGCGTCGACCCTCGCCGCAGCTTTCTCGACAGCATCCGGTATTACATCGTCTGTTCCCTCCGCAATGATGAACGCGATCTCGATTCCAGCCTCGATCGGGGGCAGCTGCTCCGGTACTGGCAACACGCTGCCCGGCGACGGTGATGCGCTCGGCTGCGGCTCTGCCTTCTGAGACGTTGCGGCTCCCGGCGCGCGAGAGGAGGTTGCGCTGCCCGCGGCTGCGCCATCGACGGAACACCCCGTGAGAGTGACCGCCGCCGCGAGAACCAGGCCGACTCCGGCACGTCGGTGGTGAAATCTGAACATGCGCCCTTTCAGGGGGTTGGTCTTCAGGGGTCGGATCTTGGGGAACTGAGGGCTTCAGTGGCTGGGGCGACGAGCGACGTCATGAGCACGCGTGCGGTAGGCACCGGCACGAAGCCGGCACCTGCCGCACGGTGCACACGTGATGCGTTCGGATTACGCGTTCAGCCTGCGGCGACGCACAGCCGCTGTCACGGCGAGCCCGACACCGAGCATCACGAGCAGCCCCGCTGCGACCAGCCACGGCAGCGCTTCGGCACCCGTGTACGGCAGCTCCCCGCTCGCGCTGTCGCCCGAATTTCCGGGCGCTGAACCAGCGTCGTCTTCTGCATCTTCGCCAGGCTCAGCACCGGGACCTGTGCCCGGCACCTCAGCGGCGACGACAGTCACCTCGCGCGTCGCGGTCTGCGTGTTGCCCGCAGCATCCGCAACGCTGTACTCAAGCGAGTAGCTGCCGAGCGTCGCGGTGTCGACGCTGCCGGTCACCGTGACGGCATCCGTGAGGTCTCCGTCAGTGTCGTCTGCGGCGCTGACACCGGCCATCGGGTCAAAGTCGCTGCCCTGCTCGACCTCGCCGCTCGTGGGCACCGTCAGCTGCGGAGCCACGGTGTCTTCGCGCGTCAGCGTCACCTGATCGACGACGCTGTTCACGGCAGCCCGCGCGACGCTTTGTTCGCTGCGATACGTGGTGATGGTGATGGCGTCGTCCGTCACCTCGATGTTGGTGTAGTTGCGCACCTTCTCCTGGTTGATCACCGAGGCATACCAGGCATCGGGAGCGGTGACGTCGTAGTACTTCGACCCACTCGCCGAGTTCGCCGTCACATAGAGCACGTCGCCCTCGCCCGCGACGACATCGTTCGATGCTGCGGTCTCGTCCGGGTTCGCGAGCTCGCCGTCGTTGATGAGGTAGCTGCGCGTGTAGCTGTGGTCGTGCCCCTGAAGCACCAGGTCGACGCCGAGGTCGCTGATGAGTGTTGGCAGCTCGTTGCGCATCGAGATGATGTTCGAGTCGTTGACGTGTGCCGCCACCGAATAGATCGAGTGGTGGAACGCCACAACAGACCAGCGAGCGTCAGCACCGTGCTCTGCAACGACGTCGCGCAAGAACTGCTCATGCGCGTCGATGTCGGGATTGTTCGAGTTGATCACCATGTAGAGAACGCCCTTGAAGCTGAACCAGTAGTCGCCGCCAGACGACGAGTCGCTCAGCGCGGCGCCTGCCTCCGAGTCGAGGTTCGGCGTCGTGTAGTGCTGCTCGTACGCCTTCGATCCGACGTCGTGGTTGCCGATAACGGGAACGGTGGGAATCTGCTGCATCTGCTTCGGGGACAGGTACGCGTCGTACTCGTTCTCGCTCGATGCCGTGTTCACCTGGTCTCCAGCGGAAAACAGCATCTCGCTCTGGGGAAACTGCTCAAGTGCGACGTCGAGGGTGTCTTGCCAGCCTGCCTTGTCCGATGCCACGTTTCCTGAAGCGCCGATCTGCGGGTCACCGAAGAACAAGAAGTTGTAGTCGCCGGTGAAGTCCGCCGTGCTGAACATCTGCACGTCAGACCAGCCGAGCGCGTCACTGCCGACGCGGTATGCATACGTTGAATTCTCGCTGAGTCCGTCGAGAGTTGCGCGGCGGTTCTGCTCGCCGCTCGTGGTCTCGCCACCGGCGGCGTCGACGGTTGTCGCGCTGTCGGCGGGGAATTCAGCACCGGATGCTGGCGCCACGGCGTACTGCACGTACTGCGCCTCGTCGACATCCGTGTACCAGGTGAGGTTGCGCGAGCTCTCGTCGCTTCCGATGCTCATCACGAGGTTGTCGAAGCTCGCGTGCTCCGGAGTGACGAGCGGGGCGAGCTCGCTCATGTCGAAGTAGATGTCTGAGCTGGTGTCGCGGTCTTGGTAAAGCGCGACGGCAACGGTGTTCTCGCCAGTCTGCAGAACGTCGGTGGGGACAGTGAATGTCGAGGTGAGCGGTGAGCCGTTGCTCGAGCCCGCGTACATCAGATTGCGCTCGGCCTCGGGCGCAGCATCCACCGTGTCGTCGACGAAACCGGCAACCTGCGTGCCGTTGACGAAAATCTGAATGGCGTCGTCGTAGGTGACGGTTCCACTCAGTCCGTTGAGTTCAGAAAGCTCGTCCGTGGTGACTGTGACGTCAGTGCGAAAGTGGAACGTGCGCACGTTGGGCGGCGCTTCGCCGTCGACGTACTGGTTCAGCAGTGTGGTGATCGGAAAGTTCGCGCCGATACCCTCGGCCTCGCCGCGCTTCGCGCCGAATGTGCCGGTTGCCGACTTCCATGCGGCGTCGTCGAAGTCGCCGGTCGTCCATGACAGCCGGTCATCTGACCCCGCTGCCGGATCTGTGTCGTTGTCCGAGTAGCTCCACACGGTTGATGCCGTGTCGATGTAGGTGTCGGGCAGCTCGGCGGCGAATGCAACGCCCGCCGAGGCTGAGAACATGGTTGCCAGCAGTGCCGTGGCACTGGCTGTGGCGATGGTGCGTCTCGAGCGGTGGGATGCTCGCGGGCGCAGTTCCGCTGTGAGCGGTGCTGTCATTCTTCCTCCACGTGTCGGCCGGGGGCGGCCGCGGCCTGACACCTGCTTCGGTGCCACTCAGCGAACGTAGAGGCGCAGCGTGACGCGACGGTGAACACATGGCAAAGTCCCGTCTCGCGTGCGACGGTTACCAGGATGCTGTCGCGCGCTCAGCCGGTGGCGCAGATGCTGCCCTCTGTCGGACTGCATCGGCTGCTACCAGACGACCTCAATATCGAACTCGGCGAACGCATGATTGCGGCTGATGAGCGGGAGCGCTTCGATTGTGCTCTGCGCTGCCAGCATCCTGTCGAAGGGGTCTCGATGTGCGGCTTCGAGACCGCCAGCGAGCACCCCGTGACGGAACGTGATGGGCAGGTGCGTGAAACCATGCTCCGTTGACAGCTCGCCAAACTTCTCGGCCGCTTCTGGTACGCCGTTCAGCTTGCCCAGCCGCGTCTTCGTCGCGATCTCCCATGCACTGGCGGCACTGACGCAGACGACGTTTGATCGATTCTCTATGACCTCGATCGCGGTCGTCGAGAGCCGCCGATCGTTCGTCAGCCACCACAGCAGAACATGGGTATCGAGAAGGTAACCCAGCATCAGGCTTGCCACGCGGCGAGCTCATTTTCGGGCAACTCGTCGAAGAACTCGTCACCCACCACGCCCGCGAGCCCGCCCGGCGCACGTTTACCCGCGGCCGGATCCAGCGGCACAAGCCGCGCGTACGGCTTTCCCGACTTTGCCAGGACGATCTCTTCTCCCGCGTGAGCACGCTCGAGCAAGCGCGACAACTGGGTCTTCGCCACGTGAACGTTCACCACAGCATCCATGGTGCCCTCCTCGACTAGGTCACTTAGTTAAGTGCGCCCGTATCGGACGCTGCCGATTCGCGTGCTGCCACACCGATGTTCCACACGTACGTCGGCGCCGTGCCGTTCACCGTCCAGTCGCCCACGATGCGTGCCTTGTAGATCCACGGGTTGTGGCTCACGACGGTGCGGGCGTTGCGCCAGTGCCGGTCGAGGCCGACGTCACGGCTCACTCCGGATGCTCCGAGCGTGTCGAACAGCCTTGTCGCGGCATCCGGAACCAGCTTCGACAGCACGATCTGGCCCTGTGCCGAGGCGATTTCGGCGGCAACGTTGGCGGCACGGTCTTCGTCCGAGTCGCGCTCTGCCGCCGTCTCGAAGGCGCGCTGCACAACCTCGGCGACGTGCTTCACTGTCGCGTCTGCGGTGAATGCGATGGCGGAGAGCTCACCGGCAACACCGAGAATCTGCGCATCGTGGCGCACGAGGTCGGCGTTGGCGTGCGAGTACGTTCTCTTTCGCGCGGTGATCTGCGTGGCAGCATCCGACTCGATTGACGACGCCACGCCCGCGAGTACTGTCAGAAGCACGAGCTGGTACAGAGCAGTCTGGTAGCGGAAGCGCGACTCGAAAAGCCGCACCTCGCTGGGCTCGACCCGAGCGTTCTCGAAGATGATCGTGCCGGTGCTGGTGAGTTGCTGGCCGAACCCGTTCCAGTCGTCGCGCACCGTGACGCCGGGCTGGTCGACCCGCACAAGCGCGGTGACCGCCTCCCCTGTCTCGGAGTTCGTGGCGGTCACGTCAGTCCAGTCAGCGTAGATGCTGCCGGTCGTGTAGTACTTGCTGCCGTTGACGACGTAGCCGTCGCCAGCGCGCGTCACGGTGGTCTGGGAGGTGCCGACCGTCGCGGAGCCCACCTCGCTCCACGCATTTCCGATGATCTCACCGGAGACGAAGCGGTCGAGCCAGGCGTCGCGCTCGGGCGAAGCGGGGGCGGTGAGCTGATCCTCGACGAAGGCGATATGGCCGCGAAAGATCTGCGGAAGGTTCGAATCTGCAGCCGCAAGCTCGGTGAGAACGCGGGCGAGTTCCGGAATGCTGAGGCCGGCGCCGCCCCGCCGGGCGGGCACCCGCAGGCTCGCGAAGCCGGCGTCGACGAGCTGTGCCACCTGCTCGCGTGGCAGCAGGTGATCTCGTTCCCGTGAGTACGCGTCGGTCGCGATCGCGTCGAAGACGGGTCGAAGTGTCTCGAGTACAGCTTCGAGACGGTCGGATGCTGCGGGCATGGGTTCCTCCTGAACGCCGTCGAGTATGTCGGTGTGGCTTCAGAATTTAGGGGAGGATGCAGCTGGCGTCACCGCGGGCGCGACACATGACGTTAGCTGTCAGACGATGACGTCGGCGACTTGTTGCGAGAGCCCTCGCCGTGCGAGACTCGCGCGCCTGCATCAAGCTCGACGTCGCCACGCACGATGCCCCCATCGCGCTCATGGTCACGCTCAATCCACCGCTTCAGCCGTTGACAAGCCCGATCTCGGTTCGCCAGGCATCGTGCGCTCGCGCCAGACGGTCAACAATCTCCGGATGCTCGGCGGCAACGTTCGTGGTCTCGCCGATGTCTGTCTCGAGATCGCAGAGAAAGGCTCCGTCTCCGGGAGACGTGTGCTCGACGTCGATGATGTACTGTGCGGTCTCCGATGCCGCATCGCACCAGCTCAGCTTCCACTGACCTTCGCGAACCGCCCATTGCCAGCCGCAGTCCCAGTGCAGCACCTCGTGCCCCGCACCACCGGCCAGCACCGGGGCAAGGTCACGCCCATCGAGGTTCTCCGACTGCGGCTCACCGGCAGCGACAGCGAACGTTGTCGCGAGGTCGAGAGAGCTGACGAGCTGGTTGCTTGTGGCGCCAGCCTCGGCGAGTCCAGGCCAGCGCATGAGAAACGGCACCCGGACACCACCCTCCCACAGGGTGTACTTCGTTCCGCGAAGCTCCCCGTTGTCACCGTAGTTGCACGTGGAGCCACCGTTGTCTGTCAGATACACGACGATGGTGTCATCGGCGATGCCGAGAGCGTCGAGGCGCGTGAGCAGGTGCCCGATCTGCGCATCCATGAGCTCAAGCTGAGCGAGATAGTAGGCGCGCCCGTTCGGCAGGTTCGGGCTGATCGCACCGTCGTACCAGTCGAGGTACTCGCTTGCTCCCGGGTGCCAGTCCTCGAGCGCGGGCAGCCCGCGCTTCTCGAGCTCATCGTGGGGCAGCTGCCAGCAGAAATTGTGGACGGCGTTGAATGCCACCATGGCAAAGAAGGGCGACTCGCGGTCGCGGCTGATGAAGTCGTCCGCCCTCATACTGAACTCGTCGGTGAGGAACCGGTCGACGTCGGCAGGTTGGTCGCCGGACCACATCGGCTGCACCGCCATGGCCTCGGCAGCATCCCCAAACTCGCTCATCGCCTCCCGCGAGTGCGTGAGGTAATGCAATCGACCCATCGATTGGCCGGCGAGACCGTAGAACGACTCGTCGAATCCGTGACGTGGCGGAGTCCCGCGATCGCCCGGCCCTTCGGGACCATAGTTGCACCTTGCCGAAATAGCCTGTCTCGTATCCGCGTTCGCTCAGCATCTCGGCGATCGTGGGCTCCGAGCCGATGTGGGATGAATCAAACCAGGCTGCGCCCCAGCGCTGCTGGTACTGTCCCGTGATCATCGCCGCGCGCGACGGCGAGCAGATCGGAGCCGTCACATAGGCATCCGTGAAGCTGGTCCCCTCGCAAGCGAGCCTGTCGAGATGCGGCGTCGAGGCGTCCGCTGATCCAACGGCGGAGCGGTCGGCGTACCCGTGATCGTCAGAGACGATCAGAAGGATGTTGGGTTGAGTGCGACTCACGTGGAACCTCCGTGACGTTGCGATTGTTCGGTGCCGTCCCAGTTGGGCGGTGTGAATGCCCCCAGCGGGTCGGCACCGAGGGGAGCGATCTGACCTGCACCGGCCACGGGGAGCCGAGCACCGTCCGCCATCGCATCGCCATGCCGTGCGAACCACGCATCCATCTGCGCGCGGAGCCTCTCGATTTCGGGCGCCCGCTCGGGAACATCGACGAGGTTCACTCTCTCGCCCGGGTCCGCCAGGAGATCGTAGAATTCGTGGGGACCCCACGGGTGTCGATGAACGTACTTGCGGTCGCCGGTGCGGATCATACGAGTGGGACCGTACTCATCGTGAACGACGACCGGCCGTCCGGTGACGTTCTCACCGCGCAGCACCGACGCGAAGCTACGCCCCGGTCCGCGCTCGAATGGCTCGGGATCGAGCCCGACCAGGTCGAGGAGCGTCGCGGCAAAATCATAGCTGGAGAGCAGGTCGTCGACGACGGCGCCCTCGTCTACCAGGGTCGGATGCGCCGCGATGAACGGGACCATGACGGATTCGTCGTACATGTTCTGGGGGTACGTTCCGTTCCCCTTGCCCCAGATGCCGTGGTGGCCGCAGTTGAAGCCATTGTCGCTCGCGAAGACGACGAGGGTGTCATCGTCGATGCCGAGAGCGGCAAGCCGATCAAGCACCCGGCCAATGGCAGCATCCATCGCTGTGACGGCGGCGAAGTAGCCGACCAGGGCCTCACGCGCATCGGCCTCACCGCCGATGGGAATTCCGTCGACGGTAGGCTGCCACGGATGCGCCTCCTCCTGCGGACACGTTTCGAAGACGCAGTCGCGATACAGCTCGGTGTATTCGGCCGGATGCTGGCCCGCGAACGGCTTGTGCGGCGCCGTGAAATTCAGCGCGAGGAAGAACGGCTCGGGCCGGTTCGCCTCGGCCTCGACGAACGCGATTGCGTCGTCGGCGAAGACGTCGGTGAGGTATCCCTCGACGTCCTCGGGGCGCCCGTCCCGATACATGCGCCCGTGGGAATACGGGCTTCCCCCACCCTCGAGCGCGTACCAGTGCACGAAGCTAGGGCGCGGAACATCACTCGCTCCCAAGTGCCATTTCCCCGACAGCCCCAGACGGTAACCGGCATCGGCGAGCGCGTCGGTGAACGAGGGCAGGCCGGCGATATAATCCGAGCTCTGCGCGCCGGCATGCGGCCCGGCGAGATAGTCGTGCACGCCATGCCGCGACGGAATCTGCCCGGTCAAGAGGCTCGCGCGAGCCGGCGAGCACACCGGCGAAGCACAGAAGAAGCGGCTCAGCCGTGTGCCACGAGCGGCGAGCGCGTCGAGGGTCGGCGTCTTGATCTCGGCGTTCCCCGCGCATCCCAGGGCCCACGATCCCTGGTCATCACTCATGATCACGAGGATGTTCGGGCGCTGCTGGGTCGTCATCGTGATCTACCTCGCCGCCCCTGCCTCGACCGCCTCGCTCTCGAGCGCGACAAGCGAATGCTGTTCCTCTGAACGGTAGCTTGCCAGGACGAGCTCGACCACATGCCGAGCGTGTGAAAGCGGAACCGCTGGTTCAGCGCCCGCAATGACCGCGAGGAAATCAGCGAGCTGCGCCGTGAACGCGCGTTGAATGTCGACAGGGTCGGGGGAATGCAGCATACGGCTGGTGCCGTCCCTCTGCACGATTGTGCCGCTTCGGGGATCGGCGACGACGACGCCGAGCTCGCACACGATCGACATGCTGTCTGTTTTCGACGGTGGGTCCGAGAGGACGCTGATGGTCACTCCCACGCCATTCTTCAGGCGAAGCGAAATCATCCCGTCTGTCTCGACGGCGGCTCCAAAGCGTTGCACGGTTGAGGCAAAGAGCTCGGTGGCGTGGGCTCCGCCGAACCAGAGGCATCGATCGAGACAGTGCCCTCCGATGTTGATCAGTGCGCCCCCGCCCGCAACGTCTCGCGAGAGGAACCAGTCGGGGCGCGTTCCCGGGCGATAATCCGTGCTGCGGTCGTCGTGGATCATGACGACATCACCCAGTTCACCGGAATCGATGATCGCTTTGGCCGCTAACTTGTCGGGCATGAAGTGCTGAATGTGCCCCACCGCGAGTGCGACGTCCGCGTTCTCGCACGCGGCGATCATTACGTCGCAATCGGCGAGCGTTGTCGCCATCGGCTTCTCGACGAGAACATGCAGCCCCGCTCGAGCGGCATCCGTCACCATCGGAAGGTGAAGCGCGTGCGGCGTATTGACGATGACCGCGTCGATACAGCCGCTTGCGTACATCTCGCGGTAGTCGGCGAAGACTCGAGCATCGCCGGCACGATCAGCGGCACGGGCTGCAGCACTGTCGTCGAGATCGCATACCGCCGTCACCTCCGCGTGTGCAATGGAGCGGGCGGCCTGGATGTGAAAATCAGCAACGGCACCGGCGCCGATGAGTCCGATTCGCAATGTTCTCCTTCAGTGGCAGTGTGTTCAGTCGCGCATGGCGCCGCAGGAGCGACGCACGACGAGACGGGGCCGAAGCCGGATCTGGTGCAGGGGGCAGTCATCGCCTTCGGCCAGACGACGCATCAACACGTCGGCGGCCATCCGACCGATGCGGTACTTGGGCGGTGAAACAGCGGTCAGCGGAACTTCAGCGAGATCGGCCGTCTCATCGTCGTACGAGACGAGAGCGATGTTGTCGGGAACCGACAGTCCCCGTCGCCTCATTGCCGCTTCGAAGAGCGTCGCCTCGCGGTCGCCGAAGATGAGGGCTGCTGTCGCTTCGAATTCCTGAATCGCGTCAAGCGCAGCATCCGCTCCCGTGGTCTCCCACACCTTTTTGTTCTCGGAGAACTCGAGGTCAGCGGGGAGCCCCAGATCAGCGACCGCACGCCGGTATCCGAGCGTGACCGCGGGACCCGTCGGGGTGTGCTGGCGTGTCAGGAGGGCGATGCGCTCATGACCCAGATCTGCCAGATGGCGAACGGCATCGTAGGCACCGCCCTGGTGGTCGGAGCAGACGTGCTCCGTGCGATCCCCGGCCCCCGAGTCAATCAGGCTTCGCTCCAGCAGCACCACCGGAACCGGCAGATCCATCAGGCTCTGCGCGCGGCGGGCCGGGTCGCCGATCTCCGTCAGGGTCGGCACCAGGAGCATCCCCTCGACGCCCGATTCCAGGAGATGCTCGATGCTGCGGTCTTCCAGCGCCTGATCGTACCGATAGGTCGCCAGCTGCAGCGAGCTTCCCGCGGCCGACAGCGATTCGTCGATTCCCTGCAGCACCCGCGGATAGTAGAGCTGAGTGTCGGGGAGCAGCACGCCGATGCGACGTCGCACGCGCTCGTCTGGTCGCCGTTGGGGCGCGACGAAGCTTCCAGCGCCCTGACGGCGCACAACGACTTCTTGCGCGACAAGCTCGTCGAACGCCCGCCGAACTGTCGTGATCGAGAGCCCGGTATCGGCCGCGAGCTGCTGCTCCGTCGGGAGCTTCTGCCCGGCCGTCCACGTACCCGCGAGAATTCCTCGACGAAGCTCATCCGCGAGCAGCTCGAATTTCAGTCCGCGCGCTTCGGCGTCGCGGAGTGCGACAACTGGCTTTCTCGACATGGCTCCTCATTTCTGGCGCTTCTTCAATACTCACTCTCAATAAGAGAGTAATAAAGACCTAATTTGCAGAAGTATCTCGTACCGCTCCCTGCCATTCCGGCCCTTCTTGGAAATTTAACTCGTTTTTCTTGCAATTACTTATTGAATACTCTCCTCAATCCTTGTGAGAGTCGATCCACACGAGCGGCGACGTTGCCGCCCATACGTGAAAGGTGAACCAATGGCGAAGATCCGAGCCCTGTCCGCCCTCGTCATCGGCGGGGTGCTTGCGGTGACGGCAAGCGGCTGCGCTCCCCAAGGGGGCGGCGACAGCGACTCGCTGACCTACTGGGCAATGTGGAAGGAAGGCGAAGCGCAGCAGAAGGTCGTTGCCCAGGCGATCGCCGATTTCGAAGACGAGACCGGAATTACCGTGGACGTCCAGTGGCAGGGTCGCGACAACATCAAGAAGGCCCTTCCCACTCTCAATACGAACAAGGTTCCTGACGTGGTAGACGGGTCGTTCGCGAAGCTCGCCCCGATCCTTGCCGAGTCTGGGCAGGCGCTGCCGCTCACAGAGGCCTACGATGCCAAAGTCGACGGAAAGCCGGTCTCCGACCTCATTCCGAGTGCGTACATCGACGCTGGCGCGCTCACCGCGGAGGGAGAGGACGCCCCCTGGATGCTTCCGTACTCCCTCACGAGCGATGCGATGTGGTTCAACGAGGCCGAGCATCCGGAGCTCGCTGAGAACCCGCCTCAGACATGGGACGATTTCATCGGGACGCTCGACGATCTCAAGGCAGACGGCCAGACCCCCATTGCAATTGACGGCGACGTCTCCGGATACAACGCCTACTGGTACACGACGATGATGATGCGTCTGGCCGGTCCCGGCTCCCTCAAGAAGATCGCTTCAGACGAGTCCGGTGAGGCGTGGGACTCCCCCGAGTCGCTGAAGGCTGCCGAATTGGTGCAGAAGCTTGTCGACGGCGGCTACTTCATCGACGGATACAACGCGAGCAAGTGGCCAGCACAGCAGCAGAAGTGGGCCGACAACTCGGGCGCGCTGATGTACAACGGCACCTGGCTTCCGAACGAAACGTCATCGTACGCCGCAGATGGCTTCGAGTACTCGTCGTTCCCCTTCCCCGAGGTTGACGGCGGCCCGGTTTCACAGCGAGCAGATTTCGTCGGATTCGCCGTACCAGCGAAGGCGCACAACGCTGAGAACGCGCAGAAGTTTGCCGCGTTCTTCCTCGGCAAGCAGTATCAGGATGCGCTAGGAACCGATGCGAAGATCATTCCCATCCGTCAGGACGCCGCCGTGAGCGAAGACATGAGCACCGTGAAAGCGGCGCTCGACGCTGCTGACGATTACTACCAGCAGAACGACGGCATCTCCTTCCCCGGTTACACGGAGAAGCTGCTCTGGCCAACGCTGGACAAGCTCATGCTCGGCAAACTCGATGCTCAGCAGTTCATCGACGCGATGAAGACCGGGCAGGCTGACTACTGGAAGCAGAACTCATGACCGAGACAGCTCGGATGATCGGAGCTACGCGTGCCGCGGGCTCGGCGACCCCCTCGGGTCGCCGAGCCGGCGGCAACGCCATCGACAGGGGACGTAAGCGTCTCTTTGTGCCGTTCGTCGGCCCGGCATTCCTCTTCTACACGATTCTGTTCGTCGTGCCGTCGCTCTACGCAGTCTGGATCAGTTTCAACGAATGGTCCGGCGGCGACGACATGGAATTCGTCGGTTTCAAGAACTATGTGCGCCTCTTCTCCGACGTCCTGTTCGTGCAGTCGTTCGTGAACACGCTCCTGCTGCTCTTCGTGGTCGGAATTGCGATCTTCGTGATTGCCTTCGGCCTGACGCTCGTTCTGCGCGACATGGTCGGCCGCAAGGTCGCGCGCTCCGTGATCTTCTTTCCGCACTTGGTCAACGCGATGATCTTCGGTGTTCTCGCCGGATTCATCTTCAACCCGGGCGGGCTCGTCAACAAGCTGCTGGGCGGACTCGGCGTCACCGAGCCGCCCGCATGGCTCGCGCACGAGAACCTGTTTCCGCTGATCATGGTCATGATGACCTGGATCACCACCGGGTACTTCACGACGATCCTGATGGCCGGCGTCGACCGGATTCCGCCCTACTACTACGAGGACTGCGCCCTGGCCGGCGCGAACGCCTGGCAACGGCTGCGCTATGTCATCCTTCCCCTCACCTGGGACGTCTTCGCGACGTGTGCAGTGCTCTGGACGATCTCCTCGGTGAAGATCTTCGAGATCATCTGGGTCTTCGGCGGATCGACGGGCCAGGGGATGCCGCCGACGCAGACGTGGACTGTTGCCGTATACACCTACGTCACGGCGTTCTCAGGGCAGTCGATCCCCGCGTACGGTGCAGCAACAGCATCCGCTGTGCTGTCCCTTGCCGTCATTTCCATCCTTGTCGTCCTGCTGCGTCGTGCAACGAAGCGCGATGCCGTCGAGTTCTAGGAGCCATTCATGACCATGACCGAGCTCACACCGCCCGCTGTGGCGGCGAAGCGGCCGCGCAAGCAGCGCCGCAGGCGAGCGGCCATCACGCACGACCGCAGCGTGTTCCGCGGCATTGGACTTGTGCTGCTCTGGCTGTTCGTCGCGCTCAATATCGCCTGGATGGTCTGGATGGTCATTCAGGCCTTCCGCGACACGCGCTCCATCCTCGACAACCCGTGGGGCATGCCGACGTCACTGGACCCGGTGAACTTCATCACCGCATGGACGGTCGGCGACTTCGCCACGGCGACGCTCAACAGCGTGGTCACGACGACGGTCTCGTCATTGCTCACTGTCGCCGTCGCCGCGCCCGCCGCCTACTACCTGAGCCGCGTGGATAATCGCCTGACGCGCTCGCTCACCATGTACTTCGTGCTCGGGCTCGGGATTCCGGCACAGGTGATCCTCATTCCGCTGTTCGTGATGCTGAACGAGGTCTACCTGACAGACAGTCTCATTGGTCTGAACCTGGTGTACATCGGCGTCTCGATGCCGTTCACCGTGTTCCTCTTGACCGCGTTCTTCCGATCGCTTCCGCTCGAGATGGAAGAGGCAGCTGCGCTCGACGGCACGACGGCTTTCGGCACGTTCTGGCGCATCACGCTGCCACTCGCGAAGGGCGGCATCTTGACCGCCTTCGTGCTGCAGGTGATTTCGCACTGGAACGAGACCCTGCTCGCGCTGACACTGCTGCAGTCGACAGATAAGTACACGCTGCCCGTCGCCCTCATTTCATTCATCCAACAGCAGACATATTCGGGCGCAGACTGGGGCGGGCTCTTCGCAGGTCTGTGCATCGTGGTCATTCCGATGCTGGTCATCTATCTGTGGCTCGGCCGACGTCTCACGGAAGGTCTCACTCTCGGCATGGGTAAGTGACATCTGAGCCGGGCCGACAGCCCAACATCCTGCTGATCATGGCGGATCAGCTCGGTGCCCACGTGCTCGATCGGGATGCGGAGTTCTCAGACACTCCGCATCTCAATCGGCTCGCCCAATCCGGTGCCGACTTTGAGCGCGCATACGTGAGCTTTCCCCTCTGTGTACCCTCTCGGGCAAGCATGCTGACAGGGCGGATGCCGCATGAGCTCGGAATTGCCGGAAATGCGCCGGACAGCAGGACCGCCGGGTCAGAACCCGCCCTCGACGAGAACAGTCTCGGGCATGTGCTGCGTCGTGCCGGATATGACTGCGCGTACGCCGGAAAATGGCACGCAACATCGCCGAGCGCGCCTGACGGAACCGGCTTCGCCGTGCTGAGCCCGTTCGGGGATTCGGGACTTGCCGACGCGTGCGCAGAGTGGATTCGTGCCCGCAACGGCGAAACACCGTACTTTCTCTGTGCGTCGTTTGACGATCCGCACACCATCTGCGAATACGCGCGTCGACAGCCGATGCCGTACGGTGACACACGGCGAGCGCCGATCGCGGATGCACCGCCGCTTCCCGCCAACTTCGAGCCAGCTCCGTTTGAACCCGAAGCAGTTCGCTTCGAGAAGCATGCTGCGCAGAACATATACGCGACGGAGCGCTACACGCCAGAGGAGTGGCGAGAGTATCGCTACGCGTATCGTCAGCTCATTTCACGTTTCGACGGCTACGTGGGCACTCTGCTCCGCGCCCTTGGCGACGACGGTGCCGAGAACACGATCGTCATCGTCACGAGTGACCATGGGGACGGCGATGCCTCGCACCGGTGGAATCAAAAGACAGCGCTCTTCGAGGAGTGCGTGCGGGTTCCACTCATCGTCGCCGGGCCGGGAATTCCTCGGAGACGTCAGTCCGACCCTGTGTCAGTCAGTCTCGATCTCTTGCCGACCTTGTACGGGCTTGCGGGCGCAAGCGAGACCTCCGATGGCACACAGCCGTCACGACTCGGCGTACCGCTTCCGCTCGGTGCCCGCACGCATCCTGTCCAGCGCGATATCGTCGTGCAGACTCGATTTGAGCGCCCTGGCCCGCCACTCACACGAGGGCGCGCGCTCTACGCCGGTACCTACAAGTACACGGTCTACAGCTGGGGACGCTATCGCGAACAGCTGCACGACATCGAGCGGGACCCGGGCGAACAGCGCAATCTCGCCGTCGAATCGCGATACGACGATGTTCTTAACGATCTGCGAATGCGACTACTCACGTGGTGCCGAGACACGGACGATACGGATGCACTGAAGTTCCTCGTGGTTCCCGCGAGCGCCGACGACAGCATCCGGAGCGAGATCTTCGCGATTCCGTACTGAATGCGTTCTCGCTTTGCGCGAGGTCACACCGACGGTTTTCCGAATGGGTCTTGAATTCTCCTTCCATTCTTGACTGGGATACGAACACAGTCACAAGGAGGTACTGATGAAACTCAGTCGTCGCGGTGTTCTCACCGCCGGAGTCGTCGCCGGTGCGACCATACCGAACATCTCGGGCCTTTCTGCAGCGGGCGCGATGCCCAGGCGTGGTGTGCGAACCAGGACAGCAATCACAGACATCGAGAGGCGTGCAGAAAAGCTCGATCCCCCGATCTTCCTTCTTGAAAGTCGTGTGCCGAAGCAGTTCAGCACAGATAAGCACTCGACGATCGAGATCTCGGCCGAGCGCGCGAAGGTCGGCATGCACAGTCTTGCGTGGACCTACGCCGCGGGATCGACCCTCATTATCAAGCAGCCGCTGCGGTATGACGCGAGCTCATACTCCGTGGGCGACGACCAGGCGTGGATGGGCACGGTCGACACGTTCTGCGTGTGGATCTACAACGAGACCCCGTCCGACGAGCCACTGCGCATCGAATTTGGGCGCGGCGCGAATTGCGACTGCTGGTTCGACTTCGGCCTCGACTTCTCGGGGTGGCGAACGTGCTGGGTACGATTCGGCTACGACACCGAGGGCACACCGCACCACGGCATGAACCGCGTACGCTTCATCGCGCCGACGCATGAGGGGCGTCTCTATATCGACCAGGTGATCCTCAACACCGAGATGCGGCCCGACCACCCGACCCCAGACGACCAGGTGCCCACCGTGCAACCTGAGATCGCCACCGCCGACAACCACCACTGGCTTGCACTCCTCGAGTTTCGGGCGGCTCTCGCCGAGCATCCGCTTCCACCCGCAGCGAGCACCGATGGCGTCGCCGATGTTCGAGATCGTCTTCTCGCATCGCTTGCAGGCAAGCCGTCTGTGTCAGCGGGCGCCCTCGCAACGCTGACTTCGACAGTCGACGGTCTCGGCGTCCCCGCTCTCACAGATGGCTCCACGCCGATCGGAACTGGATCATTCGTCAATGGCTACCAGAGCGCCATCTGGCCGATCGAACTGCGCAGCGACATCGCCGAGTTCGCGTCTGTCGTCACTCTGCGCAAAGTGACAGATGCAATGCTTACCGTGGCGCAGGCGGTAAAAGCGTCCCGCGATGCAAACGCGTCGACGGCCCCAGGATTTGCGACGCTGTATCTTCGACTCTTCGCGCATCTCGAGAATCAAGGTTTCGCCGCAGGCAGTGCGCAAGGCAGCATCCATCACATCGGTTATCAGTATCGCGGGTTCGCCGACTCGCTCCTGCTCGCCAAGCCTGTTCTCGAGGAGAACAATCTGTGGGATCGGGCTCGGGGCAATCTTTCGTGGTTCTTCGGGCTCGGCCGGCTGGCCCAGGACTTCAGCGATCCCTCACATTACGGCGGCCTCGTCGACGTGCTGAACACGCTGTTGCAGGGCATGATCATCGCAGGACTGACACGAGACGACGAGAGTGAGCAGGCAACAGTGCTGACCGCCGTGACCGCGTGGCTAAACCATGCTCTCACGCACTCGCCCGGCCTGTCGGGCGGGTTCAAGCCTGACGGCACCACCTTTCACCATATGGGACCGTACCCGGACTACGCTCGTGATGCATTCGCGGGAATGAGCCCCGTTATCGCGCTTCTGCACGGAACTGCCTTCGGCGTGTCTGCCGAGGCGCGCCACGTGCTGCGCACGGCGCTCCTCACACAACGTCTTCATGCGAACACCACGCAGTGGCCTCTTTCTCTCACAGGTCGGCATCCCACGGGAGATAAGGCACTGCACGTCCCGACCTTTCAGCGCCTTGCGGGCGTCCCTGACCCCGGTACAGACGGATCGTTCGACACAGCCGTTGCCTCCGCGTTCCTGCGTCTGCTGCCTGCGCAGCCCACCAACTCCCAGAAGACGTTTGCTGCAAGACTCACCGAAGCAGGCATCTCGAAAGAGGCAGCACCGAACGGCAATTGGCAGCTCGGCTACGCTGCATGCGGGCTCCATCGGCGCGATCAATGGCTTGTCACAATGCGCGGACACAGCCGCTACCTCTGGTCGACAGAGATCTATGACGGCGCAAACCTCTATGGACGGTACTCGACGTACGGCACTGTCGAGATTCAGGCGGTGCCCGATGCCACAGGGCAGATCACTCATGCCGCAAATGGTTTTGTGCAGCCTGGGTGGGACTGGAACCGCTTCCCCGGCAGCACGTCGCGCCACCTTGAGTGGGGGGATCTGAAGGCCGATCTCACGGGCACGATCGAGCAAATGGTACTCACACGCTCCGCATTCGCCGGCGCAGGGTCGTGGAAGGGCACGCACGGAGTCTTCGGCATGCATCTCATGGAGCACCCGTTCTTTGACGAGACGCACACGGCACGACTCTCGCGGTTCAGCTTTGACGACCTCATCATTGTGCTCGGCAGCAACATCTCGAATGCCAGCTCGAACGTTGAAACCGAGACGACGCTGTACCAGGTGCGCGTTCCCGACGGCAGCGCCACAGGCGCAGATACGACGAAGGCGCTCACGGATGCCGCGGCTCTCGTCGATCCGCTCGGAAATGGATACTACGTCGCTTCTGGTCAGAAGCTCCGCACAATCTCGGTGCTTCAGTCGAGCCCCAACCAGGCCGGCACAAAGACAGGCAGCGCGGAGTTCGACACAGCCCTTCTGCGCCATGGCACAGCACCAGACAAGCTGGGGTATGAGTACGCAATCCTTGTGCAGGCAGGCGAGGCAAAGACACGGGAGTTCAGCACGAAGATGGCTTCGGATGCTGCGCCTTACAGCGTTGTGCGCAAGGACGCCGCTGCGCACGTGGTCTCGCATAAGGGCACCGCGATCACGGCATCCGTGTGTTTCTCTTCTGTCGATGACCTCACGGGCACGGTCACCGGAACGGACACCCCCTGTCTTCTCATGGAGCGCGTGGTCAGCGAGAAACTGGAGTTGTCTGTTACCGACCCCGACCTGCACCTGTATGACGGCGAAGACCCCGATCAGTTTGCTGCCGACGGCGCCTATGAGGGCCGCATGACGAGTTACTCGCGTCCTTGGCGTCGCAACGTGAGTGCCGAGTCGACGGTCACGTTGACTCTTGCTGGACGGTGGTCGTGCACGGCGGAGGGTGTCACGGCGTCCGTCTCAGGTGACGCCACCACGCTCACTGTCATATGTCAGCACGCGGCAAGCCGTGATCTCACGCTGACGTCAGCGTGAGATCGCTGGGGCCGCGCAGACATGCCCGGCCCCAGCGACCTGGGCGCGGAACATTACCGTACGTTACGTTTCAGTGGTGCTGACGCCGCTGACCGCGTTGAATCGGCACATGAGCACTCTCGCGTCCACAGCCACAACCACAACGAATACCGACGAGCCACAGTTCAAGTCGGTGCGCGCCCGCGGCACGTGGCAGACGCGAATGACCACGGACGTCAGCATCCGTGATTTCTCGTTTCGCACAGACGAGCCTGAGCCCGCAGGGGGCACAAACAGCGCGCCGACACCCATGGAGTTCATAGCAGGCGCCCTCAATGGGTGCATCACCGTCGTCATCGAATCCGTCGCCGCCGAGCTCGACCTCTCGCTGCGTGCACTCGACACTGCATCGCACGCCCACATGGACGTACGCGGTTTCCACGGCACAGCCGATGTTTCGCCGCATTTTCACGATTATGCCCTGTCGATTCATATCGACGTCGATGCTGATGACGGCCAGCGTGCCGAGCTGGTACGCCTGAGCGAGAAGCGCTGCCCAGCGATCAACCTCGTGCGCGATGCCGGCGTCGACTTCACGATCGACTGGCAGTTCGCATCGACGGCGCAGGTGCCCGCCGTCAGTCCCGTGTCGGCAACCCACTCCACCGGAATCGAGCAATGACCGCTCCGGGTCTCTGGACCATCGGGCTCGCGATCGGCTATACGATCGCGCTTGTCGTCGTCGGACGATTTCTGCAGCGCCGCGGCGCCGAGGCAGATAAAGGTATTGCCAGCTTCTTCGTCGGCGGACGCAGCTTCAGCAAATGGACTGTGGCGTTCTGCATTACCGGATTGTTCTCTGGCTCAAGTTTCATCTCGATCATGGAGCTGAGCTACCGTACCGGCGTCTCTGCCATCTGGTATGGCATTGCCGAGACAGTTCAGGTGATTCTCATCGCGCTTCTGCTCGTCAAGCCACTGCGTGAGCGCCTCGTCGTCACCGTCACCGGAATCATCGGCGAGCGCTTCGGCCGGCTCGCCCAGGGGATCTCGGGCACGATCACCGCGTTCACGTTTCCGATGTGGTCGGTCGCTACGGCGATCGCGTTCGCCTCTGCGCTGCACGCGTTCACCTCGCTGTCGATCTACGCCGCAATCGCCGTTACCGCGGTGCTGCTTCTGTTCTTCCTGTGGGCAGGTGGCATGCGTGCCGTTGCATTCACTCAGACCATGAACTGCGTCGTCTTTCTCGCAATGCTCGCCGTTGGAGTGACGGCCTTTCTCATCAATCCCGGTGTCGACGGTCTGACGGAGCTCGCCCAGTCACGACCGGAGATGGTCGATCCGACGAGCGCGGGCGTGACGCTCATTGCCGCCTGGTTCGGAACGTTCATCGTCAACGTGCTGCTGGCGCAAGCTGCGTTTCAGATGAGCCTGTCGTGCCGTACTCCGGCGGACGGCCAGAAGGGCCTCTTCATCGCTGCCGGCCTCGGCTTGCCACTCATTATTCTCGGCGTCGTTCTGGGCACGGCCGCCGCTATCGTTGTGCCCAACGAGGCACTTCCGCTCGTCGCGACGCCTCGATACATCGCAGAGGTGCTGCCCGCTCCCCTCACGGGAGTGTTCTTTCTCGGTATCTGGGCGTGCGCACTTGGCTGGGCAGGCCCGTGCCAGTTCTCGGGTGCGACGAGTCTCGGGCGCGACGTCGGCCGCGCCATCCGCCCCAACGCGACCGAAGCCGATCTTGTGCGGTACACCCGCTGGTCGCTCGTGCTGCTCACGCTTCTCATGATCGGCTTCGCATTCTTGCGCACCGAGCAAGCCGCATGGTGGAACGTGCTCGCCTGGACACTGCGCAACGGTGCAACGCTCGCTCCCGTGCTTGCCGCATTCTTCTGGCCATTGGCCACACGTAAGGCAGCGATCCCGGCGATGGTTGCGGGGTTTGTCTCTGGTCTGCTCTGGTATCACTGGGGCGCCTGGTCGCCCACGGAGTTCTTCCTCGGCATTCACCCGGTCTGGGTCGGCATGGCCACGAATGTTATCGTGATGATCGCACTCACACTCGTGACCACACGATGGACGTGGACATCGGATGCCGCGGGGCGACGCCGTGGAGCCGGCTTTGCGATTGCCACGGTCATCGCGGCCGCGGCCGCGATTCCCGCGAGCCCATGGCTGCACGGTCTCGGATTATCTGGTCTCGTGTACTTCGCTGTGCTCGCTCTTGCATCGACGACGGTCTTCTTCTGGATCGTTCCCTCGGGTACACTCCGTGCTGAAGCATCAGTCGGCAGCGACCTGGAGCCCAAAGCTCAGGTCTCCGCCAACTGAGTTCAACGGCCACAGAGCCACGGACCATCATCCGATAGCACTCGCCTTCGCGTGTGCCGGGGCGGCCACCACTCGCAAAGCGGCGGTCAGCGCGACAGAGCTGTCCGCCGACTCCGAGCTGGCGCGCCACGCAATGTAGCCATCGGGCCGCACGAGCACGGCACCGAGAGAGTCAACACCGTACGCGTCGCCGAATGCACCCGGTTCGATCGGCGCGACGTCTTGGCCCATCCGCACGATATCGAGCGGAACGTTCACGGCTGCTCCCGCCTCACGAGCGGCATCCACCCACTGTTCGCTCTCCGTGAGAAGCACCCAGCCGCCGCGAAACAGATCCAGCGTCGACATCCGTTCGCCGGCTCTGGTCACCCAGAGGTGAGGCGCCCTCGTGCCAGGCTGTCCCTTCCACATGTCGGGAGTCTGCGCTGGCGGAAGGCTGGAATCGGCGCCGAGCACAGCAGACGACCGGTAGAGCTGACCGAGTTCGATCGCCGCGTCGTCGAGAACGGGCACGTCCGCCTCCCCCACTTCGAGATGAGCTTTGAAATCGGCTCGGGCGAACAGTTGATCGTGCCGCAGAAGCGCGATCGGTCGGCGTTCGGCGTCATAGGTGTCGAGCAGATCCTCGTTTGATTCGCCGCCGAGCACGGCCGCCAGCTTCCACGCTAGGTTGTGGGCATCGTCGATTCCGGTGTTTGCCCCGAACCCTCCGCGATTGGGCGGAAGCTGATGCGCAGCATCGCCAGCGAGAAACACGCGCCCTTTCGAGAAGCGATCGGCGATCAGGGCGCTCAGCTCCCAGCGCCCACTCGTGATCAGCTCAATCGGCACGTCGCTGCGGCCAATCGCGGCCCTCACGAGATCGAGCTGCTCCTCCGTGCTGCGCTCGACGTCGTCGCTGAGCATCAGCACCCACCGCCCATCTGAGTACGTTGTGAGAAACGCCGTGAGGCCTGGCTGTTCAATCTCGAACTGAACGATGCCGTCATGCAGATACTCGTCAAGCGGCGCCCGAAACAGAATGCTGCGCTGAGTGCTCAGATGACCGCGTCCGCTCCGCTCGATGCCGAGGCCCTCGCGCACCCCACTGCCTCCGCCGTCGGCGGCGATCACGTACTGCGCGTCAATGGCGTACTCGCGTCCGCTCTGTCGATCACGCACCGTCGCGGTCACGACGTCGTCTTCCTCGGCCAGGTCGAGCAGCTCGGTGCCGAGCCGCAGTTCGGCACCGAGCACCCGAGCACGATCGCGCAGAATCGGCTCAAGCCTGTCTTGCGTAATCGCCTTCGCCGTCACGGGCGAGTACTCGGCGCCATACGATCCGCCTCCTCGCAGCGTCCAGGGGTGCTCCTCAAACCACGTGCCTACGAGGCTCTGCACACGAGCCCGGCCTGGCGGCTTCATGCCTTGCAGCGAAGCGGGAACGTCAATGCCGACGTGGCGAAAGTGCTCGATCGTGCGGGTGGTGAAACCGATGGCACGCGGATGCTGCGAGCTGGCCGTGTGCTTATCGATCACGATCACCGGAACGTCGTGCCACGCGAGAAACACTGCGGCAGAGAGACCGACGAGGCTGCCGCCGATGATGAGCACCGGTGTGGTGGTGGTGTCGTTGAGAGTCATAGGGATCGTCCTTTCGGCGAACAAGCGTGTTCGTCTGACGTTCAGCAAAACACAAGTGACTATTCTTTGCAAGTGACTTACATTTACAATCGACTTACGTCTTCCGATATGCTGTCGTCATGAGCGTCGAACCAGCAGGCCGTCGGGAGAGAAAGAACCTCCAGACTCGCCGAGCCCTTGCCGAAGCCGCCCTTGTGCTCTTCATGCGCAAGGGGTACGACCAGGTCAGCGTGAAAGAGATCGCCGACGCTGTGGACATCTCGGTGCCCACGTTGTTTCGGCATGTTCCCGATGGGAAAGAAGCGCTGATCTTCGACGACGGCATCGAACGTCGCGAAAGTCTTCTCTCGGCGGTTCATGAGCGCCCAGACGGGCAGACCGTCATCGCGGCGCTGCGGGAGTTTATGGCAACTCGCGGACCTTTTGTCGCTCACCCGTCGGCCGAGTTTCGCCGTCGCACAGACCTCATCGTGAACACGAAGGCTCTGCGCGACTACTCGCGCGTGCTCTGGGTTCGCTGCGAGGCACCTCTGGCGAAGGCCGTCGCTGAAGAGCTTGGCCGCGCACCCGACGACGTCACCTCCCGCGCGATCGCCCGGTACGTGCTCGAGATTCCGGAGCTTCTCAGCGATCACGATTCCGACCCGGCCGGTGCCCTCGAAGAGGTATTCAACCTGCTCGAGCACGGCATCCCGGTCATTTCTTCGCAGCAAGCGTCAACCCGCTGGCAATCTGCACGCATCCGAGCACGGCGAGAAGCAGCAGCGAGCTCACCCAGCTCTGTGTGACATCGAAGAGGGCACCAAAGGCAAGCGGCCCGACGGCCGCGAGCGAGACGCCGACGGTCTGCGACATCGCGGAGACGGCCGCAGAATGCTCAACAGAACGCGAGCGGTCAACAACGAGCGCATAGGCCATGCCGAGGCACGCGCCCTGGGCGACGCCGAATGCGAGCACGGCGACGAAACTGAGACTGGCCTGCCGTGGCAGCAGAAGCAGGGGAGCGATCACAACGAGCGCAGATGAGACCGAGGTCAGAAGACCGGTGTTTCCGCTGAATCTCTTCACCACAAGCGGGGCGGCGAGAGCAAAGGGAATAGCGATGAGGCTCACGAACGCGGCCATTCCAGCAGCGACGACGCCGCTGATGCCGGACTCGCGAAGAACGGTCGGCAGCCAGGTTGCCGTCGTGTAGAAGGTCAGCGACGTCAGCCCGAGGTACAAGGCAATTGCCCACGCACTCCTCTCGCGATACACCGATGATCGCGGATGCTGGACGGTTGAGCTGCTCGGCCGAGTGTTCGAGAGCCCTCGTCGGGCGAGACTCCACGCGACGATCGCCGCGAACGTCACAACCGACCACGCGATGAGTGCGACGTTCCACGACAGACCAGCGACGGTGACCAGGGGCAGAGTGAGACCCAACGCGGCCGCGGGCCCAATGCTGAGGCTCATTGTGTAGAGGCCGGTCAGGAACCCGGATTGATTCGGCACGGCCTTCACGATCGACGGCGCGAGCACACTCGCGACAGCGATCGACACCCCGAGCACGAGCGTTCCGCCGTAGAGCGCCACGACGCCGGGCACAGAGCGGATCATGATTCCGAGGGTGATGCCGATCAAGGAGCATGTGACGAGTCGCGTCTGACCGAGAAGCCTCAGCAGCCGAGGAACAAACGGAGCACCGAGCAGGAATGACAAAAGCGGAATCGTCGTCAACAGTGAGACAGCTGAGGTGCTGAGGTTGGTCTCGTCCCGAATCAACGGCAGAAGCGGTGCGACCGAATTGACCGGGATGCGCAGGTTCAGGGTGATCAGAACGATCGCAAGAGCGGTGACGACAAGTCTGCCGCGTGCCATGATCCCCACATCCGCCCGGGCGTTGTCGCATACGTTCGCGCCCTCCCCTGACCACCGTCAGGTGAGGGCGCGTGCGCAAGCAGAGCCCAGCTCAATCGTGCTCCAAGGCTACTCGAGCCGTGCACGACCTCGGGTTCGCTGGCCACACCCTCTCGCAAAGAATCGGCAGAAATCGCGGGTCACGAGCCGCGGTACTAGGCTCGAACCACCGCCTCGCCCTCCCTTATCGGCAGGAGATTACATGCTGGGAAACCTCACCGGATGGCACCTGATGATCGTGGCGGCAATCGTCCTCGTCATCGTCGCTGTCGTCATTGTCGCAATCGTGCTCACCGTCGTGCTCTCGCGCCGGGGTTCGAGCTCGCCCGACAACGCGGCGGCCACCGGCATCCCCTCGCCCGAGACGCGCATGCGCGAGATCGAGAGGCTGCGTCAGCGCGGGGTGATCACCGATGCCGAATACGAGGCGAAGCGCGCCGAGATCATCGGGCGAATCTGACGGAGACCCCGCGCTCAGCTCGCCGATGACGTCAGCAGGTCACGCACCGAACGCGGCTCACGCCCGAGCAGCTCGCCCAACGTCGGATCGACGCCAGCAAAGTATCCACCCGCCGCGGCCTGATAGATGCCGAGCGTAAAGTGCGCCATGCCTTCGGGGGTTCCCGCGGCCACCTGACCGGCAACCCATTCGTCAGGGTCGACAATCGAGACACGGATGCTGCGCCCGGCGATCTCTGACGCGATCATCGCGATCTCATCGAATGTCGGTGCGCTGCGTGCCGTGAGCGTGACCGGCCCGTCGTAGCGACCATCGGAAGCGAGGATCGCAGCCGCTGCTTCAGCGGCATCCTCCCGTGCTGTCCACGAGACCGGCCCGTTGCTGGGAACCTCGATGATGCCCGTCTCACGCCACGCACCCAACATGAACTCGAGTGAGTGCGCGTAGAAACCGTTGCGCAGCGATGTCCACGCGAGGCCGGATTCTTCCAACATCCACTCGGTCGCCGCATGATCTTGTGCGGGTGCGAAGGGACTCTGCGGGTGAGCCCCTTGGTGGCTCGTGTAGAGAACACGGCCGATACCCGCGGCAACGGCGGCGTCGATTGCGTTGCGGTGCAGCGTCACGGCATCGGCGGTTGGGTCACTCGACGAAACGAGAAACAGCTGGTCGCCTCCCGCAAACGCCGCCGTCAGCGACGCCCGGTCTGAATAGTCTGCGCGTCTGACGTCGATGCCGCGATCGGCGAAACGCTGCGCCTTCGACACGTCGCGCACCGCGACGGCGATCCGGTCGGCCGCGACGCTTTCCAGGAGGTGGTCGACAACTTTTCCGCCGAGTACGCCGGTTGCTCCGGTGACGATGATCATAATGGTTTGCCCTTCGCGTTATCAATGGAAACATGTGAACGTTAGCACCGTTATATCACTGTTAGCAAGTAAGCGTTATCATTGGAACGTGATTGAAGACACGAGAGTCGATTCCCCCACGCACACCGGGGCCGCCATCGTCGACGCTGCCGCCCGCCTGCTGCAGGAGCAGGGTGCGGCAGCAGTGACGACGCGCAACGTCGCAAAGGAAGCTGGCGTTCAGCCACCAACCATCTATCGCCTGTTCGGAGACAAGGACGGCCTGCTCGATGCGGTGGCTGAGAGCGTGATGGCGACATTTGTCGCCGCCAAATCTGCCGTTGTCGACGCCGCAGCGGCAGACGACGTCGACCCCGTTGACGACCTTCGGGCCGGGTGGGCGACGCAGATTGAGTTCGGCCTCGCCAACCCCGTGCTCTTCACGCTCATGAACAATCCGGGGCGCGGCACTGACTCTCCGGCCACGCGGGCCGGAGGTGAGATTCTGCGGCGACGTGTTCACCGAGTGGCAGAGGCCGGACGGCTGCGCGTCGGCGAGGAGCGCGCCGTCGCTCTCATTCGCTCCGCCGGAACCGGGGCGGTCTTCACTCTTCTGACGACCACGCCCGGTGATCGAGACCCGGAACTCGCCACAGCGATGTTCGACGCCGTTCTGCGCGAGATCATCAGCAATGCCCCTGAGCAGGCAGACGACACGCGCATCACAACGGTCGTCGCGATGCGCGCCATCGCGCCGACGCTCACCGAGCTGAGCAGCGCCGAACGACAGCTGCTTGCCGAGTGGCTCGACCGCAGCATCGACCGCGCGTAGTGACGCGAGGGCTCAGTGCTGCGGTGCGACGGCAGTCGCCGAGACGGCGGAGACGCGCAGAAAGTCGAGCTTTGCCGCGGCATCCGACCCCGTGGCAGCGGTGTAGACGACGATGCGTGCATCGGCTCCTGCGACGGTAAAGACATCGCAGTCAAGTTCGACAAGGCCGACGAGTGAGTTGCGCACAATCTTGCGCTCCGACTGATGCTCGCCAACGGCGCCGCTGTGCCACAGTCGCGCAAACGTCGGGCTCGACGCCAGAAGGTCGCCGATGAGCATCGCAACGTTGCGATCGTCGGGATACCGCCCACGCACCCGACGCAGATCGGCGACGAGCGACGCCGAGAACTCCTCTGTCGTCGTCACAGGGGTGATCGTTCCCACAGGGCGCTGCCCGTCAATTTCAGCGAAGTGCCGACGAAGCAGATTGCGCTCGTTTCCCGAGGTGAGCGTCGGGTCGTCGAGAAGGGATTCCCACAGCGGCGTCCATGTGATGAGGTCCCACGCTGCCGAGAAGACGACGAGCGGCACGTCGCCCAGACGAGCAATAAGCCGTTGCGCGCCGGGCGGAATATGGGTGGGCACCTCGCGGGGAGACGGCGGGAGCAGCCCGGCGACGACATACAGGTGGTCCCGCTCGTCGTCGGTGAGCTGCAGGGCACGGGCGAATGACGCCGCCACCTGCTCGGAGGGTCGAAGCGATCGCCCCTGCTCGAGACGCACGAGGTAGTCGACGCTCACGCCGGCGAGCGCGGCGAGTTCTTCGCGCCTCAACCCGGGCGACCGGCGCCCCTCGCCGACGGGAAGCCCGACGTCCACAGGCGAGAGCCGATCGCGCCACAGTCGGAGCATCGGTCCAAGGTCGCCATGTGGAGCATCCATGATTCAAGTGTCGCAGTGCGACGAGCATCCTGGGTAGTACTCTCAGTCCCACCGCACAGAGCTACCACGACAGCTCGACGTGGGCGGAGCAAACTGAAAACCATGACAACGACATTGATTACCGGGGCGAACAAGGGTCTCGGATACGAAACAGCCCGCCGCCTCATTGAGGCCGGGCACACGGTGTGGATGGGCGCGCGAGATGCCGAGCGCGGGAAGAAGGCCGCCGACGAATTGGGCGGACGCTTCGTGCAGCTCGATGTGACAAATGACGAAACGGTGGCGCAGGCTGCCCAGACGATCACGGATGCCGATGGGCTCGATGTGCTCATCAACAACGCCGGCATTCACGGCACGATCACTGACGCTGATGAGCTGACCGCAGCCGATGCTGCGGAGGTATACGAGACAAACGTCGTGAGCGTTGTGCGCATGATCAACGCGTTCGTTCCAGTTCTGCGAGCGTCACGCACGCCGACAATCGTCAACGTATCGAGTGGAATGGGCTCATTCGGCACTGTGCTGAACCCCGAGCGCATCGAATCTCAACTCATCATGCCCCTCTACCAATCGTCGAAGTCCGCAGTGACAATGCTCACCGTGCAGTACGCCAAGGCACTGCCCGAGATGCGGGTGAACGCTGCGGACCCGGGATTCACGCAGACAGACTTCAACGAAGGACACGGCCATTTCACGGTGACGGAAGGCACTGACGCGATCGTCGAGCTGGCGACGCGCAACGGCTCGGGCCCGACAGGAACATTCATCGACCGCGATGGCACGATGCCGTTCTAAAACAAGCAGGCGTAGATTCGAAGCATGGCGAAAAAGAAGCAGTGGAATGAACTCAGCACGGGGAAGCGCGTCGGCGTCGTGGCGCTCACGGCGACTCAGATCGGCCTCGCCGTCGCCGCCTACGCGGATATCGCGAAGCGCGACGAGAGTGAGCTCAGTGCCACAAAGCGCGCGTGGCGACTGATTGCGATGATCGACTTCGTCGGCCCGCTCACCTACTTCGTGGCTGGCCGCCGCCTGTAGCGGCGCTGCATCGACACAGGATGCGGGCAGAAGGAAGAAGTGCCGACACGTGCGTCAGCGGGCGGCGTCACCCCAGCTTGTCGACTCGCCTGCCGGTGCAAAACGCTGCGGCACGCTCCACGGGTTCGCGTCCTGCAGCGGCTCAGGCAGCAGCGCCTGCGGTGCGTTCTGGTAGGCGACGGGGCGCACGAAGCGCGTGATCGCCGCCGTTCCGACCGACGTGTTCGCGTCGTTCGTCGTCGCAGGCCACGGGCCGCCGTGCTGCATCGCCGGTGTCACCGCGACGCCCGTCGGCCAGCCGTTAAACAGCACACGACCAGCGCCTTCGCTCAGCACGGCAACAAGCTCGCGCAGCGCATCAGACGCCTCACCGCCGCCGTGGTGAACGGTCGCTGTCAGGTTGCCGGGGAACAGCTTCTCCGCAAGCGCGGTGAGATCGTCGGTTGCGGAGTACTGCACAACGACGCTGAGCGGCCCGAAGCTCTCGTCGAGCAGTCGGTCGCGCTGCGCCACGAGCGTCGCGGCGTCGGTGACGACGATCGTCGGCGTCGCCCAGCCCTGACCATCAGCGTCCCGCTCGAGGCTTCCCTCGGCGATCGCCCGCACACCATCGGTGGACAGAATCGCATCGCGGCGCTCCCCGTAGCCGTCGGCGATGCGCGGGTTGAGCATGCGGTGCGGCTCGGCCCCGGACGCCGCCTCGGCGATGCCCTGCTCGAGCGGCGCCGCATCGGGAACGAACACGAACCCGGGCTTCGTGCAGAGCTGGCCCGCAGAACCGCCGACGCTCGTCACGAGGCCTGACGCGATCTCGCCAGCCCGCTCGGAGATCGCCTGCTCGGTGACGAACACCGGGTTGACGCTGCCAAGCTCGCCGTAGAACGGAATCGGCTTCGGCCTGGCTGCGGCGATGTCGGCCAGCATCCGACCGATCTTCGTCGACCCCGTGAACGAGCCGGCGGCGATGAGCGGATGCTTGAGAAGATCGACGCCGCGCTGCTGACCGGAGATCGTCTGGAAGACGTGCTCGGGAAGCCCCGCACCGACGAGCGCCTCAGAGATGACGCGAGCGGTCTCGGCCGAAAGCTCGGGGTGCCCCGAATGCGTCTTCACGACAAGCGAGCAGCCCGACGCCAGCGCGGCAGCAGTGTCGCCTCCGGCCACGGAGAACGCGAACGGGAAGTTGCTGGCCGCGAAGTTGAGCACCGGACCGACAGCCTGAAGATAGCGGCGAATATCCGGCCGCGGCCCCAGAACAAACTCCGGGTCGGCGGCGTCGATGCGCACGTCGAGGTACGACCCGTCGACGACGGTGTCGGCGAAAACGCGCAGCTGAACGGCAGTGCGCTTCAGCTCGCCCCGCAGACGCCCCTCGGCAAGCCCGGTCTCGGCCATTCCGATCGGAACGAGCGCGTCAGCGTTCGCCTCAAGTGCGTCGGCCGCGGCCACAATCGCCCGCGCACGCGCGGCGGGCATGATGCTCGCCAGCTCGCGGAACGCGCGATCGGCGTTCTGCGCAATCTGCTCAACGGAAAGTTCTGTGCTCATACGTGTGCCTCCTAGAAGACGAATCCGGTGGGGAAAGGGTCGGCAGGGTCAAGCATGTACTGCCCCATGCCCGTCACCCAGGCCCGCCCGGTGATGGTCGGAATGACGGCGGGCATGCCGTCGACGTCGGTCTCGGCGATGATCCGTCCCGTGAAGCGGCTGCCGATGAACGACTCGTTGATGAAGTCGGTGTCGAGCGCAAGCTCCCCGCGCGCCCACAGCTCGGCCATGCGCGCTGACGTTCCCGTGCCGCAGGGCGAGCGGTCGAACCAGCCGGGATGAATCGCCATGGCGTGGCGCGAAAGCTGCGCGTTGGAGCCGGGCGCGATGAACTCGACGTGGTGGCAGTGGTCTAGTCCTGCGATCGACGGATGCTTCGGAGCATCCTGCTCGTTGATCGCCGCCATGATCGCCAGCCCGGCGTCGAGGATCTCCTGCTGACGCGCGCGGTCGAAGGGCAGCCCGACGTCGTCGAGGTTCACCATGGCGTAATAGTTACCGCCGAATGCAAGGGAGTACGGAATCTCGCCGAGCCCGGGCACGTCGATCACGGCATCCAGCCTGTCGACAAAGCTGGGCACATTCTCGATTGTGACGGCATCCGCGTGCCCCTCACTGACGGCGACGCGGGCGATCACGAGGCCGGCCGGGGTGTCGAGGCGAATCGTGGTGACCGGCTCTGTCACCTCGACCATGCCCGTCTCGACAAGCACGGTTGCGGCGCCGATGGTGCCGTGGCCGCACATGGGAAGGCAGCCGGATGCTTCGATGTACACGATGCCCCAGTCGCAGTCCTCCCGTGTGGGAGGCTGCAGCAGCGCACCGCTCATGGAGGCGTGCCCGCGCGGCTCGTTCATGAGAAACTGCCGCAGATCGTCCTGGTGCTCGATGACATGCAGCCGCTTGTCGTTCATGGTCGCGCCGGGGATGACGCCGACGCCGCCCGTCACGACGCGCGTCGGCATCCCCTCGGTGTGTGAATCGACCGCGGTGATCACACGGCTTGATCTCATGTGAAAACCCTAGCGGCTCGCGATGTAGTCGAGGGCGCGCTTGGTGTCGCGCGTGACGCCCTCGATCTGCTGCGCAGACAGCGGACCGCGCGGCGGACGGGTGCGGCCGCCGAACGTGTTGCCCGCGACATCCTGCGACAGCTTGATCGCCTGAACGAACTCGGTCTCGGAGTCCCAGTAGAACACCGGACGCAGCTCGCGGTACAGGTCACGCGCTTCGTCGATCTTTCCCGCGTACACGAGTTCGCAGATCTCGGCCGATTCCTTCGGGAACACGTTGGGGTACCCGGCGAACCAGCCGACGGCGCCAGCGACGAGCGACTCGAACAGCAGGTCGTCTGCACCGGCGACGACGTCGATGTCGCAGGCATCCTGAATGTCCATGACGCGGCGGATGTCTGTGGAGAACTCCTTGACAGCCACGACGTTCTCGAGTGTCGCCAGCTCGGCAATCAGGTCGGGCGTGAGGTCGACCTTGGTGTCGAGGGGGTTGTTGTAGAGCATCATCGGCAGCCCGACCTCGTTCACCTTGCTGTAGTGCTCGATGACCTCGTCGCGGTTGGCGCGGTAGATGGTGGGCGGAAGGCACAGCACGGCGTCCGCGCCGTCTTCCTTCGCGTACTCGGCCCACTGCACAGCCTGGTGCCAGCCGACGCCGTGCACTCCGGCGACGACGATGCCGCGACCGGCGACGGCCTCGACGGCCACCTGAATCACCTTGCGGCGCTCCTCATCTGTCAGCGACGAGTACTCGCCGAGCGAGCCGTTGGGGCCGACGCCGCGGCATCCATTCTCCATCAGAAAGTTGCAGTGCTCGGCGAACTTCTCGTAGTCGACGGCGAGCCCTGCGGGAGCGCTTGCGTCGTCCTTGAACGGAAGGGTCGTCGCGACGACGACGCCTCCGAGGTCAAACTTCTTACTCATTGCGTACCTTTCAGTGTTTCTTCTGGTGAGAAGTGTCTTCGGTTGGAGGTTCCACGGCAGCGTCGGCGAGATCGCCGATGCGCACAGGGGAGACGATGGGCCTGCGGTCTGTGGCGACGCCGTCGGCGAACGTGCCGCCGAGCAGCTCCTCAACGCTGCGCCCGCAGATGCGGCCCTGGCAGATGCCGAGACCGGCGCGTGTCGAGAGTTTGAGAGAGCGGAGCCCGCACGAGGCGGTCTGCGACTGGATGCTGGCGAGCTCGCCGCTCGTCACCTCTTCGCAGCGGCACACCGTCGTGTCGTCGCGCAGCCAGCGCGTCCAGCCGGGGCGCGGGGCGTGCACGGCGTCGAGCCGCTCGCCGAACGACACGAAGCGGTCGCGCGCGCGGGCGGCTCGGGTGATCGTCGCCGATCGCGGACCGCGTGCGGCAAAATGCCCGGCGATCGCACCTTCGGCAAGCGCGGCGTCGGCCCCGGCAATGCCGGTGAGCTCACCGGCGGCGTAGACACCCCGAATGCTGGTCTGCTGACGCGCATCAACCTCGACGAAGCGCTCGGCGCTGATGCTGCATCCTGCCGCAATAGCGAGTTCGAGGCGCGGTGTGAAACCGTGGCTGACGCAGACAGCATCCGTCTCGACCACCGTCTCGGTTCCCGCGATGGGTGACCAGTTCTCGTCCACGCGGGCAATCGTCGCTGCCTCGACGCGGTCGGTGCCGTGCGCTTCGATGACGGCGCGGCCTGTGTAATACGGCACGCCGTGGCGCAGGTGCCCCGCGACATACCCGGCGAGTTCGGGCATCTTGCTCACGGCTGCCCCGAGCTGCCAGGGCTTCGCACCCCAGCCGCGCACGAGTGCCGCGGCTGTCGTCGCCTCGTACACACCGAGCACTCGGGCTCCGGTGAGCGCGAGCGACTGCGCAACGGGCAGAAGAAACGGCCCCGCCCCGGCGACGATGGCGCGCGAGCCGAGGGCGATGCGCTCTGACTTCGCAATGGCTTGAGCGGCGCCCGCTGTGTATACGCCGGGCAGCGTCCAGCCGGGGAACGGAATCGTGCGGTCGTGCGCGCCTGTGGCGAGAATGAGGGCGTCGGGCTCAAGCATGATGCTCTCGCGACCGGTTGAATCGACGGGGCCGACGTGCGCGTGAACTCGGGGAGCGCCGTCATCTCGCTGCTCGATGAGCCACACCTGCGCATTCTGCACCAGCGTGCACGACGGATGCTGCGTCACCTCGCTCGCGAGAGCCTCGAACGTGCTCCAGCCGTGGTGCAGAACACGCTGCTTCGCGGCGTGGGCGGTGTCGGGAAGGTGCCGCCAGAACTGGCCACCGAGCTGGTCGGACGAGTCGAGCAGGGTGACATCCGCCCCGGCGCGAAGTGCCGAGCGTGCTGCGGCGAGCCCAGCTGGGCCTGCTCCAATGATCACAATGCTCATGAGGATGCCCCCTCGCCGCGTTCCGTCGACTCACCGTCGGGCGGGGCCGTGGGCGCGGTGCCCGCTGGCTGAGTGTCGTGCGAATCTGCGCCGCCGGCAGCATCCGGCCGCCCCTCGCTTTGCAGCGAGACGACGTCGCCATCGCATGCGCGACGCTGGCAGGCGCGCACGTCTCGTTCGTCGCCGACCGTGAGGATGCAGTCGTAGCACATGCCGATGCCGCAGAAGATGCCGCGCGGCCGACGGCCTCGGCTGGTGATGCGCCAGGAGTCTCGTCCATTCTCGAGCAGCACGCCGGCGATCGTGCTCCCGACGGGACCCGTGAGCCGCTCGCCGTCGACGGTGATGCTTACGCGGTCGCCGTCGATGCGCTCGGCCGGGTCATGCTCAGGGGAAAGGCGATACGCGGTCATGCTGCACCGTCCCGTGTGCTCGGCTCCGCGCCGTCATCTGCCGCCAGGGCCGCAGCGAGCGACGGGCGGGCGATACTGAAGGCTGCGGCATCCAGCTCTGGCGTGCGACCCGCGTAGAGGTCACTCACCAGGTCGGCCGTCGAGATCGACAGGCCGATTCCGGCGCCCTCGTGGCCGGTCGCATGCCAGAGGCCGGGAAGGCGGTGGTCTGGGCCGATAACCGGCAGGTGGTCGGGCATGAACGGCCGAAATCCGCCGTAGGCGCGCATAATGCTCGCGGTGCGCAGAAATGGAAAGACGCGGGTGCTCTTCGCCGCGATCTCACGGATCACCTCGGCGCGCAGCCGCGAGTCGAATCCGATCTGCTCACGGCTCGATCCAATCAGCACGGTGCCGGCTGCCGTCGATTCGATGACGCTCGACGTCTGCAGCGCCACGTCGTTGGACTGCGTCGCGCCGAAGTAGTCGCCGTCGTACACCTTGCGAAAGATGCGGTGAGGCATTCGCGTGGTGACGAGCACGACGCCTCGGCGCGGGCGAACGGGAAGAGCAACGCCCATTCTCGACGCGACTTCTGCAGCCCAGGGGCCCGCCGCATTGATGATCGTGGGGGCAGTCACCGCACCGGTAGTCGTCTGCACACCCGTGAGCTCGCCTGAGGCCGAGCGGATGCTGCTGAGCACGTCCACGCCGCAGCGCACCTCGGCTCCCGCCCGACGCGCAGACGCCAGCAGCGCTTCTGTGGCGATGACTGGCTGCACCTGGGAGTCCTGCGGGTATGCGACGGCCGCCGTGATGCCGGGGTTGATGTGTGGTTCGAGCTGCAGTGCCTCGCTGGTGTCGATGATCTGCGCATCGACGCCCGCGTCTGCCTGCGAGCGAGCAAAGTTCTTAAGCGGCTCGGCGCCGGCTTCGGTCGTCGCAACTACGAGGCCGCCCTTGCGCTCGAACTCGATGTTTGGAAAGTCGGGACCGAGCTCGTCGGCGAGGTCGGCGGCAAGCTCGATCCAGCGGCGGTTGGCGTGCAGAGCAAGTTCGAGTTCGCGACCCGGAGCTTTGTCTGAGACGAGGAGATTTCCTTCGCCCTGGCCGCTCGTGCCCGCCGCGGCCGCACCGCGCTCGAGAACGACAACGCTCACACCATCACGGCTGAGGGCACGAGCGATCGCTGCGCCGACGATGCCGGCACCGATGATCGCAACGTCGTAACTCATTGCGCCCTCCTCCTTGTGAGCCTGTCATATGTAATATGTCACACATTGCTAAAAAAGTGAAGTGTTGTCGTGCCGCACGATTCACGCCGACCCTCGACTCCGGGTCCGCACGGCGCCCGCACAGATTCCGCGCCATTTTCTGCACCCGGCGCTCGACGTTTCAGGCGCGCATCGCCGATTCTGGCGCGCAAGCAGCCCGGTCACCGATCCTCTGGCTTGCCCGACCACCAGCCGAGCGTGTGATGAATGTGTTTCGCCATGAGGTCGCGTGCCCCCTCACGGTCGCCCGCCGCCAGAAGATCGAGCAGCTCGACGTGCTCGGCTGCCGAGTCCTGCAGCTTCTGGGTCTTCACCATCGACGCGAGCCCGACAAGACGCGTACGCGAGCGCAGATCGGCGACGACTTCGGCGAGATGCGGGTTGCCCAGCAGGCGCGTCAGCGCCATGTGGAACGCGTGATCCGACTGCAGGTACGTTGCCAGGTCGCCCCCCGCGGCACCCGCGACGATCTCGTCTGCGAGCGCCCGCAGCTCCCTCGCGTTCTCGGACGGAAAGGTCGCGGCCAGCTCGTACATGGCCGGCGGCTCAAGCCAGAGGCGCACCTGTGCGATCTGCGTCAGCTCCTCTTCGCTCACGCTCGTCACGCGAAAGCCCTTGTTGCGCACCGGCTCGACGAACCCGCGGCGAGCGAGCCCGAGCATCGCTTCGCGCACCGGCGTGGCCGAGACGCCGAACTTGCCGGCGAGCGTCGGCACCGTCAGCAGCTCACCCGGAGCAAGCTCACCCGAGATGATGCCCGTCGACAGCATCTGCTGCACGTAATCGCGCAAGCTCGACTGCTGCGGTACGGGCTGAATCGCACTCGTGGTCATCTCGTTTCCATCCCCTCAGGAGTTCGCACCCTGAACATGCTCAGCCGTCCACGCTTCGATTCCGTCTGCACTGATCGGGAGCGCGTCAGAGAGCACTTCCGCGTCTCTTTCCGTGACCAAGATATCGTCTTCAAGTCGAACACCGATGCCCCTCAACTCAGGGGGCACTGTCTCGTCGAAGGCATGGAAGTACAGTCCGGGCTCCACCGTGAGCACCATGCCGTCCGCGAGCGGCGCCCCCTGGTACGCGGAGTAGTCGGCCCGTGCGCAGTCGTGAACGTCGAGCCCAAGGTGGTGCCCGACACCGCAGACGATGTAGCGGCGGTGGTGCTGCCCCCGCTCGCTCAGCGCCTCATCGACCGAGACCGGCAGCAGCCCCCAGTCGTCGAGCCCCCGGGCGATCACCTCCATCATCACCGCGTGAAAGTCGCTGAACTGCGCACCGGGGCGCACGGCGTCGAGCCCCGCGCGATGCGCCTTCTCGACGAGGTCGTGCACCTGACGCTGTGCGGGCGAGAACGTGCCCGAAACGGGGAGAGTGCGCGTGACGTCTGCCGTATAGAAGGTTCGCGCCTCAACGCCCATGTCCAGCAGCAGCGCGTCGCCGTCAGCGACATCGCCGTCACAGCGCACCCAGTGCAGAATCGGCGCGTGGTCGCCGCTGCCAACGATCGTCGAATAGCCAGGCCCGTTGCCGTGCGTGCGCGAGTGCCGCTCGAACGTTCCCTGTAGCCAGCGCTCTCCCCCACCCGCGACAGCGCGTGGAATCTCGCGTGCGACGGCGGCGAACCCGTTCACTGTGTCGTCGACGGCGCGGCGAAGCTGCGTGATCTCCCACGCGTCCTTGATCATGCGCAGCTCCGAGAGCTCACGTTCCAGACGAGCGGATGCCGCGCCGCCCCCGACCGTCTCGGGCAGAGTCGCGGTGTCCAGACGCCCAGAAACGTGAAGATCACGGATGCCGCGCAGGTCGGCGTCGAGCTGACCGCGCCCGCGCACCTCGATCTGCAGGGCCTGCGACCACTCGCCGAGCGACGGCGCCGGCCCGACCCACAGCTCCCCGTGTGCCGCGTTGCCGAAGAAGTCGGTGTCGCCGGGGTACGCGGGTTCGGGAACGTAGAGCACGGCATCGTGCCCGCCCGCTCGGGCGCTCAGCACGACAACGGCGTCTTCTGCCGTGCACCCGGTGAGCCAGAAGAACCCGCTGTCCGGCCGAAAGTCGAAGGCGCAGTCGTTTACGCGAATCGGCGCCGTGCCCGAGAACACAACGACGCTCTCGCCCGCGAACTGCGCGCTCAGCCGCTCCCGATGCTGGGCAGACGCCGCGGCAGCGCCCGGTTCGACGCTCGGCGATCGGTCGGGCGTCGCCCACCCCTGCCCCATGAAGCGCGTGAACTCGTCAATCTGAGCGAGCCGCGGCATCCGGGCGTCTTTTCCTGTTGGCATCGACCGTGCGTTCATCGTGACCCCTTCTCGTCTTTGATCGGTCCGCCGAACTCGGCGACCATCTCGCGCAGGCGCGGCACAACGGTGCCCGACCCGATGCCGTCGTGCTCGAACTCGTTCGTCACCCAGCCGCGCGCATTGCCCACGCGGCTCACGGTGTCGAGCTGCAGGTGCGCGTCGACGTACATGTCGTCGTAGTAGACGGCGGCGGCAACCGGAACCTCGTTGTCTCGAAGTGCGTCGTGGTCATAGAGCGGGCTCCAGTCATCACGGCTGGCGAGCAGCTCGACAGCACCCCTAAACGGCTTCAGCAGCCTGATCTCGTCGAACATCCACGGGTAGATCATCTCGCCGGTGAAAAGCAACGGGCGGGCGTCGTCAGAGAATTCCGGATGCCGCTCGTGCTCTCGCTGCGCAGCCCACGCCGTCGCTCCCGCGCCGCTGTGCCCATAGATGGACTCCTGCATCACGGCGAACAGTGGGTTGTCAGCGTATGACGTGCGGGCGAGCACCTGCGCGAGAAACGTGTCGCTCAGTTCGTCGCCCGTGCCGCCCGCGAACGCCTCATCGAACAGCCAGTGCATACGCTCGAAGCCGGGCTTCATGCCGAAGTCGATGCCGAGGCTCTGCAGCCGACGTACCGTGAGCACATCGCCGTCTGGCAGCAGCACGTCGTTCCGCGCCAGCCGGTCGGCGATGCGCGACACCGTGGCGACGTCACTCGGGTAGCGCGCCTGAAAGACGCGGTTCTTCGCAGCCGTTCGCGGGTACGTGCGGCGGTACACCTCCGCGGCTGCGGGGTCGAGTCCCGCCAACCCGCCTGTGACGTAGCACGCCGCGAGTCCCTCTGGCGCGTGCGAGAGATAGCTCAGCGTGAGAAACCCGCCGTAGCTCTGCCCGAGGGTCTCCCATCGCTCGCCGCCGAACTCGTGCACACGCAGGTGCTCAAGGTCACGCACGATCGAGTCGGCGCGAAAGCACGCGAGATAGTCTGCCTGGTTCTGCGCACCGTCGAGTGCCTGGATGCCGCGCGCGTCGACGCGACTGCTGCGCCCCGTGCCGCGCTGGTCGGGAAGAATCACCCTGTGGGTCTTCAGCAGCTCGCCGATCCAGCCCGAGGCGTCTGTGGGTCGCGGCGACTTGCCGCCGGGCCCGCCCTGCAGGTAGACGATGAGCGGAAGCGTCTCGTGTCGCTTGTCTGCAGCGACGAGCTCGCGCGCGAAGACCGTGATCTGCCGAGAGTCGCTCTCGTCGAACCAGTCGAGGGGAACGACAGCCTCGTGGTCGACGACGTGGATTCCGGGCATCGTGTAGCTGTCGATGATCACGAGTTCTCCCTCTGCGCGTTCGCGACGCGCGCGGCTTCCCATTCGGGATTGATCTGCGGAACGGCACTGAGCAGCTCCCGCGTGTATTCGTGCTGCGGCGCGTCGAAGATGCTGTCGCGGGCGCCGTGCTCAACGATCTGCCCCTTGTGCACGACGGCGACCTGGTCGGCGATGTGCCGAACCACGGCGAGGTCGTGGGCAATGAAGATGTAGCTCAGATCGCGTTCACGCTGCAGGTCCTTCAGCAGCTTGATCACAACGGCCTGCACAGACACGTCGAGAGCAGACACGGCTTCATCACACACGACAAGGCTCGGCCCGACGGCGAGCGCGCGGGCGATGCCGATGCGCTGCGCCTGTCCGCCCGAGAACTGCCCGGGGTATCGCTGGCTGTGGTCAGGGTTGAGCCCCACTCGATCCATCAGGTCGCGCACGAAGTCGCGGCGCTTTGTCTTGGGCTTCACTCCCTGGTAGTCGAGGGGGGCCATGACGATGCGCTCGACGGTGTGCTTGGGGTTGAGAGACGAGAACGGGTCTTGAAACACCACCTGCACCTTCGAACGAAAGTGCGCGAGCTCTTTCCCCTTCGCCTTTGTCATGTCGACGCCGTCGAGCAAGACTCTCCCCGACGTCGGCTCAAGCAGTTTGGCTGCGATGCGCGCCATCGTCGACTTGCCGCTCCCCGACTCACCGACGATCGCGAGGGTCTCGCGCGCGTTCACGTCGAAACTCACGTCGTCGACGGCGGTGAATTCGTTCTTCCCCGAGAAGACGACGCCGCTTCCCTGTGTGATGAACGTCTTCGTGAGGCCGTCGGCCTGCAGCAGCGGCGTGCGAGTGTCACTCATTGCTCACTCCCTTGCTTTCGTCAACAGCTCTGATGTCTCCGACGACGTCGGTGATGCGCGGCACGGCGTCGAGCAGCGCCTTCGTGTACGACGACTGCGGGTTCGAGAAGATCTCGGCAACGGGAGCATGCTCGCGAGTCTCGCCGTTCTGCATCACGAGCACGTCGTCGGCAACCTCGCTGACAACGGCGAGATCGTGCGTGATGAACAGCATCCCCGTTCCCGTCTCTTTCTGAAGCTCGGTCATCAGCTCGAGAATCTGCGCCTGCACCGTCACGTCGAGTGCTGTCGTCGGCTCGTCTGCGATGATGAGGTCGGGTTCGAGGCACAGCGCCATGGCGATCATGATGCGCTGCCGCATGCCGCCAGAGAACTGGTGCGGGTAATGGTCGACACGGTGCTCCGGGTCGGCGATCTTCACACGCCGCATGGCATCGATCGCCACCCTTCTGCCGTCGCGCTTCGACCCTCCGCGGTGCGCACGATAGGCCTCGCTGATCTGCAGCCCCACCGTGAAATACGGATTGAGAGACGAGAGCGGGTCTTGAAAGATCATGGCGATCTTCTCGCCGCGCACCCGGCGCATCTCGTGATCGGAGCGGTCCAGCAGATCATGACCGAAGAACCGGATGCGGCCGGTCGTCGCCCCGCCGTCGGGCAGCAGCCCCATGATGGCGAGCGAGGTCATCGACTTGCCCGAGCCGGATTCCCCGACGATGCCGAGCGTTTTGCCCGGCTCGATGCGGAACGACGAGTCCTTCACAACGTCGACGGGGCCGCGCACGGTCTGGAAGGTCACCGTGAGGTTCTCCACCTCGAGCAGTGACGATCCGCTGATTGGAATCGAGACGGTCTTGAGCGAACCCGTCTTGGGCGCTGCGTTCTTCTTGACGTTTCGTCTCATTGTGTCTTCACCCTCACTCTCGGGTCGAGCACCGAATAGAGCAGGTCGACACCGATGTTCGCGACGACGACAATGGCGGCCGCGAGAAGAGTGACGCCCATGATGACGGGCTGGTCGTTCTGCGTGATGGAGTCGGCGGTGAGCTTACCCACACCGTTGAGGCCGAACACGGTCTCGGTGATGAGCGCGCCGCCGAGCAGTGCCGCGAAGTCCATGCCGAACAGCGTCACGGCGGGAGTGAGCGCGGGCCGCAGCGCATGCCGCCCAAAGACCACGCTCGGTGCGAGGCCCTTCGCGCGAGCTGTGCGTATGAACCCTTGGCCGAGAGTGTCGATGACGTTCGCTCGAATAAGCCGCGTATACATTGCTGCGAACATAAACGCGAGCACCGCCCACGGCATGATGTACGCCTGAAACCATTGAAGCGGGTCATCGCTGAACGGCACAGCTTGCGGAAACGGAAGCCACTTCAGCTTGACGACGAGAATATATTGCAGTCCCAGAGCAACAAAGAAGTTCGGCAGGCTGATTCCAGACAACGCCCCGACCATGACGCCGCGATCCCACCAGGTGCCGCGCTTGACAGCGCTCAGAAGTCCGCCGCCAACACCGGCGAGAAGCCACAGGATCGCCGCGCCAATCGCCAAGGTCACACTGACAGGCAGACGCTGGACGATCATCTCGAACACCGACTGGCTGGTCTGGAAGCTGTAGCCGAGGCACGGCGCGGCACAGTGCACGGCATTGACGCCCTCGCCATAGTCACGACCGACGAAGAGCCCGCTGATAAAGATCCAGATCTGTTCCCAGAACGGCCGATCGAGCCCGAGCCGCTCGTGGATATCGGCGATGCGATCGGGCGTGCAGGTCTTGCCGCAGATCATGTAGGCGGGGTCGGGCGAAAGCACGAAAAAGACCATGTAGGTGAACACCGTGATGAGAAACAGCACGACCGCACCGGCAAGGACTCGTTTGACAATGTAGAAAAGCATCAGGCAGCATCCCCCGCGTCGAGTTGCTTCTGCAGGTGGTCCCCTACGACGGTGAACGAAAGCACGGTGAAGAAGAGGAACAATCCGGGAATCATGAAGTACATGGGATCGACCGCGTACCACGAGACGGATGCGGCGATCATCTGACCCCACGAGGGCATGGGCGGAATGACGCCGACGCCGAGAAATGACAGCGCAGCTTCTGTTCCGATGTACTGCGGAACCGACAGCGTCGAGAGCACGATAATGGTTCCGCGAAGATTGGGAAGAATTTCTTTGAAGGCGATGCGCGCGGGGCTCGCGCCCGAGGCACGTGCCGACTCGACGAACTCGCCGTTGCGCAGCGACATCGTCTGACCACGCACGATACGCGCGGTGTAGGGCCAGGCGAACACGCTCAGGACGATCACCAGCAGAAGCGGTCGGTTTCCGGCCGGCAATGCAGAAAGCAGCGCGATCATAAAGATCAGCGCCGGGAACGCCATGAGAAAGTCCATCAGGCGCGAGATCAGCTGGTCGAGGATGCCGCCGAAGAAACCGCTGAGCATCCCGAAAACAACACCGAGTGTTGTCGTGACGATGGTGGCGCTGACCGCGATGGTCAGAGACACCCGGGCACCATAGGCGATACGCATGAAGACGTCGCGGCCACTCCCGGGCTCGACGCCAAACCAGTGATCCGGGCTGATGCCGCCCCAGGAGCCGATGGGCAGGCCCCCGAGTGCGGGATCGATGGCGGACTCGTCGTAGCTGTAGGGGCCAACGCCCGTGATCTGCTCGAGCAGCGGCGCCGCGAGCGCCAGCAGCACGATGAACACAATCCACGCGAAGCTGACGACAACAGATGGGGTGCTTCGCAGCGCGGCGACGACTCGTTTCACGGGGCTGGGGGCGCTGCCGCCGTCAAGCGACGCCAGCGCCCCCTTCCGTGTGCCGACCGCGATTTCACTCGCAGGTTGAGACATGTATTACTCGTCCACGCTCTTCAGACCGACAGTCACGAAGTCGATGCCACCGGAGTAGGCGAGGTGAAGGTTGGCGTTGGCAATGTTGCTGCCGGTCACCGTCACCGTCTTCTCCCACGTCAGCGGAACCGCGGGCGCAGACTCGAGGATCTGCTTGTCGAGTTCTCCCCAGGCCTTGTTCGCCTTCTCAACGTCGGTCATGAGTCGAATCTCGGCCATGCGCTTGTTTACCGCTTCGTTGTCGAACTGGGCGATGTTGGAGTTGCCCTGATCGAAGATCTGGCTTCCCTCGAACAGCGGCGGAAGGAAGGTGGCTCCCGTCGGCCAGTCGGGGCACCAGCCCGCAATGGCGGCATCCGTCTGCTGACTCGGAGTACCGATGATCTGCCAGTACTTTGCCGTGTCGATGACGTTGAGCTTGACGTCGATGCCGACCTTGCCGAGCGACTCCTGAAGCGACTCCGCCTGAGCCTGCGTAACGGGCACGGCACGCATGTCGAGGCTCATTTCGAACCCGTCAGCGTAGCCCGCCTCGGCGAGCAGCTCCTTCGCCTTCTCAGGATCACCCTCGCTGTCCTTGCTCGGGTAGAGATCGAAGTCTTGCTGCCCCTTAACCGACGGCGGCAGCATAGACGTGGCAATGTCGGTCAGCGCAGGGCCTCCGGTCGCGGTCTGCACCGACTTCTTGTCGATCGCGTAGGAAATCGCCTGACGCACCTTGATGTCGTCCAGCGGTGCTTTCGTGTTGTTGAGCGCGAGGTATGTGGTGCAGCCCTTCAGCCCTTCAAGAGTGCGCTCCTGAATCGAGGGCTCCTGGATCCGCGAAAGCGACGACGCCAAGACGATTCCAGCAATGGCGTTTTTGTCGTCACCCTGGTTCGCGATCATGCGTTCGTCGATCGTTGAATTGTCGAGTCCGAGGGTCCACACAAACTTGTCGGGGTACGCCTTACGCACCTCGTCGGAGTCAGGCTCCCAGTACTCGTTGCGCTCAAGAACAATCGTGCTTCCGGGCGTGTATTCGGTGACGACGTACGGCCCAGACGAGATCGGCTGCTTGTCGATGCTCGTTGTCGTCACATCGCCATCCGCAGGGAATGGTGTGTACACCGGCTGGGCGACGGCGCTGCCGAAGTCGGCGAACGGCTGGTTGAGGTGGAAGATGATCGTCTTGTCATCCGGCGTCTCGATCGAGTCGAGGTGGCCGTCCTTGTAGACGCCTTCATAGTCATCGGCTCCGTCGAGCAGAATCTTCGCGTACGGCGAGCCAACGGCGATGTCTGGGTCAAGCGAGCGCTCGACACCGAAGCGCACGTCTTCGCTTGTGATCTCCGAACCGTCCTGGAAGAAGATGTCGTCCTTCAGTGTGAACGTCCACTCGGTGTTGTCCTCGTTGGGTGTTCCGAGATCCGTCGCGAGGTCAGGGACCATCTCGGTCGGGTCTTTTGCATCACCGCCCGCATACGTCGTCAACGTGCGATAGATCAGACGGTAGAAATTGTTGACTCCACCGTCCCAGCCCTGCGCCGGGTCGAGGTGCGAGAAGTCAGTCGTGGCAAGAACGTTGAGCGTGCCGCCTTTGACTGCCTCGCCGCTGCTTCCGCCGTCACCGGAGGTGTCGCCTCCGGCGCTGCATCCCGTGAGGGCGAGGGCCGCAGCGAGGCCCAATCCCAGCACCATATTGCGTTTCTTCATCAGTTCACTCTCTGTCGATGCGGGCGTCTCTGCCCGCACTGTGGGTGTTTCAGGGGGTTAGGCCGTGCGCAGCCATACGCGCATTGCCTTGGCCTCACGGTTTCCCCACTGAAAGTAGGGAACGAGTGTGAGGTGCGTTCGGGCTGCATCCTTCGCAGCCGGGTCTGTGGTGCCAGTGCTGTCAGCAGCATCCGCGTCGTCTCGAAGCTCCGGGTAGAGCTCTGTCTGACCGAGCGACACCGTCGTGACGAGCCCGCGCAGCACGATGCTCGGCCCCGAAGCGACGACCTGTCGCGACTCGGGTTCGAACGCACGCACGGCGCGAGGCGACACGACGAGGGAATCGATGTCGCGTTCGTTGTCTTGCTGTTCGGCGCAGTAGACGAGGGGGCCGCGGGCCACAGCGAGGCTGCCGCGAACAGCATCCACTCGGGGATCTGCCCCGTGGGCGCGTGCGGTCATCGGCAGGCTGATGCGGATGCTCTCGCCCGCTGTCACGTCGTCGATGCGCGCCCAGTCGCCGGGCGTCGCCGTCGCGCGGCTGCCTGCGCGCTCCACCGTCGCGCCGTGGGCCCAAGACGGAATGCGCACGGCGACCGCGCGGTCAGATTTCGGAGCGGCCGTCACGTCGATCATGACGTCGCCGTCCCAGGGGTACTCAGAGGCGATGGTGAGCTCGAGCCCGTCGTGGCTGATCTCTGCCGCGGTGAGGTTGGCGATGTGCAGCGTGTGTTCGTCTGCGAATGCAACGTGGTCTTGCAGCTCAGACACCCAGCGGATGATGTTCGGCGGGCAGCAGGGGCAGCCGAACCAGGCGCGGCGCAGCAGGGGCCCGTCGGCCTCGGCGCCCGAGCGCTGCATGTGATCGCCCCGGCGCTGCAGCGGGTTGTCGTAGAAGAACGCGCAGCCGTCGTCGGAGAGCCCGACGGCGAAGGCGTTGTACTGCACGATTTCGAAAATGTCGGCATAACGAGCTTCGCCCGTGTTCAGCAGCATCCGCCATGCCCACTGCATCAGGGCGATGGCCGCGCAGGTCTCGTTGTAGGCGCGCTCGCTCGGCAGCTCGAAGCGATCGCCGATGGCTTCGTCTGAGTGCCGGCTGCCGAGGCCGCCCGTGATGTACAGCTTGCTCGCGACCATGTCGTCCCAGAGGTGCAGCACGGACTTCTCGAGATCGTCTGCGCCGGTCTCGGTTGCCACGTCGGTGGCACCTGAGGCGAGGTACATCATGCGAACGGCGTGCCCCGTCACGGAGTCGAGGGTGACGAACGGCACGAGGTCTTGAAAGTACTCGCTCGTGAAGATCGTCGAGCTGATGCTCTGGTGGCCGCGACGGCGCACCATGAGGTCGGCGAGCTCGAGATGGTCGCGGTTTCCCGTTTCGCGGAACAGTTCGACGAGAGCCATCTCCACCTCGGGGTGCCCGCAGAAGGCGAGCGTCTCTGTGGTGTCGGGGCCGAACTTCTGCCAGACCAATCGTGCGAAGCGCACGGCGATGTCGAGAAGTCGGGCGTCACCAAGCTGCCTGTTGGCGGCGACCGCTGCTTGAATCAGGTGACCAAGCGAATACAGCTCGTGGCCCCACGCGAGGTCGCTCCACGGCTCTTTGTCGATCGAGTCGGCTTGAAAGTAGGTGTTGAGGTAGCCATCGGCGAGCTGGGCCCGCTGCATGAGGTCGATGGCTTCCTCGTAGAAGTTGCGAATGGAGGCATCGAGGGTGACGGCACCCGACTCTGTTGTTTCTGCTGGCTCTGCCCGGGCGAGTTCGTAGGCAATGCCCTCGAGCGTCTTGTAGACGTCGGTGTCGAGAAACGGGTAGCGGCCGCGGTATGGCTCGGTCGCGCCGCCGATGACGGCACGAAAGTTGTCGAGGTTGCCTGCGAGCGTCAGCTGCTCGATGCTGTGCACGAGGGTCTGCTCGCGATTGCGACGCTGCCACTGCCCGAGCAGTCCGCTGCTCGCAAGGGTCACCTCTGTTGCGCCGAGGGAGGCGAATCGGGATGCTGCCGATGAGACGGCTGGGCGAACCCGCGATGTTCGCGCTGTCGATGTGGCTGATGTCGGAGAAGACACGGGACCTCACTGCTCTGTGACCTGTAGTGGGTGATATGTTACACGGCACTTCGGCGGGTACGTCAATCCCGTGATCAAAATGTGACCGTTCACAACGCCAGGTCGCCGCGTTCGGTCATTCTCGAAGCCGATCTGCTCCGAAGGGGTACCCAAAGACACAGCGGTTGTGTAAAGTCACGGTCAATCGAGGGCGAGGCACACAGCACCGCCGCTTCACCGCATCCGTCCTCGGGAGAGTTCCTTCGACCACCGATGCAGCGGCGAGCGACCGCAGGCGCGAGCGCTGCAGATTCGACAGTTGTCGAGTCAGACGCCCCCAGAGGGCCCAGAACACTCCTGTGCGTATCAGTGATGTGTCACATGTCACGGCCTTGTCACGTCACGGCTGTGCCCCATCACGACGGTGGCGGCGCGAGCTCGCTCACGTTAACCGCAGATGAGTTCATAGGAGAACCATGACACATTCACGAAAAACAGCGGGAGGTGCGTTGGCAACGGCCGTGCTGCTCATGCCCGCATTGCTCCTCGGCGCCAGCCCGGCAGCTGCCGCCGAGACCGACGCCACAATCAGTGTCGCTGCCGACGGCACCGTTGCGACGGACCCAACGTTCGACGGCCCGCAGATCACCGAGATCCGCGTCATCAACGAACAGAAGTTTCTCGAGATCTACTGGGATCGCTACGTCGACGAGAAAGAAGCCGTGAGCCCAGAGAACATCGTGCTCACCAACGGCGACCGCACAATCGACCTCACGGCGAAACCCGCCACAGGGCGCACCGACACGATTTTCTTCGACAAGAAGAACGAGCAGATGGCGGCAACCGACGCCAACAGCATGGAGCGGCTTCCAGACGATCTCCACCTCGCGAGCATCGCCTACACGGGAACAATCGACATGAGCGAGCCGCTCACCCTGACGGTGACCGGCTCGGCGATCGTAGACGGCGAGGGCGCGCAGGCGAAAGACGCCGTGTATACCGGCATCCCGAAACTCGACTATTACACGCAGTCCGTCACGACTGACACCGGCATCGTCGTGAAGGCGAACTCACGTGTTGATGCCAGCACACTGACTCTCGCGGCCGCGCAGGTCGATGTCGAGCTGGCGAAGACCGAGACAGGCATCGCCGCGCAGATGGCCGATTTCGGATGCTCCCTCGCCGTGTACGCGTCACGAGAGAATGCGTACCTCATTCCCGAACACCGCGGTGGCTACGACCCCGAGATGTACGACGTCGAAGGGTATGGCGGCAGCACGTACAACAACTGCGTCTCGTCGATCTCGGAACGCAATGTGCTGCGCACGCGCGGCAACACCGACCCGTTTCTCAACACGAGCTACACGAACGAGAACATTTTGATCCACGAATTCGGCCACGCTGTGAAGCTCGTCGGAATCGAGACGATGACTGACACAACGCTGGCAGACGAGTTCTATGCCGCGTACGAGAACGCTTATCTCACGGGCCTCTGGCCCAACACCTATGCGATTGGCAACAGCGACGAGTTCTTCGCGACGCTGTCGGCGATCTGGTTCGATGTCATGGCCGAAAAGCCCGACTGGACCGACGGCGTGCGCAGCCCCATCAACACCAGGGCCGAGCTCAAAGAGTACGACCCGACGTCATACGCATTCTTCGAGAAGATCTACCCGAGCGATCTGACGTTGCCCGCACCATGGGATGAACCCGCTCCAGACGAGTACCACGGTGATTACACCGAGCTTCCCGAGCAGGAGCCCCGCGTCACCGCAACCGACGTGGCATTCGGCAGCGACCAGTTCCGCATCTCGACGCAGACCGTCAGCGGTGACTTCCAGATCGACAGGTTTGCCGGCGATGCCGAGCACCCCGATCGCGACGTCGTCGTGTGGTTCACCTGGGGCGACGGCGTCTGGTCGATCGACTACGACAACGGGTTCTACACGATCAGCGCGTCAGACGGCAGCGGCGTACTCTCGGCCACCTCCGACACCGAAGTGCGGTATGCCGGAATCGGCGCCGACGCGAGCGATGACAGCCAGAAGTGGCGCTTCGTTCCCGACACATCGACACCGGATGCTGTCTATGACGGCCAGCTTGTGAACGCGGCGAACGGTCGCGCACTAGCGCTGGACGACCGCGCGAACACCGGCGTCTCGCTGACCCTCACCGACACGGCATCTGGCACGCGCTGGATGCTCGAGGACACGACGCGCACCGAGGTTCAGGGCACGGCAGCGTACGTTCTTCCCGTCACGATAACCATCACGTCCGGCGCCCAGAACTCTGACGAGCCCAGCATGCAGACATTTGGTGCAGAGACATCGATGGTAACCGCTGCGGCGGATGACGAGATCATGACGATCAACGTCGCGCAGCAGGGCTTCTCGCTGCCAAACATCGCCGACGTGTTCGGTGCCGACTGGTCGCGGGATGGCTACACGTTCTCTGGCTGGAGCATCGCGGGCGGGGACAGCATCCTGCCCACTGACTGGGGCATTCCAGACGGCACGACAGCGCTCTCTCTCGACGCCGTGTGGGAAGCGGCTGATCAGCCGGGGCAACCAGGCGAGCCTGAAGACCCGGCTGAGCCGGCAGTCCCGGGGGACGACAGTGGCTCCCCGGGCGAGGCCCCGTCAGATGAGGCATCGGATGCCGCGGGCGAATTGCCGCGCACGGGAGCTGACATCATCGGCGCTGCCGCAGCGGCACTCGTCGCCCTTCTGCTCGGAGGTGGGCTGATGCTTGTACGCCGCAGATCGGCGGGCACCAAACAGTAGCGACGGCTGGTGAAAGCGCAGGGTGATCGTCGAGATACCCTGCGCTTTCACCCCGGTCAGCCGGCGAATGACGACAGCAGGCGTCCCGCCACTCCGGGCTCGACGGCGAAGACCGCCCCGGCCGCAGGCTGCTCGCCTTGCGGAACGTCCTGACGTGACGTGGTTATGAAGAGCGTGCGCAGCCCCTCTCCCCCAAAGCAGCAGGCCGAGGTGTTCGTCACGCCCGGCACATCGACGACCTCGCTCAAGCGACCGTTGGAGTCATAGCGCCGAACCGCGCCGCCTCCCCAGAGCGCCGTCCAGACGCCGCCCTCCGCGTCGACGGCAAGGCCGTCCGGGCGCCCGATCTCCTCGTCGATCGTGACAAACGGCGCGCGATTCTCGAATGCACCTCGTTCTCCGTCGAAGTCAAACACGTCAATGCGGCCGGTCGGAGTGTCGTTGTAGTACGCCTGAGTTCCGTCGTCGCTCCACTGAAGCCCGTTCGAGATTGTCACGTCGCCGAAGACGCGATGCGCTGTGCCGTCGGCATCCAATCGAAACAGCTCGCCTCGCCCGGGCTCGGCGTCGTAGGCCATCGTTCCGCAATAGAAGCGTCCCTGCGGGTCGCAGCCGCCTTCATTCATGCGGATTCCGGGGTCGACAATGATGTCGTCAAAACGCCTCTCGAGCGTGAACGCTCGCGAGAAGAGCGAGAATCCGTGCTCAGTTGCGACGGCGAACCCACCAGCGGTTCGCGGTCGAAGGGCTGCCGCGACGGCGCTTCCGACATCGTGCCTCGTCGGTGCTTCAGAGCCGTATTCCGGCGAGCCGAGATCGACGACGGCTCCCGCCATCATGTCGACGATCAGCAGGCGCTTCTCAGCGGCATCCCACATGGGTCCTTCGCCGTGCCACGCCACCGGCGCGCCCAAAGCCTCTGCCTTCACAGCCATTCTCCGTTGATCACGTGTGTGTTCTGTGCAGCACGTGACGCCGACACGTCGCACTGGTCACCTGCGTCCTCCAGGCTACAGAAGGCGCGACGCTTCCCGATGACGGGATTCTGCGCCTTTCTCTTCCCACGCTCCACAGTGATATGTAACATGTCACATGTTTTAAACTTTTCGTCGCTCCCATTCGCGGACGAATGCGGCGTCTTAACACGACGACAGTAAGGAAGACATGGACGTCCTCGCCACGATCAATGACCTGATCTGGAATCCGATGGCCTATCTGGCCCTCGGGCTCGGACTCTTTTTCACGATCCTCACGCGCGGCATTCAGTTCCGGCGCATCCCCGACATGATCCGCGAACTTGGGGCGAAGAAAGATACGCCAGACGGCAACTCTCCCCTGCAGGCAGTGCTGCTCACGCTCGCCAGCCGTGTGGGCGTCGGCAACATCGCCGGTGTGGCCACGGCCATCTACGCGGGCGGCCCCGGAGCGATGTTCTGGATGGTGCTGTGCGCCCTGCTCGGCTCGGCGAGCGCCTACGCCGAGTCGACGCTGGCGCAGGTGTTCAAGACGAAGATCGACGGTGAGCATCGAGGCGGGGTTCCGTACTACGTGGAGAAGGGCCTCAAGGCGAAGTGGCTCGCCGTCATTCTCGCCACGATGATCCTCGTCGGGTACGGCTTCGTCTTTCCCGGCGTGCAGTCGAACAACATCGCACAGAGCGTGAATGAAGCGTTCAGCATTCCGCTCTGGGCAACGGCCATTTTCGTGACCGTGCTTCTTGCCGTTGTGATCGTCGGCGGCACCAAGCGCATCGTCGCCGTCGCCCAGGTGTTCGTTCCGTTCATGGCCGCCGGCTACATCATCGCAACGATCGTCATGCTGGCTGCGAATGTCGAGCAGATCTGGCCGACGATGCAGCTGGTCTTCTCAAGCGCGTTCGGCGTCAACCAAGTGTTCGGTGGAATCCTCGGCGCGGCCGTCGCCTGGGGCGTGCGCCGCGCCGTCTTCTCCAATGTCGCCGGTGTCGGCGAGGGAACGTTCGGTGCAGCATCCGCCGCCGTGCGCCACCCCGCAAAGCAGGGCCTCGTTCAGGCGTTCTCGATCTTCATCGACACTGTCGTCGTGTGCAATGCGACGGGCATCATGATTCTCATCTCAGGGCTTTACGACGTCGCCGATGAGAACGGCAACCTGATCTTCAGCGGTGCGAACGGAATCGAAGCGGGCCCCGGGTACACGCAGGCGGCCATCGACACGATCGCTCCGGGAATCGGCCCGGGCTTCGTCGCCATCGCGCTGTTCTTCTTCGCCTTCACAACACTTATCGCGTTCTACTACATCGCAAAGACGAACGTCGTCTACCTGTTCCGCGGGCGCGCTGCGGTGGTCGCCGATTGGGTGCTCAAGATCGGCATGGTCGCGATCACGTTCTACGGCAGCGTCGAGTCGCCAACGATCATCTGGGCAATCGGCGACATCGGCTACGGCTCGATCGGCTGGGTCAACATGATCTGCATCCTCCTGCTGAGCCCCGTCGTCTACACGGTGACGCGCGATTACGACAGGCAGCGCAAGGCGGGCAAAGACCTCGCGTTCAACCCTGAAGCGCTCGGCATTAAGCGCGCTCACTTCTGGATGCAGGACCACACGGGCACGATCGCCCGAGCGAAGGCCGACGGCCTTCTCGACGACAACCGTTGAGTGCCGAAATTCACGAACACAACCTGGGAGACTCTGAAGCATGGATGCTGTCAGCACCGTGGACTTTCACACGGCAGGCGAGCCGTTTCGCATCGTCGACGACGCTGGCGTGCCGCTCAAGGGCGACACCGTGGCGGAGCGCCGCGTGCACGCGATGGCCCCGGGGTCGGCGCTCGACGACCTGCGGAAGGTTCTCTGCTTTGAGCCGCGCGGTCACGCAGACATGTACGGCGGGTTCATCACGCCGCCCGATGACGACGGTGCGCACTTCGGCGTTCTGTTCTGGCACAAAGACGGGTTCTCGACGGCCTGCGGGCACGGAACGATCGCGCTCGGCGTGTGGGCTGTCGAAACCGGGGTGGTGGCAGCGCCCGACACCGGCACCACGGAGGTCGTGATCGATGTGCCGTCTGGGCGAGTCACCGCGCGGGTGCACACCGAAGCCGGCCTGGTCACGAGCGTCGACTTCGTCAACATTGCGAGCTATGTTCTGGCGACCGGCGTCTCAGTGCGAACCTCGCGGGGAGACGTGCTGGTCGACGTGTCGTACGGCGGCGCCATCTATGCGCAGCTCAATGCGGCATCCGTTGGGCTGAGTGTTGAGCCCGGAAACATCGACGCCCTCATCGCGCTGGGCCGCGAGGTCAAGTGGGCGCTTAACGACGCGGCCGTCGCGCAGCATCCGGATGACCCGCGCCAGAGCGGCATCTACGGCACCATTCTGTTTGAGCAGACGCCCGCGTCCGCACCATCGGACGCCGCAGGTCCGCTCGCGCAGCACAACGCCACCGTCTCGCAGCGAAACGTCACTGTCTTCGCCGACGGGCAGGTCGATCGGTCGCCCTGCGGGTCGGGCACGGCCGCCCGCATTGCAACGCTCGCCGCAGAGGGAACGCTCACCGAGAACGGCACACTGCAGCACGGCTCGATCGTCGGCTCGACGTTCGCAGGCAGCATCCTCTCGCGTACCCGCGTGCACGGGCGAGACGCCGTGATTCCGCAGGTGTCGGGCATGGCCTACCGCACAGGCGAGAGCACATTCACGGTCGACCCACGAGACCCTCTGACCCCTGGCTTCGTCCTGCGCTGACCCCCGAAGAAAGAGAACAGATCACCATGATGACCTACGTTGATGCCAACACCGTTCGCGCGACATTGACAGAGGATGCCGCTGTCGAGGCGATCCGCCAGACGCTGCAGAAGGGTTTCGACCCGGCCGATGACATCCCGCGCCAGCTGCTGCCGATTCCGGGCGGCGAGCTGCTCGTCATGCCCTCGGCGACAGAGCAGGCGACGGGCATCAAGGTGCTCACTGTCGGGCCAGACGACCCGAAACGCACGGTGCCGCGCATTCAAGGGCAGTACTTGCTGTTCGACGCCGAGACGCTGTCGCCGCGCATGATGCTCGATGGCATTGCGCTCACGTCGTTGCGCACCCCGGCCGTCTCGTTCGCGCCGATCGCACCGCTGCTGACGGCGAGCGCTGAACCGTTGAACGTCGTCATCGTCGGAACCGGTGCCCAGGGCGTTGCACACGAGGCAACGCTGCGCGCGGTGCTCGGCGAGACTCGCGAGTCTTGCATCACGTATGTCAGTCGCACCCGTCCTGACTGGTGCGAGCGATGGGCCGAGACCGGCACTGACGAGGCGCGCGCTGCGATCGCGGCATCCACTCTGATTGTCTGCGCGAGCACAGCCAAGACCCCTGTTCTCGATGACGAGTGGGTGAGACCGGATGCTGTCGTCATCGCACTCGGCTCTCATGACCCCGCGGAGCGCGAGCTGCCCAGTGCGCTGATGGCGCGTGCGCAGATTGTCGTGGAGGATGTCGACACGGCGTTTCGCAGTGGTGGAGACATTGTGATGGCCGCTGCCGACGGCTCAATCACGCGCGACGATCTCATTCCGATGCGGGCGGTGATTCGCGGTGAGCACGAGCTTCACCGCGACACACCCATCGTCGTCAAGACGACGGGAATGTCGTGGGAAGATCTCGCTCTCGCGACGGCGATCGCTACCCTTCTCGACGAGATGGTTTGAGACGTAGCGGCATACGATGCAGTGAAGGTTGACGACGATGGAACGCGAGTCACCCACAACGAGTCGACAGGTGACGACACTTAGAAGCCGAGAATCCGCCCGACGCGACCCGAGGGATCACTCATAACGATCTTGCCTCGCGAAGTATGCGACGGTCACCTTCGCTCGCGATATCGAGAGATCCAACCGAGAGGATGTCAACGGGGCGCCGAACGATCGCCTCAACATCGGAGGCAAAGCCGGCGATGTCGAAATACGACGTTCCATCACCCGTTTCCACGAGCAAATCAACATCGCTGCGCTCGTCTGCTTCGCCACGCGCCACTGACCCGAACACCTTCACATCATCAAGATTGTGCATGGCAGCAAGTCGCATAATGAGGTCTCGTCGCTCGTGCAGAAGCGATCGCACGTCACCGGGCTCTATCCGAACACCATCCGACATGTTCCGATATTGCTCAATGGGAACAATGACGGCAGTCGGGCGGCGGTGCGCCCCGATGATGACCGGCGTGGACGAGTCCGGGTGCTCACGAAAGGAACGCACGATCTGCGTCAGAGTCGCACGGGACTCCGAGAGGGTGACTACTTCTTCATTGTCAACGACAGCTCTCATAGGAGCATTCTATAATCTGTACAGATTTAAGTACAGATTAGTTTCATGCGGGAGCACATGATGCTGACCTCTCTCGGGCGAGGCTGCGTCAACGCAGGTCAGCGAGCGTACTGCTCAGCTCGATTGAGCACGGCAGCAGCACGCGTGTCTCGACGTCGACATCACCGCGCATGATGCGCGCGAGCAGGCGCACAGCCTCGGTGCCGAGCCGAGCGCGCGGAGCCACGAGCCTCGTGATGTCGTGCGTGTGAAAACCGTGCAGCGAGTGCTCACCAAGCGCGATGACTGACACATCACGACCACGCGTCTGAATCACCGTCGCAAGCTGCTGCGCTTCGGAGGGATCTTCCGCAAAGATGACTGTCGCCCCGGCAGCTTCCACCTCTCGCACGAGCGACTCAAGATCGCGCTGCCCACGGGTCACGACTCGAGAATTCACTCCGTGGCGATGCGTCGCCCGTGCGTACCCCGCCAAGCGATCTCGCGTCGATTCGGCGTCAAATGGCAGTTTTACGTAGAAGGACTCCGTGTGCCCGCGAGTGACAGCGAGGTCGACGAGCTGTTCGACCGCTGTCGAGTAGTCGGCTCCCACATACGGAATCCGAGGGTCGCCATCTCGACGACCGACGGCGACAAACGGGTAGTCCATTTCGACGAGGCGGGCGAGCTCCCCGGCATCCATCTGGCGCCCGAGCAATACGCACCCGTCGGCCACACGGAGTCGGCTCCCCTCCTTCAGCAGACGACGAGACCCTTCGGCCGAGTGAGAACTGGTGAACATGAGTAGATCGGCGCCGAGCTCTTCGGCCGCCGACTCGACTCCCGTCAGAAGCGGGGCGTAGAAGTCTGATGTTTCCATCGGAAACGCCGACTCGTAGGTGAACACTCCAAGGATGTTGTTCGATTTTCCCGCGAGGCTGCGCGCCACCGGATCTGCGGCGTACTTCGTATCGCGGATCACGTCAAGAACGCGCTGGCGCGTGCCGTTGGAAAGGCGAGTCGTGGTGTCTGTGCGCCCACTCAAGACGAGCGAGACCGCGGCCTGACTCACTCCCGCGAGCTCGGCAATGCGACGCTGCGTCATGCGTTGAGGACTCGCGGGGGTCACAGCATCAGCCTCCAGAACAGCATCGCGCGCCTCACGATCGTGCTCGCCGTCGAAATGATGCTGATTATCCTAACGACATTTCCGATGATTATGCGTATCATCACCCGCAACCCTTGATGTCATCAACTGCACATGGCGCCAATGACGGCGCGAGAAGGAGCACATATGAGTATTCGAAGACGTGCTGCCGCGATAGCAGCGGCAGCAGCTCTCGTCGTCACTGGTTTCGCGACGACGGCGGCCCCATCGTCAGCATCAGCGGCACCGGCAACTCGTGACGGCAACCCGCTACCGGTCTTCACACTAGACGGGCCGATCATCGACAAAGACAACGTCGACACCTGGAACCCGGGCCACGAGTTCATCTTCCCCTCGGTCTTGCATGCGAGCGAGTACCTCGATGAGCCCCTCGCAGAGTGGTACGTCTACTACGCACCCCACGATGCACCGGGCGGCATCAATCTGATGTATTCCGACTCACTCGATGGACCGTGGACTCAATACGAGAGCAACCCGCTCATTCGCAAGACGTGGGGCAATAACTACGATGTATCGCACGTTTCGGCACCGGATGCTGTCTGGAACGACGAGACGGGGGAGCTCTTTCTCTACTTCCACGGCGAGAACACCACAGATCGCTACGCGACGTCGACCGATGGTGTGACGTTCGACTACGGCGGCGTCGTGATGACGACGGAGCAGTTCGGACAGGATGCGACGGAGACGTCGTACAACCGCGTGTTTGAGAACCCCTTCCCCGAGAATGGGTGGGAGTACGCCATGTTCTTCATGGTGAACGACACGACGAACGTGCGACGCATCGGCCTGGCCTACTCACACGACATGGTGAATTGGGAACCTCAGCCAGGCTGGGTTGTCGAACCAGGCGTGGCTGAGGGCACGAACGTTGCGGGTCCTGAGATCTGGAAGTGGAGGGGAAAGCACTACGTTCTCTACGGTTCGAGCACGGGGACGATCTTCGCAAAAGAGCTCGACAGATCAATGCACGCGATCGGAGACTCGCTTCCGCTCTACGTTCCTGGAGCCACCCCGCCCGAAGACGGCAGAGCAAGCTCACCGCAGATCATCACTGTTCGCAACAAAACGCACATGATCTTCGAGATCGGCGGCCGCAGCGGCACGACGATCGCGCATGCGACGTTGGACCCTGACGGCATCCGTGATCCTCTGAATACACGACCCGAAGATCCGATGTACGAGATGTGCACGGGTGCCGGGTCGGACGAGTTCAGCGGTACTGCGTTGAGTGACGCGTGGAATGTCGTGCGAGATGACGCAAGCCGTTACTCAGTTGCAGACGGGTTCTTGAATATGTCGTCATCACCCACATCGGTCGACGGTGCGACGTTGCCCCAGCTGCCGGTTTCCGCTGACCCGTGGGAAGTCACGACGAAGCTGACGTACGCCCCCGAAGAGAAGTATCAGCAGGCGGGACTCATGCTGTACAGCGATGACCTCAACAACGCGAAGCTCACCTGGGGTTACGCCAAGGGCGGGGAGCGGGTCGACTTTGTGTGGAAGAGCAATGGAAAAGACCGCTTCGACGGATGGGCGTGGGAAGACACGCTCTTTCCACCGGAAGACATGGGCGACACCATGTGGCTGCGCGTAACGAGTGACGGTGAGTGGATCACCGCGGCGGTGTCTACCGATGGCGAGAAATTCACGACGGTCGGACGTCCGATCCCGGCGGAAGACCTCGGTGCAACCGCGATCGGTCCATCCGCATATCGCGGTGCCACTGATGCGCCTGATACAACTGCGTCGTTTGACTGGCTGAGGTTTACACCGACGGATGCTGAGTTGGCAGCCTGTTCCGGAGCATAACCTGATTCGGCACACCGTGCTTCGGTCGACGATAGTGCGCCGTGCTCTCTCGAAGAGCACGGCGCACCGTACGACAGCTCGGTGGCTCTGCATGGCAGCTCTGCATGGCAGCTCTGCATGGCAGCTCTGCATGGCAGCTCTGCATGGCCTGTCGGCTAATCGGTGCCACCCGGGCACACCTCGTAGCGCTTCGAGGGTTCTGACTCGTGCGTTTGGTGTTCCGGGGCCGCCGCGTACTCAGGTGCGCGGCCCGGTATCTCGGCCGGGGTCGTGACCGTTGCCTGATGGGTCGTCTCCGTTACCGTCGCCATTGTCTGGCCTTTCACGGCGCCCCAGATACCGTCTGTTCACATACCAGGCGGGCGGAACGAGCCTCGGATGCCCGTTGTTGTCGCGGGTGAGGTCCCATTCGCCGTGTTCGACAAGTCGATGGTGCCACCAGCAGAGGATGACGCCGTTGGTGACGTCGGTCTTACCGCCGTTTTCCCACCCTTGCACGTGGTGTGCCTCGCACAACCAGGCGGGAATGTCGCAGTCGGTGGCGGCGCACGTGTTCCCGTCGCGGGCGATCAACGCTAAACGTTGCTTCGGGGTGAACAGTCGTTGCGCGTGCCCGAGGTTCAGCACTTCGCCGTGTTCATCAATGGTGACGTTCCTCGTGTCGCCGTCGCATTGCATCTGCTTCACGAAGCTCATGGATAGTGGTGCGGGTGTTCCCGGAGACCAGGCAGCACCGGACTCGGCATCGAGGTTCTCGGCTGTCGTCGTGACCATCACCGTGGGTCCGCGGCCGTGGAGTTTCGGTGTGGAGTCTTGTTTGCCGACACCGGCGATCATCGCGGTGAACGCGTCTGCGCGTTCCTGCGGCCTTGAGCGTTCTTCGGGTGCTTGCTTATTCTCGGCGAGCTCCTCAGCATTCATAAACGTCGGGCCGGTTCGCTTCGACATAACTGCGTCAAACACCGGTTTCACCTGTGCTGCCTGTTCCGGCGACAGGGTGCCGGTGATCTTCATCGACCCATCATCCTGGTGCTTGAAGATCAGTGTGCGTGCTTGGTGCAGTTCTTCTGCTGTCGGTTCGACACCATCGGGGTCCAATGCAACACGGAACACACGCGCCTGCCCACGTACCGCATCTGCTGTGAGTGGCACTTCACCGTATGCACCGGTGGCGTTGCCGATCAGTGTCGCTTCAGCCCAATCCACCCGCTCCGGTGCCACCCGGGGCAGAATCGGTGCCAACGTGCTGGTGATCGACTCGGCAACATCCAGACCAATCGTGCCCTGGGCGAGTGCTTCAGCGGTTTGAACGAACACGGGCTCCAACGGCAGTCCGGTGTCGGACACTCGTGGCGTGGTGTGTTTCGCGAGCTTCGTGTATCGGTAGGCGGTGGAGTTCTTCACCCCCGTGACCTTCTCAAAAAGTGCCGTCGCCGATGCCCCACCGTGACGGGCAGCGAGACCATCAAACCCCGCATCCGTGTCCGAACGGCGTGCAATATCGGCGACGTTGGCGACTTGGCGACCTTCAATGAGGCGAGTGGTGTTTCCTAACAAACCGGTATATGTCAGCAGTGTGTTGGCAGAGAGAGCTGCCGGGTTAATCGCCGCGAGTCGTGCTGCGGCAGAAAGCAGGTCTTCCGCAGCCTCAACAGCGACAGCATCCGGACCGCCCTGGGGTTCGAAAGCTGATGCCGTTGCTGCGTTTTGCATGACTGAAGTCTGCCACCGACCACTGACATTCCACCGACACAAACCCCCGGTCAGAAACCCTATTGTGGATAACTCGCAAAACTTTTCCCCTGTGGACGAAGAAACAGAATCGGCACACGCGCGCGCCGCTGCCCGTTCGGGAAGCGGCGCGCACGTGGCAGGCTTGAATCAGCCCTTCAAACCAGATTGAGCGAGCCCCTGCACAAACTGCTTCTGCGCGACAAGGAACACGGCCAAGACGGGCAGAACGGTGAGCGTCGTCGCTGCGAGCTGCACATTCCACATCGGTCCCCCATACGCATCGACATACTGCGTCAGTGCCTGCGGCAACGTGAACATCTTCTTGCTCGACAGATACACGATCGGCTCGAGGTAGAGATTCCACGACTTCAAGAATGTGAAGATCGCCACGGCGGCGAGCGCCGACCGCGAGAGCGGAAACGCGATGCGCCAGAAGATCCCCCAGCGCCCCAGACCGTCCATCCGGCCCGCCTCTTCAAGCTCACCGGGCAGCCCCAAAAAGAACTGTCGCATGATGAACACGGCGAGGACCGCCGGTGCGCCGAAGATCGGAATCACAATCAGAGGCCAGTGCGTGTTGATCAGACCAAGTTCGTTCACGAACCGGAAGAGCGGCACAATCGTCACTTCAGAGGGCACAAGCAACCCCACAAGCACGATCAGAAACAGGATGTTGGCACCAGGGAAGCGAATTCGCGCGAACGCATAGCCTGCCATCGCCGCGACGAGCATGGTGCCGATCGTGACGATCGCCGCAATGTAGAGGCTGTTCCAATACTGCTGCGCGAATGGTTGCAGGCGGAATACTTCCCCGTATGCATCAAAACTCGGATCCGTCGGCCACAACGTGGGAACCTTGGCGAGAATCTCGCTCATCGGCTTCAGACTCGATGTCGCCATCCACAGGGTCGGAAAGATGAACGGGATGCTGATGACGGCCAGAACCACAACAAGGGCGATCCTGCCCCATCGACGCTTCTGCACGGCACCGGCGGATGTCGTGAGCTTCACATTGGGCGTCTGCCGTCCGGCGTTGGGAGCCTGACGCGTCATCTCGGTCTCAGTTTTCATTGAAGACCCACCTCTTTCGGGTCTGCCACTGAAGCAACGTCAGAATCAGCACGATGATGAACAGCAGCACCGAAACCGCGCTGGCATAGCCGAAGTCATTGAACCGGAACGCCTGCTGGTACAGGTAGTAGACGAGCACCGTGGTCGAATTGCCCGGGCCGCCCTGGGTGAGAACATCGATCTGCGCGAAAACTTCGAGCGAACCCACAATCGTGAGGATCGAGACGAGAAGGATCGTGGGGCTGATCATCGGCAAGGTGATCGAACGAAACCGACGCCACGCTTTCGCACCATCAATGCGCGCAGCCTCCATGAGTTCCTCGGGAACCCCCTGGAGTGCTGCCAAGAACAAGATCATGTTCATTCCGACGTTCTTGAAAACCTGCACGACGATCACGGCGAGCATCGCTGTGAAATCGCCGCGCAGCCAATTTGGCCCCTGAATGCCGAGAAGAGAGAGGAAGCCGTTGATGCCGCCGTCTGCCTGCAGGAGGAAGCTCCACACAATCGTCCACGCGACGAGGGAGACGACGACAGGCGAGAAGAAAAATGTGCGAAAAGTCGTGGTGCCCGGCAGTTTCTGATTGAGCATCACGGCGAGAAACAGGGCGAGCGTGATGTTCAGAACGACGAGCCCGATCGAGAACCACAGGCTGGCAAGCAGCGAATCGTGCAGACCCTCGTCTGACAGCATCCTCTCGTAGTTCTCACCTCCGGCGAAGGTGAACGTGTTGGCGAGCACGTTCCAGTCGTGCAGGGAGTACCAGAACATGGTGATCAGCGGAATGATCACGAAGACAAGCGACCCCAGAACGACGGGTGCGACCATCGTGTAGCCGACGATCCAGTCGCCGTGCGTTGCCGCGGAGCGACGGGGGCGTGAGACACGCCCTCGTCGCTCCGCGGTGTCGCCCGCCAGCAGTGCGGCGGTGGTTGTGGCCATGCTGCGTCAGCCCTCCAGCAGCGGTGTGATCGCCGAGCAGGTATCGCTCAGAACTGACTCCACATCGGCATCCGCCGTCCACAGAGCATCGAGCTGTTGCCGCACGGCATCTTGCAGCTTGGCGAAGTTCTTGTGCGTCGGCTTCGTCGTTGCATCTTTGATGCCGTCAACGACAACGTTCTGCAGCTGCTCTTCGCTGAGCTTCGGGTTGGCCGCGCCGAGAGTCTCAGCGTTCAATAGCGACTCGCGAGGCGGCGGGAAGTACGTGGCGAGCTTCTCTGCGTTCTCTGGGTTCGTGAAGTACGCGAGGAAGTCCGCAGCGATCGTTGGATGCGCGGCATTCGCGAAGACGCCGATTCCGGCTTGGCCGATCACGTTCTGCTTGCCCTCGGGCCCAGCGGGCAGCGGCACGAGATCCCACCCGAACGAGTCGTCAAGCGACGAGGCACGGCTGATCTGCGTGATCGTCATCGCAGCGTCGCCCGCGAAGAAGTCGGCTGTCGTTCCCGGCCCAGGCATTGCTCCTTCTTCGAAGATCGCGTTGTGAATCCACGTCATGACGTCGACCATCGCCGGATCGGTGAACGTGCACGTCGTGCCGTCTGTGCTCCACGGCGTGGCCTGCCAGCCACCCCAGACGGAGGCGAGAACCTCCCAGGCCTTGAAGTCGAAGTCACGAACGACGAGGCCTTCCTTACCCGACTCTTCGGCCGCAGCAGCCGACATGTCGCGAGCCGTGTCGAACGTCCACTCACCGGAGTCGACGAGGTCTGCCGGGTTCGGCTGCCCCGCCGCCTCAAGCTGGTCCGTATTCACGAACATCGCGAACGGACTGTTCGAGAACGGGTACGCGTAGAGCCCGTCGTCTTTTTGCCACAGTTCGAGAGACGAGTCCATCAGGTCGTCGTAGTTATAGCCGTCCGTGTCTTTCAGCGTTGGCGCGATGTCGGTGAGAGCGCCGCTTTCAACAAACTCCGGGGCATACGATTCGAGAATCCAGGCCAGGTCAGGGGCGTTGTCGCCCGCGAGCTGTGTGGTGAGCGTCGTCGTGTAATCCTCAAACGGGATCGGTTCGAATTTCACTGACGACACGAGGTCTGGGTTCTCGTCGACGTAGGCATCGGCGATCTCTTGGAAGAGCGCCAACTGCGCTTCATCTGCTGTCCAAACCGTCATGCGCAGATCGACAGGTCCATCTGCCGATTCAGCATCGGTGCCAGAACCACTGCATCCCGACAGGGCTAGCGCAGTGGCGGCGATGCCAGCGCTGACCGCGAGGGGAACGCGCCGTCGGCGCGAGCGCGGGTTGCTCATGATCTCTCCTTCTCTTGGTGTGCTGCGTAAATGGGGGCTTCAGTAGGCGAAAGTGCGGCCTTCGGGCCAGTGCCGCTCGACGCCGGCAGCGTCAAGTTCGGCCTGGTAGTCACTCAGGCGCGTCACATCGGCGTGCACGACGTGCGGTGTGGTCTTCTGATCGAGGCAGTACGCGGCAAGATGCCCCGCGGCCTCGCCAATGTTCCACTCCACCGGGTGCAGGCGATAGCAGCCGTTCGTGATGTGAGTGGTGCCGATGTTCTTGTTCGCGGCGAGGAGGTTCGTCGTGCGCTGAGGAATGAGTGCGCCGAGGGGAATCTCAAAGGGGGTGGATGCCACGTCGATGTACGTGTCACCACCCGTCGACGGGTGCAGGTCAACGCGATACATGCCGACTCCCACCGAATCGGCATAGCGGGTGGCACCGGCGTCGCCGCGCACCGCGTACGACACATCGTTCTCTGTGATCGTCGTCAGTGCGCGGATGCGTCGGGACTCGCGGTGGTACGGCGCCTGTGCCAGGCCATCGCTCGACCCCATGACGTCGGGGCGCAGCCGCAGCCCGGGGAAGCCCGTTCCGCCGTCAGCCCGCGGGGCCTCCGTCTGCATCCAATAGAGCATCGAGAGGCTCAGCTGCCGCGCCTTGGCATAGTGCTCGAGCTCCACATCGCGCGAGGCGTCGAGCACAGGAGCGAGGAAGTAGTCGATGCTTGGCCAGTTCACCAGGCAGATGTCACTGTCGTAGAACCCCGGTTCGAACAGGTCACGAGCGGCAATGCGACGGAAATACCAGAGGTTCTTGTCACCGGCGTTGCGCGACTGATCGGCATCGACGGCAAGCGCGTCGTCCCCCGGGTTCGGCTCGAACGCACGCGTGTCGATCTCGAGTGTGCGCGGGTTCGGCGCTGTCCACGACAGCATCCGGTTCCCCTGCCATGCCGCGGGCGTGTATTCGCGCCAGAAATCGTAGTTCTCGGGACGCTCGATCGTGTTGTCGCCGTCGACGTGCTCAACGGCAAAGCAAACGCTGAGCGCTTGTACGTTGTCGGGCTGCGCCTGCTCGGGGGCACTGGGCTCACCTGTGTCAGTGCGGGATTCGAACCCCGTGACGTACGCCGTTCCGGTGAGCGGAAGCAGCTCCCCCGTCTCGGTCGCATCGATTACGTAATCGGCGTGCACTGTGATGCTCGGCTCGCCAGTCTCGGAGTCGAGCGTGACGGAGGTCACGGCGTCACCGTCAGTCGTCGCACCGACAGGGCGCATCCGCTCGAGCAGTCGGACGCTGCCGTTCGAGCGATACGGGGCGAGCATCTCTTCGAGCACGCCGACGGCGATCTTCGGTTCGTGGCAGAGCTTCGACACCCACCCGGCGCCGGGATTCAGCTCGCCCTTGGCCCGGGCACCGTCGGTCAGAGGGTAACGACGACGATAGACATCTCGGATGCCGTCGCGCAGCGCTCGGTAGCGCGCGGTGACGCCGAACGATTCAACCCACGGATGCTCGTCTGGTGGAACGGCCTGGGATGTGAGTTGCCCTCCGATCCACGGGAACTCTTCGGTCAGCACCACCCGCGCACCTCGGTCGGCAGCGGCGAGCGCGGCGGCTACGCCGCCCAGCCCAGCGCCGACGATGAGAACTTCGGTAGAGATGTCACGCGTTGTCACGAATTGTTCCTTCTGGTGTGTTGGCGGTCGCGGGGGCGGCGGCAAGCGTCTCGCCGTCGAGATCGGGGCAGTCGAGCATCTGGTGGAAGTCGGCATCGTCGAGAACCGGAGGGTTCGGCATTCTGCCTTCGGGCGATCGCGTCTCTGACGATTCCTGGTCAACGATGCGCGAGAGCAGCACGAGGGCACGCGCCCCCATCTCCTCTCGGGGAACGACGAACCCCGACCAGGCGCGTCGACTGCGGTGCTGAAGCTGGTTCGGCTGGCCGAGCAGCAGAAGCGACATGGTGTGCGGCACGCTCATACCGCGTGCTTCGAGTGCGTCGGCGAGAGCATCCGAATCGATCTCGGGAGCGATCAGCATGGCGGTCAGTCGCCGCTCGGCGATTTCTTCCGCGCCTGCCGTGATATCGTGCACGTCGACATACCGCAGGGGAAGGCCGCGCGAGCGCATGGCGCTGCGGTACCCCTCGAGTCGATCGAGCGTTGGCTGGTCCGAGCTCTGCTGGCCTGCGTAGCCGATGCGGGTGTGGCCAAGCTCGGCGAGCCGCTCAACCTGACGCATGGTCGCCGCGACGTAGTCGGCACCAACGTAGGGAAGACGTCGTCCTTCGCTCTCGCGTTTGCCGATGAAGACGAACGGGTAGCTGGTGTCGAGGAGGTGCTCGAGCTCGCCACGGTCTTCCTGCTGACCGAGCAGAAGGCAGCCGTCTGCGGCTCCGAGGCGCTGCCAGCCGTCGCGCGACAGACGCCGCCTGCCGTCGACGACGCGCGCCGAAGTGAAGAGCAGCATGTCGACACCGAGTTTTTCTGCCGCGTGCTCGATGCCGACGAGGAATGCTCCGTAGAAGTCCTGGCCGCCCCGCGGGAATGTCGTCTCATACGTGAAGACGCCGAGAATCTGATTGCGCCCTCCGGCGAGACGCTGCGCGATGGGGTTTGCCGCATACCCAGTAATACGTATTGCCTCGAGAACTCGGCTCCGCGTCTCGTCTGAGATGCGCACGCCCGCCGGGAGATTGTCGTTGAGTACGAAACTCACCGTCGACTGGCTGACCCCCGCCATTGCGGCGACGTCGGATTGGGTGAACCGGTGGCGCGGCATCGATCCTCCTTGATCGGTTCTTCGGCTGTCAGTGCCTCTGAATCATGTCGGGAAGTCCGCGTCGAGGTCAAGATGATAATGCGCATTATTAGTGAATGCTGCCGCCGCGGCATCCAGCCACGGTGAGCCCGGCCTTCCCGGCAGGCCATGCTCGAATCAGCACCAACCGCAGCACTCGCCGCAATGGCACCGCGCGAAGTCGAGCCCACGCGCCTCGCCACAACGGATGCTCACGGGCACGCGGCCGACGATGACGCAAGCACGGGTGCCGCGAGCGAGCTCCCGGTGACGGGCGCTGACATCGCCGGTCCGCTCCGTGCTGCTGAATCGTCTCTGCTGCTCGGAGCGGAACTCATCGAGATACGCCGCTACGTGCGCACGCGCGGCTGACGCGCGAAAGCGGACAGCTCCTGACCCATTTCGCTCATACCGTTGACGCGACACGGCAGGTCGCCGTGACACAGAACGGAGTGCACGCATGGAATTAACCGCAACGCGCATCATCACGGACGACGTCCAGCGCCTCGTCGAATTCTACGAACGCATCACCGGCATTCGGGCAATCTGGCTCCACGAGTTGTTTGCCGAGCTGCGCACCGATTCGGGAACCCTTGCGTTTGCCAGCTCGGCCACGGTGCAGTTTCTCGGCGACGGTTCGGCCGAAGCCGGAGCGAACCGCTCGGTGATTCTCGACATTCGCGTTGACGATGTCGACGCGAGCTACCTCACGTTGCGCGATGTGGTCGACGTGTTCGTGAATGAACCGACGACAATGCCGTGGGGCAACCGCTCACTGCTCTTCCGCGACCCAGACGGCAACCTCGTCAACGTCTTCACACCGCCAGCCCACTGACAGAGCAGATCGCCCGTGCCGGAACGAGGATGCAGCGCCGAGCAGAGGATGCTTTCGGCGATTTCGTCCTTGCTTCGGCACTCTGTCCTTATCTCGGCAGGCTGTGACGCTGACCCAGGCCCCGCAAAGCGGCTTCCGGGCGCAGCAGCGCAGGAGACGAACTCCGAGCGACGTACCTTCTCGGCACGTTGGAGCCGGCCGGCATCCTGCTACCGCACGACGGGAATCGGGCGCGTCGTCAGATCGTCATTCTTGAAACCGATGATGAACACGGATGCCGCGAGCGAGACCGCGTAGAACGCGAACATGCCGAAGCCCATGCTGAAGCCATTGTCGGTTCCCGCTAGCCCCAAGAGCGGCGCCGACACGGCAGCACCGATGGTGCCGGCCGTGCCGATCATTGCTGCGGCGAGACCCGCCCGAGGCGCATGGTCCCAGAGCCCCATCGCCTGGTTGTTCGGAATGACCAGCTGCTGAAATCCAATGCAGAGCCACGCGAAGATGGTGACGCCGACAAGCCCGAGCGATCCGGCGCTCACCATGATCAGCGTGGCCGACGTCAGCGCGCCCACCAGCCCGATGATCTGCACCTTGTGCGGCATGAAGCGCCGCAGCAGCAGCGGGCTGAGCGGGTTCATGAACAGCATCACGACGGCGCCCACCGCAAGAATCACGCCGTACACCTGCTCGGAGACGCCGTACCAGTCTTGAGCGACGAAGCTCAGCCCCGAGATATAGCAGAAGCTCGCGGCCATCATCGCCATCTGCGAGAGGGCGGCGCCGACGAACATGCGGTCAGAGAAGAGAGCGGCGGCACCGGCGAACACGCGCGACTCGCGTAGCGGCACGCGCTCCGGCCGTGTTTCGGGCAGAAACAGCAGCCCGAGCACCACGAGCACCGCCGACATCACACCCTGTGCAATGAAAATGCCGTGCCAGTCGGTGCCAAGCAGAATGAGCGAGCCGATCAGGGGCGCGACGATGGGCGCGCTCATCGACACCATCATGATCATCGAATAGCGAACGGATGCTGCGCGGCCATGCGAGATGTCGCGCACGATCGCCATGGCGATGCTCGGCGCGGCTGCCGATCCCACGCCCTGCAGGGTACGGAAGATGATGAGCAGAATCACGTTGCCGGCGAAGGCCGACGCGACAGAGAAGAGCACGTGCACAGACAGCCCGATGATCAGCGGCATGCGTCGCCCTCGGGCATCCGACAGCAGCCCAAACAGAAGCGATCCGACGCCCATGCCGAGCAACGACCCAGTCAGCGTGAGCTGAATCGTCGCCTCGTTTGTACCGAACTCGCGCGTGATCTCGGGCAGCGCCGGCAGGTACATGTCGACGGTCATTGGGCCGAGCGCCGCCATCACACCGAGCAGCACGATGAGCCCACGTTGCCGCTTGGGGCTCTCCGCAGCCTCGCTGCCTGTGCGGCGCGCGTTCATGCTCTCCTCGCGAGATGGTGGCGAATGTCATCGCGCCGCGGCGCGACCCCAGATTCCGGATGCCGGTTCCCGCCGCCCCGCGCACAACACGCCCAGCCTAGCGCCGCGGCCTCCGCGCGCTAGAACGGCACCGATTTCTCGTCTACGGCCGCTGACCCTGGTTGCGGAGCTCCGCCTGCACCTCCCTGTGGTGCTTTCGCAGTGCCGAGAGTACGCCGGCGCGGATGATCGCCCACATAACGAACACCCAAATGATGAACGCGAGGATGTACGCGCACACTGACGCGATGAGCATCAACGTTGCCTGATCTGTCATGTCCATGCCGCCACAGTACCGAGCGATGTTCCTGCAGAGCTTTCACCGCCGCAACCAAACGAGACCCACCGCATAACTTAGGCGCAGTAGAAACGAACAGTTCGACGAAATGGGATAGCGACGCAGACGTGCGACGCATGGACAGCCTCGTCGCCTGGGCGACGCTCTTTACTGCTTATCCGCCGCTCGAGGAGGCGGGGAGCGACGATCGACGTACGCGTCCCTCAATCTGATTGTCGTCAGCGATCATGCTCGCCCAGCTACTCCACGTCGAGGTCTGTCTCCACGAGCGCAACGAGCTCGTCCAGCGCCGCGTCTGCGCCGTCGCCCTCGGCCTTCAGTGTGACGACGGTGCCGCGCGGCGCGCCCAGCCCCATGAGCGAGAGGACGCTGCCGGCGTTGAGGTCATCCCCGTCTGCGACCGAGATCGTTACCGGGAGGCCGGTCTTCTGAACGGCCTGCACGAAGAGCTTCGCTGGGCGGGCGTGAAGCCCCGAGGCGCTGGCGACAGTGGCCTGTCGTTCCGACATGTGTTTCTCCATTCGTTGCAGCGAGGTGCAGCAGGGTCAGGCAAGAGCTGCGTCGGCATCGAGAGGCGCTTCGGCTGGTGCCGATTTGCGCACCCATTTCTTCAGCGCGATCAGCACAAGTGCCGCGACGACGGTGCCGGCGACAATCGCGAGGGTGAATCCCCAGAAGGGATGGATGGCGAAGAAGACGAACACGCCGCCGTGCGGAGCGAGGGACTGCACACCGAGGGCCATGCTGAGCCCTCCGGTGACGGCCCCGCCCAGCATTGACGCGGGAATGACACGGAACGGGTCGGCTGCGGCGAACGGAATCGCGCCCTCGCTGATGAACGACGCTCCGAGCAGCCACGCCGCCGTGCCGTTCTCACGCTCCACGGTCGAGAACGACTTTCGCGAGAGCACGGTTGACGCCAGTGCCATCGCCAGCGGAGGAACGATTCCTGCCGCCATCACCGCGCCCATGATCAGGTACGGCGCAAAGTTCGATGTCGACGCCGCAGCGAGCCCGGTTGTGGCGAAGACGTAGGCCGCCTTGTTGACCGGTCCGCCGAGGTCGAAGCACATCATGAGGCCGAGAACGACACCGAGAACCACAGCTCCCGCTCCGCTCTGCGACAGCCCTGTGAGCCAATCGGTAAGCGCGGTCATGAGCGCGGCGACGGGGCGCCCAAGGAAGAGGATCATGAGTCCCGAGGCGAAGATTGACCCGAGGAACGGAATAATCACCACGGGCATGAGCCCGCTGAGCCAGCGCGGAGCGTTGAACCGCCCGAGCCACCAGGCGATGAATCCGCCGAGGAAGCCTCCGATGATGCCGCCGATGAACCCCGCGTTCATGGTCACGGCAATTGCTCCGGCGACGAAACCGGGCGCGATCCCCGGACGGTCGGCGATCGCGAACGCGATGAATCCGGCAAGGACGGCGACGATGAACCCCATCGATGTCGACCCGATCATAAAGGCGACCGAACCCAGGTACTGCCCGAGCGGCCCCAGAGACGACGTGATGTCTTCGGTCGGCAGCTGCCACAGCGAGTTCTCGACAATAACCGAGCTCGCGTTCTCGGTCACCTGGTAGCCACCGAGAAGGAATCCGAGTGCAATCAGCAGACCGCCGCCGGCGACGAACGGGATCATGTAGCTGACGCCGGTGAGCAGCCACCGCTGAATCCGCTTCCCGACAGACTGAGCGGGCTGCGAACTTCCAGAACTGCCGCGGGACTCGGCGGATGCTGCGGGCACGCGCGCCGCGTTCGGATCGCTCGCTGCCGCGACAGCATCCTGAATCAGCTTGTGCGGCTGCTCAATGCCGCGCTTGACGCTCGCGCGGATCACCGGTTTTCCCGCGAAGCGCTGCGGGGTACGCACGTCGACGTCGACGGCGAAGATCACGGCGTCTGCCGCGTCGACGACATCGTCGGGCAACGCCTTGTATCCGCTCGATCCCTGCGGCTCAACCGAGAACTCGACACCGTCTTCCGCTGCCGCGGCAGTCAGCGCATCGGCGGCCATGAATGTGTGGGCGATGCCCGTCGCGCACGCTGTGACGGCGACGATGCGCGCGGGGTGCCCGTCGATGGTCGGACCATCGGGTTGCGTCACTTCCGTCGCCGGTGCGACAGCGGCAGCATCCTGTTCGTCAATGGCCTCGCTGACGATCGCCACGACATCGTCGGCGGATGCTGCGGAACGAAGCGCAGCGGTGAAGTCTTCCTTCATCAAGTGACGCGCCAGCTTCGAGAGCACGGCAAGGTGCTCTTCGGCCGCGTTATCGGGTGCGGCGATGAGGAAGACGAGGTCCGCGTCGCCGTCGGGCGCGCCGAAGTCGATGCCGGGCGCGAGCCTCGCGAACGCGAGCGACGCCTGCGTCACCGCCGGGCTCTTCGCGTGCGGAATCGCGATGCCACCGGGGAGACCGGTTTCATCTTTCTGCTCGCGCTCCCACGCATCGGCAGCGAGTGCGTCGGCATCGGTGGCGCGGCCCTGCGCGGCAACGCGCGCGGCGAGAGCGCTGATGACTGCTTTCTTGTCTGCACCGAGGTCAGCATCGAGGCTGACGAGTTCGGCTGTGATTGTCTGGGACATGGTGTCCTCCGCTGTCGGGCGTGAACGCTCAGTTCACGCGGTGGGTCTCGATGCCCGTTGTGGGCAGATCTTCGGGGCGCGGCGCCTGTGTGCCGGGGAGCGAAGCCGCGGCGGAGCCGTATTGGATGGATCGCCGGAGGCTGCCCTCGGCGTCGGCACCGTCATCCTGCGCGAGCAGGTATCCCGCCAGCGCGCTGTCACCAGCGCCGACAGTGCTCACCACAGTGACGCGCGGTGCCGTTCCGACCCAGGCGCCTTCCGCAGTGACGAGCAGCGCACCCTGCGAACCGAGCGTGACGAGCGCGGCGGCCGCCTTGTCGGGGACGCAGCGTGCCGCGTGCGCGAGAGCCGTTGCAGCGCGATCCGAGTCGTCGGGAGCAAGCGATGCGCCGACGAGCTCAGCGAGTTCTTCGTGGTTCGGCTTGATGAGATCGGGGCGGGCGACGCCGACGACGTTTCGCAGGGCTGCTCCCGATGCGTCAACGGCAACGCGAGGCGCTTCGGCCCCGTGGTGTTCGCGCACGGCGGTGATCACGTCGGCGTAGAAGCTCGCGGGAGCCCCGGGGGGAAGCGAGCCGGCGAGAACGAGCCAGCCTGAACTCTCGCTGGCATCGACAACGGCCGAGACCAGAGAATCGACGTCGGTCGAAGAAAGGAATGCTCCGGGAAGATTGACCTTTGTGGTTACTCCCTCGGGATCGACGAGAGTGATGTTCGACCGTGCTACGCCATCGATGCGCACTGGACGTACGTCGACGTGTGCCGCGTCGAGCGCTCCCGCGTACGGGTCGCCGTCGGCCAGCGGAAGAACTGCGACGCTCTCGCCTCCCGCTGCAGCGACCACGCGGGCGACGTTGATGCCCTTCCCGCCCGCGTCTTCTCGCGTTGACACGGCGATCTGAACGTGGCCAGGTGCGAGGGGTGCTCCGAGTGTCACCGTCTTATCGAGGGAGGGATTCGCCGTGAGCGTGGTGATCATGCGATCTTCATCTCGACATTCGCCTCGTCAAGAGCTGTTTGCAGGCTGGCGTCCGGCTTGCCGTCGGTGACGAGCACATCGATCTGAGACAGCGTGGCAAAACTCACAAGTGCTTCGCGCCCGAGCTTCTCGACGTCGGCGACGACAATGGTTCGCCGCGCCGAGCGGATGATCTCGCGCTTGACTGAAGCTTCCTCGGCATCGGGGGTGCTGAGGCCGAACGCGGCCGAAAGTCCATTGACGCCGACGAAGGCGATATCGGGTCGCAGTCCCTCGACCGACCGCATGGTGCCCGAGCCGACCGCGGCTGCTGTGAGGCCGCGAATCTGACCGCCGATCAGCGTAAGTCCCACGGAGGGAACCTCCGAAAGCGGGTACGCGATGGCCAGCGAGTGCGTCACCACCTCGATATTCCCGTCGGCAAGCACCGGAATGAGTTGCTGCATGACGGCAGCGGTTGTGGTGCCGGCGTCGAAGAAGATGGAACCCTGGAAATCAGGCGGGATCAGGCCGCTCGCACGGCGGGCGATCGCTGCCTTCGCCGCGCTGTGCCGCTGGGTGCGGACGGAGAGCGACGGCTCGCTCGTGCTCGCCGTATCTGCGGGAACGGCACCGCCGTGAACGCGGCGGAGCACGCCGGCGCTCTCAAGATGATCGAGGTCTCGCCTGACCGTCTCGGTCGTGATGTCTAAGCGGCTCGCGAGGTCGACAACCGTCACGCGAGCGTCATCGCGCAGCATCCGCTCTATGACGTCGTATCGCTCCGTTGCGTACATCGCACCTCCAGGTTTCAAACACATTACAACATTTGTATCTTGTTTTACAAGTGTTTTTCTTTGAATATCTTCTATTGTCTGCAGATGCGGTTTCTGGACTCATGACGACGAGTTCGCCAGAGCCCTGCATGTCGGTAGCCTGACGAGCATGTTCCTTCTCCCCATCGGGATCGTCTTCGGCGCGTGCTATCTGATTTCACGCCGGAGGGATCCGAGGCTACTGCGCAACGGTCCTTTTCTTGTTGCGGCGATCACGTTCGGCATCATCGGCATTCTCGCGATCCTCGCCGAATACAACATCGTCGCCTCGATCCTGCTGTGGATCATTGCGCTCGCGATTCCACTCAGCATTCTCGTCTTCGGCATCGGCCTGATCGCCAACGGCGTCACGATGCTGCGTCGCGAGGGCCGCAGTCTTGGCCATCAGCTCTCGCTCATCGTCGGTGTGCTCGTGCTCGTGCTTCCGATTGTCGCGGTGGTTCTCGTCATGCAGTTCGGGCTGCCGGGGTTCTGGATTGCGGCGCTCATTGGCCTCGCTTCGGCGTATGCGAGTGTGGCGTTCGTATCGTTCGCCGTCTACTCGATCGTGTACGGGCGCATGCGACACACGTTTGCGCCGTCAGCCATCGTCATTCATGGGTCGGGACTCATTCGCGGGCGCGTCACCGCTCTGCTGCGAGGCAGGCTCGACCGCGGACTGCGGGTGTACGGCAGCGAGCTCGCGCGCGGCAATCGTCCTGTACTTGTGCCGTCGGGTGGGCAGGGTGACGACGAACCGCGCCCCGAAGGCGAGGCGATGGCAGAGTACATCAAGGAGCAGGGCGTGCCCGAGGCAGACATCGTCCCAGAAACGCGGTCGACGAGCACTCGCGAGAACATCGCCTACTCGGTTGAACTCCTCGATGCCGCTGATCGTTGCGGCCCGATCATGCTCGTCACGAGCGACTACCACGTGCTGCGCACCGCGTCGCTGGCGCGGCGCATGAACGTCGACGCCCAGGTGGTGGGGTCTCGCACAGCGCGCTACTACGTGCCGAGCGCGTTCATTCGCGAGTTCGTCGCCCTCCTCGTCGAGAACCGTGTCGTGACGCTGATCGCGGTCGGCACGTTCGCGGTGCTGATGGTCGCGATCCTGGTCGGAACGCTCACCGCTGCCCTCGGGTAGCGCACCTACGTCGCCTCAGTCGTAGGAGCGCGCCCTCACCCAGGGAATCGGCAGCAGGTCGGTGGGCGAGACCACGCCGACCTCGCCGCCGTCAGAGACGATGACGCGGATGCTGTCGCCGAAGTTCGGCACCAGCTCACGACACACGCCACAGGGGTTGATCACGATCGGCACGTCAGCAGGGTCGAGACCGACGGCGACGATCGTGTCGACAGCATCCTCCCCCGCCATGCGCGCATTGGCGATCGCCGTCGGCTCTGCGCACACGTTCACGCGCGCCGTACTCAGGCTGAGCCCTGTATAGATCGCACCCGACGTTCCCCGCGCAGCGACGGCTACCCGATGCTGCCGGGAATCGTGCGCACGCACGAGCACAGCGGATGCCGCCTCGCACAGCTCGTCATCGGCACTCGTCAGCTTCTGCATGATCGTCACTCCCCGGCCTACTCGAGCCCCGTGTAGACAGTCTTCTCCCACGTGTAGAACTCGGTTGCCGTGTGCCCCTGCTCGCGGAACGTGTTGGACGATGAGTCCTTCACTCCCCCGAACGGCACGTGCAGGTCGAGCCCTGACGTCGGCCGGTTCACCTTCACGACGCCGGCCTGCACGCGGCTGGCGAAGTTTGTCGAGTACGCAAGGCTGTCAGTGCAGATGCCCGCGGTGAGCCCGTATGGCGAATCGTTGATCGCCGCGAGGCCCGACTCGTAGTCGTCGACGTCGAGCACCGCGACAACCGGGCCGAAGATCTCGTCTGTGGCGATCGGTGAGTCGTGCGCAACATCGGTGGCGACGACAGGCGCGAAGTGAAGTCCGTCGGCACTCGCGTCACCGTATGCCAGACGGGCACCGCCCGCGACAGCATCCTCAACCGCCGTGACATCTTGCTTAAGCTGCGCCTCGCTCACGACCGGGCCCATCGTCGTGCCCGCATCGAGGCCGTCGCCGGGAACGTAGGTGCTGGCGAGAGCCGTGAGCTCGTCGAGGAATGCCTGGCGAACTCCGGGCGTCACGTAGACACGCGAGGTTGCCGTGCAGGCCTGGCCCGTGAGGCTGAATGCGCCGGCCGCGACGACCTTCGCCGCCTTCTTCGCGTCAGCATCATCGAGAACGAGCACGCCGTTCTTGCCGCCCATTTCGAGCTGGGCGCGAGCGCGACGCGCACCGAGTGTCTGCTGCAGCTTCAGCCCGACGTTTGTCGACCCGGTGAACGAGAGCGCGGCAACACGCGGATCATTCGCGAGTGCCTCGCCCACGACGCTGCCGCGCCCGTGAACGACGTTGAAGACACCGGCAGGCAGGCCCGCGTCGCGCAGCGCCAGCCCTAAGTGCGTCGCCGACATCGGGGTGATCTCGGCCGGCTTCAGCACCACGGCATTGCCGCTGACCAGCGCTGGGGCGGTCTTCCACGCCGGAATCGCGATGGGGAAGTTCCACGGTGTGATCAACCCGACGACGCCAAGCGCTTCGCGGCGCGTGGTCACCGTTGTGTTCGGCATTCCGCTCGGGAAGACCGAGCCGCTTGCCGACCAACCCAGCGATCCGAAGAACTGAAACACGCCGATCGCGCGCCCCACTTCGCCCTCGGCCTCAGCGCGCGTCTTTCCCTCTTCGCGCACGAGGTCTTCGGCGATCTGCGGCTTGCGCTCGGTGAGCAGCTGCGCCGCCTTCAGCAGAATGGCGCCGCGAACGGGCGCGGGCGTTGCGGCCCAGGCGCCCTGCGCGTCGACGGCGGCCGCGATGGCAGCATCCGTCTCGGTCTTTCCTCCGACGGGCGCGAGCACGGCGACATCGCCTGGACGTGCGGGGTTGCGGCGTTCTTTGCCTGCATCGCCGAAGATCTCTCCGGCAATCAGGTGCTGGGCAACAGCGGGGGAGGTCATGATGTGTCCTTTCACGAAGTTGAAGAGGTAGGTCAGAGTGTGCGAACGAGACCGCCGTCGACGCGCAGCGCGACGCCGGTGATGTACGCGGCTTGTCCGCTGCACAGGAAAGCTCCCGCAGCGCCGAACTCGCCGGGCTCACCGTAGCGTTCGGCGGGAATCGTCTGCTGCGAACGGCGCTGTGCCTCGGCAGGCTCGATGCCCTGCCGCTCGGCCTGCGCCGCGTCGAGCTGCGCGACCCGGTCGGTGGCAATGCGCCCGGGCAGCAGCAGGTTGACGGTGACGCCGTCTGCGGCAACCTCGGCGGAAAGCGTCTTGAGATAGCCGGCCAGTGCCGCGCGCCCGAGGTTCGACGAAGCAAGGTTCGCGATCGGCGACACGATGCCGCTGGATCCGACGGCGAGAATGCGCCCCCAACCACGGTCGCGCATGCCCGGAAGCACGCGTGCCACGAGGTCTTGGCCCGGAGCGACGAGACGATCGAACGCGTCGGCGACATCGTCTGCGCTCGCGTCTGCGGCGGTACCTGGGCGGGGCCCTGGGCCGTTGATCACCAAAATGTCGATGGGGCCGAAGGATGCTGTCGCTCGCTCGAGCGCGGCGGCCCGCGAGTCGGCGTCGGTGACGTCGAGTTCGACGCCGATCGCCGACGGCAGCTCCGTGGCAATCTGCACGGCGACATCGCCGCGGCGCCCGGTGACGACGACGTTTGCGCCCTCGGCGGCGAGCGCCTCGGCGATCGCTCGCCCGAGCCCTGCGGTGGATGCCGCAACAAACGCGGTCTTGCCGTGAAGCTGCAGGTCCATCAGCGCACCTCCTGCGCGTCGAGTTCCGCGAGGTGGTCGGCGGCAATGGCATCGAGTTCCGCAGGAAACCCCGCGGCGGGCGCGCGCACGGCTGCCGAGGCGAAGAGGCCTCGGCGGCGGAACAGCTCCTTGCGCAGCGCGAGGGCGATGCCCGGCTGCTGCTCGAAGTTGATCAGCGGCAGGTAGGGAACAAGCTCGGCGCGAGCGGCCTCGGCATCCCCGGCCAACCACGCAGTGACGCAGCTGACGAGAGCTTCGGGGACCGAGAACCCGGTCATCGCGCCGGCAGAACCAGCGGCAAGCTCGTCGAGCAGCCCCTGCCCTCCGAGCCCTCCGAAGACGGAGACGCCGACGCGCGCCGTGATGCGCGCAATGGCAACGGCCGTCGGGGGCGCTTCCGCCTTGACTGCCGACACGAAGGGGCTCGCCTCGACGACAGCGATGAGGTTGTCTGTCGAGATCGAGATGCCGCTGGACTTCGGGTAATCCTGCAGCACGACGTCAGCCCCCGTCGCTTCGTTGATGCGTCGCAGGTGGTCGATGACGACAGCAGGGCTTCCGGAGTTCGCCTGCACCATGACGGCCCGCAGCCGGTCTCCGACCGTTGCCTGCGCGTTCTCGATCTCTGCGATGGCGGGGGCGGTTGCGAGCGACGTGACTCCCGCGACGATCGGCAAGCTGCTGTTCTCGGCGACGACGCCGAGCACCTGCATCCGCTCGCTCGCCGTGAGCGCGGCGGCTTCGCCGAACACTCCCAGCACGGTGAGCCCGGCGGCTCCGACCGATTCGTAGAACTGCACGAGGCGCACGAGGCTCGCGTCGTCGATCTCGCCGGCATCCGTGAATGGTGTGGCGACGACTCCCCACACCCCGCGAGCAAGAGGCTCGACGCGGTGCGCTGCAGTGTTCTCTGTCATACGATCACTTCCCCGGCCAGACGGGCGTGCGCTTCTGTTGAAATGCGGCGACGCCCTCGGCCGAGTCTTCGCTGTCGAGCGCGTCAACAAGTGCGGGCAAACGCATCGCTCGTGCCTCGTGCGCGGTGAGATGGGCGGTGCGCGACACCATCTGCTTGACGGCTCTCACCGATGTGGGTGCGCAGGCGAGAACCTGCTCCACCCAGCGCTCGACGGCGGCATCGAGCTCCTCCGCCGCGACAACCTCATTGACGAGGCCCATGTGCGCCAGCTCGGCCGCGGGCGCCTTGCGGCCTGTGACGAGAAGGCTCATCGCCTGCGTGTACGGAACACGACGCACAAGCTGATGGATGCCGCCGTCCAACGCGAGCCGGCCGACCCGCGGTTCGGTGAGCCCGAACTGCGCACGATCGGCGGCAACGACGATGTCGGCACCCAGCACGATCTCCATGCCGCCGCCGAGAGCGTAGCCATTCACCTTCGCGATCACGGGAACGTCGAGCGTCGTGCGCAGGCTGAGCCCGCCGAAGCCGTTGGGGTCAAGCTCCGCCCAGTATTCGAGGCCCGTCTTGTCGACAGCATCCGCCGACATGTCGGCCCCAACGCAGAACGCCTTCTCTCCGCCACCGGTGATGACGACAAGGCGCACGCGGTCGTCGGCTTCGATCGCCGCCCAGATCTCGTTGAGCTTCTTGTGCGTTGCCCGATCGACGGCGTTGAGCACACGCGGTCTGTCGATCACGACCGTGGCGACACCGCGATCGTCGACGTCGAACCTCACCTCATCGATCTGTGTCTCGTCGGTCATTTCAACACCCCCAGTTCATGCAGACGACGAATCGCGTCGTCGTCGAAGCCGTTCTCGGCGAGGATCTCATCGTTGTGCTCGCCGAGGCGCGGAGCAACCCGACGCGCCGTCGCCGGCGTATCCGAGAGGTGAATCGGCGCGTTCAGCGTGCGGAACGTGCCAGCGGTCGGATGCTGCGACTCGATGATCATGCCGTTTGCCGCCGTCTGCGCGTCGTCGAGTGTCTCGGCGAGCGTGCGAACGGGCGCATTGAGAATGCCTTCATCTTCGAGACGCTGCGTCCAGTGCGCTGTTGTGTTTGTCGCGAACGCTGCAGCGAAGATGCTGTGCAGCTCGGCCCGGTGCTCGCGCTGGGCGTCGATGTCGGCGAACTCGGGGCGCAGCGTGAGATCCTCATCGAGGTCGAGCGCCTGCGAGATGTGCAGAAGTGGGTCGGCAGCGAAACCACCGACGAGGCAGACGGCTGAATCTGTTGTGGCGAAGACACCGGTCAGCGGCATGCGCCCCCAGTTCACCTCGAACCCGCGGTTCAGCTGCATCGCAGCCTCTTGCATCTGCATGTGAAGCATCGAGTCGTACATGGTGACTTCGACCTTCTGCCCCTCGCCCGTCTCGTCGCGCGAGCGCAGGGCGAGAAGAATGCCCTGAAACAGGTGCATGCCCGTCGTGTAGTCACAGAGCGTCGTCGGGTAGACGGTGAGCGGATCGTCGTCTGAGCTGCGCCGCCACATCACGCCCGAGTATGCCTGGTTGATGACGTCTTGCCCGCCGAGCGACGAGTACGGCCCGGTGTTGCCGAAGCCCGTTCCCGATGCCCAGATGAGCCGCGGGTTGAGCTCTTTCAGCTCCTCGTACCCGAAGCCCATGCGCTCCATCACGCCGGCGCGGAAGTTGCTCACCACGACGTCGGCGCGCGCAATGATGTCGCGCATCACGGAGCGGCCGTCTGCCGATTTCGTGTCGATCGCCATGCCGCGCTTGTTGCGGTTGATCGAGAGGAAGATCGGGTTGTCCTGCCCGTCTTTGTCTGGGAGGGAGTTGCGCGATGTGTCACCGCGACCCGGCCGCTCCACCTTGATCACGTCGGCGCCGAAGTCGCCGAGGAGCTGCGTGCAGCTCGGCCCCATGAACACTTGGGTGAAGTCGACGACGGTGAGCCCGGCAAGCGGAAGCTCCCGCGGCGCAGTGGCCGCGGCATCCGCCTGCTCGTTCGCTGTCTGCATGGTCATACTCCCACCGTCTCCTCTTCGTCGATGGTGGCATTCTCTGAGGGGATGTCACCGGGGTCGGCGTTGTGCTGACGCATGCGCTGCTGAATCTCTTTCGGGTCGACGTTGCGCACGAGCGTGTTCTGCTCGATGGCGAGCGTCGCCGCAGACGCGACGGCCTGACCCATGGCCATGCACGGCGGAATCTCGCGCGACGACTTCTGCGCATCGGAGGTCGCCGAGTAGTGGCGTCCGGCGACGAGCAGCTGGTCGACGTTTGTGGGCAGAAGCGAACGGTACGGGTAGTAGTAGTCGCGGCCTCGGGCGACGGTGTCGCGGAAGTGGCGGCGCTGCGTGACGTCGTCTTTCGTCATGACGTACTCGCCCTGCAGCAGGCGCGTCTGACGCACGCCCATCTGCGGCGCGGTGTCGATGACGAAGCTGTTCTCGAACCCGGGGAGAAACTCCCTGACGTACTCGACGGCCTCGGCGATGCGCTCGCGTGCCGCGAATTCAGCCTCGGTGAGCGATGCCGGGTCGGCGCCGTCGTAGCCGGACATGTGGGGCGCGTTGCACCAGACGACCCCAGGCAACGGTGTTTTGAGCCACCACAGCTCCCACGCACCGCCGAGAATGCGCTTCACCTTGCGGTTGATGGCGCGCGCGCCCTTCGGGTCTGCCTGCTCGAACTCCTCGGCGCGCTTCGTGTCGACTCCGGCGAGGCGGAACACGAGAGTTGTGATGTAGCTACCGTGAATGAAGTCGGCTCCGGCTCGCGAGGCGACGTCGATGTCACCCGTTGTGTCGATGACGACATCGGCCATGTGCGCCTGCGGCCCGGCCTTCGTCTCGGCGATGACGCCCTTCATCACGCCGTCGTCGACGATGGGGCGCGAGAACCACGAGTGCAGCAGCAGGTTGACTCCCGACTCGCGAACGAGGTCATTCGACACGCGCTTCCACCCGTCCGGGTCAAAGGCGGCGGCGTAGCAGATGGGCTTCGGGTTGACGTGGGTGTGAAAGTCGAAGGTGCCGAAGCGCCCCCACTTGTTCCACAGCTCCCGCGATGCCTTGCGGTCTTCCGCAGGCGGAACGATGGCGAGGTCGAGCTTCTGCAGTCGTTCAATGTACTCGGAGACGACACCGGTGACGGTGATCTCCTGCCCATTGATCATGTCATCGAGCACGAGCACCATTCCGCCCGAGGCCAGTCCGCCAAGCGAGGGGTAACGCTCAAGAAGAGTGACGGATGCTCCCGAGCGAGCTGCCGTGACGGCCGCGGCGACTCCGGCGGGGCCGCCTCCCACGACGAGCACATTTGAGCGAGAGGCAATCGGCGCTCTCAGGTCATCACTGGTGACGCGAAGATCGAGGGTTGTCATTGTGTTTCTCACTTTCCAACGTGAATGCCGTTGATACGGCGTGCGATGAGGTAGAAGATGACGCTGAGTGCTGAGAGCACGGCAACGTAGACGGGGAACGCCCAGTCGAGCCCAAGGGAGTGGAACCACACGAGCAGGAACGATGCGGTGCCGCCGAAGATGGCGACGCCGAGCCCGTAGCCGAGCGATGTGCCTGCGCCGCGGTAGCTCTTGGGCATGAGGGATGCCGACACCACGTTGTAGAGCGTCATGTTGAGCACGAGCACGACCGAGCCGCCGAGCAGCACGGCGGCGAAGCCGCCGATTCCGGGCTGCACGTAGAGCAGCATCAGGAACACCGAGGGAATGACGAGGATGCGGGCGACGATGAACCACTGCGAGATGGCCCGGCCATCAACGAGTCTGCCGACGACGAGGCTTCCGACAACGAGAACGATCCCGAGCACCGTGGTGAGGGCGAACACCGCCGTCGGGTCTTCCTGCATCGTCGATCGTGCCGAGTTGGGGAGCCCAACGTTCCAGGCGTAGTTGTACGCCTGCACGGCGCCGACGACGAAGATGATCGCGAGAACGCTGACCCAGCTCTTGCGCACGCCCATCCAGACCGAGCCGGTGGTGGCCTGCGCGAGTTCATCCTTCTTCATGGTCTCGGGAAGGGTGCGGCGCAGGTAGAGAATGACGAAACCGAATGCCGCGCCGACGACGAACGGAATGCGCCAGCCCCACTCGCTCATTGCCCCGTCGCCGATGCTTGCCGAGACGATGAAGCTCACGAGCGGCGCGAGAAGAATTCCGACGTTCACGAAGAACGAGATGATGCCGGCGACGAAGCCCTCGCGGCCTTCGGGCACGAGCTCAACGGCGTGCGCTGTCGAGAGCGGCGCCTCGACACCGGTGGAGATTCCCTGCACGACGCGGCAAAGCAGCAGGATGATAGGCGCCCAGATGCCGATCTCTGCGTAGGTCGGCGACACGGCGATCACCAATGTGCTGATGGCCATCATCGTGATCGACAGCATCATGATCTTGCGCCTGCCGATGCGGTCGGCGAAGGTTCCGAGCACCACGCCGCCGAGCGGGCGGAAGAGGAAGCCGACGGCGAAGATCGCGAGAGCATCGAGCGTTGCGGTCACGGGGTCGACGCTCGGAAAGAAGTGGGGGCCGATATACGACGAGAGCAGCCCGAAGATCATCCAGTCGTACCACTCGAGGGTGTTGCCGAGGCCGAGTCCGAGAATGCCACGTCGAACTTCGGGCGTGAAACGCTCGCGTTTGCGGCCCTTCTTCGTGACGCCAGTGTCAATCATGTTGCTCCTTAGTCAAGCGCCGTCATTGCAGCTTGAGGGAAGGCTCCATCGACGCCCGCCCGTGTGGGCGGCGCTGGAGGTGATGAATAGGATGCGGTGGGCACCGCGCTCTGCGGACCTACCAGGTCGGCGGCGTGATCACCCAGATCGCTACGCACGTTTCGTCGTAGTCGTTTTTGTACCAGTGCGGAATCGTGGAGTCGAAGGTGATCGAATCGCCGGCTTCGAGCTGGTGCCTCTGGCCATTGAGGTACACATCTTTCTTGCCGGAGATGATGAGCCCGAACTCTTCGCCTCCGTGTGTGAACGGAATATCGCTGGTGTCGTGTCCAGGAGGAGTGACGACCCAGAGTGCTTCGAGGGTGCCGTTGAGGTCGGGGGTGAGCAGTTCGTATGCTGCTTCACCGACGGCTTCGGGGGCGACCCCCTTGAGATCTCTCCTGTCTGCTTTGCGCACAACGGGAGACCGTGTTTCTTCATGGCTGGGGAACAGCTTCCCCACTGGGATCTCCAGACCATGTGCCAACTGCGCCATTGTCGTGAACGACGGGTTGGCAAGTCCTCTCTCGATCTGGCTGACGATCGCCGGGCTGAGGTGTGTGACCTCAGACAGCTCTTGCAGCGTGAGCCCCTTCTCCTTGCGGAGAGCGCGCACCTGCGTGCCGACACTCGTGAGGATCGCATCAACGGCCGGACCCGGCGATGTCTCGCTTGGTGTGAAGACCATAAATGCAGCTCCTCGATCGATGGTGACAGATTTTAGTATATTGAAGTTTTTTACTAGGTCAAATATTTTGCTGAAAGTCGGATCTCAATCAAGCAGTGCGGCGATGACACTGTCGAGTCTTTTGTGTATATCGGCTTCGTCTTCGTGAAAGTAGAGCAGCTGGGCAGCGAGGCCTTGTGCCAGTGCGAGCACTGCCCATGCGACGGTATCGGCGTCGACATGCTGGGGCACCTCTCCCTCGGACCGGGCGCGTGCAATGAGCGAAGCGAGCAGGTGGCGCACCTGCGTGTCGCTCTGGGCGATCGCCGCAGCCATCGCGGCATCCGAGAGAGCCACCTGCGCAAATGCGTCGCCCTGGCGCTGTGCCGTGCTGCGTTCCGCATCGAGGGGAAGGATTCCGAGCAGCAAGGCGACGAGCCAGCTGTGAAGTGTGGGGCGGCCCGGTTCGCCCGGTGGCAACGGGGCTGCACTCTCGCGCAATCGCGTGAAGGACGCGGCGAGCATGTGCTCCTTTGATGGGAAGGCCTTCTGCACCGAACCGAGAGAACAGCGTGCTTCTGTGGCGACAGCTCGAAATGAGAGTGCCGTCATTCCGTGACGACCGATGATGCGCAGCGCGGCGTCAGCGAGCTCCGTCTGACGCCGGGTGAGTTCCATATCTACGAGGGTAAGTGATTCGCCGCGCGCCACATCACGAGCACGTAGGCAAGGATGACCGCACAGGCGATTCCGATGCCGACCAGCGCAGCGCTGGACGTGGTGTTTCCGCCGATGTAGTTGGCGAAATCCCACACCGCGTGCCACAGGATCGCCGGCCAAAGGCTGCCCGTCAACACCGTCAGCTCCGCAGCCGCCACCCCAAAGAGCGCGGCGAAGACCACCTGAAGAATTGCCTCCGGAATCGTCTGCCCTCCGGCAAGGTTCGCCAGGTGCAGCACGGCGAACATCACCGAGCTGCCAATGATTGCCACTCGCACTCCGGCGCCTCTCAAGACAGCGATAATGATTCCGCGGAACCAGATCTCCTCATTGACGGCGACACAGAGCGTCAACACGGCGTAGGCGACAAGAACGATACCCGCCACTTTCAGGCCTTGCGTGGCAAGCACGAGCACGATGGTGATCAGCAGCGGCAGAAACCACAAGACTGCTCGACCACCCCGAGGAGCGCGGAATCCAAACTGTCGAAGGCTGGCGGGTGAAACCTTCATGACGATGACGCCGAGGGCTGCGCTGATTGCGGCACCGCCCGCAATCGTCAGAGCTGCTGTCGAGTCGCCTGCCTGCAGCACCTGTGACGCGGCAGACGCTGCGGCGGTGAAGAAGACAGGGACGAACGCGAACGCAATCGCCACCACCCAGCGATAGCGAACGGGCCACATTGCCGGCCCGGAACTGTCGATGCTCGTGTACGTGCTGGACATTCTCATCCCTTCGCGGAATACAGTCGTATTCCACTCAAAAGAATACGACTGTATCAGCCCGATGTCAAAGGATGATTCCGTCATCGCTGGCGGCTCAATGTTCCATAAACATTCACTTCTTTTCTGCGTTTGGTTGACTCAGTAAAAAACTTCAATATACTAAATTTACTTTCACCGTTCCCGCACTCGCAGCATGTGCAGGAGCGGGCTTGGAGACCCCAGCACGGAAGTATTTGCACCGCGCGCAATCGAAGAATCTGAGCGAACCGCCCTGCGCGACACCGCTCGAGCAGCATCCCTTTCCGTCCCCTGAGACAGCGGGGTGCCACCGCTATGCCCGGCACCCTGCATACCTCAGATCGTCATGTCTGTGCAGATGGACATGACACAACTCAGAAGCATCTCAACGAGGAGAGCACTCATGTCCACATCTCAGTTTTTCACGCCGGAATCTGCTGGCGGGTGCCGGTTTGTCGGTCGGCGCCTTCGCACTCGGAACGTCGCTGCTCACCGCCTGCAGCGAGCCGGGTCGAGGGCCCGCTGGAAAAGGCGGCGGCGATGGCACGCCACTCGCACTGCAGCTTGGCTGGCTGATCAACTCCGGTCAGTTCGGCGAAGCGATCGCCCTCTCGAAGGGCTGGTACGACGACGCCGGCATCAGCTTCTCGATCAACCCGGGCGGGCCCAGCATCGACGGTATCGCGCTCGTCGCTGCCGGTGAATCGCAGATCGGCCAGATCTCGTCGAGCCCCTCGCACATGCTCGCTCGGTCGCAGGGAATCCCGGTCAAGGCGTTCGCCGTCTGCGTGCAAGACCACCCGTACGCGTGGCTCTCCAAGCCCGAGAGCCCCATCGAGAAGCCCGAGGATCTCGTCGGCAAGACGGTCGGCGGCCCGGCGACATCCGACATTCTCGTCAAGGCGCTGCTCGCGGCGAACAAGATCAGCGAAGACGAGGTCGAGTTCGTCGCAACGGGAGAATCCGTCGCGCCTCTGATGACGGGAAAAATCGATGCCTGGGGAACCTGGCTCAACTCTCTCTCGCAGCGCCGCCCTCTCGGCGACGACTTCGTCTCGATGCGGCTCTCTGAAAACGGTGTTCCGCTCTACGGGTACATCTACTATTCAACAGACGACGTGCTCGAGAAGAAGTCAGACATCGTCAAGGAGTTCACCTCGGCGACGGCGCGCGGCTGGGAGTTTGCCTACGACAACGTCGCCGATGCGGCGAAGGCCACAGTAGAGATGTCGCCCGAGTCGAAGCTCAAGGACATTCAGGATGACGGCGAGGCGATGATGAAGTACGTCTTCACAAAGTCCACGGCCGAAAAGGGTTGGGGAACGATGGACAAGTCAATTTGGGAGAGCCAGATCAAACTGTGGGATGAGCTCGGACAGTTCAACTCCACACCTCCCACCGTCGATGACCTCGCCACTTGGGACATTCTCGACGCAACGGCCGACTCCCGTCCGAAGCTCGGCTAAGGGCAGCGCATGCAGGTAAAAGAGGAAACCGCAATGCAGCCCATCAGCATCGACGACGTCGGCATCACGTTCGACACGACGGACGGTAAGGTCACCGCCCTCGAGGGCGTCTCGACGTCACTTGACGGCCAGAGCTTCACATCGCTGCTCGGCCCGTCTGGGTGCGGCAAGTCAACACTGCTGCGCATCATCGCCGACCTGCTCGAGCCGACATCCGGTTCGGTAAGCGTTCTCGGCGAATCCCCGGAGACGGCTCGCACGAGCCGCCACCTCGGCTTCGTCTTTCAGGATGCGGCGCTTCTTCCGTGGCGCGATGCCCTGAAGAACGTGACGCTTCCGCTCGAGATCGGCAATGGCAAAGTCACGGAGGACGACAAGAATCGCGGCCGCGAACTGCTTGCGCTCGTCGGCCTCGACGGGCGCGAAGGCGCATTGCCGTCGCAGCTCTCCGGTGGGCAGCGGCAGCGTGTGTCGATCGCCCGGGCGCTCATCACCAAGCCCAAGGTGCTGCTTATGGACGAGCCGTTCGGCGCGCTTGACGAGATTACGCGCGACCGCCTCAACGAGGAGCTTCTGCGCATTTGGCAGGTGACGAACACGACGATCATCTTTGTCACGCACAGCATCGCCGAGTCTGTCTTTCTCTCGCAGCGCGTCGTGGTGATGTCTGCGCAGCCCGGCCGCATCCGTGATGTCGTCGACATCGACCTGCCCGACGCGAGAACCCGCGAGGTGCGCGCACTTCCCGAGTTCTCCGGGTACGTCACGCATCTGCGCAATCTTCTGGAAGGGGTGTGATCTGACATGGTCGGAACAAACACCGAAACCCTCGTGATGAGCGGCACGCGTCGCGGCACCAAGCCAAAACCTCGACGCTCAGCGTTCAAACGGGTCGGGGCTCCGCTGTTGGCTGTCGTCGCGCTTGTCGTGCTCTGGCAGGCCGTGTGCGTCGTCTTCAACGTGCCGTACTACATCGTGCCGTCGCCTCTCGAGGTCGGCCAATCGTTTGGCGCGAACATCTCGACGCTGCTTGAGCACTCTGCTCCCACGGTGATCGAGGCGGGCGCAGGGTTCCTCGTCGGAAACTCGATAGCGATTCTGCTCGCCGTGCTCTTCGTGCACTGGAAGGCGGCGGAAGACGCCCTCATGCCGGTCGCCGTCTTCATTCAGACGGTGCCGATCGTCGCCATCGCTCCCGTGCTCGTTCTGATGCTCGGAACCGGGTACGCACCGAAGATCGTCATCGCGGCGCTCATCTCGTTCTTCCCCACCCTCGTCAACATGGTCAAGGGCCTCAAGGCCGTAGAGAAGGAGCATCTCGAGCTGTTCCGGCTGCTCTCGGCGTCGCGCTCCGAGACGTTCTGGAAGCTGCGCGTCTTCGCCTCGATGCCGTTCCTCTTCTCGTCGCTGCGCATCACGGCCACCACCTCGGTGATCGGCGCCATCGTCGCCGAGTGGATCGGCTCGCAGCGTGGCCTCGGGTACATGATCATTCAGGCGACCTACAACTTCGACACCCCGCTGCTGTACGCCACCATGATCATGGCGTCGCTTGTCGCCGTTGTGTTCTTCTCGATCGTCTCGGTGCTTGAACGCCTGTTCGTGACGTGGTCTGCTGAGTCCAAGATGTAATCACGAGCCTCACAGCTTGGGGGTCGATGTCCGCCGGGAGGCGCGCATCGGCCCTCAATTCACCACCCGAACACCCAGACCACCCGAGTACCCAGGAGGATGCGATGTCTCGACCATTGGATGGCGTCACCGTCATCGACTTCACGCAGGTGATGCTCGGGCCCTCCTGCACGCAGGCGCTCGGAGACTTCGGCGCCGACGTCATCAAGATCGAGCGTCCGGGGTCGGGCGACCTGTCACGCAGCGGCGTGCTTGCTCACACCGGGCAAGACAATCCCGTCTTTCTCAGTCTCAACCGCAACAAGCGCGGCATCGCGGTTGATCTCTCGACGGATGCTGGTCGCGCGGTGATTCTCGATCTGCTGCGTGACGCCGACGTCGTCGTCAGCAACTTTCGCCCCGGCGTCATGGAGCGCCTCGGCCTTGACTACGACGCCGTATCGGCGATCAACCCGCGCATCATCTGGGCGGCGGGCTCGGGCTTCGGCGCGTCAGGCCCCTACGCGCACAAGGGCGGTCAAGACATTCTGGGGCAGGCGTACTCCGGTGTGATGAAGCGATTGGCCGACCCAGAGCATCCGGTGTCGATCTATGCGACGCCGATCGCCGACTACACAGCGGGCCAGCATCTGGTGCAGGGCATTCTTCTCGCTCTGCTTCACCGCGAGAAGACGGGCGATGGCCAGAAGGTGGAGGTGAGTCTCTACAACTCGATGCTCGCTATGCAGATGCAAGAGGCGACGACGCGCCTCATGTACGACCAGGAGCTCAATTGGGCGCTCATGCCCTTGAGCGGGTGCTTCCCGACGGCGGACTCCGAGATCGTCATCGTCGGCGCGTTCAAACCGAATCCGCTGCGCGACATCTGCGCTGCGCTTGAGCTGCCCGATCTGTCGATCGAGGAGCGCTTCTCGACGCTCGAGAGGCTGAAGGAGAATCGACGCGAGATTCGGCAGCTCATCGCCGACCGGCTGAGGGAAGGCACGAGCGAACGCTGGCTCGCCGCGCTCGAGAGGGAAGACGTGCTCTGCGGGCCGGTGCGCAGCCTCGCCGAGGCGCTGGCCGACCCGCAGACCGCCCACAACAACATGATCATCGAGTTCGACGGCGGCAGCGGGCAGATCGTCAAGACGATTGCGTCGCCCATCGCGATGTCGCAGGTGGCATCCGAGATTCGGCACACGCCGCCGCGGTTGGGTGAGCACAGTCGCGAGCTGCTGCTGGGGCTCGGGTACGACGCTGCCCGCATCGACGAGCTCGTCGCGAGTGGCGCCGTGCAATAGCGGCCCAGCTTTTCGCTGCATACCTCCGGACAACGTGCACCGGCACACCCCAGCACAATATCCGCAACTATGCACTGTATCCAGACAACGCCCCCGAAAAGGAGTGACGACATGGTTTACGTGATCGGATCGGCCTGTGTCGATGTGAAAGACCTCGCGTGCATTGACGCGTGCCCGGTCGACTGCATCTACATCGGCGAGCGCACCCTCTATATTCAGCCGGAGGAGTGCGTTGACTGCGGTGCCTGCGAACCGGTGTGCCCGGTCGAGGCAATCACCTACGTCGACGACGTCGAGCCCGAAGACGAGAAGTTCGTCGACATCGCGTACGAGCTCTTCGAGAAGGTCGGCTCCCCCGGTGGCGCAGACGCGCACGGCCCGGTCGAGGACCACCCGACGATTACCGCTCTTCCCCGACGCTGACGCTACCGAGCAGCTCGGCCGTCGCCTCCCAGAGACGGGCCTCGCGAGCCCTGTCGAGGGCGAACGGTTCGACATCGCGCTGGCGTGTCTTCACAACGAAGGCGCCGTCGCGTAGGTGCGACCAGCGTTCGTCGAGCGTGACCGAGGCGAGCGCCGGCCCCGAGCGCGCGGGTGACGAGATGCCGGGAATGCGTTCAAGCATCCTCCCCACGCGCAGCATCGCAGCGCCCTGCTCGCGAAACAGGCCCGTCCCCGGCATGTAGCCGGGCTCAAAAACCGCGACGCCGACGCCGTCTGGCGCACGTCGTTGCAGTTCATGCGCGTAGTAGAGCAGCGCGAGCTTCGAGTTCGAATACGCCACTCCGGCCGCGCGCGTCGTCGGCGTCTCGCCGGCGGCTAAGGGGGTCGCGAGTTCGAGCGGATCTCGCCACTGCGCAGGAGGCACCCCCAGAAGACGGCGAACCGCGTTCAGATGGTAGGTGTTCGAGCCGAGCAGAACGACACGCGACGGTGAAGCGAACGAGTCGAGCAGATCGCCGATCAGCTGGGCGTGGGCAAGGTAGTTGACAGCGAACGTGAGCTCGTAGCCGTCGGCCGATGCCCGTCGCGTATCGACAACCGAGGCTCCGGCGTTCGCGACCAGGGCCCGCAGAGGTGCAACTGCTGCGGCATCCACGAGCTCTTTCACTCTCAAGCCAGCCGCTCGCACGTCTGAGAGCTGCGCGAGGTCCGCGGGAATCGTCTCAACGTGCGCTCCTTCCGCTCGGGCGTTCTCAGCAACGGCGTCGAGGCGCGGCCCCTCTCGCCCGACAAGCAGCAGATCGGGCCGCTGGGGCGCAGGACGGCGCGCCATCGCCATCACCGCCGAACGCCCCAGGCCGCCCGTCGGGCCGGTGACGAGCACCGTGCCAGCGCTCACCAGGGAAGCACCCCCTGCGCCGAGACGAAGGTTCCGGTTGGGCCGTCCGGGCGCACCTGCGCCATCTTCACGATGATCGCAGCGCCCTCCTCGACGGTCTGCGTTCCCGTGCGACCGTTGAGATCGGTGTTCGTAAAGCCCGGCTCTACCGAGTTGATGCGAATGCCGGGGAACGCCTTCGCGTATTGGATGGTGATCACGTTCACCGTCGCCTTCGATGCCGGGTAGCTGACGGCAGGGTAGAAGTGGGTGAAGCTCTCGGGGTCGCTAAGTCCCGAGAGTGTCGCAAGGCCACTCGCGAGATTCACGATGACGGCCTCGGTGGAATGCTGCAGCTGAGGCAGGAAAGCGCCGATCGTTCTCACCATGCTGAACGCGTTTGTCTCGAATGTCTCGCGCATCTCGTCGACCGTGGTGTCCGCCGGCGTTGGAATTGCGTTGCCCGCGAGGCGGGGCTCCATTCCCGCGTTGTTGATGAGAACGTCGAGTCCGCCCTCGCTCTCGATCGTCGCGGCGGCAGCGCGGACGGACGCGTCGTCTGTCACATCGATCTGCACGAACCGACCTCCGACGTCCTGTGCGGCAGCCCGACCCTTTGCCTCATCACGAGCCCCGAGATACACGGTGTGTCCTGCGGCGATGAGCTGTTTTGCTGTTTCTTTGCCGAGGCCCTTGTTGGCCCCGGTGATCAGTGTTGTTGTCATGCACCCAGCGTCACTCTTCGTCGCGCGCGCAGGCAGTCGTCTGTGTGTCGTAGGACTGCCAGGGCCAGGGCAGCGTGCGAGAACAGATGCACACTTAAGGGGTGGAGAATTGGGATTTCGCGGGAGCCGTGCGGCGGTGGCGCGAACGAGTCGCACCGGATGCCGTCGGGCTGCCGGCCGGAGGGCGGCGCCGTGCTCCGGGCTTACGCAGGGAAGAGCTCGCGGGCCTCGTCGGCATCTCCGTCGACTACCTGACTCGGCTCGAACAGGGGCGCGCGACATCGCCGTCAGTCCAGGTTGTCGAGGCGCTTGCCCGCGGCCTTCGCCTCAGCGATGGCGAGCGCGAGCTGCTCTTTCAGCTCTCGGGCCAGCCCGCGCCGGGCAGCAACGTCGTCTCGGCACGCATCACCCCGAGCGTGCAGCGCATTCTCGATCGACTCTCGAACACCCCGGTCGCCGTCTACGATGCCGCGTGGACGCTCGTCACCGCGAACGCACCGTACAACGCGCTGATGGGCGAGACGACGGCGTGGAGAGGAATCGAGCGCAACGCGGTCTGGCGCAACCTTGTCGGCCCAGGCAACCGCGCCGTCCATACGCCAGACGAGAAGGCAGACCTCGAAACGCAGCTTGTCGCCGATCTTCGCCTCACTGCGGCGCGGTACCCCGCTGACCGGCGCACTCGCCAGCTGGTCAGCGAGCTCAGCGCCCAGAGCCCGCGTTTCGTCGAGCTCTGGAGCGCGGACGCTCCGGCACCGCGCCCCGGCCGGCACAAGGTCATCGACCATCCGTCGGTCGGCCGCATCGCGCTCGACTGCGACACTCTCGTTGTCGCTGAGGACGATCTGCGCCTCATGGTCTATTCAGCAGAGCCGGGCACCGACGACGCAGAGAGCCTCTCGCTCGCCATCGTGCTCGGAACGCAGCAGCTCGTTGAGTGACGCCCATCCGACTCGCGCTACCGGGACAGCAGCTCGCGAATCACCGCTTCGATCTCGGCCGGCGACTCCTCGGCCATGAAGTGCCCCGCGTCGGTAGTGTCGTGCGCGAGGTTCGGCGCCCACCGTTTCCACAGCGCCGCGGCGTCATAGCCAAGCGCAGCACCCCAGTTCTGCTGCACAACGCTCACGGGCATCGCCAGCTGGGTTGCCAGGTCGGCATCCGCCTGGTCGTGCACGATGTCGATGCTCGCCGTCGCCCGGTAGTCGGCGACGATCGACGGCACAGCTCCCGCGCTCGCGTCGAGGTAGGCACGGCGATACTCCTGCGGAATCGACGCGGAGTTCTTCGTCCACGCATCGAGGAAGTACCCAAAGAACGCCTCGGCGCTGTTCTCGATCATCGTCTCGGGAAGCCCAACAGGCTGCGCCATCAGAAAGAGATGAAAACCGACGGATGCCGAGACGCCCTGCAGCGCGTTCCAGCTGTCGAGTGTCGGCAGCACATCGAGAAACGCGGCGTGCGTCACGGCGTCTGGGTGGTCCATCGCCGCGCGAAACGCAACAAGCGCCCCGCGGTCGTGACCGACGAGAGCGAAGCGGCTGTGCCCGAGCGCGGCGGCAACGGCGACAGCATCCGCCCCCATCGTGCGCTTGGAATACGTCTGCCCGTCATCGACCGGTTTGTCGCTCGCTCCGTACCCACGCAGGTCGGGAACGATCACCGTGTGGTCGGCGGCGAGTGCTGTGGCGACGTGCCGCCACATCAGGTGAGTCTGCGGAAAGCCGTGCAGCAGCACGATGGGGCTGCCGCTTCCGGCGACGGCAACACTCAGACGGGTGCGGTCTGCGGCGGGGATGCGGTGGTAGTCGAATCCGGGAATGGCGAGGGTCACTGTGGTTCCTTCTGTTGTCGGTGTGTAGTTTCCACGGTGCCCAAGGGCGATCAGCAGCTGATCAGCAGCTGGGGGCGTGCGATTCTCTGCCCGTAGACTCGCCTCATGGCCACGCTGCAGGTTCTCGGCCCGATGCTGGCGCGCAATTCCGCCGGTGAGGCGATCTCGCTTCGCGGCCCGAAGCACCGCGCGGTGCTTGCGCGACTCGCCATCGCCCGCGGCCGCACCGTGCCTCTCGCTGTGCTCATCGACGACCTCTGGAATGAGGCTCCTCCCCCGCGGGCTCGCGGATCGATCCGCACCTTCGTCGGCGATCTGCGACGGGCGCTCGAACCCGATCGGCCGCCGCGAGCGCAGCCAGCGCTTCTCGTGACCGAGGCGACGGGCTATGCGCTCAGGCTGGGAGAGGATGCCGTCGATGCGACGCGCTTCGAGCGCACTGTCGCCGACGCGCGCACGCTGGGCCCGAACGACGCCGCCGCGGCCCTGCACGCCGCGCTTGCCGAGTGGCGCGGCCCTGCCTACGCCGATTTCTCGGAAGAACGGTGGGCCGCGGCCGAGCGCTCACGCCTGACGGAGCTGCGGCTGAACGCCGTCGAGGCGTCTGCCGACGCACGCATCCGGCTCGGCTGCCCCGGCGAGGTGGTGCCCGATCTCGACGCCCACGTCACAGACAATCCGTGGCGCGAAGAGGCGTGGCGGCTGCTCGCTCTGGCGCTCTACCGCTCGGGAAGACAGAAAGACGCGCTCGATGTTGTGCGGCGAGCGCGTGCGCGCCTCGCCGACCAGCTGGGGCTTGATCCCGGCGACGCGCTGGTGCGCATGGAAACCGAGATTCTCACGCATTCCGACACGCTGGGATCGCCGACGAGCCCACCGGATGCTGCGAGTACGGTGTGGGCGAAGGCAGCGGCGAGCTCCTCCGGCGGTGCCGCCCTCGGCGCTCGGGCGCGGCTGCGCTCGACAGTCGATCTGCTGCGCAGCCTCGCCATCGCGGGAGGCGATGGTCTCAAGGCAGCCCAGCAGCAGCGCGTCGCGACGATCACCGCGGCCGAACAGCTTGGCGACCCTCAGCTCACCGCGCGGGTGATCGGCTCGTACGACGTGCCGGCGATCTGGGCGCGCTCTGACTTTCCAGACCTCGCTGCGCAGGTGGTCGCCGCCGCCGAGCGCACACGTGCTTCACTTCCCGTCACGGGTCAGGATGCCGCAAAGGCACGGCTTCTCGCGACAATCGCCCTCGAGTCCCGCGGCGGCGGCAAGCCCCGCAGCCGGAAGGCGGCCAGCGAGGCCGAGTCACTCGCGCGCAGTCTCAATGACCCGGCGCTTCTCGCGTTCGCGCTGGGCGGCGTGTTTATGCAGAGCTTTCACCGCGCGGGGCTCTCCCCGACGCGCGACGCCATCGGAGCCGAGCTGATCACCCTGTCTGCCCGCAACGACCTCCCCGCCTTCGAGCTTCTCGGTCGGCTCATCAGGCTGCAATCCAGCTGCGCACGAGGCGACATCGCGGGCGCTGACGAGCAGGCCGCCGCCGCGGACGCTCTCGCCGAGCGCTACGAATCGCCGCTGATCACCGTGTTCACTACCTGGTACCGCGCGCTGCGCCTCGCGCTCACGGGAGCCGAGGCATCCGAGGTCGCTGCCGCGTACCGCGCCGCCGCCCCGCTGCTCGATCGCTCCGGAATGCCGGGCATGCAGCGTGGTCTGCTCGAGTTGGCGCTGCTCAGCGTGCGCGTGCAGCACCACCTCGCCCTGCCCGAGCCGGGCACGACGGATTGGGGCCCGTACGCTCGCTGGGTCGAACCGCTGCTGCTCGCCGAATCGGGCGCCAAGGATGCCGCGAGGGCAGCGCTGCGCGATCTCCCTGTTCCTCCCGCCGACCACCTGCTCGAGGCGCTGTGGACCCTCGTCGCCCGCGCGGCCGAGGCTGCGGCAGACGACGAATCGCTGCAGCGCGCCCGCGACGCGTTGCGACCGGCACGTGGCGAGCTCGCGGGGGCGCAGTCGGGCCTTCTCACCTTTGGCCCGGTCGTCACTCGGTGATCAGGGTGCAAGACGAGCTGGATTTTCGTACCTCACCCTTCGCCAGGAACGGGCGCCTCGACGAACTCACCCTCGCGCGCACCACGCCTGTTCGGCGGCTCGACCTCGGCAGCGTCGAGGAATGAACGGGCGAGCACCGTGCCCGAGCCGTCGGCCAGCCAGATGAGCAGCCGCCCCGGTTCGTGCCGCGCAGGCACCGTCATGGTGACAGCATCCGAAAGCTCGAATGGAACCACGTGAACAGTGCTTGAGGAGGTTTCGTGGCGATACGGCACCTCCGCAATTCGCGCTCCAGCGCTCAGCCAGGCCGCGTGAAGGCACCCACTCACCGTGCTGGCGCCGTGGTGCGAAACATGCACATCGAGCGTGAATTTCTCTGCGGGCGGCTCGATGTCAGCACCGGCACGCAGCGGCAGCATGTCGAGAACCAGCACGGTCTCGGCATTCACAGCTGCCGGAACGCAGCCACCCCAGTCTTTGCGGCGCCGGTCCTCCGTTAGCAGCCCGGCGCCCTCGTGCTCAACGTCGGCGAACTCCGTGTAGATGTAGCCAGCGAAACGATCGTGCCTCCGCATCTCCTGGGTCTCCCAACGCAGATGCCAAGCTCGCTCGAGGCTCGTGAACCCCTCGCCATACTCGCCGTTGACGATCGGAACACCGTGTCGAGGAAACTCCGACGTCCCATAGAGCGACTTATCGACGATGAAGTCAGGGGCGAGCCTGACAGGAAAGGTCTCCCGCGTGCCCTCGGCGATCTCCGCCATCGCGTGCTTCCACGTCGCCAAGTCGGGTTCGTAGTAGTGCCAGTCGACAATATCGCTCTTGACATGCGACCAGCCCGAGTTCTCGATGATGGGGCGAGTATCGTCAAGCGTGCGAAGCCGATCGTATGCCCGCACTGCCGCCTCGGCACGCGCTGTGCTACCCGGAATGTCCCAGTCGAGACCCCACTCTTCGTTGTACAGCCCCCAGATCACGATGCTGGGGTGGTTGCCGTCACGCTCCACCATCGCGGGAAGCTGAGCGTCGAATGCCTCCGCAGCTTCAGCGGAGAACCTGCTCGGACACGCTGGCTCTGCCCACACGAGGGTTCCGGTGACATCGGCCTCATGCAGCCAGAGCGGCTCCTCAAACTTCAGATGTTTGCGCACGAGGTTGTAGCCGAGCTCACGCGCCAAATGTATGTCGCGCTGCAGCGCCTCATTTGTCGGCGCCGTCAGCCCGGTGTCGGGCCAGTAGCCCTGGTCGAGAACGCCGCGCATCGAGAAGCGAGTGTCGTTGAGGTACAGACACTCTCCGCGCACCTCGATGCGGCGGAGCCCTGTTGTCACGATAACGCTGTCGGGGAAGCCACTTCCGTCGTCAACGGTGACCTCGACCCGATACAGGTGCGGGCTCTCGGGTGACCACAGCTGCGGTTCGTCGATCTCGATGCGCCCGCGCAAGCGCCCTGAGCCGTCGGTTTCCAGCTCGATGCCCGCATCGGCTCCGACAAGACGCGCGCGCACAGCGGCATCCTGTTGTCCTCTCAGCGTCACCGCGATGCCGATGCCCGTGAGGCTGTCGCCGCGCACCTCGACGGTCTCGGCGTAGGTGGCCCCCCGCGCTTCGAGCCACACGCTCTGCCAGATTCCCGATGTCGGGGTGAACGCGACGCCGTCGTAGTCGTCACGGGGAATCGAGCGCTGCTTGCCGTGCGGAATCGCACGCTTATCTGCCGGAGCCTCGACCTCAACGGTGAGCTCTGCATCAGCTCCGACGGAAAGATGATCCGTGAGATCGATCTCGAATGATTCGTATCCGCCGACATGCTCTCCGACGATCGCGCCGTCGATCAGCACGACGGCGCGGTGGTGCACGGCACCAAAGCTCAGCACGATGCGTGAGCCAGCCCACTCCGATGGCGCCTGGATAACGCGGCGATACGTTCCACTCTCAAGCCAAGTCCGATGGATGCCGGAAGCCTCCGTCTCCCAGGCAAACGGCACGGTGATCGGCGCCACGATACCGTCGGCGCTGAAATCCCAGCGGCCGTTCAACGACACCCACCGCGCAGAACGGTCGCGATCGGGCCGCGGGTACTCGGGCCGCGGAATCGGTGCTCCGACGGCGGGATCGATATCGATGGTGTCGGTCGAGGAGAGGGACATATTCAGCCTTTCACGCTTCCTGCGAGGATGCCGTTGATGAAGTGACGCTGGAGAACAATGAAGAGAACCAGCAGAGGGATGAGCGCGATAGAGCTCGCGGCAAGGAGTTCACCCGTCACTGTGGCGTAGTCCGCGCCGATGCGGTTGCCCGTGATGTTCTGCGAGAGAGTCGAGAGCACCACCTGCAATGTCGCCATCTGGTCGGAGTTGGCCACGACGACGGGCCAGACGAAGTCGTTGTAGATATTCATGATCGTCAAGACGGCCAGGCCGGCGAGCCCTGGGCGGATGACCGGCACGACCACGCGCCAGAAGATGCCGAATTCGCTGCAGCCGTCAACGCGTGCTGCGTCGAGCAGCTCGTCGGGCACGGCGCTGATTACCTGTCGCATCCAGAAGATCGCGAAGGCATCGATCGCGCCGGGCAGAATGAGCGCCTGGTACGTGTTCACCCAGCCCAGCATCTTCATCTCGAGCAGAAGCGGAATGATTAGCACGATCACCGGCAGCATCAAGGTGATGAGCACGGTTCCGAAGATCAGGTTCTTTCCCCTGAACTCGTACTTCGCGAACGCGAAGGCGGCGAGCGGGGCGAAGAAGAGGGTGATCGTTCCCTTGACGACCAGCACCACCGCCGTGTTGAGGAACCCGTTTCCGATGGGAACGTCGTGGAACATCGCGATGTAGTTGTCGAGAGTAAACGAGGTCGGATCGAAGACGAGCGGATCCGTGATGATGTCGTTCGCCGGCTTGAAGGCCGAGAGCAGCGCCCACGCAACCGGTGCCAGGAACGCCACCATCAGCACCAGAAGAAAGATGTGGCTTCCCACGCGCAGGCTCGGCCGGTCTCGGGGCGCCCGACGATCGGAGCGAGGCGTTTGCGTCTGCTCATCAGCTGTCATTGTTGTCGTTGTGCGATCGATATCTGTCACTGTCAGTCCTTCGCTCTCAGCAGCCGGACGAAGAACAGCGAGAGCACCATCACGAGAATGACGAGCAGGAAGGAGTTCGCCGCTCCCGTTCCGAGGTCGGCGCGCGTGATGTGGTTGTAGAGGTAGTACCCAGCCGTTGTCGTCGAGCTGTATGGTCCGCCTTGCGTGACGACGAACGGTTCAGCGAACATCTGGAAGACAGCGAGCGTCTGCAGAACGACGGCGAACATGATCGTGCGGCGAAGTAGCGGAACGGTGATGCTCCACAGCTGACGCAGTCGCGATGCGCCGTCGAGCTCCGCGGCTTCGTAGAGCGCGTTGTCGATCGACTGCAGCCCAGACAGCACAATGATGATGATGAACCCCGTGGTCTTCCAGAGGAACAGAAGCGCGAGTGTGGGTTTTGCCCAGGCGCTTGTGGTGAGCCAGCCGATCTCGGGAGCACCAAACACGCCGAGCACGGCGTTGATTGCCCCGTGTCGCTGGTCGAACAGCACGACCCAGATCTGGGCGACGGCGACGAGCGGAGTCACGAACGGCACGATGAATGCCACACGGTACATTCCGCGCATACGCAGCTTCGCCGAGTTGAGAAGCACAGCGACGACAACGGCGATGACGACCTGGATGGGAACGATCAACAGCCACAGGACACCGGAGTTCGCGAGAGAGTTCCAGAACGCCGGACTCGTGAGCAAATACGTATAGTTGCCCCAGCCCACCCACTCCGCGGCACCGGTCCCGCGCCAGTTCGTGAAGCTCAATCTCGCGGTGAAGATCAGCGGGTAGATGCTGAACGCGAGAAAGATGGCGACGAACGGGGCGACGAACACATACGGTGCGGCGCGGCGTCTGACTTTCGCGACGGACGGTCGGCGGCTGGTGTGCCGGTCCGCGGAGGGGAGAGCAGTGGTTGTCATGTCGTTGCGTATGTCACTGTCGATCGATCAGGTTCTTCTGAATGGCGTCAGACGATTGGCTGATTACCTGTTCTGGGGTGAGATCGCCATCGAGCATCCGCTGAATATCGTTTCCGAGATACTCAGCTGCGCCGCTCCACCACGGCGGAATGGAGGTGCCGCTGGGGATCTGAGCTCCCGCTTTCGTCGCGACTTCCCAGAGGTCTTGCCCACCGAGTGCGTCAACGGGCTCGAACAGAGGAGAGGCCGGGTCCGCCGCCGGAAGATACGCCGGAATCGACGTGTTCAGACCGTTGGGGTAAACATCGTTCGGACCCCACACCGCTGAATATCCGGCTTCGTCGTACATGAGGAACTCGTAGAAGAGCCACGCGAGTTCGGAGTTCTCGCCATCCTTGGGCAGGACGAATGATGATCCACCCATCGCTCCGCTCCGAGCACCGCCGTCTTCCCAGGCGGGAAGCTGCATTGCCTTCCAGTCTCCGCTCGTCTCGGGCAGCAGTTGCTGAGGCGCGAAGCTGAACCAGATCGCCCATGGGTAGAAGACTTGGTTTCCGTTCTCGAGTTCAGCAATGTCGGTCGGCGTCAGGTATTCGGCGCGCGTGCCGAGCCCCTCGGAGCGAACGGTGTCGAGGAACGTGAGGATCTTCTCGTACTCAGGGCTGTCGAGACGAAGCTCGCCGTCAGCATTCGCAATCGATGTGCCGAGCTGGCTCGCGTACATTTCGAGCTGCAGTTGGCCGAGGAACGCCGACTGCTCGAGATGGATCGGATGCGAATCGGGATTCACCTCCTGGTACGCGCGTGCCGCGTCGAGAAGATCGTCGTAGGTCTCGATTGCGCTCACGTCCACGCCCGCTTCATCGAGGGCTGCCGCGTTATAGAAAAGCAGTCCTGGGTCGAGGTCATAGGGAACCCCATAGATATCGCCGTCAATCGTGTTCACGTCGACCTTCTGCGGGGCGATGTCGTCGACGTAGGGGCCGAGAACGTCGCTGAGGTCCCAGAGGTACTCGGCGTAGCCACTGACCATCGCATCGTCGAGAAACACGCCATCGGGCACATTGGTTCCGGTGATGAGCGTGTTCTGAAGTTTGGCGTCGATATCAACGGCCTGGTGATTGACGGTGATGTCGGGATACTTCTCGTTGAAGTCGTCAATGACGCCGTCGAAGACTTCAAACAGATCGCCCGAGCGATCCCAGATCGTGATCTCGCCTTCGGGGTTCTCAGAGCTTGGAGCTTGCAGGCGATCGGATGCTGTTTCGTCGACGCCGCCTGTGATGTCGGGGCCGCAGGCCGTCAACGCCAGCGTTGCGACGGCGATCGCGCTGACGGTGACGAGGCGGGGGCGGCGCCGGGTCGGGTTGGGGTACATGGACACTCCCTTGTGAATTTTCCAACGTATGCAAACTGTAGCGGACGTTTGCACACGTTGCAAACGATAGGATGAACTCATGCCAGCAACACTTCGCGATGTCGCAGAGCGAGCCGCTGTCTCGGTTCGCACCGTTTCAAACGTTGTGAGCGGCTATGAGCACGTGAGCGCACGCATGCGCGCAAAGGTGCTCACGGCGATCGAGGAACTCGACTATCGCGCCAATCCCGTTGCCCGCACGCTGCGCACCGGGCGCACGGGAATGCTCGGTCTCGTGGTGCCCGAGATTACCGTTCCGTACTTCAGCGAACTGGCGCGTGACGTCATCAACGCGGCAGCCGAATATGGGTATCGCGTGATGATCGATCAGACGGGCCACGATCACGAACGCGAGCGCCAGCTGCTCACGGGCGATGACCGCACGATGCTGTTCGACGGTCTGCTGTTCAGCCCGCTCGTCACAAAGTCGGAGCTGCTCGAGATGCACGGCTCAACGAAAATGCCTCTCGTGCTGTTGGGCGAGCACGAATTCGATGGCAGCTACGACCATGTAGCGATCGACAACATCGCGGCCGCGAAGGATGCCGTCTGTCACCTGATTGAGATCGGGCGCACTCGCATTGCGGCGATCGGAACGCAGCCGCTTGAGGAGTACGCGACGCCGCTGCAGCGTTCCGCCGGCTACACCGCAGCCCTCGACGAAGCAGGGATCGAGACGCGCTCGGAGTACGCCACGACGGCCGCCCACTACAGCCGGGGTGACGGATATGCCGCCGCGCAGGCGCTGCTCGAGCTTTCGCCCCGACCCGACGCGATCTTCTGCTTCTCGGATCTTCTTGCCATCGGTGCCATGCGCGCAATCTTCGATGCGGGCCTTCGCGTTCCCGAAGACATCGCCGTGATCGGCATTGACGACGTTGACGAGGGCCGATTCACCCGTCCAACGCTCAGCACCGTATCGCTCGACACCCCATTCATCGCCCGTGAGGCGGTGCGCCGCATCGTGACGCGCATCGACGACCCGAGCACGGCGGCCGAAGAAGTCATCGCTCCGCACCGACTCGTCGTGCGTGAAAGCACTCAGACGCCCTAGATTCTGCGCTTGAGAAGGCACTCTTTCGTCGCGTTCATGTCCGGTTCGACGAGTGCGTTTTCGGGCACTGATTCGAGCTGCTGCCGTGTCGGTGCCGCGTGTCACACTGAGATCACACCGCAGGCTCACCGATTCGAAAGTATTGCCATGGTCCGCTTTCAGCTCGTCATCGACTGCACCGACCCTGAGCTTCTCGCCCGTTTCTGGGCCGAGGCGCTGCACTATCGGCTTGAGCCGCCGCCCGCCAGCTTCGATGACTGGAACGACTACTGGCGCAGCGTCGGCGTGCCCGAAGACGAGCTCGGGGTTGGCTTCGACTCCATCGTCGATCCAGCCGGGGTTGGGCCGCGCATCTGGTTTCAGATCGTGCCCGAGAAGAAGTCGCTGAAGAACCGTCTGCACCTCGACGTTCGGGCGAGCGGCGGGCGCAGCACTCCGCTGCGTGAGCGCAAGCAGCTCATCGATGCCGAGGCCGCGCGCCTGTCCACGTTGGGCGCCACGGTCACCCGCGTGCTCGAGACGGAGGGACTCGACCACTACGCCATCGCGCTGCTCGACCCGGAGGGCAACGAGTTCGACATCAACTGAGCGGCATCATCGCCGAGAAAGCAGCGAGGTCACACGCAGCCGTCCCGAATGAATCCAGACGTCGGAGTACTCGATCGGGCGGTCGTCCGAAAGATAGGTGACCTGCTCGAGGTACTGAACGGGCGAACCCGTGGGCAGGTCAAGGTACTCGGCGACGCTGCCCTCGGCGGCGCGCGCACTGAACGTACGCCGCGCCGACGCGATCTTCAGACCGAACTGACCCTCAAGCGTGCCGAAAAGGCTGGCTTTCGAGAAGTCCACATCCACGATTCCCGGGGCGAGGTCTGCGCGGACGTAGTTGTAGAGCAACGCCACGGGACCCTCCGCAGCGCTGCGGCGTCGCACGAGCTTCAGTACCGAGCCGCCTCGTGCGACGTCGAGCAGTGCTGCGATGGGGCGCGGCGGATCGATGAGCGTTGCCTCGATCACCTCGGTCGTCGTCTCGATTCCCTGCTTGGCGAAGTCCTCGGTCAGCGTGCTCAGCTTCTGGGCAATCGCCGGCTCGATCGTCGTCGACGTCACGAACGTGCCGCGACCACGCACCTGCTTCAGCAGGCCCTCCTCGATCAACGTGGTCATCGCACGTCGAAGCGTTCCGCGGCTCACGCCGAGCTCTGACGCAAGCTCCGGTTCGCTCTTCAGGCGGTAGTTCGCCGGCCATTCCCCCGACGCGATCCGTGTGCGAAACCGATTTGAGATCTGCGAGTGAATCGCCACGGGCAGTTCGCGTTGGATCCCCGACCCGCGTGCGGCGGCGCTCTCCCCCACGGTTACTCCTCACTCTTCGGCTACTAACAAGTATCACCGCCTGCCCGGCAGAGTCGAAGCAGGCGGTGATACTCGCGGGTCAGTAGCTTGTTGTGTTCTCGTCGCCCGTGTCGCTGATGATCTCCATGCCGGCGCTCGTGCCGAGAAGAACCGCGCCCGCGTCGATGAGGCTCAGCGCCTGCTTGTACGCCTTAATCGAACCAGATGCCTTCACCTTGACGCCATCGCGTGCGCGCTCGGCGAGATAGCGGATGCTGGCGGGGTTCGCCGTTTCGATCTGACCGCTCGAGGCGTTCTTGAGGAAGGCAGCTCCGGCCTCCATCGCGAGCTCCACCGCTGTCTCCTTCTCGGCATCCGTAAGCAGAGGAAGCTCCAACATCACCTTGACGGGGATGCCGCTTGCCTGCACGACGCCGGCGATGTCATCGCGAAACGCGTCATACATTCCGCTCTTGAGCCACCCCACCTGCACACCGATGTCCAACTGCGTTGCACCCAGCTTGGCGATCGATTCCGCCTCTGCGGCCTTTCCCGCACTCGTCATCACGCCGACGGTCGGAAAGTCCAGTGCTGTCGCGAGCTGCACACCCGTGCCGGAGAGTTCTCCGGCGACTTCTCGAACCCACGACGCGGGAACCATCGCCGCGTTGAATCCGTGCTCGATCGCCTCGCGTGCGTGCGCGATCATCTCGTCTCGGGTAACGCCCGTTTCAATCTTCGTGTGTTGAATGTACGGCGCGAGTTCTGCCGGCGACAGGGTAGCTGTGCCCGTCGCAGTGGTGTCAGTCATATCGTTCTTTCTCTTCGTAATGGTCTTAAAGCTTCGAGGCGTAGTAGTCAGGCACGATGATTCCCTCGCCACCAAACCAGCGAGGAACGTCGACTCCGCAGTAGAGCCCGATGTTTCCCCATGGTTCAAAGGCACCCGTTCTCACGATCACTTTCGCCTGCTTGGCGAGCTCGCCGAGCATGTCCGCATGCGTGCGGGTCGTGAACTCGGCATCCGTGAACTGCTGCTGAAGCCACTCCTCGAGGTGTGGGCTGTTGGTCGTGACGTCTTCTGCGCGCACCACCCCTTCGACGATGAGTTCGTCAGAGATGAGGCTCAGCACGGTTCGGAGGTCAGGCAGATTCTCGGCAATGGCCAGGTCCACTCGATGCGTCGTGCGCGGAATCGGGAATCCCGCGTCAACGACCATCAGAAGATCGGTGTGTCCCAGCGTGGCCAAGGCGCCGCTCAGTTCCACATTGAGTATGCCGTTGCGTTTCATTTCGTTCCCTTCGTCGGAGTCGGCTCGCCTGCTGACGCGTTGGTGGCGAGCGCCATGATTGATTCCTCGGTCGCCTCGCGTGATTCCACGACGCCAGCCACCGTGCCTTCGCGCATCACGAGGATGCGGTCGGTCGCCGTCAGCAGTTCGGGCAGGTCGGACGACGAGCAGACGATGGCGACGCCCTTCTCTGCCAGTCCGAAGAGCTGTTCGTAGATCTCGACCTTCGCCCCGACATCGACGCCGCGCGTCGGCTCGTCGAGCAGGAGCACCTCCGGGTCGATGGACATCCACCGGGCCAAGAGCGCCTTCTGCTGGTTGCCTCCCGAGAGGTTCGTGATCGGGGTGTCGAGGCTCGCTGTCTTCACGCGCATCCGCTCGGCCAGCGTCTGAGCAGCGCGAGACAGAGTGCCCTTCTGAACCAGCCCAGCTTTCGAGTGCGTGCGGGTTTTGAGCACCCCGATGTTCTCGCCAACGGTCATTGTCGTCAAAAGGCCCTGAGCACGACGCTCTCCCGGCAGGAAGCCCAGCTTGTGCCCAACACTGGCAATGGGCGAGCGTGCATCGTACGGTGTGCCGCCCAACGAGACGCTGCCTGAGCGAGACTTCTCTGCACCGAAGATGTTCGCGAGCAGTTCGACGCGGCCAGAATCCGGCAGCCCGGCTATGCCGAGAATCTCGCCGGGGCGTACGTCGAACGACACGTCGTTGTGACGTCTGCCGCTCAGCTCGGTAACGGTGAGCGCGGGCGCGCTGCCCGCTGTCGATGGCGCTGTCCGCCCGTCAAAGTGGCCGAGTTCCCGGCCGACCATGGCAGAGACAACGTCGTCAGGCGTCACCTCGTCACGACGCCACGAGGCCACATGCTTGCCATCGCGCAAGACTTCGAGTCGGTCGCAGAGCTCAAAGATCTCCGGCATCCGGTGAGACACGTAAACCATCGTTGTGCCGTTCGCCTTGAGCTTCTTCATGAGGGTGAAGAGCCTGGATGCTTCAGCCGGCGTGAGCATTGCCGTCGGCTCATCCAGAATGAGCACGTTGCACCCGCGAGCGATGGAGCGCGCGACGACGACGAGCTGCTGAATGGCAAGGTCGAGCGTGCGAACGCTCGCACCCGGGTCGATGTCGAGGTCAAGCTCCGACAGCAGAGCTCGGGCCTGAGCATCCATCTGTCGCTGTGAGGGAAAGAGCCGCGATCCCGGCTCGATCCCCGCGAGAATGTTCTCTGCGACAGTGCGATCCTGCAGCAGCGACAGTTCTTGCGGCACGATGGCGATCGAATGCTTCGTCAGCACGGTGTTCGGATCAAAGCTCTGGATCTTCTGCCCCTTGACGATGACCTCGCCCGAGCTCGGCGGCTGAAGTCCGGCGAGGATCTTCAGCAGAGTCGATTTTCCCGCGCCGTTCTCGCCGACCAGACCCGTGACGTCACCCTCGACGATGTTGAAGCTGACGCTGTCGAGCGCTTTGACCGGACCGAAGTTGCGCGAGAGCTCTCGCATCTCGACGAGTGGGGTGGGGGACGGCATTAGTCCTCCACCGTGGCGTCGTCGAGATTGTCTTTGGTGATGATCTGCGCGCCTGTGTCTACGCCTTCAATGGCGGTGCCATTCTGCAGGAAGTCGTTGAGAACCTTGACGGCCTGGTAGCCCTGCTCAGTCGGGTTCTGGCTGATCGTGAACGTGACAACGCCTTCTTCGATATAGCCAGCAGTCGTCGAGAGCAGATCGAATCCAACCATCGAGATCTCACCGGCTTTACCCGACTGCGCGATCCACTTGGCAGCCGCCGTCGTCGAGCAGCAGTCAAGACCGGCGATTGCCACCACATCCTTCTGCCCCGCCATTGTCGATGCAACGGTGTTGTACGCTTCGCTGGGCTCATTGCCCACGTTCACCGGACCGACAACCTCGAGGTCGGTGTCTGCGAGTGCCTCTTCGAATCCACCGAAGCGGTCGTGCGACCACCCCGCGCCAGTGTCGAGCGAGAACACGACGACGTTGCCCGAGGGCTCGTCACCAAGGGTCTTCAGCAGTTCCTCTGCTTCTGAGGCACCCGACGCCTTGAGGTCCTGGCCGACAAATCCCATCTGATCTGAACCGGGATTGTCCGTGTTGAACGAAATGATGGGGATGCCTGCGTTGTACGCCTGCGAGATCACCGGCTTCAGAGCGTCGCTCGATGCCGACGAAACGGCAAGACCATCGACGGCCTGCTGCTGAATCAGAGTCTGGAGTTCAGATACCTGCTTTGCTGCGTCTCCACCGGTCGGCCCGATGAGGCTCGCATCGACGCCAAGCTCTTCTCCTGCCTTCTCCATTCCCGCCTTGATCGGGGTGGCGAATGCGAGCGAGGGATCGTGGTAGCTCAGCTTGATCCGCATCGGCTCACCGTCATCGATGCGCTCCTGAATGTAATCGGCAAGTTCGAAGCCTCCCTCGTCGTCACCGGAGTTCGCCGGTGTGATGGCACCGCAACCGGCCAGTACCATCGCGCTTACTGCCGCCACTGCGCCTGCAGCCAGCAAACGACGGGCTTTACTCTTCACAGACATCGGTTCTCCTTTGGTCCGAAAAAACGTGGATAGTGGTGATGCAAATGGGCCTGCTGTTTTAAGACCGGCGAGTTACGCCTTGGTTTTGCGGCGGCGTTGCCAGGTATCGGTGGCGACAGCGGCGATGATGACGAGGCCGGTGACGACCGTCTGCCAGAACGATGAGATGCCGTTGATGTTGAGGATGTTCTGCAGCAGACCGATGAACGCCACACCGATGATCGTTCCCCACATGGTTCCCGACCCTCCGAAGAGCGCGGCGCCACCGATGATGACGGCGGAGATGACGGTCAGCTCAAGGCCCGTGCCGGTCACGCCCTGCACGTATGAGAGGAACGACAGTCCGAGCACTCCCGCGGCGGCAGCGGTGAGCCCCGCGATGATGAATGCCGTGAGCTTGACGCCCTTCACCTCGATGCCGACGAGGCGGGCAGCTTCGGGGTTGCCGCCGACGGCGTACGTGTTGAACCCGAGGCGCGAACGCGACAGCAGCACCACACCGAGTGCGGCAATGACCGCGAAGACGACGAGCTGCATGGGGATCACGCCGAACAGGTTCCCCTGCCCGATCAAGTTGAATTCGGCCACGCCTGCCTGGCTCGCGCTCAGCGAGATTGGAGCGCCGTCAGAGATCAAAAGGGCGACGCCGCGGAACACGCTCAGGGTTCCCAGCGTGACGATGAAGCTTGGAACGCCGAGCATAACGACGGCAAGACCGTTGAGCAGACCGGCAACGGCGCCGACGGCAAGACCGATCACGACGGCAAGCGGCCAGGTGGTTCCACTCTCAATCGCGAGTCCCGTTGAGATGGCCGACAGCGCGTAAACGGACCCGACAGACAAGTCGATTTCGCCGTTGACGATCACGAATGTCGCGCCGATCGCCATGATTCCGATCTGGGAGATCTGCTGGCCGACCGAGAACAGGTTGCCCGCCTGCATGAAGCTCGGCGAGAGCACCGCACCGAGAATGAAGAGCAGCACGAGTGCCGCGAATACTCCCGCTTCGCGAGCGTGGAGCAGCTTCTTCGGGTCAAATGATGCGCGCCGTGGGGCTGTGGCTGTCGCTGAGGTCACTGAGACACTCCGATCGTGGAATTCAAGTCATGTTGTGTAGGGAGGGCCGGAACGACACCGCTCGTGGCGACCGTGTAGGCGCCCGCTTTTGCCGCAAACTGGGCGGCTTCGCGAAGCGAGCTTCCGCCGGCGAGCGACACAACGAGTGCTGCATTGAATGAGTCGCCCGCTCCGGTCGTGTCGACGACCTGCGTCGCGAGAATAGGGTCGATGTGCCCGACCTCGCCGTTCTCTACGGTGATCGCACCGTCCGATCCGCGCGTCAAGACGACAGCGCCGTCCACCCGCTCGGCAATCAGCCGCGCGAGTCCCTCGTCGTCGCCGGGCGCGCGATCGAGATCGAGGATGATGCGGGCCTCTGTCTGGTTGGGGGTGATGATGTCAACGGTGGCCAAAAGTTCGGCGTTCAGAGGTCGAGCCGGCGCCGGGTTGAGCACCGTGCGAATGCCCTCTTCCCGACCGATGCGCAGCGCCGCCGCCACGGCCGACAGCGGAATCTCCATCGAGACGAGAACGATGTCAGACGCCGCGATCTCGCCGCGGAATGATTCGACGTGGCTCGCATCGAGAAGGTCGAGCGCGCCGGGAGCGATGGCGATGCGGTTCTCGCCCGAGGGCTCCACCATGATGAAGCCCGCCATTGTGGGGGCGTCGTCAGAGATCAGGATGCCCGAGGCATCGACTCCCTCTTTTTCCCACAGCTCACGAGCGGCACGGCCGTAATCGTCGGTGCCGATTGCCGTCAGCAAAGACACGTCGGCACCGAGCCGTGCTGCGCCGATCGCCTGGTTCGAACCTTTGCCACCCGGGCCTTCTTCGAAGGCGTCACCGGTCAGAGTCTCGCCCGCTCCCGGCATCCTCGGCACTCGCATGGTGAGGCCGACGCCATAACTTCCGATTACTGCAATCTTCATCGATCTGTACCAATTTGTATGTGGACAACTATGTACATGAGAGTATGCAAGGGCCGCGGGGGAAAGTCAATTTTGGGTGAAAGGCAGGCCACAGTCTCACTGATGACGTGCAGGATCGGCGGCCTACTGCACAGAGCACAGGGCCCGTGCCGCATGACGCGGCACGGGCCCTGTGTCACCCGCAGCGTCGGCCCTTCCGAACAGACGCGTTGGGCGCTTTCCCGAATCTGCTCAGGCGGAGAGCGTGTCGACGCCGAGGGAGAAGTCCAGATTTCCCACCCCGTTGTTGGCGAGTGCCACCGAGAGCAGGCCTGCTCCCTCCAGCCAGTGCGCCATCTTCAAGCCACCGGCGTCCAACGGCTGCAGCCCGAGGCTCGTGATGAACGTCTCAACACGCGCCTTGGCCTGCGCATCGTCGCCCGCGATGAAGACAGCAGGGCTCCCCTTCTCCAGAACATGACGGAAGATGGTGTTGAAGCCCTTCATCACACTGGCGCTGGCTGGCACCACCTTCGCGACTTCCTGCGCGATCGAGGTCTCTTCGCTGTGATCGAGCCCGTCGAATGTCGCGTTGAAGGGATTGCTGATGTCGACGATCGCCTTGCCCGCGAGAGACTCTCCGAACTGGGAGGCCGCCGGAACGACCCCGTCGGCCAACAGAGCCAGGATGACGATGTCGCCGACCGGGGCTGTCCCCCACTCTCCGGTCGTTGCTCCCTCGCCGAGACTCTCGGCGAGGGCAACGGCCTTCGACGTGTCGCGGGCGAGGATCTCAACCGTGTTACCGCCGGCGAGCGCCCGCGCGCCGAGCGTACGGGACATGTTTCCCGCACCGATGATGCTGATGCTACTCATGATGTTTCCTGCTTTCGTTGTGTGGATTGTGGTCTATATCGCGGTGGTGCCACCGTCGGCGACGAGCTCCATCCCGTTGATGTAGCTGGAGTCGTCGGAGGCGAGGAACAGGGCCGTTGTGGCCATCTCATCGGGGCGACCCATCTGGCCTCGGGGAATGAGCGACTCGAACTGACGCATTGTCTCCTCGTCGAAGAGCTCTTCCTGCTTGGCCGTGGCGACCTGGCCTGGGGTTAGGACGTTGACGCGAATGCGACGGTCCTTGAGCTCATTGAGCCAGACGCGTGCCCAGGCCTGCTGCACGGCCTTGCTTCCGGCGTAGACACTCCAACCGGGGAATGCCCCGAGGGAGGCGTTGGACCCGGTCATCAAAATGGAACCGCCGTCGTTGAAGAGCGGAAGCGCCTTTTGAACGGTGAACATGGTGCCGCGGGCGTTGAGCCCGAAGGCGGCGTCGAACTGGGCTTCTGTCACCTCGCCGAGCATGCCGGGTTCACCCACGCCAGCGCTTGCCCACAGCACGTCGATGCTGCCCTTCTCGCTCTTGACGGTCTCGTACAGTCGGTCAAGGTCGTCAAGGTTCGCGGCGTCGCCTTGCACGCCCGTGACGTTGCGGCCGATGTGCTGCACAGCCTCATCCAGCGCATCCTGGCGGCGGCCGGTGATGAAGACGTATGCACCCTCATCGACGAACAGCTTTGCGCCAGCCAGGCCCATGCCGGTTGTTCCGCCCGTGACGACCACTACCTTGCCGTCAAGCTTTCCCATCGTTGCTCCTTCGGGTTGTGGTGCGATGCGCACCAGGGGATGCCGATGCTAAGTACACCGATCTGTGTGGATAACATACACGGCGCGTTGCCCTCGCGCAACTATGTACACCGAACGTTACCTTTTCGGGGTATGATGGTGCCATGACGGAGTTAGAGAAGGGCCCAACGGGCCGCCGCCGCGGCCGGGGCGCCCGCGAGCGCATCCTCAGCGCGTCCCAGCAGCTCTTCCGCGATCAGGGCATCAATCAGACCGGTATGGATCAGCTGTGTGCGGCGGCCCAGGTCTCCAAGCGCACGGCATACCAGCACTTCGCAGGCAAAGACGAGCTGATCGCCGAGTACCTGCAGCAGGTCGACCCCACAGTGATGTCGAGCATTTTTGACAGCCCAGACCTCAGCCCGCGCGAGAAGCTCCTCGCGGTGTTCGACATGCGTCCCACCAACCCGATGTGCCCGTACATCTCGGCGGCTGTCGAGCTGCACGATCCCGAGCACCCGGCGTCGCAATACGCCAGCGAGTACAAGAAGGCGGTCGCCGCGAAGCTCGCGAACGCCGCACGTGAAGCTGGCGCAGCAGACCCTGAGCAGCTCGGCGAGCAACTCGCACTGCTGCTCGATGGCGCCGCGGCACGCACGCGAGTTCTCAACGCCAACGCCTTCCCCACTGCAGCGGCCATCGCCGTCACGCTCATCGACAGCGCGATCGCCGCTGCGTCACGCGACCACGGGCACCGGGAGACCGTCTCGCGCTGACCGAGCATCACGACAACGCCCTAGCCGGTCGTGCCGCGTGTCAACGGGCGATCGCTCCCACAATCTCTTCGACAAAGCGTTGAACGGCGACGCTTCCCGGGTCTGCCTGACCGACTGAGCGCTCCTGCTGCCACGCGGCACGGCCCCGCTTCGACTGAAGCCGCGTGGTCGACTCCACTGTCGATCGCGCCACGGCGGCGACCTCGCTGAGCGGCACGCGGGCTTCGACGGCGCCCGCAACGGCGTCGAGCACGTCGAGGAGAGTCTTGTCTCCGACCTCGGCTCCGCCGCGCTCGGCAATGCGATCGACCACAGCGCGCAGCAGCGGCGCCACGCGGTCGCTCGTCAGATCCGCGTCGGGAGCAAACGTCTCGGCAGCGCCGATCAAGCCGCTGCCGACAAGCGCCGCGAACGTCGATGGGTTCGCCGCGGAGAACGCGAGCCCCGTCGTGGTCAGGATGCTTCGAGCGTCCGCGTCTTCGGGCAGGTCCGAAAGGGCAGCGACGACGGCGGCGCTTCCCGCCGACACGGTGATTCCCAGGTCGCCGTCTCCCAGAGCCGCATCGAGGTCGCGCAGCTCGTCCGTGTGCGCCGCCATGTTCGGCAACGCGGCGAGCAGCGCGTCACGCAGCGCACTTCGCGTTCCGGTGCGCCCGACGTCGACAGCGCTTGAGCTCGCAGCATCCGTGTCGCTTTCCGTTGGCGCAACGTCGATGTCGGAGACCTCTCCCTGCTTGAAGAACGGCGACGCGGCGGGGTCGCCCAGCAGCTCTTTGAGCTCGCCGTCGAGCTGCATGATGGAGAGAGACGCCCCGGCCATCTCGAGGCTCGTGACATACTCGCCGATCAGCCGGTAGGCGATGGTCACGCCACGCTCGGCGAGAACTCGGTGAACCCGGCGGTACACGACGTAGAGCTCCTCGAGCGGAGTCGACCCCAGGCCGTTCACCAGCACGGCAACGCACGTGCCGTCTGTGAGATCAAGCTCGGTGCCAAGCCGCTCGAGAAAGCGGTCGGTGATCTGGTCGGCGGCCTCGAGCGGGCCGCGGTGTGTGCCCTTCTCCCCGTGGATTCCGACGCCGATCTCCATGTCGCCCTCGTCAAGCGAGAACGTCTCTTCGCCCGCGGCGGGCAGCACCGTCGGAGACAGGCCGACCCCCATCGTGCGCGTTGCCGCTGCCGCCTTGCTGGCGACACGCTCGACATCGTCGAGCGACCAGAGGCGGTCGGCCGCGGCACCCGCCGCTTTGTAGACGAGCACGAGCCCGGCGACGCCGCGCCGCGTGGGCTCTTTGCCCGCAGGCGCCGACTCGATGTCGTCCGTGCCCAGCACCGTGCGCACGTCGATGCCTTCGGATCGGCAGAGGTCGGCCGCCATGTCGAAGTTGTACACGTCTCCGCCGTAGTTGCCGTAGAGATAGAGCAGCCCGGCCCCCGACGAGACAGCGACGGATGCTGCGTGAATCTGCGCAGACGACGGCGACGAGAAAACATTGCCGACGGCGACGGCCGAGCACAGCCCTTTACCGACGTACCCGAGGAAGAACGGCAAGTGCCCTGAGCCGCCGCCGGTGACGATTGCCACCCGACCCTCTGCGGGAGCATCCGCTCGAACCAGAGCTCGCCTGTCGCGTGTCGCAGACCTCAGCTGGGTGCCGTGCGCGAGGAGTATTCCGTCGAGAACCTCGTCGACGAAGCCGTCTGCCGTATTGATGATCTTTCGCATGTCACCCTCCGTCGTAGTCGCGCTTCAGCACGGGCTGCACGTCGCCGTTGTCGATGAGCGCAGTGTCGTCGGCGAACAGGCTACCGCCGCCCCGCAGGTCTTTGACGATGTCCCAGTGAATTGTCGACTCGTTGAGTCCGCCGCACTGTGGGTACGAGCGGCCGAGAGCGATATGCACGGTGCCGAGAATCTTCTCGTCAAGCAGCAGATCACCCGTCATCGTCGTCATTGCCGGGTTGGTTCCGATTCCCAGTTCGCCAACGGTGCGCGCTCCCGGAGTCTCCAGAATGCGCGAAACGAACTCACCGCCCTCGCGTGCACGTGCATCGGTGACGACCCCGCGCTCAAACGTGAGGTCGAGATCGGTGATGCGAGCACCGCCGAACCAGAACGTTCCCGGAAACCGGATGCTGCCCTCGACACCGTCTTCGCGCGGCGCTGTCGCGATCTCGCCGTCAGGCAGATTGGCGTCCCCAGCGAAGGGCACCCAGGTTCGACCCGTGCAGTTGAGCGTCAGGTCGGTGTCGGCATCCTGAATTCGCACAATCGATGTCTCGTCGAGCTGCGCGCACAGCGTCTCGAGTGAACGCTTGTGCGCCGACCACTTCGCGAGCGTCGATGCGAAGAATTCGGCCATGAGATCGGCGTAGCTCACGTTGATGAGCTCGGCCCATTCCGGGCTGGGCACTCGAACGAGCGTCCATCGGGTGTTCTGCCAGCGTGCCGTCGACACGGTGCCCTTGCCCGCGCGCTGCAGGCTGAGGCGACGCTCGTCGATGGTGTCGGGCGGCGCGATCATGCCGCGAAAAGAGACGTGAACGTCCGCCCAGTTCATCGAGGCGAGCTCCATGGGCCCCGGGGCTCCGAGCACGGCGTCTGAGGCGAAGTCGAGAGCGTACCTGTCGTACGTCTCGTCTGTGAGCTGCACCTGCGGGAGCCCACCACGGCGATATACCTCGCGAACGAAGGCGTCTGCCGCCTCGACGACGGCGGGCGACGTGATGAAGATGCTGACGCGACTCCCCTCGGTCACCTCGTTGACGTTGGCAAGATGCGCAGCCAGTTCGGGCCACCTGCTCATTCGGGCTTCTCCTCTGTCGTGAGTCGAGCGCGGCTGAGCGCGCGGTAGGTCGAAAGAAATTCGTCGTGAGCTCGGCGCAGCGTCTCGACGGCCGGGTCGCCACTCGACCGCGGCGTGATCGTGGAGTCGATGGACACCCAGTTTTCGCGAACCTCGGCCTTTGTCGTGACGGCAAGGCCGAGCGCGGCGAGAATGACGTCGCCGTAGGCGGCACCGATGGTCGCAGCGCAGTTCTGCTCGAACCCGAGAAGGTCGCTCACGGTCTGCACGAGTACGTCGTTCTTCGTGCCGCCACCGATCGCCATGACCCGCGTCGGCTCCATGCCGATCTCGGCGTAGGCGCCGACCGCCGAGACGACGGAGTGCGCAACCCCCTCGACGACGGCGCGGGCCAGCTCGGCCCTCCCCGTTGTGAGAGAGAGACCCGTGAACACGCCGCGAGCATCGGGATCGTGAAACGGCGTGCGTTCGCCGCTGAAGTGCGGAATGTGCACGACGCCGCCAGCCCCCGGGCGCGCGTCGTGCACAAGCTGCATGAGCGACGAGAACAGGGCGTCGTCGCCCTCCCCTGTGTCCAGCCCCAGCATGTCGGCCGCCCACCGCGTTGCCGTTCCCGCCGTCGACGTTCCAGCGGCGAGAACGTAGCTGCCGGGGAAGGCGAATGGCGCCGACCACAGAACGGCGTCGGCGACCGGCTCAGACACCACTCGAATCATGTACCCGCTCGACCCGTACATGAGCATGAGGTCGCCGTCGTCCATGACGGATGCTCCGACGGCCTCGGCCACGGCATCCGTTGTTCCCGTCAGCACCGGCGTTCCCTCGGGGATGCCGGTCTCGGCGGCGCTTGCCGCGGTCACCGTTCCCGCCACATCGCTCGACCAGCGAATCGCGGGCAGCTGATCGGGGGTCACGATGTCGTCGAAGCCGGTGAGGTCCCAGCATCCGCCTGCCAGATCGTAGAACGGGTGGTAATACCCGGCAGTCGCATGATCGATCACGACCTCGCCGGTGAGTGTGGCCACGAGAAAACTCTGACTCGTCATGTACCACCGCGCTGCCTCGGCGATCGCGGGCTCGTTCTCGACGATCCACGCGACCTTCGGCCCGGCCGATTGGCTTGTGAGGGTGTTGCCCGAGCGGCGAAAGATCTCGTCGCGACCGATGCGACGCTCGAAGTCGGCGATCTGTTCGTCCGCCCGCGTGTCGACCCCGTAGAGAATAGCGGGCCGCAGAGGGTTGAGCTCGGCGTCGACCGGCAGCACGCAGGGTCCGATGGCGCTGCACGCTACAGCCAGAATCTCATCGCCCGTGCTCATGGTGCTGACGAGCTCGCGCGACACACTCGCGAAGTCGTTCCACCAGATGTCGATGGCATCGTGCTCGACGTGGCCCGGCTGCGGCGTGCTGATGCCGTGACGCGAGCGAGCTGTCGCGTGAACGACGCCGTTTGTGTCGACGAGCACCCCTTTGGTCTCGTACGTGCCGATGTCAACGCCAAGCAGCAGTGCCGTCACGGCGACCCCACCTTGTCTGCGCTCTCGTCTGCGTCATCGCCCACGTTCGACATCGAGGCGATGTTGCGCGTCTGGGTCGAGGCGACGTACCGCGTTCGTCGCCGGAACCTGAGCTGGTCGAAGACCATGACGCCGATCAGAATCACGCCCTGGGCAATGGAGTACTCGTATGACGACAGCCGAATCGCGTTGAACCCGGACTGCACGACCTGCAGCACGAGCGTTGCAAGCACAACGCCCGTCACGGTTGCGAACCCGCCCATGGGGTTGGTTCCTCCGAGCACCGCGATCACGATGACGAGCAGCACGTACGACGTTCCGTAGTCCGCGCTCGCTGTTGGATTGCGGGTGACGAACAGCACGCCGGCGAGCCCGCCGAGAAGCCCGGTCGTGAGGTAGGTGCCGTACAGCACGGAGGCGCTGCGGATGCCTGAGAAGCGCGCCGCAGCGGGGTTCGCTCCCTGCAGCTGCGTCTTGCGCCCGAACGGCGTGCGGTTCACCAGAAGCCCGATGACGATCGCGACGACGATGAATAGCAGAAACAGCACGGGGATGCCGGCGACCGTCGCCTTGCCAACGCCGGACAGCGCCTGCGGGGCGCCGTAGAGAGTCTTGCCTCCCGTCCACACGATGGCGATGCCATTGAAGATCTGCATCGTTGCAAGGGTGGCAAGGATCGGCGTGATTCCCACGGTGCTGATCAGAAAGGCATTGATGAGGCCGCCCAGAACGCCGACGGCGATGCCGACGAGAACGATCAGGCCGCCGAGCGACTCGGCGAGTGCCGGATCGTTTGCGACTACCCCCGTGTACAACGTGCTGATCGTGATGGCCGTGAGGTTGGCAATCGACACGAGCGAGAGGTCGATTCCCCCTGTCAGCATCGCGAGCGTCATGGCGATGGCGAGAATTCCGATCTCGGGCGCCGACACCATGATGTTCTGCAGGTTGAGCGGGTTCATGAACACCCGCGGGTTCATTATGGCGAACAGCGCGAATGCGATGACGAGCAGCACGAGCATCCGGCCGATTCCGCGGTCGACGTGGATGTGCGAGATCCACGTGCGCACCGTGTTGTCGACGCGCGTGTTGAGTTGCGCCGCTGTGGATTGCTGAGTTCGAATAGGCATCGTCTACGCCTCCACTGTGTCGAGTACGAACGTTCGTCGTGACGCGCGTCGTGCCGAGAGCGCCTGAATTCCCACACCGACGACAAGCAGAAGGCCAACGGCCGCGCGCTGCCAGGCGGTGGGCACGCCCATGAGAAGCAGACTGTTGTTGATCAGCTGCACAAGCACAACGCCGAGCACGGTTCCGAGAACCGAGCCGCGGCCGCCGAAGATGGATGCTCCGCCCAGCACGACAGCGGCAATCACATCGAGCTCGGTGCCGACGATGTCTTGCGGGTTGGCGTTGCGGTTCAAGATCACGTGGATCAGCCCGCCGATCGCCGCGATCGCGCCGACGAGCATGTAGAGGACGATCTGGAATCGCACGACGGGAAAGCCGGCGCGACGGGCTGCCTCGGTGTCGCCGCCGATGGCGTAGATTCCGCGGCCGAACATCGTTCTGCGCAGCATCCATGCGACAAGAAGCACGAGCACGGCGACGGGCACGATCAGAAGCGGAAGATAGGAGCGGCTGCTCTCGATGGCGATGAGGTTCGCCGTCGAGAGGCTTGCCATGCTGTCGGGCAGCTGCGCAATGTAGCGTGAGCCGACGTAGACGAGAAGGATGCCGCGGAAGATTCCCTGGGTGGCCAGGGTGACGATCAGCGTCGGCAATCGAAACCGGGCGATGACGGCGCCGTTGACGAGGCCGAGCATGGCACCGATGACGCACGCGATGATCAGCACGCCGATGATTCCCGGGTCGAACTGCCCCTGGTGGGCAAAATGCACAGTCGTGTACGCGGCGAAGATGGCGATCGCGGCGAACGAGACGTCGATGCCTCCCGAGATGATCACCAGCAGCACCGCGATGGCGAGAACGCCCGGCACGAGCGCAGAACGCATAATCGAGAAGAGCGTGTGCACGGTGAAGAACGACGGGCTCATGAGACTCATCACAATGACGAGCACAACGATGATGATCGCGAGCACGCCCTCGTTGTTCGCGCCGCTCAATCGTGACGCGAGTGTTTTCATGCGGTTTCCGAGTGTCACGCGGCCATCACCTCCTGAATGCGCTGGGCGTCGATCTGTTCACTGTCGAACTCGGCGACGATCGAGCCCCGGCGAACGATGATGACGCGGTTGCAGATCGAGACAAGCTCGGGCACGTCGTCAGAGATCATGATCACTCCCATACCGTCGCGGGCGGCCTCACGAAGGATCGCGAGAATCTCGTTCTTCGACCCGACATCGACGCCGACGGTGGGCCCGTTGAGAATGAGGATCTTTGGTTTCGTTGCAAGCCACTTGGCAAGCACAACGCGTTGCGCGTTGCCTCCGGAGAGCGAACGAACAGGAGCGGCGACACTGGGCGCCTTGATTTTCAACCTCGTGAACAGCGTCGAGATCGTCTGGGCGATGCGCTTCTGGCTGAGAACGACCTTTCCCCGAGCATGGGTGCCAAGCGAGCTCGCAATGATGTTGTCGGCAATGGACTTCTCGAGAAACAGCCCCTGCGTCAGCCGGTCTTCGGGCACATAGCCGATCCCCGCCGAGATAGATGATCGGATGCTGCCAAGACGCAGCGCCTGGCCGTTGATCGTCACCGTCCCCGAGTCGGGTTTCAACAGTCCGAAGAGTGCTTCGACGATCTCGCCGCGACCCGATCCGAGAAGACCCGTGATGCCGAGAATCTCCCCCGGGGCAAGGTCGAACGAGACGTCGTTGAATGCGCCGGGCAGATCGAGCCGCGACACGTCGAGCAGAGGGGCGCCCGGTTCGCCGAGAGGGTTCACCAGCCGTGTGGTGTCGACATCTCGACCCGTCATGGCCACCGTCAGCGACTGCACGCTGTACTCGCGGGCATCTCCACTCGCAACCATGCGCCCGTTGCGCAGTACGGTGATGTCCTGAGACACCTCGAGCACCTCGTCGAGCTTGTGGCTGACGAACACAATGGCGACGCCACGCTCCTGCAGCGTGCGCACGAGAGCGAAGAGCCGCTCCACCTCAGAATGCGTCAGCGCGGTTGTCGGCTCGTCCATGAAGAGAATTCGAGCGTCCTGCACGAGAGCGCGGCAGATCGCTGTGAGCTGGCGGTCGGCAACGGAGAGCGTCTCAACGTCGGCGTCCAAGTTGAGAATGAGCCCCAGCTCATCGACGATGCGCTGGGCATCGGGGCGGCTGCGGGCGCGATTGAACAGCTTCTTCTGCGACGCGATCGCTGCCGGAATAACGATGTTCTCTGCGACGGTGAGGTTGGGAAACAGCGAGAAATCTTGGTAGATCACCTGAATGCCCGCACGCAACGCGCGGGCGGGAGTGATGCGGTTGATCGACTCGCCGTCGATCAAGATTTCCCCACCGTCCGGAGCCTCAACACCGCTGATGATCTTGATGAGCGTTGACTTGCCGCTGCCGTTCTCGCCGGCGAGGCAGTGCACGCGCCCGGGCAGAAGTGACATTGACACCCCGTCGAGCGCCGTCACCCCGCCGAATACTTTGACGATGTCGCGCACCTCGAGTACGGGCGCGTCAGTGCGTTCGGCCATTGTTGTCCTTTCGGCGGTGGGGCTTCCTTGGAGCCCCACCGCCATGCCTGGGATTAAAGGATCAGAAATCGAAGTCGTTGACGTTGTCCGCGTCGACTTCGATCGCGGCATCACCGACGTACACGTTGTCGAAGCCCTCAAGCTTCGTCAGCGACTCGTAGCCCTCGATTCCAAGGTCTGTGCCTTCCTCAATCTGCTCTCCGCTGGCAAGCAGCTCGGCAATCTTCAGCTGCGCTTTTCCGGCGAGCGCAGGGTCCCAGAAGAACGCCTTGTCGATTGATCCGTCCTCGAGATACTTTTTGGCGACAGACGGGATGCTGGTGCCCATCACGCAGACGCTGTCTTCAAGACCGGCCTCCTGAACGGCGCGGGCGATGCCGGCAGCGTCAGTTCCCGCTGAGCCTTGGAAGCCCTTGAGGTCGGGGTATTTTGCGAGCAGCTCCTTTGCGCGCTGGTAGGCGACGTTCTCGTCTTCCTTGCTCTCGATCGGGTCCTCGACGCGTTCCATGTCGGGGTACTCGGCCTCCTGCTTCTCCTGCGCCCCGCCAACCCACTCCATGTGGGTCTTCGCTGTGAGTCCGCCGACGAACGAGACGTACTGTCCCTCTTCGCCCATGCACTGAGCGAGGTTGTCCATGATCTGCGCGCCGTAGGCTTTGTTGTCGAAAGCTTCGATGTCGATGTCGGCGTTCTCGATGCCCGCGGCCTCGTGGGTGACGACGATGATCCCCTGATCCCGCGCCTGCTCAAGAACGGTCTCGAGCGCCTTTGGCGAGTTCGGAACAACGGTGATCGCCGTTGGCGCCTGAGGGATCAAGTCCTGAATGATCTGAATCTGCTTCTCGGGGCTCGCATCGTCTGCGCCCTCCTGACGAGCATCGATTCCTGACTCGTCTGCGAACTCATTGACGCCGATTTCCATCCGGTCGAACCAGCCGACGCCGGTGATCTTGACGACGGTCACCATCGTCATGTCTTCGGGCGATACGTCTCCGCCGTCGTCTGTTCCTCCTCCGCCGCCACCAACGGTTCCGCAGCCGGTGAGAGCGAGAAGGGCGACGGCCCCGAGCGCGAGGCCCGAGGCGAATTTGCGATGCATGTGCACTCCTTTGTGTGATATTCCCTCAACCTGGTGGGGTATCGGGATTAAATTACAGCCCTTCTGGAACCTAAATGCATCTGTGGCAATTTGTCAATCAAACGGCAATGTGTGAAATAACAACAATCTGGTAACGCGGTGGCGTCAGGTCAGCGAGCGGGGATGCACCTGACTTCGACGCCAGCCGCGCGAAATCCCGTGAGAGCCGGGTCGTCAGCGTCACCGTCCGTGACAAGCGCAGTGATCTCGCCAGGAGCCGCAACGTTCATCAGCTGAACGCGTCCGAGCTTTGACGCGTCAGCGACAACGATCACGCGGTCAGCGGTCTTCATCGCCGCCTTCTTCACAGCGCCCTCTTCGCCGTTGTAGTCGGAGAGTCCTCGCTTGCCATCGACTCCGGCAACCCCCATGACGAACACGTCGCAGTTGTACTGCGCAAACGAGGAAACCGACGGCGCGCCGATGAGGCTCAGCTCCCCTGGCCGCACCACCCCGCCCGTCATCACGATCTTCGTGTTTGGCTCATCGTGAAGCTCGAGCGCAACGAGGATGCTCGGCGTGATGATGGTGAGGCCAAGGCCGCGCCCCTTGATCGCGCGCGCCACGGCGAGCACCGTGCTTCCACTGTCGAGAACAACGGTCTCGCCCGGCTGCAGCAGCTCAACGGCGGCGGCGGCGATATGTGCCTTCTCGCGTGCTCCCATCAGCGCGCGCGAGGTGAATGTTGGCTCCGCCGCTTTTCCGCGCGAGGCGATTGCGCCACCGACGACGCGTCGAACGCTTCCCTTCTCCTCGAGCAGCTCAATGTCGCGTCGAATCGTCATCTCAGACACATCGAACTCCAGTGCGAGCGTGCGAAATTCGGCCTCTCCGTCTGCCAGAACTCGCTGCTCCACACGCGCACGCCGCTCCTGAGCATCCATCGCCATCGTTCTTTCCCTTCCGATCCTCAAACGCAGACCGTATCTTGTGTTAATTGTTCACTTGTGGTTAGGTTCTTGTGAATTCATACCATCGCCTCTGAATCAGAGTTGAAACGAGGAACAATGACCAATTGGCTTACCGACGTCTTTGCATCACCGAAACCCGTCGTGGGGATGCTTCATCTTTCCGCACTGCCCGGTGACCCAGGCTACGACTCCAACGCCGGTATCTCTGCCATCGTCGACCGCGCAAAGCGAGAGCTGGGTGCGCTTCAGAGCGGCGGCGTCGACGGGGTGCTGATCTCCAACGAGTTCAGCCTCCCCTACCTGACCGACACCGAACGGATCACCTCCGTGACAATGGCACGGGTCATCGGCGAGCTTAACCGAGACCTTGCGGTTCCCTACGGTGTCAACGTGCTGTGGGATGCTCGAGCGTCGATCGATCTTGCTGTCGCCACAGACGCGGCGTTCGTCCGTGAGATCTTCACGGGCGTCTATGCGAGCGACTTCGGTCTGTGGAACACGAATGTCGGCGAGGTAGCTCGTCATCGGCATCGCATCGGGGCCGCTAACGTCAAGCTGTTCTTCAACATCGTTCCGGAGTCCGCCGCGTACCTGGCGTCGCGCGACCTCTCTTCTGTCGCGCGCTCGACGGTGTTTGCAACGCTCCCCGATGCCCTCTGCGTCTCGGGTCTCACCGCAGGCGCGCCGACCGACACACAATCGGTGTCGATCGTGAAGCAGGCGGCGGGCGACGTCCCGGTTTTTGTGAACACGGGCGTGAAGGCCGAGAACGTTGCAGACCAGCTGTCGGTCGCCGACGGCGCCATCGTGGGAACGTATTTCAAGAAAGACGGAAGGTTCGAAAACTCTGCGGACCAGTCGCGCGTCGAGCAGCTCATGTCAGCCGCGCGGTCGTACCGGACGCAAGCCGCTGCGTAGCAGTGGAACGCAGACGCCGTCGTGCTCAGAGTCAGCGCGCTGTGTGTGGGCATCAGGCGAGCACCTCCGTCCATACGTCAACAGTGCGGCGCAGCATGGGCACGACGGCGTCATCGCGCATCTCGTGCGCGGGCATCACTTCAATGAACAGCGAGCTGTTCGGCCATTCACCCTCGGCCAGGGCCGCGGCGACACGCGTCGGGTTCACTCCGACGGCCGGGTCGGTCTCGTCGAAACCTGCGTGCATATCGGCATCCGGACGCGAGTACTGCAGCTGCAGCATTGGGTTGGTTTTCCAGCGCGTCTCAAACCACGGGGCAAGCGCATCGTCATCGTCGCGTGAGGCCATGGCGACAGGATGCCCCACGTCGAAGCAGAGCTGCCAGGGAACGGATGCTGTCGCCAGCGAGCTCTCAAGCGCCAGCGCGTTCTCGCGCACCGACCCCGGCTCACGCGAGACAGCCATGTTCTCGAACAGCAGCGTTGCCAGGCCCTCGTTTTCTGCGCGCTGCGACAGTCGCAGCATCCGATCGCGAAGCTCGTCCATTGCCCTTTCACGACGTGCGGGATCGCTCGCTGTCGGCACGGAGAGCGCCCCGATGTGCCCGCCAACGGATCGCACCCCGGCGATTCCACCCAGCACGATCAGGCTCTCGTACCACGCCTCGGCCGCATTACGTGCGTCTTCGTCGTCGTCCAAGAGAAGGCTCGTCGAGTACGCAGCGAGACCGGTGAAGATCGAGTCAAGCTCGACACCGGCCGTGTCGCATGTCGCCGCAAAGCGACGAACATACTCCCGCGACTCCGCCGATCGAGGGTCGGCGAGCGGCACGTTGTCAACGCTGAGCTGGCACACCTGTAGGCCGAGCTCCTCGCCGACGATGCACAGAATGTCATCGGGCCGCGTCCATCGTTTCACCGCGAAGCACGTGTTGATGCCAAGTGTCACTGACGCTGTCCTCCCTGACGCCCGCCGTTTTGTCCACCCTAGCTGAGATTTTCTCGCACAGCCTTGCTACCGTGTGAGGTTCTTGCACGTTTGTGATCGGAGCCACAGTGCACGCATCAATTGACGAAGACCTGCTCGCCATCGCTCGTGGTGCGGCCAAGGCCGGTGCCTTGATTCTCGACGACTCAGTGGGGGCGCACATCAGCGTCACGGCGAAGAGCGAGCTGGGCGACGTCGTCACCGATGTCGACCGTCGTGCCGAGCAGACCATTCGCAGTTACCTCAGCGCCCGCCGCCCAGACGACGCGATTACCGGCGAAGAATACGAGGCAACGGGCGGCGATGCCTCCCGCTATCGCTGGTCGATCGACCCGCTCGACGGCACGTCAAACTTCGTGACGGGCATCCCCTACTTCGGGTCGTCTGTCGCGGTGCAAGACGTCGCGACGGGGCGTTGGATCGCCGGGGTTGTCAACGCCCCTGTTCTGCGCCAGGAGTACTTCGCGCAGCAGGGCGTCGGCGCGTGGCTCCTGTCACGCGGAAGCACGGTGCAGCTCACCGGGCCCGACCCCGACGCCAAAACCGTGTTGTTCGGCACGGGGTTCTCGTACAGCAGCGACATGCGTGCTCGCCAGTTCGCCGAGCTCCCTCTCTATATGCAGAACTTCACAGACGTGCGAAGCGTCGGCTCGGCAGCGCTCGGACTCTGCATGGCGGCAGACGGCTCCACGAGCGCGTTCGTCGAGACCGATCTCTACGAGTTCGACTGGGCAGCAGGCGCTCTCATCGCCGAAGAGGCCGGGCTCACAGTGATACGCCCAGACGCACACCGTGGTGGCATCTGGGCGTATCCGGATCACATCCCGCTGACGATTCCCGACTAGGCGAAGAATCGCGATGCTCTGTTACCAGGGGTGCGCTTCGATCATGCGCTTCCGGGCAGAACCGCGGACGGGAACCACGTAACCGCGCCGGTAGGCCACCCACATGAACGCGGTGGTAGCCAGCACGCCGAATACCACGGCGTAGATGCTTGCCTCCGGCCCGAAGTCGCCTCCGGTGAGCAGTGCGGGGCCCGACGTCGTTGCGTCCAGCAGCCCCGTCGGAGCACCACTTCCCGAGAGCTCGGTGCTGAAGATGGCGCTCGCGGCGAGGTTCCAGCCGAAGTGCAGCCCAATCGGCACCCACAGCTTGCGGGTCGCGATGTACGCGGCGGTGAGCATTCCTCCGGCCTCGATCGCGATCGCGAGGGCCCCAACGAGCGTGGCGTTTGCGTTCAGCAGGTGAACAAGGCCAAAGAGCAGACCGACCAGCACCAGAGCGATCCACGTGCCCGTCCATTCTTCGACGATCCTAAAGAGGATGCCGCGGAAGATCAGCTCTTCGGACACCGCGGCACCTGCCATGAAGCCGAGCAGCCCGAGGGCGGTCGCGGGGTCTCCCAGGCCATTGATCGTGTAGTAGCCGCCGAGCGCGATGAGCGCAATGACGGCACCAAACAGCGCGATTCCCGCTGGAGCGCTCCAGCCAAGGGCAGGCGCAGCGGCCTTCAAGCCCACCTCCACCGGAGCACGATGCTCAGTGCGCCGGACGACCCAGGCATAGACGGCGATCGCCAAGACGCCCGTCGCCAGGCCGATGCCGAACGTCAACCACGGGTGCCCTCCAACCGCCGCACTGATCAGACGGGCAACGACAACGGCCGCGAGCACGGCAAGCAGCTGCCACAGCAGCCGCATGCCCACTCCCCAGCGTCGTCCTTCGGTGTGTTTCTGCTGCGGCGGGCGGGTGACCGCCGGGCTGTCGAGGTTATTCATCATCACTCCCAAGAGGGCCGATGATGCCGTGAACACCTGACGTGTCACTCCTAAGTACACCGACCTGTTTGTGTAACGTACAACACAAGCATCGGTAGCGCAACCTATGTACACCGATTGTTACCATGCGTGGCGCTATGAGTTCGAGCGAAAGTAGAGAACAGCCCCGCAGCGACGTGAGCGTGGCCCCGCTTACGCGGCGTTCGAGCCGCGGTCATCCGACAGTGCTGCCTTGAGGTCCACCGACGTGTCGTCGGCCAGAATCTCGAGCGTGCCCGCCTCGAACTCATCGAGCGCAATGCGCACAATGTCTTCGGGGCGGTGCTTCGGAATGTCGAAGGAACTCGTCATGTCGGTGTCTGTGCTGGCCATGAACATCGAACTCACCTGCGTTCCGGCACCCGCCAACTCAGCGCGCAGCCCATTCGTCATCGCCCATACCGCCGCCTTCGACGCGCCATACGAGTTTGAGTGATCGAGCGCGAGCCATGCCATCACAGACGACACATTCAGCATCGCGCCGCCGCCGTTTCTCGCGAGCACCGGAGCGAACGCGCGCACCATGTTGAGGGTGCCGAAGTAGTTCACCTCCATCTCCCGGCGAATGTCGTCGAGCGTGCCGTCGCTCAGTCGCGAAAGGGTCGAGACTCCGGCGTTGTTGATGAGAATGGATGCTGTCGACGCGACGCGTGCCGCCTCGGCGGTCTGCTCGGCATTCGTGATGTCGAGGGGCAACGCCTCGACGCCGTCAATGTCGATGTTCCGCGGGTCGCGCGCCCCCGCGAACACCCGCGCGCCGCGCGCCACGAGCTGTCGAGCGAACTCGCGCCCCAGGCCCCGGTTCGCTCCCGACACAATCGCTACTGCACCGTTGAGTGCCACCATTTCCCTTGTTCCTTTCGGTGTGATCTCGCCGGTTCCGCATCTGGTGCGGCGGCGACACACTCACCGTAGAATGTGACGCTAACGTCAGAGTCAAGTCCTGAGCAATCGTGGGCCGTCAGACCCCAGCTTCCGTGCCCGCGGCCTGCTCGTACCCGAGCTCGAGCAGAGCTGCCCGGAGCTTCTCCGCTGCGGCATCCAGCACCGACTCGTCTTTCTCAAGCGAGACGTTGGTGAAATCAAAATCAGACATGCTCCAGACCGGGGCGACGTGGATGTGCAGGTGCGGCACGTCGAAGCCGGCGATGACGACTCCGGCTCGCGGAGCATGCCACGCCCGCTGCACTCCTTTGCCAATTGCCTGAGCCACCTCCATGCACCGGCGCAGAGTGTCGCCGTCGGCATCCGTCCACTGGTCGACCTCGAGCCGCGGGACGACGAGCGTGTGACCTGGCTTCAATGGCGAGGTGCTGAGAAACGCTGTGACCTCGGGATCGTTCCAGACGAACCGCCCGGGGAGATCTCCGGCGATAATTCGCGAGAACAAGGTAGTCATAGATCAATGTCCTTTCGTTTTCACGAGCTGCGCTTTCACTCGAACGCACCGAAGCCGGTGGTGCGGGGAACAGTTTGGCGACTGAAACCGTTGACGCGATGGTGAGTGGCCGGAACTCCGGCGCTCCGGACGGAACGTTACAGTCACCGTAGATCATGATGCTAACGTCAGCGTCAATCCGCGACGAGAGGCGCTCTCGCAGAGAGGATCGGGCAGTGCTAAGCATCGGAGCAGTCGCCACCGCAGCAGGAGTCACCCCGCGCGTTGTTCGGTACTACGAGCAGAGCGGGCTGCTGGTCTCAGAACGCACCGCAGGGGGCCAGCGGCGGTACCCCGAGTCGGCCATCGAACGCGTCGAGTTCATTCAGCACCTCATTCGCGCGGGCCTCACGACTGAGGTCATTCGCGACCAACTTTCGTGCGTGAACTCGCGCATCGCAACGCCATACACCATCGCGAAGCTCACGGCGCAGCGCGAACACATCGCGCAGCGCGCCGGCGAGCTGATGCGCATGGAGCAGCGCCTCACCGACCTCATCGACTCGGCGCAGCGGACCATCGCCCCAGAGAATGAGGCTCACGAGTCGATTGGCGCATAGTCGCAACGCTACGCATTTTCGTTTATTTCGATTACACTGAGTGTATGACTGGATCAGCGACAGCTCGTCCGCGTACCTATTTACCTCCCGCGACTGAACAACGCCGCGAGGTGATTGACTTCGCCAGGATCCTCCGCACGAGCGAGCCAAGCCCCGGAGAACAGCGTACGGCGCAGCTCGTCGGACCCGATGGTCAGAAACGAGATGTTCCAGACGAGATCTTCGCGGTACTTGTGCAGGTTGCAAACGCTCTCGCACAGGGAAGCGGAGTGACTGTCGTCCCGAACCAAATGACACTCACGACGCAAGAAGCAGCAGATTTTCTCGGGATCTCACGCCCGACGCTGGTCACCTATTTGGAGCGCGGAGAGATTCCCTTCTCGCTTGTTGGCAGGCATCGCAGAGTGGAGCTCAAGAATGTCCTCGCGTTCAGCGAGAGACAGCAGTCACAAACACGAGCATCCCTGGCAGAAATCACGCGAACGACACAACAGATGGAACCTTTGCTCGCAGACGTAGAACTTCCGAGCCTCAAGCGGATGAGCGAGTTCGACGACTGAAATGTCATTCCCCGCACTACTCGACACGAATGTCTTGTATGGCGGATATCTTTGCGACTTTTTTCTCCGACTCGCAGAGCGACGAATCTACCGGCCACTCTGGTCGGAGGCGATCCTTGGGGAGCTGAGCAAGAATCTTCTGCTTCGGTTCGAAACCGCGGCAGTCGAACATCGACTCTCAAGTATGCGAGAGAGTTTCCCTGATGCCCTCGTGGCGGGATATGAATCACTTATCCCGGGGATGACCTGCGACGATAAAGACAGACATGTTCTTGCCGCAGCTATTCGGGGTGGCGCGCAAGTACTGGTCACCTTCAATCTCGACGACTTCCCGCCCGCATCGTTAGTCAGTCTCGACATTGAAGCGGTACACCCAGACCAGTTTCTCCTTGATCAGCTTGACCTATACCCGGGACAGGTGACAAGCGCACTCGCAGCCTGGTCCCGGGACTGCCAGAACCCGCACCTCTCGGCACCAGAGCTTCTCACCTTTCTCGTGAAATCAGGGGTGCCACAATTTGCGACCGAAGCGTTTCGCTATCTGGATTCCTGACAAAAGTCGCGACCGATACCTCAGCACCGATCGAGATGCATCACACCTCTACGCGGTCGAGCCTGATCGCGACCTCGAAGCTACGGCGCCACGGCAACGTCAGTGACGTGACCGTCCAGTCGCCACCCGGGAGGGTGTCGCGCAGCATCCGGTTCATGTCGTCACGAATGACCGAACGGGCGTGATCGACGCGCGAGTCGTCGGCGAGCGGGAAGCGGTCGGGGAAGAGATCCGCGCCCTTCTCGCTGCGGATCACCGCCTGGTACGCGTAGTCGTCGAGCAGACGCGTGAGCAGCGCCCGCCGCGACGCATCGGCATCGAAGCTGCCCGACGCACGCCCCGCCTCGCCCGCAACGCACAGTGCGATGACGCTGCCGATCGTGTTACCTGCGGTGTTCCAGGCGCCAAACGCCTCGAGGTGCTCGAGCAGCCCCGCGGCGGCGAGACGCGTGAGCAACTCGGCGTCTGCGCCGTTGGGAAACCGCACGTCGGCGAGCGCCACACGGCTGCCCTCATCGAGAGAGCGCCGCACCAGCTCGACGGTGGCGTCGGCGGCATCCAGGTCTGGCGTCTCGGGGTACCCGCGAAACATGTCGTGCCGCTCGGGGTCGGGCGCATGCAGCACCAGCACGATGTCGGCCTCGGACTCGGCGCGCTCCGCCCCGGCTGCGCGAATCTGCCGATCGACAGACTCACCGAGAGGACCGTTTTCGAACGGCGGTACCCGGTCGAACCCGCCCTCTTGCGCGGTGCGCGCGGCGAATGACGGGTGAATGCGATCGACCGACGCGATGGCGCGGGCGACGAGAGCGGCGCCCACTTCGTCTGCCCCGGGGTACATGAGCGCGTCCCGCGCGCCGGGAAGAAAGCGCATCCAGTGCCGCAGCCACACCTGCTCGGCCGAGCCGGCAGCGAACGTGGCTGTGTCGTCTGCCGTGATCGCGAGAAAGTCGATGGTGCCCTCGTTGCGCAGCAGCAGCGCGTTCATGTTCACCATGTGATTGCGCGCGCGGCGCGAGGCGTAGTCAGAGAGGATGCCGTCTGGCACGTCGATCAGCGAATCGAGCTGATCGGTGACCGTGCTGTCGAGCTGCTGGTGCAGGGCGCCGCCCAGCGTGTGCAGGTCTTTGCCGTAGTCCTTCCAGTACTCGGGCTCTTCGGCATTTGAGTACGAGTTGCTCGCGCGCATCACGAGGCTGACGGCGAAGATGGTGAGCTCGGGCCGCGACCGTTTGATCTCGCGCAGCACATCGAGCCGTGCAACGACGTCGCGCACCGAGTCGTGCGACGTTCGACTCGCGATCAGCCCTCCGTAGAGCAGCATGTCGATCGAGACGACAAGGTGCGTCGTGTTCGGGTCGCTCGCCCTCTCGCGCAGCCAGGCGGCGAGAGCATCCGTGTCGCCGGATTGCCGGTAGGCGGGCAGCATTGCCGTGTCGGGCACGTCGAGGGCGACGCCGGCGACGTTGGCGACGTCCCCGGGCAGCAGCACGTTGACGGGGCGATCGTCGAGGGGCAGCAGGGCGATTCGGCGGTCGGTGGAGTTCATTGCATCCTGTCTGGTCAGGTGGAAAGTCGGTTGATCGAGAGGTCGTACGAGTAGCGGTCGCCCCGGTAGAGCGACTCGGCGTACTCGATGGCGCGGCCGCGCTGGTCGAACGCGGTGCGCTGCACGTTGAACGCGGGCGAGAACGGCGGAACCCGCAGCAGCTCTGCCGTCGCCTCGTCGAGAACGACGGCGTGAATCGTCTGGTCGGCGCGCTCGGGGCGAATGCCGTAGCGGTCGCGCAGTTCGCGGTAAAGCGAGTCTTCGGTCATGCCGTTGGCGAGGCCGGGGACGAGGGCTGCGGGAACATAGGAGTGCTCGAGACACATGGGGCGACCGTCAGCCGTGCGCACGCGCATGATGTGCACGACCTCCTCGGCGGGGCTGAGGCCGAGGGCGAACCCGATGCGCCCTCCGGCACCCTCGAGGGTGATCTGCGTCTCCGACGACCCCGGCGTGAGGTCACGCGCGAGCATGTCTTCAGAGAACGAGTGAAACTCGAAGGTCTTGCTGATGCGCGGCTCGCTCACAAAGGTGCCCGCACCCTGGATGCGGTAGACGAGGTGGTCCTTCTCGAGATCATCGAGTGCCTTGCGAACGGTGACGCGTGTGACGCCGAGCGCCTCTGCCAGGTCGCGCTCGGTTGGCAGGCGCTCGTCGGGCTGCAGACCAGCGGAAATGAGATCGACGAGGTACTCACGCACCTGTGTGTGCTTTGTCTGACGCGCTGTCCCCGACACATCGGCTCCTTTGCAAAATGGTTATGACCAATCTTGACGTGCGAGGTACTTCTGTGTCAATATTCTCGACATCCGCTTTAATTGGTATATACCAGTTTACTCTCTGCCATAGCCAAAGATGGAAAGGGCACCATGAAGAACAGCTTCTTCACAACCTCACGCTCGCGCCGATTGGGCGCCATAGCGATCGCCACGACAGCAGCGCTCGCGCTGGCCGGATGCTCGGGAGGCGGTGAATCCGACGGCCCGACGACGCTCAAGTTCTCGTATCTCTGGTCTGGACCCGAGGCCAAGGTTCTCGAGACGATCATCGACGACTTCAACGCGAGTCAAGACGACATCGTCGTCAAGGGAGTTTCGAGCCCCGACCAGCAGAAGCAGCTCACATCGATGTCGTCGTCAAACGGCTCGTTCGACATCTCAGACAACTTCGGTGAGAACGTCGGCTCGTGGGCGGCGAAGGGCGTTCTCGCTCCGCTCGACGAGTACATCGAGTCGGAGGGCATCGACCTCGACGACTTTGCGCCGGCCGCGCTCGACCAGATGGAGCACGACGGCCAGACCTACGCCCTGCCCATCGCGGTGCACAGTTTCCAGTTGCTCTACAACAAGACGCTCCTCGACGAGGCAGGCGTCGAGCCGCCCACAACGATGGACGAGCTCGCGGATGCTGTTGAGAAGCTCACCGTCACCGACGACGCGGGCAAGATCACCCAGATCGGCATCGGCGACGCAAACACCACGACCACGCTCACCACAATGGGCTTCGCGTTTGGTGGATCGTGGAGCGACAAGAACGGCCCGACACCCACCGACGCCGGCAACATCGAGGCCGTCGACTGGTGGCAGAAGAACGTCGTCGACCTCGTCGGCGCCGACAATCTCGCCGACTTCAAGGCCGGCGAGGGCCAGTACCTCTCGGCAGAGGACTCGTTCTTCAGCGGCAAGGCCGCCATGATCATCGACGGTGAGTGGCGCTCAGCATCGGCTGGCGAGGTCGCGCCCGAGCTTGACTGGGGCGTCACCGCGATTCCGGCCGCAACACCTGAGCTCGAGAACGCAACGCAGGTCACCTCGAGCACGCTGTTCATCCCCACCAACTCCAAGCACAAGGATGAAGCCGCGCAGTTCCTCTCCTACCTGCTCTCCCCCGAGGTGATGGAGAAGTTCAGCCTCACACTCGGCAACTTGCCGGCCCGCACCTCGCTTCTCGACAGTGATGCGTACAGCGATCTGGAAAACTTCGAGGTCTGGGCCGACGCACTCACGAGCCCGAATGCCCAGTCTCTGGCGAGCGCGCCCTACAGCGCTGAATACGCCACAGATCTCGGCAATGCATTTGATGACGTCGTGCGCGGCAACTCGAATGCCGAGAAGGCGCTGGAGTACGTCACGACGCGCACCGAGAACTACACGAAGTGACCCGCTGATGTCGATGCTCACGAGGCGACGCCCTGAGGCCCGCTCGACGCGAAGGACGGAGGGCTCGAAGCATCCGCGGCGCAATCGCCGGTCGTTCTGGATCGGCGTGGCGTTCGCGTCGCCGTTCATCGTCGGATTCCTGGGGCTCTTCGCCTACCCCATCCTCGCGTCGGGCTATTACAGCTTCACGGACTTCAACCTCTTCCAGTCCCCGGACTGGGTCGGGCTCGACAACTACGAGCAGATGGCGAACGACGACGTGTTCTGGAAGTCACTCGCCAACACGCTCGTGCTCGCCGTCTTGGGTGTGCCCCTCACCATCGCCATCGCGCTGGGTGGGGCGCACCTGCTCAACACTCCCATCAAGGGGCAGCCGCTCTACCGAGCGGTCATCTACCTCCCCTCGATCATCCCCATCGTCGTCGGTGGCTATCTCTGGCGGTGGCTGCTCAACACGCAGTACGGCTTCGTCAACTACTTCCTCTCGTGGTTCGGCATCACGGGTCCGAGCTGGCTGCAAGAGCCGGACTGGACGAAGCCCGCGATCGTGCTGGTCGTGCTCTGGACGGTCGGCGGCACCATGATCATCTACCTCGCCGCGCTCAAGGATGTTCCGCACGAACTCTACGAGGCGGCATCCATTGATGGCGCCGGCCCGTGGCGCCGATTTCTCAACGTCACGTGGCCGACGGTGTCGCCCGTCACTCTCTTTCAGGTGATCGTGTGCCTCATCGCCTACTTGCAGATCTTCACCGAGCCCTACGTGCTCGCGCAGGAGCGGCTCAACAACATCAGCTCCGGCCCCGACCAGTCGATGCTGACGTATGCCATGTACCTCTACCAGAACGCGTTCGTGTACCTCAAGATGGGTTACGCCTCCGCCATGGCCTGGGTGCTGTTCATCGTCACGCTCATCGTCACGCTTGTCGTGCTGGCCTCGTCGAAACGGTGGGTGCACTATGGCTCTAAATAGCACGCAGATCATGACGGGTGCCGGCTCGCCGCGCGAGCTGCCGGTGGCCAAGCGCACGCCGAAGATGCTGCGCAGACTGCGCCAGCACGGCCTCATCATCGTGCTCGCCCTCGTGTTTCTCTTTCCCCTGCTCGTCATGGTCTCGACGGCGCTCAAGGCGCCGCAAGACGTCTTCAGCTCGCCGCCGAGCCTCATTCCCAGCGAGTGGACGTTCGACAACTTCACGAAGGCGTTCGAGCAGATTCCGGTGTGGCGCTACCTCGGCAACACCATGCTCGTCGCGGGGCTCAGCGTTCTCGGCACGGTGCTGGCATGTCCGCTCGTCGCCTACGCGCTCTCGAAAGTGAAGTGGGCCGGGGCGAAGCCGCTGTTCATCATGGTGCTCGCCACGATGATGCTGCCCCCGCAGGTGACGCTCATTCCGCTGTTCCTCATCTGGAACGGCCTCGGCGCCACGAACACGTATCTGCCGCTCGTCGTTCCGGCATTTCTCGGAACGCCGTTCTTCATCTTCCTCATTCGGCAGTTCCTCATGAATGTTCCAGACGACCTCCTCGAGGCGGCACGTCTCGACGGAGCATCCGAGCTGCGCACCTACGCCACAATCGTGCTGCCTATCGCCCGGCCGGCGATCGTCACCGCGGCGGTCTTCCAGTTCGTGTGGGCGTGGACCGACTTTCTCAACCCGCTCATCTACCTCAACGACGAATCGACGTACACCTTGTCTATCGGCCTCTACGCCTTCTTCGGCGAGAACGACGTCGCCTGGGGCCCGCTCATGGCTGCGTGCACCATGTTCACCCTCCCGGCGCTGATCATCTTCCTCATCGGCCAGAAGTTCTTCATCGGCGGCATCAGCGCAGGAGCCATCAAGTGACGGGCGGCGCCATCGCCCGACTGCAGCACGGTTTCATCGCCTCCGTGCAGGCAGACGACGGCAGTCCCCTGCGCGACAGCAACATGATCGCCGCCCTCGCCCACGCAACCGTGCTCGGTGGGGCCGACGGGTTGCGCATCAACAGCGCTGCCGACGTCCGAGCAGTCCGCGAGATCACGGACCTGCCGATCATCGGGCTGCACAAGGTGCATAACGGCATCCGTGACGTGATCACCCCTCTTGTCGAGCACGCGATCGAGCTCGCGAACGCCGGCGCCGACATCATCGCCCTCGACACCTCGCGCGAGCTGCGCGGCGGCGACCTGTCCATCATCGGTGCCGTCCGCGAGCTGACGGGGTTGCCCGTCATGGCCGACGTGTCGAACCTCGACGAAGGAGTCAGAGCATCGGATGCCGGTGCCGACGTCGTCGGCACCACGCTGTCGGGCTACACCCCGTACACCCGCGGCGATTCCGACGCCCCCGACTTCGCGCTCATCGAGCAGCTCGCCGCCCGCGGCATCCGTGTGATCGCGGAGGGCCGCCTGCGCACGCCAGCCGATGTCGTGCACGCGCTCGAACTCGGAGCCTATGCCGCGGTGGTGGGCCGCGCCCTCACCGACCCCCTCGTCACGTCCTCACGGTATGCGAAGGCGGTCGCCGCTAGCGGGGCTCACCAACATCGATGACGACTTTGCCGCGAACTCCGCCGCGCTCAAGCTGAGCGTGGGCTTCGGCGATCCTTTCCAACGGGAACACAGAATCGACGACCGGCTTCAGGCGTCCTGCATCAGCGGCCTGAGCGAGCGTCGTGAAGAGCACCCCATTGGGATGCCCGAGGAACAAACGGACCCGTCGGGAAGCATGGATGGCAGAGACGGCGATGTACCCGAGGCTTCTCAGTGGACTGTCAATGTCGAAGGCGATCGTGATCATCCGACCCCCGCGAGCGAGGAGCCGACGAAAGTCTCGCAGCCTCGTCCCTCGGGTGTCGAACACGACGTCGAACTCACCCAGCTCGTCGGGCGGCGTGTGGTAGTCCACGATCTCATCTGCGCCGAGACTGCGCACGAAGTCGGCGGTCGCGAGGCTCGCTAACCCAGTGACGTGGGCGCCAAGCATTTTCGCAACCTGCACGGCGACGCTGCCGACTCCGCCAGCGGCCCCGCGGATGAGCACGCGCTCGCCCGAGGCGAGTGAGACGGTGTCTCGCAACGCCACCAGCGCGGTGTTTCCACCGGCGAGAAGCGACGACGCTTCGATCGGGGTGAGGTGCGCTGGCGCGTGTGAGAGCTGCGTCACGTCGACAGCCACGTACTCCGCGGCCGCGCCGGCATCACCTCGCTCGTCGACGGCGCCCCACACCGCGTCGCCGATCTCGAACTCCGAAACGTCGGTGCCGAGCGCGACGATTTCGCCGGCGAGGTCGATTCCGATCTGTCGCGGGAATCGCCTCCCCGTGATGAGCTTCAGGCGCCCTTGACGCCCGATCACCTCACCGCCGTTGACCGTTGATGCGCGCACCCGCACGAGCAGCTGCCCCGAGCCCGGCGCGGGCCGAGGCGCCGTGGAGACGTGTAGAACTTCGGGTGGACCGTATCGGTCGTGCACGGCAACGCGCATGCTCTGGTTCATCGGGAGCTCTCTTCTCATGTCGTTGTCGATGCTAGATTGCAAAACGGGCATGACCACCTGCTTTTCGCAAAGTGGGATGAAGTCACCTGCCGATCTCTCAGAACAGGAGCCACATGTCGCCGCGCACGGCCAGAAAGGATGCCGCGCAGAACAGAGTGCGGATCATCGACGCTGCGCGCGTCGCTTTTCGCGAATACGGCCCGGCCGCTCCGGTGACCACGATTGCGCGCATCGCGGGCGTGGGTACGGCGACGCTCTACCGGCACTTTCCCTCTCGCGACGATCTGCTCACTGCGATGCTCGGCGACCAGGCGCGCCACCGCATCGCCGTGCTCGACGACGCGGTCGCGGATGCTGATCCCTGGCGCGGGTTCGTGACGGCACTCGAAACCGTGGTGCAGCTCGAGATCGAAAATCCCGGGTTATCCGACGCGATCCGCGCTCAGAGCCACACGATCCCGGTGTACGAAGAGCTGCAACTGAAAGCCGTCCGAAACCTCACGACTCTTGTTGCGCGGCTGCGCAATGCCGGAATTGTGCGTCCTGAGTTCGAGGTCGCCGACGTGTTGCTAATCCTCGCGGCGCTGAACGGCATCACCAGCGCCGACCCGCGCCATGCGCTCTCTCGGACGCGCACGTTCATCGACCACCTCGCGCACGGCATCAAACGGTCGACGTGACGTCTGACTGAGCGCGAAGCACCCACGACGCAGCGAAGCCGAGCACTTTCGTGAGCGTCTCGCCTCGTACCCGGCTCCAGTAGAGATTCGCTCAGTAAGATGGCTCGCGATGAGCGCGAACGAGGTTCGTGCGTTGCAACGTTGATGTGCACAATCGAGAATCTAGGCGGCCGTGAAGGGCCGAGAACGGATGTCCCGTGCGAAGTGACATTGATGCCGTGGTCTTCGACTGCGATGGGGTCCTCGTCGACAGCGAAGTCCTCTCGCTGAAGATCGGGCAGAAGGTCCTCGCCGACCTGGGCTGGGAGGCCGACCTCCCCACGCTCGTCGAGTCGTTCATGGGATGCTCCCACGAGCACTACATCGCAGAAGTCGAGAGAAACCTCGGGCGCACGCTCGCCGCCGACTGGGCCGACCCGTACGAGCCGTGGTACGAGAAGGCATTCGCCGAAGACCTTCGAGAAATCCGGGGAATCTCACACGCCCTCGATCGCATTGATCTCCCCACGGCGGTCGCGTCCAACAGCCGACACGAGCGAATCCGGTCGTCGCTGACAACCGTCGGGCTCTTCGACCGATTCGCCGGGCGCATCAGCAGCGCCGAAGACGTGCCGAACGGCAAGCCTGCACCCGACGTATACCTCAGGGCCGCCGAGACGCTCGGCGTGGCACCGGATCGCTGCATCGCCGTCGAAGACAGCCGGTTCGGCGTGCAAGCCGCACGCGCAGCGGGCATGACGGTCCTCGCGTACGAGACCGACATGACGCCCGCAGGCTGGTTCGACAGACCAGACATCACGGTCTTCCGGTCGATGGCGGACCTCCCGCCCCTCGTCGACGAGCTATCCCGCTGAAGGGCGATTTCCAGCTTGCGACATTGCGCGCCGCCGGCTATTGAGCACCGCCCCGCTCGGATATCCCTAAGGGCTGACGCACTAGGCAAGCCCTAGCGACACCGGTGATACTCCAATGCCAACAATTAGATTGCTGCTGACGCCGCATCCACTCGAGCTCAGGGCACTTTCAGGCAAAGCACCGGGTGAATTGCATTCAAGACGGTCTTTTGTCCAGCTAGCTCGGCGCAGTCCGCGTATAACCAGCTGTCAATCAAGAACGCCGCTTTCACGAGCGTCCTGACACACGGGCCCCGTAGTCTGGCCGCATATTCCCGCCAAGTCGTAATGCGGGTCAACTATGGACGCGTCGTCATACCCCATTGATGCAGGCCAGGTCTTCACTGCCGATACCCATTCTTCGACAGACTCACATGTACTAGCCGACTCAATCAGGAGATCCTCTCCACCATCGTTCAATTCGAACGCATCTGCCGCGCCTTTGATCGAACTCTCGCACGAACTCAGCGTTGGACTTTCGACAGGGTCATCTTCCGCCCCACTCGAAACTGCCTGATTCGTCCACCAGTAGAGCCCCACTGACAATACGATTACACACGGGATAAAGAAGAACGAGGAGAACAAAAACCAAGGTCGCCTCTTTTTAGGCTCTTTCTTGGTCGACGCTGCAGCACTGGACCCTGCGCGTCCAGATGCTTTCGCGGTTTGAGAAAGCTGCGTGCTTCGACTTCGGGCGCTAGCTACTTGAGGCTTTGGAGCTGCCGTTCTAGCTCGGGCGGCCGGCCGCTCTGAATAAGGCCGTCCACTCATCACACAGTCTCAACAACCGCGGTCAACCTCACGGCGAGTGCACCGCGTCCCAGAGGGTTCAGCACATCCTGAGTTGAGATCGCGACGACTTTAACAGGCGGGTACTCCTTGAGCACCTTCTTGAGTTCGAGTATTGCGCGGTCATGGCCTGAACCGACGACGCTAATTACGTCCTGCTGCTTGATGAGAGGCATACGCTGAGCCTAATGAAGCATGTTTAGGTACGCTCGCCGGTTCTGCACCCAGTTCTGGGTGCATTAGGTTTGCTATTCCACAGGGGAACGGCATCGTGATGAGAAGCGAGATATGGGTTGCGAGCCCCTTCGATTCTAGTAACGTGATCGAGAAGATCCTCTAAAACAACAACGCTGAGGTAGCTAAACATCGCGAGTACCAGCATGGAAATTTGGCCGATGGCGTCGAGGATTGACGGGACGATGGTCTCACTTGGCGAGCGACAATGGTGCAGTAACCAGGTTCGAAGCATCTCATTTCGCGTACAGCAATTTGACTACGGGACAGTCGGGATAAATCCGCGAAGGTGCTCCCGAAGCGGCTCGTCGCAGACATAGACGAAGGTGCCCCGAATTCCACGGGTGAGCAGCACAGCGTAGACGTTCTTCACGTATCGCTCGATGTCGGCGTCCGTATACGAGATCCCACGCTTCGGGTTGTTCTCGATGCCCTTCTTGTCGAAGTAGTGAGTTCGGTCAAACCAAATCTTGCCGCTTTTCGCATCGAAGCGTAGGTCCGGGCCAATGATGACCCCTGCGTAATTGAGGTCGTACCCCTGCACGGTATGAATCGAACCAACCTCGTCCAAAGCGGCTGGCGAGTTGATCCAATCTGTGTCCGCGGAGTTCCAACGCCAGCAGCGGTCTTCAATTTCGATATCGTAGGGCCTTTTCGCAAGAGGGATACGTTTCATCCCCTTCTTCTTCGGATCAGACTTCCATTCCCACGCATAGCCAGCAACCAACCTTGCAAGCCCAAATCTCTGGTTTCGCTTACGAATCGCGGCCTCCATCACACTGACTTCATCGAACAGGAGGAATTCGTACTCCCCGAGGTCCGGTAACGGAGCCGGAGCCCCTGCCAGCACGTCTCTCACGAATCGCACGTATTCCTCGCCAGCCTTCACCCGCATCTGTGTCTGCAGCGGGAAGAAGTGATGACTAGCCTTCGCTTCACCGATGACTTCGCCGACCACCTCCGGCGGAAGATCCGCGGGGCGAACGCTTTGTTCAGCATCCATCAACAAGATGCTGTGTTTGCTTTGCTTGCGAATCCAGTCCAGTTGGGTAATCTCCAGTGAGTCTGAGCCGAAGAGACGCTCGTTGATCTTCTCGAAACTCTTATTGAGCATGCCCGACGCCTGATTCGCGCGGTGATTCAAACGATGCGCCTCATCGACAATGAGAACGTCGTATGGTTCGGAGGCCTTTCCCACGTCGAATGCAGTGAGCACCATCGAGCGGTCAAGACCGGGAGCGCGATCGAACACGCGGCCAATCGACGATCGGAGCGACTGCTGGGGAATGACCATTCCCACTCGAAGTCCCACGAGCGCCTCCGGATAGCCTCCTGCAAAGAAGTCCGAAATTGAGCTCCCTTGCTCGGCGTCGTCAATACCGCGCGCAGCTTCGATGTCTCGAAGAGTCTTCACTAGCGAGATGCCAATGACAGTCTTGCCCGTACCGGGATTGCCTGAGACGACCATCGTCGTTGATTGACTCTTTTCGAAATCGTCGAATAGAGCTTCCAGAATGTCGTGAACTGCGCGCTCCTGGTCAGGGACGAGCGACTTGAAGGGCGAGAGCTTGAAGAAATCACTGTTCTCGATCGCCTCGAGCGACTGCCGAAAGAGGCCTCGACTGCGGAGCTCCTCAAAAATCTCACGGAATCGCGTCTGAAAAGCCTGACGACCGGCATACTGTTCGTTGCGGTGCCCATCATTCGCATTGATGACCGTGTATTCGCCATCAGAGTAAAACCATTGAATGAGCAGCGACTCTAGGTCGTAACAGGCCGACCGGTGAAAGGTGTCGTCGAGAAGAATCCGCGCGACATCGAGGTGCTTCTTTTTAGGATCTCGTGTGTGCTGAGCCATTCGAAGAAGGGCACTTCCGGTTTCGCCTACGTATACATCCTTGTGGTTGTTGATTGCATACACCGCAGGCCAGTTAGTCAATCGCCCCGTGGGGTCGGGATAGTCTCGGATGCTGTCAGCGTCGAAAGGGATCTTCTCGATCTCAAAGCTGGTCATACTTGGCACTCCGCCCACGAGCAGCCTCGACGGGGTACTTCTCTCGAGTGATCTCAAGCTTCTCGAGCACTATTTCGTCCGGATCCACGCCCAATCGGTCGGCGAGCTCGTAGCAGTAGGTCAAGACATCGGCGAGCTCAAGGCGTACTCGATCGGTGTCGAATTCTGGAGACCATTGGAACTCCTCTAGAAGCTCCCCCGACTCAATGGCAATCGACTTCGCGAGGTTCTCTGGCGAATGAAACTGCGCCCATTCTCGCTCGACGATGAATGCGCGCAACGCGGACATCACTGTTTCACTAGTCACGTTCCTCAGCCTAATTGCTCGCTCAGAGGCCTGGCGCAATCCGTCATCTTATAAGTCAAGGTGACCCGTTGCCTGTGGCATTTTCTAAGCCAGTGTCCGGGGCGCGCGCGAGCTGCCGGAGCCAAAGCTAAGCCACTCGCACTAACGCTTCAAGCGTCCCTACGCCGACAATAGGGATCCCGTAGTCGCGCGCTTTGCGTGCCTTGCCCGACAAACTGTCCGGGTCAGCCGCAACAACGAGCGAGACCTTCTTCGTGACTCCAGACCAGGGGATAAAGCCGTGTTCAGTCAACATTGATTCATAGTACGAACGCGGCATCTCCATGTCCCCGGTGAGTACGACAAGGGCCCCGGGCTCGAGGGCAAGGCCTACTGAAGGGTCAGGCGCCCCTGCGAGATCATCGAGCTCAACGTTCGCGGCTGCCAGATGAACCTGTTCCACCTCTGGCAACACCAACGCGTCGCGACGAACCTCCTCGGCGATTCCGAGCAGCTCGCCCACTCGGTTAATCTCGTCGAGCTCCTCATCGCTAAGGATGCCGTCGACCCACGCCGCCGCCACAAGATCGTCGAAGTACTGAGTGTGCAGCGCGTTCCGAGACCGGTCTTCGATATGCAGGTCAGAAGCGAGATCATGCAGCGAATCAGCTTCAGCAAGTGTGATGAATCCATCCGCGAGCGCCTGATCAAGCTGCGCGAGGTAGGTACGTTGCTCAATCTCGATATCGTTATTCACAATGAGGTCCGGCAGCAACGCCATCGCGTCGTGCAGGAATGAGCGACCTACCGGCTGCTCACGGGTGCGCGACACCCAAGGAGTTCCAGATGCCGCCAATGTCGGCCAGGCCCAGCGCTCCGCGAAACCACGGTAGCGCCTCCACACTGCGTGCCTCGGGTCTTGCTGAAGGTACGCGCCGAGCAGCTCCGCCGTCGCATACGCGTCAGCCCGCGCCTCGTGCGCGTTCTTCAAAGAAATGTCGAAGGCTGCACAACAGTCAGCGAGAGCACGCCGCGAACCCGGCAGGAACAGCCGCGCGAGGTTCATCGTGCAGAGCGCTTCGTCGTTAGCCACGGGCGAGGATGCGTGCGCATGCTGCAGCTCGGCGCGTAGAAAACGCGCTTCGAACGAAGCATTGTGAGCAACCAGTACCCGATCCTTCAGAAGGTGGACGAAGTCCCCAGCAATCTCCTCGAACACGGGCGCATTCATCACATCTCGCCCGCGCAATCCGTGAATATGCACGGGACCGAGGTCACGGTTTGGATTGAGCAAGGTCTCGTAAGTGCCCTCGATTGCGCCATTCGGATCAACGTGCACAACGGCCACTTCGATGACGCGGTGATGATATTCGGGTGAGAGGCCCGTCGTTTCAAAGTCAATGACGGAGTAACCGTTGAATGCCATGCCTGCACTGCCTTCCGTAGCGCTTCATCCATAGTTCCAACGAATGTGCAGGCTGTCATCACCCCATTCGGAGGGCACGCTGAACACTCTGAGCAGGTCCCTTCAGGTACAGCGGTCTTGAGCGTTGCCTCGTCCCCAGGTCCGGCCGTCCGCGCACGACCATGCACAGTCGAGCCAGAATGACCAGGAACAAACATACAGACAGGACTGGCCGTTCCGCCTGTAATCGCCAGTGACTCTATGTCTCGACGCTACAAACCCGGCCTTATTCGGGCAACGACAATTGCGACGCGTAATGTTTGGCCCTTTTCTCGGACTTACCGTTGCGGTGAGGGCTGGAATCATTGGAGCGCGCTCAACAGCCCAGAAATCCTCAGTCGCAGGCGATGCCGTCACCGTCCCGGTCCAGATCGTATACGTCGGGACCAACTACTCGAAGGGGTCCGGAAACATACGCTGGACCGTTGCCGCTTCCCCCTGCGCAGTCGACGTCGCTCGCGATCGGAACGCAGACGCCCGCGTAACTTGTATGACAACCGTTGTTGGAAGGCGGCTCTTCCGCGGGAGGGGGCTGTCGAGTCCCGACCGAAGCTACCTCGTCAATCGGCGATATCGTAACCACTTCCGAGATTACTTTGCGTGATACCTCTTCATCGTGCCGAAAGACGACCTCGTAAGTGACCGTCTTTTCACCTTCCACGCCGATGGTCGTAACCTCCGTCGTGCCTATATCGCGTCCTGGATCTTCCCGAGTAACTCGCTCGAAAGGGATAGCCACGGTTTCAACAACAGTGGTGACACGAACGGTGGGGGTCGGCGTCGCTGCTCGAGATGTCGCAGGTGGGACGCTCGGCGATGAGGAGGTACTCGCAACTGCCTCGATATCGCTTGCCTCCCATTCCGAACCTTGCGCAGCACCCCCGACGATCAGGAGAACGAGGCTAAGAGAAAGCACGATCCACGCTGATCCGCCGCTGCGAAGCTTACCCGCTGACCTCGACCCGCGAACGAGCGCTACGGCACCCACGGCAGCGCCCACTATCCCTGTGAGAATCAACAAGGCAGGCGCATAAGCCACTAGGAAGCCAATGACCAGAAAAGACCCAATCACCGCTACAACTAGCCGCGGACGAGATTCCCGCATACGGCTCAGCACTGTTCGCCACTGACTCAAGAGATGCACCTCGCTGCTCGTAGAAATGACGAAACATTGCAGCGATCGCATGGGTCACACTCGGGATTGACGTCCGCTGTCTTGCGGTTCAAGATTGGCGCATATTGGCCCGCACTTCATTCCCCCAGAACAGGGGGGGAAGGGAGCGCACACGGTTGCAGGATCACCCTCTTCACGCGTGCTGAATAGCTACTTGCTTCCGCGAGCGTCAGCGCGCGAACGCGAAGCCGCTGAAGAGCAGATACGCGAGTCTTATCGAAAAGCGATGCGAATATTTGGGCTTGAGCCCCGCCACATCGAAGAAATCAGACGAGGTTGAAAGGACTTCGGTTGAGAACGCGATGACGTCGCTGCTTGTGAGGCAAGCCGGAGGGATCCCTGTCGCCGGTGCGGATTTGGCTTACGTCAGATCGTTGACCACATCGGAGGTGCGCGAGCTCGCCGCCGCTCCCTTGGTAGCGGAAGCAGAGGATTGATGCAGCATCTGCAGAGTCATCGCTACTATGAACACTCATGAGCCCCGACGCAATGTACTCATCCGCTGAGCAGCAAGCAATCCGCGAGGACTTGTTTCGCTGGCTGGATCGTCGACTTGAGTTCGGGACGTATGAATTCGCGCGCGAAGAACTGCTCGGCTACACGTATGACGGGGTACGCATTCCGCTGCTGGACACCTCACGCGGCATCCGGAACCCTCGGGAATTCGACGCGACGCTGAGCATTATGACAAGTTCACAAGGTCCATACGACGATGCAGTCACCGACGATGGGTTCGTCCACTATCGCTATCAATCTCGGGACGGTGGTGACAACCGCAAGCTCAAGCGTGCACACGAGCTTGGCGTTCCACTCGTGTATTTTCACGGCGTCCGACCGGGAGTTTTCGTTGCGACGTATCCGGTTTACGTTATCGCCGATGACGAGGCGAATCGTACGTTCCTCATTGCGCTCGACGATTCTCTGCGCTTCTTTGGTGACCCGCTTCACATGTCGGACCACGAGCGCCGCTACGGCGAGCGCATGGCACGCCAGCGCCTGCACCAACCGTTGTTCCGGGCGCGGGTCATACATGCCTACGCGAACACCTGCACGGTGTGCCACCTGAAGCATCCTGAGCTCTTGGACGCTGCCCACATTGTTGCCGATTCCGACCCGAACGGGATTGCCACCGTGCCAAATGGGCTCACGCTCTGCAAAATGCATCATGCTGCGTACGATCGCAACCTCATGGGCATCTCAGCTGACTACATCGTGCACATCAACGATGGCCTCCTTCATGAGGTTGACGGCCCGATGCTCAAGCATGGGCTTCAGGAAATGCATGGGCGCCGAATCGAATTGCCGCAGCGACGTGCAGATTATCCTTCGAAGGAGCGGCTCGACGAGCGCTTCCTGGCATTTGACAGGTAGCTAAAGCCTCTCTGGCGCCACACTGGTATTTTCTCTAACCTGTACGCTGAAATCTGGCCCGTCATACATGGCAGGATCGCTCAGCCAGCGAATAGCGGGGCCCCATAATCGATCGCTCATAGGAAGCGGCCCGTTGGTCGGGTCGGGCCCGACCAACGAATCGTTTATTGGGTGTCTAGGAAGGTCAGCGTGCGACCATGCGGTACTAGGCGCGTCCCTTTCTCCGCAAGTAGTCCTCGTTCAGCACCGCTCGTCCTGCCGTTTCAATCATGAGCTGGGTTCCGAGGAGTGATGTGTTGTTGGACGGCACATCCAACATCGGGTTGATCTCGACCACGTCGAGCCCGGCCAGTTCCCGCTTTGCGACAATCGAGAAAATGATCTGTCGAAGCTCGTTGTAGGTCAGCCCATCCGCCTCCGCCGAGGCGCAGCCCGGCACCAGGGGAAGATCGAGAATGTCGATGTCGATGCTTATGTAGACACGCCCGCTGTCTGGCAGGGCACTGAGGATGCTCTCCGCGCCATTCCGGCGGTAGTCCGCCATTGTCACTACTTGATTCCCGTTTTCTCGGGCGCGGTTGAGGTCGTCGATGCTTGCTCTTAAGCCACGTGCCCCAACTTGCACCATCTTTGTCACGTTCGGCAGTTTGCCGATCTTCAGCATGGGGCTGCCGTTCCCGTATTCAGCTCCATGAAAAAACGGGCGGTAGTCCAGGTGTGCGTCAAAGTGCACTATCGTGATCGGGTCCTGATAGGCACGCGCGACACCGTAGCTGACGGCGTGATCACCGCCCATGACAAGAGGAATCGCGTCAGCCTCGATGATCTGACTGACCGAATCGCTGATGTTTTTATACGTGGCCTCTGGGTTTGTATAGATGATGTCGACATCACCACAGTCAGCGATGCGCTCGTTGCCCATCTCGTACTCAAGAAAACGACGATCCGTTTCGATGTCGTAGTATCCCGCTCGGCCCTGCATCTTTCCGTAGCCTGCGTATCGAACTGACATCTCGCGCATCTGTCGCGGTGCAAAACGCGCACCTGGGTACCAGGGAGAGCCTTCGTCCGAGGGCACGCCAAGAACCGCTATATCGGCGTCGAGGGTGCTGAGGTCCTGAACAATCGGGGACCGCATGTACGACGGAATACCCACGAAGGGAAGGTTCAATCGGTCAACTTGTTTACGCTCATTCATATTCATGAGGCTTCCTCTCTAGAAATCACATTTCGGGACAGTATGGAGCGGGAGAACTACTCGAGATTGACTAATGACCACTCCAGAATGTTGTCGAGAAGTCCCAGCGAGCCACCGGGCTTCATTGCTTCGATCTCTGCCAACAAGTTGTCCAAGTGAACCCGCATAGAGTCCTCGGCGCCCTCTGCGTCACGACGGAGAATGGCATCGATAATGTCATCGTGGTAATGGATGCTTGATTCGTGCGTTCGCTCTTGCTGAAGGACGACATCCATTGCCGCTTCGACACGCCCGGTACGCTCATGCAGCGCTTCATTGAGCACAAGCAATACGAATGGGTTCTTGGACTTGCGGGCTATGTAACGGTGGAAGTCCAACGCGATACCTCGCGGTTGAGGGCCTCCCGGGGCAACGGCCTCCCGATAGTGCACCTGCATTTCGCGGAGGCGCTCAATGTCATCCTCCGTAGCAGAAGCTGCGAATTCCCGGGCGGCCTCAGGCTCAACAGCCCGCCGAATTCGGAACATCTGCTCAAGACCCTCCGAGGTTGAGATCGACTGCACTGTCTTGAGTAGTCCAGCTCGCTCCTCTCTTTCAAGAATGCTCTTGAAGAGCGCAAGACCGCTCGGGCTCAGAATGCGCCCTTCTCGGCCCGACTGGAAACACAGGCCTTCTCGTTCAATGTCTTTTAGTCTGCGCGCCAACGTTGATTGGGACGCATACCCAAGACCATGCTGAATTAGCGCGGCGTCAACATCAGCGATCGACATTGGTCTATTCGCCTGCCCGAGAGTACGAATCAGGTCGTCACGATCAGGTTCACGCAACACGTCGCTCATTCTCGTTTCCTTCCACCACACCGGTCTTTTTATACATCTGCGCGTAGTTCCAGTCTCTTGGCGGCCAGGCTCAAGCTGTAATTGAGCACGAAATAGACCACTGCGGCGAATCCGAATAACATGAACGGTTCCGTCAGCTCTCGAGAGTTGACGAGATTCACCCTGTTGAAGAACTCAAAGACTCCGACTACCGCCGCCAAGGAGCTGTCTTTTACAAGTTTGGTGAACTCAGACACGAGCGCGGGCGTCATGCTCCGAATTGCTTGGGGCAAGATAACGAGTCGCATTGCTTGGAAGTAGCTCAGGCCGCTTGCCCGAGCTGCTTCCATCTGCCCTGGTTTGACACCCAGAATGCCGGTCCTAATTACTTCCGCCACGTATGCGCTCGCGAAAATCGTCAGCGCTAAGGCTGCCGACCAGAACGGATCTACATTCACACCAATTCCGGCAAGACCAAAGAAGATGTAGAGGATAAAAATGATGAGCGGGATGCTCCGCACTAGCTCGATATAGGCGATGGAAGGGTACTTCAAATAGGGACGCTTTGAGATTCTTCCCGCAGCAAACACAACTCCTAGAATGAAGCTCCCAATGATAGAGACCGCGGCCAGACCGAGGGAGTACCCAAGCCCGCTGATCATGAATGACCAGTTGTTGAAAATCACGTCGAAGTTCATGCTTGCGTCCTCATCGTCTGAGTCATTGTGGGCAAAGCTTTCGGCTTTCCGGTCTTCTTCGAGAGCCGTTTCTCGAGACGATTGAGCAGTAGTGCCTCCATCAAACAAATGACGGCAAAGATGACTGCCACCGCTGTGAATGCTTGAACGCCACGGAACGTCGCTGCCTCAATTTCCTGCGCCTGGAACACGAGATCCGCGACGCCAAGAAAGAGCACGATTGAAGTGTTTTTTGTCGCCCCAATCCACTGGTTTCCCAGCGCGCCGACTGTGTTGCGCAATACCTGAGGGATGATGACGCTGACCATCGATCTCCAGTAGCCAAGGCCAGACGCGCGTGAAGCTTCCATCTGCCCTTTTGGAATCGACTGCAATCCACTCCGGAACACTTCAGCGATGTACGTCGACGTATATACCGTCAGACCAAGAACCCCCGCGATGAACGCATTGGAATAGATTGCGTTCAACGGCGCGAAGAAGTCTCGAACAATCGCGACGCTAAAGATCGCAAAACCCCAGAATACGAGCTGTACCACAAGCGGCACATTTCGGAAGAACTCTACGTACGCGGTAAGAAGCCAACGAAGCGGTGCTGATCTACGGCCGTGAGTCACTCGACCGAGTGCGACGAGCATGCCCAGAATCGTCGAGAGCACGATTGCGTAGAACGCCAGCTGCAGCGTGACAAGTAGGCCATCCCAGAGCATCCCTAGTCCAGGTTGGGTTAGTACCGAGTCCCAATTACCCATGAGTATTACTCCGTCCTATGACTCTGTGATCTTGTAGACGTCCGGGAGCGCCTTACTCCACCATTTGAGATAAATTTCCTCATAAGTGCCGTCATCTTGAAGATCAAGAAGCGCGCCGTTGAACGCATCGACGAACTCGACGTCTCCATCACGGAACCCGGCCGCAATCGGCCCATCTGCAAAGGGTTCCCCAACTATCTCCACAGGCTGCCCTGCTGCGTCTGACGAAACTTTCAGCCCGTATAGGATCCCAACCGTCGTTGTCACGGCCTCGGCTTCGCCTCGATAGAGCGATTGCAGAGCGTCTGGCCAGGATTGGTACGTGACCGTGGACGTGCCCTCTGGAGCATTCTCAAGGAGTGTCTGCTCCTCCGGAGTGCCCTGCACAACCGCAACCGTGCTTTCGGGCCCGAGGTCGTTAATGCTCTCGATCTCAGATCCCTCGGGTACGAGTAGTGACTGCCCGTCTGAGAAGTAGTCGATCGAGAAGTCGATCGACTCGTCTCGTTCAGGTGTCCGAAGCATAGAGGCCATCAGCACATCGACCTTGCCGCTATTCAAATTGAGGATTCGATTCTGCGAGTTCACCTGCACAAACTCGACTTCCACACCGAGCTCATCTGCGACGGCGGCCGCGAGGTCAACGTCGAACCCGGCCACAGATGATTGCCCCTCTGGGATGTAGCCGAACGGTCGCGTATCAAACTTCACACCAACGGTCAGTACCCCATCTGCGAGCGCTGCCTCCAAGGAATCCTGATCCGTTGACTCTCCGCTAGAGCAAGCGGTGACCGTGAATAATGCGAGGATTGCTGCACCTGCGCCCAGTGAGGCGTGGAAGCGTCGTGACTTCTTTGTCTTCATTTTCGGTTGGCTCTTCTGCTGGCTCATGTCCTGGGTGATCAAACCGCAAGCACCTTCGACAGGAAATCCTTTGTGCGATCATGGTGCGGGTCCTCGAAGAACTCGTCGGGTGTTCGAACTTCGATGATCTGCCCGGCATCCATAAACACAACGCGATCCGCAACCTTGCGCGCAAAGTTCATTTCATGCGTGACTACTGCCATGGTCATTCCGCCCTCGGCCAGATCAGCCATGACATCGAGGACTTCTTTAATCATCTCCGGGTCTAGTGCGCTAGTCGGCTCGTCGAATAGCATCATCTTCGGACTCATCACGAGCCCACGAGCGATCGCCACACGTTGCTGTTGCCCTCCGGACAACTGCGCGGGATATTTGTCAGCCTGCTCAGGAATTCCGACTCGCTGGAGGAGCTTCCTCGCCCGATCCGTCGCCTCGCTTTTCGACATGCGTCGCAGTTTCACCGGAGCAAGCATGACGTTGTCGAGGATCGACATATGTGGGTACAGGTTGAATTGCTGAAAGACGAAGCCGATTTCGGCCCGCAACGCGTTGAGGTTCGACTTCGGAGAGTTCACGGAGACACCGTCGACAGTCAAAGATCCACTACTGATGCCGTCGAGCCCGTTAATAGTGCGCAGCAACGTACTTTTCCCAGACCCCGAAGGCCCCAGGATGACAACGACTTCGCCTTCGTCAATCTCAAAGTTGATGTCTCGTAGTGCCTGATACTCACCAAACCACTTGTTCACGCCGTCGAAACGGATCACCATCGACCTCCGCCCTCGGGCCATACCGCCAGCGGTTCGCTCACAGGATGGCACTAAAATCATGTGTGAATGATTAGAGCAATGTTTGACGATGGTGTCAATAGATGTTGTCTATGTCATTTTTGACATATGCATTTTCGCGATACAAATGGGGCCGAGCCTGGTCACTCGTCGGACACTAATGAATCGCTCGTTCAATGACTAGGTAAAGCTACGTCGCGCCCAACAGAAGGGGCGATGACACCCGAGTCGCGCCTTCGCTCGAAGTCTCAAAGCGTGTGCCACCCGCCGTTCACCGCAATGCTTTCCCCCGTAATGTACGACGCCCGATCGCCGACGAGGAAGTCAACGGCGTCGGCGACCTCGTCTGCCGTCGCGAAGCGTTGGAGGGGCACTTGGGCCGCGAGCTCGCTGACGTTGTGTTCTGGAACCGCGGCCATCATCGGCGTCGCGACGAACCCGGGGGCAACCCCATTGACGCGGACGCGCTTCGGGGCCAACTCTCGGGCAAGGGATGCTGTCAAAATACGCAGACCACCCTTTGAAGCCGCGTACGCCGCCGACGATGGGATGTTCGGTGGGAACGAGGCATCAACCGAACCGCCAGTGCCCATCCACGCGACGATCGACAGTACGTTCACGATCGACGCAGATCCGTCCTCCGGAAGGTGCGGATATGCTTGCTGCGCCAGCAGGAACGGAGCCTTCAGGTTCACGGCCAGAACCGCATCCCACTCCCCCTCAGAGATGTCGAAGAATGCCCGTTTGTGCCCATCGTCTTTCGGCGAGATGCCCACGGCATTCACAATCGCACCGATCGGAGCTGCCGCTCTCGCGGCATCGACCACGGCCCGATTGGCGTCACCCGTTGTGAGGTCTCCGCCGACTCCACAATGCCGACCAGAGACGACGAGAGGCAGAGCTGACGCAGCGCGTTCGGCTTCGGCCGCATCGGCGTCGGCGACGATCACGATGTAGCCGGACGTGGCAAGACGACGGCCAATCGCGGTGCCAATGCCACCGGCGCCACCAGTGACGATCGCGCTTCGCGGTTCCCTCAGAGGCATCCATCTTCTCCTTCGCTCGTTTGCGTAATCGGTACCTCACACGGCCCACCGGCTGCCTGAAGTGCGATGGCGGCCAGCTCGCGAAGGCGCTTCTCGCCTCCCCTGTGCGTAGGACACGACACCACAAGCGCGACACGGTCACGCCAGGTTCGTCCGCCGAGCAGCACCGCGATCGAGTCGACGTCACGCTCGGATTCCTGCAGCGCCATGGCCCAGCCGCGCTCACGGGTAACCGACAATTCATCAAGCAAAACCGTGCGATCGACGATCGTGCGCGGCCCAAGTCTCGCCAGGCGCATCGGTAGAAGGCTGAGCACTTGTCCGTCGTCGAGAAGCGACAGCAGCAGCTTCCCCCCAGCCATCGCATGAGCTGGTGCAACCATGCCAATTCGGAGGCCAATGCTCGGCGTGCGCGGCGAACGGCGCCCCTCGGTGACCATCACCCGATCACCAGTAAGAACGGCGGCATGCACGTCTTCACCAGTTTTTTCTCGCACGCACTCAAGAACTGGGCGATGCGCGTATCGCTCGCTCGGGGACGTCGCGCCCGGCATTCCCATGCGCATAATCGCTGGCCCGGCAACGAAGCCTCGACCCGACGAGGACGGAGAGACGTATCCGCGCAATTCGAGTGTGCGCAGGATCCGGTGCGCACGCGAGCGACCGATACCCATGTGGGCCGCAAGCTCTCCAACTGTCGTGCGATCGCGGATGAGCACGAAGTCGAGCGCTCGCAACCCGACGTCGAGACTAGCGATGGTGTAATCATCGCTAGTCTCGACGCCCAGTGAATCTACGACCATTGGAAAGTCAATCGCGATGTGAGAGGAACGCGGCCAGGTCACGGTGACGGTTCTTATCGGAGATGAAGATAGTCACAATGGCCGACATGATGATGACTCCCAGGTTGACGCCCATGACCAGCCAATACGAGTGCTCGCCACCCAGCTGAGCAAGCCAGGCGGCGATGTACGGAGCCGGCGCGGCAAAGATGAGTGTTGCAAAGTTGAGTGACAGTGCCGAGCCGGTGAAGCGAGTTGCGGTTGGGAACTGCTCGGCGAAGAGTGCCGGCTGTGCTCCGAATCCGAGCTGCACACCGCCAAGTGCAATCGTCGCCGCCATGATGCTCAGCACAAGCGAACCGGAGTTCACGGCGGGGAAGAACCCGAGTGACCCGACAAACATGGCAGCACAGCCAATCCACATCACCGGCTTACGTCCAATGCGGTCGCTTGTCCAGCCACCGAAGACACCGCAGAAGATTGACACGAAGTTGGCGATCATCAGCGTGGTAAAGCTGTCTGCCTCGGTGAATCCACCTTGATTGGTCATGAACGACAGTCCGTAGATGGCAATAATGTAGAACGTCTGCGCGAACGGCGCCCACTGCAGAATCATGCGGATGACCGTGAACGGCTGCGTCTTCAGAACGGTCAGGCCGTTGACCTTCTTCTGTGTTGCAGCAGCCTCCTGCTGCACCTTGAACGCGCGTGTCTCTTCCAACTGAATGCGAATGTAGAGGCCAATCAGCGCGAGAAAGATTGCCGCAATGAACGGAAGACGCCAGCCCCAGGATTCGAACGCCTCTTGCGTGAGCGTTGCGGAGAGCACCGCGAGCAGAACATTCGCCAGCACCTGGCTAATGGGCGATCCGATATTCATGAACGAGCCAAGGATGCCGCGTCGCGATCCAACCGCGTGCTCCATGGTCATGAGCTGCGCCCCCGTTGCCTCACCACCGAGAGAGAATCCTTGGATGAAGCGCAGAACAACGAGCACTGTGGCAATGAAGATGCCCTGACCTGTCGGCAACAGGCCAATGAGCAGCGATGCGATGCCCATAGCGACGAATGAGCCGAGCAACACAGGTCGTCGGCCGAAGCGGTCGCCCAAGAATCCGCAAACCACCGCTCCGAGAGGACGTGCAAGGAAGCCGACGAAGAACGTAGCGAACGACGCTAGAAGTGCACCACTTTCACCGAGCCCGGAGAAGAACAATGAGGGGAAGATCGTGGCCGACAAGGCGCCGTAGATGGCGAAGTCAAACCATTCGAGTGCCGAGCCGAGCGCACCAGATGCGACGGCGCGTCGCTCTTGCCGTTTCGAGACCAGGCTCTCATTGAGCGCCTTCAGCTCTTCCGTCTCGGGCGACGTAGTTCGATTGGACATAGTTGGCCTCCACAGGCATAAAGGGGCGAGGCTCAGAAACTCGCCGTTGAGTCGATGCGACAATACCGGACAGCGGGAAAATACTGCAAGAGCTTCCGGTAACCGGAAAGCTTGTGTACCGCTACGCGGGACGGCAAGCTGAAATCGAGCGTCAGACAGTTCGCCTCACACCAGACTGGTGGCACATCATTCTGGCCACATTGAAGGAGCCTCCATGAGAATCGTCTCATTCACCCTTGACGGCTCACCGCGCTGGGGAGTCGTAGACGGTGATCGCGTGCTGGCTGCGCCTGCGTCGATGCCGTCGCTCAAACGGGCGCTTCGCGAACACGGTCTCGACGTGCTGAGACAGGCTGTCGAGCCCTATCCAACGACGGCGGTGACAATCCTTACACCCGTGCCTGACGCCGACAAGATTCTTTGCGTCGGCCTCAACTACCTCGACCACATTGCCGAGACGGGACGTGAGACGCCGGCCCACCCCGTCGTGTTCGCCCGGTTCGCTGATTCACTTGTGGGAAACCACGCGTCACTCATCGCGCCTCGCGAGAGCGTCAGTTTCGATTTTGAAGGCGAACTCGCCGTCGTGATCGGGCGCACGGGCAGGCGAATCGCCGCAGAACGAGCGCACGACTACATTCTCGGATACAGCATCCTTAATGATGGGTCGATTCGCGATTTCCAGAAACAGACACACCAGTACACACCCGGTAAAAACTTCGATGCGTCCGGGGCGTTCGGACCCGTTATCGTCACGCCAGACGAGATTGGAGAGCTCGCGGGTCACCGCATCACCACAACTCTCAACGATGACGTGGTGCAGCAATCCGATCTTGGTCAGCTTTGCTTCGACGTTCCCGAACTCATCGCCCGCATCTCTACATGGACAACCCTTCGGCCGGGTGACGTCATCGCCACGGGCACACCGGGCGGCATTGGCGCTGCCCGCGACCCTCAACTATGGATGTTTCCGGGAGATCGGATCGAAGTGTCGATCGATGGCATCGGCACCTTATCGAACCCCGTCGTCGAAGACGACGACCAGATCGCTGTGTGAAAGGAGCGAACAATGACAGATCAGACTAATCTCAAGACTCTCAAGGTGAACCGCAAGGCGGACCTTGTCGAAGCACCAGGCCAGACACCAAAGGCCATCCGCATTTCGGGGGTGAGCGTTGAGAACTCCGAGGTGGAGAACCTCTGGTTTGGTCGCGTTCACACGGGACCTGGGGAGATCTCAGCGGCCCATCACCACGGTGAAGCAGAAACTGGCGGACACGTGCTGAAGGGCCGAGGGTTCATCCGATACGGCGAACGCTACGAGACTATCGTCTACCTGGAGGAAGGTGACTTCGTGTACGTGCCGCCTTTCGTGCCACACATAGAGGGCAACGCGTCGAAGACACAGGAACTCGTCTGGCTCACTACGCGCACGCCGGAAAATATCGTCGTGAATCTCGAGAACGAGGACATTGCCGATATCACCATTGATTACCGGGACTGAGCACATGCCACGCATAGCCTTCATCGCTGGAGGCACAAGCGGCATCGGGCGCGCGACCGCTGAGCGGCTCGTTCGAGACGGCTGGGCGGTCGCGATCGGAGGAAGAGACCATGATCGTGGCCGCTCCGTCGTCTCCGAAGTCGAAGCGGTATCGGCGGATTCAGCACTATTAGCAGTTTCACTCGACACTCGAGACGATGAATCTGTTTCCTCCGCTGTGGCTGACGTCATTGCCAGATACGGTGCGCTCGACGCAGTCGTGAATTGTGTCGGGGCAGCGCCATCCGGCACCTTTGACCAGATCAGCACCGCTGAGTGGGCTTCCGCCATAGATTCGAAGGCCATCGGCGCTGTGCGCGTGATGCAAGCTGCGTTGCCTCACCTGCGTGCCTCGTCGGCGGGACGCATCGTGAACGTCGCGGGCACGGCGGGTAAAGAACCCGGAGCAGCTATGGCTGTAGCGGGCGCAGCAAACAGCGCCATGCTCGCTCTGACGCGAGCCGCGGCAACTCAACTGGCTCCGGAGGGAATCACCGTCAACGCGGTCGCGCCGGGGCCGACGCAGACAGGTCGCTGGGACTCGCTCGTCGCAGCTACCGGCGAGCGTGACCATCTCACTGTGGCCGAGGCCGACGAGAAGCTGCGTTCCGGGATGCCCACGAAGCGACCAACCGATCCCGACGAGGTCGCTGCTCTTATCGCTTTCCTTCTCTCGCCTGAGGCGGGTCACATTATGGGAGCCGCCATCCCCGTCGATGGCGGCCAATCGAAAGGATACTGATGACAGAGCTCATCATCGGCCTCGGCCCGATTGGTGCCGCAGTCGGCGAACGATTGCTCGCGCGACACCGAGACGTGGCAGGCTTTGAGATTGACAACAACCGTGCGCAAGCTTTGGCCGACGAGACCGGAGTGGCCGTCGCATCCCAACCCCACGATGTGCCATGGAGAACAGTCGATGCAGTGTACATCGCTGTGCGTATGGCGGATCAGCTTGAGAAGGCACTCACGATGCTCCGGGAGCACGCGATGGAACGACTAACGATCGTCGTGCTCACAACACTTGCTCCAAGCGATGCCGCCAGAATTCTCTCGTCAACACCCACATCATGGCGCGTGTTCGAAGCACCACTCTCTGGAGGGCCTCAGGGGGCACGCGACGGGTCAATGTCACTCATGCTTGCAGGGCCCGAGCCGTCGGACACCGACCTCTCTCGGTTTGATGACATGGCCGAACGGCTCTTTTGGACTTCACGCTACGGACAGCCATCGCTGCTCAAGCTCTTGAACAATACGCTTGGCGCATATAACGCTCTGGCAACAGCGGCGATGCTAGATCTGGCGGTCGAGCATGATGTCTCTGCGCAGCAGTTCCTCGACGTTGTGAACGCCTCGAGCGGACAGAGTTGGATGAGCACGAATTTCGACAATTTCCACTACCCAATGCTGTTCAAGGACGCCGGGCTGTTGATCGGCGACATCGGGAAGACACCCACAATCGCACTTGGTGATCGTCCAGCACACGAAGCCACCATCGAGCACGCACGTCTTACCGCTTTCGGAAGCCGCTAGATCAGGGCATCGTATCTCCACCGTTGGGTGAGAACGTCTGCCCCGTGTAAAAGCTGCCACCATCGCTCAGCAGAAACTGGATGGTCGCATTGACGTCTCGCTCCGTACTGAATCGCCCGAGCGGAATCGTCGAGAGTTGCTTGTCGAGATGCTCTTTGGGCATCTTCTTCACTCGTTCAGTGAGAACAACGACGGGCGCGATCGCATTTACCGTCACTCGTGCAGGGCCAAACTCAGTGGCTAGTGCCCGAGTCAAGCCAACGACTCCCGCCTTTGCGGCTGCGTACGCAGCGTCGTTATTCACGCCTCGCACGCCGAAAATCGAGCTGGTATTGATGACCCGCCCTCCGCCGGCCTCACGCATCCGAGGCATCACCGCTCGACACAGGTAGAAGGCCGATGAGAGGTTCGCGTCGACGAGGTGTCGCCAATCGCTGTCGGTGATGTCTTCTAGGGGCTTGAGACGGTTATCCCCGGCGAGGTTCACTAGTCCGTGGGGAACTCCGTGCGCATCCATGGCCTGCTCGACGGCTCGGTCGACTTCGCTGCTGTGCGTGACATCGGCCTGAAACGCGGTCACTCCCGGGAAGCGATCCTGCAGCCGTTCGCTGGACTCAACGGACGCATCGATTCCTGTGACGACGTATCCATCCTCAAGCAGATCACCAACAAGAGCGGAACCAATGCCGCCTCCGGCCCCGGTGACGATGACATGTTTCATCGCTGCCATGTGAACGCCGTGCCAAAGTCATCGCACTCAACAGGGAGACTACGAATTGGTGAGAAGCCGGTCGGCTTATAGATGGTGTTCTCCATCGATTTGATCATCGGTCTAATAATTTCGAGGCACCGTTGCCATTCAGGTTCGGCAGCCACCTCGTCGCGCCGCCGGTCACGGTCGTCGAGGCTGTCATACGCCCACAGATGCATCATTTGGTTGAGTGTTCCTATTTCACTGACGAAGTAGCCCAAAAAACCTCGTTGGATGCGACGCTGAACGGGCAAACCGATGTTCTCGTAGGCATCGAGGAAATCGGCGAGCTTAACGCCGGTGTGGAGTATGTACGTGCGCTGCTCAATGAACATAGATTGTCTCCCAGTATTGTTTATCAACACCGAGCATAGTTTCGTACACAGGAAAACTTCAATGTAAGATTCCTATTAGCGGAAAGGTAACGAATGGCAGAAACGCTGCAATCGGTCACACACGCGCTGCGCGCACTCAAACTGCTGCGGCGCAACCCATCGATGGGAGTGAGCGATTTGGCGTCCGAACTTGGAGTCGGCGTATCAACGGCGCACCGCTTGCTCGCCACCCTCGTGAACGAGGGATTCGTGCGTCAGAGCTTGGGCCGCAAGTACGAACTGGGTAGCGAGATGCTCGGCACGTCTTCTGCGATCGAGCACTGCGCCGAGGTTTCCGCTCCGGTCATGCGGCGACTGAGGGATGCCTCAGGAGAGACGGTGCACCTGTCGATTGTGCGCGGCACCGAGACCTTCTTCCTCAGCGCCGTCGAGTCGAATGCAGCAGTGCGCGTCATGACACGTGTGGGCGAGAAGCCGCCAGCGCACTCGACCGCAGCGGGCAAGGTGCTGCTCGCAAGCCTGAGCCGTTCACACTTCGAGGAACTCTATTCTGCACCGAACCTGGCTCGGAAGACAGAGCACACAATCGAAGACCGTGCTGTGCTCTGGAGGGAGCTACAGCACGTCGCCGAATCTGGTTTCGCCACGAACCGAGCCGAATCAGAGATTGATATGTGCGCGATCGCGGTCGCGCTCCGCCGACCAGAAGGGAACCCCGTCTGCGCACTTTCGCTTGCTGCGCCGCTCTCGCGAATAAACCCGACTCGCCAGGAGAATGTCACTGACGATGAGGCGCGGTTGCTTGAGTATCTCCGAGCCTCCGCCGCAAAAATCGAAGAACTCCTGGCGTATTGACCAACGAGATATTCGATTTCGTCAGTCGAACCGTGAATGCCACTTTGAAAAAGTAGGATACTTCGTTTGGCATCCATACCCTTCCCGAAGCTCGTCTCTTCCGCACACCGGCGCTGAAATCATCCGTGGAAAGTTAGGCAAGTTCCTCCTTGACGGCATAGTAGTCGCGGTCATTTCTCGCTCCCAGTCAACATCGCACCAGACATCGGTGAGACGCAGTTGTCTATGTCGACCACGGCTTCCTGCGCGATCAGGCGCGAACGCAGTTCCCCGAAGTTCATCTCCGACATACTGTATCCGTACTGCGCGTTCAGGGCCGCTGCGGTACCGGCGCCCTGCCCCATTGCGATGCACGTCGCCATCGTGCGCACTGATGCGAACCCTGGGCCGTCGGCGCTCAAGCAACGCCCCGCAGTCACCACATTCTCGCTGCCGACCGGCACAAGTGCACGAAATGGGATGTTTTACTGCTGTTTGGGGGTCACAAATTCGCGTTGTCATTGCTGTCCGTCTCATGAATGTCGATGACATGTCCGCCCTTCGCAATCGTGTCGGGAGAGGCCTTTGGAACAATGACGTCGTCGAATCCAAGTAAAAGGTTCTAGCTGAACAAAGACCTACAGGATTTCCTCATGGAGGAGCTTTGGAAGTGGTGAGATGTAGATCTTCTCGCGGCCCTCACGCTGCGCGGCGAAGGCGGCCTCATACTCAGAGAGCGGGAAGGTGCGCGTCGGGATCGCGTCAAGCGGGAGGGTCTGCAGCATCGCGACCGCTCGCTCGTGCGTGTATGGGTTGATGATGGAGCCCACGATCGTGAGCTCCTTGTCGTAGACCTCGCGCGGGGTGAGCGCGAGGGTGTCGTCGGGCGCGGCGACGCCGAAGACCAGGAACGTGCCGCCCTTGCGGATGCGGTTCAGCAGGTCGCGCGCGATCGTGGCGCGCCCGACAGCATCTACCACCGAATGGAAGCCCTGCTCACCCGCCAGCGCAGAGGCCTCGGGCGAGTCCAGATCGTCGGGGTGCACCGCGAGATCGGCGCCCATCGCGAGCGCAAGTTCTCGGCGGGATTCGGACGGCTCGGACACCACGATCGGCGTCAGCCCGCGTGCCTTCGAGAGCGCGACGAGCATCGCGCCGGCCGGGCCGCAGCCAGCGATGAGGATCGACGTACCCGACTGCGGGTTGAGGCGATCCATCGAGTGGATGCAGCACGCGAGAGGCTCCGCCATCGCACCAATTTTCGGATCGGTCTGCGGGTCGAGCCGGTACAGGATGCGCGCCGGCGCGACCATCGTGGTGGTCATGCCGCCGTCGAGCTTGACCCCGTACCCCTTCTTGTTAATGCACAGGTGCTCGTCGCCCGAGCGGCAGTATGTGCACTCGGTGCAGTACTTGTGCGGCTCGACGGTGACCAGGTCGCCGACGGCGAGATCGGAGGAGTCGTCGGCGAGCTCGCGCACGACGCCGCACACCTCGTGGCCCATGATCACGTTGTCTGCGGACGGGAACGTGCCTTCAAGGATGTGCGTGTCTGTGCCGCAGAGCCCCACGGCGAGAACGTCGATCGAGGCTTCGCCCGGAGCAAGCTCGGGCACCGGTTCTTCTGCCAAGCGCAGACCATCGGCTGTGCTGTGCCGGAGTGCCGTTCGGTTCATTGTGCTGCCTCGCCGCCTTCTTCAAGAATTCCCGTCAGCCGGGAGATGTGGTTTCGCGCCGCGGTCTCTGCGGCATCCGGGTCGTGCCGGGTGAGCGCATCGAGGATCGCCCGATGGTCGGCCGTCGCGCTGTACACGCCGCCGCTGAGGTTCGTGGAGCGCATCGCCACGATCACCTGACCTTGGATCTCTTCCAACATCCGGATGAGAACCGGGCTTGCCGCGGCATCCCGAATCTGACGATGGAAGCGCGAGTCGAGTTCGATGTGCCGATGGAAGTCGTCGGGGTCGATCGACTCGTGCTCTGCGAGCACCGCGTCGAGGTCGGCCAGCGTGGCGTCGCTGATGGTGCTCGCCGCGAGTCGCGCGGCCATGCCCTCGAGCGCTTCACGTGCGTGGTACAGGCTCACGAGAGCCGACGTGGGCGGCAGGTAGACGACGGCGCCGCGATTGAACTCCTCAATCGCAAGGCCTTCGCGCACGAGCTGCAGCACGGCGTCGCGCACGGGGCTGCGGCTGACGCCGAGCTCTTTCGCGAGCGACGGAACCGCAAGGCGCGACCCCGGTGGGAGCTCCCCCGTGAGAATCTTTGCGCGCAAGAACTCGTGAACGCTCGTACCCACCCGCACGGGAGGCTCCCACTCCACGTCGACTCCCGCCTTCGCCTACTGTGCCCGCGTAAACGCGGTGACGAACCCGGAGTACGTCGCTGCGATGGTCTCGAGCGAGCGTGCGCGAACGTCCCTGTCCGTCGGAGCGGCAGCGAGCTGCTGCACCGCTTTCCACCAGATACTACGGCCGATGGCGAACCCGACGAAACCCGCCTGTGCGGCGATCTGCAGCCACGAGTTGACGGTGTCGGTGTCGCCGCCTGCCCCGAGAAGAATGCACTCTGCCCCGTGGCTTCGCGCGAGCTTTACCGTCGTGCGTGACGAGTCGACGTCGCCCTGGTGCTCCAGCTTCCAAATGTCCACGCCCACCTGCTCAGCGATCTCGGCCATGGCCTGGCGGGTGAGCTCCGGCCGCAGTTCCCAGGCGTAGCGCTCGGCGTCGCCGTCAACCTGGGCAAGCTGCTCATCGGTCGGCGGCACGAGAAGTTCGAACAGAAACTCGCAGCCTTCATCACGCGAGATGGCGGATGCTTCGGCCAGCCTCTCGCGCTGCAGCGCACGCTCGTCTGAATCTGCGGGGTTGTAGCGCACGAGCACCTTTGAGTAGCGCGGCGCAAACGCCTTCAGGTAGTCGCGCAGGTTCTCGGGCTCGGTTTCGTAGAGGCGCTGACCTGCGCGTTCGATGGGCAGCGCGAGAGGGACGCCATGAGCGAGGGCCCGCTCGGGAACGCCGGGGCCTAGCTCGGGGTCAACGAGAATGGCGGCGCCGGTCACGGCATCCGATTCTGTTGCCTTGAGCAGGCCCTCGAAGATGAGATGCTTCGCCTCGGTTGTGACCGCACGCTGTTCCGCGGTCGCGGCATCCGTGTGGCCGAACAGAGCGTTCGTCAGCCACGGGCGCTGGTCGGCCGCAAGAATAAGCAGGTTGTCGTGGGTCATCAATTCTCCTCGTGCGTGATGTAGGGCTTGACGAAGTCTCCGTCAAGAAATTTCGTGAACGTCTCTTCGAGATCTTCCAACCTCGTTGGCGTCATGATCGTGTCGCGAAGCGTTGCTCCGTGCGAGCGAAGCAGACCCCAGTTGTCGGCGACCTCGGTTTTGGGAAAGTAGAACGACCGCACGGTGAAGCAGTCGGTGCGGCGCCAGCGAGGCGTCGCGGGCATGAGGTACGGCTCGTTCGACTCGCCGAGGGCGAGAATCGCACCGCCCGGCTCGACCACGTTCTGCGCGGCCGCACGGGCGGGGTCGGCCCCGCTCGCCTCGGCGATCACCTGGTACTGATTAACCGTCTCGAGGTCGGTGGCGCGCGTTGCGCCAAGCTTCTCGGCAAGACCGAGACGGGCCTCGTTCGGGTCCCACGCGTGCACGGTGGGGATGCCCATGGCCAACGCCACCGCGACCACGCCGAGCCCGAGCGGGCCGCAGCCGATCACCAGCAGATTCTGGATGCCGCCGGGCTGCGTGCGCTCACCGAGGCGAAGCGCGTGGGCAGCGGTGCCAAACGTGTCGAGTGCGAGAACCGCGACGTCGGACGGGATGTCGTCTGGCACGGGGATGACGCACCGCACAGGAACATCCATGTACTCGGCGAAGCCGCCGTCGAACTGCCACCCCATGAGGCCTTCGAGGTTGTAACAGCGGTTGTTCTGCTGCTCGAGACACGCCTTGCACTCCCCGCAGCTCACGGGAATGTACACGACCACCCGGGTTCCCTCGCTCGGGGCATCCGGTGCCGACTCCACGATCGTGCCGACCACCTCGTGCCCGGGAACAACGGCGGCGCCACTTGCGAGCAGCCGTTTGTCTGAGCCGCAGAGCGCGCACACGTCGACGCGAATGCGCACGTGCCCGGGGCGAATCGCGCGCAGCGTTTCCGTCGAGAACGACACGACGCCGTTGCCCTCGAAATGAGCACTCGTGTTGCTGATGGCATCCGTCATTTGACCGCGCCTCCTGTCAGACCGCGCACAAGCCAGCGCTGCGCGACGATGGTGAGAATGATTGCCGGAAGAGAGATGAGCGTGCTCGCGGCCATGAGCCCGCCGTAGTCGCTCGAGCCCTGCCCGATGAAGTTGAACGCGATGACCGGCAACGGCATGGTGTTCGAGCTCGCGAGCGCGAGGGCAAACAGAAAGTAGTTCCACGAGAAGATGAAGCTCAGCGTGATGGCGACGGAAATGCCGGGCGTCACGAGCGGAAGCACCACCTGCATAAACCGTTGCCCCGGGCTGCACCCGTCGATCAGCGCTGCCTCTTCAAGGCTGCGCGGAATCTCTTCGTAGAAGGGAATGAGCAGCCAGATGCACAGCGGCAACGTGATGATGAGGTGTGCGGCGATCAACACGACGAAATTGAGCACATCGTTCGACGTTGCGCCGATCTTCATCGACATGATGAAGAAGGGAACGACGAAGAGCACGCCGGGGGCCATGCGCGCCAGAAGCGTGCTGAACCCGATGCCCGGAATGGTGCGCCGGGCGATGACGTACGCGGCGGGAATACCGAACAGCAGCCCGAGGATGGTGGAGCCGCCCGCGATGATGAAGCTGTTGCGAACGTAATAGATGAAGTCGAATCGCTCGAACAGGTTCGTGAAATTTTCGAGAGTGAGCGGCGTGCCGATGTTGAAGATGCTGCCGGTGATGTCGACGTTGCTGCGGAACGCCGACCACAGCATGAACAGCACGGGCACGAAGAAGATGAGCGCAGCGACGATATACGCGGCGTAGGTCAGCGCGTAGGTGCGCCGACGATTTCTCGTACTACTCGACATCGGTACTCCTCTTTCGCACGTAGGTGAAGATGGCGGCGACCAGGATGACCAGCACGAACAGGCTCAGCTGAAGAGCGGCAGCGTAGCTGGGCTCCTGATCGATGAACGCCGCGCGATACCCGTACACGTTGAGGGTGTTCGTCGCATTGACAGGGCCACCCTGGGTCATGATGTAGATGGTGTCGAAGAAGCGGATCAGGTCGACGGTGCGCAGCAGCATGGCGACAATCAGCACCGAGCGCAGCAGCGGCAGGCCGACGAAGAACGCCTTCTTGATGGGCCCGGCGCCATCAATGGATGCCGCCTCAAACGGTTCGCTCGGCAGCGACCGGATGCCGGCCGAGATAATGAGCGCCATGAACGGCGTCCACTGCCAGATATCGACGATCGCAATGGACCACGGTGCCATTTCGCGGCTGCCCAGCCACACGACGGGGTCGAGGCCGATCGCCTGCAGAATCTGATTCGCCGCTCCCAGCGTCGGATCGTAGATGAGCATCCATACGAGGGCGACTGCCACCGAAGCGGTGATCGCTGGAATGAGCAGAAGCCCCTGAAAGATGGCGCGCCCGGGAACATCGCGACTGAGCAGGTAACCGAGAGCAAGACCGAGAACCGTCTCGACGACAAGGCACACGATGAACAGCTGCAGTGTGACGAAGAGCGAATACCAGAACTCGGAGTTCTGGAACATCTCAATGAAGTTATCGAACCCGACAAACCCGCTGTTGTTCCCCGCGATGTCTTGATCGGTGACGGAGAGCCAGACGGTGTAGAGCACCGGGATGAGAACGAGCCCCACCGTCACGATGAGCGCAGGGATGATGAACGGGAACGTCCCGTGGGACACGGGGTCGAAACTCTTTCGACCCCGTGCCGCCGGGCTGCGCTTGTTCCCTTCGGTGAGAATGGTCCGCGTCGTAGACATATGCGTTATTTCTTATCCAACTGTTCGTTCAGCGTGGTTTGGATCTCTTTCGCGGCTTCTTCTGCCGTGGCGTCGCCGAGGATCACCTTGCCGATGGCATTGCCCAAGGTCTCGCGCATGCTCGGTGCCTTGGTGCCGACGGGGCCCACCTCGGTGTTGCCGTTCTCCTGAATGTCGGCGACGGCTTCGAGCCACTGCTTCTGCGTTGGCGCCGAGAAGTTCTCGACATAACTCGGGTCGGTCGCGACGGAGTCACGCGGCGGAGCGATCTCTGCCTTCGTCAACTCAAGCTGAATCTCGGGAGACGTGGCCCACTGCAGGAACTCCCACGCGGCATCCTTCTTCTCTGAGAATGGCGACATCGTCACGCCCCACGACAGAGCGGTCGGTGCGGCCTCAACCGAGCCCGCGGGCATCTTCGCGACACCAACGTTCTCGCTCACCGTGCTGTTCTCGGGATCGAACACCGAGTTGAGCTCGTTGCTCGACTCCAGCTCCATGGCGACCTTGCCCTGCGCAAACAGGTTCGATGACTCCGTGAAGCTGTAGTTGATGACGCCCTTGGGGCCGAAGTCCCTGGCGAGCGTTGCGTAATTGTCGATGGCCGTCACAGCGCCGGGCTGATCGAAGTTGGCAGTACCGTCTTCTTTCGTCCACTCGAGGCCTTCACCGTGGAAGAAGGGGCCGAAGTCGAAGGCGATTGCGGCCGCGGCACCACGCAAGGTGATGGGCGTGATCTCACCGGCATCCTTGATGGTCTGCGCTGCCGCCTTCACCTCGTCGATTGTCGTCGGTACCTCAATGCCCAGGTCTTCGAAGACGTCTGTGCGGTAGTACAGCACGGGTCCCTCGATGTTGATCGGAACCGCGATGACGTTGCCGTCGGCATCCTTCATGCCGTCGATTGCCGAGGGCGAGAAGTCGTCGACCTTGTACGAGTCGGGCGCCTTCGCCATGTAGTCATCGAGCGGCTGGTAGTACCCGGCGTCCGAGAACTGCGGGCCCTCGCGCGACGGCAGCGTCATGAAGACATCCATCGACGAGCTCTTCGACTGCAGGTTGAGCAGAATGCGGTCGCGCGCCTGCTGCTCGGCAAACGTCTGAACGTTGACCTTAATGCCGCTCTCTTCTTCGAACTGGCTGATGAGCGGCTCGAGGCCTCTCTGCCAGGGGTGGTTCGACAAGACAACGTTGATGGCGTCGCCGTCTGAGGAGCCCTCTCCCGGGGATCCACATGCTGTCGCCGTTGCGGCGATGACGGTAGCCGCCGCTATGGCGCCTACCCTCCGAACAATCTTGGACATCGTTCCTCCTTGATCGATTTCTCTTGGTGTATTGCGTGTGTTGTGTGTTGCGACGCGCTAGGGAAGCGCGACGAGGGGGGAAAGCCAGGTGTGAAACGCGCGCAGGTCGCGGGGGTCGGTGCCGCGCCAGGCGACAGGAACATGGCGCACGCGACCGCCCACGTCGGTGAGGGGAATGGCGGTGGCGTCGCCGTTTCGGTCGAGGGCGGCCATGACGCCGGTCGGCCCCGCGGGGTCGACGAGCCAGTTACCTGCGAGTTCGCCGAGCTGGTGCGCCTCACGCGCGTCGACGGGACTGATGAGTGCCGAGTTGCAACGCTGTGCCGTGCCCAGCACTTCGCCGCGAGCCGTGACGCCGAGTGAATCGGATGCCGCTTGCGCGAGCACCCGCGCTACTCCGCCCTGGATGAGCCGCGTGTGGTTCTGCGCCTTCACGGGCTGCTGCGTCAGCTCGGGAGCGACACCCTCGCTGACGATCACGAACGCGCGACCCTTCGCGGTGAGCGCGCTGTCAATGTGCGCGAGCGCCCGGTCGAGGTCGAACGACTCTTCGGGCGTGAGCACAAGATCGGCGGCGTGCTCCGGGTCGTGATCGTGAAAGCTCGCCGCGAGGGCGAGCCACCCGGTGTCGCGCCCCATCACCTCGACGATGCGCACCTTCTCGATTCCCGCCATCGCCTCGTGATCGCGCGACATATCGGTGGCGGTTGCCGCAAGGTACCGTGCGGCGGAGGGGAAGCCCGGGGTATGGTCGACAGCGACGATGTCGTTGTCGATCGTTTTCGGGATGCCGACAACGCGCAAGCTCGTGCCGCGCTTGCGTGCCCGCGTGGAGATCGCATCGAGAAAGGCCATCGTGCCGTTGCCGCCGATGAGCGCGAGCCCCGTGACCCCGGCCCGATCGAGGTTCTCGACGATCGCGTCGAGGTCGTCGCTCGTCACGGCCCGGCGTCCTCCCCGCAGCCACGACCCGGTGCGCTGCATGTCAGCATTCGTGGGTCCCTCGTTCGTGAGGGTTCCATCGACGAGAGCGTTAGGGCCTCCGCGCGCGAACAGCACGGGCGTCTCTCCGACGGCACGGATGAACCCCGCAAGACTGCGGTTCACGACGGCCGTCGGGGCGCCCGTCTGCGCAATGGCTATGGTCACGGTGTTGCCGTTCGCGTTGCGATTGTGCGGAAGTGCTGGTGGGCTTCGAGACCCTGCCGGCCGCCCTCATAGCCGACGCCCGAGAGGCCGATGCCGCCGAAGGGCGCACCGGGGTAGTTGGGCGTCGCCGTGTTGATGCCGATGATTCCGGCGCGGAACTCGGCAGCAACGGCATCCGCCTTCTCGAGGTCTTCGGTGCAGACGTAGCTGGCGAGGCCGTAGCCGCTGGAGCGCTGCAGCGCCATCGCCTCGTCGAGGTCGTCATACACGATGACGCCGGCCGCGGGGCCGAACACTTCGTCGGCGACGAGCGCGGACGTCGGCGATGCGTTCATGACGAACTGCGGTGCGGCGTAGTGGCCTGCGCTGGGGAGTTCGGCCTGCGGAAGTAGCGCTTCGCCGCCCGCCGCGGTGGCCTGGTCGACCAGGGACGCAACGCGCGCCGGGTCGTTCGCCGGGGCGAGCGGGCCGAGGTCTGTCGCCGCGTTGCGCGGGTCCCCGACGACGAGCGTTGACGCGGCAGCGACGAGCGCATCACGGAAGTCGCCCTCGAGCGACCGCGGAATGAGCACGTTGTTCGCGCCGATGCACGACTGGCCGTTGTTGCGGAACTTGCCGATCATCAGAGTGTCGACGGCGTGCTGCACGTTCGCGTCGTCGAGAACGACGAACGAGGCGTTGCCACCCAACTCCATCACCGCGGGCGTGAACCGAGGAGCGATCTGCTCGTTGATGATGCGGCCGACGCGCGTAGAACCCGTGAACGAGACGCAGTCAACCCGGTCGAGCCAGGGGGTGACGACGTCGCTTGGGGAGCCGAGAACCGTGTTGACGACTCCGGCCGGAACGAATCGGTCGAGCAGGTCAGAGAGCCGCAGTGACGAGAGAGCTGCAAGCTCGGCGGCACGAAAGACGACAGTGCACCCGGCGGCGAGCGCTGCAGCGATCTTGCGCGCGGGGATCGAGATCGGGAAGTTCCACGGGGTGACGACAGCGACGATGCCCATGGGCTGCGGCTGCACGCGATGCTGGATGCCGGGGATCACGGCGAAGTGCTCGTCGCGCTGGGCAAGGAGCAGATCGGCGAAGGCCTCGAAGTACACGGCAGAGAAGGTGATCTCGCCCTGCGCCTCAGCGAGCCGCTTGCCCGTCTCGGTGCTGAGCAGCCAGGCCCAACTGTTCTCGTCTGTCGCCGCTGCCTCGTCGCGCAACGCTGCCGCGATCGCACGCAGAACGGCCGCCCGCTCGTCGACGCTCGTTGCGGCCCAGGGGCGAAAGGAACTCTGCGCAACATCGACGGCGCGGAGTGCGTCGTCTGCCGTGCCCTGCAGCACGTCGCCAAAGGCATTTCCGTCGATGGGGCTGATCGCGTCAACGCGACGACGCCCGGTGGAGTCGGTGACGACCTCGCCGCCGATTCGAATTCCGCTTGCGGACAACTGATTCACTGTGCCTCCTCCGAGAGATGTACAAGATGTGCTGACAGGTGACTGAGCTCGATGTCGACGCCGATGCCGGCCGCCTGCGGCACCGAGACGGTTCCGTGTGCGGTCAGCAGATGGTCGACCGGCTCGCGCACCGGGTTCTGCCTGATGTCCCACTCGAGCCACGGGGTTGTCGGGTTCGCGGCTGCGAGCTGAATCGAGATGGCCGTCGAGTACGCCCCGTTGTAGAGGTGCGGCGCAACGAGGGTTCCGGATGCCGCGGCAGCAGCCACGACGCGCTGGTACTCCGTGACGCCGCCGACCTTGCCCACGTCGGGCTGCACGATCGTGACACCGGGCAGTGCGAGATAGGGCTCGAATGCGTCGGCACCATAGAGGTTCTCACCCGTGGCGATGGGGATGCCGGTTTCACTGTAGACGTGGCCGAGCGCGTCAGGCTCGTCGCCCGCAAGCGGCTCTTCGATCCACTCGATTCCGTACTCGCGAAGCATGGGGGCCAGCTCGATGGCCTCGCTCGACGACCAGCCTTGATTTGCGTCGCCGAACAGGCGAAACTCGTCACCCAGCACCCGCCGAGCATTGGCAAGGTTCTCGTCGTCGCGTTCGCGCCCGAAGCCCAGCTTCACCTTGGCCGCCGTGAGCCCGAGCTCGAGGCAGCGCTCGGCCGATTCGACGACGCCGCTGGGGCCGAGGCTCGATCCGTACACGGCAATCTCCGCACGCGGGCTGCCGCTCAGAAGTGCGGAGAGCGAGACGCCGCGCTCGGTGGCTGCACGCAGCCAGAACGCCTGATCGATGGCGCTGATCGCCTGGTAAACCGGGCCGATCGCTCCCCATTGGCGCGCAACGCCGGTGAGTTCTGACAGAAGCAGCTCTCTCACGTCGGCTGTGTCGGTGAAGATGCGTCCGACCAGAAGCGGGGCGATGCCTTCCGCAACTGTCGCGATGCGCTCGCGCCAACCCCACGAGGGGTAGTTCACCCAGGTCTCGCCCGTCGAGACCGTGCCGTCGTCAAACGCGACGTCGACGAGAAACATCACTCTGAATCCGAGGGCGCCGAACGACATGGCGACGCCCGTCGTCACCGGCGCACGGTAGACGCGGCAGGTGACGCCCGTCACAGCACTGCCCGACATCGTCACCGTCGTGGCAGGCACATGTGAGGCATTCGCACAGAGTTGATCGTTTTCTAACATTGCATGCAGTGTTGCACGTGGTTGCATCGCCGTCAACCCTGCATCGGGAAAAGTTATGGAAGCACGAAATCCACGCCAGCCGCGGCGATCTTCGCGGCGATCTCGGGCTCCCACTCCGTGTCCGTTGCAATGCGCGATACCCGGTCGAGCCCACACACGCGCACGGCGCCGCTGGCATTCGCCTTTGTGGCATCGACGGCGAGAATCACGTCGCTTGCCGCGTCGATCATGGCGCGCTTCGTGGCCAGCTCCACCGAACTGTGCACATACAGACCATCGGCGTTCACGGCGCTTGCGCCGAGCAGCAGCACATCGATGCGCAGATCTCTCAGCGCTGCGACGGCTCCGGGGCCGACCATCGCCTGATTTTCGTGCAGCAGGTCGCCGCCGACGCCGATCACGCGCAGATCCGGCCATTCCAGCATGCTCGCGAGCACGGGAACCGAGTGCGAGATGACGCATCCGGTGAGCTCCGGCGCCAGTTCCATCGCGCAGACGTGCGTCGTCGTTCCCGCATCAACGCCCAGCACGCCCGCTCGCGGGACGATGGACTTCACGGCGTCGGCAACGCGCAGCTTTGCGCGGGAGTTGCTCTGCGTTCGGCTCGAGAATCCGGCCGGCGATTGACGCCCAGCGGGTAGCCGCGCTCCGCCATGCACAAGCTCCAGCTCACCCTCGTCTGCCAGCTGCTTGAGGTCGCGCCGCACCGTCATCTCGGCAACGGCAAACTCTTCGCTCAACGGGTGTACGGCAACGTGGCCATCGCGAAAAAGCGATTCGAGAATGAGAATTCTGCGCCGTTCCGCACCGCCATGACGCAGTGATTCTCCCAGTGTGCTCACACTCTGCATGCTAGCAAGGCTCTGATAGAGTGCGAACACAATGTTCGATTTCTCACATTTTGAGCCAAAGGATTCTCATGTCTGACCCGACAACCCTCGCCCGGCCGTCCGGCGGATTCGCCATGCTCGCTGTCGACCAGCGCGAAGCGCTGCGCGACATGATGCTGCGCGCCCGCGGTGTGCAGATCAGCGACGCAGACATGACAGAGTTCAAGGTCGCCGCCGCGCGCGCCCTCACCCCCTCTGCGTCTGCCGTGCTGATCGATCCCGAGTTCGCGTGGGACGCCATCGTCGATCAGGATGCTGTCGCCCCGACGTGCGCACGTATTGCCGCCGCCGACCATTTCGTCGCCGGTGCGGGCGAGTTCGTGCGCGAAGCATCCTTCGACACAACCCTCGACTACGAGGCGATCAAAAAGCAGGGCGCAACGGCGCTCAAGCTGCTCGTGCTGTGGCGCGAAGACCAAGACCCGCAGCAGCGCATCGACGAGGTCACGGCGTTCGTCACGGCCTGCCGCGAGCTCGACCTCGTCTCCGTCATCGAACCCGTCGCGCGGGGACGCTGGGATGGCGCCCCGAGCGACGTCGAGGCCGGCGTTCTCGCTGCGGCACGCGAACTCGGCGATCTCGGCGCCGACATCTACAAGGCCGAGGTTCCGTTCAAGGCAACCGAGAGCGACGAGCGCGTCTTCGACGCCTGCCGCGAGCTGACCGACACCATCAACGGCCCGTGGGTCGTGCTCTCGTCCGGCGTCGACGCCGACAGGTTCCCCGATGCTGTGGGGATCGCGTGCCGCGCCGGAGCCTCCGGCTTCCTCGCCGGCCGTGCCGTCTGGGCATCCGTGCTCGGAGCAGATAACGTCGATGACGAGCTTCGCGCAACATCCATTCCGCGTCTCGAGCGACTCGCGACGATCGTCGACGACAACATCCGCAACTGATAGTAGGCCTTACGACCGTGACCTGGCTTCTCGCTCTGTGTGCGGTCACGCTCGGGGCAGCTCTGCAACGCGTGACCGGGCTGGGGTTCACCCTCATCTCGGGCCCGCTGCTTGTGCTGGTTTTGAATCCGTTCGACGGCATCGTTCTTGCCAACATCCTGTCGTTTCTCATCGCCGCGATCGTGCTTATCCCCACGTTTCGCCACGCTCAGTGGAAGACGGCGGCAAAGCTGTCGATCGGCATCGTCGTCGGTGTGCCGCTCGGAGCGCTTGTTGTCTATGCGCTGGATGCCGACATGCTGCTCATCTTCGTCGGCGCGCTCACGACAATCGCTGTCGTGCTCGCGCTGACGAGGCGCCCCATGCCGGTCTTTCGCGGCACGCCCGGGGCGATCTTCGCCGGCTCGCTCTCGGGGTTCAGCAACGTCACCGCCGGCGTGGGCGGCCCGGCACTGGCGATGTTCGGTTCGGCGACGAAGATGCCCATGGCGGCGTTCGTCCCGACGATGCAGGTCGTGGCGCTGCTCACGAATGCGCTGTCGGTGGCGGCAAAGCCGAACATGTCGCTGCCGCTCCCCCTCGTGCTCGCCGCGGTGTGTTGCGTGCTGCTCGGCCTCGTGGCGGGCTCGTTCCTGCAGCGCGTCATCACGCCAACCCGCGCCCAAACGCTCGCCCTCACGCTCGCACTCCTCGGCTCCCTCGCCGCAACGATCCGTGGTGTCTTCGCCCTATTTGGCTAGGTTCCCTACTCCTTTGTATTGCAGACATCAGACTGCGCACCGGGAGATCGAGGCGAATTCAGACGCCGATTACGCTCTTGTGCACTCAAGTAATCGCTGAGCAATTGCCACGGCTCGTCATCATCCGCAGAGTCAGTTCTCGGGCACAAGACTGTTGTCGCGGTCACCGCACTCTGCAGATGCGCGAACCTGGTTCCACGCTGCCTCGCGAGTGCGAGATACTGCGCGAGCCCAAACCACACGTCGTCTTCCAAATACCGGTACCTCAGGGTTGTCGGTGCCGCGGACCCAGCGAATCCAGAGAACGTCTGCAAGCTCTCAAGGAGAGTATCCCCACGCATTCCCTCCGCTGCGTAGTACCGCAGCATCCATTCATGAAGAGTGAAGGGGTCACCTCCCAGCGATCTGACTAGTTCCAGTCGTTCCCCATCGATCGCTTCCATGTACCGCGCCGCTGCTGGCGACAGACCCTCCCTATAGAAGAGGAACGGCTCGCCGTTGTCGATCCGCGCCGCGTTTAGCAGTACGACCGCGGGGTGGATCATATGGTTGGCGTTCGAGAGCGTGGTCGTGACGAGGTCGCTCGACGCTAGGTTCGGGAAATACCACCCGAATGCCTCGTGCAGTGCGCGCGTCGCAGTCGGCGTCACAGAGGCGAGAGGAAGATCGCGTTTGACAGCTCCCAGGCGGAACTTATTCCCTGCCGCGTCTCGTCGACCGCCAGCGATGAACGCCGTCACCTCGGCGGAATCGGGGGCCGTCAGACCCCACTCGTTGAACCAGGCTCGCACACGCAACACCCCAGCGAAGCCACCCGGGGCCAGCAAGAGGTTCATACCCGCAATCTGCTGACGATGGGCATAGAGCACCTCCTTGAGCTTCGTGCTGTCAGAGATGACAACGAAATGCGTTGTCCCGGGAAGAAGCCCGTGGCGCAGCCGAACGGGCTCGGCGAGGTTATCGACGCCCATTCCCGGTAGATCCTCGTGCGACAATGCTGACGAGAGGACGCCGACCTCTTCGCCGGTGTTCGCCGATGCGTAGACGGCGGCAGGGAGGGCTTGTGGGCCCCCGATGACAGACAGCACAGTGCTGCTCCTTTCAACATTGATGAGAACGACAGAAGCGCAAGAGTTCCGCGCGTCGGCTACTACGCCGCGATGAACCGGGACAACCCGAACGATTCGAGCGAGGCGTGGCGATCTCCGTCGAGCACCTCGCCGGAGATCGCATCGGCCAGGTGGGCAGAGAGCGTGACGCCGCTGTGAGTGGCAACCGCGTACACGGAGCGGTTCTCATCTACCCAGTCGGCGATCGTGAGGCCATCGTCGGGCAGAACTCGGGTTCCGAGCAACACCGACTCGGTCGTGGTCTGGTTGAGAGCAGGGTACAGTTCGCGAGCACGATCGAGAAGAAGCGCGGGAACCGTCCAGATCCCCGGGTCGGACATCTCCCATTTTCCACCCGTGGGGTTGTCAGCGAACGTGATCCCGCCGTTTCGCGCTGGACGGAGCGCGATCCCCTCGGAACGAATCAGGTGCCGGATGCCGGAATCGACCATGCTCGTCGTGCTGATGATACCCACCTTCGGGTGACCGGTTCCGCCCGGACCGACGTCTCCGACTGGGTCAATCGTCGGGAACTCAATGCCCTCGTTCGCGAGGATACGCCGGGTGCCATTTCCGGCGGCTAGTATCACGACGTCGGCTTCGTGCTCGTGTGTTCCCCCATCTGCCGAAGTGGTCGTGACGTGGCGCTCCCTCAGCCGCGTGACAGTCTGGTAGGGGAAGAACTCTGCGCCGCGCTCCACAGCACGGTCGAGAAGACTCACGCACATGGTCTGCACGTCGATCCATCCCTCTTGAGCGTAAAGCGCGCCGCCGCAGACCTTCGCCGAGTTGAGATTCGGCTCGACATCCGCGACGTCCGAACCGCTCAGTAAGCGAGCCTGGTAACCTTCCGCACAAAGCCTAGAGACCTGAGCCTCGATCGCGTTCATCCCCTCGTCTGAGTGGGCCACCTGGACGGTCCCTGTCTGATGGAACCAGCGCGCTCCGTTGCGCGGCAAAGAACGGTCCACCCGCTCATGCGCACGCAGCCCCAGGTAGTTGAGCTCGTAGTATTCTGCTGGCGTCTTGCTGTTCGCGTTGACCCACGCGAACGTGGCTGAGCTCGTTCCTGATCCTGGAGCCGCAGCGTCGATCACGGTGACCGATGCCCCTCGCCGAGTCAGCTCGTCGGCCAGGCTGCATCCGATGACGCCGGCTCCGACGACAATGATTCTCTGATTCACGATTGAATTCACTTTCTCGAGCTAGCTAATCCCGACGGATGCGAAGAACTTCTGCGCTCGCGCCGCTGCGGGGTTATGAATGACGTCACGCGGGGCACCACGCTCGATGATGCGGCCAGCATCCATCATGATGACTTCGTCCGCGACTTCTTCTGCAAAGCGCATCTCATGCGTCACGATGAGCATGGTCGCGCCTTCCTCCGCGAGACCGCGCATCACGGCGAGCACCTCATTCACCAGTTCCGGATCAAGCGCGCTCGTGGGTTCGTCGAACAGGAGCAGTTTGGGCTCCATCGCCAGGGCGCGCGCTATAGCAACGCGCTGCTGCTGACCACCAGAAAGCTCGTTGGGGTAGTGGTCCTTCCGATCGAGCAAACCCACCTGCGCAAGCACACGAGCACCCGTCGCCTCCGCAGCCTTTCGCTTAACTCCCTTGACCAGCATCGGTGCGATCGTGACGTTCTCGAGTGCCGTATAGTTCGGAAACAGGTTGAAGTGCTGAAACACCATCCCGAAATTCAGAGTCTGACGCCGAGCCACCGACGCCGACACCGGAACGCGGTGACCGTCGCGCACCTGATGGCCGATCATCTCACCGTCGAAGTAGACCGCCCCACCGTCGATGCTCTCGAGCATGTTCACAGTGCGCAGCAGTGTGCTCTTGCCCGAGCCCGATGGACCGACGATGCACGTCACAGTTCCCTGATTGATCTCGAGGCTGACCTCATCGACGGCTCGAAGATCGCCAAAGTGCTTGCTCACGTTAACGAGCCGCAGCAGAGAAGTTATCGCTTCGGTTGTCATTTTCTTGCTCCCGTCAACGATCCGGATGCTGTGGGGACCTCTCCCGTTTTGGGGGCGACCTTGCGTCGTGCGAAACCTCGGCCAAATCTCTTCTCAAGCCGCGACTGCCCGAACATCGCGATACTCGTCAGCACGAGGTACCAGATGACGGCCACCATCAGTAACGGGATCGTCTCGAAGTTGCGTGCGTAGATCGTCTGTACCGTCGTAAGGAGCTCTGCATAACCGATGACCGAAACCAGCGACGTGTTCTTGAAGATGGTGATGACCTCGTTCGCGAGCGATGGTGTAATCACCCGAATGAGCTGCGGACCGAGAATCTTCTGGTAGGCCCTGATCGGTGCGATGCCCAGAGACCTGCATGCCTCGAACTGCCCAGCCGGGAGAGACAGGACGCCGCCGCGAAAGATCTCGGCCGCGTATGCACCAAGGTAGATCGCCAGCCCGATGACGGCGGCGCTGAAACGACTGATCACCTGGTTCGTCGGTACCTCTGCGATGCTGAAAAGGAAGGGAACGCCGAGGTTCAGCGTCGGGACGAGCGCCCCGAAGAAGAACACGACGAGGAGCATGACCAACGGGGGCATCGCTCGCATCACCCAGATGTACAGCACCGCAGCCGTCCGGAGAACGATATACGGCGAGAGCCGGCACCATGCCGTGAAGACACCGATGATGAGCCCCAAGACCGTGGTGAGAACGGTCAGGCTGATCGTATTCAGCAGCCCTTCGATGATGACCTTGCTGAAGAGGTAGGAAAATATCGTCTCCCACTTCCAGTTCTCGTTGAATACGAAAAATTGAACTAGAACGAGTAGTAGGTAGGCGCCGAGCACGTACGTCACCCACTGTCCGACGCCCACACGGGCGCGGATTGGAAGGCTCGCCGTGTACTCGGCATCCTGTACCGTGGTCGACTTGATCTCGCGCTTTCTACGTCGAATCTGTGACATGTTAGCCCTCGCCGATACTGTTCTTGCTGTTGATGTCCATCGTCGGCACGCCGAAGTCGGAAAGACCCCACTGATCGAGGAGCTTGTCGTACACGCCGTTGTCAACGAGTTTCAGGAGTGCTGCGCGCAGAGCATCCCGGAACTCGGCGTTGTCTTTATGAACGCCGATCCCGACGACGCTGTCTTGCTCGGTGTAGATCAGCTTGAACATGTCAGAGTCCGTGCGCACGTTGTAAGCCATGGGCGGAAGATCGCCCCAGAACCCGTCGGCCTCACCGCTCTTGACGGACAACACTCCGGCACCGCCATCCTGATATGCGTTTATCTTGATGGGCGGCTCACCCGCAGCCGAGCACTCCTTGTTCGCTGCCTCGAGGTTCCCCTGCTGAGACGTCCCGCGGGTATAGCCGATACTCAGTCCGCACAGGTCAGCGGGCTCAACCTCATCTTTCTCGAAGTCCTTCGGAGCGATGATCGCCGTGCCGTTCTGCAAATAGTCGATGAAGTCGATGTGCGCCTGCCGTTCGACATAGTCACCCACCGAGGCGATAACGTCATATCGCTTTGATTCCAGACCAGGAACAAGAGCGTCGAAAGTTACCTCTTTGAACGAGACATCAATCCCGAGGACACGCGCCGCCGCGCGCAGCAACTCCGGATTTAGTCCCGTGATGTCGCCGGAGTCGTCGACGAACTTCACCGGTGGAATGTTCGCGTTGATGGCCGCGGTAAAGCCCTCATCCTTGTACGAATCGGGCAGCATTGCCGCGATCTCGTCGTCTTTCTCGACGGTCGTCACGACATCCTGGCTCCCAGACTGCTGCTCCGTATCGTCGAGCTCGGGGTTCGCGCATGCGGTCAGCCCCATCAGGACTGCCGCTGCAGAGAGGGCAATTGCCAATGATCGCTTCATTGCGATACCTCCTGTGTTGTGTGGTTGGTGCATCGAGATGATGCGGTAATGTGCTGCGGTTCGGTCACGGTGGTGTCGACCGGTGATCTTTCGTCGTATCTGAACGTTTGTCAGCCTTGGTCTGTGTACTCCAAATAGAGGTCGATGAAACCGGGACGTAGGTAGTAGGCGGTTGATTCGGCGATCTGTCCGTTTGGCTGCCACATGTGCCGACGCCGACGCAAGATCGCAGCCCCCGGCTCGATCCCCAGAAGCTCGGCGTGTGTTTTCTCGAGAAGCAACGCGTCGAAGTACATGCGGGATCGAGCGACGGAGACCCCAATAGCGGCGAAATGCTCGAGGACGGCGAAGGTCTCCAGATTCTCACTCAGCAGCTGCGGTGAGAGATGGAACGGTACGGCGGCGACCTCCACGACAGCCGGGGTCTCATCAAGGTCGTGTCTGACGCGAACCAATTGAATGACTGGTTCGTCTTCGTCGATGCCGGGAAGTTCCACCTCAGCTGCATGCGCTGGCACGACCTCGGCAGATACAACAGAGAGCCGACCGGGAATTCCCGCGCTTCCCACCTTTGGACCGACGGAACGCAGCAGGTTCACCTGGCGGGCCCCCTCGGCCACGTGAGTTCCGAGTCGTTTGTGCCGCACAACCAGACCGGCCTGGGCAAGATCATTCAGCGCTCGTTGCGCAACTGACCTGCTCACTCCATGCGCCGACTGCAACTCTGCTTCCGTAGGAACTTTCGACCCGGGAACGAGATCACCCGACTGAATCCGTTCCTCAATTTCGGTTCGGATCTTCTGGTATAGCGGCATTGACATGCAATGACCGTACAATTAAATAAATGACCGGTCAATAGTATTGGATGATCTTTTTGAGTTTTTATCAGGGTGCAGCGCCATCGGCTCCGTGGACTCACGCTCCCATCAGTTCGGTGCCCATCTCCAACGTCTCCGCGACGTCGCGGTTGACCAGTCGCCCTTCGCGCACATTCACACCGCGAGCCAGCGAATGATCATTCTGCGCAGCTACTTCCCATCCGTTGTCCGCGATGTTGACGATATAAGGGAGCGTGACATTTGTAAGTGCACTGGTCGACGTTGCCGGTACCGCCCCGGGAATGTTCGCGACGCAGTAGTAAAGCGAGTTGTGCACAGAGAAAGTCGGGTCCTCGTGCGTCGTGGGGTGCGATCTCTCGAAGCATCCTCCTTGGTCAATCGCAATATCGACCAGCACCGAACCCTTGCGCATGCCCGCCACCATCTCCTCTGTGACGAGCTTCGGTGCCGCGGCGCCGGGGACGAGCACCGAACCGATGACCAGGTCGGCATCAGACACTTGCTCGGCAATCGCCAATCGCGAAGAATGCCGCGTCTGAATTTGAGAGCCAAACTGAGCTTCGAGCTGCCGCAGGCGCGGAAGGGAGAGGTCTATGACCGTCACGCGCGCACCGAGCCCTATAGCGTTGCGCACCGCGTGCTCCCCGGCGACTCCGCCGCCGATCACGACGACATGCGCGCGTGGTGTTCCCGGAATACCGCCGAGCAGCATCCCCCGACCACCGCTCGGCGCGGTGAGCTGGTACGAACCCATGGTGACAGAAAGACGCCCTGCCACCTCGCTCATCGGTGCGAGGAGGGGCAACGACCCGTCGTCTCGCTGGACGGTCTCATACGCGATCGCGGTGGTTCCCGCATCGATGAGCGCTTTCGTGCATGCCCGGGATGCAGCGAGGTGCAGGTATGTGAACAAAACCTGTCCCGACCGCATCCTGCTGTATTCCGGTTCGATGGGCTCCTTGACTTTCAGCAACAGGTCGCCGCGCGCCCATGTTTCGTCAGCGTTCTCGGCGATGTGCGCCCCGGCAGCGGCGAAATCTTCATCGCGGATGCCCGAACCTTCACCCGCGCTCGACTGCACCCATACATCGTGACCGTGGCGCACGAGGGTATCGACGCCAGCGGGAGTGATCGCCACGCGGCCTTCGTTGTTCTTGATCTCGGTAGGAATACCGATTCTCATCATGCCTCCTCTTCTCGTTCCACCATCCTGAAAGATGTTCGGGGCGCAGTATTGGTGAGCGAATCTCTGCTTGACGGAATCTTGGTATCGGAAGATATATTCGACGTGGCCCACTTCACGGGCGGAAGGACCGCAGATGTTTCACGCAACTGACGAGCTCGATGAGGTCGATCTGGCACTGCTCTCAGTGCTCAGGGCCAACGCGCGCGCGACGAACCGACAACTCGCAATTGCTGCGGGAATCGCGGAGTCGACATCGCATGCGAGGGTGCAGCGGCTCGAGGAACGCGGAGTTATCGCGGGCTACGAGGCGGTGGTGCGCCAGCGCGAACTCGGTGCGGGCCTGCAGGCCATCATCGGGGTGACGCTTCGTCCCGGCGCGCGACAGGCGAGCATTACCGGGTTCTCGACGAAGGTGCGAGCACTTCCCGAGGTCACGCAGATGTTCTTTCTTGGGAGCAGCGAGGACTTTCTCGTCCACGTCGCGGTTGGCGACTCGAGTGCTCTGCGGACATTCGTCGTCGAGAACCTATCGGGGAATCCGACTGTCGCCTCGACGCGCACAAGCATCATCATCGAGTACAACCGAAACACCTCGACGGCATCGTTCGGCTGATGTCCTGAGTGCTCTCGCAAAGCCGCAGCTTCTCAACAAGTGAACAACAACACTGTGAATGCCTCCACTATCTCAAGTGTCTTCCTCGCCGACCGTGCCGTCTGGGCGTCCGTGCTCGGAGCAGATAACGTCGATGACGAGCTTCGCGCAACATCCATTTCGCGTCTCGAGCGACTCGCGACGATCGTCGATCGTCGGTCGCCGATCGGCACCGTCATCAGCGTTACCGAGGGTGAGTGGGGTCCGCGACGCCACCGGACGCCGGCGGAACCGCTACGGCGTCTGCGCGGCCATCGCCGCCAAATCGTTCCGCCGCGAAATCGAGCAAGGCCGAAGCGCGCGGCGTGAGATTCATGTCATCGGGCCAGATCCCCACTACATGCGAGACCGTGGCAGGAGGGTCAAGGGGGCGGATGACGACCGGACGCCCCTCGACGCTCATCGGGAGCGCGTTGGGTCGTGACATGAGAAGTCCGTAGCCCACACCGCGACCGACGAGAGCCTCAACGAGGCTGGTCTCGGTGACCCGGGTTTCGACGCGGGGCTCAAGGCCGCGCGCGGTGAACGCATCGGCGACGTTGATGGTGCCCGGTGTCGCGTGGAACAGTACGAGAGGTTCACTGACGAGATCCGCGAGGTCGACCGTGTCGGCCGACGAGAGCGCATGGCTGGGGTGCAAGTGAGCCTCCAGCCGCGTCGCGTAAATGTTGCGCCGGCGATATCCGACAGGCAGGTTCACGTTGTACACGAGAACCACGTCGAGCCGACCGGCGTCGAGTGCCGCAAGCAGCTCCTCATAGGTGCCCACCATCACCTCAATGTGCACTCCCGGATGCCGCTTCGGAAACCCTTCGAGAAGCTCTGGAAGCACGCTCGTGGCGAAGCTCGAATAGCAGCCGAGCTTGACGGGCCCTCGAAGTTCCTCGCCTCGACGAGCATCCAGAACGAGCTCGTGCGTGTCGGCGACGATCTGGCGAGCCTGTTTCGCAAACTGCTGACCTGCCGGCGTCAGGGTAAGGCCACGCGCCTTTCGACGAACGCACAATTGCTCGCCCACCGCGGTCTCGAGCCCGGTGATGGCCTGCGACAGCGCAGACTCTGAAATGTGCAGATGAGCAGCGGCCGCACTCAGTGTTGTGAAGTTCGGCAGGGCCGAGAACAGTTCGAGTTGCCGGATGCTCACGTCGGCCATGTCGCCTCTTCTCGTTCTTGCTACTTAAGGTAACCCGAACTATATCCTCATATTACTGTGATTTACATGTAGAGATCGACGTCGCACTATGGGAGCACCACAATCCCGAGCCCCATCCCATGAGGGGCAACAATGACGTGAGGGACAACGATGAGCTCTACTCTTGCCGCCGGCAATCCCACTTCTCAGCGACGGATCGCCTTTGCGACGATCATCGGCACCACCATTGAGTGGTACGACTTCTTCATCTATGCCACGAGTGCCGGACTCGTGTTTGCACAGCTGTTCTTCAAACCCGCGGGCGAGGACATCGGGCTCCTACTCTCCCTCGCCACCGTGGGCATCTCGTTTCTGTTTCGCCCGCTCGGCGCGGTTCTCGCAGGGCACTTCGGTGACCTGATCGGACGGCGCGCGATGCTCGTCATCACGCTCCTGCTGATGGGTGGAGCGACGACCCTCGTCGGCACGCTTCCCACCTACGCGCAAATCGGCGTCGCCGCGCCGATCGCCCTCCTCGTTCTGCGCATTCTTCAGGGCCTCTCGGCCGGCGGCGAATGGGGCGGAGCGGTCCTGATGGCCGTCGAGCACGCGCCGGCGAATCGCCGAGGCCGCGCCGGCTCCTGGCCCCAGCTCGGCGTCCCGCTCGGCTTTCTTCTCGCCTCGGGCATGACTGCCCTCATGACGGGCGTCATCTCCCCGGGTGAGGCATATCTTCAGTGGGGCTGGCGTGTGCCGTTTCTGGTGAGCGTCGTTCTCATCGGCGTGGGTTTCCTGATCCGTCGTGCGGTGGAAGAGAGCCCGGTGTTCACCGAGATCGCCCAGCGCGGCAAGCAGACAAAGGTTCCGATCGTCGCGCTGTTCAAACGCCACTGGTATCTCGTCATTCTTGCGGCGCTCGTGTTCGTCGGAAACGGCGTTCCCGGTTACATGACCACGGGCGGTTTCCTCAACAACTACGCCATCAACGTGCAGAACATCGACACCACATCGGTGCTCATCGCGGCGGTCGTTGCGGCGGCAATCTGGTTCTTCTCAACCCTTGCCGCGGGCTACCTGTCCGATTCAATCGGTCGGCGGAACACCTTCCTGATCGGCTTTGGCCTGCAGGCCGTCGTGGTCTTCCCCATCTTCTGGTTGATCGATACGGGCACGCTGTTCGGGCTCTACGCCGCATTGGTGCTGATCTCGACAGGGCTCGGCCTCACGTACGGGCCACTGGCCACGTGGTACGCAGAGATCTTCCCGGCATCCATTCGGTTCACGGGTGTGTCGATCACCTACGCCATTGGAGCTGTTCTCGGTGGGGCGTTCGCGCCCATGATCTCGCAAGCGCTGCTGGAGGCCACGGGAACAACGGTCGCGGTCTCGGGGTACCTGCTCGTCGCGACACTTCTTGGAGCAGGAGCAGCACTGTGTCTGCGCGACCGCCCGGGCATTCCGCTCGGGCCAGACCACGAGGCCGAGCAAGCGACCGGAGCCACGATGTTCACGCCGATCACTGCTGCCCGCGAGCCGGCAGAAAACCGCTAGGCAAGCGCACGAGATGCGTACACCGCTCACCAGTTAAGGAGAAGCAATGGTAGATACAACCACCAGAATCGCGGTCATCGGCGGAGGGATGGGCGGGCTCACCGCTGCGATCGCGTTGACGAAGATCGCCGGAGTCCAGGTCACCGTGTTCGAGCAAGCCGACCAATTGGGCGAGGTCGGCGCCGGCGTCACGGTCGCGCCGAACGCCGCGCGCGTTCTCGACAGACTCGGTGTGCTCGATCGGATCAAGCAGCTGGGGGCTGTTCCCGACGGACATGGTGTTTACCTCGACGCCATGGGCGGCATGGTCACCGACGCGGCATGGGAGGATTCAGCAAAGCAATACCAGAACATCGGAATGTACCGGCCCGACCTCATCAGCGCCCTCGCTCAGGCCGTCGACCCCGATACGGTGCGCCTCGGCCACCGCTTGAGCTCAGTTGAGACAGTGGACACTGGCGTTCGCGTGAGGTTCGCGAACGGCGTGGACGACGTGTTCGACGCAGTCATTGGTGCAGACGGCATTCACTCAGTGGTGCGGAACGCTGTGGATCAGCATCCTGAACCCGTGTACTCGGGGTACATCGTCTACCGTGGAGTCGTCGACGCGTCTCGTCTGCCCGCTGACTGGCCGATGATCAGCCAAGTGTGGATGGGCAACAGGCGGCATTTCATGTGCTATCCGCTGCAACAGCGCAAGCTGTTCAACTTCGTTGCCGGCATCCCGAGCGACAGGCCCCTGAATGGACCGTGGTCTGGCCCGGCAGACGTCAGCGAGCTTGCCGCAGAATTCGCTGGGCCGGATTGGGACCCGCGGTTGCAGCACTTCATCGATCTCATCGACAAGACGTTCTGGTGGGGGCTCTTCGACCACGAACCCCTCACCAACTGGTCACGTGGACCGATCACGCTGCTCGGTGATGCCGCGCACACGATGCTCCCCCATCAGGGTCAGGGCGTGAACCAGGCGATCGAAGACAGCATGGCCCTCGCCACGTTCCTCGCGGAGGCCGACGACGTCACCGACATCCCCGAAGCATTCAGGCGGTACACCGCTGTGCGCATGCAGCGCACAGCGATTCTGCAGAACGGATCCCGCAGAGCCGGCGCCATGTTCGATGCGCAGTACGAATTCGCCGACCTGACAAAGCGCGACGCCGACATTCGCGTCGGCCGGGATTTTCGTCGCAGCGCGGTGTTCGACTACGACGCGCAGAAGGTCGCCGAGCACGCTCTCAATCGATTCAGGAAGGTGGTCCAGTTCACATGACAACGATCAGCATCATCGGCAGCGGCAAGATGAGCGGAGCGATCGCAACGGTCGCAACGCGGGCGGGCGCCGCCATTCAGATCATCAAACGCAGTGTGGCAAGCACGACTGAAGCTCACCCGGGGCTTGAATACGGGATCATGGGCGACGAGCTCACCGGCGATCTCGTCGTGCTCGCCGTTCCTTATGGCGCGTACCCGAGCATCCTCGAGCACTACCGGGATCAGCTCAGCGAGAAGGTGGTCATCGATATCAGCAACCCCATCGATTTTTCCACGTACGACGAGTTGACGTCACCCGCAGACTCCTCGACTGCCGCCGAGCTCACCAAACTGCTCCCCGAAGGAGCCGCCGTCGTGAAGGCGTTTAACGTCAATCTCGGCGATACGCTCACCAGCGGCACGAACGGCACAACGCGCACGACCGTGCTGTATGCCGGAGACTATGCAGACGCGAAGATGACCGTCGCCGCGCTCATCGAAGCAGCGGGCATGCGGGCGGTCGACGTCGGCCCTTTGACCCGCGCGCGGGAGCTCGAAGCGATGGGCTTCCTTCAGATCATCATGGCGGCGCTCGGGAAAACGCACTATGAATCAGGGTTCACCTTGCTGCCGTGATTTGAAGGCCATAGCACAATTCCGATGAGCAGGTTAGGTCCCTGGATACGGGGCGAACGCCTCAATCGTCCTAATGCGATCCTCGTTTAGACTGCGTCCACCACCGACAATGTACCTTGCCGAACCATAACGCTGTCGGACTATTCTCTCCACTATGTCAGAAGAGTAACTGTCATTCAGCGGTTCACTTGATACCACCCCATCAATCTCCCAATTCAGCGGTAAGTCAGGATTCAAGCGGTCATACCAAGCGCTGATTCTTGTGCCCGCACGAAGGTCCGCATACGCTTCCACGCTGTGCATATGAGAATCGAGAGTGTGTTCAGGCAATGCTCTCGAAGCAGACTGCAGTGCACTTTCTCCGGGGTCCACGACCGTCACATTGGCAGTCGCCGACAAGTTGGTTGCAAGGAAGGTTCGCGTAGCTAAGTCGCTTGCAGGGAACGAGTAGCCAATTACGTCTAGTTCGTCTGCAGCACGAAGCGCGGTCGCTGCCTCACGCCATTGCGCTGTTAGTGCCGTTTTGCCGTAATAGGTATTTTTCGCACTTGTCGGTGGTACGAGAAAGGGTTCCAGGTCTGTGTAACGAGCGGAATCATTTTCAGCCTTCTGAAATCTCGGCCTATAGACGAGTTGTTCGGTGCTTGGTGCTTTATCTCCTGCGTGCATCCAGTTGATTGATCCATGCAGTTTCAGAAGTGTAGGAAGCGCACGCGTCGGAGGAGTTTCCGCGAAAATACCGCCCGTGCCGGGGAGCTGGCGCTCCACGAGCGGCACAGAGTAGTAATGGACAAGGTTGTGTGTCCATCGCGTCTGAACCAAAGCTATCTCAAGTAGGGTGTCGTAATTGAAGGTTAGAATCGTGGCACCCTCGTGCGACCATTGCCAAGCCAACCTGTCGAGCCAACTAGGAAAGTGGTCAGTCGACTTCGATTCCGCTTCCACTATCGAGTCATATATGGCCCGGACGCCCTCTAGAAAGCAAGCGTGATTTCGAAGATTATCGCTGTCCATTAGCCAAGGTTCGTCAGACGCAAGGTGCGCAAGCCAGGCCTCCAAATCCTGTCCAGATGGCGCAAGTGTCGATGCTGGCAACCCCAATCTTTCGAGAACAGCGGACGCAAGATCCGCCATTAAAGGCATTTGCTGGTTTATTGCTCGGGAGAACCCTGCCCCGAGTAGAATCACTTTCGTCACGAACTCATTGTCTATGATCTGTCTCGTCTGGCCCGGAGTACATCAGCGCTGGTGTTGACCTCTGGATCAACGCTGACCCGCATGTCTGGATGAGGCGCCTGCGCGGGCTGAACCGGTCTCTGCACTCGTAGTCGCCGTGGCCTGGTCAATCTTCATTCCAGCCCCTCACCGCATTCTTCGCCGTTAGGGCGGTGCGCAGCGCGGTCGCTACAGTATCTACAGCGGCCGCCCGCCACGACCATCCGCCGACGGGCGGCATCCCGATAGACCTGCACATCAAGCACCCACGTGACGCCGAAGCGATCGGTGATCGCATGCCATAAAGGAGGGCGCACCGCGATGAAGCGAGCGACGGGACCACGTCGGCTCCTTCAGCGATGGCGACGGCACGCTTGAACAACTCGGGCCACGCCGCTACCGGCTTACCTCCGGGTCGTGGTCATGAGTTTCCCTTGCAACATCCATGAGCCATTTCTTTGTGCCGATCCATACGACCGACCAGCGTGCTCGCGGACACGTGCGCGGTACTCGCGGTACGTCTATCGAGCGTCTCTCCCGCCTCAGCGTAAGGCAACCAGATCAAGTAGAACGCGCTACCGGTCAGGCGCTAGCGAGAGCGGCGTCGATCTCCGCGGCGGTGGGAGACGTAGAGGGGCCGGCCTTCGTCACCGCCAGAGCCGCCGCGACATTGGCACGGCGCACTGCTTCGGGCAGCGGCATTCCACGCAGCAGCGCTGCCGTGAGCACACCGCCATGGGCATCACCGGCGCCGTTCGAGTCGACGGCAGTCACCTCAATCGCCGGGATCGTCTCGGCGGCAGCTCCTGCTCGAGCGAGGAAAGCGCCGTTCTCGCCGTCACGAACAATGACCGCGCCACCGACACGAATCATGCTGCTCAGTCGTTCCGCGGCGGCGGATTTCTCACGACCACCGCTCAGAATCTGCGCCTCTCGCGCATTCAACGTCAAGATGTCGGTGCGACGCAGCACACGATCGCGCACGTCGGCATCGAGTTCGCCGATGAGTGGACTCGGATCGAGCACCACCCGTATGTTGCCCGGAATACTCTCGAGCCATCCGGGGATGACCGCCGCATTTCTCGGGTGAGCGAGGCTGTACCCGGAGACGAAGATGATGTCGTTCTCGTGCAGCGCGACGCGCGCAAGATCGTCTGCCGTCAGCATCCCCTCGGCACCGACGGATGTCACGAACGTGCGCTCGGTCGTGGCGTCGACGAGGGCAACGCAGTATCCGCTGTCGACATCCGCAATGCCCGTCTGCACAACGTCGAATCCACTGTCGGCCAAGGCTGCACGCACCGTCGACCCGAACGGGCCTGTGCCGTATTGCCCCGTGAAGACAACTCCGGCACCATCGCGTGCGGCGGCGATCATCGTGTTGAAGCCGCCGCCCGCCGTGTGCAGCGATGAGTGCGCGAGCGTGTCGCCACCCGGCTCGGGAATCGCGTCGATCTGCATGACAAGATCGACGATCACATTGCCGACGTAAACGAGTCGGCCGCGGGCAGGCATGCCTTGATCCGACTTGCTCGACTCAGACACTGTCGGTCACCGTTTCGCGAGCGTCGCCCGACGTTAGCGGAATCGCACCAGCGCGCGCCCCGCCGAGCACGAAGTAGAGCCCACCGGCGATGACGAACGTGGCAATCCAGGCCAGGCCGTTCGTTGCGACCCAGGTGTGCGAGAACGCGCCCGTGAACCACGGAGCATCCGCCGGACCCACCTTCGAGAACAAGAGCCCCACGACGATTGCGATGGCCCACGACCCGAAAGCACGCCACTCGATGCCGCCGCGATACCAGTACCCGCTGTCGGAACGCAGATTGAGCAGGGCATCCGGGTCGTAGTTATGACGCTTGATCATGTCGACGAGGAACACGGCAAGCCAGGCGGTAATGGGGATGGCGAGCACCGAGATGATCGTGATGAACGGGCCATAGAAGCTGTCGGCGACGAGCATGAAGTAGAGCGCTCCGATGAATGTCACGAGTACATCGAGGGTGACGGCGTAGATGCGCTTCACCTTGATTCCGAGCGTCAGCGTTGTGAGCCCCGCCGAGTATACGGACAGGTGGTTCGAGAGCAGCAGCCCGCCAAACGCAGCAATGAGGTAGGGAACAGCCATCCACGAGGGCAGAAGTTCGCGGATCGCCGCGACCGGGTCGGATGCTTCGGCCAGCGACGGGTCGCCGATGGTCACGAGCGAACCGATTCCGATCAGCACAATAAGAGGGATGCCGGCGCCCGCCGCCGCGGATGCCACAAGGTGTCCGGCGCGCACTGACTTCCGCTGGTAGCGCGACATGTCGGCTCCCGCGTTCGCCCACCCGATTCCGGTGCCCGCGGCGATGACGCTGATGCCGACGAGCATTGCGCTGACCGGGCCGGGCGCTGCGGCGAAGACGGCCTCCCAGTTGACCGTTGCGACGATGAATGCCGCAACGACGAGGTTGAGCGCACCGAAGATCCACGTCGACCACTTCTGGATGACCAGAATCGCCGCGTGCCCGAGGCCGGAGACGAGCAGCGTGCATACCTCGAAGATCACGATGGCCACGATCGCGAGCAGGGGAACGGCCTTCGCGTCGCCCGACACACCGAACAGGATCGTGAACAGAGACAGCAGCACGAATGCGCCGGTCGTCGTGTTCACGGTCTCCCAGCCGAGCCGCGACAGCAGCGAGACGAGTGTGGGCCCGATGTTGCCGCGCACGCCGAAGATGGCGCGGGAGAGCGTCATGCTCGGTGCTCCACCGCGCCGGCCGGCGATCGAGACGACGCCAACGAGCGCGAACGCACCCGCCGCGCCGATCACGGCGACGATCACGGATTGCCAGAAATTGAGCAGTTGGAACGCCACGAGCGACGCCCCGAGCGGCAGGCCGAGAATGGAGATGTTCGCGGCGAACCACACCCAGAAGAGCTGCAGCGGGTTTCCGTTGCGCTCGGAGTCGGGCACGGGCTCGATGCCGCGCTGTTCAATTCGTGAAGGGATGTTGTCGCTCATGGACGTCCTTGTCGGTCGTAGTGAAAAAGAGAGGGTGGGATGCTGCTCAGCGCACGCGCAGCTCGAGAAGCTGCCGTGCGATGGGTTCGAGTTCGAGAGAGTTGATGGAGGTCACGTGCTCGACGGCGTCGCGCGGCCACAGTTCGGTGCCGCCACACGCACCGAGAACCGCACCGGCCATCGCGGCGATCGTGTCGGTGTCACCGCCGAGGCTTGCGGCGGTGCACAGCGTCTGCCAGGGGTCGCTCGACACAGAGACGAGGGCGATCGTCGCGACGACGGACTCCTGCGACGCCACGGACGTGCCGATGACCTCGCGCAACACGGTGGGATGCTCGGAAACCGGAGTGGCACCGAGAAGGTCGCGCGCCCACGCGCCGCGTGACGCGATCGAGCCGCCGGCCACCCAGTGGCCACGCCGCTCGCCGATGTGGGCTGCGGCAAGAGCTGTGTCAACAGCATCCTGAATGCTGCCGCCGTGAACGCCGACGCTCACAGCGGCGCCGATGGCGGATGCGCTGGCGATGCCGAGTGATGTGTTGTGCGTGACAGCGCTGGCTTCGACGACGGCGTCGACGAAGGCGTCGAGGTTGTCTGGCGATACAGCGATGCCGATGGGTGCCACGCGCATGGCCGCGCCGTTCGTCGAGCCGAAGCGGCCTGACTCGCTTGCGGGAACGCCCTCGAGAATGCGCTGCACGGCCTGCTTTGTCGACGGACCGAGCAGATCGAGAGAGCCTTTTGCCTGCATCTCCTGCTCCCAATCGATGAGAGCCGAGGCGAATGCCCGTTCGTCAACATGCCCGTCACCCTCAATGAGAAGTCGGGCGAGAAGCAGAGCCTGCTCGGTGTCGTCTGTGATGCTTCCTGCCTGCATGCCGTGTGCGATGCGCTGGCGCGGACCGGCGTCCACAAGAGAATCAATCGAACCGTAATCCTCGGCGATCTCGACGGGCGACATCGACTGCGTCGGCATGCCCAGAGCATCGCCAAGTGCGAGGCCCAGCAATGCACCGTGGGCTCTGTCGAGTCGGGATGCCGCGGCCTGCTGCTCTTGACGCGGGGCCGTCGCGGTCATTTCAGGTCTCCAGATACAACGTGCACGCGGAATCGTGTGGGGTCGAGCAGGCTGACGACGCGCTCGACGAATGCGCCGTCGGCTGCGCGTGCAATGCGCACGAGGTGCAGAAAGAGGTCGCCGGGCTCGCGGCTGAGAATGGCCGCGTCGGCTGCGCTCAGCGGTGCGATGCCGATCCACTGCTCGATCCGGGCGGGAACGAGGCCGGATGCCGCCATCGTCGATGCGAGGGAGCCGTCGACGAGGCCATCTTCGGGAGTGTGGGCCAGCGCGCCGATGGCGGGAACCCGGCTGCGCTCGAGTGAAACTGCCTTGCCGTTGACAACGTGGCGTGTGCGATCGAGGGCGAGAAAGTCGACGCTCGCGAGGCCGACTGTCGCGGCGAGCTCGTGGTCGACGATGCGCTCCATGCGGAGCACCTTCGACTCGATGGTCACGTCGCTGCCGACCAGCGGCTGGCCCCAGCTCGTCGAATCGCTGAACTCGTGGTCGTCGAACATGACGAAGGAGCCGACGCCGCTGCGTGTCTCGATGAGGTTCTGGTTCGACAGCTCTTGCAGTGCCTTGCGCACGGTGCCGCGGCTCACGTCGAACTGCTGGGCAAGCTCCACTTCGCCGGGCAGCATCGACCCGCGGCCGTAGCGTCCCTCGTGGATCGCCTGCCGAATCTTCGTCGACACCAGATCTTGTTTGAGGCTCCGGGGTTCATGCACCGTCATGACATGTACTGTACCTGTTTACTTGCTGTCCACACAAGTGTGCAAGATTTATCGAGGTCCCAATTGCGGCACCTGTCACTACGGAAGAGTCACACCCTCAAACCAACGCAGCGCGTCTGCCGCCATCGTTGGGTCTTCGTCGTCGTTCCACATCTCGATGGAGACAGACCCACGAAACTCGCATGCTTCAAGAGCAGCCAGCACCTCGCGCCACGGCACCACGCCGTCGCCAAACGAAACCCGCCGAAAGGCACCGGGCCGAGCATCCTTGAATTGCACCGCGTAAGCATATGGCAGCGCCACGGTCAGCTCCTCAACAACGTCGAGCGAGTTCCCCGCGTAATTGCCGACGTCGATGTAGAGCTTCACGTCGGGCTTATCGATGTCGGCCAGAAGAGCAATTCCGTCAGCCGCCGACAGAACATCCTGCCCATCGACGTTCTCAATCGCGAGAGTGATGCCCAGTTCGTCTGCGATCGAGGCCGCCGCACGCATCCCATCAGTAAATCGGCCGCGCACATTGTCGTCTCGCGGCCCATCGAACACGAAGTATCCGGCGATCTGCACGCACTCCGCGCCGAGATCGCGAGCGAGCCCGAGGGCACCGCGCGCTATGTCGTCGGCACGACGGCGAATGGATGCTTCTGGGCTCCCCCATGGAAAATCGCGATGCGCACTCAGCACAATGGTGCCTATACGACTGCCAGCGTCCGCCGCACACTGACGCAATTCGGTGCGCTCGCCTTCTGACCACGAGAGTCGCTCCAGCTTGCTCGGGCTGCTGTCAACGGAGAGCTCGACGAAGTCGTAACCCGCGTTCGTCGCCTGGCGAAATCGCTCAGACCACGTGGTGCCCGACAGCGCCTTCTCGTACACCCCGATCGCCGACGATACGCGACGTATCGCCGGCAACCGAGAGTCCCCCCAGGTCATGACCCTGAGCCGATAGGCACCTGCCCGTAGTCCTTCAAGTACCACGAACGCGAGGCCGCGATCGTCTCGTCGTCGAGCGGCTCGATCTCACCGCGCAGCATTGCGAGGTGCGCGACCTCGGCGCACTCTTCGGTGTACTGCGCGGACCGCAGCGCCCGCTGCGCGTCGGATCCGATGGTGAATACGCCGTGCGACTTGATCAGCACGGCAGTGCTGTCGCCCACGTGCGCAACGATCTCCTTGCCGATCTCTTCCTCGCCGATCACGGCGTAGTCGGACACCGGAATCGGAGCACCGAAAAGCGCCGCGTGCGTCGTTGTGAAGACAGGAATCTCCTCGCCACGCATCGCGAACGTTGTGGCATACGGCGAGTGCGTGTGCACGACCCCGTGAATGTCGTCGCGGTGGCGATAGACATACACGTGCGATGCCGTATCGACCGAGGGCTTGTACGGCCCCTCAACCACAGCACCATGCAGGTCGACAACACTCATATCGTCAGCGGTGAGTTCATTGAAGCTCACGCCACTCGGTTTGATGACGACGAGCCCCGAATCCACATCACGCGCACTGACGTTGCCGGATGTTCCAACGACGAGACCATTCGCCTGCAGGTCGAGATTCGCCTTCCAGACATAGTGCTTGAGTTCTTCGAGCATGATTCCTCCTACAACGCCTCAAGTTGTTCTTCGCCCACGTCGACAGTCACGTCGATGTCGTCGATCTCGTCGGGAATCTGCACATGGATGCCGAGGTGGTCAGCGACCTTCTCGACAATGCGGCGCGCCGTGAGACCGTGCTCGTCCATGAGATAGCGAGCGGATGCTCCATGGGCGAACGTGTCGTCAATGCCGATGCGCACAAGGGGAACCCCCGCACCGATTTCCGCCATGGTCTCGGCGACTTCAGACCCAAGACCGCCAATCACCGTGTGGTTCTCGACGGTAAATACGGCCTTCTTCGCTGCGCGGATCGAATCGGCGATCGCCGGGTCGTTGAACGGCTTGTGGGTTGTGACGTGCCTGTGCGTGATCGACACCCCGTGCTCCTCGAGCACGCGGCGAGCGCGAATCACTTCTTCTGTGCAGATGCCGCTCGAGAAAATCGTGACGTCTTCGCCCTCTGAGACATGGCGGATGCGGTCGAGCTGCATCGGCTCATCGAACAGACGCGGAATGGCACCGCGCAGCATCCGAATGTAAACCGGGCCGTTCACGGCGTGTGCCACATCGAGAACAGACTCGATGTCTGCGGCATCGCCAACCTCGAGCACCGTCATGTTGGGAAGCCCGCGCATCAGACTGATGTCTTCGATCGCCTGGTGCGAAACGCCGCCCGGCGTCATGATGCCCGGAAGAAAGCCGACGAGCTTGACAGGCAGGTTCGGGTAGCAGATCGACATCGCCAGCTGGTCATACGGCCTGCGAACGAGGAATACCGCGAAGGTGTGCAGGTAGGGAACGAGCCCCTCGCGCGCCATTCCACCGGCCCAGCTGAGCATGTTCTGCTCGGCCATTCCCAGACTGTAGAACTGCTCGGGGAGCTCAGATTTGAACGCCGCGATCTCGGTCGACCCCGTGAGGTCACCAGAGAGCACGAACACCTCCGGCTTGTCTTTCGCCCACGTCACGATGTTTCGGGAGTGAACCTGTGTCTCGATCATGAGTCTTCCTCCTGAAGCTCTGCGAGTGCAGCCGCGAACGCTTTCGTGTCTTCTTCCGACTTCGGGCGCACATAGTGAAGGTTGGGCTTGCGGTCGTTGAGGTACGGCACGCCCTTCGCTGTGTCGGTGTACGCGAGCACAACGAGTGGCTTGCCGTTAGCTTCTTTCGCCTCGACGGCAGCGTCGATGGCTGCGATATCGTGACCGTCGACGACGGCGACGTCCCAACCGAAGGCTTCGAAGCGCGAGTTGATCGGCTCGACGTTCATAATGTCTTTCGTGAGACCATCGACCTGCTGACCGTTGACGTCGACGAAGAGCATGAGCTTGTCGAGCTCGAAGAAAGCCGCTGCCTGCACACCCTCCCAGGTCTGGCCCTCTTCGAGCTCTCCATCAGACAGGAAGACGACGGTGCGGCCGGTGTCGCCACGCAGACGTCGAGCGAATGCGATGCCACCGGACTGGCTGAGCGCTTGACCGAATGAGCCCGTCGTCAGTTCGAATCCAGGCGAGTGCTCGGCGCCGATCATCTCGAGCGTGCTGCCGTCTGTGTTGAAGCTCTCGAGCTCTCCCTCGGCCAGACGGCCGACGGACTCGAGTGCTGCGTAGATGGCAACGGCATAGTGAGCGGGGGAAATGAGAAAACGATCGCAGTTTTCAGTCTGCTCACCGTGAAACCGACCACCAGAGGGCGACTGCTGTTTGCTTCCCGGAACGCCGGTGAACGGGGGCGACGGCAGAGCCTCGTCGAGGTGCTCGAGTTTGAGAACCTTCGTGTAGAGCGTTGCAAGAACTTCGGCGGATGACAGCGCTTGGCTCAAATAGCATCCATTTTTCAGAATGGTGAGTTCGAGCACGCGTGCCCGGATGCGCCGGGCGACGCGCTCGGCTTCTTTCTGCCAGGCACCGCCGTCGCATGCGGCGGGCAAACCGCCTGGTGAAGATTGAGTGACTGTAGACATGTCTCTCCTTGTGTAATGGTGAGAATTTGTGTGTGCGGCCGTCAGCGAGACAAGCTGCGGCCGGGGTCTGTGATGAGATTGCGAAGCTCGTCGCGAGTCGTAACGACCTGCTCTCCGTATTGCGAGAGCGCGAGTGCAGCCACGGCACACCCCGACACGACGGCGTTGTCACGGTCTCCGTCGAGCCAAGAGTGCAGGTAGCCGGCGGCGAACCCGTCACCGGCGCCGAGCCTGTCAACGATGTCGACAGGAAACGCCGGAGTGTGGCCGACGACTCCATCGACAGACGCCCACGCACCCGTGCCCGATCTGCTCATGAGCACGGTGCCGGCGTTCGACATCTCGCTGAGCTGAGCGACGACCGAGTCAGACCCGCCCTGCAGACCATAGAGGTCGCGCGCATCGTCATAGCGGCAGAAGAGAATGTCGGCGTCTTCGATGAATGGACGAAGTGCCTGCGCTGCGGCCGCGCACGACCACAGGTTCTTGCGATAGTTGACGTCAAACGACACGGTGACGCCAGCGGCTTTCGCCCGTGTGAACGCCTCGGCCGTGATCGCCAAGGCAGAGTCCGAGAGCGCCGCAGTCAGTCCCGTGAGATGCAGCACACGCGTGTCGAGCATGCGGTCCCAATCGACGTCCGCGCTCTGCATTCGAGTGAATGCGGTGTCGGCACGATCAAACGTGACCTGCGTCGGACGCGGAGCGCCGGAGTATTCGACGTAGTAGGTGCCGAGGCGTGCTCCGGGGACACGGTGAACGCCGCCAAGATCGACCCCGTATGACCGCAGCTGCGTCTCGACCCGACGGCCGAGAGCCGAGTCGGGCAGGGAGCTGATCCAGCTGGTCGACCAACCGAGCGACGACAATCCCGCGAGGACGTTTGCCTCGGTACCCGCAATGCCAACCTCGAAGCTCGATACCCTGTCGATTCGGTCACCAACGGGAACGCTCAGGCGAATGCCGCCCTCGCCGAATGCCGTTACGTCGTAGGTTGCCATTGTGAGCTCCTCTCAGCCTGCTGAAGCTCGGTGCGGAGCGATTGCGCCGCCGCTCGAGGATCGTCAGCTTTCACAATGGTGGAGCCGACGGCGACAACGTCGAAGTTGCCCCGCGGGAAGTAGGCAAGGTCACCGAGCGCGAGTCCCCCGGCGAGGGTGACTCGCGCATTTCCCCGGTCCACGCTCTCGAGCCGCTCCAGCGTTGTGCGAATCTCGCCGTCGTCTTCGGCTCGAAATCTGCCCGAGCGGTGCGCGATGATGTGGCTGACTCCAGAGTCAACCCACTGCTGCACCTCGTCTTCGGTCCAATTCTCTCCCAACTCAACCTCGACCTCGCCGCCATGCGACTGGGCCGATGCCAGCGCACCGGAGATGACGGTCATACCGGATTCGCCGACCACAGTCACCCGGCTCGCGCCGGCAGAGAACGCGAGGTCAGCGAACTTTCCGCCGGCACGGGCGATTCGAATGTCGGCGACGATCGGAGCATGCGGGAACTCAGCACGAAGTGCTCGAACCGCGTGAAGACCCTCGCTGAGGCAGAGCACCGTGCCCGCTTCGATCACATCGACCGACGCGGCGGCAGCTGTGGCTGCGGCGAGCGCTTCCGCTGTCGTAAGCGTGTCAAGCGCGAGCTGAACCTGAACGGCAGACATTATTCAGGCTTCGCCAGGCTGAACTGACGACGGGGGTTGTCGTACATGAACTTGTGGATCTGCTCTTCAGAGAAGCCCTCTTCGAGAAGACGCGGAATGAAGCGCTGCTTGATCCACTGCCATCCGGGCCCGAAGCCGTACACCGTGTGGTGGGAGCGGCGACCCATGTCGTTGCAGAGCATCAGCTGGTCGCCGAAGCCGTCCTTCACGAGCTGGCGCAGCAGGTCGATGCGCACGCTGTCCGGGTAGTACTTTGCCTTGCCCGGGCCGTCGTAAATGAGCGAAGCGCCGGTTTCGAGCATCTTGCGGTGGTACCAGAGGTCGGGGTTGCGGTCGACGTGCGCAACGGTCATGCGGCTGAGATCGAACCCTTCAGACGCGGCGATCTCCAGCTGCTCAATGCCCATCGTGCCGCCCGTTGTGTGCGTGCTGATGGGCGCGCCCGTGCGCTTTGCCGCCTGCACGGCGGCGCGAATGACCATGTCTTCGCCTGGCGTCACGTACATGTACGCGGTGCCGACCTTGATCCAGCCAGCCTTGCCCGTCGTACCACCCATGCCGGTTTCGATATCGTCGACCATCTCCTGAGCGATGTTGTCGACGCCGCGGTCGGTGATGTTGGGCTCCATGCCGTGCTCTTGGCAGATGTAGCCTGTGCACGCGATAACGTGAACGCCGGCCTCCTTCGAGGCATCGACCATTCCTTGCGGGTCGCGGCCCCAGGTCTTCGGCGTTGCCTCGATGATCGTGCCGCCGCCGATCCCCTTGTACTCGGAGAGCATCTGCACGCCTTTGGCGTAGTCGTCGAGCATGTGATCCTGCTCGTTCTTACTCCCGTGCCCCTGAGGGTGGGTGAAGATGTGCTCGTGGGGCATTGTGTAGCCCATCTCAGACGAGTCGACGTCGCCGAGGACTGTACGAAAAGTGTCAGTCATTGTCTGTTTCCTTTGCTCGATACTGGTGGACGTGTGGGTCATTTCAACTTGATGCGGTTCATACTCGCGGTGTCGATGTCTTCGAAGCTGCGGCCCTTTGTCTCAGTCGCGAACAGATAGAGGATGCCGCCGACGACGAGGAGTCCAGCCATGATGAGGAACGCCGGCACGACAGCATCCTGAGTCGCTTCTGGAGAAATGAGGTTTCCACTGCCAGACACGATCGCAAGCAGCGCGGGGCCGAACACCTTGCCGAGTGCACCGAGGCCATAGGCCATGCCGAGCCCTGTCGCTCGAACGTTCGACGGAAACATCTCAGATGTGAACGTGTTGATGATGCCGAATGAGCCGTCGCCGAAGAGGAAGGCGCCGAGAACGCCGATGTAGAAGACAGAGATGCCAAACCACATGGCGTCGCCCGAGAGAGCCGACATTGTGACGAAACCGGCACCGACGATGCCGCTGATGAACATAGTCGACCGGCGGCCGATGACATCGGCGATGCGCGACGAGAAGAGCCGACCGATGAGCGAGGCGAGGCTCACCAGCACAAACAACTCCGCGGCCTGCGCCGGATCGATGCTCATGAGCTGCGTGAGAAGCGTCGGACCCCACGCCTGAACAGACGCCGAAGCGGTGATGAAGCAGAACGAACCGATCGTCGCGATCATCAGCGGCTTGCGGTGGTTGCGCCAGACCTCGCCGAAACCCACGGCCGACTGTGTGAATGCTTCTGACGGGGGAAGCACGACGTCTGCTGGATCCATGTGGCGGTACCAAGCGACGTTCGTGCGCGCCTCTTCGATGCGTCCCTGCTGAATCAGCCAACGCGGCGACTCTCTCACGATGACGCGGATGGGGAAGACAAGAATGACAGGGATCAGACCGAGAAGGAGCAGCCCGCGCCAGCCAAGAGTATCGCCCCACAGGGCGGACGCCTGGGCGCCGAGAAACAGCCCGACGGGAATGAAGACGACAGCGAGTCCGGCAATGCGACCACGATGCTTCGAGGGAACAAACTCCGAGATCAGCGGAATGTCGACAACTGGAAGACCACCGACGCCGAATCCGACGACGACGCGAAGAAGTGCGAAAAGAATCCATGCGCCATCGGGGATAGCCGCACACACGCCGGTTCCGACGGAGAACACGATAACCGTCCACAGGAACGTGGGGCGGCGGCCGATCTTGTCAGCGATGCGGCCCCAGAACAGGGCGCCCAGGGTCGTGCCGACGCCACCGGCGAGAAGAATCGCGGCGCTCTCACCGAACGTCAGCTGCCAGGGCCCGGCGATGATCGAGATGATGAAACCGATAATGAAGAAGTCAAAAAACTCGACAGTGTTGCTTACCACGGCCGCGCCGACAAGCAGGCGCTGCCGTCGAGTAAGTGGGCTCTGCTCGATTGCCGCAATCGCAGTCGGAGCTGTTCCCGGTTGTGTCATGCTCGCTCTCCCTTGAGTGAGGTGGGATAAGGAATGTTGTGGGCGAAGTTCGCCCGAACGATTGAGCCACTGTAGGCAGGTGGCCGCCGTATCGATAAGCTCAGCATGAGCATCCGCTCTTGTACTATGTCTGACCACTAGCTAGATTGGCGCAATGGTGCCGAACGAAGCGACAAGATCACATCGCAAGTTGAGCATCCGCTCACAGCTCGTGCAAAGTCTTTGGGCGGAAGAACCCGAGCGCCAACGTGCGATGCTGCTTCTCGACGTCGCTCGTCAGTACTACGAGTACGGAATGGGGCAGGCCGAAATCGCCCAGGCGACCGGTTACTCACGCCCCACCGTTGGACGCATGCTCGCAGAGGCGCGCGAGGTCGGAATCGTCAACATTCAAATCATGCATCCCCTGGAACGCAGCGTCTCACTTGAGCAGACCATTCGGTTGCGCTACGGGATCCAACACGTGCGCGTGGCTCCGCGCTCGGCGGTGAGCGACGGCATTGTCGAAGTCGGTAAGTCTTGCGCTTCGCTTTTGGAATCGGTACTGCAACCAGGGATGTCTCTCGGGCTGTCCAATGGGCGCATTCACAACCAGATGGTCTCTGAGTTGCACCATATGAAAGGCCGCGGCGTGACAGTGGTGCAGATGGTCGGAGGGCTCTCCCGCAGCACTCGACTTCTTGATGGCGATGAGCTGTGCCGACGCGCTGCAGAAGCATTGGGGGGAACGTCGCACAGCCTTCGCGCACCGCTTCTCGCGCGGGATGCGAACGCTGCGCAGGCTCTCGCCGCATCACCGGACGTGGCACGAACCCTCGAACTGGCCGAGGGCGTCGATGTCGCGGTCATCGGAATCGGGGCCGGATTTCGCCATCCGGCCAGCGTCTTTAGCGGCACACTCACGGGCGATACGGTGCGCACGTTGCACAAGCATGGCGCTGTCGGCCATATTCTGGGGCGATTCGTTGACTCGAGCGGCCGGCCCGTCGCGACGAACCTTGATAGGAGGGTCATCGGAACGACGCTCGAGTCGCTGCGAAACATCCCCTTCGTCGTCGCCGTCGCCGCGGGAACTGAGAAGGCTCCCGCGATTGCGGCAGCACTGCGTGCCGGGCTTATCGATGTGCTTCTCGTTGACGTCACAGCAGCGCAGGAACTCGCACACCTGCCAGAATCTCCGACCCGAACCCCGCAGCGGTAACTAGCGAGAACGAACGTCACACGCGCCATCACTGCGAACAAGTTGTGAATCGACGTGCCAATTCGAGATTGGTGCGGTTTTCACCAGCTTCATTCGGTCACGTCGGCGATCTCACTTCAGATGCTTCAAGAGCCTCGGCTGGATCTATCTGCGAGACGGGCGAGGCAGCCATGAGATTTGGGGGCTACACGTACGACGTCATCCCGGAGCGCGACGGCAAATAGGGGGTGTTCGAAATAGCCAAGCTCGGTACTGGCGGGCGGGCGCACAGCCTTGCGGAGGTTGATTTCGAAGCGCAGGGGCGTCGCTGCCATGTGGCTCAACGTCACACCCTTCACCGTCACGGTAGCTGTGACGGTGAAGGGTCCCGAGAACGAGGTAGCCGAGTGGACAGCTGCCGAGCACGACGAGTTGGAAGCCCGTGCCGCGCAAGCCCGAGCCGCCGAACGTCGCCGCGCAGTAGTGCGGGAATTACGAACCCAGAACGACAGCGCGGCGGACGTCGGCACTGTGCTCGGAATCAGCAAGCAGCGCGTCTACCAGCTCGAAAAGGCGTAGCCGCTACGCAGCATCCCACTTGGCCTGCACGTCGAGCACCCATGTGACGCCGTAGGTATCGGTGAGCATGCCGTAGAGCAGTGCCCATTGCGACGCGGCGAGCGGCGCAATGACCGTTGCGCCCTCGGCGAGAGCATTCCAGTAGCGCGTGATCTCGTCAGCATCCGTTCCACGCACCGACACGAAGACGGGGATCGTGCCCGGCTCATACTGCGTGTGCCCGGGAACGTCATATGCCATGACACGGAAGCCAGCATCGGATTCGACCTGGCCCCACATGATCTGATTCGCTTCGTCGACTGCTGTGACGCTCTGCGCATCGGCATAGGTGATGACGGCGAGGCTGCCGCCGAAAACGGACTGATAGAACTCGAGTGCTGCGCGGGCCTGGCCGCGAAAGTTCAGGTGAGGGGTGACATTGACAGTCATGATGCTCCTTGACGATGAAGTGACGTGCGACCCTGCGGTCGCGAGTACCCGGAGAGCATGTCATCAGTAGCGGTCAGATCACGTCCGCTACTTCGCGTAGATTGTCGTCATGCCGTCACCGACACCGCGAATACTGTCTCTGCTGTCGATCATGCAGACCGGCGGAACGTGGCCAGGCGCCGCCCTCGTCGAACGGCTCGGCATCAGCCATCGCACACTACGTCGAGACGTCGACCATCTGCGGCAGCTGGGCTATCGCGTCAGCACAGTCATGGGGCCAGACGGCGGGTATCGGCTGGATGCTGGTTCGGAGTTACCGCCCCTGCTGTTCGATGACGAGCAGATTGTGGCGTTGGCCGCGGCGCTTCAGGTCGCAGCTACAGGAGGCTCGGGCATGGGTGACGCGTCGGCGCGTGCCCTCGCCACGGTGCGACAGGTTCTGCCGTCGCGCCTGCGGCATCGCATTGACGCGGCAGCTGCAGATTCGATTCCGCGATCGGGCGATGCGCCAGCACCACTGGTCGACCCGAAGGTGCTCGCCGCCGTCGGCTCCGCGACGCACAACACGGAGGTGCTGCGCTTTGACTACACGAATGCTCCGGATGCTCCGGCCCGACGCGTGGAGCCGCACGGCATTGTCACGCAAGCCGGCCGCTGGTACCTCGTGGCCTGGGATCTCGACAGGGACGCGTGGCGACTGTTCCGCATCGATCGCATACGGCCACGGCTTGCCACACACCTCCCGTTCACGCCCCGTGCGATTCCCGGTGGGGATGCTGCGACGTTCGTGGCCGCCCGGCTGAAGGGCTCCGAGCGAGCAGACGCGTGGCCGTGCATCGGTACAGTCGAACTGGCTGTGCCCGCACGCGAGATCGCGCCGTTCGTCGGGGACGGCACCGTCGAAGTTCTCGCCGCTGACAGCTGCCGCCTCGCCGCGGGATCGTGGTCATGGATTGCGCTCGCAGCATCCATCGGCCGCTTCGACGCCGGCATCGAGTCAGCGCAACCCGCGGAACTCGCACAGGCGTTCGCCACGCTTGCAGACCGCTTCTCGCGTTCGGGAAAACAGTCACCGTCCACATGCTGACGGTTGCGTGAGTTCTCCACATGTGCGCCACGAACAGGTTTCGCACGGTTCGTGATCACGTTCAATGAGAGAGCCGTACCCGACGCGTGACATCATCATTGGCCATATATAAACTAGAGGGGATTTATATATGGGAGGCATTATGCCCATCACGAGCATCGACATTGATGATGAGCTTCTCGATGAGGTCAAGCGCATCACCGGATCACGAACGAAGAAGGAAGCCGTCACCGCGGCACTCCAACGCACCGTCATGATGCAGCGCCAACTGGACGCACTGGACGCAATCGCTGATCCCGAGTTTCAAGAGATCCTTTCGCGCATGCACGAACCCGCCAACGGGTCACCTCCGCAATCATGATGCGGTCGCAAGGCATCGCCCTGGGCACCACACCAACGCTCACGGGATCGGTTCCACCTCGAGCTATCGTTGACAATAGCGTCTGGCAGCGTGCTCATGTGGAGGACGTTCGGGGTGCCCTCACGGAGCTTTTTCGCGCGGGCTATGAGGTCGTAACCTGCGCCCCTCAGCTTCTCGAGGCTCTCTGGAGCGCACGCAGCAGAGCCGACCATGCGCGGATCGCGGCCACCTTCGGTCGCTTTCAGACCGTTGATCCCCAGCCGGGATTTGCTCGAGGCTGCTCCCGCTTACAAGGGAACCTCTGGTCACACGGCATGGTCCGCGCCGTCGGCAACACCGACATTCAGATCGCGATGACCGCGCTCCAACATGACTGCACAGTTGTTCACTACGATCATGACTTCGAGCTGATTCAGCACGTCGAACCCGCGTTCTCACAGCGCTGGATTGCCGAGCGCGGTTCGCTGCCGAACTAACGGCGAGGCAATGTAGAACCGACACCTCACACGGACAGAAGAGCGAAATCGCGCACACGTGAGGAATAACCCCAGAATGCCCCCTACGCGAAACACTCACTACACGCGGTTCGTCATCGAACGCCGAACGCCGAACGCCGAACGCCTGCGATGATCTAACGATCAAGCGGACTAGCGACTGCGTCCCAGATTTCACGAGCGATCCACTCGCCTCGTCCGCCCCGGCCCCGTCGGCCAAGGCTTTCGACCCAACCACGTTCCTCGGCCTTTCGCAGAAGCGCCGAAGCTGTCGGCTGGCTTACCTCAAGGGCACGCATGACAGCCGAAGTTGTAACGAGCGGATTGACGAATATGACATCGATGAGACCAGGTAGCGTGGATCGATCGCCATATGCTTGCCGGCGGTACCGCTCACGCGCTGTGACAAGGGTGCGGATCCGCTGTGCACTCTCATCCGCTTGAGTCGCAACCCCTTCAGCGAAGAAGGACACCCATTCCTCGATTTCACCGCGCTGTCTCACGCCCATCAACCGGGCATAGTACTCGTCACGGTGACGCTCGAAGTACCCGGCGATATGAAGAATTGGTGATGCAAGAACTCGGTCGTGAATGAGACCAAAGCCGATAAGCAGTCGCCCAACCCGCCCGTTACCGTCGAGGAACGGGTGGATGGTCTCGAACTGGTAGTGAAGAAGTGCACTTCGAGCAACAGGCGTCGTTGTGGGCTCCTCGTTGGCGAACCGTTCCCAATCGGTGAGCAGCGAGCCAATGTGCTCCTGGATCGGAGGAACGAATGCTGCGTTTTGCGGGCCTGCGCCCGCGCCGCCGATCCACACCGGCGACGCCCGCAACTCGCCCGGGCGCTTCTCATCGCCACGCACTCCTGTCATCAACGTCGCATGCACCGCGCAGAACAAGCGTTGCGTGAGAGGCAGGGTTTGCAGCAGCTCTACGCCCTGCCGCGCCGCATTCAAATAGTTAAGAACCTCAAGAACGTCATCATCATGAATCTCTTCACCCGAGCTCTCGGCAGCGAGAACATCGCTAAGCGAGGCTTGCGTACCCTCTATGCGCGAACTTGAAACCGCCTCTTGAAGCATCGAAGGGCCCAAGAGGAGATCGGGGTCGTCGACAAGCTGCCCCAAACCGTCGAGCCGTCCAAGAGCGATATCCGCTCGTGACAACGCTTGCGCGGTCACTGAGCTGAATTCCAACGTGCGAGGTATCTCCGTGGGGAGAAAGTACGGGTAGGTCCACGAACTGATCGGGTTCCGAGTCACTTCACCGAAGCGGCTCGAGCTGAAGTCGTTTGCCTTCATTTCCCTAAGTTATAAGATAAGAACGTATTCTTCAATAACTTTTGCTGCAAAGTGTAAACATTCTTATAACTTCACCGTGGTTCGCTCTGCTCCCATCCTGCACGGTCAGTCGGCTACGGCACCACGACCACAGTCGAACGACGCTGGTTAAGCGATGGCGACTGTCGCCACCGGAGCTGTCAGACTAAGCAGCCGCTCCACCATGTGCGGCGCCAGAGGGCCTTCCGTCTCGAGAACCAAGCGCACGTTCGCGCCCGGGTGATCGACGGGCCCCAGGCGCTGCCCCCGCAGGTCGCAGACGGTTTGGCCACGGCCGGGACCGTCAGTGACATCCACCTCGACGGGCACGGCCGGCGCGACGCGCGGCAGCATCCCACCCACGGCGATCGCAGCGGCCAGAGGGTCGTGCAGAGCGCTGCAGCGCCGACCGTACTCGTCAACATAGAAGTCGAAGTAGTAATCGAGGGCAGCGCCCACCGCACGCACGATCGGAGCCTCGGCTGTGCACAAGCGTTCGCGATCATCCTCGTCGAGCACATTGGCGAGCGTCGTGTCGAGCGGCACGAGCGTGACAGGCCAGGATGCTGCCATCACAGCCTGCGCCGCCTCCGGATCGTGGGCGATGTTCGCCTCGGCGAGCGGCGTGATGTTGCCGGGCACCAGGGCGGCACCCCCCATCGCCGTCACCCGCACAACACGCTCAGCGAGCGACGGATCGCGGTGGAGCGCAACGGCAAGGTTCGTGAGCGGCCCGACGGCGACAACCTCAAGGTTGCCGTCGTACTCGTGTGACAGCCGGAGCAGCAGGTCTGCGGCATCCTCACCGATCGGCATTGCGCTGGTCGCGGGGATCTCAATGTTGCCGATACCGTTCACGCCGTGCACGTGCGGAGCTCCGCCAGCGAACTCCCCGACGAGCGGATCGTTACGCCCAACCGCCACCGGCACATCACCGCGATCGGCGAGCGCCAGCAGCCGCAGTGTGTTCGTCACACCCTGCGCAGCGCTCACGTTGCCGTGCACACCGCCAATGCCCACGAGGTCAATCTCGGGCGAGGCCAGCAGATAGGCGAGAGCCATGGAGTCGTCAACGCCGGTGTCGCAGTCGAAGTAGACGGGGCGGGTCATAGAAGTTCCTTACGGTGAGGGTTGGAGATCGTCGTGATGAGTGCGGCGGGTGCCGGCGGAGAATCTGCGGGGTCACTCGCGGGCGGGAGCCGCTTTCAGCACAAGGCTCGCACCAAGCGCGAGCACAGTGATCACGACAGAGATCACGAGCGCCGTCGTGTAACCGCCGATGCCACCCGATCCGACGAACGGCGCGACAATCGCGATGCCGAGGCTCGCACCGATGCCGAACGCGGCACTGTTCATGCTCGGCAGCGCAGACGGCGCTTCGATCGGCGACTGGATGACGCCGAGCCCGTTCGACGTGGTGAGAACCAATCCATTGTAGGCGACGCCGAGGATGGCGATCATGGCAAAGACGACCCACTGGCTCTGCGGGAACATCGTGATCACGACGAGCGCGGCAAGGCAGATCACCAGACCGATTCGAAGGATGCTGACCCAGCCGACCTTCCCGGCAAGCCACCCGGCGAACGGAGCCGCCGCCAGCCCGATCAGCGCGGGCGGGGCGAGGAACATCAGGGCGCTTGTCGCCGCGTTCATGCCGAACCCGATCTCAACATCCTGACTCAGCATCACGACAGTGAAGTTGATCACGGCGAACACGCTCGAGAGCGTCAGAACTGTTGTTGCGATGACCGGCCATACCTGGCGGGATTTCAGGTGTTCCACAGCGATGAGCGGCGTCGTGCGACGCTTCTCGATGAAGACGAACGCGGCGAACGCGAGGATCGTTCCGATCAGAAATGCGATGCTGAGCGGCGCGAACCAGCCTTGCGCGCCACCGATCGACACGAAGTAGGTGATGCCGATGAGCCCGAACGAGAGAGCGGCGGCGCCCCACCAGTCCATCTTTCCTGTGGATGCTGCGCCCGTGTCTTTCGGCGCGGTCAACCACACGCACACGAGAGCGAGGATGCCGACGATGAAGATCACGACGAAGAGCGAGCGGAATCCGAACGCGTCGGTCAGCAGCCCTCCGACCCAGCCGTCGATGCCGCCCACACCGCCATTGATCGCGGTGAGCACACCGAGCATCGTGCCGAACATCTTCTTCGTCAGCGACTCGTTGAGAATCACGTAGGAAAGCTGGAACGCCGCGCTTGAGGCGCCCTGTAGCACGCGGCCGACGAGCAGAATCTGCAGGTTCGGCGCGAACAGGCACAGCAGAGTGCCGACCGAGAGGATGCCGAGCACGATCAGCAGTCCGCGCTTGCGACCGATGAAGTCGCTCCACCGCGCGAGCAGCACGCCACCGACGGCTCCGGCGAGGAAGAACAGCGATGATACCTGCGACACCGAGTCGATGTCGACGCCGAGGGTGCGCGCCATGTCGGGCAGCGCAGGCGTGATCATGCTGGCATTCAGCTGAAACGCCACGACCGCGAGAATCAGCGTCGCGACGAGCCCGATCGCGCGGCGCCCGTGGAGCTTTCCATCACCGCTCGGGCTCGGGCCAATGGATGCCGCTCCCGAGGAAGTGACTCGAGTTGATGACATGAAAAGACTCCTTTGTCTGAGGGTAGGGGGCGGATGCCGGGGAGGATCTCGTGTGCAACTAGTACGATGTTATACCTCTCGGGTACAACATGTGCAAAGCGAGGATGTTGTTCTGATTGAATGGAGCCGACGCAGAAGCGCGACCGGATGCAAGGAGCACGATGGCCCTCATTGACGAGTTCCTCGCGGAACCACTCACGACGACCGTGGGTCAACCGCTGCGGGTCGCCGCCTACACGCGCATCACGCAGGGAATCCGCGACGGCGTCTTTCCCCTCGGCTCCGCACTCCCCCGCGAGACCGAACTCGGCACGTCACTCGGAGTGAGCCGCACGGTGATTCGCGAAGCGCTCATGCTGCTTGAGGAAGACGGCCTCATCACCACCCGACGCGGAGTCGGCCGATTTGTCGCAGCATCCGCTCCCAAAGTCGGGCTCGAAGACCTACGCCCGTTCGAAGTGGCACTCGCGAATGCCGAGCATCCCGTCACCGTGAAACCGACCACCTTCGTGATGCAGCCGAACACCGAATTCGTGTCGAGCAACCTGGGCCTCGACCCCGAGGCGAACACCTGGTTTCGCGAGAGCGTGCTGTCTCGCGCAGACGAGCCGATAGCAATCGTGCAGGAGCATCTTCCCGCCGGCCGGTATCTCAGCGACATCAGTCCGGCAATCGCGGCGTCGTTCCAGCAGGCGGCCGAGCAGAATGCGACGTTGTTCGCCGGGTTGCTCGAAGCCTGCGGATCAATCTTCTCGGCAAGCTCGTGCCAGATCACGCCAAGCGTCGTCGGTGCCTCCCGAGGCAAGCAGCTGGGGCTTGCGGCATCCGATCCTGTCATCATCCTGACGCAGGTGGTCGAGCACAACGCGACGCCCGTCTACCTGGCCAAGTGCATCGTCTCGTCGCGCGTCGGGCACCTGACCGTCATTCAAACCCCGTCAAACTGACCCGAGGACCCCATGGAATTCGACATCGAGCTCACCGTCGTCGGCAGCATCAACGCCGACATCTCCGCGATCACCGAGCGGCTGCCTGGCCCGGGCGAGACCGTCGGCGGCGGACGCCTCGCACGCGAGGCCGGCGGCAAGGGTGCCAACCAGGCGGCAGCGGCGGCGCGGCTTGGCGCACGCACGCGCATGGTCGGAGCCGTCGGGTCGGATGCCGATGGAGCAGCAATGCGCCGGGCCCTCGAATCCGCGGGAGTCGATCTCACGCACGTGGCCACGGTCGACACCGAGACGGGCACGGCGCTGATCGTTGTTGATGCTGCCGGGGAGAACCAGATCGCCGTGTGCGAGGGGGCGAATGCCCACGTCTCGATCGACGGCGTCGAGTTTTCCGAAGCCGACACAGTTCTGGCGCAATTGGAAATCTCGCTCGACACCGTCACTGAAGCGGCTCGACGCTGCCGCGGCTACGTCGCGCTGAACGCGGCGCCCGCTATGCCGCTGCCCGCCGAACTCATCGAGCGCGCTGACCTGATCATCGTCAACGAGACGGAGTACGAGCTGATCCCCGAGTTGGCGGATGCTGCGCTGGTCGCCGTCACCTACGGGGCGAAGGGCTCTGCGATGCTGGAGCGTGGGCAGCAGGTGGCGTTCGCGGATGCTGTCAAGACGAGGCCCGTCAACACCGTCGGTGCGGGCGACGCATTCTGCGCGGCGCTCACGATCGCCCTTCGCGCGGGCCTCCCTTATGAGGCTGCGCTGCGCACCGCGAACGCGGTCGGGGCGGCGGCCGTCGTCGACCCGGCGTCGCAGCCCGACCTCGAGCGCCTCGAGCACTACACGACGTAGTCAGCGCGGCATCCTCTGGCTGACCTGGCTGAACTCCCAAGCTGGCCTCACTGCTCGCGCAAATCAAGAACCAACTTTTGCTATACACGTGGGGGCTTTGCATAGCAAAAGTTGGCCCCCAATTAATACCGGCAACGCCACAAGCGTGACTCGCGGGGTCACTGCGCCCCGCCGCACAGCTTGTTGGGCGAACGCTCATCTGGCACCAGTGGAACGAGTTCGCCTCCGGTCCGGGCTGTCCGGCTGACGGAGGCTGCGGAATGCCGGAGCCTGTCACGCCGCGGTGCCAGCATCCGGCAGTCGAAAATCGTTGCCTCCGCCGCGCCCTTCCCCTCGGCGGCACTATGGGCTGAGCCCAGAAGAACGAACTCGGCTTCTCAAAAGTCTGCCGTAGAAACTGACTGAAACGACCACGATCGCGTGGTCTCGCAGGTCAAGCTCAACTATTCCGAGAAGGAGGTCAATCCGGGTGGTGAAGAACAGCAGTAAAGAGATCACATAGAGCACCCCTACGGCACATCTGCCTCGTACACAGCGCAGTAGCGGCATTGTCGGCGATCGCGTTGCGCAGCGGCCGACCGCGTGAGAGCTCGTTGTAGTCGGCGCTACCGTTGCGCAGGGCGAGGTTTTCGAGACGCTCCGCGACCCGGGCGCCGCGGCGATCAATCGGGCGCATCGTCTATTGCGCGCTGACACTCGAACCAAGAAACTCGCCGAACTTCTGCACAGCGAAGTCCGTGCGATCCGAGCCTTTCACGACGAGACGCTTCGAGAAGACACTCGTGCACCTGCAGTCTCGGCGCGCGAAGATGCCCCGACACAGGCGCGACAGCGGCGGACTCGGAGGCTCAAGAAGTCACTCGAGCTTGTCGACGTGCTTCTGGGCAGCATCCTCGACATTCTCGGCCCGCTCCTCGATGCCGCGAGCGCAGGCACCATCACCATGGCACGTGAGGCGCTGAAGGCGTTCATCTAGATTCCCTCAGCACGCGTTCACGCGAGCGCGCCGACCATGATCGACTCGACGATCTCGTCGACAGCGCTGCGATCGGGCGTCGCTCCGAGCTCTCCCGCGAACAGCAGATGCCCTGTCCCCACCAGTGAGAGAGCGAGGACGTTGACGTCAGCATTCATTGCAATGCGACCCGCAGTCTGTTCGCGCGCGAGGTAGTCGGCGACGCCAGACGTTGCCTGAGCGAGAACGGGAATGCCGAGGGCGTTCCCTCACGCAGGCGTGTGCGCACAGTGTCGCGCGATGTCACCCCCCCCTGCACCGCTACAGGCGTTTGAGGTTCTTCAGGCCATCAATTCCGACAGCAAGCACGATCACGGCGCCCTTGACGATGAGCTGGTAGAAAAATGGCACATTCATGAGCACCAAACCATTGCTCAGCACCCCGATGATGAGCGCACCAATGAGCGTTCCGACGATTCTGCCGCGCCCGCCCATGAGACTCGTTCCGCCAAGCACCACGGCGGCGATGGCGTCGAGCTCGTAGCCTTCGCCTGCCTTCGGCTGCCCGCTCTCCACGCGGGCAGCGAAGATAACGCCGGCGAGACCCGCACACGCACCCATGATGAGATACACCCGAACGAGCGTCCACTTCACGTTGATTCCGGCGAGGCGAGCAGCTTCTGCATTGCCTCCGATTGCATAGACGTGACGGCCGAATGCGGTGCGTTCAAGCACGAACCAGAGCACAATGTAGACAAGAAGCATGATCACGACAGGCGTGGGGATCCCCGCAATTCCACCGTTGCCGAGGCCGCGGAAGCCGAGGTCACTGGCGATCAGCGGCCGCCCGTTCGTCAGCGAGTACGAGATTCCTCGAATGTACGTCAACGCACCCAGCGTGATGATGAACGCTGGCAGCCCGAGATACGCGATGAGCGTGCCGTTCACGAGCCCCGTGAGTGCACCGACGATGATTCCGCCGAGCACCGCGACAATTGCCGGTGCGCCCGCGGTCCACAAGAGCACGGCGCTCACTCCCGTGAGCGCGATCGCCGAACCAACGGAGAGATCGATGCCTCCCGTGAGGATGACGACGGTCATACCTGCGGCGAGGATCGCGTTGATCGATACGGCCCGCGCGACGTTCAGACCATTCGTCAGGCTGAGGAAGTTGGGGGCGATCACGCTCATCAAGATGACGAGGATCACGAGCACAGCGAGAATGCCGAAACGCTCCCACGCCAGTGCTACGTCGAACCTGCGAGGCTCGTGCTGCGCAGTCTTCTCCATTTGAGTGGGTGTCGACATCATTCGTCTCCCTCGAGCTGTTTGCTGGACAACGTACTGGGACCGTTGTCCGAAAGTCCGGTGGCAGCCATCATCACTGCCTCTTCTGTTGCTTCTTCGCGTGACATCTCGTCGACGATCTTTCCGGCTCGAAAGACGAGCACGCGATCGCTGATTCCCAGCGCCTCTGGGAGATCTGACGAGACCATCAGCACGGCAACGCCCTCGTGCGTGAGATCGTTGATAATGCGGTAGATCTCTTGCTTGGCGCCGATGTCGACGCCTCGCGTCGGCTCATCGAGGATGAGCACCTTGGGCTTCACGAGAAGCCACCGCGACAGGGCGACCTTCTGCTGGTTTCCACCCGAGAGCCCCGAGACGAGTTGACTGATCGATGTGCTGCGGATGCGCAAGGTCTTCACCTCGTTCTGCGCGGCCTTGCGTAACGCTCGCAACTTCAGCACACCACCAAGGGTGAACAGCTTCAGACTGCTCATCGCTGTGTTATCTCTGATGGAGAGATCGAGAAAGAGAGCCTGCTCCTTACGGCTCTCTGGCAGCATCCCGATTCGCTGTCGAATTGCATCACTCGGTTTGCGGATCACGACGCGGTGCCCATTTACCGAGATTCGGCCGCTGGAACTGCGATCGGCTCCGAAGATCATGCGACACAACTCGGTTCTGCCCGCACCAATCAGCCCGACGAGCCCAACGACTTCGCCCGCGCGGACACTCAGGTCGACAGGGCCGATTCCCGCACCGTTCGTAAGCCCCTCGACGTCCAAGACCACCTGAGCTGGCGCGCGATCCTCATGGACGTAGAGGTTGTCCACATCCCTGCCGACCATGCGCTGCACGACGTGCTCTGGGGTGATCTCGCCCCGCATCGTGGAACTCACCCACTTGCCATCGCGAAGAACGGTGATGCGATCGGACAGCTGCCAGACCTCCTCCATGCGATGGCTGATGTATGCCAACGCCATTCCCTCTGAACGCATCTCGTCAACGAGGGCGAACAGGCGTTTGGCCTCGCTTTGCGACAACGCGGCCGTCGGCTCGTCGAGAACGAGCACCTTTGCGTCTTCGGCAATGGCGCGCGCAATCTCGACCATCTGCTGCATTCCGATGGTCAGCCGATTCAACGGCTGGTCCACCGAAATGTCGACACCGATTCGGTTCAGCTTCTCGCGAGCGGAACTGCGCAGCGACTTTCGATCGAGCACCGCACCGAACTTTTTCGGCTCTTGACCAAGCGCAAGATTCTCTGCAACGGTCATGTCGCCGACCGTGTTGAGCTCCTGGTGAATTATCGCGATGCCTTTGGTCAACGCATCACGTGGATTCTGGAAGGTCACGGCGTCCCCGTTGAGGCTGATGCTCCCAGAGTCAGGCGTGTAGACACCCGACAGAATCTTCATCAACGTGGATTTACCCGCGCCGTTCTCTCCCATCACCGCGTGAACTTCGCCAGCGTGCAGGTCAAGGTGCACGTCATCGAGGGCGACGGCACCTCCAAACCGTTTGGATATGCCTGACATCGTCAAGAGCGGTTGACTCATGTTCTGCTCCATTGTCATAGTCCGACCGCGTGACGACCCCGGCGCGTGGCCGGGGCCACTGCGTCTCTACTTCCAGCCGTCGTACTCGTCGAGCTTCTCGCGTGTGACGATCGAACTCGGAACGAGCACGAGGTCGTCATCGAGCGTCTCGCCCTTTCGTAGCTTCACGGCCATCTCAAGCCCCGTCGTTCCCAACAGGTACGGGTCTTGAGCAGCCGTTGCAATGAACTGGCTGTCGTCTTTGCCCATCTCGGCGACGGCCTCAGGGGATCCGTCGACGCCGGTGACCGCGATATCGGTCTTCCCCGCCTGCTGAGCCGCGAGTACGGCTCCCAGAGCTGTGGGGTCGTTCACGCCGAAGATACCCACAACGTCTGGGTGCGCCGTCAGCATGTCTGTGGTCAGCGTCAGAGCTTTCTCTCTGCCGTTGTCCCCGTTCTGCGTCGCGACGACCTTCACGTCTGGGTTCTCGTCAAGAACGTTCTGGCACCCTTCCATTCGATCTTGGATCGATGTGATGGGCGTTCCGTCGACGATCAGAATGTTGCCCGCACCGCCGATGTCATCGACGAGTGCCTGGCACGAGATCTCGCCGGCCTGTACGTTGTCTGTCGTCACGGTGGCCTGAGCGCCTTTCGCGCCAACGTCGACAGCCACGACAGTGATTCCCGCGTCAATAGCGCGGTCAACAGCGGGTCCGATGCCCTCGGAATCGACGGCGTTCAGAAGCAAGACATCGAGACCTTGCTGAATGAACGCGTCGATCTGGTCGTTTTGCGCTGCAAGATCCTGGCGTCCGTCTTGAGCTGTGTATGTCGCTCCCAGCTCTTCTGCGGCGGCTTTCACGCCATTGTTCATCGAGGCGAAAAACGGGTTGCTGAGGTCTTGCACCATCAGCGCGACAGACTCGACCTTGCCGTCGGTGTCCCCTCCCGCTTCCAAGTCGCTCGTGCAGCCGGTCAAGGACACCGCCGCGATTGAGACTGCTCCGATAAGAAACAGCGACTTCGTTGTCTTCATGCTCACTCCCTCGTCAAGCAAAACTGGCACTTCGCGAGACAACGTTGTCTGGATAGAATCCAAACCACCGAACGTTGCCGTTCGAACAAACTATAGTCGGTGAGACATCGTTGTCTAGAGGAAGTTTATGGAGTCGAAACATTCGCGCAGGCGCGCAACCATCGGAGATGTGGCTGCCCGCGCAGGCGTGAGCATCAAGACAGTCTCGCGGGTCGTCAATGGGGTGACGACCGTGAATCCGGAGCTTGCCGAGCGCGTTCGGGCCGCTGCGGCAGCGCTCTCGTACCGCGCCAACCCCGCAGCATCCGCTCTGAGAACGGGCGCGCCGTCTCGCACAATCGGACTGCTCATCAAAGACCTCAACAATGACTTCTACGCGGCGATCGCCTCGGCGATCGCCGACGTCGCCCGTGCGAACGGAGCTCAGCTGATCACAGCTCCGTCTGGCGAGGATGTCACCGATGAACGGGTGGTTGTTCGAGATCTGGTGCGCCGTCGACTCGATGGACTGCTTATCGTTCCCACCAGCGGCGATCAATCCGCCCTGGCGCAGGAAATCGATCCCCATATTCCCGTCGTCTATCTCGATCGGCGCCCGGAAGGCATCGAGGCAGACAGCGTCGTGCTCGACAACGTGAACGGTGCACGTGAGGCGGTCTTCGCCCTCATCAATGACGGCCACACCCGAATCGCGGGCCTCTTCGACACTCTGAACATGCCGACGATGCACGAGAGATTGCGCGGACTCAAGGACGCCTTCGTCGCTGCCGGACTGCAGCACGATGACGGTCTCATCGCGACGGATCTGGCAACACCGGATGCCGCGTTCGCCGCCACCTCGACGATGCTCGAGCGAGACGACCCTCCCACCGCCTTCTTCTGCGGAAACAATCGCTCAGGCATCGGGGCGCTCCGCGCTCTGTGGGCGAACGGACGCTCAGAGCCGCTTGTCACGTTCGACGACTTCGAGCTCTCAGACCTGATGCCCCGTGATTTCTCCGTCGTGAGCTATGACAAGCATTCGATCGGGCGTTTGGGCGCCGAGCTGCTCTTTCGCCGAATCGACGGCGAGCAGTTCGAACCGCAATCGATCGTGCTGCCGACCCACCGAGAGAAGCGAGGAGTGGCATGACCGCCGAAGGCGATGCGTCGACATTCACCCCCGTCTTTCTCGGGGCGAATCAGCCTGCTGCGCGGTTCTATGACGGGGGCGCCAAGATCTCCCGGTTTCGGTCGACGGAGGCGTCAGCTCCATTCACCCCGGAAGACTGGGTGGCATCGACGACATCGCTCTTCGGCGAGCACGATCTCGGGCTCACGGTGCTGCCAAACGGGCAGCTGCTGCGCGACGCAATCAGCACCAACCCCGTTGCATGGTTGGGCGACGAGCATGTGCGCAGCTACGGTCCCGACTCCATGCTGCTCGTCAAGCTTCTCGACGCCGGAGAGCGACTTCCCGTGCACATCCACCCCGGCGGGGTGTTCGCGCGGGCGCACCTTGGCGCCCGGCATGGCAAAGCAGAGGCCTGGCACATCCTCGACGCGGGCGAGATTCACCTGGGATTTCGCCGCAGCGTTCGCCCCGACGAGATTCGGGACTGGGTCGACAGACAAGACGTGGCGGCGATGCTCGATGCCATGCACCGCGTTCAGGTGAACGTCGGCGATTTCATCTTCGTTCCTGCCGGGGTGCCGCACGCGATCGGCAAGGGTGTCTTTCTCGTCGAAGTCCAGGAGCCCGCAGACATGTCGATTCTGCTGGAGTGGGACGGTTACGATCTCGACGGGCCCCGGGACGGGCATCTCGGGCTCGGGTTCGATCGTGCGCTGGAAGCCGTCGCCGCAGAGGCGTTCACCATGGGCGAGATCAACCAGCTCGTCACACGAGCGGATGCCGGAAACACGCTCCCGGCCTCGGCGGACAGCTACTTTCGCGCGGAGACCCTGCGCGTTGAGCAACCTCAGCGTGTGGATGCCGGCTTCGGCATTCTCATCTCTCTCGAGGGCGCCGGAACGATCACCACAGCCACCGGATTTCACGCCCCCATTGCGCGCGGCGACACGGTTGTGATTCCCCACGGATGCGGGGCCGTCACGCTTTCTGGAGCATCCACGATTCTTCACTGCAGGCCGCCCGCGCCCCGGTGACCGGGGCGCAGGCAGCGCAGCCGTCAGCTCGTGAGCACCGAACTCCTCTCGAGATCGGCACGCACGTCGTCACGGCGCTCCGCGGCGAGCGCCTCTCGGTGCGCCTCGTCAAGCACGGCGGCGAGCCGCACCCGAGCGCCCGTCTCTGCTGACCGCACCGCCGCTTCGACCATCGCCAGACTGTAGACGTTTGAGTGGATCTCCCCCGAGGGCGTCTGCCCCGAGCGCAGCACCGAGACGAACTCGGCGAGCGAGCCAGCGATCTCCCGCGCGGCGCCGGAATCGGCGGCATCCGGTGTTGTCACCGTCGGCTCGTCGAGGCGCTGCAGCCGCGGCATCCCCTCACCATCCCACGTCGCGGATCCGCCCGCACCCGTGATGCGCCAGGTGCCGTTCCACGACGTCTCGATGCCGTCGGCGCACCAGCTGCCCGTATACACGTAGCGCGTGCCTCCCTCGAACTCGAACGTCGCCGTGGCATTCGCCGCACCGTCGAACCAGCTGAAACCGGGGTTCCACTCTTCGCAGTACACCGCCACCGGGTCGGCGTCGAGAACGTAGCGCGCGGCGTCGAAGGCGTGAATCGCCATATCGACGAGCAGCACGTGGGGCATCTGCTCGCGGAACCCGCCGAAGTGCGGCGCCTTGAAGAACTCGGTTGTGACCGCGCCGATCTCGCCGAGCTCGCCGGCGATGGCGCGCAGCTGGGCAAGCTCGGGGTAGTAGCGGCGCGACTGGCTGATCATGAGCAGCTCGCCGCTGACGGATGCGGCTGCCGCAAGCGAGAGCGCTTGCGCGACGGTGGGCGCGGCGGGCTTCTCGCACAGCACGGGAAGACCGACAAACAGCGCCTCGACGTTCACCGGATGGTGCGCTGCAGGAACCGTGACGTTCACAACAGCGTGCGCTCCGGACTGCGCGGCAACCTCTGCGGTGCTCGTTCCCACGACGATGCCCGACAGTCCGGCCTGCTCAAGAGCGGCGTGTGCGGCATCCGTGTTGATATCGACGAGACCGACAAGCTCGACGTCGGGGTTCGCGGTGATCGTTCGAATCCACGCCCGCCCCATGCCGCCCGCGCCGACCTGCACGAGGCGCAGCGGCGCAGCATCCGTGATCGTTCTGAACTCGCTCAACTGTGCATCGCTCCCTGGTAACCCCGGCCGTTGTAGAAGTCTTCGGTCTCGTATCGCAGCAGCACAGGGTCGGTGCGCTCGGGCCTCAGGGTCTTGGCCCACTCGATGCCGTTCGCGATCACCTGACGCACCTCTTTCTGGTGGTACACCGGAAAGTCCTGGTCGCCCGGGCTGAAGAAGAAGATCTTGCCATAGCCGCGCCGATACGTCATGCCGCTGCGAAACACCTCGCCGCCCGAAAATGTCGAGAGAAACACGAGCTCGTCTGGCGCCGGAACGTCGAAGAACTCGCCGTACATCTCTTGCTGCGGAATGATGAACGGGTGAGGGATGCCCCGAGCAATCGGGTGCGAGGGGCTGACCGTCCACACGATCTCGCGATCTTCTTCTGACCGCCAGCGCAGGGTGCACGAGGTGCCCATGAGCTTGCCGAAGATCTTCGACCAGTGCCCCGAATGCAGCACGAGCAGCCCCATGCCCGCGAGCACGTGACGGTGAACGCGTTCGACGATCTCGTCTGCAACCTCGGCGTGGGCCGCGTGCCCCCACCACACGAGCACGTCTGTATTCTGAAGCACCTCCTCGGTGAGGCCATGCTCGGGGTCATCGAGCGTCGCCGTCGTGACGGACGCCCGCTCGCCGAGGTGCTCGTCGATTCCCTCCTTGATCGTCGTGTGCATGCCGTGGGGGTAGATGTCTCGCACGTTCTGCTGCACCTGCTCGTGGCGGTTCTCACCCCAGACGACAACGCGGATCGGGTATTCGGGCGTGGTGATTCCAGACATGGCTGGCCTTTCTCTTGTGAGTCAGTCTCTCGTGGGTCGTGGTTACTTGAGGGCGCCGCCCGTCGCCCCGGCCGCGATGAACTTCTGCGCGAGCACAAGCAGCACAATCGCTGGGATCGACGACAGCACGGCCGTCGCCATGACGGCGCTCCAGTTGGAGACCTGCGTGCCGAGGTATTGGTAGATGCCGAGCGTGACCGGGCGGATGTCTTCTGTCGTCGTGAGCGTGAGGGCGAACAAGAAGTCGCTCCACGAGAAGAGAAACGCGAAAAGCCCTGCCGTGATGAGCGAATTCTTCGCGATCGGCAGCACGATCGACACAAACGCCCTCACCTGGCCCGCGCCATCGACGCGCGCTGCTTCGACGATCGAGGGCGGCACCCCCAGCATGAACGCGCGAAGAATCAGAATGGCAAATGGAATTGCCTGCGTGGCGTCGGCAAGAATGAGGCCAGCATACGAGTTGAGCAGACCAATATCGTTGTACGCAGCGTAGAGCGCATTGGCGATCACAATTCCCGGAATCATCTGCGAAATGAGAATCGCGAGAAGCGCAACATTGATCCAGCGGTAGCGAAACTGCGCAAGCGCATACGCCGCCGGCGCGGCGATCGCCAGACTCAGCACGACAGTGCCGAGCGAGACGATGAGGCTCGTCACAAGGTTTCCGCCCTGGTCGGCAATCGCCTTCTCGTAGCCGGCGAAGCTGGGGTTGAGGGGAAAGAAATCGGCCGTGAGCGTGTTGCCCGAGGGCTGCAGCGACGCGTTGATCATCCAGTAGACGGGAAACAGCATGATCGCGAGAAACACCACACCGAGCACGGTGTAGCTGACAGAACGCGTCGAACGGGCGCGAGCACGGCGGGCGGCCGCCGCATCGACGGTGAGAAGAACTGTTGTCATGACGGCGCCCCTTACTCGTCAACCGCGCGGCGATTTGCCCGCAGGTAGATCACGGCGAACACGAGCGAGATCACAATGAGGATGTTGCTGAAGGCCGCACCCACCCCGAACTCGAAGTTCACGAACGACTCCTGATACGAACGAATCGCCAGCGTCTGCGTTGCATTCGCCGGGCCGCCATTCGTCATACCGAGAATGATGTCGAGAACCTTGAGAGTGTAGACGACGCCGAGCACCAGAACGACGCTCACGACTGGGCGCAGGTTTGGCACGGTGATGTGCCAGAACGCCTTCCATCCCGTCGCCCCGTCCAGCGCTCCGGCTTCGTAGAGCTCGCCGGGAATGTCCTGCAGCCCGCCATAGAGAATCGTGAGGTTAAACGGGATGCCGATCCAGATGTTCACGATGATCACAGCGGTCAGCGCGACAGACGGGCTTGTCAGCCAAGGAACGGCATCAAGCCCGACGCCGGTGAGAAATTGATTCAGGATGCCGCTGTCTTTGTCCATGATTGAGCGCCATGTGGCGCTGGCGACGATGAGCGGAAGCAGCCACGGCAGCAGGAGCATTGCCCGCAAGAACCCACTGAGCGGAAACCGTCGCTTAAAGAAGACGGCCAGCGCAAGGCCGATGGTGAACTGGCCGGCGATCGACCCGATGGTGAACAGTGCGGTGTTGGTCATCGACGGCCAGAAGAGATTGCTGTCAACGACGGTGAGGTAGTTCTCGATTCCGACAAACGGCGCCTCGCCCGTGAAGAAGGTCTTCGTCGTGTACTCCTGCAGGCTCATGAGGAGGTTCTTCACCACGGGGTAGCCGAAGAAGAGCACGATGTAGATCGCCGCGGGCACGATGAACATCGCCTTGACGATGTTGTCTTTCGTGAACCTGCGGCGACGGCGCGGGGCAACCGGGGCCGCGCGCGTGGCATCCGCCTCTGACTCATGTGCCGCCTGCCGCGACTCGCGTGTCACTGGTGTCATCATCGACCCTTTCGAGATGCCCCGCCCCGGTGGGCGGGGCATCCGTTCGGTGAATGTCTGGGGGCGGATCGCGCTAGCCCTCGGATGCCTGTGAGAAGGCTTCGTCGACCGGAGCCTTGCCTGTGATGGCGAGCTGAATGGCGTTGTAGATCACCGTCGCCGCCTCGGGCCAGTCTTCGCCGAGCTTCCCGGTACGCGACCGTGCGTTGGCAACCTGTTCGGTGAATGACTTCATCTCGGGCATCTTCTCGACGAACTCCTCTGAGAGAGCCGTGCGCGTCGGCACCAGGTAGCGAGACTCGGCGAGGGCCAGCTGGTTGTCGTCGCTCGAGATGCACTCGACGAACTCGGCGGCTTTTGCCTGCTTGTCTCTATCGCCCGTCTCAGGCACCGTCCACACTTCGCCACCCAGCGGGGCAACGGGAGTCTGACCGACCTCGTTCACGGGAACCTGCACCGAATCCCAGTTGATATCCGTCTCGTTCAGCGCGGGAATCTGCCACGGGCCGTTCACCATCATCGCCGCCTTGCCCGCCGCGAACTGGTCTTTCACATCGGCCTGCGACCAGTTGAGAACGCTGTTCGATGCCGAGCCGTCGTCGACGAGGTCGACCCACAGCTGCAGCGCCTCCTGCACCTCAGGCGTGTCGAGGTCTGTCTCGTCTCCGCCGTTCGTCCACATAAAGGGCAGGAACTGCCAGGCTCCCTCGTATGTGGCGATCGCCGAGAACGCGATTCCGTACTGGTCGCCGTCGGTCAGTGCTGCCGCGGCATCCTTCAGCTCGGCCCAGGTTTCGGGCGGATCGATGCCGGCCTCCTCGAGAAGGTCGACGTTGTAGAACAGCCCGAGCGTGTTGACGGCAGGAGCGAGCCCGTAGAGCTCGCCCTCGTACGTTGCAGCCTCGATGATTCCGTCGGCGAACCCCTCGGTGTCGACGTCGTAGTTACTCAGAGGCGAGAGCCCGCCCGTCGCGGCGATTTCTTGCACATCGGGGTTGTCGAGCATGAGCACGTCGGGAAGCGTCTTCGACGATGAGCGCTGCAGAACCTTCTGAATGAGGTCCTTTCCCGGAACCGACTCGCGGTCGATAGTGACCCCGAGGTCGGCAGCGCAGGTGTCGAGCGTCTCTTGCACGAGGGTCTTGTCTGGTTCGTTGTTGTAGTAATCGAGAATCGTCAGGGTGTCTGGATCACCCGAGCTGCCCGACGATCCGCCGCTGCATCCGCTGAGCGCGATCGGCACGACCGCGGCGGCTGCCAGAACGGTGAGATACCGGCGATGACGCATTGTTGGCTCCTTTGCCTAAAGTAAAGCGCTTAACTCTTCGTCCGTAACCGAGTATCAGTCGACAGATCGACTCTGTCAAGAAAATAGTTAAGCGTTTATCTGGTTGTTATGCTCGGCGTATCGACACGCGTGAAAGACTGCAAGCGTTCACACAAAGAAAGGGCGAGCCCGTGGCCACAATGCACGATGTTGCGCAGCGCGCGGGCGTCTCAATTGCCACCGTTTCGTTCGTCGTCAACGATTCGAAGCCTGTCGCCCCGGCAACACGCGCCCGCGTCGAGACGGCGATGAAAGACCTCGGGTACCACCGCAACTCGGTCGGCCGCGCTCTCGCACGGGGCAGAACATACATCATCGCTCTGCTCTATCCCGCCCTGCAGCACAGCTTCAGCAGAACAGCGGTGCGCTTCTTCACGAGCGCCGCCGCGCAAGCACGCGCACGCGGTTACAACCTCGTGCTCTGGCCCATCAGCAACGAGGCAGAGCAGGTCACCGAGCTCACGTCGACGGGACTCGTCGACGGCGTGCTACTCATGGAGGTGCAGCTCGATGATTCCCGCGTCGGTGAGTTGGAGCGAGGCACGACGCCCTTCGCGCTCATCGGCCGCACACAAGACACATCGGGCATCGCGTTCGTCGACATCGACTTCGAATCGACGATCGAATCGGCAATCGACCACCTCATGAAGCTCGGCCACACAAACTTGGCGCTCGTCGACGGCGGCTACGGCAGTGACGCCCTGAGCGGCTACGGCCCCGTTGCACGCTCGCGATCCACGTTCGGCGACGTGACGACACAGCGCGGGCTGAGCGGCGTGATGCTCACGTGCGACGAGAATCCAGACGCCGGTCGCGAACTCGCGGCATCCTTTTCTGAAACGCATCCAGACACGACGGCGGTGCTCGTGATGAACGAGCTTGCCGCACCGGGTTTTGTCGCCGGCATGAAGCACTCCGGTACCCGCATTCCCGACGACGTATCGATCATCTCCGTCGGATCGTCGGCTGACATGGCATCAATGGCCGACCCGCAGCTGACGCTCATGACGTCGCCGTCAGTCGAACTGGGCAGCTCGGGAGTCGATGCCGTGATCGACCGCATCGAGAATCCAGAGAACCCGCTGCCCCAGTCGCTGATTCCCTGCACCTTCACCGCGGGCAGATCGGTGGCGCGCGTTCGCGGCTCGTCATGACAGCTGCCGAAGCATGAGCAGTCGGGCGGCCGGTTCGTCGGGAAGCGTGACGGTCAGCACACCCGAGGCACCGTTCCACTCCGTCTGCGTTGGCAGCGCCGTCGGGTACAGGCACGACACCTTGATCGCCGATCCTGTGAATTCTTGCAGCGGAATCTCGACGCTCGTCGGGCCGCTTCGCCTCCACACCGAGAGGTAGGTGCGGTTGGCTGCCGTGAGGCCAAGCGACAGAACGTCGTCGTGCCAGCCGGGCAGACCGTGCGGCCAGAACGGTGCTGAGACCGCAAGATCGGCGCGTATTTCCGTGTAGACCGCGATCGCCTCGCGCACCTGCTCCGCCTGCTGCCGGTCGAGCAGGTCGAGGCGCCCTCCGAGGTGCACACGCCCGAGCAGGCTGTTGACCATCGAGAAGGCGAGTCGCTCGCTGCCCCAGTCGGCGTTTGGATACGCCCAGACGGCACCTTGCTCTGGCGTCACGGCGGTCGGTGCCGACGCGGCGATGGGCGCGTAGTGAAGCGGGTCTTGGTTGTCGCTCGTCGACTGAACCGGATGCAGCGCAAGCGACGCGTAGTCCATGCGCTGCCCTCCGCTCGCGCAGTTCTCAATCACAAGGGTCGGATGCCGATCGAACAGACTCGAGACCCATTCAAGGTAGGCGCGCCCATGTTCGAGCTGACCATCGCCCGGGCTGCTGCCCAACACATCGGTGCCCTGCGTCACATCCACGTTGTAATCAAACTTCAGATAGCCGACGCCGTAATCGGTGATGAGTCGCTCGACGACCCCGTTCAACCGGTCGATCACGGCGGGGTGGCGAAAGTCGAGTTGGTAGCGACCCGCCTCGATAACGCGAACTCCGTCGCGCTGAAAGAACGCCTCGTGTGGCAGCTCATCTGCCGCCGCGCTTCGCACGCCGATCGATTCGGGTTCGAGCCAGAGCCCGGCAATCATGCCCGCCGCGCGAATACGCTCAGTCACCTCAGCGAGCCCTCCGGGGAAGCGCCATGGGGCCTCCCGCCATTCGCCCACGGCGTCCCACCAGGCACGATCATCGGCGTGCCATCCCGCGTCGATGCAGAAGTACTCGGCGCCCGCAGCCGCCGCCGCGTCGATGAGCGGACGCAGCTTCTCGGTTGTCGGGTCGCCCATGAGCGCATTCATGAAGTCGTTGAAGATCACCGGGAGCCGCTCATTGTCCGGGTGCGGCCGACGAATGCGCCGCCGATACGCGTTCATGGCGGCAAACGCCGCGTCGTCTCCGCGCGCGACGGCGACGGCAGCGGCAACCCCGCGACATCGCTCGCCCGGCGCAAGCCGACGCGTCCACGCGTGCGCCTGGTCGGTCGGCCCCGTTCCCACGACGTAGAGCGCGCCTTCCCAGTCGCCGATCTCCCACCGCCAGCCGCCGTTGTTCTCGATCTGCCAGAGCGTCGAGCGAGAACCGTCGTTAGCGCTCAGCATTCCGAGCGGAAGGTGGCCGCCACTCGACCAGCTTCCTCGGCCCGTCAGCGAGAACGACGCGCGCGAGCCCGCATACCTCCACTGGGCGAGGCCGACATCGTCGAGACCCAGGTCGCCGGGAGGGCTGTGCTGCCAGGATGCCTCGCGAAACCAGCTGTTGTCGGCGAACGCGACTCTCTGATCGTTCCACCACGCACTGCCAGGAGCGGTGAGCCCTCCCAGCGCAAACGACGAGAGCAGCTGCACGTCGGCGGGGGCGTCACCGTCGTTGATCACGTCGGTCTGCCACCGTGCCACCGCGATGTCGCGCCAGCTGCGAAGCCGCGTCACAACGGTGAGCGAGCTGCCGGGGTCACGCATGGTCACCTCGAGCGTGCTGCTGTCACCCTCCGTCATCTCGTCGTGCGACACGTAGCGCATCCGTCGGCTCAGTGCGCTGCCCATCAGCCGCTCCGAGGAGGCGATGGCGTTCCCCTCCCCCGCAACGCGCACTTCGGCGAGGGGAAGACCGGCGGAACCCGCAGTCCATCCCGGCTCCCCCGGGGCACCGATGTACGCCACCCGCGGCGGCGTCGCTTCGCAATCGATGACAACCTCAAGGCTCCCTGGCCTCCAGGTGATGAGACCGGTCATGCGCGCTCCCCTTCGCCGTTGTGCGCAGCGCGATTGCGCGCGTCGATGTCTTCTGAAACACGATTCGTGACGGGAAAGTAGACGGTGTACGTCTCATCGCGCACCAGGTACAGCGGCGCGAACCGAATCGCCTCTTGTTGCCCGATACTGCGAAAGCCGGGCAGCCACTGTGCCCACTGCCGTTCATTGTCTGGTGCAAGAATCGTCGTCGGGTCATTGGGATTGCCGTGAAGGCGAAGCTCTCGATCCGTCAGGCCAGCAAGCACGACCGGGCCATGCACAAATGCAACGGTCTCGGGCTCATCCGGTATCGGCTCACTCTGAAGCGAGCACGGGAGAGACACTCGAACCCGTGTGCGCCCACTCAGGTGACTTAATGTGGCGAATCCGTCGGCAATACATACTTCTGATTCACCGCCGTCGACATCGAATGACGGCTCCCCCTGCACCCAGCCGGGAATGCGCAGACGCACAGGAACTACCGCTGCAGCATCCGATTCGATTGTGATGTCGAATTGCCATGATTCTGGGCGGTGCCGAGACCCCGACCGTCCCGCGTTGGCTTCCGGGCCGACTCTGTCTGCAGTCTCGCTCCGCTCGATGCGGACAACGACGTGCCTCCCGTCGAGCTCAAGCGTGAGGGTCGACGGAATGTACTGCGCGACGATGAGCGTTCCCTCGTCGAGATACGCGATGGATGCCTGGTGCCGGGTGTGCGCCTGCACCAGTGTTCCGTGGCAGCACCAGAAATCCTCGGTCGGCGTTCCCCAGAGCTTGCGTGCGCCCGACTCGAGCGGCAGGAAGTACGACACCATTCCTGTCGCATTATTCTGTTGTGCGAGTATGCCGTTGTAGAGATTCCGTTCGATGTAGTCGAGGTAGTCGCGCTCTCCTGTCCAGCGAAACAGAACATCGGCCAGACGAATCATGTTGTAGACAGTGCAGAGCTCTTGGTTCTTGTCTCCTCGTCGCGCAGCGAACTCAAACGGCGGCGTCCAGATTTCACCCGCTGTCTGGCCTCCCGTGCAGTAGGTGCCTCGCGTTGTCACTGCCATCTCCCAGTACGACGTGACGATATCTGCCCATCGCTGTTCGCCCGTCACCTCGTAGGCTCGAGCGGCGCCCAGCACCTCGGGGATCGTCGTGTTCGCGTGCTTGTTGGTCAGCACATCAGCGCCAGCGATCAGCGGGTCGAACAAGCGGCGCCGGTCATAGCGGTTCAGCAGCCGGCGATACATCTCGTCGCCTGTGAGCGAGAGCAGGTCAGCCCAGATTTCGAGCATTCCGCCGGTCTCAACGTCGAGAATCTCGTCGAATGTCTCGTCATCGAATGACGCGGCCCACCGATCAAACCATGTTGCAGCTCGATGGGCTACGGCGAGCGCACGAGAGTCACCGCATTCCCTCGCCACGTCGACAAGGCCCATCAGCGTCTTGTGCACGTTGTACTGCGGGGCCCACACGGCGCGGCCTTGTGCAAGCCGATGCATGAACGACTGAGGGATGCCGAACACCCACTCACCGCCGTTCTCACGTTGGCAGCGTTCGAGCTCCGCGACGATGGAGCTCACCCGCGCGGCCAGCAGTGCATCTCCCGTCGCGGCCACCTCCCGTGCCGCAGCCGACATCCAGTGTCCGAGAAAATGACCCCGCAGCTCTCCCGATGGCGATTCCCACCCCCAGTGTCGACCGACGCCTCTGTCGGTGGGGTCCTCAGAGCTCGGTTTGAACTGCCAGAGGCGATTCGATATCCCCGCTTCGATGTAGTGGTTCTGAAGCAGGTTGTCGTCGGTCAGCGAGAGAAGATATTCGCGATTCAGGCGGCGACGTCGCTCGAACTCACCCGGACGCAGGGCAACGGCCGACAGCGGAAGGTTCGTGATCATGCGCGGTGCCGTACTCGGTGGAGGTCGACGATGACGGGGTTCTCGCTAACAGCGATGAGCAGCTCGTTCGTGCCTGATCCGGCAAAGAGGAAGGATGACCCTGCCGTCAGACGTAACGAGCCATCTGGGCGAAGCCATTCCGCGTCAGTGCGCCGCCGCACGTGAACGCGAGCCCCGCTTTCGTTCCACTCGAGGCGGTCAACGATGATGCCGCCGCGTGCGGTGAGCCCCGTTATCACACCCTGCTCGCTCCACTCGTCGGGCAGAGCGGGGAACACCCTGAGCGATTCACGATCAGAGGAGACGAGCATCGCCGAGACGAGCGCGGGCAGTCCACCGCTGGGATCGAGGTTGAAGATCCGACCGGCATCGTGCGTCGTGGTGAGCGCCGGCGTCCAGTGCTCGAGAGAAAGCCACTCAACGCAGGTGAGCGCCGACTCCGCATCGCCGAGCGTCGCGGCGGCGAGGCTCAGCTGCACAAGGCCGAACGCCATCTCCATGCGCCCTGGAGGCGCCGCCTGGTCTTCTGCGCGCCACGCAATCTTTCGCCGGATCGTCGTGGCCGCCGCGTTTCTCAGCGCTCGCGCCGACTCGGTGTCGCCGACGAATGCCTCGTCTGGCTCGTACCAGAGCGGGTACAGCTGTGACGTGTGACGGTGTGCGATGTTCTCGGACCAGGCGTCGTCGATCCACTCGGCCAGGGTGCCATCCGCCGCAACGCGATAGTCAGGCAGATCAGAGACAACGCGCGACCACCGTTCGTCGAGAGAATCGTCGCCCCGTGCCTCGGCGAGTACCCGCGCGCAGCGTGCGGCATCTCGCAGAATCGCGATGTCCATCGTCGGATCGGCGGCGAGAGGAAAATCGCTCGAACCGGGCGTGTTCTCGGGCGAATAGCCAGGCACGAGGTGACGTACCCCATCCGTGACGATCGACGCCGACTCGGCGAACTCGAGCACGCCCGTCACGAGAGCCCAGAGATCATCGTCGACAATCGAACGATCACCTGTCGTCGACACAATGTCGGCGGCGAAACGCAAAATCCAGCCTCCGCCGCCCACCCAGAAGACGTGCGGAAACTCCGCCCCGAAGTGGTTGGCTCGCCCCGTATCCGACATTCTCGCGGGCAACAGCATGCCGTTCGCACCGAAGATCTTACGGGCATTCGTTCGATAGTCTTGCAAGTGCGGAAGCACCAGTCTCAGAAGCGAGGTCGCAAGCTCAGGAGTCCCTGTCGGGATCAGACTGGCTGCGCCGCCATTCTGCACGTTGCCGTTCATCGTGTAGTCGGCAGACCAGGCTGGCGTCCAGGTGCCCTGCCACACGCCCTGAAGAGTTGGTGGCAGAAGTCCCGTGGCACCGATGACGTTCGCTCGCCCCGAGAGGTACGCGATCTCGACGACGCGTCGCCGTGCAGCAGCATCCCCCTCCCTCGCCCGGCGCCACGTCAGCTCGGTCAGTTCTGCAGGGTATTCACCACCGAGGTCGAGGACTGATTGCCGCACCAGTTCACCGTGCGTCTCTGACTGCGCCTGCCGCAGCGACGCCCAATCGCGAACATCGACCAATTCGGCAAGCGCCCCCGCGTCGTCACCTACCGCGACGGTCGCCGCAAGAAGCGCCCGCCCGTTTTCGGGCACATCAACGACCGTCGTGAGTTGGGTGCCCGTGTCGTCGAACGCCCACGGGTTGGGGGCGTGAACCCTCGTGGTCGCCGAGATCGCCGACCCGCCGTTCACAGCCGAGGCGACGATGCGAGCGGAGGGTCCGGCAATCAGCTCGCTGCGCACATGCTCGGAGTAGTTGGGGGCACCGGTGACGGCACTCGCCGCGGCTTCGAACGAGAGGCCAAGGTCGACGTGCGCCGAAAGCTGCCGCTCTGACTCGATCGACACCCACACGGTCTCACCGCCACGCGGGGCGATGACACTCACCCGCACAGTCCCGGCAGCAGCATCCTGCCACTGTGCAGCCACCTCTCCGTGCTCGAGATCAACGAACCGTCGCATCGGCTCGTCTTCGCGCCCGGGGATCCGTACGAGCAGCGTCGCACATATGCCCAGAGGGTTCGTCCACACCAAGCCGTTCCCATAGGACGGTTCCGTCGCTGCCGCCATCATCAGTTCCGTCGCGAGCCCGCTGTCGCCGTGGTTCACCGCGTCTCTGATGCTGGCGACGGCCGCAGAGAGGTCAGGCGCCTCGGGCGTGGGGTTCGCCGGGAGGAAGAACTGTTCGTGAGACAGCGATATCGTTTGCTCGCCTGGTTCACCAAAGAGCAGCGCGCCAACAGTTCCGCTGCCCGCGATCAACCCGTCTTCCCATTTCAGTGCGGCGGTCCGGCTCTCGAAGCGAGCCGCTCTTGTTCTCGCGTCAGATGAACGCGTTGAATGCATGGCGTCGAGCATCCTTTCCTCACGGTGACGTGCGCGGCATCAGCCGCACAGTGGCGTGAGCGGGGCGGGCGCCTGAGCGCCGGCCCCGCTCACGTCCTCACTTGTCGTAGGCGTTCTGCCAGATCTCCACATAGCGGTCAGCTCCCAGCCCAGCCAAACCGTCGACGTATGCCGACCAGTCCGCGTCGCTGTTGGGATCGCGCACGCCGGTGATGAATTCCGCCGTCGCTGTCGCCACATAGTTCTCAACGTTCGTCGTCAACGTCGACAGCTCGTTTGAATCATCGTCGGGAACCCAGACGTTCCAGTAGGGGAACATCGCATCAGACTCCTTCCCCTCGTAGAGCTCTGTCGCTTGGTAGAACCGGCGTTCGGCGCCCTCTTCGGTATAGATATCCATGGGCTGCACCTGCGCGTTGCGGAAGTCGTTCGTTTCGAATACCTGTGCCATCGGCCCCCAGTTGCCGTTGTAATCTGCTTCGTTCTCCTCGTCCATCGGAATATCGACGAGACTGGGCTCGAGCTCCGTGTCCAGCGCTATATCGCCCTCTTCCGGCGCGCGCCAGCCGATGCCCTCTTCGCCAAACTCGCCTCGAATGTGCCCTTCGTCAGAGAACATGTAGTTCATGATTTCCATGATCACCTTCTGCTCAACGTCATCGGCTTCCTTTGTGATGACGAAGGTTGCTCCCGGAACGCTGGGCAGCACATAGGTCGCGAGGTCACCTGCTGCCCCGGTCAGCGGGGGCATCGGATTGTACTGATTGACACGATGATCTTCCCGCCCGAAGGTGACGGCGAACCCGGGGTGCATGGCGGTGAAGCCGCCGACGAGCACGCCTTCAGCCGAGTTTCCGGTGGCCGTCATCGCATCTCCGCCTTGGGAGAAGGCCGACGGATCAATGAGCCCTGCCTTCCACAGCTTGCTCATAAACTGCAACCCTTCGCGCCAACCGTCCTGTGCTGTCTGCATCTGCACAGTGTCGCCGTCAAGCCCAAGCGAGACGGGTTGTCCGGTAGCCCCAGACCCCGTGTTGAACGCGTTGTAAATGAAGGCGTTCATGATGAACGGAACGAGTGACTGCTGCGTACTTCCCGTCAGCGGAATCTCGTCAGCCCTGCCGTTGCCATTCGGGTCTTCGTTCTTGAACGCTGTCATGACATCGAAGAGTTCGTCTGGCGTGCTCGGCATGTCCATCCCGAGATTGTCTAGCCATTGGGTGTTGATCCAGAACTTGTACGGATACGAGCAGTGATAGCAGTCGTTCCATTGGGGGAGACCCCAAATTTTGCCATCCGGGGTCTCCGTCAATTCTTTGAAGCCGGGCTCTGCATCGAGTGCCTTCGCAATATTGGGGCCGTAGTCGTCGATGAGGTCGTTCAGGGGGAGGATGACTCCCTGGTCGCCGTATCTCTGCAATTCGGCCTGGCTGAACTGCGATGCCCAGGGCACAAGCATGTATGCCTCGGGTAGTTCGCCGCCCGCAAGCGAGATCTGACGCGCTTCCGTTGCCTCTGAGGCCCCATATCCCGTGGTCTGAAACTTGATGTTGACGTCAAACTTCTCTTCGATCAGCTTCGTGAAGGAGTTTGTGTTGAGATCGATCTGTGCGCCTTGCTCACCGAAGATGGTGATGACCTTTTGGTCTTCTTCTGCGCTCTGCCCCGTGCAACCCGCAAGTGCGAGTCCCGAAATGGCGAGCACAGCACCGACCGCGATCGGATTCACGCGTTCGGCTCCTTTGCCGTGGTGTGATCGTAAGAACACTGTCTTACCTTTCTCTCGTGGTTATTGAACCCGGATGCCCCGGGGCTCTGAGGTGCGAAACCAAAGGGTGGCTTCGCAGTCCGTCGCTTCTCAGCCCTTGACAGAGCCGAGCATGATTCCTTTGTTGAAGTACCGCGCCACAAAGGGATAGATCAGCATCACCGGAACAGTCGAGATGACAATCAGCGAGTACTTCAGCAAGTCGGCCAGCTGCTGGCGCTCGATCTGCGCCGCAGCGTCCATTCCAGGGGTAGCCTGATTGAGGATCAGCACATTGCGCAGAACGATTTGCAGCGGGTACAAGCTGGGATCCCTGAGGTACATCAGAGCGTCGAAGTAGGAGTTCCACTGGAAGATCGCGTACATGAGCGCGATCACAGCCAGCAGCGGCTTCGACAGCGGAAGCACAATCGTCCACAGAAAGCGCAGGTCACTGGCTCCGTCAAGCTGGGCCGCCTCGTACAGCTCATCCGGAATCGACGACCGAAAGAAAACGACAGCGATGATGACCTGCCACACTCCGACCGCCTGAGGAAGAAGCAACGCCCAACGTGTGTCGAGAAGGCCAAGCTGCTGCACAACGATGTACGTCGGGATGATGCCTCCCGCGAAGAGCATCGTGAAGATGACACCGAGGCTCAGTCCACCGCGCCCCCACAGATCTTTCCGCGAAAGCGGATATGCAATGGCAACCGTGAGAGTCAGGCTGATCAGAGTGCCCACCGTCGTGTAGATCAGCGAGTTGAGGAACCCCGTCATGATCTGAGAGTCGCCGAGAGCTCGTTCGTACCCTTCAAGAGTGAAATCAACCGGCCAGAACGTGACCCGTCCAGCTGACACGGCTAGCGGCGAGCTGAACGAGCTCGCCACGATATAGAGCAGTGGCAAGAGAACGGCAAGCAAAAAGGTCGTCAGCAGGATGTACACGCCGATCATGAAGAAGCGATCGACAAGCGGATCCTTGATTTGTGTCTGGTGATCACCGAGACGGTTTCCTCCCGCGCGCATGCCCTTCTTGCCTGTCACAGCAATCAGACTCCGAGTCGTCACAGGCCCCGTCTTACCCAACTTCGTCATCACCACAATCCCGTTCCCGTCACACGTTTCGATACAGCGTTGACTCCGAGGAGCAGCACCAGGTTGATGACGCCGTTGAAGAGCCCGATCGCTGCTGCTTGGCTAAAGTCGGCGTTCAGAAGCCCGACTTTGTACGTATACGTTGGAATAATCTCCGACTGAGACAGGTTCAGCGAGTTCTGAAAGAGGAAAGCCTTCTCGAAGCCGATGGCCATCACATTCCCAACGCTCAGAATGAGGATGGTCATTGCCGTCGGCATGATGCCGGGAAGGTCGACGTTCATGATTCTCTGGAACCTGCTGGCGCCATCCACTTTCGCCGCCTCGTACAGCGACACATCGATCGCTGACAGCGCTGCGAGGTAGATCACAGCGGAATACCCCGTCGTCTGCCAGACGTCTGTCGCAACGTAGATATGGCGGAAGAAGTCAGGATCGCCGAGAAAGTCGATGGCGTGCATTCCGAAGAACGACGTGACGTCTCCCGCCAGGCCGAGCTTCGGCGAAAGAAACAGGATTGTCATCGAGACGACGACAACTGTGGAGATGAAGTAGGGCGCGTACGTAACCATCTGCACGGTGCGCTGGAAGAAGCGACTGCGCACCTCGTTGAGTGCGAGCGCAAGGATGATCGGCATCGGAAAACTCACGAGCACCACGTACGTCGAAAGAATGAACGTGTTGCGAAGCAACGTCCAGAAGATGGGATTGTCGAAGAATCGCGCGAACTGCTCGAACCCTGCCCACGGGCTTCCCCATACGCCGTCGACAACGTTGTAGTCCTTGAACGCAATGACTGCGTTGGTCATCGGAATGTACTTGAAGATGATGAAGTAGGCGACAGGCGGAATGATCAGCAGGTAGAGCTGCCAATGCCTCCGGAAGCTGCGCTTTGCGGACCGCCACCCCTTCGCATTCGACGGCTGCCGCACCTGCCGGGCGGCGCCGTCGACGCTCGGACCTGCGGCGCCCTGCACAGGCATCACCACGGGCGACCACGCTCGCTCAGACCGACAACGCGTGCCTCAGCGGCGCTATTCGCAACCTGCAGAGAGCGGGGAATCATCGTTGAGACCATCCAATCGTCGTCGAACCGGGACGAAAACGACAATAAACGTCAGATCATTTCGTGTCAATGCTTCTTTCGAAAACGGTTCAAAACTCACTTTCCACCCCGAAGACCGACTCCCGCGACGGCAGTAGGGCACGCGCCGCTGAGCACGGTGAACGCGCTACATCGGCCATTTTATGCGAAATATTTTCCCTCCGCGCCCTCGAGAGACGCTGTGGACCCCGAGCACGCAACTGATGCACCCGCACAAAACGTCGCCGACGACAGCTCACGAATTTCTCTAATTTGTCGAACAACTGCCCAAACGCAGTATGCTTGACCTCGTGGTAGATGACGGCGCAAGAATTCCAGCCGAGGGCGGGTCGCGTACCGACTTGGTCATCAGCAACGTCAAGCAGATGATTGCGACAGGGGAACTTCGCGCTGGCGATCGCCTGCCCATTGAGAAGGAGCTTTCCGCTCGCTGGGGCGTTTCTCGCGGTTCACTGCGCGAGGGCGTTCGCGCGCTCGCCACGCTCGGGGTGCTTGAGACGCGTCAAGGCGACGGCACCTACGTCACCCAACTCGACCCCGACTCGCTGCTCAGCCCTTTGGGCTTCTACGCAGAGCTTCGCAACAGCGACCAGTCAACGGACCTGCTCGCGGTTCGCCGCGTTCTGGAAAGCGAATCGGCCAGCCTCGCGGCGACGCGCATGACCGAGATCGAGATCGAGAGCCTCGAGAGCATCCTCTCGGGCATTGACCAGGTGTTGGAATCTGACGACGTCGACCCCGAGGCCTTCATCGACGCGGATGCCGAGTTTCACCGCAGGATCGCGAATGCGAGCGCGAATCCAGCGCTCGCGGCAATGATCGGCAGCCTGATGACGCGCACGCTGCGTGCCAGACTGTGGCGCGCAATCACCGAACGCGATTCGCTCGGAGTCGCCCACTCTGAGCACCGCGCGATTCTCGACGCGCTTCGCACGCGTGACCCGGAACGATCCCGAATTCGCATGGCCTCGCACCTGCTCGGCGTGGAAGAGTTTGCCGCGGCCCACCCCTCGGGGCCCGACGGTATTGAGGGTACCGGCGACTCCGAGGGCACCGACGACTAGACCGCTGCCGCGAGTGCCAGCTCCGCCCAGTATGTTCCGTTCGGGTGGCTGTACATCGCGATTGTCTCCTGCTTGATCTCCGCGCTATAGCCGGGCTGGCTCGGCATAATGTAGTGCCCGTTCTCCACAAGGCAGGGGTCAACGAAATGCTCGTGGAGGTGGTCGACGTACTCCGTGACACGCCCTTCCAACGAACCGGATACGGCGACATAGTCGAAGATCGCCAGATGCTGCACCAGCTCGCAGAGCCCAACGCCGCCAGCGTGAGCGCACACAGGCACGTTGAACTTGTGGGCCATGAGATACACGGCGATGATCTCGTTGACACTCGCCAGACGGGCAGAGTCGAGCTGGCAGAAGTCGATGGCCTCGGCCTGGAACATCTGCTTGAACAGCACACGATTCATTCCGTGTTCACCGGTCGCAACGCCAATTGGCGCAACGGCTCGACGGATCGCGGCGTGACCCAGAATGTCGTCGGGGCTCGTGGGCTCTTCGACCCACAGGGGTTTGAACTCAGCAAGCTGGCCAACCCAGTCGATTGCCTGCGGAACATCCCACATCTGGTTTGCATCGATCATGAGCTCGACGTCCCAGCCCACCACGTCGCGTGCGATTCTGAGTCGTCGTACGTCGTCCTCGACGTCCGCACCGACCTTGAGTTTGAGATGACTGTAGCCCTCGGCGACGGCTTCTTCGAGAAGGTGACGAATCTTGTCGTCTGAGTAGCCGAGCCAACCCGCACTCGTCGTATAGCACGGGTAGCCCCCGCGCTCGGCGAGGTCGGCGATGCGCGCCTGTTTTGATCCGCTTTGCGACTGGAGCATTTCGAGCGCTTCTTCCCTGGGGAGAACGTCGGAGAGATAGCGGAGGTCTGCGACGTCGACAAGCTCTTCAGGGCTCATCTCGGCGAGCAGCTGCCAGAGCGGCACGCCGGCGCGGCGAGCGGCCATGTCCCAGAACGCGTTCATGAGCGCGGCCATCGCGAGGTGCACCACCCCCTTCTCGGGCCCGAGCCACCGGAGCTGCGAGTCCGACGCGAGTTCGCGGTACGTACCGCCGAGATCATCGAGCAGTTCGTCGACATCTCGGCCGACAAGCGGCGTGCCGCGTTGCCTGGCAGCCTCGGCGCACAGGTCGTTTCCCCGCCCGATCGTGAAGGTGAAGCCGTAGCCCGTGAGCCCCGAGTCCGTCTCGATCACGACGTACGCGGCGGAATAGTCGCCGTCTTTATTCATCGCGTCTGAGCCGTCTGCTCTCAGCGAGGTGGGAAATCGGATGTCGTGGACACGAACATGAGTGACGATCGCCATCAATCGGCCTTCTTTCTTCTCCAATGCGAGAATACATTAGATCAATAACACCATATTCGCATAGTATGGCAGTGAACATCGCGCGCTACGTAAGATAGATCTGACGTTAACGTCGCGTATGCCGCTGTCGCACGAAAGGTCATTAAGCACCTCAAGGGCCTTGGCTGGATCTACGTGAGAAACGACAAAGGTAGTCACGAGATATGGGGGTTGCCCGACGAGTCTGTGAAGGCAACGATTCCAGTCGGACACCGACAGGTTTCTGCAGGAGTTCTGCGTCAGCTCGAGAAGCGTGCGACTGCCCGCGCGTAGAATCGCGGTACCCGACGAGCGCAATAAAGGAGGATGCGTGAGCTCCCCAGCATCCGAGATCTCCGACGCAGAGATGCGGGCCTTCGCGCACCGCATGCGCGTTGAGTTTCCCCGCTTTCTCATGCAATACCGCTTCGCCGTCGACGAGATGCTCACTAAGGTGTCGATCCTGCGCGAAGAGTTTCTGCACTTGCACCGCTACAACCCCATTGAGCACGTCAGCTCCCGGGTGAAGTCGCCGCAGAGCCTGCTGAATAAAATGGCGCGGCGCGGCGTCACGCCCGAGATCGAGCAGATCCGCCAGCAGATCACCGACATCGCCGGCATCCGCATCTCCTGCAGTTTCATTGCCGACACGTATCGCGTGCTTGAGACGCTCACCTCGCAAGACGATGTGCGCGTGCTGCAGATCAAGGACTACATCAAAAACCCCAAACCCAGCGGGTACAAGAGCCTGCACGCGATTCTCGAGATTCCCGTTTTTCTCTCAAACGGCGCCGTTCCCGTGATTTGCGAGGTGCAGATTCGCACGATCGCGATGGATTTTTGGGCGAGCACCCAGCACAAGATCAACTACAAGTACCGCGGCCAGGTGCCCGACCGGCTCGTTGACGAGTTAAAGCAAGCGGCGGATGCTGCCGGGCAGCTCGACCGCCAGATGGAACGCCTGCACGCTGAAGTGCACGGGGACGACCTGGCGGACGATGCGCCGGGCGTCGACGACGACATTCTGCGCCGCCTGTGGGAGCTGGCCTCGCGCGAAAGCTGATCTCAGGCGCGTCGTGCGTCGCACGCACCGTGAGCTGTGCGGCTATTCGAGCACGGCGACCGGACCGCTGCGTACCGTGTGCATCAACCACAGTGCGTCGGCGACGGCATCCGGCTCGTGCCTCTTACCCGGCCCGACTGCGGCAGCCGCACCCACGATGATCGTCGTAACGGGGCGCTCATTCTGTTCGTCGTTCGTCATGCTCCCCAGCATCCGCCACCTGCCGTCGAGAGGGAACACCCTGGCGTTCCCGGGTATGCCAGACCCACCCTCGTGACGCGAGAGCGAGTCGCGCGAAGTCGCGTCTCAGTAGTGGAGTCTGCAACGCCGTGACTACTGCATTGTGCGGCTGCCCCTGGCGCGTCTTCCACGTGTTGTCGGGGATCTCAGACTTCGCCCTACTTACGCAGGCGCCCGCGCGAGGGCGTGCGTAGTTCGGTGTCGGCCACTGTGGTCATATCGGAATCACACCGGTTCTGATCAACCACACAGGGGAGACAGGAATGACCACCAAGACCACCGACCGCACGAGCACAAAGGGCACGCTCACCGGAATCGTCGCCGCGGCAGCAGGAGTCGTCGTACTACTCGGAGGCGCCGGCTCGTTCGCGCTGTGGAATGCACAGGGCGGTCTTGGCTCAGAGAACACCAGCACCGGCCACCTCACCGCCACGTTCGCCGACCCCACGTGGAATGACCTCACGCCGGGTCACGAGAAGGAGTCGGTTGCGATTGACACCTTCCACCTGGTTCCCGGTGACGTGCTCGAGGGCACGTCGATAATCACCGTGGATGCTGTCGGCAACAACATCGCGGTCAACGCAGAAGTGACCGGGCCCGATGGCGCACCCATCGGAGCAAGCCTCCCCGAGGGCGTCTCGCTCGACACCCAGGTCACCGCCACGAACGCCGACGGTGAGACTGTGACAACGCTGAGTGAGGGAACCAGCACCGTCACGGTAACGGTCACGCTGTCGTACGCCGTCGACAGCGGCAACACCAGCATGAACACGCCCATCAACCTGCAGGACATCGACGTCACCCTGCAACAGATCGCCCCGACGGCCGGCTAGGCTCCGCGGCACCCCCGCCTCGGGCGGCGGTGAGCCCCCTACTCACGCCGTCCGAGGCTTCACTCATCATCTGATCATCCGTCGAGAAGGAGGAGGCGACATGCACACACGAACGCTGGTGCGACGCATCGCCGCCGGAACACCTCTCGTTCTCGCCGCGGCCGCCGCCTTCGTTCTCTCGGCGCCGGCCGCCTCAGCTCACGCCAGCTGGGAAGACTCGTCGCCCTTCGGGGGCCAGGCGAGCACGGGCCAGCTGCGCTTTGCAGACGACAGCATCACCGGCGGCGAGTGGACGGACACTGACGGCGCCGCATTTGATTCAGCTTCCGACACCCTCACCGCCGGCCAGGCGCTCAGCTATACGGTCAGCGACGTGGGGGTTGTCGCGGTTGGAGACAACCTCTCGGCTCACATCGAGTATGCGTCTGGCGCCGTCGTTCCCGAAGGCATTCGCGATCACATTTCGCTCGCCATCACCACCGACCCCACAACGATCGCGGGGGCCTCGGCAGACAGCAGCGGCACGCAATCCGTCGACCTCACGGTGACGCTGACCGCCGACGATGGGCTGAACGCAGCGGGAACGATCGACCTCAGCCACCTCGCCGTCACCCTTACCAACGGGGCGAGCTGGACCGACACGGCGGCGCTGAACGCGGGCACGCTCACGACCGCTCCTCTCGCGCCGGGCGGCACAGTTATTCTGCGGTTCGACCCCGCCGTTGAAGACGACGACATTGTCGGCTTCTACCTCGATAACCCACGCCCTGGAACGACAATCGCGTGGGGCATTTGGAATACGGCAGGCACCGAGCTCGAGACGAAGGCCGTCGACGGCCTCAACTCGATGGACTTCAGCGCGTCACCTGGAGCGAATCGCGATGTGAAGATCACCGGAGCGTTCGACGGCTTCGGGTCTGCCGAGCAGACCGAGAGCCTCATCGGCTCCCTCACGCACGTCGAAGGCTGGACCGACGATATCGGCTCGACATCAGCCGCGTACGCGTTCGCGAACGCCACGCACCTCGTGTCGGTGAGCAGCATGCCCAGCGGCATCACCGACGCATCCTATGCATTTCACAATGCGGGGAGCAAGGCCACTTATGCTCTCGCGATTCAGAACTGGGACACCGCGAACGTGACGACGATGGCGCACATGTTCGACGGGGCCACGAGCTTCAACTCCTGGGATATCGGGTCGTGGAAGACCGCGAATGTCACCGACATGTCGTACATGTTCGCCGGTGCCACGTCGTACTCGACTCCTCTCTACAGCTGGGACACGTCGCGGGTCACGACGATGGAGGGCATGTTCGCCGGTGCCACCGCGTTCACCGGTGACTGGTGGGGCAACTCGATCGGGTTGTGGAACGTCTCGGCCGTCACCAACATGGACCGCATGTTCACCGGTGCAGCCGTCTTCAACGCAGACCTCTCCGGCTGGAACGTGTCTGCGGTCACCAGCCACGTCGACTTCGCCACGGGGGCCGCGCTCGCCCCGGAGCACACCCCAGTGTGGAACGACGCAACCGAAAGCGACAGATCGCGCAGGTCGCAGCCCCGGGCGGATCCGGCTCCGACTGTCCCTCCGGCAGAATCCACGACAGACCCCATCGAGGCGCCGAAAGACGATGACGGCAGTGACCCGGATGCCGGGGAGTCGACCGACCCCGACGCAGACGAGCCGATCGATCCGGATGCTGGGGAGTCGACCAATCCGTCACCTCCCGCCTCGAACGACGATGCTGAGGCCACATCATGACACGCACGCACGCTGACCGCACTCGCCCCGAGAACCCGGTGCTCCGCGGCATCCTGATGGGTCTCTCATGGGGAATCCTCGGGCTCACCCTTCTGCTGGGAATTCTCGTCATCGCGGTGCCGAAGCTGGTCGGCGGCGTGCCGTTGACGGTGCTCTCCGGATCAATGGAGCCAACGCTGCCCGTCGGCTCGCTCGTCGTTGTGCGCCCCGTTGCTCCCGACGACGTGCGGGTCGGCGACATCGTCACCTATCTGCCGAACCCCGACGATCCCACAGCGATCACGCACCGCGTGACCGCCATCAATCACAACGGCGACGGCTCCCGCGTGTTCACGTTCACCGGCGATGCGAACGCCACGGCCGATGCTCCGGTTCGCGAGCAGCAGGTGCGCGCAGAAGTTTGGTACGCCATCCCCGGTCTCGGCTATGTGAACTCGGCCGTCAACGGCGACGACACCGGCTGGGTTGTCTATGCCGCCGCCGGGGCGTTCTTTCTCTGGGCGATCGTGCTGTGGGTCAAGGCGGCGCGCACCCGAATCAGGAACCGGCTCGTGCCAGCTGACTCCGATCGTTGACGGCCAGCTTCTGCATGGCGCGGTACACGTGACTCTCGATTGTGCGCACCGACAGAAACAGCCTGCCCGCAATCTCGCGGTTTGAGAGCCCTTCGCGCACGAGATCGATGATCTCCTGTTCGCGTGCCGTCACGTTGGCAGACGAGGTCTTCTGCGGAACCGATGCCCGCACGTCTCTGCCCGCGATCTCCGTGTACGCGGCATCGGAGTACGCAGCACCGTCGGCCGTCGCCCGCTGCTGCGCGGCCTCAGCCGCGGCGGTGCGAATCGCTCCACCCATCACCATCGATTGCGCAGCATCCGCGATCTCGGTGGTCGTGCCGTGCGCAATCGTCTCGTGCAGGCGCACGACGGGGGCAAGCAGCGGAATGCGCATCGTCGCGAAGGCCGCGGTGAGACGATTGAGCCTGGCGTCGCTCAGGGTTGTCGGCGTCATCGCCCAGCTGAACGCGGCGGACGCCCGGCGTCCCGTCGCCCACAGCTCTTCTCCGTGACGCCACAGAGGCTCGGCATCTGCTGCCCCGGTGAGAGCGGAGGCGACCTCGGCATGAGCCCACGGGCGCACGAAATCCAGTGGCGGCACGGACGTGCGCGGCGTTGCGTCGAGCTCATCAAGAAGCGTCTGCGCGAGACCATGGTGCCCGTCGCGCGCGTGCAGAACCGCGGCGAGAGCGAAGACCCGTTCGTCGAAGGGGCTCTGCACCGGGCCACAGCGGCCGATGCGCAGCACAACGCTCAGCGCCCGAAGCGCGCGGTCGCTTTCCCCGGCGATGAAGAGGGCCGTCGCAAGCCCGCGCGCGGCGACCCGCACGGAAAATGGGCTCAACTCGTCGTAGGCGTCGCTCAATCGCCGTCGCGACCACGCAATCGAATCATCCACCTGGCCCACCATAAGAAGCGCGTCGCCGCGCAGCGCATTCAGCTGGTGAGCAATGGGCATCTGCATGCGCGCCCCCTGCCACTGATCCAACACGTCGAGTGCCTGGTCAGGAGCGCCCGCCTCGAGAGCCTCCTCCACGCGCACGATCGCTGCGATGCCGCGCAGCGCCGGCGGCACATCCTGGGCGTCGTCGACATCGGCCATGCTCAGAGTCGTCGTGGTCGCTTCCGGGTCAAACTGCTGAACAAGACGGTGGAGAAATGCTTGCCCCATCTCTGGTGCCACGAGCGTGCCCGACGGGCCGGAATCGGAGCGCAATCCGTCGACGAAGCTGCCGCCGCAATATGCCTGCCACTGGCCGCGCAGCAGAGCGTACGAACCGACGTGCTCGCTTCGGTCTGATGTACTGGCGGCGGTCTCCGCGAACACACGATCGACGTCAATGGTGTCGAGTCCGTCGAGCAGCCTGAGCCGCAGAAGCGGAAGCGCGCTTGCGACGTCGCGCCGCTCATCCCACGTCTTCTGCCAGAGGGAGGCCTTGGTGCGCACCGACTCGGCGAGCACGGTCACCTGCTGGTGCGCTGGAGCGTCTTCGGGGTATCCGCCCACCGGCTCGACCGCGGCAGGCAACGTACGCTCGGGCGTTCGAAGCTCGCCCACCCCAAGCGATTCATCCAAGCGCGCGCGAAACACCGCCCGCCTCGTGGGCGACAGGTGCAGTCTCAGCGAGTTGGCCAGCACGGGCGGGCTCACAGCGATAGCGTTCTCGGCCGGCCGCTCGAACACGGCAAGGCGCCCAGCGCGGTCAAGCCCGGTGATGCAGTCGTCTCCCAGAATGCGCCGGGCGTGGGTCACGTTCATCAGCCCGAACCAGGCGATGAGCTCGAGGCCCTCTCGGAGTTGGTCGTCGAGCTGGGCCATCAGACCGTCCATCAGCGACCGTGTCGGCACGTTGTCGAGCACCCCCGTTTGAGCCCACCGCCCGTGCACGTTCGTGATCGCGTGGTTGTCGAAAGCGGCGAACGTGAGCTTCTGCACCACACGCGGAATGCCGCCTGATCGCCCAGCAATCGCCGCGGCAAGGCCTCCTTCGACCTGTCCGCCGAGCAGCTCGCCCATGTATTCGACCACGTCTGCGACGCCCAGCGCCGGAATCTGATCCGTCGCCGCGCCGCACAGCACACTGGCCCACCGGTCATCTGAACCTGCTGCGTAGGGAACAGTGGCGACGATGCTCAGGCGGTCAGGATGCTGTCGCAGCACCGTGTCGATGACCGTCATCGATGCCGCGTCGAGACGATGCACGTCGTCGATCAGAATCGTGGCACGGCTGCCGCCCACCAGGTCGAGAAGCGACTCTGTCGCTTCAGACGGCCCAAAGCGCGACGTGCTGCCTGGCGCAAGCGCGGTGTGCTTCAAGAACGCGCCGAGGGCAACGGCATCGCCGACCCCCGAGAGTTCGACGACTGATCTACCCGCAGCACGCAGCGGCTCACGCAGCGAACGCAGCACCGTCGATTTGCCCGAGCCGACATCACCTGAAAGCAGAACATGCTGCCCCCGCTGCACGCGCAGCATCGTTCTTTCACGCAAGCGCGCGTGTGTGAACATCTCCATGCCGACCCCCTCCAGCCGGAACTCCTCCAGCATGGCACGTTCGGGCAGAGATGCGCGCTAAAGACTCACATCCGTGATGTCAATGCGCCCGAGAATCTTGCCCGCAATCTCGCCTAGCGTGTTGACCTCTTCTTCGGTCAGGCGCGCATCCACGAGCTCACGACGAGCTTCCCGTGCGACGTGATACCCCTGACGAGTAGCCGCTACGCCGTCATCCGTGAGCGCGATGATGGCAATGCGGCGATTCGCGGCATCCGCTCTGCGTGCTACCCACCCGCGGCGCACGAGGCGATCTGCCAGCCGCGTCATGCCGCTCGGGCTCATGGACAGGCGCGCTGCCGCCTCCGACATCGTGAGACTGCGGTCGATCGCGTTCGCGAGGTACCAGAGCGCTTGAAACTCAGACGACGACATTCCGACGCGCTCGGTGAGCCGCATGCTCAATTCTGAATCGAGAAACGCGGCAGCCTTCTGCAGGTCTACCCACGCCAGGTCTCGATCGCGATCTTTCACGAGTTCAGGATATCGGGAATTGCGCGCGCAATCTTTGCGTTAGCAACACTTGCACAGTCAAACAAATGAAAGGTGTGCAGTATGAGCTCAACAATTCTCGTCAGCGGCGCAACCGGAACCCAGGGCGGCGCGGTCGCCCGAGTGCTGCTCGAACACGGTCACAGCGTGCGGGCAATGACACGCAAACCCGACGGCGACGCCGCGCGTGCGTTGAGTGCTCTCGGAGCAGAGATCGTGGCGGCCGACTTCAACGACCCGGCAACTCTGCGCGCGGCAGCATCCGGTGTTGATGCCGTGTACGCGATGGGCACTCCGTACGAATCGGATGCCGAGACGGAAGAGCGCCAGGCGAACGCTCTGCTCGACGCCGCCGTCGCGGCAGGCGTGGAGTTCATCGTCTACTCGTCCGTCGCGAGCGCGCTGGACGACTCGAAGGTGCCGCATTTCGAGAGCAAGGCACGCGTCGAGCAGCACCTCGAGACGCTGGCCGTTGCGAATACGGTGGTTGCTCCCGCGATGTTCACCGACAACATCCTCGCCCCGAACAACGCAGAATCGCTTGCCGCTGGGCGTTATGCGTTCCCGGTTCCTGCCGACGTCCGCGTTCAGAAGGTGGCGATCTCAGACCTTGCCGAGTTCACGGCGCTCGTCTTCGATGACCCGCAGCGATTCACCGGCCAGCGCATTGAGCTTGCCTCGTCTGACGAAACGGGGGCCGGGGTGGCCACGGCGCTCACCCGCGTGCTCGGGCGGGAGATCGAGTACAGCGAGGTCCCTCTCGAGGCGGTCGAGGCCAGCGGCAACGAGGACCTCGCGTCGATGATGCGATTCCTCCGGGGCCATGGCTACACGGTCGACATCGAGGCACTGCACGCCGCGTACCCCGAAATCGGCTGGCACACCGTCGAGAGCTGGGCGCGCGAACAAAGCTGGTAGGCACTGACCGCGCAGATCGGGGACCAACTTTCGCTATCGCCACGGGTCTTGGCATAGCAAAAGTTGGTCCTCGATTGGTGCCGTCGGCACCAATCGGTGATCTGTCGAGTTCAGCGAACGACAGCATCCGATCCGCATACACGTCGGGCCGCCTCGCGATGCGCGAAGCGGCCCGACGTCAGGATGCTGCTACTCGGCGTCCCTCGGTGACGAAGAACCTGATGGGCTCGAGGCACCGACGCGATCGCCGTTCTTGACCGCACGCTGCTCGGCACGCTGCTCAGCCTCGAGTCGCTCGGCCTCCTCGCCGCCAATCGCCTCACCGCGGGCGACGAGCCCCGATTCGGTCTGCAGTGGAATCTGCTTCAGCAGCAGCGCCAGCAGGAACGCCACAGCGATGAACGGCAAGATGTACCAGAACACCGGCGCAAGAGCATCCGCGTATGCACCGACGATGCCATCGCGCACGGCCTCGGGCAGATCGTTCAGCACCGACGGATCGATGGTGGCTGTCGCATTCGCCGCATCAGAGGCGCTGGCGCCAGCATCCGTGAACACCGACGTAAGGTTCTCAGTCAGACGCGTCGTGAAGAGGGTGCCGAACACGGCGGTTCCCAGCGATGCGCCCACCTCCCTGAAATAGTTGTTCGTACTTGTCGCGGTGCCGATCTGAGCGGCCGGCACGGCGTTCTGCACCACCAGAACGACAACCTGCATGATCAGGCCGAGCCCGACGCCGAACACAAACAGGAACACACAGATGAGCCAGATCGGAGTGGATGCCGCCAGGGTTGTGAACGCGAGCATCGCCGCGCCCATCACGACGGTGCCGATGATCGGGTACATCTTGTATTTGCCGGTCTTGGTGATCGCAAGCCCCGACCAGATCGACGTGCCGATCATGCCGACCATCATGGGAATCAAGAGCAGACCGGATGCTGCCGCAGACGTGCCCGACGCCATCTGCAGGAATGTCGGGAGGAAGCCGATTGCGGCGAACATGCCGATTCCGAGCACCATGCCGATGGCCGACGCGTTGATGAAGATGGGGTTGCGGAACAGGCTGAGCGGAATGATCGGGTCGGCCGCGCGCGCCTCGGTAATGATGAACGCTGCCGCCGCGGCGAGCATGCCTGCGCCCCACGCCCAGGTCGCGACCGAGCCCCAGCCGAAGTTGGCGTCGCCGCCGAAGTCGGTGAAGAAGATGAGACACGTCGTCGCGATCGAGAGAAACACGACGCCCAGAATGTCGATCGGCTTGTCGGCTCGCTTACTCGGCAGCTTCAGCGTGACTAGGGCGATGATGAACGCGGCGATGCCGATGGGAATGTTGATGTAGAAGCCCCACTGCCAGGTGAGGTGGTCGACGAAGTAGCCGCCGAGCAGTGGGCCGGCCACAGCCGAAAGGCCGAACACGGCGCCAAGCGGACCCATGTATTTGCCGCGCTCACGAGCGGGCACGATGTCGGCGATGATCGCCTGCGACAGGATCATGAGCCCGCCGCCGCCGAGCCCCTGCAGGGCGCGGAACACGACGAACGCCCAGAAGCTCCCGGCAAAGGCACAGCCGACCGAGGCGAGCGTGAACAGCGCGATCGCGATCAAGAACAGATTGCGCCGCCCGAGCACGTCGCCGAATTTGCCGTAAATCGGCATCACGATCGTTGTGGCGAGCAGGTACGCGGTGACGATCCACACCTGGTGCTCAACGCCGCCGAGTTCGCCGACGATCGTCGGCATGGCTGTCGACACGATGGTCTGGTCAAGGCTGGCGAGCAGCATCCCCGCGATGAGGGCTCCGAAAATCGTCCAAATACGCCGCTTTGTCAGCAGAAAGGGCGCCGTTTCCGTTGTGGTCATTGTTGCCGTTCTCTCGAAATCAAGTGAGCCTGTGCGACTCGGAAAAGATGCTGGTTGTCAGTTGAGGAGGTCTCGGGCAGCAGCGATCCGCCGCTCGAAAATGCGCGAGAAGTGCTCGATGCTCGGCGGGGCATCGCCATGATCAGCGAAGTACTCCTGGGCGGCGGCCCGGCTGAACGCGCCGACGATGTGCACGAGGGTCGAGGCTCGCAGGTCGCCCGCATCCATGCGCTCACGCTGCTCGATGAGCGCAATGTCACGTTGCTCATTCGCCTGGATCATCTCGAAGACGCGCGTGTGCAGCCGCGGTTCGCGCTCAATTGCGGCTTTCATTGCCCGAACATCGGATGCCGAAGGAGCCACGATCTCCCACCGGGCCAGGTGCAGCGCAACGAAGTCGTCGACGAGCGTGTCTGAGATCGAATCCCCCGCCGGGCTGCCCCCGTCGAGGAACGTCTGCGTGAGCTCGTCATCACCGTGCGGGGCGAGGATGCCGAGAACAGCATCCTCCTTCGATGCGAAGTAGTTGAAGAACGTGCGCCTCGACACCCCGGCTGCCTCGCACAGCTCTTCGACCGTGTAGCCGGTGAAGCCGTCGCGGGCGGTCCACTCGCGTGCGAGCTCAATGAGCCGCTCTGCAGACTCCTGACGGCGACGCTCTCGCAGATTCGTTGCACTTTCCATCACAACGTGCATTCTTGCACTTTTACCCTATGAGTGCACTGAGAATATTGTTCTCGCCTGCCAAGCGGCGCACAACACAATGCCGCGTTAGTCGGGGACCAACTTTTGCTATCGCCGCGGCGCACCGAATATCAAAACTTGGTCCCCGATTGGTGATGCGAAACACGATTCGGGCCGCCGCGCAGCGCGCGACGACCCGAACCGGTGAACGTCGAGTACTACTTGCCCTCGGGGATCGCCGCGACGGCGTCGATCTCGACGAGGATGTTCGCCAGCTGCGAGCCCACAGTGGTGCGCACCGGGAACGGCTCGGCGAAGAACTCCTTGTAGGCCTCGTTGAACTCGGCGAAGTCCGCCAGGTCGGCGAGGTGCACCGTTGTCTTCACGCAGTCGTTCAGCGTGAGTCCCCGCTCGGCGAGCGCCGACTGTACGTTGCGCAGCACCTGGCGCGTCTGGTCGCCGACGCTCTCGGGAACTGCGTTGCCGTTGGCGGCATCCTGTGGCCCGAACCCGGCCGTGTACACGAACCCGTTCGCTTCGACCGCCTGGCTGTAGGGCCCCGCCGGCTGCGGTGCGTTCGTGGTGTGGAATGCCTTCTTTGTCATACGGATGCTCCTTGATGTATCGATATGTCTGTCAGTGGATTCAGGATGCTCAGTCGAGCTCGTGCAGACGACCGGCGTCCTCGACGTCTGGCCGCACCTTGGCATACGCTGTCGCGATGATACCCGCGAGAGCAATCACGCTCGCGTAGACGATCACAGGCCAGATGTGTCCGGCCCAGGCGAAGAGCGCCGCGCAGATGAGCGGGGCGAAGCCGCCACCGAGGGTGTTCGAGAACTGGTAGCCGACGTTGACGCCCGTGGTGCGCGCCTCGACGTCGAACATCTCGGTGAGCAGCGTCTGCAGAGTTCCCTGCATGGCAACGCCCGGGATCACGAAACCGACGATCATGCCGAGCCAGATCAAGACGGCCGTTCCGCCGCTGAAGAGCGCGAAGGCGGGGTAGATCAGCACGGCGAAGCCGATGCAGGCAAGAATGTAGAACCGGCGACGCCCGATCTTGTCTGAAATGTGGCCCCAGAACGGCGCCATCACGATCTGCAGGAGTCCCACGATCATTGTGCCGATGAAGCCCACCTGGGGATCGACGTCCTGCTGATTCACCATGTAGGCGAGTCCGAACGTCAGCACGATGTAGCCCGCGATGCTCTGCGGCAGACCAATGAAGATGCCGAGAATGAGGTTCTTCGGGTGACGAATTGCCTCGAGGAGCGGGTTCTTGCGCTTGACCGCACCGGTCTCGATTGTCTTCGTGTAGGTCTTGAACTCGTCGGACTCTTCGAGCTTGCTGCGCAGAATGACGGCGACGATGGTGAGCACGGCGGCGAACAAGAACGGAATGCGCCAGCCCCAGGTCAAGAAGAACGTGTCATCGCCCGCGCCGAGAATCGCCATCAGGCCGGCTGAGAAGACGTTCGCGACACCGGCGCCCGTGATCAGCAGCGCGCCGAAGAGCCCGCGACGGCCGGGAGGCGCGTACTCGACGACGATCGTGGCGGCCGGTCCCATCTCTCCACCAACGAAGAGCCCCTGGCACATGCGCAGGAACACGAGAAGAATCGGCGCGAGAAGCCCGATCGATTCCGTCGAGGGAATCAGCCCCATGAGAGTCGTACAGATTCCCATGCCGATCACGGTGATCATGAGCGATTGCTTGCGCCCGAAGCGGTCACCGACGAAGCCGAAGACGACGCCACCGAGCGGGCGAAGCAGAAAGCCGACGGCGAAGGTGGCGAACGACTGGAGCATTCCGGTGACGGGGTCGTCGCCGGGGAAGAACACGTGGGGGAAGACGACGGCCGCGGCCAGGCCGAAGAGGTAGTAGTCGTAGTACTCCATCATGGTGCCGATAGCACCGCCGGCGATCGTGCGGCGATCCTTTCGCGGAATCGCCCGCAGCCCCGTCTTGGGCTGCATCGCTGAGTTGGCCATAAGAGCCTCCTTACTCTTTGTATAGATCGACGTGGATCTATCGCATCTGAAGAACTGGCGTCTCTGTGGGGAACCCGCGACTCCAGGGGGCTATCAGCCGGTGTGGAGTAAGGTAGTCACGTAGACAAAACGTTAAGTTAGCATCAATATAAACAGTATGTCTACCACTTAGACTTTTTGTTAGGTGACGCAGTCGTCAAGTGCAAGGAGAATCGGATGCCGTCAGACGCCGTCCTCGCGTTGGAGCCCGACGCCGCAGACGCGAGAATCTACGAGACCGTCGACGAGATCTGCGCCGTCTATCGCCCCGCGATGCACGCAATGGCCGCGGCAGCCGGACCGGGCTGCGAGGTCGTGCTTCATGACCTCTCCGCAGACAACCCAGATCTCGATCACACGATCATCGCGATCGAGAATGGCCACGTCACCGGCCGCACGGTGGGCGGACCCTCAACGAGCCTCGGTGCCAGCGTCATTCACAACCAGGGCGCCGACCACGATGCATTCGGGTACCGCGGCTTCACGAGCGATGGTCGACAGCTGCGATGCTCGTCGATCTACTTTCGCAACCGCGCGGGCAAGATCATGGCGGCACTGTGCATCAACGTTGATGTCAGCGCGCTGCAGCAGGCGCGCACCCTTCTTGACAGCCTCGTTCCCCAGACAGCATCCGATTCTCCCGATGCACCGAGCGAGTTCTTCGGCCAAGACCTCGTCTCTGTCATGGACGCCATGGTGACCGACGCGATTCAGGCGATCGGCAAGCCCGTCGCCCAGATGTCGCGCAATGACCGCGTCGCCGTTGTGCGGACGCTCGACCAGCAAGGCGCGCTGCAGATGCGCAAGGGAATGGAGCACATCGCCTCGCGCCTCGGCGTCTCTCGTGTCACCGCGTACTCCTACCTCGATGAGGCGCGCGCCGACCAGGGCACGTCCGAGTCCGCGTAATTCCTGCAGCCCGGACGCGCCTCGCTCTGGCACTCACCAGGGAAGCACCCCGGCATCGTCGTTGAACGTTCCCGTCGGCCCGTCCGCCCCGAGCGTCGCCCACGACACGACGAACCGAGCAGTGTCTTCGACCGATCGCCCGGTAACTCCCACGGCTTCGGTCATATCTGTGGTCGTCGTTCCGGGCTCGATGGCGTTGAACTTGATGCCGGGGTGCAGCTTCGCGTACTGCACAGTCAGCATGCTGGCCGCGGCCTTCGACGACGCGTACAGCGCGACGGTCAGCCCGTACTCCGGCCGCTCCGGGTTGTTCACTGCCCCAAACGATCCGGCGCTGCTCGAAATGGTGACGACGTTGGGGTTCGATGAGCGCTGAAGCAGCGGAAGCGCCGCTTCCATGACGCGAACGATGCCGACGGCGTTTGTGTCGAACGACCGCAGGGCAGCGGGCCCATCGCGCGACGGGTCGAGAACCCCGGCGTTGTGCACGACAACGTCAAGGTGATCTTCGGCCTCCTCGATCGCGGCCAGCGCGGTAGAGACGGAATCGTCGTCAGTCACGTCGAGCTGCACGGCGCGCGCTCCGAGCTCGGCTGCGGCACGCTCGCCTCGCTCGAGATCACGCGCGCCGATGTAGACGGTGTGGCCCAGCATGGTGAGTTGTCTTGCGGTCTCGTAACCGATGCCTTTGTTGGCCCCGGTGATGAGTGTGACGGTCATCTGTGTCCTTCCGGAATTATCGGCCCAAACAGGCCGTTCATAACGGTAGGAGCGACGGCCGCGCACGCCCAGAGCCCCGGGGAGACCGGGGCCTGACAGGGCCTCCTCTGTTCCCTCCCCCGAGGTTTAAGGTTGCTGCATGCACGAGTCGACAAACGCCCTTGGCGAGTTTCTGCGCGCACGACGTGAACTGGTGACACCAGGCCACGTCGGCATACCCGATGGCGGGGTGCGGCGTGTGCCCGGGCTGCGGCGTGAAGAAGTTGCGATGCTCGCCGGCATCAGCGCGGACTATTACCTGCGGCTGGAACGCGGCCGCGACCGCAACCCCTCACGTCAGGTGCTCGACTCGATCGCCCGCGTTCTTCAGCTCGATGACGACCACCGCGCCCACCTGCTCTCGCTTGTCGCCGAGACGCCGCGGCAGCGCCGCCCGCTGCCCCGCACGCAGGCTCCGCCGACCGGCGCACTGAAGCTTCTCGATTCCATCGTGCAGCCGGCGTTCATCGAAAACCGCTACTTCGATGTTCTGGCGTCCAATCCCCTGATGCGCGCGGTCGACCCCCAGCTCACGGTCGGACGCAACCAGCTCAGAGATCTGTTTCTCGACTCAGGCGGTCAGTCGCTGTATCCCGAGTGGCAGAACGCAACCGAATGCCTCGTCGCCAACCTGCGTCACACCGTTGGGAATGACGTCGACGACCCACGGTTCATCGAGCTGACGGGAGAGCTCACTCTCGCGAGTCCGCGGTTTCGCGAGCTGTGGGCGCGACACGAGGTGCGTCGCCAGTCCGGTGGCGAAATGCGGTTCGACCACCCGGAGGTCGGCGACCTCACGCTCAATCGCGAGCGCATGAGCATCGATGGTCCAGACGGTCTCATGCTCGTCGTCTTTCACCCGGATGCCGGTTCGCACGACGCCGAGAAGCTGGCGCTGCTCGCGTCGTCATCAACCCCGTCGTCGCACGTGCGTGGAGAACTGAGACGCGCATGACGACCATGGGAATCATCGGCGCGGGTGACGTGGGTTCTCAGCTCGCCCGTGCGGCGATCGCCAACGGGTACACCGTCGTCATCGCCAATTCGCGCGGTCCGGAGACCCTGGCCGAGCTCGCGGGAAAGATCGTGCTCGACACGAACAACTACATGCGGTGGCGCGACGGCCATTTTTCCGTCGTCGCCTCTGGAGAGAAGACCATTCACGAACTGCGGCAGCAGCAGCTGCCCACCTCGAAGGTCGCATCGGCCTTCACGCACATCCAAGCGCCGACGCTGCTGCGTTTCGCACGGCATGCCGGTTCCCCGGAGCGCCTCGCCTTGGCCACGTCGAGCAACCATCCCGACGCCGTCGAACTCGTCACCGAGCTGTACGACAGGCTCGGCTACGACACCGTCGACAACAGTCCCGTGAGCCAGTCTTGGCGCGTCGGGCCCGGCACCCTCGCGTGGAACCGTTCACTCCGGGGCGGCCAGAACCGAGAGACGCTCATCGCCGGTCTGGCCGCAGCATCCGCGGCATGGGATGAATAGACTTCTGCGGGCTCACAAACTCCGCCGCTGCTGCACGTCTCTTGAACGTCTTGCCGAGCGCGATTCAGGGGCGCTCAGGGCCGGCCGGCCACCGGAGTGAGGCGACGACGCCCGTTCCCTCGCCGATCTCATCGGGATCAACGATGCGCACCTTTGCATCGGTGAGCACAGCGGCCCGCACAATGGCGGCAGTCGCCACGATCTCCTCGAGCACCGGCGATCCCAGAGCATCCTCGGGCGCCGTGGCCACCCACGGCTCGCCCTCAAGCGCGAGCGCCGAGTGCTGAAGCAGCGCGTGGTGGTCGATGAACACGTAGTCGGCCTGGCCTTGCGCGAGCGCGTGCACGACGTCGCCGAATCCCGTCGCCTGCAGCCTGCCGTTGTCGGCCGCAGCCTCGTCGAGGATCGTGCGGTTACGCCGACGCCGTGCGGCATCAAGCTGCACCTCGAGCGCGTGGCGCACGCGATCCTCCGACGCTCCCTCGGTGTTGACCTCACCGGGAATCACGTGCAGCAGATGCGTGGCCTGGTCGCTCAGCTGACCGCTCAGCAGCTGCACCGCGCGCACGTCGCCCGAGAGAAAGATCACTCGCGGGTGGTGCTCGGCGATCAACGCGGTGATCTGCTCGGCCACGTCACTCTGAGTCTGCTTCCACGTCTCTTCGCTGTGGCGCTGCAGGTTGGCCTCAGACGTGCGACCCGCGCTGACCTTGTTGATATACGGAGAGTCCGACTCGATATGCTTCGTGACGATCGGGTCACGGTCACCCTCCGCGAAGACGTTGATGTCGCCACCCCCGCGCCACGCACTCACGGTGAAGAACAGCTCGTCATCGGGAATCTGCAGTCGCAGCGGCGTCACGTCGACAATGGACCCGTATCGGATGCACTCGTCGCTCTGCATGCTTCCACCCATGACCGTGTGAAACCGCAGTTCGCCGTCTTGCGCGATCGCGAAGCGCACTGACGGGTCAGCGACGCCCGTCGGGTCGGCCATCGCCTCGAGGATCGCCTCGATGTCGGCATCCGGAGCCCCCGCCGCGCTCAAGCCGTCTCTGACGTGCGTTCGCCGGGCAATCGCCATGCCCTCCGGATCGCTGGTCCCCGCGGTGGAGTCGATGAACACCATCGACTTCGGCGCGGTGTCGCGCAGCAACTGGGCAATGAGTTCTTTATCGAGGGGCATGATCACTCTCTTTCTCATACAGGTTGACTACGACATGACTACGGCGTGCTCGCGTATGTGGGAATCAGCACAGCGAGAAGTCCGATGACCGCGATGAGGCCGAGCAGCACGGCGAGTGCGCGCAGACGCGCAATTCGGCTGTGAACGGCAAACCGCACGACGATCATCGCCGCGTAGAGCAGCACGATGAGCACGGCGCCGACAAGCGGGGCCGGATTGCCAAGCGGCACAAGCGGAATGAGCACGACGAGGCAGATCACCACAAAAACGGCGCCGACGACGAGCCAGATCGCTCCTGACGATGTGCGCAACGCTGGCTGGTTCGCCATCCTCGTCGGATCCTCGCCGTCACGAAACTCACGGCGGTCGTCTTCGTTCTGTGCCGCCCCCATATGGGCACCATATCTCGCCGCGGTGATCGATGTAAGAGGCGGATCAGGGTTCACTCAGCCAGGCGCGTTCGCCGTCGGCCGAGCGTGGCGGAGGCCAGGCCGACGGAGTCGTTTGCTGTAGCTGCTCAGTCCGCCCTGACGATGTCGCCGGTGCCCGAGATGTTCTTCTCGACGGTGGCGCTGCCCGCGTGCCGGATCGTTCCGCTGCCTTCGATCGTCGCCGCGAGCGTCGCCGTGGCGTGAACCGCGATGCTTCCCGTGCCCTCGATGAGTGCGACAGCATCTGTCGCCGTCACGTCTGACGCGTCGAGATCGCCTGAGCCCTCGATGGTGAGGGACTGGTCGGCCGCCGTGCCGGCCAGCGTGATGTCGCCCGACCCCTCGATGCGCGCCGTCACCGACTCGGCGTCGATGTCACTCACCCGCAGATTGCCGCTGCCCTCGATAACCGCCTCAACAGTGTCAGCGTCGACGCCCGACGCGTCGATGTCGCCCGATCCGCTGATCGTGAGTTCGACAGCATCCGCTCCGGAAAAATCTGCCGTGAGATCGCCTGATCCCGACACCGTGGCCGTGTCGAGCGAGGGAACCGTGAGCTCATACGTGATGGGGCCCGGGTTGGTGAAGAAACTGAACGAGCCGTTCCTCGTGCCCAGCTCGAGAACGCCATCGGTCACCTCAGACGTGAGCGAGTCGATGACGTTCTCGCCCGCCGTGATGGTGAGTGAGACGTCGTCGCCCTTCGTGACGACGACGTTGCCCGCTGTCTCCAGATCGACCGCCGTCACCTCGCTGATCTCTCGCTCGTGACTCGTCGGCTCACCGGGGTTGAAAACTGAGCACCCGGTGAGTGCGCCGCCGAGGATCAGAAGGGATGCTGCCGCGCTGAGTGTGCGGAACCGCATGTCGTGACTCGCTTTCATTGCTGGGCGCGGCCGTCGTGCCGCACGCTACTCAGAGTAAGCACGGCGGATGCTCGCGCGACACGTCCGCTCGGGTGATCTTCGTCGAGCGGAGACATACCCAGGTATGAGATGCCGCCCGACTCAGGCCATGGCCGCTCTGAGCTGCGTCACCGTCGGGATGTCGGCGGGCGCCCACTCGAGTTCGTCGAGACCGGATGCCGCGACCCAGCGCAGCTCGGCGTGCTCCGTCGCCTCGGGCTCGCCCCCGTCGAGCGTGCAGAAATACGTCGTGAGCGCGACCGTGACGTTCTCGTACGCGTACGTTGTCGTCTCGATGCGCTCGCCGACGACGATTCCGCACCGCAGCTCTTCTCGAATCTCGCGTCGCAACGCGGCGTCGGGGGTCTCGCCCGCCTCGATCTTGCCGCCGGGAAACTCCCACAGACCGGCCTGCACCTTCTGCTCGCCGCGCTTGGCCGCCAGCACGAAACCGTCGCGCACGATCACAGCGCCGACGACGGCGACATGGGCTCGGGTGCTGCTCATGGCGTGAACAGTAGCAGCTCCCGGCGCACCGTTACGTCCACCGCGACAGTCTTCCGCGCAGAACCCGTGCCGCAGAGGTGCTCAAAGGCACGTGGTGGGCGAGCAGCGTCACCAGCCCATACCGTCTGGCCTCCAGCGGCCAGACAAGAAGCACGCCCGCGAGCGCGGTCATGATCGGATACTGAGCAATGAGTTGGTCTGACAGCCAGTACATGACGAGCGTTCCAACGCCCCCGAGCGCAGCGGGAAGCGTGAGCACACCGACGACGAGCGCGACGCCGAGGCCGACCTCCAGAAACGGAACGACAACGCCGAAGAAGCCCGGAAAGCCGCCGAGCACGCTCTCGGCGAACTTCATCGAACGCAACGGTGCCCCAGCTCGACACCAGAGGCGACGGCATCCTCGTCTGTTCCGTTCGTCAGGTAGAGATGCAAGTCGGGGCCAGTGCTCGGCGTGCTTGATCACGGCAGCGGCGTCTCGAGCGAAGACCTCGGCCACCTGTTCGACGTCGGGTGGCGAGCCAGCGCGGCCCGCAGCGCAGACGTACATGTGCCGGGAACGACGGGAGCAGGGCTCGGCCTCGCCATCGTTCGCGGCATTGCCGAAGCGCACGGTGGCGACGTGCGTGCCCTCACCCTCAACGACGGTTTTCGTGTTGACCTTGTGCTGCCAATGACGGCGCCCTGACCGCAGCCGCGACCCGAGCCTCCGTGAACGCAGCGCGACCAAACGACGAACGTTAGTGAGCGATATCGACGGAGCTCTTCCCCCGTGGTTGCAGTATTGGTAACGTTTCCACAACCGTGAGCGCCCGGGAGTGTTTGCGGTGTTCGGAACGCATTCATAAGGAGAAAATTGCGCAGCAGAGCGACGACCCTTGGCATCGCGGCAGCCGTTGGAATCGGCCTACTCGCACCCACGGCACCGGCATTTGCCGATACGCAGATCTCGGCATTCGAGGCCGTCGATCAGTTCATCGGCACCGGCTTCGACACGGCGGACGGAGGCAAGGGAAACGACGCGTACGGCAACACGTTTCCCGGCGGAACCGTACCGTTCGGCATGGTGCAATCGAGCCCCACGACATACGACTCTGCGTCTGGCGAGAACTTCGGCGGCTACGAGTACGGCGCAGACGAGATTCGCGGCTTCGGCATGACACGCCTCTCGGGAACGGGTTGCCGCGGCCGCTTCGGCGGCTACGACTTTCCGATCATGCCGTATTCGAGCGACACATCAAACGCGACAGCTCCACCACTGTCGCCGCGCGACGACATCACCGACTACTACCTCCCGTTCGACCATGCGAACGAAGACTCCGACCCCGGCTGGTACTCCGTCGAGCTCGACAACGGCGTCGGCGTGGAGCTCACAGCCACAACACGCACAGCCGTCAGCAGCTTCGACTTCCCCGACGGTCAGTCAACACTGCTGATCGACGCCGCCGGCAGCAACAACGATGTATCAGATGCCGCCATCGGCATCGACCCCGAGACGAACACGGTCACCGCCAGCGTCACGGCGAAGATCGTGTGCGCGCAGGGCCCGTCATACACCGCGCATATGTCGGCGAACTTCGACGCCGACTTCGTCGACTACGGAACCTGGGACGGCGACGGCCTGCACGAGGGCACAACCGCAGCATCCTCCACCACAACGAAGCACGGCTCGGGCGCATGGGTGAGCTTCGAGCCTGGCGCTGACGTGACGGCATCCATTGGTCTCAGTTTTGTCAGTGTGGAGGGCGCGGCGAACAATGCCGAAACCGAGGTGGGCGACGCCGACTTCGACACGGTGCGCGAGCGCGCCGCCGATACCTGGCGAGAAGCACTCGGCACGATCGACGTCGCCGGCGGCACAGACGGGCATCGCACCGAGTTCTACACGGGGCTCTACCACTCGCTTCTGCACCCGAATGTGTTCGAGGATGCCGATGGCAGATACACCGGGTATGACGGCGACGTGCACCAGGTCGACGATGGCCGGCACTTCTACGTCAACTTCTCGAGTTGGGACACCTACCGCAGCCAGGCCCAGCTGATCGCGCTGCTCTACCCCGACGTTGCGAGCGACATCAATCAGTCGATCGTCGACATGGTCGAGCAGACCGGCGTGTGGACGAGTTGGCCCAGTTACAACCAGACGCAGACGAAGATGACGGGCGACTCACTGCAGGTGGTGATTGCGGCAACGGATGCCTTTGGAAGCACCGACTACGATCGCACGGCCGCCGTCGAGTCGATGATCGCCTCGCAGTCTCTTCCAATGAGCACGTCGAACCGCAGCGATGGCTACCAGTACGCGAGCCTCGGCTGGATCGAGAGCTCGAAGAACGGTGCAGCGACATCGCGCGTGCTCGAGTATGCTGTCGACGACTTCGCCATCGCGCAGTTAGCGCAGCGACTCGGATACGACGACGCGTACAACGCGTTCTCTGTGCGCTCGCAGAGCTGGCGCAACCTGGTCAACCCGCAGACGCAGGCGATCGACGCGCGCGATCGACACGGCTTCACCAACACCGATCTCACCAGACAGGGAGACCAGTTTGAGCAGTCCACAGGCAAGCAGTACGGCTGGTCCGTTCCGTTCAACATGTCTGCGCTCGTTGAGGCCCGAGGCGGCGTAGACGCGGGGAAGGCAGCGCTTGACGATGTGCTCACCGAGCTGGATGCCGGCGCATTTAGTGACTACGCCTACCTGAGCAATCAGCCGAGCTTCGGCCTGCCCTGGGCGTACAACTGGCTGCAGGACCCGGCGTCGACGACAGACACCCTGTATCGCGCCCATGACGTCATGTACGACGCAACACCGTACGGCCTGCCGGGCAATGACGATCTCGGGTCGCTGAGCTCGTGGTACGTGTGGTCGAACCTTGGCATCATGCCTGCGATCTACGGCACAGCGAACCTCGTCGTCTCGGCGCCCATGTTCGACGCCATCACGATCTCGAGCGTCGGCAGCGACCGCACCATCGAGATCACGGCGCCCGGCGTGAGCGACGGAGCGAAGTACACGACGGGCCTCGCCGTGGACGGCGCAGCTCAAACGGCATCCTGGGTTCCCGAAGAGTTCACCCAGACCGGCGGATCTCTCGAGTTCACGATGTCGGCAACGCCCGGCGACTGGGGTACGGGGGCAGACGACGTTCCGCCGTCATACGATCACGGTTCGAACGCGCGCAATGCAACAGGAATCACGTCTGACGGCAATGGCGCATACGGATCCCTCGACATGACCGACCACTCGCTGTCGCGCGAGAAGCTCGCTGGCCAGGGGCTCGTCAGCGGTGAGAGCATCACCGTCGACGACGTCGAGTTCACCTGGCCCGACACAGCAGACGGACAACCAGACCATTGGATTCCGCACGGCCAGCGCATAGAGCTCGAGCCGCAGCGCGGCACCGGCATCTCATTCCTCGGACTCGCGACGAACGGGCCGAGTGAGGGCACCGCGACCGTCGTCTACAAGGACGGTTCGACGCAGGAGGTGGCGATGCAGTTGACCGACTGGGCGGCATCCTCTCCCGAGTTCGGTAACACGGCAGTGGCAACGACGAGTGGGCGCAACCTGAAGAACGGCAGCGCCGACACCACGTCGACAGCCGTGTTCGCCACAGAGACACAGGCGATCGACCCCGAGAAGACAGTGACGGCGATTGTGATGCCACGTGCCGACTATGACGGGATCGCTCACGTCTTCGACGTCGCGCTGCAGAACGCTGAACTCGTCGACACGGAACCGACGGACCCAACGGACCCGCCGGTCGACCCGACAGACCCGCCCGTCGACCCGGAGAACCCTGATGATGGTGACGGTGCTGCCGATGGCTCGACTGACGGCACCGATGATGCAGCGAGCGATGCGGCAGAAGGCAGTCTGCCCTGGACCGGTGCCGATGTCGGCATCGCACTGCTCGCCGCGCTCGCGGTGATCGCGTTGGGAGCCGGGCTGCTGCTCGCGCGCAGACGACTCCGCATGCGTCGCTGACGCGCCGCTCTCAGGGCCGGGCAGTCGTTGCCCGGCCCTGCACGCCTGGTGCCGCGCCCATATGCTGGTGTCATGCTGCGAGAGTTCTGGTCTGGTGTGACGATGCTCTTTCGCGGCTTCGGTTCGTGGCGCACACGGCCGAAGCTCATGGCCCTCGGGCTCATCCCCGCCGCAATCTCGTTCATTCTGCTCGCTGCTGCGCTCATCACCTTTGCCGCGTTTCTGCCGACGATCGTCACCTGGGCGACGCCGTTCGCCGAGTCGTGGAACGACGTTCTGCGCGACGTCATCCGGTTTCTTCTCGGGCTCGTCGCGTTCGGCGCAGCATCCGTTCTCGCTGTCATCACCTTCACCGCGCTCACGCTCGCGATCGGGGATCCGTTCTACGAGCGCATTTCGCGTGGCGTCGAGACCGATCTGGGCGGAGAGATTCCGGATGCCGTGGGCGGCTTCTGGCGCGGGGTGGTCGACGGCCTGCAGCTCGTGTTCTTCGGTGTGCTCGCCGCTCTGCTGATGTTTCTGCTGGGGCTCATTCCCGTTGTCGGGTCAGCCGTCGCCGCGGTTCTCGGGTTCATCATCACGGCGCGGCTGCTCGCGCGCGAGCTCACGTCGCGCACGTTCGAGTCCCACGGCGTTCCTCTTGCCGCGCGACGTCAGCTGCTCAAGCGGAACCGGTGGCGCATTCTCGGGTTCGGCGTTGTCACGCAGCTGTGCTTTCTCATTCCGCTCGGCGCCGTCGTGGCAATGCCTGCCGCGGTGGCCGGGGCAACGATGCTCGCGCGCGAGTTGCTCACCCCGTCCCGGCCCACTCCGCCCGCGTCTGCGTAGGGCTACCCCTCGGCGAGAATCGCGTCGATCTGCCCCATGGCGAGCGCCATGCCCTCCTGCATGCCCATCGCAATCAGGCGCTCGAGCTGCTCAGAGCTCGAGAACTGCGTCAGCACGGTCATGCGCGTGCCAGCATCCGTCGGCTCGAACGTCACGGTGATGTGCGCGCGATCGTCGGGGTCGATGGGCTCCCCCGTGTTGTCGCTGAAGCCGTCGTCGAGCTCTAGGCGATGCGGCTCGTCAATCGACGTGATCTGAAACCAGGCGTGCGACCGATCACCTTCGGGCCCGGTCATGTAATAACGGCTCTGCCCGCCAACCTCGAATTCGTGCCTGTGGAACGTCGCCGGGTACCCAGGCGGGCCCCACCAGCGCTCAAGCTGCCGCGGGTCGGCCCAGAGCTGCCAGGCGCGCTCGGGCGTTGCAGCGAGCTCGGTGGCGATGGTGAGCGTGAGCGCTTCAGCATCCCTCGTGCTTGTTGTTACCGTCATGATGTCTCCCCTGATTTATCGTCGGCGACGATGTCGTGCATGCGAGCGATGCGACCGCGCCAGATGGCCTCGTACTCGTCGAGCAGCAGGGACGCGCGTTTCACCGCATCCGGATTTCCGTGCACGAGCTGCTCCCGCCCCTGACGCTGCTTGGTGACGAGACCTGCCCGCTCAAGCACGGCAACGTGCTTCTGCACGGCAGCGAAGCTCATGGCGTAACCCACCGCCAGCGCAGACACCGACAAAGCCTGTGCCATCACGCGCTGCACGATGTCTCGCCTCGTCGCATCTGCCAGTGCCTGGAAGATGCGATCCACGTCGCCGTCGCTGGACTCTTTTACAACCATTTGGTTGTACGTTAGCAGCACTCCCGCGCGCACGCAAGAGGTCGTTCTGGTCGCGTCGAGACGCCGCTGCGATGACTCAAGCCGGCGCGGCGACAACAGCGCCTACCGTGTGCAGCCATTCGGAACTTTCCGCCCCAGATCGGCGTGTCGCACGCACGGCATCGGCGTGTCTTGCAGAAGTTCCGAATGAGTGAGCATCCATTAGGCTCAGTTTCCATGACCACGCCAATGGAGAGTCCGGATGCCGCCGCGCGCTCACGTGCACACGAGGCATCCGATCGTTCGGCTCCGACGCGGGTAGAACTCGATCTCGGTATCACCGGTCGCATTCTCGATTGGGCGAACACCCTCGTCTGGGGCGGCCTGGCCGGCTCGGGTATCGGAGCCTGGCTGATTCTCTGCCTCGGGCTGACCGACGTGCTCGGCACCGACGCTGCAACGACGGACGCCATCACGCGGGCTGCCTTCGGCGCGTTCCTCATCGGCGCTGGCGGGTGCTATCTCCTGGGCGGCATCGTGTCTGCACTGCGCACACTTCACTACGCCAAGCACGTCGGCGCTGCCCTTCGGGCCCCCGATGCCGCGGGAATCGTGAACTACCAGGCGTGGACTGCCGTCGGTGAAACGCAGTTCGGGCGAGCGTTCGTCGCCTTCATCGCGCAGGCGATCATTCTCATGAGCGTCGGCGCGTTCATGGCGATGGCCGCTATCGCGTTCTTCGCCGAGGACGGCCTCGACTCAAGCACGCTCATCGCGCTGGCTTCTGCCGTGGTCGGACTCGGCGCGGGGATCGCAGCGCTCGTCGGAGTGAAGAAGCTGCGTGCCTACCGCACCGTGCTTTGCCCAGACGACCCTCGCGGAACACGAGTTCCGAGGCCGCCGGGCCTGAGACGGGTGCCCAGCCCAGCATCCAGACCACACCGTGTCGCCGCTCGACTGCAGAAGCTCTCGTTCAACGCCGCGTTCAGCATCGCCATCCTCGGGCTCTTGGGATTTGTCACGTGGGGCGTGGTGACCGGCCAGGTGGTCATGATCGGCGGGCACGTGCGCGCCCTTCCCGATGGTCTCGCCGACGAGCTCACGGCCGGCGACCTCACGGCGATGAGCGTTGTATCGATCGCCATGGCGCTCACGTCGCTCGCCAGCGTCACGCTCATCGTCATCGGCAACGTGATCGCCGAGGTGCAACGCTCGATCGCCGTGCGATCGCTGCTGCCATACGCCACGGCAGCGGATTCCGGCTCGACGTACCCGCGCAAAGAAGTTTCCGAAGATGCCCTGACGAACTACTCGGGCACACGGCGGGCGACGGGGCTCGTGGGAGCTGTCGCTGTGTTCCTTGTCGTCGCCGCTGTCACACCGCTCTCGACGACGCCGTACATACCGGCCGCACCCGTGCTGATCGCCCTCGCTGTCGTCGCCGTTGCCGCGGTGGCGATCGCCGATATCGCAACGGAGCCACGCTCGAGGCGCGCACGCAACACGATTCTCGCCGCGTGGCCGACAGCCCACGCCTTCTCGTCGCGATTCGCACCCAACCCCACGAAAGAAGAGAAGAAGGCTCTGAAGTGGGCGAAGAGACACGAGAAAGAGAAGCAGAAAAAGAAGTCACTGTCGAACAACTGACGCGCTTCATTCTCGGCAGTAACGCCGCACCGCGCATGCTACGCTCGGGGCGGCCGTTCAGACGGTCGACACGATGCGCCCAACCAGTCGGCGTGCGCGCAGAGCGAAAGCGAGGTGAGTGACCCATGGACGGTGAGAGTTCTCATCGCAGACCGGGCACCGCACTCGCTCCGCACATAACCTCACTCTAGAGTCGCAGTCGGCGCGGGCGGTCCCCGGTTTTCCCGTCATCCGAAAATCTGACCGGATCTCGCGCGACGCTCAATCGCGCTCGTCGAGGTGATCCGGTTGCGCGCGCTGACTGCATCCGCTCCGCGCGCCGAGCGAGAGGAGTCCGACCATGACTGTGGACTTCACAGGCGACATGACCGGTGCGATCGACGCGATCTCGCATCAAATCACCTCCAGCGACCTGACCGGCGTTGCCAAATCTGTGGTCGGCCTGCCGACACGCGAGATCGTCGACATCTGCGAACGACTGAATGTGAAGCAGCGAGCTGTGGTGTTTCGCCTGCTTCCCAAGCAGCAGGCGCTCGAGGTGTTCGAGGCGCTCGCTCCTCCGCTGCAGAGTGATCTGGTCTCAGCGCTGCGCGACTCCGAGGTAGCCTCGCTGTTCGCCGAGCTTGACCCCGATGACCGGGTGTGGCTGCTCGACGAGCTCCCCGCGGGCGTCGCCCCTCAGCTCCTGCGTGGCCTGCCGGACCGCGAACGCGAGTTGACGGCCGTCGTTCTCGGGTACCCGCAAGACAGCATCGGCCGGCGAATGAGCCCTGAGTACGTCACAACGCACCCCGGTCTGAGCGTGACGCAGACCCTCGCGCGCATTCACGCCGGGCTCGAGCACGCCGAGACGATCTACACAGTGCCAGTTCTTGACGATGGCCGTCGCGTCGTAGGCATCGTGAGCCTGCGCGGCCTCATGAGCGCCGACGGCGATACCCGCATCGACGAACTGATGACGTCACCGCACACCGTGGGTGCGACGGCTGATGTCGAGGATGCCGCGCGAGCCTGCGCCAACCTCGGGCTTCTGGCGCTTCCCATCGTCGACAGCGAATCGCGACTTGTCGGCATCCTGACCATTGATGACGCCGTGCGCATTCTCGAGAACGAAGAGAGCGAGGATGCTGCCCGCCAGGGCGGTGTCGAGCCGCTGCGCCGCCCGTACCTGTCCACGCCGATTCGCAGTCTGGTGCGCTCGCGCGTGCTGTGGCTTCTGGTGCTCGCGGTCGGGGCGACACTCACCGTTCAGGTGCTCGAGGTGTTCGAAGACACGCTGAACGCGGTCACCGTTCTTGCCTTGTTCGTTCCGCTGCTCATCGGTACCGGCGGTAATACCGGGAACCAGGCGGCGACAACGGTGACGCGGGCGCTCGCGCTCGGCGACGTGCGGTCGCGTGACATTCTGCGCGTGCTCGGCCGCGAGATGCGCGTGGGCTTCTTTCTCGGTCTCATGCTCGGAACGCTGGGGTTCGCCATTGCGACGCCCGTCTACGATCTGGGAATCGGCGTCACGATCGGACTGACTCTCGTTGCCGTGTGCACGGTAGCGGCAACGATCGGCGGCATCATGCCGCTGGCCGCGCACGCGATCCGTGTCGACCCCGCTGTGTTCTCCAACCCGTTCATCTCGACGTTCGTCGACGCGACAGGTCTGATCATCTACTTCGTCATCGCGATGGCGATTCTGCAGATCTGACCCACTCGCTCTCGACAGCGCGCGTGCCGGGCGCCGCGCGATTTTGCGTGGCGCCCGGCAGCGTTGATCAGCGATTCCAGGTTGCCTCGTAGTCGTCGAGACTGCTGGCCCAGTAGTAGCCGGGCGCGAGAATCAACTCGGGCACAAACGTCACCGTATACGGCGTGGAAATGCCCTCCGTGTTCACCTCCACCTGACCGTTCTCGTCTGTGGTGGCGCTGAAGTGCTTTCCCGCAGCCCCGCCGAAGTGTCCGAACACCGTTGCACCCTCGACGGGGTCGCCGGTCTCGGCATCCACAACCGTCACCTTCGCCCATGACCATGTGTTCTGGTCACGGAAGTCGACTGACGAGATCCGCATGGCCGCCGTACCGTCTCCCACACTGGTTATGGCGGATGCTTCAGCAGACGCCGAACTCGAATGCCCGGCGATATCGACGGCGATGATCTTCCACGAGTACCCGGTGCCAGCCGTCAGCCCGACATCTTTCGCGAAGTTCGTCTGAGTCGTGCGCACGAGTGTGCTCGCGTCTGGCGTGAAGTCCTGAGTTGTCGAACGGTGCACCTCGTAGTGATCCACCATCGAGTCATCTGAACTGCGCGACCAGTGCAGATCCACGCGGTGCGCGTCGTACACCTCGGCAGTCAGTTCTGCCGGCGTACTCGGCGCGGACTCGTCGGCAACAGGGCTCTGCCAACGCGTGCCGTCGGAGGACCATTCGGTGGGCAGCACGCGAAGCGAATCGTAGTGGTGCATCGCAATGCCGAGGAATGCGGGAGAATTCTCGAACGCCGCGTAGACCGTGGCGAGCTCTGCCTCCATGGCATCCCGCCCCTCCTCCTGAAAGGAGATCGACTCCGGGTCGCCCGATGCCGAGATCGAGTCGGTTTCGACACCAACCATCACGTGCTTGCCCACGCTGGCTGCATACTCGATCTCGTTCTGAGCGTGCAGAATGATGCCAACTGGACCATCGGCGACGTCGCGGTAATCCATTAGCGACACGTAGTCGAGGGTGTCGATGACGTGTCGGGCACAGTTCTGCGTCGTGCCGTGCCATGTGATGTTCTGGCACTCGTCATTATCGTCGAGCCAGCGCGGGATCGCGGCTCCGACTCTGAGCTTCTCGCCGCTTGCTGCCTTGCGGTCCATCATTGCCGAGAGCATATCGAGGTACTGCGTCTGAACCGTCTGGCTGGCATCGCGCCAGTCCGCAAGACCGTGCGGCTCGATGTCGATATTGACGCCGTCGAACCGTTCCTCGGCACCGGAGGCGATGTTGTAGTTGAGCACAGTCTCCATGAGCTCGACGGCATTGTCGTGATACCGCTCATATGACCACATTGGAGCAGCGTACGATCCCGACCCCAGGAGCGCATGCACCTGATAACCGCGGTCGTGAGCCCACTCGATCAGCGAACGGTACTGGTCGGGGTGATCGCGCAGCGCATACTGGCCGTCGTACCGATCGGCGTAGATGTACAAGGTCTTGATCCGCTGCGGAGCCAGGCTCTCGTCGTCGACGAACGCGGCGAGAACATCCCGAGCGCCTGGGTTCTCAAGAAGCTGAGCTGTGGCTGACTCCCAGACCCACATGGCGCGATCCGACTGCACGGGTGGTGCCTCATCGAACGACCCTGTTCCCGAGTGCGTGTATGTCGTCGCCGTCGTCGTGACAATTCCGTCTGTGTCGATCGCGCGAGCCTGGATGGCGTGCGAGCGGTTCCCCTTCATCACGGGCCCGTGGAGGAAGTACCGGTCATGCGGCAGCGCCTTCGCCGATTCCCAGTCGCCACCGTCGATGCGCACCTGAACGTCGTCGATGCCCTGAGCATCAGAGGCGGTCATCGAGACCTTCAGCCTCCCGTTGACCTGGGAGCCGTCGTCGGGCGATGTGATGTCGATGACGGGAGCTTCACGCCCGGCGAGTTGCACGTCGACAGTTGTGGACTCACCCCATCGCCAGTACCTGTCCTGCAGCGACGAGCAGCGCACCGTCACCTCCACCTCGCCCGACACATCCTCGGCCTCGGGATCGAACGTGTATGACCAGGTGCCCGTGCCATCGGCATCCGGATCGTCGGTGTGCGCGTCGTAGAGCGTTCCGGCGTTGAACGCCACCTTCACCTGGTACGCATCTGTGTACGTTCCGCTGACCGTCACGGCCTCGGTGATGGTGCTCCCCGGGGCGGGGCTCGTCACCTGGCAGCCAGACTCCGGAGCCGCAGCGGCCGGCAGCGCCTGCCCCAGCGGCGTCACGCCGATTCCCGCCGCAAGCGCGATGGCTGCGACTCGTCGCCGTCTGTGAGTTGTGTGTGTCATCATTGCCCTCCCAGGGTGCTGATCTTCACCCAGTCGATGTATTGATATTGCGATGTGTATGCGAAGTCGCCCGACCACGACGCTGCCCAATTGCCGACCCAGAGCTGGGCGGGCAGCGTCGGTACGGTGGCGGTCTGCGTGGCGTACAGCACGTTGTCGACGTAGAACTCAATGCGTGGAGTTCCGTTGACGCCGTCGTACCAGTCCCACCGGTAGGTGTGGAACGCGCCGTCGTTCTGGGGCAATCCGAGATCGACGTCCTCGAGCGTGGCGTCCCCCGGCTCGAGCGAGACGTAGCTGTTGAACCCAGCCCAATGCGACCAGTCGGCCCGGTCGCCCTTTCCTGCCGCGGGCATCTCGATGTCGATCTCGGTGTAGTCGCCGGTTCCGGGGTTGTAGTAGTTCCAGATGCACGAGCATCCGCCCGAATACGGCAGAGTCTTCATGCGCACTTCGTAGCGCCCGGCACCGAAGCGCTCCTTCGTCCACACCAGGCCTCCGGTGCGCACGCCGGTGTCTTGCCTGGTGTAGCGGCGGGGATCACCCACCGGGTACGACGCGTCGGTGGCCAGGATGCCGCGGACGGGGCCCGTGTACTTGTCGCCGTTTGCCCGTGCTGCGAGCACATCGACGGGTGTGCCCGCGTCGTTCACCGTCGTGAGTGAGAGGTTCTCGGGCACGACGCCGTAGTTGTCTGCCCCCCATTGGTGCAGGCCCGCCACCCACTTTGTCGTGTCGAGACTTGTTCCGTTGAAATCGTCGAAAAACAACACGGTTCCGGATGCTGTCGCGGCGCCGTCCGACACAGACTCCGCACCGGGCGGTGCCGCGCCCCCGGTCAGTGCTGCGACGCAGCTCACCGCCGTGACGCCTGCGGCGAGCGCGATGCGCGCCCGTGTTCGTGTTTTCGGTGAAGAGAGCACCATTGCTCCGTTCTCTGTGAGGGCCGTCTGAAACCGTGGCAGCGCGGTCAGGGCGGCCCGCTGCCATCAGCTGCTGCCAGTCCTTCCAACCGAGAGTCCCGTATCGCCCGCGCCCACGCGTTTCACCGAGCGGGGCACACCCAAGGCGTCGAGGCGGAGCCTGTGATGAGCGAGCCGCGGCGCAAAAGCATCCCACTCATCGACGCCGCCCCATGCGGCATCCGCTAGCGCGCTGAATCGTGGAAACGCTCGGTATTCAACGAGCTCGCGTGTTGGCAGGTACTCGGTCCAGAGTTGGGCTTGCATGCCAAGCACGTGTTCGGCGGCGGATGCTTCCCAGGCAGCCGGAACAGCGGAGAATGACTGCGCCGTGCGCAGCGGAAGCAGAATGACGCCCTCTTGATGCGCCGTAGGCTCACCAGCATCCGTCGTTTCGGCGTAGTCAAGGTATGTCTCCAGGTGCGGTGCCATCACCACGTCGTGACCGCGGTCGATCGCGGCTCGACCATGTGCCACATCACGCCACGGCATCACGGTCACCGTTGACGGCAAGGTGAGCTCGTCTTCGGCCCAGGCCAGCGCACGTCGACCAGCGCGCGCTACGTGCTCCGCAGCCTCGCCCATGAACCACCGATACAGATCTCGAGATCCCCGCAGGTTCTTCTCACGGATTCGAGCGGCCGCTCGCGGGCTTTGCTCCCACTCATCGAGCGGGCTCTCGTCTCCGCCGAGGTGAATGTACTGACTCGGAAAGACGTCCATCACTTCGTCGAGAACCGTGCGGCAAAACTCCAGCACCTCGTCGTGCACGCCGAAAATGTTCGTGCACACGCCCCACTGCGTCCACACGTCGAGCCTGTGTTCAGGCCGGTTTCCCAGCTCGGGGTACGCGGCCAACGCGGCTCTCGCGTGCCCAGGCATCTCGATCTCGGGCACAACTGTGACACCGCGGCTGGCCGCATACGCGACGAAGTCCGTAAGTTCTCGTCGCGTATACGCCCCACCATGACGGATGCCGTCCCCAGACGTCTCGCTGCGATACCCACCGATTTCGGTGAGACGCGGGTAGGCTCCCACCGGCATCCGCCACCCCTGGTCGTCTGTGAGGTGCAGATGCATGACGTTCGCCTTGTGCAGTGCAAGCAGGTCGGCGAATCGGTAGAGGTACTCGATGGGGTGAAAGTGTCGAGCAACATCGAGCATGCCCCGCGCCACGCCAACCGCGGAACGTCTGTGATGTGCACGCACGGGATCGTCCACGTGACGCCGTGCACTCGCGCCGTGTCATACACCTGCAGAGGAAGCAGCTGACGCAGCGTCTGCACGCCGTGACGCAGGCCCTCGGGCGCTGCAGCACGCAGCAGAATCTGATCCGGATCAACAGTGAGTTCGTACCCCTCAGCACCGAGACTTGTGAGATCGGGGTCGACGGCAAGAGTAATGACACCGTCCGCGGAGTCGGGGAGAGAAAGTCCCGTCGCGGGAACCAGCAGCTCGCGCAGCAGGGCAGCCGCGGGCTCTGCCTGAGGCATGACGCGCATTGCTGTGTGGCCGTCCAGCACGAATTCGCCGGCGCGAACGTCCATCTGCGTTTGGACGCGGAAGCAGCTGAATGTCAGTGGGCGAAGTGAGCATAGAGTTCTCCAAAGTTGGGCGAGTCAGCCTTTGACGGCGCCAGCGGCGAATCCCGACGTAACGTGGCGCTGCAGAAGCAGAAAGATCACGAGGGCGGGTAGTGCGAAAAGTGTCGACGCGGCCATGGTCGCACCCCAGTCCGTGCCGAAGACGTTTTGAAATGACGACAGCCAGACGGGCAGTGTGCGGCTGCTCTGCTCTTTGATGATGAGAAAGTTCGCATACGCGAATTCGTTCCATGCGGTGATGAAGCCGAACATCGATGTCGCCATGAGCCCGGGAGCGAGAAGCGGGAACGCCACGCGACGAAACGCGGTGAGCCGTGAGCATCCATCTACCTGGGCTGCCTCCTCCAACTCGGGCGGGATCGTGGCGATAAAGCCCCGCAGCACGACGATGGTGAAGGGCAGCGTGATCATGAAATAGATCAGCGTCAGCGTCGGCAGCCGATCCAGCATATTTGCGTCGCGGGCAATGATGTAGATCGGAATGATCAGTGATTCCCACGGCGCCATCTGCGCGATGAATACCATGAGAATAAACTGCCTGCGGCCGCGCCACTGCATCCGGGCGACGGCGAACGCTGCCCCAAGAGCGACGATCAGAGCCAGAACCACGGCAGATACCGTCACAAGGATGCTGTTGCGCCAGAACAGGCCGAACCCGTCCGAGCCGATCGCCGTCGCGAAATGCTCGAACGTCCACGTGCTCGGCAGTAGTTGCGGAATCTCCGATTGAATGTCGCGCGTCGGTTTGAAGGCTGTCGTCACCATCCAGTAGACGGGAAACAGGCACAGGAGCACTGTGACAATCGCGGCAAGCGACAGGGGCGCACGGCGTACGCTGCTGAGGGCCTTCATTGGTCGGTCTCCTGACGGAACATCTGGCGGAAGTAGAGAACGAGAACTCCAGAGAGAATGAGCACAGTGACAATCGAGGCGGCGGCACCGAGGTCGTACTGCTGCGACGAGAGCGCACGCTGCACGGCGTAGACGGGAAGAATTGTCGTCGCGTTTCCCGGACCGCCTTGCGTGATGACCCAGATCTGCACGAATGCCTTGAACGTCCAGATCACTTCGAGGCAGAGAACGAGCATGAAGATCGGTCTCACCATGGGAAATGTGACGGAGCGAAACAGCCGCCAGGCGCCCGCACCATCGAGTCGCGCCGATTCGTTGAGTTCGACCGGTACCGTCGTGAGCGCTGAGTACAGCGTGATTGCTGCGAATGGCACCGACTGCCACACGACAAGCAGCACAAGAATGACGAATGCCGCCGCTCCGTGCGCAAACCAGGGATAGCTGTCGAACTGCTCAAAACCGAGGCTCGTCAGCGCCCAGTTCACGACGCCGAACTCGGAGTTGAACATCCACTGAAACACCGTGGCCGCTGCGATGACCGGCATCGCCCACGCGAGTACGAGCGAACTCAGCACCATTGTGCGCCCGAATTTGCCCAGCCGCGCCGTCATCAAAGCGACGAGGGTGGAGAGCACCATAATGAGCACGACATTGCAGGCCATAAAGATGAATGTGCGCGCAACCACCTCCCAGAATCGAGTGTCAGTAAACAGCGTCTGGTAGTTCTTCAATCCCACAAACTCGGCGTTGCCATTGATCAGCTGTGCGAGCTTGAAGTCCTGAAGTGAGATCACGAACGCGCGGATAAGCGGGTAGACCAACAGGAAGGCGGTGCCAAGAACGGCGGGCGCGATCAGCGCATAGGGCCACAGGTTGGTACGCCGATGCCGAGGATTAGCCGCATCGGCCGGAGCCGGATCCTGCGGCGATGGTGCCTCAGGACGCTCCATTCGTTTTTGGACGATGGTCATCGTCATTCTCTCTTTCGACCGCACAGCATCGTCGGTGCTGTGTATCGGGTGGATAGTCAGCTGGCCTGATTCATGGCGCGCGTGATCTCGTCTGAGGCCTTCTGCGCTTCCTCCGCCGGATCACCGCCTGTGAGCACGGCAGTCATGTAATCGTGAATGATGTTCTGCGCTTCGACGGCAGCCCATCCTGGTGCGATCGGAGTGCTGTGTCCGTTCTGAGTGCCGGCGACAGCCATGGCTGCCGCACCGGGATCGTCTGCGACAGCATCCGCAAGGCTCGGCTTGTTCGGCACATACCCCATGGCAGCGGCAAGCTTGCGCTGCCACTTCTCACCACTCAGCGCTTTGATGAACGTGTATGCCGCCTCCGGCGCATCGGATGCGGCGGGGATCACCAGCTCGGAGCCCCCGACGTACACGGCACCCGGTGTGTCCGCGGTCTTTCCCGGAATGGGAAAGAATCCGAGTTTGCCCTCGAGCTCCGGGTTGGCGGCAATCACGCTGCGTGCTCCGCCCGGTGCAGAAATAATCTGCGCAACATCGCCGCTCGCCATGATGTCGGTCTGCGGGGGCGAGGCGACATCGGAGTCTTTGGGACCGTTGCCGAGAGCCTGAAGCTGTGCATAGAATTTCATGCCGGCCATCGCCTCAGGGGTATCCAGTGTTCCGGTCCAGTTCTCGCCGTCTTGCGAGGCAAATGTGCCGCCCTCGTCCCAGGTGAACCCGGCAAGAGCGTGCCAGCTCTGCCCTGGCAGATAGATTCCCTGAATATCGCCCGAGTTCAACGCCGTTGTGGCGGCGATCCACTGGTCCCTCGTCGTGATGCTCCCGGCGTCGATGCCCGCCGCTTCGAAGAGCGTCTTGTTGTAGATGACGACGCGGTTCGCGGCGTAGTACGGCACACCGTACGTCTTGCCGTCCCATACGGCCGGATCTGCCAACCCGGGGATCCATTCCTCACCGCCCAGGTCATCGACCTTGTCGCTCAGGTCGAGCAGCCCGCCGCTCTGAGAGTACTGCGGCATCTGCGAGTTTCCGATCTCGATGATGTCGGGTGGGTCGTTGCTTGCGAGTGCCGCAACGACTTTCTCGCCGATACCATCCCATTCCTGAATCTGGATCTTCGCGTCGATGTCAGGATGCTCTGCCTCAAACTCCCTCTCGAACGTCGTCTGGAAGTCTTCAGAGACGCTGTCGCGCATCAGCCAGACATCGATTGTCGTCGTGCCGCCGGCTTCGGCCGTGCCAGAGCTGCAGGCGCTGAGGGTTGCGGCGAGAGCGAGTGCGGATGCACCGGCGATCATGCGTGATTTCATCGTTCACCTCGTTGTGGAAAAATAGGGAAAAAGTTACCAGTTGGTTCAGTGGTTAGTTGACCAGTTGGTGCTGGTCGCAGAGTCTTGCACACCGCGGTTTCGCTTGTCAATGGCAGACATTCCTCAATTTCGCCCTCTTTCTCGACATTCAGACGGCTGCTTTCGCCCGATAACTGGTGAGGTGCCGAACTCAAGAACAGGGCAGATTTCCCAAACCAATCGCAAACTGGTAAACAAGGGGGACGACGTCGAGGAAGAGGAGCGCGCCAGTGTCACCTGCAGATTCGGGGACGGTTCTCAAGCGCGAGCGTGTGCGCAGTCATATCCTCGAGATCATCGAATCGCGCGAAACCGGCGATCCGATTCCGTCAGAGCGTGCGCTGTGCGCAGACCTCGGCGTCTCTCGACCGACGTTGCGAGCTGCCGTCGACGAGCTGGTCGCCGCGGGGTTGCTCGTGCGTGAGCACGGACGCGGAATGTTCGTCGCACCCGAGAAGATCACCCAAGAGCTTCTCGGCGACGCACACGCGATGAAGGCACCATTGGCGGAGGGCACGTGGTCAAGTCGGGTGATCGAATCCACCCGCATCCAGGCGGGAGCACGTATTGGGCGCAAACTGCACATCTCTCCCGGAGCCGAGATCCTCTACGTCGCCCGGCTGTGCCTCGTCGACGGCTCGCCGATCGCGATCGAGCATCTGCACTTCCCGGCATCCCAGATTTCGGAACTCACGGAGCAGGAATTGGAAAGCGGCGACCTCTATGAGCACCTGCGCGCCCACCATGGTGTGCACGTGTTCGAGGCCGTGCAGTCGATTGAGCCAACGGTGGTGAACGCCGACGAGGCAGAGCTGCTCGACGTGCCGGAACTATCGCCCGCCCTCTTATTCGAACGACTCACAACCGACACCGGCAGCACACCCGTTGAGTACGTGCATTCCGTGTACCGCGGTGACCGCTACCGCATCGTGTCGCGGCTGACCCTCGGCAGGCAACCGGGCGAAGCAGGCCAGACCACATCCGACGGTCACCACCCGGGGTTCCCCATCGGGGAATTTTCGCGAGGCGAATCGGTCAGCACGACAACGATTGGCGACGTTCACGCCGGATGATGCTCGACGCTCGCGCATAGCTCACCCGGTGACATCGACGGCGGTCGGCGTTATGGTAGCCGCATGAGCGCGACAGAGACGACGCAGAAATTCTTCGACGCATACACCCAAGCGCTGCTCGACCGCGATGCCACAGCGATCGCGCAGCTCTACGCTGTGCCGGCGCTGATCCTCTTTCCGGGGCAATCCGTTCCCGTGACCAGTGTCGAGCAGACGCAGCAATTCTTTGATTCGTCGTTCGAGCAGTACCACGGAATCAGCGAGGCTGATTCTGACATTGCGATTGTGGCCGAGACAGCGCACAGCATCTGGGCCGATGTCACGTGGACGTACGGCGGTGAGCGCCAAGAACGCTTCATCTACCAGCTCGTGCTCGCCGACACCGCGTGGAAGATCGCCGTGCTGACGCCTCTGAGCCTCTGACGCCGAACCTCACGGCTGACAGGCCGTGAGAACTGCCACGAGTCTTGCTCATTCTCGTTGCACTGAGTGTTGGGCGCCGGTTGGTGATGTCCAGAGCAGGCTGCCGTCTGGTTGTGCTTCTGATCGCCAGCGTGTCGAGTGTTTCAGTGTGTGGTGTCGGCGACAGAGGCTCATCAGGTTTTCGGGCGTGCTTCGTCCGCCGTCTGCCCACGCGACGACATGGTCGATGTCGCAGCGTTGGGCGGGAACATCGCAGCCGGGGAACCCGCAGGTTCCGTCTCTCGTGCGAATCAGCCGCTTCACCTGCTCACTCAACCGGTACTTGGTCGGATCGATCGCAACCGTTGACCCATCAACCGGGCTGGTCAGCACCCGGTGAAAACGTGACGCCTGGCAGATGATGTCTCTCGCCAAGTCGAGATCGATGGGGCCGTATCCGCCCAGCGATGCAGGTTCGTCACCGTTACCGAAGAGTGTCTCGGCGGGAACCGTGATCACCACACCGGGACGCATCGCCGCCAACTGCGCCGCCGTCAAACCCGACAGCGCTGTCGCCTCATCTGACGGTGCACCCTCGGGCTCCGCCGCATCAGCCTCGGCACGCTCGGTCTCATCACCCTCAGGCTCCGCCACCTCAGCCTCAGCGTCAGCGTCAGTTTCGGGCTCAACCGTTTCGTGCTCGGCGCCGTCGTTGAAGGTGCCGATGCGCAGCGTTTCTGCGCCGAGCTGGGAGAGGAGTGCCTCGGCCGTGATGTCGGCACGCAACTGCGTCAACGTGCGCTGCTCGCCCGGGGTTTCCCCCATGCGTCGCTTCGCCAACGCACGGGCACTGGCATCGATGGAGAGGACCACATCGGCGGAATGCGTCAGGGTGATGCTCGCCATCCCGTCATTCTCTTCACACACATCAACGCGACGTTCTGCGAACGCCTGCTTCGTGCGCTCCTGGATCGTCTCAGGATGCAGCCTCTCACGAAGCTTCCGGGCCGTCTGCTGAAACCGTGTCGACGTCTGCGTGCGCGCCTTCGGCGTGATCGCGGAATCGAAGGCGAGCCGGGCCTCTTTCGGAACATCCCACGCCTGATGAGCGGCAGCACGAACGTGCTGCTGCGACACCCAACCCACACGCCACGCATCCGCCAACTCGGGAAGATCATTGATCACAGTCTTCGCCTCTTCAACCATGTTCGACGCCGTGCGATCCGTCACATGCAAACGCGTCGCCACCTCCGCACTGAACGCCCGACGCAAAGCCTCATCATCCTCCAGCGCCGTGGAGGACCCGTGCACGAGAATCGCGTCCCGTTGATTGCGGAACGCCACCCGGGCCGCCTCAAGCTTCTCGGCCACCACCGCCTGCTGACCCAGCAACCTCTCCTGTTCCCGCTCCAACTCCTCCAACGCCAACGCCGCCGTGTCACTCGTCTCCACAATCGGAGCATGCATCTCATCATCGAGATACACGTAGTCATGAACCATGAAAAACGGACGCAAAGCTACCTCACCGCGGGCCTCATCACCCATCGGAATCGGACCAACCCGACCCCCACACGCCTTCGGTTCAAACATGACACAATCATACCAACCATCGAAGATATGTTCTAGTGTCTCTCGAAGAAATCTGGACAACAATATGCGTCGCGTTCTCCGGGGCGATGGCCTCGGCATCCTGGGCCACAATCTCGGAATAGCGCGCGCTGCCATCACCGAGCAGCCATCCCCACGTCGCCCTTCCGGCACCCGAAAGCACCATGACCGCGTGCTTGCGATAGCTGTCGAGAAAGTTCCGAACATCATGCTGCACCCGGCGACGAGCAGCATGAACGCGCAGCCGATGATTCCCGTGGCGAGCATCGAATGCGTCTCGAGATACACCCAGTACGTGAGCGCGAACCACAGAAAGCTCGTCGTGATGTTTGCCGCGCCGGTATTCACGAGCACCTGGAGAAAGGTGATCATGCTGTGTGAATCGGCATTCGGCTCTGAGCGCCCCTCTTCGGTGTCGGCATCGGCGCGACTGGTTTCGGACGATTCGTCCATGGGGGGCGAGAGCAAGTGACACCACCGACAGGATGCCGCTTTCTCGGCCAACCCTCAGCCGTTGGCGACTCCCACGGCATCCAGGGTCTCGCGCAACTCCGTGCGGTGAATCTGGGCACCCGTTCCGCCCGACCGCGTGACCGAATGCGACCCGGCAAGCGTCGCCCACCTCAGCCTCTCGTCTTCATCGACGACGCCATGCGCCATGGCGGCAATGTACGCGGCGTTGAAGCTGTCGCCTGCACCCGTCGTATCGACGACGCTCACGTCGGGCACATCAACAGTGTGCACGTGGCCCTGCGGCGTCACAACGAGCCCGCCCTCTGAACCACGCTTGACGATGACGACCGGGCCGAGACGCGCGAGCGCCAACGCGATGTCTTCGTCGGAGCCGGCGGGATCGTCGGCATAGCCTGCGCCGACCGCACGCAGCTCTTGCCGGTTGGGCATGAAGTGGGTGATGCGCGGCAGCACCTCGTCGAGGCCCGTCCATTGCTCGCTCGGATCCCAGTTGGTGTCGACACTCGTCGTGATGCCCTCGGCGGTGATCTCATCAAGCAGCGCGGGAAGCCCCGTGGCAAGCTCCGGCACGAGGAAGTACGAGGAGAAGTGCACGTGCTTGGGCTGTGCACGGCGGATGCTTGCGCGTACCGCGTCGATCGACAGCGTCGGAATCACCCCGGGAAACGTGAAGATCGAGCGGTCATCCGGCTGAGACAGGATGACCGAGATTCCGGTTGCGCCTCCGGGGGATTTCAGCACCTCCGAGGTGTCAATGCCGCACTCGGCGAGGTACTTTTCGGTGAGCGTGCCGAAATAATCGCTGCCGACCGTTGCGAGCAATCCGGTATCGACGTCGAGCTTCACGAGACCCGAAGCGACGATTGACGCACTGCCACCGAGCACGAGGTCGGCCGAGGTCAAGAGCTGCTCGGCCTGCCCGAAGCGGGGTTTGACGTCGCCGCGCAAGATGAAATCGGGGTTCGTGTCTCCGACGACGAGTGTGTGCACCGGCGTCATCCTTTCAGTCCTGAGAATGTCATTGTCTGTATGAATTGCTTCTGCGCGATGAGGAAGAACACAACGAGGGGGAGAACGGCGATGACGTTCCCCGCCATCAGGAGTCCCCACTCTGTTTGGCGCGCTCCCTGGAAGTTGGCGATGCCGAGCTGAATGGTGAAGGCGCTCGGATCGTTGATCGCGATCAGGGGCCAGATCAGGTCATTCCACGAGCTCAGCAGCGTGAAGATGGCGAGCGTCGCCAGTGCGGGCTTGGCCAGCGGCAGCACGATGCGAAAGAAAATGCCCCAGCGGGAGCATCCGTCAAGCATTCCCGCCTCTTCGAGCTCGGCGGGAAGGCTCAAGAAGAACTGCCGCATGAGAAAGATTCCGAATGCTGAGGCGAGCCAGGGCACCATGGCGGCGCCGAGCGTGTTGATGAGCCCGATCTTCGAGAACAGAATGTACGTCGGAATCATCAGCAGCTGCGTTGGCAGCATGATCGTCGCGATAATCAGAAAGAAGCTCATGTTGCGCCCGCGAAAGCGGAGGCGCGCAAAGCCGTAGCCCGCAAGCGAACACAGAATGATGTGGGCAAGAATGGCGACGGCCGACACCAAGACGGAGTTCATCACCCACTGCAGCACGTTTGTCGTCGCAAACAGTTTGGCAAAGTTCTCAAACGTCAGCGCGCTGGGCACGAACGGCGGAGGAAACTTCACGAGCTCTGCGGCGGGCGACAGGGCAGCGAGAATCATCTGCACGAAGGGAATCACGAAGACGAGCGCAATCGGCGCGAGCGCAAAATGCCACCCGCTGATTGTGCGACGTCTGCGCCTCACCGAGGGGACGGCGGTGCGCGGCGGCACCCCGATGGCTTCTTGAGTGGCAACCATGATCAGAAAGCCTCCTTGCCACCGCGGCGGGAATACACGACAACGGCGATGGTGATGAGCAGCGTGATCGCGAAGAGCACGTACGCGCTTGCGGAGCCGTACCCGAACTCGAGCCCCTTGAAGGCGCGCTCCCATACGAAGTACACGATCGTTTTCGTCGCGTCGAGCGGCCCACCCTTTGTCGTTGTGAAGACAAGGTCGAAGAGCTTGATCGCCTCGATCATCTGCCAGATCGTCACGAACACGGTGACGGGGGCGAGTTGAGGAAAAACAACGCGCCAGAACGTCTGCCAGCGGCTGGCGCCGTCGATGCGCGCTGCCTCGATGAGCTCGCCTGGAATGTCTTGCAGAGCAGCGAGGTAGATGACCGTCGTGAACGCCGCCTGGCCCCAGAGCGACATGATGGCGATCACCACCATCGCCTGAGACGGGTCTTCCAGCCACTTCTGCTGCGGAAGGCCGATGACCCGCATCACGTTGTTGACGACACCGAACTGCGGGCTGAAGAGGTAGGTCGTGAGAATGCCGGTGGCCGCCGCGGAGGCGACGAACGGAACGAAGATCGCGGTGCGATAAATACCAATGAAGCGGATGCGGCGATTCAACGCCACGGCGAGAAACAGCCCGGCGAGCACAGACGAGGGAACGAACAGCACAGTGTAGAACAGTGTGTGCATCACCGAGTCGAGAAACTCGGGGTCACCGACCAGCCGCGCGTAGTTGTCACCGCCGACGAACGTCGGCTCGCTGAAGCCGTCCCACTCCTGCAACGAGAGAATGAACGCCCACACCGCGGGGAAGATCGTCAGCCCGACGACGATCAGCGTCGCCGGGCCAATGAACGTCCATCCTTCGAAGAAGCGGCGTGCGCCCTTCTTCCGGCCGGGAGCCCCGTCTTTCATCGAGGCTCCCGGCGCTACAAGCATCCGTGTCTGGCTCATTGCTACTTGGATTCCCCGAGCTTCTCGTTTGCCTTCTCGGCCGCGGCCTTCAGTGCCTCTGCCGGGTCGCTCTGACCCTGCAGCACCTGCGAGATCGCCCCGCCGATGGCCTCAGAGAGGTTGACGTAGCCCGGCACCGTTGGACGGGCCTTCTCGGCGTTTGCATTGTTCGCGGCCATGATGTCGAGACCGGGGTATTGCGCCGCCTGCTCCTTGAAGGCCTCGGAGTCGACCTCGCTCGAGCGCAGCGGCAGGTTGCCGATGGCGACGTTCCAGCGCACGTCCTGCTCGGCACTCGTCAGCCACTCGACAAACTCATACGCCCAGTACTCGCGGTTCTTGTCTTTGTGGTCGAACAGCGCCCAGATGTCGGGACCGGACACCGTCTGATGGTTGCCGTCTGTGCCAGGAAGCACGGTGACCCCATAGTCGGTTCCGGCCTTCACCAGGTCATAGAGCTGCCACGGGCCCGACGTGATCATTCCGATGCGGTCGCTCGCGAAGAGCTGGCCGAACTTGGTGTCTGTCTGGTCGAGGTAGATGCTCTTGTCTGTGACAGCCATGTCTTGAAGGAAGGTGAGCGCCTTCACACCGGCGTCAGAGGCGAACGCCGCCTCGCTCTGGTCGTCGCTCAGAATCTCGCCGCCGTTCTGCCACAGATGCGGCCAGAACTGCCACGTCGTCTCTTCTGAGCCCGACACCGAGTAGCCGTAGCCGTACGTGTTCGTCTCGGCATCCGTCATCTTCTTCGCCGCGTCGCGGAAGTCGCTCCAATCCCAGTTCTCGTCTGGGTACTCGACGCCCGCTTTATCGAACACCGTCTTGTTGTAGATGAGCGAGAGGTTGTCGACGATCGCGGGAAAGCCGATCGTCTTCTCCCCCGTCGGTTGCACGGTCTTGCGCGCGGCCTCCGAGAACTCGTCCCACTTCACGTCGGGCTCGCTCACTTTTTCTGTGATGTCGAGCGTGCGACCGGATGCTTCGAGCTGGCTGGCCCAGGCACCGAACGCGTACGAGATGTCGGGGTAGCTGTTGCCTGCGAACCCGGCAGAGAGCTTCTGCAGCAGCTGCTCGGTTGACGAGGCGCCAGCCGAGAGATCGATTGTGACATTCGGATGCTCGTCTTCGAACTCCTTCGCCAACGTTTCAATCAGATCTTGGGCCTCGTCTGTCTGCCCCGACCACATCGTGATTGTCACGTCGGCGTCTTTGTCGAGCGTTGTCGCGCCCTGCTGTGCGCTGCAGCCAGACAGCACCATGATGCCTGCTGTTGCGAGGGCCGCACCGGCGAGGACTGTGCGTTTGAGCCCTGTTCGTTTGAGCTCTGGGTGATACGTCATTGTTGACCCTTTCGGCTTCACCTATGAAGGGATCGGGAAGCTGACATTTCAGGTGAGCGGATGCTTCCCGTCACTGAGAATGTGGCATAACGTATCGGTTTGAGCAATGAATCGCTCACAAAACAGAGCGTTCCACTCAGTTTGACTGATCACTATGGCTCGCGGCCGGCCGCCGGAGCGGGTGGCGTCAGCTGGGCAGCGTTGGGTGGAAACTGAGGAGTTTCTCCAGTAGCGCGCGCAGCTGTGCCCTCTCATCGTTCGAGAGCGCCTCGGTGAGTTCGGCTTGAACCTGGTCCGTGACCGCCTGCAGCTCGTCGAGGTAGAGACGCCCTTCCTCGGTCATCGCGACAGTGTTTCGTCGTCGGTCAGCGGGGTCGATGGAACGGATGACCCGGCTCGTCGTATGCAGTCGCCCAACGATGTCGTTGACGTTATTGCGGTCGAGCCCGAGTCGCCGTCCAAGATCCGCCTGACTCAACGGACCGCATTCCTCGAGTGCGGCGAGGACGGCGAATTCGGCGCGTGCTTGCAACGGCATGCGATTCGCCGCCAAGCGGGTACCAATCGTGTTGGCCTTATTCGCTTGCCAACTTACCAAGGCGCGCAATCGCGCGGGTGGTTGAAGGTGTGATTCCGACGCCATGCGCCAAGGCTACTCGTTGTCTTCACCAACGATCAATGCTACGTTGTTCTCACCAACGTTGGTGCTACCAACTATTAATGTCCGAGGAGTCTCATGTCTCAACTCAGCTTTTCCGATCTGTCCACTCATCGCGTTCTCGTTCCCGGCGGAACCGGCGCCGTCGGCGAAGGGGTCGTGCGCGCGCTTCTCACGTCCGGAGCAGAGGTGATCGTGCCGACACGATCGCAGGAACGCGCCGAAGAATTTCGGCGCGTTCTCGGCAATGCGGCCGACGAGCACCTTCATCTCGTCAAGCACGACTACACGACCTTCGCCGGTGCGCAAGAACTTGTCGAACAGGTCATTCACTATCGCGGCGGAATCGACTCTGTCGTAGCGCCGATCGGAGGATGGTGGCAGGGCTCGACGCTGACGGGGATCACGGAGGATGATTGGGCGAACGCGTTCACGGATCTGGCGACGACGCACATGGCCATGCTCCGAGCCGCCCTTCCCGCTCTCGACGGTCGAGGTGCGTACATCGTCGTTGTCGGGGACTCCGCGGCCTGGCCAGTCCCGGGCAGCGGCCTTGTCAGCATGGAGCAGGCTGCGCTCCTCATGATGCAGCGTGTCGCTGCCGCGGAGAATGGTGCATCACGACGGATTTTCTCGCTCGTGCTCGGTCCGGCCACGACGCGCCACGCCACCGGAACGATCGACGCGCTCGACGTGGGCCGGGTTGCCGCAGCGATCTCCGCGAGTTCCGCTCCCTCGCAGTCGATCGGTCTGCACGGGGGCGATGACGTTGATGCGGCGCTGCACGCGCTGAGTGAGGCGGTCGGCGCGTGATCCTCGTCACGACAGCCGGGAAGGTCGGCGCTGCCACGGCTGCCCACCTCGCTGAGCGAGGCGAACAGGTCCGTCTCATCGTCCGTGACCCGAGCCGTCATCACGAACTCGCTGCCGTCGGCATTGAGCTCGTCCGCGGCGATCTCGGAGACGCGGACACGGTTCGCCACGCAGTTCATGGAATCTCCGGCATCGTGCTTGTCACCTCTCCGGAACGGTCGCAGGAGATGACGGTCATCGATCGGGCACGAGCGGAGGGCGTCGGCCATGTGACGAAGATTACGACCGAAGCGTCAGCGGACTCGCCTATCGCCCGTCGTCGCGACCATTACGCAATCGAACAGCACCTCGAGAAGTCCGAGCTTCCCTACACGCTGCTCCGCGCGAACGCGTACATGCAGAATTTTCTGATGCTGGCACCGGGAATCGCCAAGGCCTCCGAGTTCGCCTCACCGACGGGGAATGGCCGAATTGGCATGATCGACGTCCGCGACGTCGCCGCGGCCGCCGCGGCTGTGGCGATGGCCCCGTCCGACGGGGCGGGGTCTGTCTACCGCTTGAGCGGGCCAGTTGCGCTGTCTTATGACGACGCGGCTTCGATCTTGACGTCTGTGCTTCACCGCCCCGTGCGTCACCGAGCGATCACAATCGAGCAGCAGGAAGCTGCACTCGTCGCCGTCGGCGTGCCACCGTCACGGGCACACGCCAACGCGACAGCCCTTGGGCTGTTCGCAGAAGGCGACTCCGATTGGGTCACGGGTGAGACGGAAAAGCTCACAGGGCAGGCGTCGAGGACGTTCGAACAGTTCGTCACCGACCACGCCGAACGGTTCAGGCTGCCGCCGCACGGTATTCAGAAAGCAACTCAGTGACGCCGCCGTGCCACGGCGCGCCGTGTCCGGGGATCACCCAGTCGGCTCGCAGACCCGCGATATGGGTGAGCGAAGCCGCGGCAGCCGCTTGGTCGTCGGTAAATGGTGCGGGCTGAGGGCCTCTCTTCCCCGTGAGCACGCTGCGCGTCGTGAGCCCATCGCCGACGAAGACGGCGGAGACGCTCGGAACGTAAATGGCGATGCTCCCCGGCGAATGCCCGGGGAGGCCGATGATCTCGGGGGCGCCAGGCAGGTCGAGCACCTGTCCGTCTGTCACCTCGTGCACCTCGCTGAGGTAGTGCGTGCGCAGTCCGCCCTTGCGCGTCGTATACGCGATAAAGCGCAGCACGGAGCCGAGCTTCATGCTGCCCCACGCCGGCTTCGTCGACTCCTCGCCACGGGCACGCGCAGCATCGGCGGCGTGCACGTAAACCGGCACGCCATACTCGCGGCGCAGTCGCTCGGCAAAGCCGATGTGGTCACTGTCGCCGTGCGTCAGCACAACACCGCGGATGTCGGACGGCGTCCGCCCGATCGCCTCAAGTTCATGCTCGAGGTCGCTCCAGTGGCCAGCCAGTCCCGTGTCGATGAGGGTGATTCCCGTGTCGTCGACGATGAGATGTGCCGCAACGATGTCGTTGCCGATGCGGCGGAGTCCTGTTGTCAGTTCCATGATGGCTATCATACATAGCCATCATGGCTAAGCGCAATAGCTATACTGTGACGATGCCGACACCTGAACGCACATCGCTGCCCGCCATCGTTGCCGCCGGACTGCACATTCTTGAGACCCACGGTCTCAGCGCCGTCACCATGGCGGCTGTTGCCGCTCGCGTCGGCGTGCGCCCTCCGTCCCTGTACAAGCGCGTGCGCAATCGCGATGAGCTGATCCGCTTGATCGCCGAGGCCGCGGTCGCCGACCTCGGCGCCCAGATCGCCGCCGCGGATCCCGGCGTCGGCGTTCCGCGAGAGCGGCTGAAAGCGCTTCTCGGCGCACTCCGCCAATTTGCGCACGCACGAACCGCTGCCTACCTGCTGGTCTTCACGCCGCTTGCCGAGGGCGAGGATCTCTCGCGGGAGCTCCTCGAAGAGAGCAGCGCCCCGCTCTTCACCGTTGTGGCGGAGCTTGCCGGCAAAGACCATATGCTCGCGGCAGCGCGCACCTTCACCGCGTGGGCAACCGGCTTCATCTCGATGGAGCTCAACAGGTCATTTCACCTCGGCGGAGACGTCGATGTCGCCTTCGCCTACGGAGTCGAACGCCTGACGGATGCCATCGCTGCGCGCTGAGCGCGCTACGGGTGAACGCGGTGCACGCGCACACCGCAGCGTTCGATCTTTGCGAGCTCCTGCGGGTCGGCCGCGTCATCGATGACGAGGTCGCTGATCTCGCTGAGCTCGGCGACGCGCGCGAGCCGCACTTCTCCCAGCTTCGTGCTGTCTGCGACAACGACGACGCGACCAGCATGCGTCACCATGGAACGATTTGTGCGCGCCTCGGTATCGTCGAATGTCGTGAGCCCGTTCGCCGCGGTGATGCCGTCTGCGCCGATCACCGTCATGGCGACGTTTATCGCGTTAAGTGCACCCTCAGCGAGCGTTCCGACAAGCTCGAACGACGTGGGTCGAATCACACCGCCGGTCATGACAACCTTCACCTTGCTGCGCGAGGCAAGCTCATATGCCGTCGTGAGCGAGTTTGTGACGATCGTCAGGTCGGTGCGCGACGTCAGATTGCGTGCAACCTCGGCCGCTGTGCTTCCGCCGCCGATCGCTATGGCCTGTCGTCCTCCCGGGATCAGCTCCGCCGCTTTGCGGGCGATGGCCACCTTTGCTTCGCGCTCAGCCCCGTCGCGGTACCGAACGGGCAGCTCGGCCTTCATCTCGGTAGCCTGCGCTCCCCCGTGCGTGCGGGTGAGAAATCCCTGCGACTCAAGCAGTGCGAGATCGCGCCTGATCGTCGCGGGCGATGACTCAAGGCCGCGCGTAAGCTCGGCGAGCGACACCGCAGACGACTCGGCGAGCGCGGTGAGAATCGCCGACAGCCGCTTCGACCGTTTAGCCGACGCGACGATCGGCTGGCCTCCAGATGAGATGACGTGGTTCATGCGTCATATTTGACCACAGGTTCGCTCACGAAAGCGATCGTTTCGCGCAAGAGAATGCTCGTCGGCATCCGAAGTTTCCCGGCATTGCCACGATGTCTCGCACCGAGAGCGCACCAAAGCCGCTCACCAAGAGTGACCGTTTTGCCCAAAAATCTGATCGATGCGTTCACACTGTGTGTATGACACGCGTGACTTTCATCGGCGCAGGAAGCGTCGTTTTTACAAAGCAGCTGCTCACCGACCTGCTGCGATACCCCGAGTTCGACGAGATCGAGATCGCTCTGCACGACATCAACGCCGAGCGGCTTCGCGTCGCGACGGCGACGGCAGCCCACGTGTCGGAGCGTCTCGGCGCTCACGCTCGTGTGAGCGCATCCGCCGATCGCCGTGAGGCTCTCGCCGGAGCCGACTTCGTGATCAACATGATCCAGGTCGGCGGCATCGACGGAACGCGCGCCGACCTCGAGATTCCGGCGCGCCACGGCCTGCTGCAGACCATCGGCGACACAACGGGAATCGGCGGGGTCTTCCGCGGGCTGCGCACCTTCCCCGTGCTCACGGGCATTCTGCGCGACATGGAGCAGATCTGCCCGAACGCCTACTTTCTCAACTACACGAACCCCATGACTATGAACGTGTGGTGGGCGAACCTCGTCGCTCCCGGCATCCGCACCGTCGGCCTCTGCCACAGCGTGTACTGGACGGCGCACGACCTTGCCGAGCTTGTCGGTCTTGACGTCGCCGACACACACTTTCGCGCCGCCGGACTCAATCACCAGTCGTGGCTGCTCGAGTGGACGCACAACGGCGAAAATCTGTACCCGCGCCTCGAGCAGCGCATTGCCGACGATCCCGAGCTTCAGCGTCGCGTCCGTGCCGAGATCTTCCGCCGCGTCGGGTACTACCCCACCGAGACGAGCGAGCATTCATCTGAGTACCTCTCGTGGTTTTTGCGCTCTGAGTCACAGCGCGAAAAATACCGCTTGCAGCCACTCGAATACCTGGGGATCAGCGAAGACAACGTCACCGAGTTCGAAGAGACGCGGCGGGCTCTCGACAATGGCGAGAACATCGAGCTGCTCGACGAAGCGAGCGAGTATGCTCCACAGCTCATCCACTCAGTGGTCACGGGAACGCGACGCGAGATTCATGCGAACCTCCCCAATGCCGGACTGATCTCGAACCTCCCCGAGGCCGATGTCGTCGAGGTGCCGTGCGTCGTCGATGCCGAGGGCATTCACCCCGTCGCCATGGGCGATCTACCCGTCGAGTGCGTCGCCGTCAACCGCCCGTATGCCGCTGTCGCGGGCACCACGATTGAGGCAGCGCGGCGAGAAGACCCCACGCTCGTGCGCCAGGCGCTTCTTGCCGATCCGAACGCCATGTCGAGCGTCACGCCCGAGACGCTGTGGCGCATCTGCGACGAGCTCACCGAAGCCCACGCCCAGTACCTCCCCGAAGGCCTGCGTCAGCCGGCGTAGCCGACGAGAGTGGGGGCGGATGCTGGTGCGCGCTGCACAAGCATCCGCCCTCTTTTTCTGCCCGACGCCCCGGTAAGCTGTGCCGAGTGCCTGCCTCGAGGCAGGCTCGCAGTAACAACAGGGACAGTGGGGAGAGCTGGTGACCGAGCAGAAGCCCTCCGTATGGACGCTTCCTGGCATGCTGCCCCTTCTCATCACAACGGCCCTGGCGTTCAGCGGGTTCTCGCTGCTGCTGCCAACGGCCCCGCTCTGGGCCACCATCGGCGGCGCAGACAGCTTCGGCAGCGGCCTCGTCAACGGGCTGCTCATGCTGTCAACTGTCGCGACGCAGATGCTCGTCTCCCCCGGCCTGCGCGTGCTCGGGTGGTCCCGGATGCTCGTGATCGGGCTGCTCTGCCTCGGGCTGCCGTCTGCGCTTCACCTCTTCTCTGACCAGCTTCCGCTGATTCTCGGGCTCGCGCTCATTCGCGGCGTCGGCTTCGGCATCATCACCGTGTGCGGGTCGTCTGCCGTTGCCGCCCTCGTCGAGCCGAAGCGGCGCGGCCGGGCAATCGGCGCCTACGGACTCGCCATCGCCGTTCCGCAGTTTGTGCTCGTTCCCGCGGCTCCCTGGCTCGCCGAGCAGGTGAGCCCGGCGCTGGTCTTCGCCCTCGGAACAGCGCCGGCGGTGGCCGTTCCCTTCGCCATCGTGCTCGGGCGCCGTCTCGCCACGGTGCCTCCGCCCCAGACATCGCCGATCGACGTTGCCCCGCAGGGCTCGCGCATCGCCGCCGTGCGCACACGCGCCGTCGTCATGCCGATCGTTGCGCTGCTCACCATCACGTGCACGGGCGGAGCCGTTCTCACGTTTGCGCCGTCGATGCTCGAGAACACCGCGACGGCGGTTGTCGCCCTTCTGGCGCTCACCGGCCTCGGCGCGTTCTCGCGCTGGATCTTCGGCGGCATCGCGGACCGCTACGGGGCCCGCCGATTCATCGCGCCGCTTCTTGTCGTCGCCGCCATCGGGGCAGCGGGGCTCGCCGTCGGAATCGACGGGGGAACGGATGCCGTCGCCACAACGCTCCTTCTCGTCGGCGCGGCTCTCATCGGAACTGCATACGGCGGGCTGCAGAATGTCACCCTCGTCGAGGCATTTGCTGCGGCGGGCGATCGCTCCCGCAACGTCGTGAGCGTCGTGTGGAACGCGGGCTTCGACGTGGGAACGGGCCTCGGCTCCGTCGTCGTCGGCACCATTGCGACAGCAAGTTCCTTCCCCACGAGCTTCGTCGTGCTGGCCATCGCGAGCGTCATCGTTGCCGTGCTTGTGTCGTTGCTGCGACCCAGAGCGGTGCCACAGTGACGACGCGCCGGCGCGGCACTCTGTCGAGCATCGCCGCGGTGCTCGCGACAAGCCTCGTTCTGGGCGGCCTGACGTCTTACGCCCAGGGATTCTTGCCCGATTGGTTCTCGTCGTTCGCCAATTCTGCGAGTGGCTGGACACTGCTGACCGCGGTGCTCGTGTTCCTTGCGCGCTGCAGCTGGTGGGTGTCGGCGCTGTTGGGCGCGGGAAGCTTCGTGCTGCTCACCCTGGGCTACGCCGCCGTGTCGACGCTGCGCGGCTTCGTCTACGATCCGACGTTCTTCGCGATCATCGGTCTCATCGCCGGGCCGTTCATCGGGCTTGCAGCCTGCTGGATACGCCGTCGCGACCTGCGTGCGGCGGCAGCAACCGCGGTGCTCGCGGGCATCGGCGCGGGCGAGGCCGTTTACGGTCTCACTGTCGTCGGTGACACGACGAGCCCTGTCTATTGGGTGTTCATCGGGGCCGTCGCCCTCGCGCTCGCTGTGTTCATGCTCGCGCGGCGCGTGCGCCGCGCGCTCCTGCCGATCACCGTCGTGCTCGTCGGCACAGCGCTCGTCGCGGCGGCCTTCACCGTCGCATTCTCGTTGCTGTAGACCCGCTCACGTCACCACATTTCCCGCATTACGCAATTCACAACAGCATCCTGATCAGGTACTTGGCGTAAATTGATCGGCGCGGGTTTCGAAGATATCTCAGGTCGTATATGATTTCAGCCGTCCGCCCACATGGCGAGACGCACCTGCACAGCACCACAACCGACAAGGGAGTCACCGATGTCTGACGCATCGCGCGTTGCCCCGCAGGCAACGCAAACCGACATGAAGAGAGTCGCTGTTGCGACAATCATCGGCACGACGATCGAGTGGTACGACTTCTTCCTCTACGCAAACGCGGCGGGCCTGCTGTTCGCTTCGCTGTACTTCGAGCCGCTGGGACCGCAGGCCGCCATTCTTCTCTCGTTCGCCTCGGTCGGCGTGAGCTTTCTCTTCCGCCCGCTCGGCGCATTCATCGCCGGCCACCTCGGCGATAAGTTCGGCCGCAAGGCGATGCTCGTCTGGACGCTCATTCTCATGGGTGCGTCGACGACGCTCATCGGGCTTCTCCCCACGCACGCCGTGATCGGCGCTGCAGCACCGATCATTCTTGTTCTGCTGCGCGTTCTGCAGGGGCTCTCCACCGGTGGCGAGTGGGGCGGCGCCGTGCTCATGGCCGTGGAGCACGCTCCCGCCCAGAAGCGCGGTCGCTTTGGCGCATTCCCGCAGATGGGCGTGCCCCTCGGCCTGCTGCTGGCCTCGGGGGTGCTCGCGCTCATGACCGGCGTCGTCTCCCCAGGCGAGGCGTTCGTCGAGTGGGGCTGGCGCATCCCGTTCCTGCTGAGCATCGTTCTTGTCGTCGTCGGCATCGTCGTGCGCCGCAGCGTCGACGAGTCGCCGGTCTTCGCCGAGATGGCGGCGAAGAAAGAGAAGGCGAGCATGCCCATCGTGCAGCTGTTCCGCAAGCACTGGCTGCTCGTGATCCTCGCCGCGCTCACCTTCGCGGGAAACAACGCTGCGGGCTACATGACGACAGGCGGCTTTCTGCAGGGCTACGCAACGCGGCCGCTCGATGAGGGCGGTCTCGTCGGCATGGAGCGCACTCCCGTTCTCATCGCCGTCACCGTCTCGAGCGTCGTGTGGCTCATCTTCACCTGGTTCGGTGGCTGGCTCTCTGACAAGATCGGACGCCGCAAGACGTACATCATCGGGTGGATCGTCTTTCTCATCACCGTGTGGTTCCTCTTTCCGCTCGTCGACACCGGAAGCGCGTGGCTGTTCTTCGCAGGAATCGCGCTGTTCACCATCGGCAACGGCCTCACCTACGGCCCGCAAGCCGCGTACTTCACCGAGCTTTTCCCCGCGTCGATCCGCTACTCAGGCGTCTCGATCGCGTATGCGATCGGCGCTGTGCTCGGCGGTGCGTTCGCCCCGCTGATCTCTGCGTGGATCGTGCAGACGACGGGTACCTCACAGGCCGTCGCCTGGTACATCGCGGGAGTCATGACCATCGCGTTCATCGCAACGCTGCTGCTGCGCGACCGCACGCGCATTCCGCTCGGCCCCGAGAACGAGGAAGAGCAGGCGAAGCACCCCATCTACGGGCTCAGCAAATAGCCGAGGCAACAACGAAAGCGCAGGGCGGATGCTGGGACAGCATCCGCCCGCCTGTGTTTCCTGCCCCGCGCATCAGCGCTTTAGCGTACAATATTCTGTACGGAGGGGGTCGTCATGCGCACCATGAGCTACTCAGAGTCTCGCGCCAACTACGCAGAGACGCTGTCAAAAGTCGTCGATGACCGTGAAGAGGTTGTCATCACGCGTTCGGGTCACGAACCGGTGGTGATTGTCTCACTCGACGACTACGAGTCACTGAAAGAGACCGCATATCTTTTGCGCAATCCAGAGAATGCGCGGCGATTGATGCGTTCCATCGAGCGGCTGGACACGGGCGAAGGCACCGAGCGAGACCTTGCCGAGTGAGGTACGTCTGGGACGAAGACGCCTGGGCAGATTACGTGTGGTGGCAGGTGCAGGACCGCAAGGTTTTGAAGCGCATCAACGCGCTGCTGCGCGATGTTGCACGGAATGGCAATGAGGGAATCGGGAAACCCGAACCGCTGAAGCACGGCTTTCGCGGGTACTGGTCTCGCCGCATTACCGACGAACATCGTCTCGTCTACAAGATCGTCGACGACGAGGTACGCGTGGCCGCCTGCCGGTATCACTACGGGCGATAAGCGCAACAGAAAAAAGCGGGCGGATGCTGCCGCAGCATCCGCTCGCCGTCGCTCACCGCACTGAGCGTTCCCTCGCCCGCGCCACCGCGCGGCGATAAGCTGTGCGAGTGGATTTCACCGACGCACCCATCGATACGACAGCAGTCGCCAACCTCGCCGAGCAGAAGCTGAGCCTCGAGCTTCTCGACATCGCGAACGATCGCGACAAGGCTGTCGGCTTCGAGGCCGTTGTCAATCGCGGCTTCTACGGCGAGCGCAGCGATGAGAAAGACATCGAGTTTCTGCTCGATGCCACGGCATACCGACGCACGACGGCGGTGTGGGATGCGACGGAACCTGCCGTCGAGCCGGTAGCCACCGTCGCCAGTTGGACCACTCCGCTCAGCGTTCCGGGCGGCGGCACCGTCCCCGCCTGGGCAATCAGCGCCGTCACCGTCGCGCCAACGCATCGCCGCCGCGGCATCGCGCGCAATCTCCTCGAGGCAGAGCTGCGCACAGCGGCAGCGTGTGCCGTTCCGGTCGCCGCCCTGACGGCATCCGAGGCCACAATCTACGGTCGGTTCGGGTTCGCCCCCTCGGCGCGGGTCGCGAAGATCACCATCGACACAAGGCGCACCGCCTGGGCAGGCTCGACGCCGACCGGACGCGTGCGCTTCATGGAGCTGAGCGACCTCTTCGAGCAGGGTCCCGCCATCTTTGAGCGCGAGCGCGTGCAGCATCCGGGCGAGATCGAGCTCGACGAGGCGCTGTGGTGCGAGATACTCGACTATCGCCCGGGAAAAGCCGACAAGGCGAAAGATCTGCGGGCGATCGGGTACACGGATGCCGCGGGCGACCTGCAGGGGTTCGCGGCGTACCGCGTCAAGGAGGGTTCAGACGACACGCTCACAGCGAAGGTCGCGCACCTGGCCGCCGCGACAGACGATGCGTATGCGGCGCTGTGGCGATTTCTGCTCGAGCTCGACCTCGTGCAGGCCGTCGAGGCTGACCTGCGCTCGCTCGACGAGCCGGTGCTGTGGCAGTTGAGCGATGTGCGGGCCGCGAAGGTCGAACCGTTCGATCACCTCTGGCTGCGCATTCTCGATCCCATTGCAGCACTCGAGGCGCGCACGTATTCGCGGCCGGGCAGCATCGTTCTTGACGTCGTCGACCCGCTCGAGTTTGCGCAGGGCCGCTTTCTGCTGCAGATCGACGGCGAGGGAACAGCAGCCGTGTGTCGTCTCACGGGCGATGTTCCAGAGGATGCCGCGCACGCGACGCTGAGCGAACGCGACCTCGCGCTCATCTACGTTGGCGGTGCCTCGGCGACAGCGTTGCACAGCGCAGGCCGCATTGTCGAGGGAACGCCCGGGGCGGCGACGCTGGTGGACGCCGCGTTCCACAGCCCGGTGGCGCCGCGTCTCGGCGTCGGGTTCTGAGAGTCGTCGGTCGGCCACTGAGCGTTGCTGCAGCTCGCTGAGGTCTCTCTCTCGATCAGTGACGCGGTCACGAAAAGAGCATCACGAGGATGCCGCCTACGATCAGGGCGAGACCGACGACGGGGATCAACACAAATGTAAGCCAGCTGCTCGGACGCCGGAGGTTCATCGCCGGCTCACTGATGCTCGGGCTCGCGGGGTCGTACATCACCGTCAAGACGCTGCCTCGCTTCGGCATCCGAAAGCCATCTGTCTCTTCTCCGGAGTGCATCGCACCCGCGTCATCGGCGAACGTATAAACGCCCACGTTCATGTGCGTTGACGGGTCACTCGACGGCTTCCTCACGAAAGTCTTCGTGATCGTCGCCTTCGCCTTCTTCCACCGTGACTGCTTGCGCAGCGAATGCGTGAGAAACGCGCCCGACACCGCAAAGATCAGGATGCCAATGCAGAGAAGTGCGATTCCCAAACCCATATGGTCATTCTCTCTCGGTCAGGCGTCGGGGTCGTTGCCCTTGACTTCTTCGTCTTCGTCTTCGTCTTCGACCGGCAGGTGCGCGCGCACGGGCGGCACGACCCCCTGCGGCGTTCCGCCTGTTGGGGGCGCGGCAATGACCGGAGGGTCACCCTCGCCCTCGCCGAGCCGCTCGTTCACCTTCTCGGGGTCATCTGCGTCGCCCTGCAGTCCGTCAACGTGGTCGTTCGTCTGGTCGAATGTGTGCGCGAGCCCGTCGTCGCGATCGCCCGCGTGCTTTCCACTGTCGGTATTCATCTCTCCATCATGACCACACGTGCGCGCCAATGCCAGGGGTTGCGAAAACTGCGCCCACGGGCAAGCACCATGCTCGCCACGTCAACTCGCCCGCTGGCGGCGCACGTAGCCTGAGAGAACGAGACTCGACGTGGAGGAACAATGCACACCTTCGACAGCCTTCTGGCTCAGATCACGCCCTCGGCGGGCCCGACCCGAGACATCACCGACCCGGCAACGAGCGAGGTCGTCGGGCAGGCACCGATTCACACGGTCGCCGACCTCGATGCGGCAGTGAAGCGAGCAGCATCCGCCCAATCTGACTGGGCAGCGCTCGGGCACTCCACCCGCAGCGAACTCATGCTTGCCGCCGCCGACGCGATTGACGCGTCGGCCGAGGCCCTCGCGCAGCTGCTCACCCGCGAGCAGGGCAAGCCCCTGAACGGGCCGAACGCCCGCTTCGAAGTGGGCGGCGCATCGGGGTGGCTGCGGGCCGCGGCATCCACTCCCCTTGACACGCAGACGGTGATCGACGACGGCGAGAGCCACGCGGTGCTGCACTACCGCCCCATCGGCGTCGTCGGCGCAATTGGTCCGTGGAACTGGCCGATGATGATCTCGGTGTGGCAGATCGCCCCCGCGCTGCGCATGGGAAACACCGTTGTCGTGAAGCCGAGCGAATACACGCCGCTGAGCGTTCTCGCACTCGTGACGGTGATGAACGAGGTGCTGCCAGGCGGCGTTCTGCAGGTCGTCACAGGCGACCGCGATGTCGGGGCGCGGCTCTCGAGCCACCCCGACATCGACAAGGTGATGTTCACCGGGTCAACGGCGACGGGCAAGGCGATCATCCGCAGCTCGGCCGACACCGTGAAGCGCCTGACCCTCGAGCTCGGCGGCAACGACGCCGGCATCGTGCTGCCCGACGTCGATCCCGCCGCGATCGCGCAAGACCTCTTCTGGGGCGCGTTCATCAACACCGGGCAGACGTGCGCCGCGATGAAGCGCCTCTACGTGCACGACAGCGTGTACGACGCCGTTGTCGACGAGCTCGCCGCTGTCGCGGCATCCATGCCCATGGGCATCGGAACAGACGAGAACAACGTGCTCGGGCCGCTGCAGAACAAGGCGCAGTTCGACATCGTGTCGCGGCTCGTCGAGGAGGCACGGGCCTCTGGGGCGCGCGTGGTGATGGGCGGAAATCCGGATGCTGACGGGCCGGGCTACTTCTACCCGACAACGCTCGTCGCCGACGTCGACAACGACAACGCGCTCGTGCAGGAGGAGCAGTTCGGGCCTGCGCTGCCGATCATCCGCTACAGCGACGTCGGCGAAGCGATTGCGATGGCGAACGGGCTCGATGTCGGGCTCGGGGCATCCGTATGGTCGAGTGACAGGGATGCTGCGCGTGAAGTGGCCGCGCAGGTCGAAGCGGGCACCGTGTGGATCAACTCGCACGGCGGCGTGCACCCGATGATCCCGTTCGGCGGTGTCAAACAATCGGGCTACGGTCTCGAGTTCGGCGTCGAAGGCCTGAAGGCGCTCGGCGTTCCGCAGGTGATCAACGGGTGATCGACGGGGAGGCACGGGCCGGGTCGCGGTGCCCGACCCTTGGACTTCTGCGGACACTGGGCTAAAATTGCACAAACGGATTATTTGCGATGGTGCCTGATCCGTGCCCGATTGGTGGTCACCGTGTCACTCTCCAACTCCCAGACGCCCACGCCACGCGCTGCCCCCTCAGCGCTTCCGGCTGCGGAGCCGAGCGCGCCGTTCCCGGCGCAGCCGCTCGACTTCGCCGAGTTCAGCCACGCCGTGTCTGAGTCGTTCGTTCCGCTGCGGGTCACGGCACCGACGCACCGCGGGTTCCGTGGCACGCTCAGCGCTGCCGTTCGCGACGGAGTGCACGCGTCGATCGTCGAAGCCGGAACGCACACCGTCGAGCGAACCCCCGAGCTCATCGCGCGTGGCGATGCCCCATACGTCAAACTCAGCGTGCAGCTGAGCGGCACGGGGATGCTCGTGCAAGACGGTCGCGAGGCGTTGCTGCGCCCGGGCGACATCGCCATCTACTCGACCGAGCGGCCGTACGTTCTCGAGTTCAATCGGAGCTTCAGCACGTTCGTGCTCATGTTCGACGAACAGACGCTCGGCATCGCCCCCGACGCTCTCTCGCAGATGACCGCCGTGCGCATGCCGCATGACTCCCCGCTCACGAGCGTGATCGCGCCGTTCCTCACCGGCCTCGCGAGCAACCTCGACCTGCTGCGCGGGCACGCGGGCGCCAGACTTGCCCGCACCGCTGTCGACCTCACGACAACGTTGTACGCGACGGAACTCCAGGCGAGCGCATCCGCGTCGCCAAAGGCCGCGCTCACGGGCGCGATTATGCGCTACATCGACGAGAATCTCGGGGCGAACTCCCTCGACCCGAACAGCATTGCTGTGGCGAACCACGTGTCGCTTCGCTACCTGCACGCCCTGTTCAGCGAGCAGGGCACGACGGTGTCAACGTGGGTGCGGCAGCGACGCCTCGAGAACTGCCGGCGCGATCTCACCGACCCTGCGTTCGCGGCAATGCCGGTCGCCGCGGTGGCCGCCCGCTGGGGCTTCATCGACGCGGCGCACTTCAGCCGGGCATTCAAGGCGAGCTTTGGCTGCCCACCGAGCGAACTGCGTCGCCGGGTGCTCGACGCGGCCTAGTTTCTCTTCAGATATCACCCGCTCCTCCCCCGCTTGTCCCTGAATCCGCGGACTTCTCAGCCGCGGGAATAATCGCACATCTCGCTTTGCTATCTGTAGTGACTACAGAAAGTGGAGCGAGAAATGACTGAGCAAACGTCCTCGAGCCCGGCCCTTCCCGCGGAGGAGGCGGTCGAAGGCGCCTGTCCCTCGTTCGTCACGGCAATGGACGTGATCGGCCGCCGCTGGACGGGCATCATCATCGAGGCGATCGGCCGCGACTGCACAGGATTCGCCGACATCAGCCGGTTCGTCGGGCACATCGGCGACACGATGCTAGCCAAGCGACTGCGTGAGCTGGAGACCGACGGGCTTGTCGAACGAGCGGTCATCGAGACTCGCCCGCTGCGCGTGCGCTACACGCTCACGGTTGCCGGCCTCGCGCTTCTGCCCATTCTCGAAGACATCATGAGCTGGGGGCAGGACTTCGCAACTGCCGACGCACCAGCACGTACCGACGACTACCTCACTGCGAAGAACTGACGGGAGAGAACTGACATGGCTTTCGAAATCGGCATCCTCACCTTCGGTGAGATCACCAGCGACCTCACCACGGGCGCGCTGCCCTCGCCGTCCGAGCGCATGATGCAGACCCTGGAGCAGGCGCGCGTTGCCGAGCAGGCGGGCATCGACGTCTTCGGAGTCGGCGAGCACCATCGCACAGACTTCGTCGCGTCTGCTCCGCACATGGTGCTCGCTGCCGCCGCGACCCAGACGTCAACCATCAAACTGACAAGCGGTGTGACCGTCTTGAGCTCTGACGACCCCGTGCGCGTGTTCGAGAACTTCGCAACCCTCGACCTGCTCTCCGGCGGTCGCGCCGAGATCATCGCGGGGCGCGGCTCGTACACAGAGTCGTTCCCGCTGTTCGGCTATGACCTCGCCGACTACGCCGACCTCTTCCGAGAGAAGCTCGACGCTCTTCTGGCCATCCGCGCGAAGAACCCCGTCACGTGGGAGGGCGGCATGCACCGCGCACCCCTCGTGAACGCAGACGTCACGCCGCGTCCGGTCGGAGACCTGCCCATCTGGGTCGGGGTCGGCGGCACGCCGGCATCGGCAGTGCGGACAGGGCAGCTCGGCCTCCCCATCGCACTCGCCCTACTGCTCGGTCCGATCACGCAGATGCAGCGACCGGCAGCTCTTTACCACCAGGCAGCGGCGGCGGCTGGACACAGCGAGGACTCTCTGCGCACCAGCATCAACGCTCACGGCTACGTCGGCACGACGAGCCAGGGCGCCCGCGACACGATGTACCCGTACTTCGCCCGCGGCATGCGCGAGAACAACCACCAGCGCGGTGAAGGCTTCGACATTCCCCGCCCCGCGTTCGACGCCCAGGCAACAGAGCCCGGCGTGCTGCTCGTCGGCAGCGTGCAAGAAATCATCGACAAGATCATGACCTACTACGAGGTGTACGGCATCTCGCGGGCGATCGCGCAGATGGGCTTCGGCGGCGTACCGCAGAAGGAACATCTGCAGGCGATCGAGCTTCTCGGCACTGAGGTCGCCCCCGTCGTGCGGCGCGAGATCGCGTCGCGTGAGGAGGCCGCAGCATGACGCGCCGACTTGATGTCGTGATCGTCAACGGCAGCCCCACCGAACGATCGAAGACCATGGGGCTCGCGGGTCTCGTGACCACATCGCTCGGCAACAAGCTGGATATTCGGACCAGTTCGGTCGATGTGTATCGACTCGGATCGGGTTTCACCGGTGCGATCACACGCGAAGACGTGACCTCGGATGTCGAAGAAGGCCTGCGCCGCGTCGAAACCGCCGACGTGCTCATCGCCGCGGCACCCGTCTTTCGCGCCACGTATCCCGGCATGTTCAAGCACCTGTTCGACCTCGTCGATCAGTACGCCCTCGCAAACAAGCCGGTGATTCTCGTCGCCACGGGCGGCAGTGACAGGCACGCTCTGATGATCGAGCACGCGCTGCGTCCGCTCTTCGGGTTCTTCCAAGCAGCAACTGCGCCCGTCGGCTTCTATGCGAACTCCGGAGACTTCGACGGAACGCTCGTGCTCAACAACGAGGTGTACTCGCGCATCGAGATCGGCATCGGCGACATTCTGCCGCAGTTGAGAACGCTTGCGGATGCTGCGGCACCGGATTCCTCTCCCGCCGCCGCGGCACCGATCCCGGGGTTCAGCGCGAAGCGATAGCAGACCGAGTCGTCACTCCAGCGCCGCCTCGATGTCGGCGACCTTCTGCACGAGCCTGAGGCTCCCTGGAATTCTGCGAAAACCGAGTTGCTCGTAAAACTGCGCAACAGGTTCGACAAGAGCGTCGACAACGACGAGACGAGCAGCGACCACCTTGGTCGCGGTGACAACGCGATCGAGAGCATCGGCGACAAGCACCGCCCCAAGGCCGGAACCACGCAGATGCACGTCGAGCGCCAAGCGCGCCAGGAGAACGGCCGGGATCTCATCGGGTCCTCCCCGCCCTATTCGATGGGGGATCGCTTCACGTTGAACGAGGTGTGCGGCAAGGGCGTAATATGCGACAACTCGACCCTCACCTGTGGACGGACACAACCCATAGCCCGAATGTGCACGGTCGGTCACGCACGGTACCGCGCCGGGCAGTTAAAGCAGAGTTTCCCCCGCAAGCCGCTCCACCGGCAGGCCGATTCGGTAATGCTCCAGCCAGTCGGCGTAGCCGCGCGCACCCTCGGGGTCGGGGGTCGCCGTCACGAGTTCGGTGTCGGTGAAGACAACATCGGAGAGATAGTCGGCGAGTGAAAGACCAGAATCACCGGATGCTGACGCTTGCCGCGCCGCGAATGCAGCGAGGATCGCCATTCCCCACGCGCCACCTTCGCCCGCCGCGTTGCTCACGGAGACCGGGGTCTCGAGGGCATCCGCGAGCACCTGCTGCGCAACGCCCGCGGTGCGGAAGATGCCGCCGTGGCCGAACAGCTCGTCGAGCGCCACCTTCTCGTCACGCAAGAGCACCTGCATTCCCGTCGCGAGCGCGCCGAACGCCGAATAGAGGTGCGTGCGCATGAGATTCGCGAGAGTGAAGTTCGCGTTCTGACTGCGCACGAACAGCGGACGCCCCGATTCGACGCCCGTCTGATGCTCGCCAGAGAGGTAGTTGTAAGCGAGAAGTCCCCCACCGTCAGCGTCACCGGTCAGCGCGTGCGAATACAGCAGCCGATACAGCTCAGTCTGGTCGATGTCGGCGCCGAGGAGGCCAGCGAACTCGGTGAACATCTGCAGCCACGCGTCGAGGTCGCCCGTGCAGTTGTTCGTGTGGATCATCGCCACGGGCTCGCCAGAGGGCGTCGTGACAAGATCGATCTCCTCGCGCACGCCGCCCAGCTTCTTTTCAAGCACGACCATCGCGAACGCGCTCGTTCCCGCGCTGACGTTGCCCGTGCGCGGCCGCACGCTGTTCGTCGCGACCATACCGGTTCCCGCATCGCCCTCCGGCGGCGCCATCACGGCACCCGGCTGCAGTGTGCCCGTCGGGTCGAGGAGGGCCGCCCCCTCGGCGGTGAGCTCACCAGCATCCTGACCCGCGACGAGCACATCAGGCAGGATGCTGGCGAGCGACCACGAAACGTCGGCGACGGCCTCAAGCGCTCCGAACGCCTCGAGCTTCGCGCGGTCATAGTCGTGCGTCGCGTCGTCGATCGGAAAGACTCCGCTTGCATCGCCGACCCCGAGCACGCGTCGACCGCTGAGTTTCCAATGCACGTAACCGGCCAAAGTGGTCAGCTGATCGATGCGCTCCACATGCTCTTCCCCGCCGAGCACGGCGTGCAGCAGGTGTGAAACACTCCAGCGCAGCGGAATGTTCTGGGCGAACGCAGAGGTCAGCTGCGCCGCGGCATCCGTCGTGTAGGTATTGCGCCAGGTGCGAAACGGCACGAGCTGCTCGCCGTCGCTGTCGAAGGCGAGATAGCCGTGCATCATCGCCGAGACGCCGAGGCCTGCAACCGACGTCACTTCGGTGTTCGCGACATCGCGCACGGTGGCGTGCAGGTCGGCGATGCACGCGCGCAGACCCTGCCACACGGCGTCGAGCGAATACGTCCAGTTGTCGTCGACGAGCTCGTTCTCCCACGTGTGCGTGCCAGCTGCCAGCTGCGCCCCCGCCTCGTCGACGAGGCAGGCCTTGATGCGCGTCGATCCGAGTTCGATTCCGAGGCTCGCTCGGCCCTGCAGAATGGCGTCGACGCCGGTTGCCGGCGCCGTGGGTGACGTGTTCATTGTGTGTTCCCTGCCTCAGCGATGCGGGCCGGCCTCAGAGGCCCTGGGCCATGCGGTAGTAGACCTGCCCGAGCCGCAGCTCGTTCGTGAAGCCGCGGGTCGTCGTGTCGTCGTCGATGACGGCGAGCTCCATCTGCGCGATCTCGGCGAAATCCTCGAACACCTCGAGGTGAAGGGCCGTCGTCATGACCGTGTGGTGCGCGCCTCCGGCGGTGAGCCAGCAGGATGCCGATTTGGCAAAGCTCGGCTTCGGCTCCCAGACCGCACAGGCAACCGGAAGCTTCGGCAGCTCGGCGTCTGGTTCGACGACGTCGACGACGTTCGCCACAAGGCGAAACCGCTCTCGCATGTCAGACATCGAGACGACGACGCCGGCACCGGGGTCGGCAGTGAAGCGCAGCCGCACGGGGTCTTCGCGGTCGCCGATGCCGAGGGGATGCACCTCGAGACTCGGCTTCGCCGTGGTGAGCGAGGGGCAGACCTCGAGCATGTGCGCGCCGAGGATCTTCTCTTTGCCCGGTGTGAGCTCATAGGTGTAGTCCTCCATGAGCGATGCGCCGCCCGGAAGCCCGTGACCCATCACCTTGGCGAGCCGCACGAGAATCGCCGTCTTCCAGTCGCCTTCGGCTCCGAAGCCGTAGCCCTCGGCCATCAGCCGCTGAACGGCGAGCCCAGGCAGCTGACGCAGCCCGCCGAGATCTTCGAAGTTTGTCGTGAACGCGCCGAAGCCACCCTGCTCGAGGAATGAGCGCAGCCCGAGCTCTTGACGCGCCCCGTAGCGCAGCGATTCGTGGCGCTCGCCGCCTGCGCGCAGCTCCGGTGCGACGTGGTAGAGGTCTTCGTACTCGGCAACGAGTGCGTCGACAGCATCCTCACCGATTCCGTCGACCACGGCGACGAGATCGTTCACTCCCCACGTGTTTACCGAGACGCCGAGCCGCAGCTCCGCCTCGGTCTTGTCACCCTCGGTCACGGCGACGTTTCGCATGTTGTCGCCGAACCGCGCCAGCTTGAGGGTATGCAGCTCGGCCCAGCCCGTCGCCGCGCGCGCCCAGCGCCCCACGCGGTCGCGCACGACGTCGCTCGACGCGTGGCCGACGACCGTTGTGCGGGCGACGCCGAGGCGCGTTGCCATGTACGCGAACTCGCGGTCACCGTGCGCCGCCTGGTTGAGGTTCATGAAGTCCATGTCGATAGTGCTCCACGGCAACTCGACGTTCGCTTGGGTGTGCAGGTGAAGAAGCGGCTTGCGCAGCGCGTCGAGACCGAGAATCCACATCTTCGCCGGAGAGAACGTGTGCATCCACACGACAACTCCGACGCACGCGTCATCGGAATTTGCCTCGAGCGCCGTGCGGCGAATCGCGTCGCGGTCGGTGAGCACCGGCTTCCACACGACTTTCACGGGGATGCTGTCTGCGTCGTCGAGCAGCGAGGCGACCTGTCGCGACTGCTCCGCCACCTGGTCAAGGGTCTCCGGGCCGTAGAGTCCCTGGCTGCCGGTCAGAAACCAGATCTCACGGGATTCGAAGGGGTTGGTCATTTCTCATGCCTCCTGTGGCGATGATGGGCTGCCGGCAGCGGCAGACGACCCGCCCTGCCCATAGACGTTCTGGTACCGGTCGAAGAGCGAGTCGATGATCGGCTGCGGAATTGCGATCGGATCGCCGAGTTGGCGGGCGATGTGCACTGTGTGCGCCACCTCTTCGCACATGACGGCGGCCTTCACGGCATCTCTCGCGTCTTTTCCGATCGTGAACGGGCCGTGGTTCTGCATGAGCACAGCGCGAGATCGCGAGTTCCGCAGGGTCTCGACGATGCCGCGGCCGATCGAGTCATCGCCGATGACGGCAAAGGGCCCAATGGGAATCGGCCCGCCGAACTCGTCGCCCATCATCGTGAGCACACACGGAATCTCTTCGCCGCGCGCCGCCCACGCCGTCGCGTACGTCGAGTGCGTGTGCACGACGCCGCCGATCTCGCTCATATGCCGGTAGACGTATGCGTGTGCGGCGGTGTCTGACGAGGGCGTGAGATGTGCGGGCGTGCCGTCGTCGATCTTCTCGCCGTCGAGCGTGCAGACCACCATCACCGCGGGCGACAGCTCGTCATAGGACACCCCGGACGGCTTGATCACGAAGAGGTCCTCGCCAGGCACGCGCTCAGACACGTTGCCTGCCGTCCAGACGACGAGCTGGTTACGGGGAAGCTCGGAGTGCAGATCGCTGACGCGCTGGCGTGTTTGGGCGACAGCATCCTGAACGCCGGGAGAGAGCTGATCGAGAACGATGGCCATCTCAAGACTCCTTTGAATTCGATGACGCGGTGTGCGAAGACAAGCCTGACCGAGCATGTGACGGATGCCGCAGGCCAGCGTTCGTCGCCCGCGGCATCCATTGAGGTCAATGTGAACGGTAACATATCGATGTGACGTCGTCGACGTCTCACCGGGTCAACGCGCCTCAGAAGTCGTCGATGACCAGCTTCTTCATCGCCATCATGTGCTCAAACGCCTGCGGCCGCTGCATGAGTTCCCCCATGTTCTGCGGAACGATCTGCCAACTCACGCCGAATTGATCAACAAGCCACCCGCACTGCTCTGCCTCAGGCTCCGCGCTGAGCGCATCCCATAGCCGATCGATCTCGGCCTGATCGACACAGAGCACCTCGAGAGAGACCCCGTTCGTGAACGAGAAGTCCTGCTCCACGCCGGAATCCATGACCGCAAACCACTGGTCGCCGATCCGAAAATCGCCGAACGCCAGCGCCTTCGCCGCCGCTGGCCCGGTCTGCTCGTCATACGGAAATCTGCTGCCCGCTTCGGCATCGTCAAAGAGGTTCACATAGAAGTCAATAGCCTCGTTCGCGCGGTTCTGCACCGGGCCGGCGAACATCAAAGACGGCACGATGTACGGTCGCGAAGCGCCGTCCGGATCTGTCAGAATGAGCTGCCAACTGACTCCGTACCGATCTTCGACCCAGCCGTAGTGTTTGCTGAAGGGATACTCCCCCAGAGACATCAGCTCACGCCCGCCCGAGGACAGGTCGCGCCACATGGCATCCAGGTGGGCACGAGCTGCGGTCTCGTCGTCAAACTGCAGCGGGTCAATATTGACGAAGAACGAAATCGACGGATTCGGGCGAAACTCGTCACCCGCGTTGATAAGCGTGAATGCCGTGCCCCCGATGTCAACGCTCACGGTGAGCGCCTTTCCGGCCATCGCGCGCTGAAAGTCGGCGAGCCCCTCAGACGGATAACTCGACTCCACGTGCGACGACGCACCGGCGAACACCGACGCGTAGAAGTTCCCAGCCGCTTCCGCGTCACCGTTGCACCAGATGTTGGAAATGATCTTCTGCATGGTCCCTCCTGCAGTGTCGAGAAGCGAGCACCACCGCCCGCTTCTCGACAAGTATCACCCGGCATCGCCCTCAAGTGAAGAGCCTCAGGCACTGCGGGGGACAGTTAACCGATATACGGACATGGTGCATCGGAATGCCGATGCACCATGTCCGTAATTCGCACCTTTGCGGGGCCGGACGCCTCAGGCCGACACCTCGACATCATCCGGGTCGGGAGCACCGCGGCCGATCTGCTCATACACGTGGGGCTTCGTGCCTTTGAGCGCAGCTCCCCAGATGACACCGATGATGCCGGGCACGACGATGACCAGCGGCAGAACGAACGTGAGCGCGTTCGTCTCCGGCTGATCCATGAGCACGTTGAAGTTCGCGACGATCAGAACGTAGACGGTGGCGAGGAAGAGGAACGCGATGATCGGGCTGATCAGGCGCGTCCACGCCGTCGTGCTGTTTGGATTGCGGCGGAAGTAACCGATCACAGACAGCGCGATGATCGCCATGAGCAGCACAAGCCCCATCGCTCCGGTGTTCGTCAGCCAGGTGAAGAGCGTGATCACCGGGTACAGCGGGCCATACTCCGAGCCGATGCCGCCGATGGCGAAGGCGATGATGACGACGAGCGCCAGCACCGACTGCGTCACCGAGCCAGCCCACGGGGCGCCGCTGCGTGTGACGCGGCCGAGGCCTCGCGGCAGCAGGCTTTCGCGGCCGAGCGAGAAGATGTAACGCGCAACGGCGTTGTGAAAGCTCATGACCGCGGCGAACACGCTTGTGATGAACAGCACAGACATGATGTCGACGACGATCACTCCCATGTGCTCGGCGGCAAAGCCGAAGAACAGCGGCGGGCCGGCCTCCTCCGGAGTGATGCCCCCGCCCGCGATCTTCTCTGTTCCGATGGCGAGGGAGAGGGCCCACGACGAGAGCGCGTAGAAGACGCCGATGATGCCGACGGCCGTGAACGTCGCGCGGGCGACGGTGCGCCGAGGATCCTTCGCCTCTTCGCCATAGATCGCCGCCTGCTCAAAGCCCATGAACGCGGCGATGCCGAAGGCCAGCACCGCGCCGATGCCTGGCGTGAAGATTTCGGCAGGCGAGATCGGCTGCGCCGTGAACGACTCGGCGGGGTTGGCGAACGCCACGACGTCGAACACGATCACGACGAGAAATTCGAGCGCGACAAGCACACCGAGAACCTTGGCCGAAAGGTCGATGCGATTCACGCCCATCCACCCGACGATCACGATGAACACGATGACGACGACCCACCACGGAATCTCAAAGCCGGTCTTTGCCGCGACGAAGTCCGACACCTGAAAGCCGAGCATGCCGTAGATGCCGATCTGCATGCAGTTGTAGGCGACGAGCGCGACGATCGAGACGCCGACGCCCATCGGTCGGCCGAGGCCCTGAGCGGCATACGCGTAGAAGGCGCCGGCGTTGGTGATGTGCCTGCTCATTGCCGCGTACCCGATCGCGAAGATTCCGAGGGCAATGGCCAGCACGATGTAGCCGATGGGAACGGCGATCGACCCCGTGACGGAGAACGCGGTGGTGGCACCGCCCGCGACAACCGTCAATGGGGCGGATGCGGCGATGATCATGAGGGTGATGGCCGGCACGCCGAGCCGGCGCCTGTTGACGGTATTCGTCACCGCGACGTTGCGAGACATGGGAGTTCCTTTCCTGGGGCGGGCAGGGGACGTTATGCATCATCGTCCCAGCGTCGCCACGCCGCGTGTAGACCCAGGATGCACGGGCATTGACCCAGGGCGCACGGCACCGCGACCACTCTTGCTTTCGCGCGCACCCGTGCGCAAGCTGGAATTGCACACCTGGATAGATTCGCGCCGGTTGCTGATTCAAAGGAGATTCCGATGCCTGACGCCACGCACACCCACGGCACAAGAGTCACGCGGGTCACAACCCCGTCACACCCTCTCGATCCACTCACGGCCGCCGAGCTCGACGCGGGGCGCGCTGTGCTCCAGCGTGCGGGGCTTCTCGGCGACAGCATCCGTTTTCCCAGCGTTCTACCCGTCGAACCCCGCAAGGCCACGGTGCTTGCGTGGAAGCCGGGGCGCGCGTTCGACCGCAGCATTCTGTACACGCTTCTTGACACGGCAACCGGCGCCTCGCGCGAGGTGATCGTGTCGGTGACACAGGATGCCGTCACGAGCGACGTTCCGCTCGAGACGACCGACGCTCCGTACGGTCAGCCGCCGTATCTCTTTGAGGAGTACGAGCGCGTCGACGCGATCGTGAAGCAGAATGCCCAGTGGCGAGAGGCGATGGCCCGCCGCGGAGTGACCGACGCGGATGCCGCATTCTGCGCGCCCCTTGCGCCCGGCTACTTCGGGTTCGAAGACGAGATCGGTCGGCGCATCATCCGCTCACTCACCTTTCTGCGCGCTGATGAGAGCGACAGCCCCTGGTCGCACCCGGTCGAGGGCCTTGTCGTGACGATCGACCTGACAAGCGGCGAGGTCGTTCGCGTGCACGATGAAGGCGACGTTCCCACTCCCGAAATCGACGGAAACTACGGCCCGACGCGCGTCGGTCCCGCTCGCACAAGCCTCAAGCCCATCGACATCACGCAGCCAGAGGGCCCGAGCTTCTCCGTCGACGGATCGTACGTGCGGTGGGAGAACTGGTCGTTTCGCATCGGATTCAACGCTCGCGAGGGCCTTGTGCTGAACCAGGTCGCCTTTCGCGACGGCGACGAAGATCGCTCCGTTCTCTACCGTGCGTCCGTGCCCGAGATGGTCGTTCCCTACGGCGACACCTCACCGAACCGCTTCTGGATCAGCTACTTCGACGCGGGCGAGTACCTGCTGGGCAAAAACGCCAACCCGCTTTCGCTCGGCTGCGACTGTCTCGGCGTCATCCACTACTTCGACGGCGTCGTCGCCGATGACAACGGGCATGCGCAGACGATTCCGCAGGTGATCTGCATGCACGAGGAGGACTACGGGGTGCTCTGGAAGCACACGGACCTCGACGGCAATGCCGACGTTCGCCGCTCTCGGCGGCTTGTCGTGTCGTACTTCTCCACGGTGGGAAACTACGACTACGGCTTTTTCTGGTACTTCTACCTCGACGGCACCATTCAGGTGGAGGCGAAGGCGACGGGCATCGTCTTCAACGGAGCCGGCGTTCCGGGCGAGCACAGTCCGCACGCGCTCGAGATCGCGCCGGGCCTCTTCGCCCCTGTGCACCAGCACCTCTTCTGTGCGCGGCTCGATGTGGCGATCGACGGCGAGCGCAACGCCGTCGACGAGGTGGATGCTGTCGGCATGCCGATCGGCCCTGACAATCCGCGCGGCAACGCCTTCACCTTCACCCGCACACGGCTGCGCACAGAGAACGAAGGTGCGCGCATGGCGAACCCCGCTGCAGCGCGAAGCTGGCACGTGCGCAGCACCGAGCGAACAAACCGCATGGGGCAGCCAACCGCGTACCACCTGCTTCCCCAGGGCCAGCCGACTCTGCTCGCGCAGCCCGAAGCCACGGTGAGCTCGCGAGCTGCCTTTGCGACAAAGCACCTGTGGACGTCGGTGTACAAAGACGATCAGCTGTGGCCCGCAGGGCAGTATCCGAACCAGCACGCGGGCGAGGCCGGGCTTCCCACGTACACGGCAGGCGACCGCCCGATCGACGGCACCGACATCGTGCTCTGGCACACGTTCGGCCCGACGCACCTGCCGCGGCCCGAAGACTTTCCCGTCATGCCCGTCGACTACTCGGGCTTTCTGTTCAAGCCGTTCGGGTTCTTCGACGAGAACCCGGCCCTCGACCTGCCCGATGGCGCCGCAGCATCCTGCTCGTGCTCAGATCACGGCACGGGTGCGTGTACCTGCGCGCACTGACGCCGCTCACACGGTGAAATGTCGACGCTACGCCTTGCCCGGGCGCGTCTCACGACGGTAGTCCCGAATGAACGGAGCCATGATGATCGAGGCGACGCCGAGGCAGCCCGCGACGATGAACGACACGTTCACCCCGTGAATCAGCCCCTCAACTCCGAACTCCTTCGGGTCGAGCGCCGTGCTGGTCATAATCGTGATCAGCACGGCCGTTCCGATGGATCCGGAGATCTGCCGCATTGTGTTGTTCATCGCTGTGCCGTGCGGAATCAGCTGCGGCGTGAGCTCGTTGAGCGCCGCCGTCGTCACCGGCATCATGACCATCGCCGTTCCCAGCATCCGGACCGCGTTCACAATGGCGATGAAGGCGAACGAGGTATCCGTGGTCAAGAAGCCGAACATCACTGTGGTAACCGTGACGATCGTCAGGCCGATCACCGCCAGCCAACGCGCGCCGAACAAGTCGAAGATGCGGCCTGTGAACGGCGATGCAATGCCCATGACGAGAGCGCCGGGAAGCAGAGCGAGCCCAGAATCGAGGGCAGAGAAGCCGAGCATGTTCTGCATGTAGAGGGGCAGAATCGTCGCGCCGCCGATCATTACCATGAACACGGCCATTCCGATCGCCGTGTTGAGGGTGAACATCGGGTATTTGAACACCCGGAATTCGAGAATGGGCTGCTCGAGTTTGAGCTGGCGCAGAATGAACACCACGAGCGAAATCACGCCGACCGCGAGGGTGATGATGACGCGCGGGCTCGCCCAACCTGCCGCCCCTGCCGCGCTAAAGCCAAACAGCAGTCCGCCGAAGCCGACGGTCGAGAGGATGATCGAGAGCACATCGAGCTTCGGGAACGTGCGCTCAGTGACGTTTCTGAGAATGAAGAAGGCGACGATGATGTCGATGATCGCGATCGGCAGCATCATGTCGAAGAGGGTGCGCCAGGGGAAGCGGTCGATGATCCAGCCGGAGAGGCTCGGGCCGAGCGCCGGGGCGAACGAGATGACGAGCCCGAAGGTACCCATCGCTGTGCCACGCTTTTCGCGGGGGAAGATTGCGAAGAGGATCGTCTGCATGAGCGGCATGATGATGCCGGCTCCCGCAGCCTGAACGACGCGTCCAACGAGCAGCACCGGGAAGTTCACGGCAAGGGCGCACACGAGGGTGCCGATGGTGAACAGCCCCATCGCCGTCAAGAACAGCCCCCGCGTCGTGAAACGCTGGATCAGGAACGCGGTGATGGGGATCATGATGCCGTTGACGAGCATGAAGATCGTTGTCAGCCACTGCACAGTGTTTGCCGTGACGTCGAGGTCTTTCATGAAGACCGGGAGGGCCGTCGCGAGCAGTGTCTGGTTCAGAATCGCGACGAACGCGCCCGAGAGCAGGACGGCAAGAACGACGTTCCGATTGACAGGTTTCGACGTACTCTCTTCGGCCATGCAGCTCCTCTAGGGTGTTCGTTCTGGCGTCGACATGATCGTCCCTGGTCTCAACGCGCGAAGGGAATGCGGGCACATGCGGCCCCGAGCCACAGGCAGAGTGGCGGCGTCGTTCATGACGGCGAGCTTGCCATTGTACGCCCATTGCTGAGCTATGAAAATCGAGCGGGTAACGTCGTTCCCATGCATCCTGAATCGTCGTTCGCGCGTGCCGAGCTCAGCGAATCGAGCGCTCATGAGTGATGCGAAGAACGGGCGCACCGATTACGGCACGGGCAAAGAGGCGCTGATCCGTGCGGCGATTCGCGCCGTTGCGGCCGGAGGGCTTCGCCGACTGACCTACCGCAGCGTTGCGGCCGAGGCCGGGGTTGCGCACGGTCTCGTCGTGCACCACTTCGGCAGCATCGAGAATCTGCTGCACGAGGCTCTGCGCTTCGCCGCGACCGAGAGCCTTGCGCTGTCGTCGTTCTACCCTCCTGTCGACACGGTCGCCGAGTTCGCCGAAGGCCTCGCCGAGTTGGTGGAGAAGGATGCCGCGGTGCAGGCGTTTCAATACGAACTCGTTCTGGAGTCGCGACGCAACCCCGAGCTTGTCCCCGAGATCGAGGCCTATCACGCGCAGTACCGTGCGGCGATCCACACCCAACTGCACCATTTCGGCCTCAACGACGAAGCCCTCACAGACCTCGTGTGGGCGTCACTCGACGGCATTGTCTTTCAGCAGACCGCTTTGGGGCACACGGACACAAGCCGTGCGTCGCTTGAGCGCCTGCGTGCCATGCTCCGCAGCGCGATCGACAAGCGTCAGAGCACCTGACGAGCCTCGCACCATGGATCTCACGCGCGCTGTACCGATTCTCACCGTCGCCGATCTCGCGGTAATCGTTCAGTGCGGTCGCCCCGAGACGCTGCCAGGTACCTGAGGCGATCTGCTCGCGCACGGCCGGCGGCGAGGGGTCACGGTCGGCCGGGTCGAGCCTCAAGACCCGAGCAGCTCGGGGACGAAGATGTCCTGGCTGGTCAGCAGAGTGCTCGACAGACCCTGCTCATGGTGATAGCGCAGGAAGGTGTCCACCGCGTGGCGGTTCTTCTCGACTCCGTAGGGCCACCAGTCCTCCGGCATCAGCCGCCGGTTCTGCGCAAACAGTTCGCTGAACCACGGGGTGATCACGCCCATGTGCTGCTTGGACGCCTGGTCCAGGTAGTACCGCTGGGTCTGGTCTTTCGCGGTCAGGAACGCATCATGCACTGCCCGCGCGACACCGGGGTTCTCGGCGTGGAAGTCCTTGCGGATTGCAACGACGTGCATCATTGGGAAGATGCCGGTCCGGGCATAATACTCTCGTTCGACCGACTCATAGTCCGGGAAGAGCCGGCGAATCTTCCCCGTGCCATTCAGAACGGCCTGCGGGACATCCACCGACAGGAGCGCGTCGATCTCGCCCGTTTCCAGCATGGCCGCGAGGGTCTCGCCGTCACCGGCGTGGCGAACGCTTACGCCCTCAGGAACCGGCTGGGGCAGCCAGTCGAACGACGGGATCGGATGGTCGGTTCCGCCGATCACCCAGTTCATCTGATCGGGTGTCACGCCGTAGTCATCGGCGAAGATGCCTTTCATCCAGACGCCCGGATCGCTGCCCCAGAGAGCGAACTCGCCGACCGTCTTGCCGGCCAGGTCTTCGGGTCGCTCGATCCCGCTGTCGGCGTTGACGAAGACCGAGGAATGGCGGAAATTGCGTGCCGGGAAGATCGGTAGCGCAAGGAAAGGCGCCTCGTCGGTGTCCCACATCCGTAGGAAATACGACAATCCCAATTCGGCGACGTCGTACTGCCCGTGGATCATTGCCTGGAAGACGTCCGAGACCAGGGGCTTCGGGCTCGCAACGACGTCTACTCCCTCGATTGGCACCTTTCCATCGAATACCGCCGAAGCATGCTCGTAGTAGTCAGCGCCGCCGAGCCGCATAGTCACAGTAGCCACAATCAGTCTCCATCCGTCCACTCTCCACATCCGTGAATGACCATTCATTTAAAGGTAAAAGGCAACCGTGTGTAACGTCAAGGTGAATGGTCATTCATTTACGACTTCCTGAAAGAGGGATGCCATGCCCCGGATCACCAGTGAGCAGCGGACTTCAAACCGCGACCAGATCGTCGCGGCCGCCCGCCGCTGCTTCGCCCGCCAGGGCTTTCACAACACATCGATGCCAGATATTGCTGCCGAAGCGGGCCTGTCCACCGGAGCCCCGTACCGCTACTTCACCGGCAAGCAGGAGCTGATCGTCGAGGTCGCGACCCGCGCATTCGCAGCCGTCTTCGCCCCGGTTCTGCGGATCATTGAGGAGACCGAGACCATCACGATTGGCGATGTGGTGACCGCAGCCGTCCAATCACACCTGCCAACGGCGTCCGCCGACTCGACGCACGATCGCGAAGCCGACGAAGAATTGCTGCGCTGCGGCGTCGCCGCATGGGCAGAACTGCTCCACAACGCCGACCTGCACGAACACGCGGTGAACGGCTTCACCCGAGTCACAGACGACATCGCCCGGGCCCTGCACCGCACACACGACACCGGGCAGTTCACGCAGGTCGCCAACGACGAGGCGAACGCCCGCGTCATCGTCGCCCTGCTCCACGGGTTCATGATCCAAAGAGTCGCATTCGGCCTGACCAACCTCGAAGCATGTGACCCCAATACCCTCGCGGCGATTACCCGAAGCGGGACCACCAGCGACAAGACGTTATAGCGTGCCCGGAGTCATGGCAAAATCTGCCGTGCGGCCTGCGCTCCCCGCTACCGGGCAAGGATCGCATCGAGCGATTCATAGCCGTCTGTCAGCCCCGACTCCATACCGCTCTCGATCATGGCGTCGCGCACCTCGACGCTGGGGTATGTCGCTCGCGAGCTGAGCTTCGTACGACCACCACCAAGATCGGTGAGCGTCAGCTTCTCGATGCTGACAGCATCCGGAGCGCCCTCGAACTCGAACGTCTGAATGACCGTCTCGTTCTCGCGCACGGTGTGGAACGTGCCGTTGAAGCGGTACTCGTTGCCCTCGGTGTCAGTGTGCACAAACGCGTAGCTGCCGTGCGACGTGAAGTTCCACTCCGGAATCGTCATCGTGTAGCCGTGAGGACCCATCCACTGAGCAACCAGCTCGCGGTCGGCGTGCGCCCGGAACACCGCGGCGGGCGGGGCCTCGAATTCACGCTCGATGTCGATGAAGGGCTGACCTTCAGGTGCCGTGATCGTTACGGGGTTCGTCATTTCTCTGCATCCTTGCCTTTTCGTGATGGGTGAGAAGCTCATCCAGCCGCCGAAACTGCTGTTCGTGAATCAGTCGGTAACGATCGATCCACGCCGTGAGCTTCTCGAGTTGTGCGGAATCCAGAGCGACGGGGCGCCGTTGCGCATCACGCGATCGCGTGACAAGTCCGGCGTTCTCGAGCATCTGGATGTGACGAGACACGGCCTGCTTCGACATCTCGAATGGTTCTGCCAGTTCATTCACCGTGGCCGGACCCGTGCTCAATCGGGCGACGATCTGTCGCCGAGTCGGGTGCGCCAGAGCGAGAAACGCGGCATCGAGAGCCTCATCATCCGCATCCGTCATAATCAACCAATTTCTTTATCAACCTTTTGATTGATTAAACGATACGACACTCGTGCGCTCAGGGCAAGGGCTCGTTCGACATCGAAACATGACGCCGTATGACACCGTGCACTTGTCTTCGAAAGTCACAGCGTGTGTGCTTGTCTCTCTGAATCGTCGCGACGCAGCACTACGTAAGGATCACCGTGGCTCCCAAGCGCATCCGTTTTAACGCCTTCGACATGACGTGCATCATGCACCAGTCGCCAGGGCTCTGGGCGCACCCAGACGACCAATCGACCCGCTACAACGATCTCGACTACTGGGTCGACCTCGCCAAGCTGCTGGAACGCGGCAAGTTCGACGGGCTGTTCATCGCCGACGTGCTCGGCGTCTATGACACGTACCAGGGTTCACACGACGCATCGGTGCGTCGTGCCATGCAGGTTCCCGTGCACGATCCGCTGATGCAGGTATCGGCGATGGCCGCGGCCACCGAGAAGCTGGGCTTTGGCATCACCGTCTCATCAACCTACGAACAGCCGTATGCTCTGGCGCGGCGCTTCAGCGCGCTCGACCACCTGGCGAAGGGTCGCATCGCTTGGAACATCGTCACGTCTTACCTTGATGGTGCCGCACGCAACCTCGGACTCGACCGTCAGATGACCCACGACGAGCGTTACGACCTCGCCGCCGAAGTGGTCGATGTCTGCTACAAGCTCTGGGAAGGGTCATGGGAAGAGGATGCCGTTGTCGCCGACCGCCGCAATCAGGTCTACGCCGACCCAGCGAAAGTGCATGAGATCGGTCACAAGGGAAGCTATTTCTCGGTTCCCGGCATCCACCTGTCTGAACCGTCACCACAGCGCACTCCGGTGATCTGGCAGGCCGGTACATCGTCAAAGGGGCGTGCCTTCGCCGCGAAGAACGCCGAGGCCGTGTTCACGGTCGCCCCGACGACGGACACGCTGCGCGGCTATGTCGAGGCCATTCGCGCCACCGCGGCCGAGGCAGGGCGCGATCGGCAGAGCGTCAAGATCTTCACCGAGATCACCACGATCGTCGCGCCGACCGATGAGGAAGCGCAGGCGAAGTATGCCGAACTGCTGACCTACGCCGACTACGAGGGCGGCCTCGCGTTCTATGCGGGGATCACGGGAATCGACCTGTCGAAGCTCGATCCTGACGAACCGCTCGAGTACGTCGACACCGACTCCGCCCGCTTCGCCCTCGAGATCTTCTCGAAGGCCGATCCCAACCGCACCTGGACCCCTCGCGAAGTTGTGAACTTCGTGTCGATCGGCGCAATGGGACCCGTGTTCGTCGGCTCACCGACAACAGTCGCCGACGAGCTCGAACGCTGGATGGACGACGCCGACATCGACGGCTTCAACCTCGCCTACGCGACAACTCCCGGAACCTTCGAGGAGTTCATCGATCTCGTCGTCCCTGAACTGCAGCGCCGTGGTCGGTACTGGCACGACTACGACGAGGGCACCACGCTGCGCGAGAAGCTCTACGGTGTCGGCCAGAAGCGCGTGCGTGACGACCACCCCGCGGCGCAGTACCGCAGAGAACTTGAGCAGAAAGCTCGCGATCGCGCTGAGACCAGCGTCGCTGCGGAGTCCGCACTCATTTAACCGCCGCTCGCCTGAGCATCGATGCCTGCGCGTCGGTGTGCACAAAGTTGTCTCCGACATACAGCAACGTCCATCTGGGCAGTTGACCCCATGGGCAAATTCGTCGGGGCTTGGCATCGTTGAAGCATGTCCGATCCCCACGCCTCTGGTTTCTGGCCGCCGCCAGCCCAGCAACCCGCCTACGGGCACTACCCAGGTAACATGGCAGGTCCCTACGCCTATGGCTTTCGCCCAGGGCCAGGACAGACGCCGCCCGCCCGTCGACGCAACGGATTCGGCATCGCCGCACTCGTGATCGGCATCGTCTCGCTCGTTGGCGCGTTCATCCCGGTCATCAACTACCTCAGCGGCGTTCTCGCCCTCATCGGACTCGTTCTCGCCATCGTCGGCATCTGCCTGAAACATCGCCCCAAGGGAATGGCGATCACCGGCGGCATCCTCTCATGTGTCGCCATTGTCACCTCGATCGTGCTCGCCATCACCTACACGACGGCGTTCGTCGAGAGCCTGGAAGATCTTCCCACCACGAACTACAGCACTGATGCCGCAGATGAACCTGGCGCCTATGCGAACCCGCTCCCCCTCGGCACCGCCGCCACACTCGGTGGCGACGAGCCGCAATGGGACGTGAGCATCAATGAGGTGCTCGTCTACTCAGACGACGACGAGTATCAGACAGCCTCCTCCGGTGCAGAGCCGTCCTCGGGTAACCCCTACATCTCTATCGAACTGACGGTGATGTACCTCGGCGACGGGTCGGCAACGCCGTCAGACGATCTCAGTGTCGCCTTCGTCGATGAGAACCTTATGGAATACACGCCGGATTATGCGAACCCGCCGGGGCCGAACACTCCGTTCGACGAACTCGGAGCCGTGTATGCAAACGAGTCGAGCTCAGGCAGCGTTGTCATCAATGTGCCAGAGCAGGCACTGTCCACCGGACTCGTGCGCGTTGGGCTGGGCGCCACAGACTCCTGCTATTTCACGGTGTACGAGTAGGCGGCGTTCGAGATAGTCGGATGCCGCCTCGGCAGGCAGCCGACCGGCATCCTCCCTTAACCTTTTGACGCTTCCGGCATAGGCTGGCGACGAGGTCCCGGTTCGGATCGACGCGGGACCGCACCCGTCGAAAGGGCAGGGCTATGCAGAAGAACGTTGCACAGAAACTCATTGCCAGTCACCTCGTCGAAGGCGAGATGACGCCAGGCACAGAAATCGGGCTGACGGTCGACCAGACCCTTACCCAAGACGCCACCGGAACCATGGTGATGCTCGAGCTCGAGGCAATGGGCCTCGACCGCATCAAAACCGAGCTGTCTGTGCAGTACGTCGACCATAATCTGCTTCAGACCGACGAGAAAAACCCAGACGACCACCTTTTTCTGCAGTCTGCGGCGCAACGCTTCGGACTGTGGTTCTCGAAAGCGGGCAATGGGGTATCGCACCCGGTGCACCAGGCACATTTCGGGCGCCCGGGTGCGACAATGATCGGTTCTGACTCGCATACGTGCGCTGCGGGGGCGCTCGGCATGCTCGCGATCGGCGTCGGCGGGCTCGAAATCGCGATGGCCATGGCGGGGCAGCCGCTCTACGTGGAGATGCCGAAGATCATGGGCGTAAAGCTGACCGGTGAGCTGCCGGAGTGGGTGTCGGCGAAAGACGTGATTCTCGAGATGCTGAGACGCCACGGCGTGAAGGGCGGAGTCGGGAAGATCATCGAATATTACGGGCCGGGGCTTGCGAATCTGACGGCGATGGACCGACACGTGATCGCGAACATGGGTGCAGAACTGGGTGCGACGACGACGGTATTCCCCGCCGACCGCGCGGTGCGCGACTATATGGATGCCGTTGGCCGAGGCGATGAATACACGGAACTGCTCGCCGACGACGGCGCCACCTACGACATCGACGAGCACATCGATCTCTCAGACCTCGAGCCGCTCATCGCGAAGCCGTCGTCGCCGGGCAACGTCGTGCGGGTTGCCGAGGTTGAGAACGAAGACGTGTTTCAGGTCGTCGTCGGGTCGTCGGCAAACCCGGGGCTGCGCGACTTCGCCGTTGTCGCGCAGATTCTCGATGGCAACCAGACGCACAAGCAAGTGTCTGTTGACATCAACCCCACGTCGCGCGAAGTGCTCGCCGACCTCATCTCTGGCGGTTGGCTCACCTCCCTCGTGACGGCGGGCGCCCGCATCCACCAATCCGGCTGCATGGGATGCATCGGCATGGGGCAGGCGCCGGCGTCGGGCAGAAATTCGCTGCGCACCATGCCGCGCAACTTCCCCGGACGATCGGGGACGGAAGAGGATGCCGTGTGGCTCTGCTCACCAGAAACCGCGGCGGCCGCGGCACTGACGGGTCGCATCACTGACCCGCGCATGCTCACGGAGACTCACGGCATCCGGTATTCGGTTCCGACCATGCCCGCAACGTACAGCTCCATCAGCGACATGCTGCTTGCGCCGCTGGAGCCGAACGAAGCAGCGCAGGTCGAGCTTGTGAAGGGGCCGAACATCGTGTCGCTTCCGGAATTCGAGCCGCTCGACGACCACCTCGAAGTGCCCGTGCTGCTGAAGATGAACGACAACGTGTCGACGGACGAGATCATGCCCGCGGGGTCGCGTGTGCTGCCGTTCCGCAGCAACATTCCGAAGATCGCGGAGTTCAGCTTCACGCGTATTGACGAGAGCTACCCCGACAGGGCACGGGATGCCGCGGCCGGCCACGTGGTGATCGCCGGAGAGAACTACGGGCAGGGCTCCTCGCGCGAGCACGCCGTGATCGCGCCGCGCTACCTCGGCCTGCGGGCCGTGATCGCGAAGTCGTTCGCGCGCATCCACTGGCAGAACCTCGCGAACTTCGGCATCCTCGCCCTGGAATTCGACGACCCGGCCGACTACGACGCCGTCTCGCAAGACGACGTTGTCGTTCTCGACGGGTTGCACGATGCGATCGCCGGTGGCACGAGCGTCACGGCGACGATCGGCGGGCGCGAGGTGCCGCTGCATCACCGTCTCTCTGACAGGCAGGTGGAGATGATCCTCGCGGGGGGCCGCATTCCGCTGACGGCGCAGTCGGCCTGACCCGCACCAATAGAGCTGCACGATCGCGTGTGGGCGTCCGCCCACCCGGCCAGCTACAGAACCGGAATTGCGCCACAGGATTTTCTGTAGCGCAATTCCGATTCAGTAGCGCCGCCCCGCTGGCTGGTGGCCGCGTTAGCCTCGCCTCGTCTTGCCAGAAACGCCGCTCGCCAGCGACCGCACGTCGTATCCGAGCCGACCACGCGTCGACACCACGATTGTAACGGCGGCGATCGTGGAACCGAGCAGCATCGCATGCTGCGCCGCCGACGCATCGAGCATGGGGAACATGTCGCTCCACGCGATCGAAACGAAGTTGTTCACGCTCACGTGCATGAGCATCGAGAGCGGGAGGCTTTGGCCTGTGCGGTTGAACACCCACGTCATGACGATGTTGAACATAATGCAGAACGCCGCGAACTCAAGCGGGCGCCACCATGCGGCATCCGGCCAGCCGCCCCAGTCGCTGAGAAACAGCGGCATGTGCCACAGTGCCCACAGCGGACCGAGAATGAAGGATGCCGCCAGCGGACTGAACCGCGCCTGAAGGCGGGGAAGAGCGAAGTCGCGCCAGCCAGGCTCTTCAGCGAGACCCGTCGTCACCATTTGCAGGAGCAGCCCGGGAACGAACGCCGCGATCACCAGGAGAGACGGCGCCTGCAGCTGACCGCCTGAGAAGACCAGTGTCGACACAATGATCCCGGCGGGAACACCAACGATCGTGATGACGTACCAGCGAAATCCAACGCGCCACTTCCACAAGCGCTTCGCCCACGCGCGCAGACCGGCACGGCCGTCGGCGAGCGCGGTGACGAGCAGCGCCGACGCAATCGGTCCGAGGTAGGCGCCGGGCAGCACGCCGGCGAGCTGCGAGGATCCCAGCCACGCGGGGAACGTGTAGTCCCAGACGCCGAGACCGTTGTTCGACAGAATGTACGGCGTCCACGCTGCCCAGCTGAGCAGGTTGGCGAGAATGAAGAAGCTGAGCAGTGGATGCCGGCCCACGAGAGACCGGATGCCGCGGGGGCGACCCGGCGGCGGCGCATCGAGTTTCGGGGAGGCAATGGGCTGAGACGCAGTCACTGTGGTCCTTTCACGCATCGAAAATCGAACGTGACAAGCTCACCAAAACGCCCGTCTCAACTCACTATGCTGGGCACCCCGCTTTGAGGTAGGGCTGACCCCACCATGACCGCCGACGTCACAAGATTGGGCTCGCAGGCTTCACGCAGAGGGGACGAGCGCGAGCATGGCGAGAACGTTTCGCAGTGCCTGCTCGGTCTGGGCACCGAGCCCCTCAAGCAGCACACCATCACCATCCGTGCCATTCTGACCGCCCACATACAGTGTCGGGCCCGTCGGCATGATCATTCCCTTGTGCGAAGACGGGGCTGCTGTGCAGAATCCACAACTGCAGTATTCGCTACAGCACGAGACGCAAGCCCACCGACGTCCCGATCGGCGTGCGCTGCCCGCCCGAGTGCACGACGTCGTCACCGTCAACGCTCACCTGCGAGGCATGATGCGCCAGCGCCGCCTTCACCTGGTCGAGCCGGTGGTCGAGGTGAAACCAGGTGGCCAGCTCACCGGCATCCTGAGCCTTCTGCGCCAGCGCGGCGTCGGAAAGGATTTCAGCAAACCGGATGCCGCGAGCTCGCGCTGCGGCCTCGGCGACTTTGCGCGCACGCATGTGATCGGGGTGCCCGTAGCCGCCAATCTCGTTGTAGCTGACGACGAGGTCGGGCGCGGTGTGCGCGGCGTCGACGAACGCGAGCAGATCAGCGGTCTCATCTGCGAGCGGCTGCGATGTGAGGGCGTTCGCCGACGCATCCGCGGCCGGGCCGGCAAGGCCCTCACGCACCCAGCGCATGCCGGAGTCTTCGTAGCGGCGCGGTTCGAGCTGGGCCACTCGGGCCGGTGGCGTGCCGAGCCACACGTGGCGCGTGACACCGAGCTCAGCCAGCGCGCCCGCCAGTTCGTTCTCGCGATGTGCCGCGAACTCTGGCATCCCCTGCAGATGCGACAGCGGGCCGGGGACGACCTCGCCGCGCTCACCGCGCGTGCAGGTGACGAGCGTGACGAGGATGTCGCGGTCGATCAGTTCGGCCATGAGCGCACCGGTGGCCAGAGTCTCGTCATCCGGATGCGCGTGCACGAACAGCACGTGGCGAACGTCGTCGAGCACGGTGCCGTCAGTGTCGAACCCGTGCGCCAGGCCCTGAGACTCGTCGCTCTCACTCGACGTGCCACCGTGCGGCATCCCGGTCACGCCTGCCGCCCCAGAAGTTTCTCGTAAACGGCGACGGTGCCCTGCGCCGTGCGCTCCCACGTGAACTGCAGTGCACGCTCGCGACCTGCCGCGCCGAGCTCGGCGCATCGTTCCGGGTCGCGCAACAGCGTGGAGATGGTGCCGGCCCACGCGCTGGGTTCGCGCACCGGAACAAGAATGCCCGTCTGGCCGTCGACGACAGCCTCACGCAGCCCACCGGCATCCGATGCTACAACGGGCGTTCCGCACGCCTGCGCCTCGAGAGCGATGAGCCCGAAGGTTTCGGAGTGCGACGGCACAAGGGCAATGCGCGCGCCCCGCAGCAGATCGGCGAGCGCGTCTCGCGCCTGAGGCCCGATGAAGTGCACGCGGTCAGCAACGCCAAGCCCCTCGGCGAGAGCGCGCAGTTTGTCGGGGTAGTCGTCGAATCCCGTCGTCGCCCCGCCAGAAACGATGAGGTCAGGTCGGCCCGACTTCGGCAGCTCTGCGAGCGTCTTGATCGCGAGGTCGAGGCCCTTGAGCGGTTCAAGCCGCGCGGCTGCGAGCAGATACCCGGCGTCTCCTGTCGAAGCATCCGGAGTCTCGTGTGGGCTGAACTGCGCCGCATCCACCCCGGGGGCGACGGTGATGACGCGGGCTGGATCGGCTCCGAGGCGCGTGATCACTGTCTCGCGCTCAGCGTCGCTCACGGTGATGATCGCGTCGGAGCGCTGGGCGAGCAGCTCTTCGCCGGCGAGGCGACCGGGGGACTCTGGCCGCTCGCCCTCAGACAGCGGAGTCGTGTGGGCCGCGGCGATCGAGTGAAAACTCTGAACGTGAGGGATGCCGTGGTGCTGCGCGAGCTCGAGGGCGGCCATGCCGCTGAACCAGTGGTGCGAGTGGATGACGTCGTAGGGGCCGAGGTGGCGCATGGCGCCGCCGAACTCGGCGATGTACTCCTCGTGGTCACCCTTGACACGGCGCTCGGGCGGGCCTGCATGCAGCTGCCTCAGTGTGATGCGCTCGGCCACCTCGACGGCATCTGGGGCATCGGGCGACGAGCGACGCGTGAGCACGTCGACGTGGTGGCCGAGTTCCGCCAGCGCGAGGGCTGTGTGGCGCACAGCAACGTTCATGCCGCCGACGTCGCCGGTGCCCGGATCGTCGTTGGGCGACGTGTGCAGGCTGACGAGGGCGAGGCGAAGGGGCATGCTCCCAGCCTAAGCCGCGCGGTTGTGCGTGCGGTCGGTGGTGGATGTTTGCCCGTCCACAGGGATCGGTGGGATTCCGTTTTTCCACAGCTCGCTCCTGTCGGCGATGTTGCCTCATTCGCGCCGCTACGCTCCAGGCGTCCCTAGCTTGACGAAAGGTGGCATTAATGACACCATACAAAGTGCGCGAGATCGTGAACGCGATGCAACGAGCACCGGCGAATGTTCATTATCGAAACCTCGCGCAGGTGTGTGAGCACTATTTTGGGCCGCTTGCCGCCATACGAAAAATGGAGGGCGACGATGATTCCCGCCGTTGAAAAGTACGCGTACCGTGTGCTCTGGTCACCCGAAGACGACGCACACGTTGGCCTTGTTTCCGAATTTCCCTCGCTCTCGTGGATCGACGACGACGCCGTCGCCGCGCTGAGGGGTATACGCGACCTCGTCTCCGAGACCCTCAATGAGATGGCGGCTGCTGGCGACGAGCCACCGCGCCCGATCGCGGACCGGCAATACAGCGGTTCATTCAAACTGCGAATCCCACCCGAGCTTCACCGCACCCTGACGATTGAAGCTGCCGAGCAGAAGGTCAGCCTGAACCGCCTCATCAACATGCGCCTCGGGTCAGCGTAGTGTCAGGCCACGCCATAGAGTCGACGTATGCCCGCCGATCGCCGCACCGCTGAGTTCTACCGCGACCAGCTCGCCGATCTCGGCGACATCACGATTGCGCGCATGTTCGGCGGCTGGGGGCTGCGGCTGCACGGTCAGTTTCTCGGCGCGATACTCGATGACGTCTTCTACCTCAAGGTCGAGCCATTCGCCCTCGATGCAATGATCGCGCAGGGCGGCCACCCGTTCACATACACGCGCCCGAGCGGCAAGCGCGTCACGATCGACAAATGGTGTTCGGTGCCCGACGACTACCTCGACAACGCGGCATCCCTCACCGAGTTTGTGCGCAACATGACGGGCGTGCTCTGACTGCCTGCGCACACGCACCCAGCGCATGCTGCGGCGTTCGCGTCAGCTTGCGCCCCAAATGAACACGTTCATAAGTCAAAGAATGCTCTGAAACCGCCGTCTCAGAGCATTCTTCGACCTCTGAACGGTCACGGATCAGGACAGGGCCATCAGCTCGGGCCGAACGTGGCATCGAGCGCAGCATCCAGATCGGCGATGATGTCTGCCGGGTCTTCGAGACCCACTGAGAACCTCAGGTGCCCGTAGCGCTTGAACTCATCAGGATAGTGCTGCACGCGCGGCCCCATCGTACCCACATGGACGATGAGCGACTCATCGTGGCCGAGCGAAACAGCGGATGTGATCAGGCGAAGGTTTGCGACGAAACGGTTCTGCGTGTCGGGGTCGCCGTCGACGGCGAACGCCAACACCGCGCCATAGCCACGGCCGCCGAACTGCCGCGCCGCCACGTCATGCTGCGGATGCGAGTCGAGCCCCGGATACGCCACGTACGCAACGCGCGGGTCGGCGTCGAGGTGCGCCGCGATCTGCTCGGCGCTCGCGAGATGCTGCCGCAGCCGCAACGGCAGCGTGACGGATCCGCGCATGATGAGCCACGCGTTGAACGGCGAGATTGTGCCGCCCACGTCGACCATGGCCTCGGCCTTGATTGTCCCAACCAGCTCGGCACTGCCGATCACAGCGCCGCCCATCGCGTCGCCGTGCCCGTTGATGTACTTCGTGAGGGAGTGCACAACCAGGTCGGCACCGTCTGCGAGCGGCCGGTAGAGCGGAGGCGGCGTGAACGTCGAGTCGACGGTGAGCAGCGCGCCTGCAGCGTGGGCCACGGCTGCGACCGCGGCAATGTCGGTGACCTTCGTCGTCGGATTGCCGATCGCCTCGACGTGCACGAGCTTCGTGTTCGGGCGCATCGCTGCGGCGACAGCATCCGGATCACTCGTGTCGACGAATGTCGCCTCGATACCGTACTTCACCGGCAGCAGATCGGTGAAGAGCTTCCAGATCGCCTCATACGTCACATCGCCAACAACAACGTGGTCGCCGCTCTTCAGATGCGTGAAGAACACGGCGTGCAGCGCGGCAACGCCCGATGCGAGCACGACGGCGTCTTCGCCGCCCTCAAGCGTCGCGAGCTTCGACTGCAGCGCCTCTTGGTTCGTGCCGGTGTTGCGCGTGTACGTCTTGGTGTCGGTGTTCGACCAGCTCAGGCTCGAGGGGTCATCGGGCAGCGCGTAGGAGTTCGCCATGACGATCGGTGTGCGAATCGCGCCCGACCCGGCGTCGATGGCGTTGCCGGCATGCACCGCCTGCGTCAAGAATTGCAGTGTCGAGGGGTCGTGAGCATCGGGTCGCGGCGTCATACGTCAACGCTACGGCCGACGCGGGGCTGCGCGGCGAGTATTACAGAGAATGGATGCTGTCGGCGCGTTCAGGTGTCACAAAGTGCGCATAGCCGCCCCCGGAGACGCCGTTTTTGCCAGATGAACTGGTTCGCGCAGCATCAACGCTCGCTCGGCACCACGATCCACATCACGATGTAGATGATGAACTGCGGCCCCGGAATGAGGCAGCTCAAAATGGCAAGCAGCCGAACGACGTTGGGACTCATGTTGAAGCGCAGGGCGAGCGCGGCACACACGCCAGCGATGACGCGGCCGCGGCGAGGACGATATAAGGAGTTCATGACTCCATCCTGCGTCGCCGAACGCGGCTTGTCACCCGATTTCGCCCGGAATCACCCTTGAGAGGGAGCAGGTTGATACCGGAGTGGCACACACCTCGATACTCGAAGGCGGTCTGCTCCACCACCACCGCCGTGGCTTCCCACGGGTATTTCCTACGGAATCACGAGAATCACAGCGGCAAGTCCGCAGAGCACTCCAGCCGCGATTGGCCACCATGTCGTAGCGTTGACGGCGCGCACGACCGGCATCGTGGACGCGACGTCCCCGATCACAGCCGTGGGAATGGGATCCCGAGGAGCGTCCCAAACGACGCGCAGGTCGCTGAGCTGCTCCGCCGAGAATGGCCGTTCTGCCGCGAATTCGACGTCGGACGCCAGCCGATGCAGCTGACGCCGATACCACCAGACCGTGCCGTACATCTCGAGAAAATAGCAGCCGAGCAAGGCAAACCACGCTCCAACCGGAATCATCACCGCTTCCCCCAGCTGAGTCGCCACCCAGAGTCCCGCACAGATGAGCGCGAGACCCAACGGAAGCCAGCAGGCGAAGAAGATCACGTTCGCCCGCGAGGTCTGTCGCCGATAGTAAGCCAAGGTGGACGCAGTCATAGCTCCAGTCTGACGTACCCGCAGGGGCTTCCCGCTGCATCGCGGTAAACGCCCCTCTGACATATTCGCCACTGTGCAGGCAGGCGGGTCTATTCTGACAACAGGTTCACGAGATGCAGCTGTCGGTACCTGGCTGGCTGCACGGCAACCCTGTCCATCGACTGGGGTGCCCCGGGGGAAGAACCGGCGCCGCCGCACCTGCGGAGCGCAAGTCGTTGGAGGCACCGCCTCCGGAAAGTGAGGCAGAAAATGCACACAAGAGCACCGCTGTGGCTCGAGACGCCAACGCCGTCTGTTCCGAGGGCGACGTCACTTGATCAGCTGGCGTACCGCGGGCCGACTGCGCCATTGCGCATCGTCGTGCTTGACGGGCAGCCCACGACCGAGGTCTTCGACGTGGCCGCCGCGCCCCACGAGATTCCGATTGCCGAGCAGCACGACTGGGCGGCGGCGTTTGCCGAACTGCCTCCGCGCATCGTCGGCTTCTTCGAGCAGCGCGCGGCAGACCAGTGCCTCGCCGACGGGGCGCCGCTGCCCAGCTGGCTGCAGCGCGACATCGTTGAGTGGACGGATGCCGGCTTCACGCCGTCGCGCTACCGCGACCTCGCCGCCGCGCTCCGTGAGCTGGAACAGCATCCATCGCACCTGTCCCACGACACCGACCGGAGTGCGCACCCCCGGCTCCGCGCCGAGCACTGGGCTGACTGGGCCGAGCGCGTCGCTGCGGGTGGCGACGCCGTGATCGAGGCCACCGTCGTGCTCGACGGGCTGCACTGAGCCTCGCTTCTGTGCCTCAGAACAGCGCACCCACGCTGCTCAACGTCGCACCTGCCCCGCTAATCGTGTGCCGATTTTTGCTATCTCACCAGCGCTGGAAATAGCAAAAAGCGGCACACGTTTTGTCGGCGCGAGCAGCAGGGCACAGCATCCGCGGCATCTGCCCAGCAAACCAGAGCTACTCTGCCGAAATGGCACTGCGACCCGATCTGACCGCACTCGAGCGGCGCATCGATGACGCTGCCAACCGGCTTCTCGAGCGCGCTCCAGACAGCCGACTCTGGGGCGCACTCGTCGAGTTTCTGGTGTTCGGCGCCAAGCAGGCGTGGGCGTGCATCTTCGGCGGGATGCTGCTCGCGGTCATCCTCGTCGCGCGACTCGTGTACCCAGACGACGCGTGGCTCGCCCGCAACGATGCCCTCACCATCGCGGCCATCGTGATTCAAGTCGTTATGGTCTGGTCTGGCCTCGAAACCTGGCGCGAACTGCGCGTCATCGTGCTGTTCCACATCGTCGGCACCGCCATGGAGCTGTTCAAGACCGACGTCGGATCATGGGCCTACGACCCAGGCGGTGTGCTGCGCATTCTCAGCGTTCCGCTGTTCACCGGGTTCATGTACGGCGCCGTTGGCTCGTACATGGTGCGTGTCTACCGGCTCTTCGATCTGCGGTTCACGCGTTACCCACCGATCTGGCTGACGGCCGTGATCGCGGCAGGCATCTACATCAACTTCTTCTCACACCACTACATCGTCGACCTGCGCTGGGTGCTGCTCGCCGCCGTGCTTTTCACATTCGGGCTCTGCACCATGCACTTCCGCGTGTTCAGAAAGACACTCCGGATGCCGCTTGTCGTCGCCTTTGCACTTGTCGCGTTCTTCATCTGGATCGCCGAGAACATCGGCACCTACTCGGGCGCCTGGCTCTACCCCGGACAGGTAGACGGGTGGCAGATGGTGTCGATCTCGAAGCTCGTGTCGTGGTTTCTGCTCATGATCATCTCGGTTGTGCTCGTCACGTGGGTGTATCCGCCGAGGCAGCCGGATGCTGTAGCGGCAGCTCCTGCGCCAGCATCCTGACCTCGAATCGCTCACTTCATGTGGCGAAGTTTGCGGTTATTCGCGCGGTGCGACGACAATTTGTGACACATCAGTTCGTCTTCGCGCCCGTCACAAGGAAGTATCCATGGATCTCAGAATCGGCATCATCGGCTTCGGCATGCGGGGGACAGAACTCGCCCGCGACGCACACAGGCCAGGCGAGGGCAGCCACGTCGCGGCGGTCTGCGAGATCAGCGAGCGCGGCCGTGCGGCCGCGGCATCCGAATACCCTGACGCCGTCATCACCGACTCGCTCGAGGAGCTGCTCGCCCAGAACCTCGATGCGGCGATGGTGTTCACCCCAGACGACGTACACGCACAGACAGCGATCCCGGCCCTCGAGGCAGGCCTCGCCGTGTTCAGCGAGAAGCCCCTTGCCACGAGCATCGCCGATTGCGACGCCATTCTCGCGGCGGCGCATCGCACGGGAAGCCGGCTCTACGTCGGCCACAACATGCGGCACATGCCCGTCGTCACGCTGATGCGCGACATCATCGCCCGCGGAACGATCGGCGAGGTCAAGGCCGTGTGGTGCCGCCACTTCGTCGGCCACGGCGGCGACTACTACTTCAAGGACTGGCACGCAGAACGATCGAAGTCGGTCGGGATGCTGTTGCGGGATGCTGTTGCAGAAGGGCGCGCACGACATCGACGTGATCCACTGGCTCGCCGGCGCGTACAGCACGCACGTGCAGGCGATGGGCGCGCTCGCTGTGTATGGCGACGTGACTGATCGACGCGACCGCGCGGGCGAGCTGATGGGCGACTGGTTCAGCCTCGACAACTGGCCGCCAACCGAGCAGACCGGCTTGAACCCGGTGATCGACATCGAAGACATCTCGCAGGTGAACATGCGCCTGCAGGGCGGCGTGCTCGCCTCCTACGAACAGTGCCACTTCACCCCCGACTACTGGCGCAACTACACAGTGATTGGGACGCACGGCCGACTCGAGAACTTCGGCGACGAATCGGGCTCCGAGGTGGGGGTATGGACGCACAGGCTGGCCGGTTCGGGCGCGCCGACCGAGACGCACGTTGTTCCCGATGTGGACGGCTCGCACGGCGGCGCCGATTCGCTCATGATCGACGAGTTTCTGCGCTTTGCGTGCGAGGGCGGCCCGACGACAACGTCAGCCGTCGCCGCGCGCAACGCTGTTGCGACAGGCGTGCTGGCCACGCAATCGATCCGCGGAAACGGCAGCACTGTTGCGATTCCGCCCGTTGATGCCGCGATTGCCGCATACTTCGATGCGGATGACGCCGCACGGACGGCACAATAGCTGCGGAGCCCCACAAGCGCTCCACACCCCTACGCACCCCACAAGGGAAAGGAGCGAGGACGCCAATGAAGGCCCTCTACAAGTCCAGCGCCGACGCCGGATTCGACCTCGTCGACAGGCCAGAACCCGAGCCCGCGCCAGACGAAGTGAAGATCCGCGTGCTGCGCACCGGCATCTGCGGAACCGACCTGCACATTCTGCGATGGGACGACTGGGCGGCATCCACCGTCGCGCAGCCGCTCATTCCCGGCCACGAATTCTGCGGCGACGTCGTCGAGGTGGGTGAGCTCGTCAAGGGCGTCGCCGTCGGCGATCTCGTGTCGGGCGAAGGCCACATCGTGTGCGGCGTGTGCCGCAACTGCCGCGCAGGCCGCCGCCAGATGTGCATTCGCACGCAGGGCATCGGCGTGAACCGCGACGGCGCGTTCGCCGAGTACATCACCCTTCCCGGCTCCAACGTCTGGACGCACTCGGCCGACATGAACAAGGACGTCGCCGCGATCTTCGATCCACTGGGCAACGCCGTTCATACGGCGCTCTCGTTTCCCGTCGTCGGAGAAGACGTGCTGATCACCGGCTGCGGCCCGATCGGGCTCATGGCCATCGCGATCGCCCGCCACATCGGCGCTCGCTTCATCGTCGCTACAGACGTGAGCGATGAGCGCCTCGAGCTCGCCCTCTCCATGGGCGCCGACCGCGCCATCAACCCCGCGCGCGAGGGCATTCACGACGCCTTCACGTCACTCGACATGCACGAGGGCTTCGACGTCGGGTTCGAGATGAGCGGAGCCCCCGCCGCCATGCGGCAGATGGTCGACAACATCAACAACGGAGGCCGCATAGCCATGCTCGGGCTGCCCTCTGAACCGTTCTCCATCGATTGGGGCTCCGTCGTCACCCGGATGCTGACGCTGAAGGGCATCTACGGGCGAGAGATGTTCGACACCTGGAACGCCATGACGGCGATGCTGCAGAGCAGCGAGACTCTCGCGGCATCCATCGGCTCGATCGTTTCCGACCGCTTCGACGCCCGCGACTGGCGGCACGCATTCGACACCGCGGCGAACGCGGGCGGGGGCAAGGTCGTCATGGATTGGACGGAGATCTGATGTACGCGTCATTCAAGGAACTCCTGACACAGGAGCTGGCGGAGATCGACGAGGCCGGCCTCACCAAGCGAGAAAACGGCATCGCGGGCGCGCAGGGCGCACTCGTGTCGACGGACGGACGCGAGGTGCTGAACTTCTGCGCAAACAACTACCTCGGGCTGGCCGACAACGCCGAGGTTCGGGATGCCGCGCGCACGGCGCTCGACGACTGGGGATTCGGCATGGCGAGCGTGCGCTTCATCTGCGGCACCCAGACACAGCATCTCGAGCTTGAGCGGCGCATGTCGCAGTTTCTCGGCACCGAGGCGACGATTCTCTACTCGTCGTGCTTCGATGCGAACGGCGGGCTCTTCGAGGCGCTGCTCGGGCCCGACGATGCAATCATCTCGGATGAGCTGAACCACGCGTCGATCATCGACGGCATCCGCCTCTGCAAGGCACAGCGATACCGATACCGCAACCGCGACCTCGCCGACCTTGAAGAGCAGCTTGCCGCGGCATCCGGAGCGCGGTTTCGGGTGATCGTCACAGACGGCGTCTTCTCGATGGACGGCTCGATCGCGCCGCTCGCAGGCATCTGCGATCTTGCCGAGAAGCACGAAGCCCTCGTGATCGTCGACGACTCGCATGCGACGGGGTTCATCGGCGAGAACGGTCGCGGCACTCCCGAGCTGTGCGGTGTCGAGCGGCGCATCGACGTCTACACCGGCACCTTCGGCAAGGCGCTCGGCGGGGCCTCGGGCGGCTACGTCTCGGCGCACCGCGAGATCGTCGATCTGCTGCGGCAGCGCTCACGCCCCTACCTGTTCTCCAACTCGCTCGCGCCCTCGGTCGTCGCGGGAACGCTCGTCGCACTCGATCTGATTCAGGATGCCGATGAGCTGCGTTCTCAGCTCAGAGACAACGCCGCCGAGTTCCGTCGCCTTATGACCGAAGCGGGCTTTGACCTTGTGCCTGGCGAGCATCCGATCATCCCCGTGATGCTCGGCGATGCTGCGCTTGCCGTCGACATGGCAGCGCACATGAACGCGAACGGCATCTACGTGACGCCGTTCAGCTTTCCCGTCGTGCCGCGGGGGAAGGCGCGCATTCGCGTGCAATTGTCTGCCGCGCACACGATCGAGCAGGTGCGCCGCTGCGTCGACGCGTTCGTTGCGGCCCGGGATGCCGTCGGTCCAGGTTCTGCAGACGCATAGGTCACGTGCCGTGCGCTGCATTCGGGAGGCACAGCGGCGCGTGCCAGACTGGGAAGATGATCTCCACTCCCCTCGCCCGGCGTCTGCATGAGGCCGGGCTGACGTGGACGCCCGTGTCGGGCGACGCCTTTCAGGTGGCCGGGCCCGAGTTTGAGGGCGACGTGTTCACAGTGAGCGACATGACCATCGAGGCGCACACGTACTCGACAGGCACGGTGCTCGGCTTCAACGGCACAACCGAGTGGGCGCTCGACTCGGTCGCGCTCAGCGATGCCGTGTGGCTGCCGCGCGAAGACCAATTGCGCGACATGCTCGGCAGTGCGTTCGTGATGCTGGAGCGGGTGGATGCTGTCGCAGGCATCGAGTATGACGTCACTGTGACGGTGGACGGCGATTCGGTCATCTTCGTGAGCGAAGACCCCGCTGAGTCGTACGGCATGGCCTTGATCGCGCTGCTCGAGAACCAGCGCTGACAGCGAAGCTGCTCAGGCAGCCTTGCGCGCAGCGACAGCGGCCGTGGCGTCTTCGAAGATGAGGTCGCCGTTGAGGGCACCGCCCGTCATACTCCCCTGGGCTGCGGATGCTGCGACAGCGGCCCCGAGATCGCGCACGTTGCCCGCCGCCCAGACACCGTCCACGTCTGTCTTGCCCGCAAAGTCGGTCTCGATGAAGCTGCCCATCGGGTTCTCGCTGAGCGTTCCGCCGAGCTGCTCGTAGATGTCGCTGCGAGCGACGAATCGTGGCGCAACCGTGAGGGCATCGATATCGAACTCATGGCCATCGTCCAGCACGACAGCGTCAATCTCACCATCCTTCGCCCGTAGCTCAGCAACGCGCCCCGACACCACCTCGACGTTCAGTGCCGCAAGGGTGTCCCAGTCGTCGTCCGAGAGCTCGGGCATCGTGTGCGTGAAGAGCGCCACGTGCTCGCTGAGCTGCCGGAACAGCAGAACCTGGTGCACCGCCATCGGCGTCGTACCGAGTACGCCGATGCTCTGCCCCTTCACTTCCCAGCCGTGGCAATACGGGCAGTGCAGCACGTGCGTTCCCCACAGCTCGGCGACGCCGGGCACGTCGGGAAGCTCGTCGTGCAGGCCGGTGGCCAGCAGGATGCGGCGAGCGCGCAGTTTCGCCCCGCCGGCGAGCGTCAGAGTGAAGTTCTCACCGTCGCGTCGCACCTCGGCGACGCTGTCTGACAGCATCCGAGCACCGTAGCCTTCTGCCTCGGCGCGGCCGAGCGCAACGAGCTCAAATGGCGCGATGCCCTCGCGACCGAGCAGGTTGTGCACGCCCTCTGCCTGTGCATTGCGCGGCTCGCCCGCATCGATCACCACCACGTTGCGCAGCGAACGGGCAAGCGTGACGGCGGCGCTCAGGCCCGCCGCTCCCCCGCCGACAATGGCGACGTCGTGAAGTGTGTTCTCAGTCATGGTCGTACTCCTTCTCAATTCTGCTGATCTGCGGCGGCGCTCCGGCGTGCAAGCAGCGCCGTGCGTGAGCCGCGAATCGTTGTGGCGATGCGCGCGAGTTCGGCGTCGTCATCGATGAGCGCGTTGAGTGCCGTCTGATCGACTGCATCGAGGCGATCGACGAGCGCACCACGCATCTTCGCGAGCCATGCACCTGCGTACGGGGCGACGGTCGGCGAGGTCGCCTGCGTTGTGAACTGCCGACGCTCGAGCGAGGTGCACCCCGCGGCCGCGATGGTCGACGCCCAGTCGTGGTGTGCATTCCAGCCGAGGGCGGTCAGTTCCGCGTGCAGGCGTTGTTCGAGCCCGGGAGCTTCGGGCGGAAACTCGGCCGGAAGAAAGCTCGGCAGCACGTCCATCTCGACGGCGACGAAAACCCCTCCGCGCCGAAGCGCCGCGAAGGCGTCGCGCAGCACGCGATCGGGGTCGCTCAGTTCGTGCAGCGACGACGAGGCCCACACCAGGTCGGCGTCGGCCGCGGCATCCGGCCATGACGCGTTGAGGTCGCACTCGACGGTGCGCACTCGCTGTTCCAGGCCGGCAGCGGCTGCGCCGTCGGTGACGTGGTTGAGCATGGTGCGTGAAGCGTCGACGGCGAGAATGGATGCCGTGGGAAAGCGTTGCGCGAGCGCGAACGTGCCCACACCGGTGCCGGCTCCGAGGTCGACGATCTGCTCTGGGTCGCTGTCGAAATGCGTGCCGATCCAGGCGGACGCGTCGTCAAGGTAACCGCCGGCCACCGCGGCGTCGCGTTCTAGCAGATCGGCGAGAGCGGCCGGGTTCTCGTGCTCATGGTGCGACGCGGGTGAATGCTCTGCGGCAATGTGATGTGACATGCATTCATCGTAGACACATCATGCGTCTATAGCATACACTCTTGCTTATGAGGCAAGACCTGGATGTGAACGACGTGGAACCCGACGTCGACGTATTGATCCGCCGACGGATTCGAGGGCTCAGGGCGGCGCGCGGCTGGTCGCTCGATGCCCTCGCAGCGCGCTGCTTCATGAGCCCGTCGACGCTGAGCCGCATCGAAACCGGGCATCGCCGCATCGCTGTCGACCAGCTCGTCACGCTCGCGCGTGCGCTCGGCACCTCACTCGACGAGCTCGTCGAGGCACCGAATGCCGGTGACGTGGTGATCCGCCCCGAACCCGAAGAGACACCGGGGCGAACGACCTGGCTTCTCTCGCGAGAGTCGCCTGGCGGCGTCACCATCGCGAAGATGCGCATCACCGAAGACTTCGATCCCGGTGACGAGCGTCGCGTGCACCCGGGCAACGAGTGGTTCACCGTGCTCTCGGGGACGGCTCTTGTGCACATCGGCGACCACTCACACGTTGTCGAGGCTGGCGAGGCCGCGGAGTTCTCGACGCTCGTTCCTCACCTCATCGAAGCGCGCGGGGGTCCCGTCGACATCTTGACGATCTTCGACAGAGATGGCGAGCGCGCGCACCTGCACGAGCACTAGAAACTCGTCGCGCTCACGAGCAACGCTCCGCGGGACGGGCGGCTACCAGGGAACCAGCGTGCCGTCCCATGACCAGAGCGCCCCTGTTGGGCCATTGTCGGGCAGCAGCGCGAGTCGCAGCACTCCCGTCGCGGCCTCCGCGGGGTCGCCACCGCCTGTTGCGCCAGCAACGAGGTTCGTTTGGCGTCGCCCAGGCGCCAGCGCGTTCACCTTCACATCGGCGCCCAAGGCCTGAGCGGTGAGGAGGGTGACCGCATTCACCGCGGTCTTCGAGCTTCGGTACGCGATTCCGCCGCCCTGCACCCGTTCCCAATCGAACTGCGGATTCGCACCGCTGTTCCAGGTCAGTGACCCCGTGCCACTCGACACGTTGACGATGCGAGGGTGCGCTGAGCGACGGAGTGCCGGAAGCATCGCCTGGGTTACAGCGATGAGACCGAAGACGTTTGTCTCGTAAGCGACGCGCAACTGCTCGATGTCGGTGCCCGTGATGTCTTCGCCGCCGGGATTCACCCCCGCGTTGTTGATGAGAATGTCGAGCTCGCCGATCTGAATTGCCGCCGCCGCAACCGACGTCGCATCGGTGACATCCAGGTGAACGACCCTCACACTCGGGCCGAGTTCGGCTGCTGCCCGCCGCCCTTTGTCGATGTCGCGCGCTCCGATCCAGACAGTCGCGCCGCGGTCGAGTAGCTGTCGCGCGACAGCGAACCCGATTCCACTGTTTCCTCCGGTCACCAGTGCTGTCTGGTGTGATTCGGGTGTCGTGATCTCCGTGGGGAGACGATCAATCTGTGTCATGGGTAATCTCCAACTCCAACGATGTGGTTGCACACTCTACGCTCTTCGCACCTCGTTTCCAACCATTAAGTTGGTAACTTAGGTTCATGGCTTGGGACACGGAGGGAACACGGCGCCGACTGCGCGATGCCGCATTGGTTGAGTTCGCAGAACGCGGCTTCGACGGCACGACAGTTGCGTCGATCGCCGCTCGCTCTGGCGTGAACAAGGAGCGGCTCTACAGCTACTTCGGTGACAAGAGGATGCTGTGGGACCTCGTGCTGGCGACGGAGCTGGAGCGACTTGCCGCATCGGTCGGGCTTGCGGGCGTTGGCTTGGACGATATCGGGGAGTTCGCCGGGGCGACTTTCGATTATCACGCGACGCATCCCCAGCTGGGTCGGCTGCTGCAGTGGGAGGGCTTGCAGGGCGGTCCGCCCGCTGATTCCGCGAGCCGCGCGACGCACTACCGAGAGAAGGTCGAGCGCTTCGCAGCAGCCCAGCGCGAGGGCATTCTCGATGACACCCTCGACCCCGCTCACCTCGTGTTCGCGCTCATCGCCCTTGCCGCTTGGTGGCAGACCGTTCCGCAGCTCGCCGAGATGATCACCGGTGCCGGAGCAAACGACAGACAGGAGCGCGCGCGTCGCCGTCATTTTGTCGTCGAAGCAGCGCGGCGCATCGCGTCGCCGTCACGCATGTGATCAGCGGATGCGCTCGCGCCGCGTTCGCGACAGCATCCTGCCCCGCTAGGCGAAGAAGCCCATGATGATGTCGGCGAGCTTGTAGATCGCGAGGCAGATGAACAGCAGAGCCGTGGCCACCAACACCACGTTGAGGTACCAGCGGTTGCGCCACTGCTTCGGCACGCGGTCCGTGTTGAGCAGCGGCAGCAGCGTGATCGCGAGGAACGGCAAGAACAGTGCGCCTAGCACCCCGTAGGCGATCACGAGGGCGATGGGCTTGCCGATCAGCAGAAGCAGCATCGGTGGGAAGGTCAGCCACAGCAGGTAAAAGCGGAAGTACCTGCCGTTCTCTCGTGAATCGGGGTGGTCGGGCCCCTTGCCGCGCACGTTTCCCCAGAAGTCAGCGAACATGAGCGAGACGCCGTTCCAGACGCCGATCAGCGACGAGAACGATGCGGCAAAGAAACCGATCAGAAAAGCGACGCCGATGACATCACCGTATTTGTCTTTCAGCACGTCGGTGAGCTGCAGCAGGCCCTTCGAGTCTCCGCTGAGCGTGATACCGGCCTCGGCCACAACCGTTGCACCGACGATGAACATCGAGATGACGAAGATGCCCGTCACGACGTAGGCCATTGTATTGTCGATGCGCATCACGCGCATCCATGCTGGGCTCGACCATCCCTTCTCGCGCAACCAGTAGCCGTAGGCCACGAGCGTGATGGTTCCGCCGATGCCGCCGGCCATGGCCAATGTGTACAGCACCGAGTCCTCGGGAAGACGCGGAATCAGCCCGGCAAGCAGATCAGGCAGGTTGGGGCCGCGATGATCGCGAGCCCGACCATCACCACGAACATGATGCCGACAAGCACGGCGGTGATCTTCTCGAACACGGCGTACCGGTTGAACCACACGAGCACGAGGCCGACGAGACCGCAGATGACAGCGATCAGGTTCAGCGGGACGCCGGGCAGCAGCGCGGCGATGGGCAGGGCCGTCGTCACCATCGCCGTTGCCCCGTAAATGAAGCCCCAGAGAATGATGTACGGCGCGAAATACCAGACGGGCCACCGCCCGAGCGTGCGCCAGCCTTCGAAGATCGTCTTGCCCGAGGCGAGAACGTAGCGTCCGGCGCCCTCGACGAGAACGATCTTCATAATGACGCCGACGATGATTGCCCAGAGCAGCGTAAACCCAAACATCGAACCGGCGACGAGCGTCGACACCATGTCGGCTGCCCCCACACCGGTTGCCGCAACGACGAGCCCCGGCCCGACGACCTTCCACTTCGTTCCTGGTTCCTCGGTCAGACCCTGAGCATTTTCCGTCATCCGAGCTGTCCCCTTTTCGTGCGCGCTATTGCGCCATGCATGTGCATCGCACGTTCACACTAAGCCCGCACGGCCGTGCGGCGCGGAGTTATCCACAGACCACGTTATGCACAGACCAGAAGCAAAGCTGGGATACGCCCTTGAGTTCCCCTCCGCCATAGGTGGGGCTCCCGTCACAGCGTATGGTTACCTCACGGGGCCACTCAGGCTCCCCATCAAGGGAGCAGACAGTGTCTGACAAGTCGCCCAAGAAAAATGGCCAGAAGACCGCCGCCACCCGCACTCTCAAAGAGAAGCGCGCCGATAAGAAGGCGAAGGCCGGCGATCGCGCTCAGAGCGACATCGTCGACGCGGTGCACAACAAAAAGCGGTAGTCGAATGCCGTCGCCGGCGAGCATAAGCTAGGCGGCATGGGCGCTGACAGCCGACACCTCCGCACCGAGCTCTCGATTCGCGAGCAGCTGGCCGCGCTGTGCTCACGCGACGTTGATTGGCAGCGCGGTTTTCTGCCTGCGGCCGACGACGATGTGCGGCCGGCCGCCGTGCTGATTCTCTTCGGCGTGCTCGACGAGGCCCCCGCGCGCGACAGCAGTGGCCCCGTTCCAGCAGACCTCGACGTGCTGCTTCAGCGCCGCTCGGCCACTCTGCGCTCGCATCCGGGCCAGATCTCGTTTCCCGGCGGTCGCCTCGAACCACACGACGAGGATGCCATCGCCGCCGCGTTGCGCGAGGCTCGCGAAGAGACGGGGCTCGACCCCGCGGGCGTCGACGTCATCGGAACTTTGCCGGAGGTTCCACTTGCCGTGAGCAATCACACAGTGACTCCGGTGCTCGGCTGGTGGCGGCATCCGTCTCGCGTCGCCGCCGTTGACCACGCCGAAACCGTTGACGTCTTTCGTGTGCCCGTTGCCGATCTGCTCGACCCCGCGAATCGCGTCACGTCGGTTCGCCGCTACGGCAGCCGCACGTTTCGCGCCCCAGCCTTCACTCTCGCGCAGTCTGACACCCTGCTGTGGGGTTTCACGGGAATGGTGCTGTCGAGGCTGTTCGACGAGCTCGGCTGGACAAACCCCTGGAACACGGCGCGCGAACTCACCGTGTGACCACCGCCATCACCGAATCGGAGAATGCCCATGCGCATCGGCTTGAGCGCCTTTCCCCTCACCCCCTTTCACGAAGATGCCGTCGATGAGACATCGTTTGAGCGGCTCGTTTCTCGACTCGCGAGGTCGGGCGTCGACTCGATCGGTGCTCTCGGCTCAACGGGCTCCTACGCCTACCTGACCCGTGAGGAACGCTCCCGTCTCGGCCGGGTCGCCGTCGAGGCGGCGGAGGGAACGCCGATCATCATCGGCATCGGCGCCACACGCACGGCCAACGTTCTCGCGCATCTGCACGACGCCCAGGATGCCGGAGCGAGCGCCGTGCTGCTTCCGGCGCTTTCGTACCAGCCGCTCAGAGATGCTGACGTGTTCGCCCTCTTCGAAGAGGTGACTCGCGACCTCGACGTTCCGCTCATCGTCTATGACAACCCGGGAACAACGCACACGACATTCACGGCTGAGCTCTATTCCCGCATCGCCGAGCTGCCCCACGTGGCCGCGATCAAGATACCCGGCGTCCCTGCTCACCTCCACGACGCTGCCGCGCACATCGCGAATCTTCGTCACCAGCTTCCCGAGCAGACGGCCATCGGTGTCTCGGGCGATGCGTTCGCGGCCGTCGGTCTCGCGGCAGGATGCGATGGCTGGTACTCCGTTGTCGCCGGAACGCTGCCACGAACGGCGCAGAGGATCATGGAGCCCGCGAGGCGTGGTGACACCGAGGCTGCGCGCGCGGCATCCGATTGCCTGTCGCCGTTGTGGAAGCTGTTTGCCAGCCACGGCAGTTTTCGCGTGGTCGCAGCTGTCGCTGAAGAACTGGGGCTTGTCGGCCCGCAGTGTCTGCCGCATCCGATCGTTGGACTCAGCAACGCCGAGAGGCTCACCGTTCGCGCGGTCGTCGATAACCTGAACCTGCGCGACATCGAGGTGTGAGACGTCGTCAGTTCCCGTCGGCAGCGAGAATGTGCGCAAGGGGGCCCACCGACAGGCCGCCGTCGACCGGCAGGGTGACACCGGTGATCCACGCCGCGTCGTGTGAAGCGAGAAATGCCACGGCGGCGGCGATTTCGTCGGGCGTTCCCGGCCTGCCCATCGCGGTGAGCCGGCCGAACTCCCGCATGTCCCGTTCCCCCTCGGCGCCGCGCTCTGTCCACACGCGGGTCGCCGTCGTTCCGGGAGCGACGGCGTTGAACCGAACCCAGCCGCTTGCCGCGTCCACCGTTCCCCGAGCGTTCGCGCCGTACTCGGCCGCGAGGTTCTTCATCGCGTTGATCACCCCAGCCTTCGCCGCCGAATAAGCGACACCGCCGCACGCGATCAGTCCATTCACCGAGGCCGTCGCCACAACCGCGCCTCCACCGGGCGCCTCGAGCAGGTGGGGCAGCGCCGCGCGGATCACCCGCATCGAACCCGAGAGCGTCGGATCACTCTGCCGCTCCCATTCCGCATCGTCTGTGTCGGCGAAGGGCACACCGCTCGCGACTCCCACGTTGCTCACGAGCACGTCGAGACGTTCGCACCGCTGCACCGTTTCGGCGACGGCGCGCTCGACAGCGCCGCGCTCGGTGACGTCGCAGTGCACGGCGTAGGCGGCGCGGTCGCTGCCAACGCCGGGTGCAACAAGCTCGTTGATGGCGGATGCTGCATCAGCGGCAGCATCCATGTCGATGTCGCCGATCACCACCGTCGCGCCTTCTTCTGCCAGACGGCGTGTGCAGGCGAACCCGATTCCGTGCGCGCCGCCCGTGATCAACGCCGCCCTGCCCTCGAACCGCTTCATGCGACCTCCTCGTCACGCGATGTTCTCAGAGTGTCACACCAGGCTGCCGCTGCACACCGTGGGTTCAGGCGGGCCGACGCACCTCGAACAGCTCGCACAGCGTGTCGTAGTAGGCATCGCTCTGCCCCAGATGCGTCATGCCGATGCGCCGGCACACCGCCATTGACGCCGCGTTCTCTGGGTTCGTCACCGCGACGACACGTTCGAGCCCGGCCTCCCAGGCGTGGTCGAGCACGCGCCGCGCCGCCTCGCTCGCAAAGCCCTGCCCCCAGGCATCCGGGTGAAAATGCCAGCCGATCTCCGTGTCGCCCGAGGGCACGCCCGCGCCCGACGCGGGAATCGATGTGAGAAGCAGCGCGCCGAGCAGCTGGTCATCTGCCGTGCGCTCCACGGCCCAGATGTGATGAATCGGATGCTGCAGCTCGCTCCAGCGCTCGAGCAGCTTCACAGCCTCGTCGCGCTCTTGCATCACGTGGCCGTGCCCGATGTAGCGCCGCACCTCGTGCCTCGAGTACATGTCGAACACGAAGTCGGCGTCTCGAGCCGTCCACGAGCGCAGGGTCAGGCGGTCAGTCTCGAGATGGTGAAGCACCCGTCAATGTTTTCACACGGTATCTGCCAGCATCCACCATTCGTTCAGGCTGACGATGTTGCATAGCGTGACAGGAATATGTTCGTTGGGGAGGGCACTATGAAGTTCAGAACATTCGTACTCACCGTGATCGTCGGGGCGATCTTCTTCAGTCTCGGCGTGAAAAGCGAACGTGGCGAGTTCGATGACGCCAAGAAGCGCGTCAAGGCGTGGTCGAGCCCGGCCCTCAAGGAAGCCCGCAAGCGCGCCAAGCGCGTTGACAAGCAGCTCGCAAAGAAGCTGAAGTAGCCGAATGGGTCTGTTCTCGCGCACGCCGGATCCGGCGCCCGCGCGTCCGACTCGAACCCTGTGGACCGATGGGTTCGGTCGGCTGGCGACGCGATGCATCCAGATGATCGCTGTGCTCGCCATTGTCGCCGTCGCGATCTACGGTCTTATGCAGTTGAGCCTTGTGCTCATCCCCGTTGTGCTTGCGCTCATCTTCGCATCGGCGTTCAACCCGCTGATGGCGTTCATGCGACGCAAGGGGGTTCCGAGTGTTCTCGCGACGATCATTGCGCTTGTGGGCTCACTGCTGATCGTCACCGGCATCGTCTGGCTCATCGTGTGGGCTGTGCGCACACAGTGGGACGAGCTGATCGATTCGGCGAACGACGGCATCACCCAGCTGCAGGGGTACGTTGAGCACCTGCCGTTCTCGATCGACCAGGCGCAGATCGATAACCTGCGAGACACGGCCGTCGACTTCGTCACCAGCGCCCAGTTCGGCTCGGGTGCCCTCGCCGGGGTATCGGCGACCGCGAGCTTCCTGACGGGGCTCGTGCTCATGATGGTCGTGCTGTTCTTCTTCTTGAAGGACGGCCCCGCCATCTGGGAGTTCCTGCTTCGCCCGTTCGAGGGCGAGCGCTACGAGCGTGCGCGCCGCATCGGCGACAAAACGGTGCAGACACTCGGCGGTTACGCCCGCGGCACGTCAATCATTGCCGCCGCCGACGCGATCGGAATCGGCATCGGCCTTGCGATCCTGCAGGTGCCACTCGCGGTTCCGCTTGCCGTGATCGTGTTCCTGACGGCGTTCATTCCCATCGTCGGGGCGACCGCCGCCGGCATCCTGGCCGCCCTTGTCGCGTTGGTTACCAACGGTCCGCTCGCCGCGGTGATCGTGATCGGTATCGTCGTGCTGGTCAACCAGCTCGAGGGCAACTTCCTGCAGCCGGTCGTCATGGGCCGGTCGCTCAAGCTGCACGCCCTCGTGATCTTGCTTGCGTTGACGGCCGGAACGATTCTCGGCAACATCATCGGCGCCGTTCTCGCTGTGCCGATCACGGCGGTCGCCTGGGGCATCGTCACGGTATGGAACGGCGAGAACGAGCCGGCCGCCCCGATGAAGAAGAAGCGCCCCGAGATCGCATAGCCCGTCACGCCAGTGCTGGCGCTCGAGAACGTGAGGGTCAGAATCTGACGGTGACGGGCCAGCGTACGTGGCAAACGCCCTCGAACTGGGGGTACCCGGCGGGTGGGTCAGGCGTGCTAGCCTCCCCGCACCAGACATCCGTCAGCCGAGAGGCAGCTCGTGACAGCGTCCCCCATTCGCCGCCGTGCTGGAGTTTCAGCACATCTCGCGCGCATCGTATTCCTTGTCGTCGCCACGATCCTGGCGCTGATACTGATTCGTCCGACCCCCGCGCAAGCCGCGATTTCCGACGTGACGCCCCCAGCAGATGGTTGCGTTGCGTCCGAGTTTGGTGCCGTTTCGATGGCAGAATCCACGGGCCCTCAATTTCTCACTCTCGCGTTCGATGGTCCGGTCATCCGAGCCGTCATTGAGTGGACCGGCATCTGGCAACCTGCACCCCTTGACCCGACCATCGGCGTCGAGGTGACCGGCCCAGGTGGCACTGCCTCGGGCACGTTCGCTGGCTCCGAGTCAACGGACGCAACCGGCCTCCCCGTCACGCCGGCAGCCACCGCATATGGATACGCTGCCGATATCACCGGCCTGTTCACCGGCAATGCTGCGGGTACATACACGGTCACCGTGACACCTCCGGTCGATGGGATCGATGGAGGTGAGAACCGCTGGGGTGGCGCCACCATAACCGCAATCTACGACGATTCCCCGTGCACCATTGACTCCACAACAGTCTGGAAGACCGGTGTCGACTACTACTACGGCGGCAATTCCACCTCCTCGCCCACTACCGATCTCATCGTCTACGACTGGGGCTACCCGCTTCTCGAGGATTACACGGCTTCATTCACAACCTCGGCGGTTGGCATGGATTATGACACGTCGGACTGCCGGGCTTCATCGATCTGGGTAGCCACGGGCTCCGGTACGGCTCCGTCAACAAACGCCGATCTCGTCGATGACGACGGAGTTCCAAACCCCGCCCTCGGTGGCGTTGAGGGCGTCACCAACCCGTTCTCGCCGCCGAACCAGCCATGCCCTTCGGCGGCCGTCACCGTACCAGTGACGTCCTTCACCCCCGGCAACGTTGGCCCGGAACAGGCGTTGGTTCAGTTCGACATGGTGATTCCCGCGGGATCCACCTGGGCTGCCATCCAGCTCGAATCGCCCAGAGACAACAGCGGTTTCCCTGGCCAGCCTGAGAACGGCATCTGGGCCGGCGCCGGACTACTGCTCCTCCCTGCGTTCGTGCCACCCGAGCCAGATGTCGCGCTGGAGAAGACGGTCCTCGAGGGGGCCGATGCGACGTGCCCCGGCATCGAGGGCACTGACGAACGTGTCGCAGGCGATGCTGGGACCCGGGTTACATACTGCTTCACTGTCACCAACACCGGAGAGGTGCCGTTGAACCCCGTTGAGCTGTCCGATTCGGACCTGGGCGTCACCCAAGACGACATGACCCTGGTCTCCGGTGACGATTCTGTTGATCTGGGGCCCGGGGAGGAACTCGTCTACTCCTACTCCTCGACAATCACCGCCAGCCTCGTGAACACCGCCACTGTCACAGGGCACCCCATAGACGACGGTGCGCCGGTGACGGCGAGCAACGACGCTGAGGTACAGCAATACGTGATCAGCGGAACCGTCGCATCGTTCTGCGAGGCGAATGCCCCCTACCTCGCTTACGACATCCGAACAACCGCCCCGGGAACGACTGCCACCATCACGTTTGCCGGAAATGGCGGCTCCGAGACCGTGACCGTGCCGATCGGAGAAGGCGAGGTTCTCTGGCCCGGAGCCAGCGTCGGCGCGGATGGAGTCGGGACCGACTGGCCGGGTTGGGATCAGGATGCTGACGGAACCTGGTTCGAGAACCCGGACAATGCATATGCGTGGGCGAACGGGGACGTCGACGTCAAAGTCACTGTCAATCCCAGCACCGATCCGGTCACCGTTGCATACCCGACAGGCACATCAACGTGCGTGACGGCACCGCAGCCCACTGACTCGTCTCCAGACGTTCCTCCGGCAGCGGACGATACGCCCACGTCGACCCAGGACGCGCTTCCGCTGACCGGCAGCGCTGATCCGGTGGGCCCGGTCGGTCTGGCTATGGCACTGCTGCTGGCCGGAGCTGGGCTCGTGATGTTCTCGCGCAGGCGTATGCGGCGCTCGTAGCGCTGGCGAGCGCTACGAGCCTTGCGCGAGGCTCGAGAATCGCGGACCGACTTTCACTATGTAAAGCGCGTGGTCAATAGTGAAAGTTGGCCCCCGATTGGGGTAGCAGGGCGAGCAGGCAGCACGCGTCACGTCGCACTGGGCAGCGGCGCAAAACGCGGACCATAGGATGCCGCGAGCACAGCGGCGCGCGCGGCAAAGCCCTCCGCACCACCCGAGTACGCCTGGCAGAACCGCGCGGCCCCGCCGGTCGCCGCGGGGAAGCCCGCGTCGATCGACGCGACGTTTACCTCGGCATCACCCAGAGCCTCAGCGGCCTGCACACGTGATGCGGCGAGCGCCGGCGCGAACAGCATCCGGTCAACCAAGTCGGCAAACGGGGCATCGACCCAATCGCTCTCACTCGGCTCGAGCGCACGCGTGTCAACCCGCTTCAGAACACCATCGCTCCAGCCAGCGCACCGCGCGGCCCGGTCGACGACCTCCGGGTCGGCGCCCGCACGCACCGCCGCGATCGCCTCCGCCAGCACCGCCTCGTCGACGACGGCGCTCACGTCAGCGCGAGCATCCTCCGTCTCATCAGAAACCCGCTGCCTGTCGAAGAACGCGTCGATGAGATTGCGTGCCTCCTCCGAGTGCGACAGGTGCACGAAGTATCGCGTCTCGATCTGCGACGCCGTCTCGGCATCGACGAGCGAGCCCTCGACGACGGCGGCCATCGCCGCACGCGGAGCAGGCAGGTTTCCCGCCTTCGCGTGAGCGGTGGCGATCCAGCCCGGCAGCGTGTCTGCAATGCGCGCGTCGCTGCCGTTGCCGCCCGGAATGCGAAAGCCGCGCTCATCCCAGGGTTTCACCGGGGCGGGGTGCGCGCCGATCCAGTCGCGGGCGGATGCTGTCGCCGCAGCAACATCAGCGGCGACCTGGTCGATGATGCCGATCTCGAGCGCGGCCGCGGCATCCATAGTCTCCGCAGGCAGAATCACGCGAAGCGCCGCCTCGATGCCGATCATGCGCGTGAGGCGCACCGTGCCTCCCGCACCCGGAAGCAGGCCGAGTCCCACTTCGGGGAGCCCGACACGCAGACGCGGGTCGTCGACGGCGATGCGGCGATGACAGGCGAGCGCGAGTTCGAACCCTCCTCCGAGTGCGGAACCGTTCAGCACGGCGACGACGGGCGGGCCCAGCGTCTCGAGACGTCTCAGATCGTGCTTGATGCCGTCGAGCCGGGCCGACTCGTCTTCTGCTCGCGCCGGGTCAGTCTGCCGCAGCAGGGCGAGGTCGCCGCCCGCGCAGAACGAGCGCTTCGCCGACGTCACGATCACGCCGCGCAGTGAGTCTCGGTCTCGCTCGAGCCCATCGACGACGGCACGCATGCTCGCGACGTACGCAGCGTTCATCACGGTGACAGGCGCGTTCGGATCGTCGAGCGTGAGCGTTGCAATGCCGTCAGCATCCGCGCGGGTGACGACATCGCGCCCGCCGGGGGCCGACGTCGCGGTTCTCGTGTTCGCGGTCATTCTGTTCTCCGTTCAACCTCGCGTGAGCGCATTCGGGTCACACTCGCTCGATGATCGTCGCGATGCCCATGCCCGAGCCCACGCACAGGGTGATGAGGCCGCGGTGCAGGTCGCGTCGCTCAAGTTCGTCAAGCAGCGTGGCGACGAGCATTGCTCCTGTCGCGCCGAGCGGGTGGCCGAGCGCAATCGCCCCGCCGTTGACGTTCACCTTCTCGTGCGGCACGTCCATCTCGCGCATCCACCGCAGCACAACAGAGGCGAACGCCTCGTTCACCTCGAACAGATCGATATCGGATGCCGTCAGGCCAGCGCGCTCGAGCGCTTTGCGTGTTGCCGGGCCGGGGCCGGTGAGCATGATTGTCGGGTCGCTTCCCACAACCGCGGTCTGCACGATGCGCGCCCGCGGGGTCAGCCCGAGCCGTTCACCGATCTCGCGGCTGCCGATCACGGCGAGCGCAGCCCCGTCGACGATTCCAGACGAATTGCCCGCCGTGTGCACGTGGTCGATGTGCGGAACTTCCGGGTATCGGCCAAGGGCCACGTCGTCGAAGCCGAACTCCCCGATGCGGGCGAAGGCTGCCGGGAGGTTCGCAAGAGCGTCGGCGCTCGTTCCCGATCTGCGGTGCTCGTCGGTGTCGAGCAGCATCTTGCCCGTGATGTCTGTGACGGGCACGACGGAGTTCTCATAGCGCCCGTCTGCCCACGCCTGCTCTGCTCGGCGCTGCGATTCGGCGGCGAATTCGTCGACCTGTCGGCGGGTGAATCGCTCGATTGTGGCGATGAGGTCGGCCCCGATTCCCTGCGGAACGAACCCGGAGTCCCACGCCGTTGTGGGGTCGTGGGCGATGGCACCGCCGTCGCTGCCGAGGGGAACGCGCGACATCGACTCGACGCCGCCGGCGAGCACAAGGTCTTCGAACCCCGAGGCAACCTTCTGCGCGCCGATGTTCACAGCTTCGAGCCCCGAGGCGCAAAAGCGATTCAGCTGCACGCCGGGAACCGTTTCAGGCAGCCCGGCGGCGAGCGCTGCGGTGCGGGCGATGTCGCTTCCCTGCTCACCCACCGGCGAGACGACGCCGAGCACCATGTCGTCGATCATGTCGGGATTGAGGGTCGGATGCCGCTGTCGCAGTGCCTCTACAAGCCCTGTGACTAGGTCAAGGGGTTTCGTGCTGTGCAGCGCACCGCCGCGGTTCTTGCCGCGCGGCGTGCGCACGACGTCGTAGATGAAAGCTTCGCCCGGCATTCTCACCTCACTGTGATGGTGAGCCCAGCCTACGCATCCGATGCGACGTTGCTCTACCCTGTTTACGCATTCGGACATCTTGCGACGCTGACGGCATGTTGGCGCCGCCACCACGGCGTGTCACCGCGCGGTTCCGAATGCCTGACCAGCTCGGCAGCGCGCATACGATGGCACGGTGAGCAGGCGCCGAGAGTTAACCGATGTCTAGCCCGAGTGAACGTCTCGCCGTCGGGCAGCTCGGCGCGCTGCTTCTCGATGCCGGAGTGTCGGTCACCGACACCCGCACGATGCTCGTCGACAGCATCCCGCAGACCCTTCGCGACGAGCTGAGCATCGCCGTTCTGCCCGCGAACGTCTTCATCGGCGAAACGGCGACGGCGAACGCATCGATCGTCGAGTCGCCGAAAGAAGATCTCTCGCTGCTGCAGGCCGCGCGCACGCACCGTCTGATGCAACGCCTCGCAGCGGGCACAAACACGCTGCAGGAGGCAGCGGCTCAGATCGCCTCGATCCGCGCCGAACGCCCGCGGCATCCTGACCTGCGCTGGGTCCTCGGCAACGCCCTCATCTCGGCTGGCCTCGCCACGCTGTTCCGCTGCCCCTGGTGGGCGATCGTGCTGGCGCTCGTCGTCGGCATTCTCGTCGGCGGCGTCATGACGTGGGTGCGCCGCCTGCCCGGCTCCGTCGCGATTCTGCCGTTTCTCGCGGCCTTCGTCTCGACGCTGCTCGTCGGCGGCGCTGCCCAGGCGCTCGCTCTCGGCGACGTTCCGCTGTTCGCGATCTGCGCGCCCGTCGCGCTGCTCGTTCCCGGCGCCCTCATCACCAACTCGCTTCTCGAGCTCACCTCTGTCGACACCGTCACCGGCACGTCGCGGCTCATCTACGGCACCATCATGCTCGGCTTCATGGCGGCAGGCATCGCCGCGGGGGTCGCGATCACGGGCGTGCAGATCAATGCGGCATCCGCCTCACGCATCGGCGAGACACTCTCGCTCTCGACGGCCGCAACCGGTTGGCAGGGGTTTCCGCCCACCTGGTTCGCGTGGCTCGGCGTCGTCGTTCTTGCCATTGGCGTCGGCGTCGCTTTCGGAGCAGACCATGTTCTCATCATGGTGACCATCGTGATGATGGTCGTCACATACGGGATGCTCGTCGGCCTCGGCGTGCTCGTCGGCGATGTCGCCGCGGCCGGGATCACCGCCTGCATCCTGTTCATCGCGGCGCGGCTGCTTGAGCGCACGACGCGCATCGCACCGGCCGTCGCGTTCTTTCAGCCCGCGTTTCTGCTGCTCGTGCCCGGCACCGTCGGCCTCGTCGCGTTGACGTCGCTCGAAGGCGACTCTCTCTTCGCCGCACTCGGAACGTTCGTCAGCCTCTGCATCGGCACGAAGTTGGGCGCCATCGTCTTCGACGTCGGCCGATCCCGCCGCCGCGGGCGCGACACGCTGTCGCCGACGGCATCCTGACCCTGCTGTCCCGAGCTGAAGCTGCCCGCCGTATCGTGTGCCACTTTTTGCTATTTACCAGGCAAAATAGCAGCAAAAGGTGGCACACGATGAGGCGGGCTGGCACCCGGCACACCGACCGCCGGCGGCATCCTCAAATCTGGTCATCGACGTAGGCATCCGCGCGGAGGAGACTGTTGCCATGACAGCATTCGCGCTCACTCACGTCAGCATCGTCACGGCAGACCGCGACGGCACGGTTCTGCCTGACCACACGCTGCTCGTGGGGCAGGGCGGAACGATCGAGCAGGTTGGGCCGGCCAGCGGCGTGGAGGTGCCTCGGGGCTACCGGGAGATCAGCGGGACGGGCAGATTCGTCATGCCGGGACTCATCAACGCGCACGCACACCTGTTCTCAGACGGCAAGCCACTTCCGCCGATTCTGCTCAACGAATCGGCAGAGAAGGCCGTGTCGATATTCATGCACAGTCCCGTCGGCGATCGATGGCTGAAACGGCGCACCAAAAGGGCAGTCCTCGCTCAGATGAACACGGGCGTGACGACGATTCGCAGCCTCGGCGACCCCGGATACGAGGTCGTGAAAGTCGCGGCAGAGATCGACGGCGGCGCGTACATCGGGCCGCGGCTGATCGCGAGCGGGCCCCTCATGGCCGTCAGCGGCGGCCACGGCGCACCCCAGATAGCGCTGATCAGTGACAACCCCTGGGACGCCCGCCGCAACGTGCGCATCAACCTGCGGCACGGAGTCACGGCGATCAAGATTGCCGCGACAGGCGGCGTCACCGATGCCAAAGCGATCGGGGAAGCCGGGCGCCCACAGATGACCGAGGAAGAGATGACGGCGATCTGCGAAGAGGCCCACAACGCCGGGGTTCTCGTCGCCGCGCATGCGCAGAGCGCCGAGGGAATCGTTCGCGCTCTGCGCGCCGGGGTCGACACCATCGAGCATGGCGCCGCGATGAACGACGAGATCATCGAGCTCTTCCGGAGCAACCCGAAGTCGCTGCACGGATCGTCGGCGCTCATTCCGACCCTCACGGCTGCCTTGCCGATCGTGAAACTGCCGCTCGAGACGACGGGGGTCACGGAGATCAATCGGGTGAACGCGGTGATGGTGCTCGACGAGATGCTGCGGGGAATCACGGATGCACGTGAGAACGACATCGCCCTGGGAATGGGCACCGATTCGTCGCTCACGTTTGTGACGCACTACAACACATGGCGCGAGATCGACCTCGTCATTCGACACGGCAACGTGCCCGCCGCACGCGCGTTGCACGCAGCGACGCAGGCAAACGCGACGATTCTCGGCATCGACGACGTCACCGGTTCGGTCGAGGTGGGCAAGAGCGCCGACCTCATCGTGACGAATGCGAACCCGCTCGACGACATCCGTACACTCTCGCAGCCGCACGCTGTCGTCGTGCGAGGCAGCCTGATCGAGTCGCCGACCATCGAGCGTTTTCCCGAGATCGATGAGAAGCTCGATACACTCTGAATGACCCCTCGCAACGAGTGCCATTTTTTCCGTTTGATCTGGGCAAATAACGGCAGAAAGTGGCACACGTTGCGTGAGGTGGCTGGCACAGCATGGTGACGAACCTGGTCACCGTCAGCGGCCAGCGCGCTCCGCGGCATCCAGCGCGTTGATCACGCGGCGGCGCAGCTCGTTTGATCGCTCGGCAAAGTCACGCTGCCGCCTGACGTACTCTGCCTTGCCCTCTGACGTTTCGATCGCGATGGGCTCGGCTCCCCACTCGCTCACGTCATAGGGCGAGGCCGCCATGTCGAGCCAGCGAATGTCTCGCGCCAGCTCGAACGCATCGAGCAGCACCTCGCCAGGCACGAGCGGCCCGAGCTTGATCGTCCATTTGTACACGTCCATTCCCGCGTGCAGGCATCCCGGCTGTTCGAGCTCCGGAGCTGACTCCCGCGTGGGGCGCATCCGGTTGAGAGGAGCTGCCTGCGGGGTGAAGAAGCGGTACGCGTCGAAGTGGCTGCACTGAATGCTGTGCGTGTCGACGACAGCATCCGTGCCCTTCTGCCCCAGGCGTAGCGGAACCTCGTGCCGATGCTCCCCCTGCCGATACACCATCGCCCATTCGTGAAGACCGAAGCAGCTGAACTGGCCTGGGCGCGCCGCGGTGCGCTCGAGAATGCGTCGAATCGCCGTGACCCCCGCGCCCTTCGCCCGGAGGTAGGCGGCGGCATCGACACGCAGCGAACCTGGCACCTCTCCCGGCACGTACCACTTCCATTCCGCTCGCGGCATATGCGCGGCATCCGCGAGCTCGACGCCCGCTCCCGGATGCCAACGGCGCAGAATGCTCGGTTTGTACGAGTAGTAGGTGAAGAGAAAATCGTCGATCGGATGCTGCTCGCCACTGATCTTGCGCGCACGCCACCCGGCCGTGAACGCGTCTGCACGCTGCTGGTGCGCGATCTCGCGCGATGCCCACGGGTCGTGTGCGAGCACTCCCTGGTCTGTCAGCGCGGCGTGAGTGGTCATGATTCGAGGGTAGTCGCCTCAGCACCCGCGATCCCAGCTGCAGCTCAGGGCGAAGGCGCCCGCATAGCTCTGTCGGCGTAGCATGGCGTCACCGATACACCCGACCGTGGAGATGACATGACGAAGACGTCGCGGGCACTGGGCACCATTGCGGCCCTGGGCGCGGGAGCTGTTGCAGCACTCGCCTCATATGACCTGAGCCAACGCAAGCACTCTGTTCTGCGCAACTACCCTGTCATTGGGCATATGCGCTACCTGCTTGAAGGCATCCGCCCCGAACTGCAGCAGTACTTCATCGAACGCAACTGGGACGGCAGGCCGTACGACCGCGACACTCGCTCGATCATCTACGAGCGCGCCAAGGGAACCCACGGCGAGCAGGCCTTCGGCACCGAGCGCGACGTCAATGCTGACGGGCACGAATGGCTCGTTCACTCCAGCGCGCCGGTGAAGCAGCCTGGCGACATTCCGCGGGTGACCATCGGCGGCCCCGACTGCACGAAGCCGTACTCCATGGCGCTGCTGAACGTTTCGGCCATGAGCTTCGGAGCGTTGTCGGCGAATGCCGTGCGGGCGATGAATCGTGGCGCACACGACGGCGGCTTCGCCCAAGACACCGGCGAGGGTGGCCTGTCGAGTTATCACCTCGAGAACGGCGGCGACCTCATTTGGGAGATTGGCACCGGCTACTTCGGAACCCGAACGAAAGACGGCCGCTTCGACCCGAAGCAGTTTGCTGAAAAGGCGTCAGACGATCGCGTGCGATGCGTGTCGCTCAAGCTCAGCCAGGGAGCGAAGCCAGGAATCGGCGGCGTTCTGCCCGCCCCGAAAGTCTCGCCCGAGATCGCGAGCGTCCGCGGCGTTCCCGTGCACGAGAAGTGCGTGAGTCCGCCGCATCACCAGGAGTTCGACACGCCAGCTGGGCTGATCCGGTTCATCGCTCACATGCGGGAGCTCTCCGGGGGCAAACCCGTTGGAATGAAACTCTGCGTCGGGTCGCGCATCGAAGTGCTCGCGATGTGCAAGGCGATGATCGAGGTGGGCACGGCCCCCGATTTCATCATCGTCGATGGCGCGGAGGGAGGCACCGGTGCCGCACCACTCGAATATGAAGACCATGTGGGCATGCCGCTCACGCAGGGCCTCATGATCATGCACAACGCCCTCGTCGGCACCGGATTGCGCAGCACCATCCGTCTCGGTGCCAGCGGCAAGATTGCTGCGGGCAATGACATTGTCAAGCGGCTTATTCAGGGTGCCGACTTCACAAACGCGGCCAGAGCGATGATGATGGCGGTCGGATGCATTCAGGCACAGCGCTGCCACACCGATAAGTGCCCCGTCGGCGTGACAACTCAGAACCCACGTCGAGCGCGTGCGCTCGACGTGGACAGCAAGAGCACCCGCGTCACCAACTACCAGAGCGCGACGGTCGCAGAGGCCGTTCGCCTGATGGCATCCATGGGTGTGAGCGACCCGTCGCAGTTGACGCCCCGGATGCTGCGTCGCAACGTTGATGTGCACGAGAGCCAGTCGTATGAAGAGCTCTACGAGTGGCTGCGCCCCGGCGAACTGCTCGAGGCCGCACCCGAGTCGTGGGCAGCCGATTGGAACCGCGCGAGCGCAGATCTCTTTCCGATGCCGTGATGCAAACACACAGCCCACGTCCGGCATAACTGCATGCCGGGCATCCAGAATGGAGGCATGGAGCGCAAGTTTGTTGTCGTGACCGGCATTGTGCAGGGCGTCGGGTTTCGGTTCTCCGCGCAGCGGGAAGCCGAGCGGCTCGGCGTGACGGGCAGGGTGCGCAACCGCAATGACGGCTCCGTCGAGGTCGCCGTGCAGGGAACCGCGCAGCGTGTCGCCGACATGCTGCGCTGGCTGCGCACCGGCCCGGAGTCGGCGAACGTGCGCAGCTTCGAGGTCACCGACGTCGTGCCCGTCGATGACGAAACGCAGTTCTCGATCACGGGCTGACAATCTCTGACCGGCGTGCAGCGCGGTGACATGCGCTTCACTATGCCTACGGTATATATTGTCTATACAAACCGACAGCTCACAATGGAGGTGCCCGCGTGGCGCAGTTGGAAGAGAAGACCCTGCCGCTGAGCGTCTTCGTCGATCTTGACCGCAACGGCCCCGTTCCGCTCTATTATCAAATCTCCCAGCGCCTCGAGAAGGCGATTCGCGAAGACGTTCTTCCCGCGGGATCGCGCCTTGAGAACGAGGTGGCGTTGGCTCAACGCCTCGGTCTGTCGCGCCCCACGATTCGCCGAGCGATTCAAGAGCTCGTCGACAAGGGCCTTCTCGTTCGGCGGCGCGGCATCGGCACGCAGGTTGTCCATGGGCGTGTGACGCGCAACGTCGAACTGACGAGCCTCTTCGACGACCTCGAGCGCTCGGGTCAGACACCGAAAACCGTCGTTCTCTCCAGTGAACGGGGAACAGCGGATGCCGAGACCGCAGAGCTCCTCGGCGTCGAAGCGGGCAGCCCGGTGCTGCACCTCACGCGGTTGCGCTCTGCCGATGGCGTTCCGCTGGCTATTCTCGACAATGTGCTTCCCGAGGAGTTCATCGACCTGAGCATCGACGATCTTGCGAAGTATGGTCTCTACCAGATGCTGCGAACGCGCGGCGTGACGATGCGGGTAGCGAAGCAGACCATCGGAGCCCGCGCGGCATCTCAGCGTGAAGCCGAGCTTCTCGATGTCGGGAAGGGCGGCCCGGTTCTGACGATGTCGCGCACGGCGTTCGACAACTCGGGCAAGGCAATTGAGCACGGCCGCCACTGCTATCGTCCCGACCTCTACTCGTTCGAGATCACCCTCGTCGATCGCTGACTCACAGCGGTTCTCCACAGCATCCGTGAACTCGCGGTTCTGTCGTTCCTGCCTGGTACCGGTGAGAGATGGCCACCCGCAGAGCCGTAGGGTGATCGCATCTCTGGGCTGCAGTGGTAATACACACGGATATAAGTACAAATGATCGCTTGTGCTACTGTGTGAGAGATCGAGGCAAGGAGGACGTCGTTGGATGCTGAAAGTGCAGTCGATCTCGATCTCGCCCTGCGTGCGCTTGCAGACGAGAACCGACGGGCGATCTTGCGCGTGATTCGCTCTGATCCTCAACCGGTGGGAGTTATCGCTGATGACGTCGGGCTGTCGCAGCAGACGACGTCTCATCATCTCGGTGTACTTCGCAAAGCGGGGATTGCGGTCGGCACTCGCGACGGCACCCGACATCTCTTCGCTGTCGATACCAACGGTCTTGCGGCGGTGCGCTCGTATCTCGATGATTTCTGGCCGACGAAATTGTCAGCGCTCAAGGCCGCCGTCGAGGCCGAGGAGCCTAATTCACATGGCTGAATTCCGGGAATCCATTGACATTGACGCTGCTCCCGAGACAGTATTCGCGTATCTAACGACGGACGCGGGGATGCAGGCCTGGATGGGGCAGCATGCCGAACTCAACCCGACACCCGGGGGCACCTTCGCCGTCGACATTGCCGGGCACCCGGTGCGCGGCACGTATCTGCATGTCGAGCATCCGAGCCGAGTCGTAGTCTCGTGGGGATTCGCGGGAAGTGACGATTTACCGGCCGGAGCGTCAACCGTCGAGTTCCTGCTGACCGCCATCGGCACGGGAACCCGTGTCGATCTCTGTCATTCCAACTTGCCCGATGCCGAGGTGCGCGGCCACGCCAACGGTTGGGCGAATTTTCTGCCGCGCCTCGCCGTCGTCGGCGCGGGCGGCAATGCCGGATCAGACGACTGGGTTCCACTCACCGAGTGCGCCCAGGGTTGGCAGATGAGAAAGGATGTAATCATGACACACGACAACGCATACGCCGTCGTGAAGAAGTACCACTACGCGTGGACCAACGGGGACGTCAACGGCGCCATGAACTACGTCGCCGATGACATCACGTGCCAAGCGCCAGGCGTCGACCTCGATGGCAAAGTCGCCTACCGGGAGTTCATCTCCGGGTTTGCGCCTCAGCTCACAGGCATTGGGAAAATCGCTGAGTTCGTCGACAAGGACCGCGTCGCACTCTTCTACTACCCGCAGACAGCTTCGACCTCAACCACTCCCGCAGCTGAACTCTTCACAATCAGAGACGGAAAGATCAGCGAGAGCATACTAATATTCGATCGCCTCTCCTACGGCCGGCCCGAGCAGTCCTAGGGAGACGCCCCAATGACTCCAGAGCAGACTGTGCTCATAGAACGCATCCGCACGCTCATCCTGCACGAGACTGCCGTGCGCGAGGTCTCAATGTTCGGCGGACGATCCGTGATGGTGAACGAGAAAATGATCGCCAGCGCCTTGAAAGGTGGAGACCTGCTGGTGCGTGTCGATGCCGCCCGGCACGACGAGCTTCTCGACCGGGCAGGGGCAACGCAAGCGGAGATGGGCCTGGGTCGTGACATGGGACCAGGGTGGATCGAAATCACGGCGGACGCTATCGCTGACGATAAGCATCTTTCCTCGTGGATCGAAGTCGCGATGGAGCATAATCGATCGGCGGCGCACGGGCATCCGTGATTTCGCTCTTAAGGATACTCACCTCTGCTGCACATAAAGTAATTCCACACTGCGCATTCTGTACAGCATCCTGCCTGAAATGATCAGTCTCTGCACTTGTTGGTGCGCAGGCTCGGCGCCTAACGTGGAAGATCCGGCGCGTCAGAAGGAGCAAGCTCGTCATGGTTCGATTTGTTGGTGTTCAAAACGCGGTTCGGTGGATTCGAGCCACAGGACTCGAGACGATTCTCGGAGAGCTGAGCGAATACGTCGCAGACGACTATCGCCGCTGGGAGTCGTTCGACAAGAGCCCGCGTGTCGCCAACCATTCACCGATCGGCGTCATCGAGCTCATGCCGACGAGCGACGGCCACCTGTATGGCTTCAAGTACGTGAACGGCCACCCGTCGAACCCGTCACGGGGCCTGCAGACAGTCACCGCATTCGGCGTGCTCTCTGACGTGGCAAGCGGCTACCCGCTGCTTGTCGCCGAGATGACGCTTCTGACGGCGTTGCGTACCGCGGCGACGTCAGCGATGGCGGCCAAGCACCTCGCACGTGCCGATTCGGCGACGATGGCAATGATCGGCGCGGGAACACAGGCTGAGTTTCAGGCGATCGCGGTGCGCGAAGCGCTCGGCATCCGCACGCTGCGGGTGTTCGACACCGACCCGCTCGCCTCGGCGAAGCTCGTGCGCAACCTCACGCCTTTGGGCTTCGACGTCTACGTGGCCAGCGACTCGGCGGATTCTGTGGCGGGCGCCGACGTCATCACCACCTGCACCGCCGACAAGGCGAACGCAACGGTGCTCACAGACGACATGGTGAAGCCGGGCGTGCACATCAACGCGATCGGCGGCGACTGCCCGGGCAAGACCGAGCTGGATGCCGCGATTCTGCGTCGCGCAGATGTGTTCGTCGAGTTTCCGGAGCAGACGCGCATTGAGGGCGAGATTCAGCAGGTCGAGTCCGACTTCGCCGTCACCGAGCTCTGGCAGGTTGTGTCCGGAACGACAACCGGGCGCGCGTCAGCCGAGCAGATCACCGTCTTCGACTCGGTCGGCTTCGCCATCGAAGACTTCTCGGTGCTGCGCTACCTGCACGACAAGACGAACCACTCGGCATTCTCCATCGACATCGACCTGGTCGCCGACCCCGACGACCCGAAAGATCTCTTCGGATTCGCTCAGGGCTCAGACGCCCCGGTTCCCGCCCTGTAGGGCGTGCGCATGTCCATTCAAGCGCCATCGGCTGTGGTGCTCGTTCGACCACGCCATTTCACGCCGAATCCGGCGACAGCGACCGACAACACATTCCAGACGTCGGCGTCGGGCGATCGCGAAACCATCGCCGGAGCGGCGTGGCAGGAGGTGACGGATGCCGCGGCCGTGCTCGAGCGGCACGGCGTCACTGTTCATCTGTTCGACGATGAGCGCGATGACCGCGCCGACGCCGTCTTTCCGAACAATTGGTTCTCCACACACTCCGGCGGTCACATTGCCGTGTACCCGATGCAATCTCCGAGCCGCCGCGGCGAGCGCCGCGAAGACATCATCGAGCTGCTCAAGCGCGAGTACCGCGTGCAAGACGTCATCGATTACTCGGGGCTGGAGTACGACGATGTCTTCCTTGAGGGTACCGGAGCCATGGTGCTCGACCATCTGAGCCGCATTGCGTACACGGTGCGTTCCGCCCGCGCGGACCCCATTGCGCTCGAACGCTTTTGCACGAACTTCGGCTACGAACCGATGGTGTTCGACGCCGTCGATGAAGCGGGCCGCCCGATCTATCATTCAAACGTGCTCATGTGCGTGGCGACGGACTTTGCGCTGATCGGTCTCGACTTCATCGCAGACGATCGTCGCCGTGCGCAGATTCTCGAGCGTCTCGGTTCCCATGACCGCGAGGTGATCGCGTTGAGTCGCGCGCAGATTCGTGAGTTCGCGGGCAACGCCATCGAGCTGCAAGGAAGCAATGGCCGCATCCTCGCCCTCTCTGTTCGGGCGCTCGAATCGTTGACGGCAGATCAGCGTGACGTCATCGAGAAGAGTTGCACGATTGTGCCGGTCTCGGTGCCGACAATCGAGCTCGCGGGCGGTTCCGTGCGCTGCATGCTCGCAGGCATTCACCTCGATACTCGAAGCCGCTGAGTCGGGGGCGATTTAGCGCAGCGCCGAGCTGAGCAGCAGGCTCGTTTCGCTGTTGATCACTCCGTCGACGCCACGGATGCGTGCCAGAAGCCTGTCAAATGACGCCAGACTGTTGGTGCGAAGGTCGGCGACGAGATCCCAGCCGCCGTTCGTGGTGTGCAACGCGTGAACTTCGGGAAAGCCGCGGAGCCTGTCGATGACGTCTGAGGTGGTGCGGCCCTCCACCTCGATGAGGCTGACGGCGCGCACCACGTCGGTACTGACGTCTTCGCGAACGCGCACGGTGAAGCCGAGCACGATGCCGTCGTCGACGAGCCGATTGATGCGGTTGTTGATTGTCGCGCGGGTCACGCCGAGTCGATGAGCCAGGGTGGCCACGGGTTCGCGGCCGTTGAGGCGCAGCTCGGCGATCAGGCGTTCGTCAAGCTCGTCAACGTCTCTCATATGCCGATTCTACGAGCGATCGGCATCGTGCCCACGCCGATGCACTCCGCGCGGCCACTTTCTGGCACGACACTCCTTTTCCCGATGCCATCGCGGGTACCGCTCCGATTTCCTGCAGACAGCGGGCGAGGTGGGCACCTGACGACGAGATCATTTTCACATTGACGACTGAATCGCTTCTGAATTGGCGACTGCGCTTACCACAGTGGTTTCAGAGCGCGACAGCGTTATGCTCAGCGGCACTGCGGCGCGCAGCATCCAGAACTCGCAGCACCGTCACGCCCTGCTCGGCCGGCACAGGGCCTGCTCCGCCGGCCTCGATCGCGCGAGCGAACTCATCGTAGTAACGCGTGTAGTCACCCTGCAGAGACGGGATGCTGCGCGAGCCGGCGCTCGTGCGGACGGTGCCCCAGCGCTCTTCGCTCTCGATACCCCATGCAGCGCGGTCTGCACTCGGACGTTTCCCTTCGAAGATCGCCTCGGCCTGCACATCGCTGTAGTTCGACGTGTAGGTTCCGGCATCACCCAGAAGTTTCAGGTCGCGGGATTCGAGCCGGTAGGCCTTTGACGCAGAGATCGTGGAATATGCCCCGGAGGTGTGCTCAATGCCGATCGTGAACCCGACATCGGTGCTCCCCTCTGGGAGCTCCTGCACCTCGAGGTGGGCAGTCACGAACCGCGGTTCGCCACCGAGCAGGAGAGCCTGATCGACGACGTGGCTTCCGAGATCGCGCAACAGCCCGCCCTGGGGACCAGCTTCGATCGATCCAGGGTCGTCTTGATCGCAGCGAAGTTCGATGCGCTGCAGCCGGCCAAGTTCTCCGGTCTCGAGCATGGAACGCGCCGTGACGATGTCGGTATCGAAGCGACGGTTGTGAAACACATTGAGCAGCACGTCGGCACCGCGAGCGCTGTCCGCGAGGAGCTGCGCCGTGGCGGCATCCGGTGCAAACGGCTTGTCTGCAACGACGTGCAGCCCCTTCTGCACAGCCTCGAGCACGAGGTCGCGGCGCGTCTCGGGAGGCGTCGAGATGACGACGGCATCCACACCGAGGGCGATGAGGTCATCAATCGACGTTGCGATCTGCACATGAGGCAGATCAGACGTCACCTGCTGACGACGTGTCGGCGACGACGTGACCACGGCGACGAACTCGCACTCGTCAGAGGCTTCGATGAACGGCGCGTGGAAGTACCGCCCACCCGTTCCGTAGCCGATGAGGCCGATGCGAACGCTCATGATGCCTCCGGAATACCGAGCTCGCCGGTGAGGTACTGTGCGCGGCCGAATCCGAATGTCCAGTCTTGCGGGCCGTTCTCGACGTAGCCAAGGAACACGTCATTGCCCGCGACGCCTGCTTGCTCGAGTCGGTCGGCGATTGCAGCGTAGAGCGCCCGCTTGGCGGCATCCGTTCGACCGCCTTGGGTGAAGACCTGAATCATCACGACGCCGGTGCTGCGCTCGAAACCGAGCCCCGCGTCTAGGGCGATGATCTGTCCCGCCTGATGCTCGGTGATGATTTGGAACCTGTCACGCTCGGGGATCCCGTATTCGGCGACGATCGCTTCGTGAATGGCGTCGGCGATGGCGCGTACCTGCTCAGAACTGCGACCGACGTTGATGTCGATTCGAACGAGGGGCATGCGGGCTCCATTCCCTAAATACTTTGTGCTTACATTCTTACATTAAACACGGAAAATGGAAACCACGAGACTCCGGGCTCCTCACGCACCGACGGGGCTGCCCCATGAACCGAAGCAACCCCGTCGACGATTCCGGGCACGTCAGCCAATCGAAGCGTTCGCCTCATGCAGCACGGCAGAGGCGACCTCAAGCCCTTCGATGCGGCCCAGCTCGACGTCTTCGTGCTCGATGTTCACCCACATGTCGGGGTCGACGTCACGCAGTGCTCGCAGGAATCCCGCCCAGTACGCCGCGTCGTGGCCCTTGCCGAGCGCGACGAAGTCCCACGCGGCATCCTTCGGCCACTCGTTCGCCCACTCGTCACCACCGAGATTCGTGCGCTCCTCCGACGGATCGAGACGCCGGAATCGGTTGTCGAGAACGCCGTAGAGCGCGGCGTTGGCAGGGTTCACACGGACGTCCTTCGCGGCGGCGTGGAAGACCAGCTCGCCCAGATGGCGCACGACAGCGACCGGGTCCATCTGCTGCCAGAACAAGTGCGAGGCGTCGAGTTCGACACCCACGTGCGTGGCGCCGGTCAGCTCGATGAGCTTGTGCACGTCTGCCGCATTGAACACGAGGTTCTGCGGATGCAGCTCAAGCGCGACCTTTACGCCGTGGTCGGCGGCGAACCGGTCGATCTCACGCCAGAAATCTGCCGCGATATTCCACTGGTAGTCGAGAACGTCGAGTGACGCGGAGTTCCACGCATTGACGATCCAATTGGGATGCTTCGCGCCGAGCTCCCCTCCAGGCAGACCCGACATCGTCACCACGCGGTCCTGGCCGAGACGTTCGGCGAGCTGGATGCTGCGGCGAACATCGCCCGCATGCTTATCGCCGATCTCGCGCGTCGGGTGCAGTGGGTTTCCGTTGCAGTTGAGTCCGGCAATCGTGACACCGGTGCCGTCGAACTGTTCGAGGTAGTCGTCGCGCGCGGCGTCACTTGTGAGTACCTCGTCGAGGCGGGGAACATGTACTGCTGGCAGGAAACCACCGCTGTTCACCTCGATACCCTGCAGCCCGAGTCCCGCGACAACGTCGATCGCTTCCGGAAGCGTGCGGTCGTGCAGAATTGCGTTGTAGACGCCGAGTTTCATTGTCAGTTCTCCTTCTCAACACGAACAGCGGCACCGGCGTTGCGCGCCGATTCTGCGACGGCTTCCAGCATCCGCATGCTGTGAATGCCCTCGTCAAAGGTGGCGCATCGCGGCAGCGAGTCGCCCTCGGGCATGCCCGCAACCTCTTCGAGGAACGATCGCGCCTGAAAGACGAAGCCATCATTCTGGCCGAAGCCGATCCCAGGAGCGTCCATGGGGAATCCGCCTGCGACGTACGGATGGTTCGGGCCGAGGATGACCTGGCGCTCTCCGCGCTGCGACGGCTCGCCCTCGGTCTTGAACAGCGAGATCTCGCTTGGTCGCTCCTGGTTCCAACTCGCCGTCCCTTTGGTGCCGAACACCTCGAACGCGAGCCCGTTGGGATGCCCGGCGGCAACGCGCGACACCTCGATGCTGCCCGACGCGCCGTTGGCGAAGCCCGCGGTAAACGCCGCGTAGTCATCGTTCTCAACCGGCTCGAAGGTGTCACTCACGGCGACGTGCCCGTGGCCGACCGTAGCCTCAAGCGGCACAGGGCGTTCGTTGATCACCGTGCTGAATCGACCGCCCGAGACCTCGATGACCTCGCCTGCGATGAACTCGGCGATGTACGACAGGTGGCTGCCGACGTCGGCGAGCGCCCCGGAGCCCATCGGCCCCTTGTAGCGCCACGTGATGGGTGCCATCGGGTCGCAGCTGTAGTCCGCCCAGTAGCGTCCGCGGAAGTGCAGAATCTCACCGAGTTCGCCGCTCTGCACGAGGTCGCGCACGAACGCGATGCCCGGGGCGCGACGGAAGGTGAAGCCCACGCGGGCAACCGATGACGCCGTGCGGGCAGCATCCGCCATGGCTTCGGCGTCTGCAATGGTGTCGCTCAGCGGCTTCTCGCAGAGCACGTGCTTGCCCGCAGCAAGCAACCCTTCGACAACCTCGCGGTGAAGGTGGTTCGCGATGACGACGCTCACCACGTCGATGTCGTCCGCCTCGGCGATGGCCTGCCAGTTCTGGTCCGTGCGCTCGAAGCCGAATCGTCGCGCGGCTGCCTCGCCGAATACCGGGTTGACGTCGCCGATCGACACCAGACGAATCTCAGGAAGCACCGGGTCATACAGTGTTGACGCCGCTCGATACGCGGCGGCGTGTGCGCGGCCGGCCATTCCGGCGCCGATGACGGCGACGCCAATCGAATCCGACATGATGTTCCTCCACAGTTCTCGTCTTTGAAATGATGGGCGACCCGGGTAGTGTCGGATCGATTGGAGCGTTCCAATATCGCTAGTACGAACACGCTAACCTGTGTAGTAATGTCCTGTCAAATGATTTCTTGAGGATGCTGATGAGCACACGAGTCACGATTTACGACGTCGCCTCGGCGGCTGGCGTCTCAAAGTCTCTCGTGTCGCTCGTGCTGCAGGGATCGCCCCGCGTCAGCCAGGGGAAGCGCATCGCCGTCGAGCAGGCCATCGCTAACCTCGGCTATCAGCCGAACCGACTTGCCGCCGGCCTTGCGGGAACCCAGACGAAGAGCATCGGCGTGGTGATCGATGACTTTCGCAACCTCTGGTTCGTCGAGCTGCTTGAGGGCTTGAAGACTGCATTAGCCGATACCGGCTACTCGTTGAGCGTTGCGGACATGTCGCTCAACTCGCACATCGGCCGTGACGCCGTAGCGACGTTCCAATCGCTGCGCGTTGATGGCATCATCATCGCCGCCGAGGCAGCCGGACTCCTGCACCAGCTGAGAGGAACTCCTCACGTGGTCGTCGGAGGCCGGGAGATGGGAGATACCTCGAGCATCACCGTCGCGAACGATGACATCGCTGGCGGGCGCCTGATCACAGAACACCTCTTGAGCCTCGGCCACCGCAGCGTCCATTTTCTCTCCGGAATCGGAGAGGCCAATCGGAGGCGCCTGATCGGCTATGCGCGGGCAATGAACGAGGCCGGACTCGAGCCAAACATGGCGGATGCCGGAGGCACGACGGAGAAGCACGGCAACGAAGCCGCGAACGCGCTGCTCAACGAGCATCCGGAGGCCACCGCCATCATTGGGGCGAACGACACCATGGCTATCGGTGCACTCGGGGCGATGCGCACACGAGGGCTCAGCGCGCCAGAGGACATCTCCGTCGTCGGCTACGACGATTCTCCCCCCGCCGGATACGACATGATCTCACTCACCACCGTCGATGACCGCGGGCACGAGGTGGGGCGTCAGGCTGGTCGCGCGCTGCGGGCCGCGATCGCGCACGACGAAGCGCCGACGACCGAGATTCTCGTGCCGCCGACGCTTGTCATTCGCAGCTCCAGTGGAGCCGTCCCGCTGCGCTGATCGTCCCTCAGCGCCGTAGATGCACGGTGTAGAGAGCCCCTGTGGTGACGCCCTCCTCGACCGCTTCCAAGGTGCGTCCGCGCGTCTCGGGAACCTGCGTGGCCACGAAGATCAGTGCAAGCACACCCACTCCGGCGAAGAGGAAGAACGTTCCCGTTATGCCGACGCCTTCGACAAGCGAGGGGAAGTACAGCGAGAGGAAGCCATTCGTGATCCACAGGGCGAGCACGGAAATCCCAATGCCGATGCCGCGCATGTGCAAAGGGAAGATCTCAGAGAGATACACCCACACAGCGACGTTGAGGAACGTCTGCATCGATCCGACGAAGATCACGACGAGCAGAAGGATCACCCAGGGGCGCAGCGGATTTCCCGCCGGAAGCAGCATTGACGAGACGCCGATGAGCACGTGGCTGATCGTCGTGAGGGAGAGGCCGATGATGAACGTCTTGCGGCGGTCGATGCGGTCCATCATCCACAGCGCGATGATTCCTCCCACGACGGCGATGACGCCGGGGGCGATGTTGGCGATCAACGCTGCGTCCCTGTCGAAGCCCGATTCGATCAGCACGATCTGCCCGTAATACATTATCGAGTTGATACCCGTGAGCTGCTGAGCGATTCCCAGACCGATGCCGACGAGCAGAGTGCGGAAGAGCCACTTGTTCGTGAGAATCGAACGGATGCCGACGGTGTGTGCTTCCTTCTCCTCCTCGGCGATGCCCTGGATCTCGTCAAGCTCCGCCTGCGCACGCTCCGGGGAACGCACCGTTTTCAGAACCTCGAGCGCATCGGCAAACCGGTGCTTCTCCACAAGCCAGCGGGGCGACTCTGGCATCCTCAGCATCCCGATGAAGAGGGCGGCTGCCGGAATCGCGCAGACGGCGAACATGAATCGCCAGACGCCGTCGATGTGGCCCCAAACATTGCCGATGATGGCGTTGACGACAAAGGCGGAAAGCTGGCCGACGACGATGGCGAGCTCATTACGACCAGCGATCGAGCCGCGGATCTCATAGGGTGCCATTTCGGCGAGGAACACGGGGACGACAGTGGATGCTCCGCCGACAGCGAGTCCGAGGCAGATTCGGCCGACCACGAGGATCTCGTAGTTCGGAGTGAACACGACGATCATGGCGCCAACGAAGAAGAAGGCGGCGAGCAGCAGGATCGTCTTGCGACGTCCCCACGCGTCGGAGATGCGTCCGCCGACGAGCGCACCGGCTGCGGCAGCGAATACGAGAGAACTCGTGACAACGCCCTCGGTGAACGGCGTCAGACCGAGCTCCTCGGTCATAGGGCTCAGCGCACCGTTGATGACGCCGGTGTCGTAGCCGAAGAGCAGTCCGCCGAAGGTGGCGATGAGGGCGATGACGCCGAGACGCTTGCGGAAGGGGCCCTTGCCGAGCGGAGGCAGAGTCCCGATGCTGTCGCTGCCCTTGCTGTGTGGCACTGTCATGAACGACTCCTTCGTCTGATGCTGTCTGCCAATGACAGCATCTTCGTCAGCAGGTTACGCACGTCGCGAAACTTTGTGAGGACATTCTAACCACTTAACCTTTAAGCCCACAATCACGACCACCATTTTCCTCGGAATACATCACGGACGGCGGTCCGCAACACACTGCGTGTACGCGAACCGCCGTCCGTGACCGTTCAGAGTCAGTCTTGTTTCTTCTGTCGTTTCATATCGGTGAGCTCTGTCACGGGAACTCGACCGACACCAGCGGCATCGTCACTCTCGATCTCATCACGAATGGAACGGAGCTCGCCGGTGTCGGCTCCCGCCGACGCAAGCTCATGCACGAGTTCTTCAAGCTCTGCCCCACCAGCCATCATCGTCGTCAAGTCGTCAAGGGTGATTTCGGACTTGCGGTGATAGCCGATACTCTGCCCCCTCTTCAGCAAGAGGAAGCGATCGCCGACGGGGTACGCATGGTGTGGGTTGTGCGTGATGAAGACGACGCCGAGACCACGCTCCCGCGCCTGGATGACGTATTTCAGAACAACGCCCGACTGCTTGACGCCAAGCGCAGCCGTCGGCTCGTCCAGAATCAGAACCTTTGCCCCAAAATAGACGGCTCGCGCGATGGCGACACATTGACGCTCCCCTCCGGAGAGCGTCCCGATCGGCTGCTCGACATCTCGCAGATCGATGCCCATGTCGAACAGTTCCCGTTTCGCTGTCCGCTTCATGAAATCAATGTCGAGACGCTTGAACGGCCCTCGCCCCTTCGTCGCCTCCGAACCGAGGAAGAAATTTCTCCAGACCGGCATGAGCGGCGCCACGGCAAGGTCCTGGTAAACCGTCGCAATTCCGCGTTCGAGTGCCTGACGCGGCGAGTTCAGCTTTTCGGCCTTGCCGTCAATCTCGAAGACCCCGTTATCGTGCTGGTGAAGTCCCGCAATGATCTTGATCAGCGTTGACTTTCCTGCGCCGTTGTCACCGAGAACGCACATCACCTCACCGCGAGCGACCTCGAGATTGACGTCACGAAGGGCAATGATGTTCCCGTAGCTCTTGCTGACGTCCGCCATTTTGATCAGCGGTGGCTCGACGGGTATTCCAGTCGTCATCATTTTGCTCCCTTCCCTGCTCGACGTTGCAACCAGAAATTCAGCACGGTTGCCCCGAGGAGCATGGCTCCGAGGAAGAACTTCAACCAGTCTGGATTCCACTCGGCATAGACGACACCTTTCAAAGCCATGCCGTAGATGAGCGCCCCAATCGCCCCACCGATGGCGCTTCCGTATCCGCCAGTCAGAAGACACCCGCCGACGACCGCCGCGATGATGTAGAGAAACTCGTTTCCAATACCCTCACCGGACTGAACCGTCTTGAATGCGAAGAGCTGGTGCATTCCCAGCAACCAGGCGCAGAACCCGACCCCCATATACAAGCCGATCTTCGTCGCCCAAACCGGGACACCCACAGCTCGCGCCGACCCCGGCGCACCCCCGCTCGCCAAGATCCAGTTGCCGATCCTTGTCCGACGCAGAATCCACGTCGCGATAACGACGAGTGCGATCCAATAGAAGACTGTGATCTTCACTCCGATGCCGAAGATCGGTATTTCTGACGCGAAGATAACTGCAGCGGATTCGAAACCGGGCATGTTCTCAATGGACGGGGTAGCGACCGCGCCCGTGATCGCACGAGTGAGCCCCAGGTTGAGCCCAATGAGCATGAAGAAGGTAGCGAGGGTAACAATAAAGCTCGCGAGTCGCGTCTTCATGAGTAGCCAGCCATTGAGGAAGCCGACGCCCACCGAGAAGACAAGCGCAAGGATAACGCCAATCCAGACGTTGGATCCGAACCAATAGACGGAGAGAGATGCGGCAAGGGAACTCGAAATCACTCCAACGCCGGTCGACAAGTCGAACTCGCCTCCGATCATGAGCATCGAGACGCCGACCGCCATGATCCCGACAGCCGACGCCCCGTACAGCGTCGTCGCGATGGAACTCGGCGTGATGAAGATCGGGGCGACGATGGCGAACATCACAAAAAGGACGATCGCGGCGGCGGCCGCCCCCACCTCTGGCTTCGTGAAGATTTTCGCGAAGACAGAGGCGGAAGCAACTCGCTCGTCGGCCTGCTGACGCACAGGCGTCTGAGTAGTCATACAGTACTCTCCCTGTTATCTTGTGCCGTTCTTGGCGAACTCGGCGATGGATTCAGCATTCTCCTGAGTAATGATCTGCGGTCCGGTCAGAACCGGCTTACCGCCGCCCATGACATTGCCGTTGTCGTGGTACAGACGAGCCGACGACACAGCCAGGTAACCCTGAAGATACGGCTGCTGATCCACGAGGAACTGGATGTCGCCGTCTTGCAGCGCCTTGATCGCTTCCGCATTGAGGTCAAACGTTGCCAACTTGGCGTCGCTCCCGGCATCGGCGATGGAGTCAATCGCTGTCATGGCGAAGGGAGCGCCCAGAGTCAGCACGTAGTCGATATCACTGCCGGTTTGCAGCTTTGCAGTGATCGTCGACGCGACGTTGTTCATGTCCGTGCCCTGCACGTACAGCCGTTCGAACTCGCCTTCAAACGTTTCGTCGACCCCGTCGCAGCGGTTCTCAAGACCGATGTGACCCTGTACCTGAATCACGCAGATCATGTTGGTTGCGCCAAGCTCATTGAGCTTTTCGCCAGCCGCTTCTCCAGCTACTCGATCATTCTGACCGAAATGAGCAAGCACGCCCATGTCCTTGTACTGGTCCTCACCAGAGTTGAGACTGAAGACCGGAATCCCCGCAGCGACTGCGTCCTTCACCGGGCCAGACATTGCCTCCGGCTTTGCCAGAGTGACGACGATGGCATCAACGCTCTTGTCGATGGCCTGCTGCACGAGTTGCGCCTGCCGCGCACCATCTTCGTCGTTGCTGTACAGCAACTCGATGTTCAGTTCGCTAGCCGCCTTTTCCGCGCCAGCCCTCACGATGTCCCAGAAGGTGTCTCCGGGAGGTGCGTGGGTGATGAAAGCGACCTTCAGAGGATCTGACTTTTCTCCGCCTCCGCCGTCATCGCCCTGTTTGACGCCCGCAGGGCCACTGCACGCCGTCAGAGCGACCGCGGCCGATACTGCCAGCGCAGCGATGCCGAGCCGGCCCCAACGCCGTAAACGGGTTATCAACATATTTCCACCTCATTGTGCATTTGAATGTATGTCTTTACAAATGTAGCGTTGACCTGAGAGTTTCTCAAGGGCCATTACCAATCCGTTACCTTGACGATCACGCACTGGCCGGTGCGCGGAGTCGTTTTCGCACATGTCCGAACATGCGAAATCGTCGATTTGCGAGATAATCGGGCGATGAGACTTAGGATCGCGCGATCCCGGGCCCGAATATTCGGCGCGTCGTCAGCGTGCGGGCCGGACCCACTGCCTCGTTTCAGCGGATCGCTCGGCAGCATCTGCCACCCGGGCGGCCGCAAGACCGTCATGGACAGAGGGCGCCTTCTGCTCGCCCGTCAACACCGATTCGATGAACAAAGCGGCCTCAATCGCCTTGAGATCATCGAACCCCATCGATGTGCCGCCACCCGGCTGAAAACGGGCGAAATCGCCATGGCCCGGGCTCATGTAGACATCGGTGTAGCCATAGTTCGATTCAGACTTCAGACTGACCTGCAGCTCGTTCATGCGCTGGAAGTCCCACCTCAATGACCCCTCGGTGCCGTACACCTCGATGACGTACTCGGCTCGCGGGCCGATCGCAATGCGACTCGACTCAAACGTGCCGATCGCTCCCGAGGCGAATTTTGCGATCACCAGGGCGACATCTTCGTTCTCGACGGGCCTCTTCTCGCCGCCGGCAGATGTGCTGAAGTGGCTGGCGTTCGCCGAAGTCGGCTTCGCCCGCTCCGTGATGTACGTTCCCGTCGTCGCCGACACTTCATCGATATCGCCCACAAGATAGGTTGCGAGATCGAAGCCGTGCGACAGCAGGTCGCCAAGCACGCCCGAACCCGCGCGATCTCGCTCAAAACGCCAAGTCAGCGCACCCTCTGGATCCGACGAGTAATCGGCGAGAAATGAGGTGCGCACGTTCGTGATCGTTCCGAGCTCGCCTCGCACGATAAGGTCGCGGGCATACGCAATCGCCGGCGCATTGCGGTAGTTGAACCCGACAGCCGTAACGAGACCGCCATCTGATGCTGACTGCGCAATCTCGACGCTTTCGGCAAGGTTTCGCCCCATCGGCTTCTCAATCCAGAACGGTTTCCCTGCCTCTGCCGCGGCGAGCGCGAATTCCTTGTGCAGAAAATTCGGTGCGCAGATCGATACCACGTCGACCTCCGGGTCGGCAAGCACATCACGATAGTCAGTTGTGGCACGCTCGTAGCCCAACTGATTGACGGCCTGCTGCGCGGCTTCGTCGACAGCATCCGCCGCGATCACAAGTCTCGGTCGCACCCCAAGCTCGGGGAACCGCTCGGGGATCGACTTGTACGAACGCGTGTGAAGCCGGCCCATCCAACCCACGCTGATCAGCCCGACGCCGACCGTCCGTGCCGTCATCCGCGGGCCTCGGCGATCAGCTCGCGGATCTTCTGTACCTGGTACTTGCTGATCTCGTCCGCTCGCTCGTCTTCGCCAAAAACGTTCGACACGATGAGCGCGTCGGCACGGTCAAGATAGCCCGTTGCGGCGAGTGTGCCGAACAGCTCCTGCCAGTCGACGTCGCCGTCGCCGATCGCGGAGTGCTGGTGAATGCGCACGGCGTTGCCCGGCGGGTTGCTGATGTAGCGCAGCCCATGCGACCGGGTGTGGTCATGGCTGTCAGCGGTGTATACAGCGCCAAGCCTGTCGCCGATTTCCGGAAGGAGCGTCGTCACGCGATCCCCGTAGTGGAAGGAGTGCGACGCCACATAGACGAAGCCGACCTGCCGCGAGTTGAGTCCACGAATGATGCGCCACGCTTCGAGGCCGTCTTCGACGAAATCGTCCGGATGCGGGTCGATATTCAGCGTGATGCCCTCGCGCTCGAGCGCAGGAATGAGCTCTTCCATCGACCGATAGAACCCCGCCTCGGATTCCTCCTCGCGCTCAGGACGCCCCGAGAACTCGGTGTTGATCATCGGCACCTCAAGTTGCGCCGCAACCTCGATGTATCGCCGCATGTTGCGCACGGCCGCCTCACGCTGCGGCTCGTCTGGCCAGGCGATGCGCTGCACCGGCAGAATCGACGTGATCTGCACACCCGCGTCGTGCGCACGCTTCTTCAGCTCGGCGATCATCGCATCGTCGAGTTTCGGGTAATGAAAGTGCCGCCCGAAGTCGGGATTCGGCGTCAACTGCAGGTGCTCGTAGCCGAGCCGCGCGACCAGCTCAGGAAAATCGAGCAGATGCACGGAGTCGTTATACGGGGTCGGGTCGAGTGCGATGCGAACCATGGTGCTCCTTCGTCAGTCACAGAATAAGAATGGATGCTGTGGCCAGGCCACGCTCACGCGTAGAACGCCGGGCGCTCCTCGTGCGGAATCTGCACGACGCCGCCCTCGTTCAGCGCCGTCACACCGGCCTCGCACGCGAGCGCCACCTTGTAGCCATCCCACGCGTTCGGGCCATCAACGTTCGTGCCGTTCTGAACGGCACGCACCCACCGCTGCACCTCCGTGTCGTACGCATCGGCGAAGCGGGTCGTGAAGTCGGCGTGCTCACCGCGGAACACCCGGCCCTCCTGCCACCGCTCGATTCCGCCTGGCTGGCCGATGCGGGCCGTGCCCTTCTCGAACACGGCCTCGGTCGCCACCTGGTAGCCGAACTGGATGCTCACATTCATCTCGACATCGACGAGCACCCCGTTCGTCAGCTCGATGATCACGAGGATCGGCTCCTTCAGCCGCTCCGGGGAAAGCGAGTTGCGACGCGGATGCTTCACCTCGACGCTCTTGACGTCGCTTCCCGCGAGCCACGGTGCGACATCGAACTCGTGAACCACAGAGTCGGTGATGAGCATGTCCTGGTGGTAGGCATCCGGCACACTCGGGTTGCGGTGAACGCAGCGCAGCATCACGAGTTCGCCCGCGTCATTGGAGGTGACCAGGTCACGAAGCTGCTCGTACTCTCTGTCGAAGCGCCGCATGAAGCCCACCTGAATCAGCGGCGCATCGAGCTTCTGTTCGGCATCGAGCACGCGCCGTGACGACACCGGCTCCTGGGTGAGCGGCTTCTCGCACAAGATCGGCAGCTTCGCTTCGAGCGCAGGCAGAATCACGGGCTCGTGAAACTGACCGGGCGTCGCGATCAGCACAGCGTCGACGGCATCGGCAGCGATTGCATCTTCAAGTCGCGCGAACGTCTGGGCACCGGGCGCATTCTGGGCGGCGGCTTCGGCGCGGCCAGCATCCGGTTCCACGATCGCCGACACGTGCGCGCCGGCTACACGGTTGGTCAGACGGCTGATGTGATCAGCGCCCATCATTCCGGCGCCGACGACGGCGACGCGAACATCGTTCAGTGTCATGAGTGTGCTCCTAGCCAGATATCTGTGTGTGCTGCTCAGTCGAGGCGCGCGGCCGGAGTCGACGAGAGCAGGTGCTCGCGCGTGCGCTGGGCGATGGGGAAAGGGTGGTCGACGGCGCAGCCGTACATGTCCTGCTCCACGATGCCGAAGATGTTCGGGTCGAGCGCGGCGACCTTCTCGATAATCGGCGCAAGCGGAGGCACACCGTTCGGCGGTTCGATCATGATGCCGTCTGCGACAGCATCCTTGAACGACACGTCATTCTTCAGCACGTCGAACAGTTGCGTCTGGTCCACCTGCTTGAGGTGAAGGTAACCGATGCGCGACGGGTAGGCGTCGATGAGCTTCAGGTTGTCTCCGCCGTAGTACGCGAAGTGTCCCGTGTCGAGGCACAGGTTGGTGTAGCGCTCGTCGGTCTCGGTGAGAAAGCGCTCCACCTCGCGGTACGTGCCAATGTGGCTGTCGGCGTGCGAGTGGAACTGCTGCTTCATGCCGAACTCGTCGAGAAGCGCCTTGCCGAGGCGATCGTGCGCGGCGGCGAGCTTCGCCCACTGGGCGGCGTCGAGCGTTCGTGGTTCGAGTGCCTCGCCCGTGGCATCGCTGCGCCACAGATCGGGAATCACCACGAGGTGTTCTGCCCCCAACTTCGACGCGAGCCCTGCGACGGCGAGCGCCTGATCCCACGCGCGCTTCCACTGGTCGTCTCCCTTGTGAAAACCGGTGAATACGGTGCCGGCAGACAGCTTGAGCCCGCGCTTTCCGAGCTCGTCCTGCAACTGGTTCGGGTCTGTCGGCAGGTAGCCGTATGGCCCGAGTTCGAGCCACGTGTAGCCGGCCTTCACAACCTCGTCGAGAAACCGGTCCCAGGGCACCTGGTTAGGGTCGTCTGCAAACCACACTCCCCACGAGTCCGGTGCGGTTCCAATGCGAATTCCGTTCGACATGACGTCGTGTCCTCTCTGACGTTCTGTGTTTCAGCGATTCCGGATGCTGTCAGCCAAGCAGCGGCTTCTGTCGAGCCTTCTGCGCCTGGTAGTCGGTGTAGGCGTTCTTTGTGGACTCGAGTTCGGCGACGGGAGCGACGGGAACGTCCCACCAGCCCTCGCCATCCGGTGCGTAGAGCAACGGGTCGCTGTTGATGTGGATCACCGTTGAGCGATCTGAGGCTTTGGCCGAGGTGACGGCAGCCGAGAGATCGTCAATGGCGGATGCCGTCGGCTCGACCTCGATCACGTCGACTCCGTAGCTTCGTGCGTTTGCCGCAAGGTCGATCGGCAGAATCTGCTCGCCCTGGAAGTTGCGGGCCTGATCATCGAGCGTGCGGTACTGGGTGCCGAACCGGGCTGATCCGGTGGTCTCCGACAGGTGCCCGATCGACGCGTAGCCGTGGTTCTGCACGATGATCACGATGATCTTCAGTCCCTCGGCGACCGCGGTGACGAGCTCGGTGTGCAGCATGAGGTACGACCCGTCGCCGACCATCACGATGACGTCGCGGTCGCTCTCGCCCGCGGCATCCGCTCCCCGTCGCACGCCGAGGCCGCCGGCGATTTCGTAGCCCATGCACGAGAACGCGTACTCCACGTGGTAGCCGAGGGGATCGCGCACCCGCCACAGCTTGTGCAGATCGCCGGGCAGGGAGCCGGCCGCCTGCACGATAACGTCGCGCGGGTCGCTCGCGCCCTGCACGGCTCCGATGATCTCGCTCTGCCCGGGCAGCTCGAGGCCGCTCGGCGTGAACGCGGCGTCGACCGAGGCATCCCATGTTCTCTTCTCGGATGCTGCACGCGCAGCGAACTCAGCAGACACGGTGTGCCCGTCGAGCAGTTCGCGCAGGCTGCGCACGGCCTCCGCGGCATCTGCGATCACGGGCAGCTGGCTACCGTGCTTGTAGGCGTCGAACGCGGCGACGTTGATGTTCACGAACGTCACGTCGGGATTCTGAAATGCGGTGCGACTTGCCGTCGTGAAATCGCTGTAGCGGGTGCCGATGCCGATCACAACGTCGGCATCTGCAGCGACGCGGTTCGCCGCCGTTGTGCCCGTCGACCCGATTCCCCCCAGATACTGTGCGTGATCCCACGCAAGCACTCCCCCGCCGGCCTGCGATGTGCCGACGGGAATTCCCGTGTGCTCCACGAACTCGCGCAGGTCGTTTTCCGCACCCGAATACAGCATGCCTCCCCCGGCGACGATGATCGGGTTCTTTGCCGCGCGAATCGCCGCCGCGGCGCGCTCGATGGGCCCTCGCTCGGCCAGCGGCCGGCGAATGTGCCACTCGCGGTCGGCGAGAAACTCATCGGGAACGTCGAGCACTTCGGCCTGTACGTCTTCGGGAAGAGCGATCGTCACGGCACCGGTCTCGGCCGGGTCGGTGAGCACGCGCATGGCGGCGAGCGCGATCGAGAACAGCTGCTCTGGCCGGTGAACGCGATCGAAGAACTTCGAGAGCGGCTTGAACGCGTCGGTCACCTGCACGGATGTGTCGTGCGGCATCTCCAACTGCTGCAGCACAGGGTCGGCGACCCGTGTGGCGAACGTGTCGCTCGGTAACAGCAAGGCAGGCAGCCGGTTTGCCGTGGCGAGGGCGGCACCAGTGAGCATGTTTGCGGCACCAGGGCCGACGGATGCCGCGCACGCGAACGTGCCCCGACGCCTGTGCATGCGTGCATAGCCGACGGCTTGGTGCACCATGGCCTGCTCATTGCGCGCCTGGTGGTACGGAAGCAGGTCGGGCTCGAGAGCGTTCGCCTGTGCGATCGCCTGCCCGATTCCCGCGACGTTACCGTGCCCGAAGATGCCGAAGATCCCCGGGATCGTGCGCTCGCGCACGTCACCGTCGACCGTCCACTGGTGCCCGAGAAACTCAACGAGCGCCTGGCCAACCGTCATTCGCCGTGACATCGTCACTGCCCTTCTGCTTGCGTGTACGGGAGCCGGGAGTCGAACTCCTGCCCCTCCCAGCTGGAACGAACCCACCCGTGCGCGGGGTCGTCTGTGATGTTCCAGACCCGCTCGGTGTCGGGTCCGGCCATTACATTCAGGTAGTACATGTCGTACCCGGGCGCTGCCGCGGCCGGCCCGTGGTATCCATACGGAACGAGCGCAATATCACCCGTGCGCACGATGGCGTTGATGTCGATGTCGCCCGCGCTCGACGAGTATGTGGCGAACAGGCCGAACGGATCCGCCTCGGCTGGCGCGTCGAGGCCGCGCGACACCGCAGTCTCGAAGTAGTAGATCTCCTCGAGCCGCGACTCGGTGCCCGGCACGTTCTCGTCGTGCTTGTGCGCGGGGAACGACGACCAGTTCTCGGCCGGGGTGATCACCTCGCACACAATGAACTTCGAGGCGGAGAGCGCGGCGGGCGTCCCGTAGTTGTGCACCTGACGGCTCGATCGCCCGGCACCGCGCAGCTCGACGGGAACATCGGCCTTCGAAATGTAGGTGACCGGATGCTGTTCCCCAGCCGATTCCTCCGGCACTGGCGCTTCAGCAACGGCAACGCGACCCGCTCCTGTCACCGTCGCCGACGTTCCCGCCGGCAGGTAGAGCACGTCGGGCGGCCCGTCGAACACCGAACGCCGACCGGCGAGATCGATGCCGCCGGATGCTGTCGCAGCGTCGCTCGCGACGGCATCCGGACCCTCGGCCGACGCGTACTCGACTCGAAACGATCCCGCGAGCGGAATCACGAGGCGCTCCACGTCGCCCGCCTCAAGTGGCGCGCTGTCGCCCTCGGCGAGCTCGGCGATGCGCAGCCCCGTGTGCTGCCACCCCTCGAGGCTGGCGTCAACGACACTCTGCCAGCCGTCGCGGGCGAGGTCGCCGTTGCGGAAGAACCACTGCGTCATCTGACTGCTCCTTTGCGCGAATCGGGATGCTGCCGGGTGACCGGCCGCGGTGTTCGTCGTTGCCCTGCTAGTCGTTTTCGGGGAATCCAAGGTTGATGCCGCCATGCGTTGCAGGGTCGAGCCAGCGCGAGGTGATCGCCTTCTCTTGCGTGAAGAAGTCGAAGCCGTGCACACCATACGCTTTCGCGCTGCCGAACAGTGACTGCTTCCACCCGCCGAACGAGTGGTAGGCAACGGGCACAGGGATCGGAACGTTGATGCCGATCATGCCCACCTCAACCTCGTTCTGGAACCGGCGGGCCGCTCCCCCATCGTTTGTGAAAATGGCCGTACCGTTGCCGAACTGGCCCGAGTTGATCAAATCCATTCCCTCCTGGAACGTCGTCACGCGCACAATCGAGAGCACGGGCCCGAAGATCTCCTCCTCGTAGGCGCGCGAGGTCAGCGGAATGTTGTCGATCAGCGTCGGCCCGAGCCAGAAACCGTCCTCGGCACCATCGACAGTGAACCCACGGCCGTCCACAACGATGTCCGCGCCATCCTGCTCGGCAATGTCGATGTAGCCGCGCACCTTGTCGCGGTGCTGTGCGGTGACCAGCGGCCCCATGTCGGGGTTCTCACGCCCATCCCCCACCTTCAGCTTCGCCATGCGCTCCTGAATCTTCTCGATCAGCGCATCGGCAACCGGCTCCACCGCGATCACAACGGACTGCGCCATGCACCGCTCGCCCGCCGACCCGTACCCGGAGTTGATCGCCTGATCCGCGACGAGTTCCAAGTCGGCATCCGGCAACACCATCATGTGGTTGTTCGCCCCGCCCAGAGCCTGCACTCGCTTGCCATGCTTCGCCGACGTCTCGTAGATGTACTGCGCGATCGGAGTGGACCCCACAAACGAGATCGAGCGCACCTCCGGCGCCTCAAGCAGACCATCAACGGCCTGTTTGTCCCCATGCAGCACGTTGAACACGCCATCGGGAAGGCCGGCCTCGGCCCACAACCGCGCCATCCACAGTGCAGCAGACGGGTCCTTCTCACTCGGCTTCAGCACAACAGTGTTTCCCGCGGCAATCGCAATGGGGAAGAACCACAGCGGCACCATCGCCGGAAAATTGAACGGGCTGATGATGCCCACAACACCCAGAGGCTGCTTGATCGAATACACATCGACACCTGTCGACACGTTCTCCGAAAAGTCGCCCTTGATCAGGTGCGGAAAACCGCACGCGAGATCCACAACCTCGAGCCCCCGCTGCACCTCACCCGCGGCATCCGACACGACCTTGCCGTGCTCGCTCGTGATGATCTCCGCCAACTCGAGCTTGCGCTCGTTCAGCAACTCACGAAATTTGAAGATGATTCCCTGACGCTTCGCCATCGACAAGCCGCGCCAGCCCGGAAAGGCATCGGATGCTGCGGTGATCGCCGCGCGAATCTCGTCATCGTTCGCCAAAGCGAGGTTCTTTGTCTGCTCACCCGTCGCCGGATTGAACACCGGCGACGTGCGGCCACCAGGCGACGCGAACTCCGCACCATTGATCCAGTGCGAGATGACGGGAATGTCTGTGTGTGTAGTCATGTGCTTCTCCTTTGACAAGTCTCAGTTCGTGCTCGAGTGAACCAGCGCAGCTGCGGTGTCGACGGCTCCCGCGACGTCGCCGTCGGGTGGGTAGACAAGGGTGCGGCCGACGACGAGACCACGCACACCGGGAAGCGCGAGGGCGTCAGCCCACCGTGCGTATGTCGCCTCGGGGCTTCCCGACGGGTCTCCGCCGAGCAGCAGCGTCGGCAGCGTCGTCGAGGCCATCACGCGCTCCATGCCGTCGACAACGGGCAGCTTCAGCCATGTGTAGGCGGAGCTCGTGCCGAGGCCCTGGGCAATGGCAACGGAGGTGACAACGGCCTCCGTCGAGAGGTCGTTCACGACGGTTCCGCCAGACCAGTCGCTCATGAACGGCTCGAGCATAATGGGAACGGATGCTGCTACCGCATCCGATACCGCTCGCGCATTTGCCTCGAGGGTTCGCACCGATCCGGCGTCGTCGAGGTTCACTCGCAGGAGTGTCTTGGCAAAGTCGAGCCTGTCGCGAACGATCGCGTCGATGTCGTAGGCGGTGACGCGGTCGTCCATCTCGAATGCAGCGCCCTTGAGTCCGCCGCGGTTCATGGAACCGACCACCACTTTGTCATCGAGAACGCCAAGAAGGGCGAGGTCGTCGATGATGTCGGGAGTGCCGAGCACGCCGTCGACGCCTGGTCGGCTGACGGCGAGGGCAAGACGATTCAGCAGGTCGTAGCGGTCGGCCATCGCCATCTTCTCGTCGCGCACACCGAGGGCGCCGCGCGCCGGATGGTCTGCGGCAACGATGAAGAGCCGGCCGTCGATCAGCAGCTGTCGACGCGTGCGTGCGGCGTGCGCCTCGGCCACCTTCTCCGGGTGCATGGCTCGGGTCTCGCGCAGCTGGTCGAACTGCTGCGGCGTGATCACCGGTTCTGCGGTCACGGTGTCAGCCTGCGACATAATCGCTCTCCTTCAGAACCTCGTCGATCTCGTGGGTCTCGGGCATCGCCGTCGAGCATTCGCGGCGCGACGCGACGATCGCGCCGGCCACGTTCGCAAACCGCAGCGTGCGGTCAAGCGACCATCCGCTCAGCAGCCCGAAGGTCAACGCTCCCCCGAAGCTGTCGCCTGCGCCGAGGCCGTTGACGACGTCGACGAAGTACGGCGGAACTTCAACGCTTTCGTCACGTGTCTTGGCGAGCACGCCCTTGGGCCCCTGCTTGACGATCGCGATCTCCACGCCGCGCTCGAGCAGCGCGTCGGCTGCGCGTTGCGGGTCGGTCTCGCCAACCGCGACCTCGCACTCTTCGCGGTTGCCGACGGCGACGGTCACGTGCGCGAGCGCCTTCTGCACCTGCTCGCGGGCAGCGTCAGCCGACTCCCAGAACATGGGGCGGTAGTCGAGGTCGAGAATCGTGTGCTCGCGGCGGCCACGGGCCTCCCAGGCTGCGAAGTGCGAGCTGCGGCTGGGCTCCTCCGACAGGCCGGTCACTGTCGACCAGTAGATGCGAGCGTTGCGGATCGCGTCGAGGTCGAGGTGCTCCTCTCTGATGTTCAGGTCGGGAGCCTTCGGCTTGCGATAGAAGTAGAGCGGAAAGTCGTCTGGAGGGAAGATCTCGCAGAACGTAACGGGCGTCGGGTTCTCGTCGTCGACAAAAATGTAGCGGTTGTCAACGCCGAGCCGCCCTGCCTCGCGAATGCAGAACCGGCCGAAGGGGTCGTCCCCCACCCCGGTCACGACGGCGCTGCGCAGTCCGTGCCTGGCCGCGGCAACGGCGACGTTCGTTGCGCTTCCTCCGAGATACTTGCCGAACGTCTCGACGTCCTCAAGGCCCACGCCGTCTTGGAGCGGGTAGATGTCTGTGCCGATTCGACCAATGGTGATGAGGTCGAATGCGTCGTTCTGCGTTGTCATACGTCGATGTATCGCTCTCTCGTGAAGTGCTCAAGCCTGCTTACATCCTATTGTCTTAACAAATGAATCGTCAAGGCGACAGATCACCGCACGTGATTGGCACGGGAATAAGGTGGTGTTTGGGAGTTCCCAGGCAGGATGCTCCCCTGTAAAGGAGCATCCATGACTCGCGTCGCCGCCATCGACTGTGGCACCAACTCCATCCGCCTGCTCATCGCCGACGTGGCAGAGGGAAAGCTCACCGACATCGTGCGCACCCTCGAGGTCGTGCGTCTCGGGCAGGGTGTCGACCGCACGGGCCGCTTTGACGATGCTGCCCTCGATCGCACACTCGATGCGACCCGCGACTACGCGGCGCAGTGCCGAGAGCACGGTGTCGAACGCGTGCGCTTCGTTGCGACGTCGGCGACGCGGGATGCCGCGAATCGTCTCGTCTTCATCGATGCCGTTCGCGACATCATCGGCGTCGAACCCGAAGTGCTCTCGGGCATCGAGGAGGCAGAGATGTCGTTTCGCGGCGCCACGAGCGTGCTGCCCCCAGGGTCTGGCCGTCTCGTCGTCGACCTCGGCGGCGGGTCGACAGAACTCGTGCTCGGCGACGGCGATTCGCTGTCTTCGTACTCCATGAACGTCGGCTGCGTGCGCATGACCGAGCGCAATATCGCGCACGATCCCCCGACCTCCGACGAGAGAAGCGGGGTCGTCGGCGACGTGAACGCGGCACTCGATGCGGCGGCAGCATCCGTCGATCTCGGCCGCGTGCGAGAAGTCGTCGGTGTTGCCGGAACCATCACAACGCTCACGGCGCATGCTCTCGGACTCGACAGCTACGACCCCGAAGCCATCAACGGCACCCGGCTGAGCATGCAGGCGATGCTCGACGCGTGCGACGACCTCGCGCGCATGCCACGGGACCAGAGGGCCGCGCTCCCGTATATGCACCCGGGTCGCGTTGACGTCATCGCCGCTGGCTCTCTCACGTGGAACACCGTTCTGACACGCACAGTTGAGGCGGTCACGGCGGCTGGAGGCACGCTCGATTCCGTTGTCACGAGCGAGCACGACATTCTCGACGGCGTCGCGCTCTCGCTCGCGGACTGAGCTGCGGCCGTGCGCGCCCTGCCCGTCGCCGATTGCTCAGCGCGCCAGGCAGCTGAGTTCGTCACTTCCCTGGCCGTTCCGGCTGAGAACCCTCACCGGAATCATCACGCTTCGGCTGATTGTTGAAGCCCGCCCCAAAAGCAATTCCGAGCGCGATGCCGATGGCGATTCCCGCTCCAATGTTGTCCATCGCAACGCCAAGGGCCGCCCCGATGCCGATTCCGATAGCCAGTCCGGCGCCGAGATTCATTCCACCCTTGCGCTCGCTCATCACCATCATCTCCTGCTCGCCGCGGCGACCGACGCGGCCGCCACACCCTCAGGTTAGACGCGTGCCCAGCCGCGAGACATCCACCGCGCGACGGAGATCAGACCATACGGATGCTGTTCTGAAGACGCGTGCGCACCTCAAACATGTCAGTTCCCGCAGGCCTCGCTGCGTCAGGAACACCGACACGCAGAAAGTGCCCGACAACCGAACGCTGCACGGCAAACGACGCGATGCCGCGTGTGCGACCCAGCGCCGTTATCGCGTCGTCGAGGGTGTCGTCCGGAAGCACGATCACCAGCGCGGTGAACGACACGCGTGCCGCCCGCGCAACCGCCTTCGCCCTGGTGGCGAGCGCGTGCACGGGCTTCTCGCCTTTTGCCAAGCCCTCGCTGATGAGGTCACCGCGCCGCACTTTCGCTGGCGCTCCCCAGTCCTCCGACTGCACGGCGAACAGGCCACTCGGGCCCAGCACGACGTGGTCGATCTTGCGGGTGTCGCTCGCGGCAGCATCCGCATCGACGACCCACTTGTCGCTTCCTCGGTCTGTCGCGACCCCGTGCCACACGGTGTATCCCATGCCAAGCTCACCGAGCGCGCGCGCTGTCGCCTCTTCGGCGAGGGCGTCGGCGAGCGCATGCCTGATCTCGCTCGGTGCCCGGCGAATCAGCGCTTCGTCATAGATGTCAACGGGCTCCGTGCCGCGACCAACCCACTCACGCATCAGCGTGGTGAAGCGATCACGTGCTCGCCCACCCGGATGCCCGTACATGCGCGCCTTCGGCCGAGAATCGCGCTGCGTCGACTGCGTGCGCCCCGTGCTCCACACGTGGTCTGCGTCGTCAGTGTCGGCGGCTGATGCCGGGCGGGCGGACGAGCGCTTGTCGTACTCTGCCCGTGCTTCAGGCGTTCCCACGCGCTCCCACGCGAGCTGCACGGCGTTGAAACGCGCGGCGCTTCCTCCGAGATCGGGGTGGGTCTGCCGTGCTTGGCGCCGATAGGCGCGCCGCAGCTCCGCATCACTCGCTGAGCGGTCAACACCGAGCACGTCATACGCGCTCTCGTCGAGGGGGCTTTCAGTCATGAAGAGCTTTCAGATTGGGGACGACCAAAGACACTATCGCGAGAGGCTGTGTCGGCCATGAGTTTGGTCGCACAGCAACGACGCGGCCGTCGACCAATCGGTCGGCGGCCGCGTCGCATTCCTTCGCTTACGCCGCGGCGACGTCGTCGAACTCTGGTGCCGGTTCGGCACTCGCCGAGTTCACGACGATCTTGCGGGGCTTCGCGCGCTCACTCACGGGGATCATGATGCTCAGCACGCCGTTGTCGTAGCTCGCGCTGATCTTCTCGGTGTCGACACCCTGTCCGAGGCTCAGCTGGCGCAGATACGACGCAGGTCCCCGCTCGCGGGTGATCCACCTCACACCGTCGCCGCCTGACACCGGGCGCTGCGCGCGAATGGTCAGAAGCTGGCCGTCCACGTCGATGTCGACCGATCCCGGGTCAATCCCGGGCACGTCGGCGTTGAGCACATACGTGTCGCTGTCGCGATACAGATCCATCGGCATCTTTCGCGGCCCAGCGGGCGAGTCGGCGAATGCGCTGGCAAACGAGGCGAACTCGCGGAATGGGTCAAATGTTGCAGTCATTAGGTAACCTCCAAAACTTGAGTGTGTATTACTCAACGGCAACGGAGATGAGCACGCACCTATTCCGTGTGCTCACTTTTCTGCCTCGCTGACAGCGAACATGCGCTCGGGCATGCACAGTCTTCGGCGACTCGCACCTACATGGGCCCCGTCGTCATGCCGAAGCGACGATCGGGGTCAAGACGGTCGAGCACCTTCGCCATAATGCGCCTCATGTCGGCGACGTCACGCTCGTCTAGGGCGTCAATCACGCTCTGGCGCACGGTGTCGACGTGACCGGGAGCCGTCTCGAGCACCTTCTGCCACCCGTCGTCTGTGAGCTGGGCGTTGATCGCGCGGCGGTCGTCGACGTCGGGGACTCGCCTGACATAGCCTCGCCGCTCAAGGCGCGAGACGACATGGGACAGGCGGGGGAGCGTCGCGTTTGTGCGCGAGGCGAGTCGGGTCATGCGCAAAGACCGGCCTTCTGCCTCAGAGAGCATGGCCAGAGTGAAGTATTCGAAGTGCGTCAGATCGGCGTCGTGTTGAAGCTGAGTATCGAGAGCGCCGGGCAACAGCTCAACAACCGCGACGAGTCGAGTCCACGCCGCAAGCTGCTCAGGCGAGAGCCAGTGAGGTTCTGTCATACCCCCATTCTACCTTTAGTTGATGCGACAAGTAGTTCGTGCTCCATTCCTTGTAGCAACAACTACGGGAACACGCGGTTCCCTCGAGTCGCTCGGTTTCCTCCAGCTCACTCTCGCCGCTGGTGAGAGTGAGCTGGACAACCGGATTCGCCATGGGGAAGTCGATGCGGTAACTCTATTGACTGGTTATTATGCCCGAGATTCATCCGATCTCGGGCATCGTCGCGTGTGGGCAGTGGACGTAGACTAGCGAATGAAAAGGGGGCCTATTGGGAGAATCAGACGACACCCGGTTTGACCGGGATTCGGATACAGCGTTCCGGTCGCGCGAGCACGCGAGCGACTCCGCAGATCCGACAGCCCCTGAGCCCGTCCACGATGCGCCGCGCTTCTCGATAGACGAGCCTGTCATTCGAGTTGACGACCGAAAGCGTTTTGATCGTGACGACGTCGTCCACCGCAAAGGCTATTACTCGCTCTCGACGGGAACGTTCACTCCTCGCGATGCGATGATCTCGGATCTCATCGCCATTGCAGAAGCACTGGAGCAGGCGGAGATCGACTACCTCCTGGTGCGCGGAGAAGACGACCAGGAGACCATCGCCGTTGATCGACGCGACCGCCGCGCAGTTGAAGCGACCTTCGCCGGTGCCTTCGCCAATGAGCCGTTCTACGCGCTCACCCTGCCGAAGAAGCACAACCACGACGTTTCAGCCGCGCCCTTCTACACGGTCGACAAGGATGCTCGGGCCCTTCTCATCGCCGACGGAGCACTCTCGACGGATCCGAAGGCCAAGGTGCTCCGACTCTTTCGGCCACGCGTCGAACCGATCGGGCGACTCCGTTATGGGCCGAAGTCAGCCCCGCAGCTGGAGTTCTGGAGTTTCGGAGAGCAGACGATCGTCGCGCCGACTCCGAACGCGCTCACACGTCAGCAGCTTGACCGCTCGGAAGCCGTTATCGCGACAGTCACGCGCTTCGGCAGGGAATGGCCGACTCTCGAGAACATGTTCGCAGAACTCGCGAGTGACGTCGGGTTCGACATCGACATTGTCTTCTCGTGGGTCGACGGGTCAAGCGCCGATTACCAAAAAGCGCGCGCAGAGCAGATGGAGGGCGTTGTCGTGGGGGAGGGCGACGACTCCGTCGCCCGTTTTCGCCAGATTGACGAACTCAAGTATGCCCTCAGGAGCATCTACCTCTTTGCGCCCTGGGTCCGACGCATCTTCATCGCCTCCGACTCCCCGCCACCAGCCTGGCTCAAGCACCACCCCAAGGTCACCTTCGTTCCGGCCGAGAAGCACTTTGCCGACCCGAGCGTGCTTCCGACACACAACTCTCACGCCGTCGAAAGCCAGCTTCAGCACATTCCCGGTCTCGCGGAGCACTTTTTATATTCCAATGACGACATGTTCTTCGGACGCACTGTAAGCCCCGATCTCTTCTTCTCACCAGGTGGTGTCACCAAGTTTGTCGAAGCACGCACGCGTATCGGACTCGGAGACACCGATCCCGGGCGCAGCGGCCACGAGAATGCCGCCCGTGTGAATCGTGAAGTCTTGCGCGCGCGATTTGGGAAGGTGACGACGCGGCATCTCGAGCATTGTGCCGCACCGCTGCGTGTGAGCGTTCTCTCCGAGATGGAGCGAGAGTTCCCGGACGAATTCCGTCGTACCGCTGCCGCGCGGTTTCGCTCCGCCACCGACATCTCCGTGACCAACTCGTTCTATCACTACTACGCACTCATGACCGGGCGTGCTGTCGAGCAGCGGCAAGCGAAGGTGAAGTACATCGAAACGACGCTGAAGAGCGCCGTCCCCGCCTTGGAACGCCTTCTGCGCAAACGGGATCAAGACATGTTCTGCCTCAATGACGGTTCACACCCTGAGCTGAGTGACGCCGAGCGAACTCGGGCAGTGCTCAACTTTCTCAACCGGTACTTCCCATTCCCCGCACCGTGGGAGAAGGAAGAACTCTAGTCAGCCGGCACATGACGTCGACAGCCGCCAGAACCTCTCTCTCGCGCGTGGCAATGGATTCACGACCGGAACGTCGTCAATCTGCATCACCCGGAGCCTTCTGCAGTACGCGCCGGCGTGTGCCCCACAGGAACATCTTCAACACAACCGTTCCCTTCCAGGGCTCAGCAGTGCCCGTGGCATTGCTTCTTCGTCCACAGGCAGAAACTTTGGTGAGTTATCCACAATGGGTGGTTGACCGGGTGTTCTGTCGGTGGGAGTGTCGGTGGGTCCTGCGATACTTTGGTCATGCACGAAGCAGTCGCAGCACCTGGTTTCGAACCCAATGAGGGTCCGGATGCTGTCGCTGTGCGTGCCGCGGAGAAGACTCTGGCCGATGCTGCAGAACTGGCCTCGATCGACCCGACATCACTTTCCGCCGATACCCTGTTGACCTATACGGGCCTTCTCAGCAACATCTCCCGCATCATCGAGGGCCAGCAAGTCGGCAACGTGGGCGACATTGCTCGCCGGTCTGACACGGATGCCGGGTTTGATGGTCTCGCTGCCCGTCACGGGGCGAAGAGCCCCACAGCATTGTTTGAGGTGATCACGGGGGCGAAGAACTCCACAGCGTATCGGTTCGCGACAGTCGCGAAACACACAACACCGAGAGTCTCAGACACCGGGCTGCCTCTCGACCCGGTGTTCGCTCAGACCGCGGACGCGCTCGCCCAAGGCACGATTGGTCTTGATGTTGCCGAGTCGATCACCAGCACGTTGGCACCTGTCCTGCCCCGGGTTTCCCCCGAGCAGATCGACTGGGCCGAGAAAACGCTGATCGGTAATGCGACGGGTGCGTTCGGTGAAGTGCCGTTCACGGCGGATGCTGTGCGGCAGCAGGCCCGCGTGTTTCGTGTTGCTCTGGACCCTGACGGTGTCGAACCCACAGCAGAAGAGCTCCATGAGGCACGCAAACTGGTCTTCAAACACCAAGACGACGGATCGATGAAGATCACCGGGGTGCTCTCACCGGAACAGGCAGCGCAGGTGACACCCGTATTTGACGCGTGCATGTCAAAGCGCACGAGCCCAACGTTTATGCATGCTGAGGAGCTCGCCGCGACCAAGCAAGCACCCGAAGAACGCTCAAAGCAGCAGGAACGCGCAGACGTGTTCACGTCGATCATCGCCGGTGTCGGCAAACAACACTCCACACCGAAACTGCACGGGCGTGGCCCAACAGTGATGATCACGGTGAAGAACGAGGACCTCGACGCCGGTACCGGTGCAGCCTGGTCACCAGGAACACCAGCACCACTACCGATGAGCTTTGTGGCACAGATGCAATGCGATGGCGACACCCGCCAGGTACACATCGACGAACACGGCGACGTGTTGAACCTCGGGAACGCCAGACGGTTCTTCACCGCGAAGCAGCGCTTGGCGTTGATCGCCCGTGATGGGAACACCTGTGTTGTCGAGGACTGCAACGTGGCCGCCTGGCTGTGTGAAGCCCACCACATACACAGATACGAAGATGGCGGTCCCACCGACCTCGACAACGGTGTTTTGGCGTGTTGGTATCATCATCGGCTCCTCGACCACGACGACTGGACCATCACCCGCGACGAAAACGGCCGCCCCAGACTGACCCCACCAGACTGGTACGTGAACCGACGGTATCTGGGGCAGCGACGCGCTCCCGGAGACGACGACAGTGACCCGCCAGACGATCATCGAGATACCGGGCCGCGCACCTGACGTACGCGGCGGCCCCGACACACCCAACGCACGAGCCAAACAGCTCGCAGCGCTACGAGGTGTGCCCGGCGGACAACCCGAACCGCAACGCTCTCTGGCGCACGCTTAACTTACCGGCAGCGAGACACTCTCCCTAGCCAACCGATGCAGGAATCCGTCGCGCCGCCGCCTCGGCGGCCTGCGTACGCGAAAGCGGAATCTCGATACCGTCTGAATCCAGACGCCTCGCGGTCTCATCGGCATCGACATAGTCAAGCGCCCGATACTGACCAAGCGGCACAACCGAGTGCAACACGGTGCTCTCATAGACATGAACGAGGTTGAACGCTCGCGCACCATCGTGCCCGCGCGTTCCGCCCACCGGCACATTGAGATCTTGCGTATAGCAGCTCGCCGAGGCCACAGACACGGGAATGCCCTCGAACGTCGCCATCGAGGAATAGTGAAGATGTCCCGCAATGATGCTGCGCACATCCGATCCCCGCAAAACGTCAGCCAACGTGTTCTGATCCCGAAGCTCCACGCTGACGGCAAGATCGAGCACGCTCGGAATCGGCGGATGATGCATGGCGAGAATTGTTCCATGCGGTGCCGGCACCGCGAGCTGCTCACGCAGCCAGACGAGCTGCTCCTCGGTCAGATCACCGTAGTGCTCGCCGGGGACACTTGTGTCAATGGTGATCACCCGGAGGCCATTGAGGTCGTAGACCCGATTGACAGGTCGCATGCTCGGTGGCTCGCGGAGCAATTCGACACGCAACGCCGCTCGGTTGTCATGGTTGCCCATGGCCCAGATCACACGGGCGCCGAGTCTCTCGGCCGCGGGCTCGACGATGTTGCGAAGCAGATCGTATGCCTCTGGTTCGCCCTTGTCTGCGAGGTCGCCCGTAAAGACGATCGCATCTGGCCGACCCTCAGAGGCCTCGACCTCGTCAAACAGCTCGCGCAACTGCGCCGCTGGATCGACAACATCGTAGAGTCGGCGGCCCCCACCGAGAAGGTGAGTGTCACTGATGTGCAGAAGAAAGTGGTCCGGCCTCGGGTATTCGGCCGTTCGTGGAGTCACGACGCATCCATTCGCTGGCTTCTTCGGATACCCATATCACAGCACATCTCTCCGAACAGACGGTGAATGGAAGACGGCGCGCCGCTAACGAGCAGCGCGGCGCGCCATCACCGCTGCCTCCGTGCGCGTAGAGACGGCGAGCTTGCGAAGGATCGCCGAGACGTGCACACTCGCGGTCTTTGTGCTGATAAACAGCCGCTCGCCGATCTGCCTGTTGCTGAGCCCGTCGGCGACGAGCGCCAGCACCTGCTGCTCACGGGCGGTGAGCAGATCTGAGGCACCGGATGCCGCGGGGCCGCTGAGCCCGGCCGCGTCGGCGTAGGCGGTCACCTCCGCGAGCGTTGCCACGTGGGCGAGATTGCGTGCGAGGTGCCGGGCATCGTCCATTATCGAGGCGGCGCGACCTCTGTCGCCCGACGCCACGAGAACTCGCGCAAACTGCAGTCGGAGGAGCGGCCGCATGAGCGCCGGAACCGTCGCGTCGTCTGACGCGTCAACGGCGGCGTGCAGAACATCGATCGCCGAGGCAATCGGGGCGGCAAGTAGTCCGTCGACCACGGCTGACAGCGGTTCTGTCGCAACGTCCTCCGGCAGAGCGCGCCACGCGCCGCGCACGGTCTCGGCCGCGGCATCCACATCGTGTTCTGCTCCCGAATCACGCCAGCGAGCGATGATCGCGGATGCTTTCAGCAGAAAGTTTCGCCTGTGCAGAATGTGGCCCGATCCGCCGCGCTGATCGAGTGCCTCTGAGATGGCGCGCCACACCTCGCTCCACTCGCCCTCGGCGCTGGCGATCTCGAGGCGTATTTCGCTCGCGGCCCACCAGACCTGCAGTTCAACGCGTGCAATCGTGTCGAAGCTCGGCAGCCACTGCCCGGCAAGCCTCTTCGCCGTCTCGGTGTCACCTCGCCAGAGAAGTGCCTGCACCTGGGTTCGCTGTGAATAGCTCTGCGGCACCGTGAGGCTGCCGAGCGACAGCGTGCGGGCGATGGTTCGTTCAGCCTCGTCGATCTCTCCACGAGCGAAGAGGGGATCAACCATGTTGTGCAGAAGCATCGACCCTGAGCTGCGTTCCACGCCCAACTCGATAGCGCCCACATGTCCCGCACGCGCGACGTCTATCGCCTCGTCATATCGCCCGAGCAGGTTCAGCAGATCTGAATAGTTGACACTGAACCGCAGGCGTGACTTCGCGTCGACGGCATCCGCTCGGGCACGCTCCATGTCGGCGAGGGCCTCCGTGACATCGCCCAGATGAGCGCGAGACACTCCGCGCAGGTTCGCTGCAATCGATCGCTCCGCTCTCTCTCCCGCAGACGACGCCACATCGTACGCTCTCGACGCTGTCACGATTGCCTCGTGCGCCTTGCCCACAAGCATGTACCGCGCGGCAAGCATGTTCAGGATCAAGGCCCGAAGCCGCTCGTCATGCACATGTCCTGGGTTGTCGTCCTCGGCATCACCGAGCAGCGCAAGGGCATCGATCAGCAGCTCAACGGCACCGGGGCGCCCGATGTTCGCGAGGTACTGCGCCTTGTCTCGCAGCAGCCGCACGAAAAGGTCGGGTGGAACGGGGGAGCGGTCGGCCTCCTCGAGCGCCGCGTTGACAAGAGCCAGCGCCCGCTCGCCCACGCCCGCATTTCTGTGCAACGAGGCAACCGATGACATCAATTTCACGTGCGAGAGGTCGGTTAGCTTCTCTGGGCCTTCCACGCGATCCCACAGTTCGAGTGCGAGCTCACCCAATTGCGATGCCGTCGCATAGGCGTACGACGTCTTCGCGCTCCACATGGCCGAAACGGCAGCGTCGAGGGCGCGGGGCGCGTCGCCCGCGGCGTTCCAGTGATACGCGAGCTCGTACTCACCGTCGATTTCCGGATGCTGTTCAAAGGCGCGCGCGTACGCGAGGTGCACTCGCCCCCTCTCACCGGGGAGCAGCTCGCCGTGCGCTGCCTCGCGCAAGAGCGAGTGCCGAAAGCAGTAGGCATCACGATCGACCTCGAGGATGCTCGCGTTCACCCCAGCGCGCACGGCGTCGTCGAGTGCGTCATCGCCGATGTCGACGACGTCTCTCAGAATCACATGGGGCAGCCATCCGCTCGAGGCAGAGAGCACGCGCACAATGCGCTGCGCCGTGGCATCGAGCACGTCGTACCGGGCGAGCAGCAGATCCCGCAGGGTGCCCGGCATCGTGCCGTCTATGCAGTTCGAAAGCTCTTCGACGAAGAAGGGAACTCCCTCGGTGCGATCGAAGACGCTGTCGAGAGCGTCATCGTCGAGTGAGCGCTCGCGCAGCGACTCGGCAAGGGCGCGCACCTCCTGGCGGTCAAGTCGTGTCAGCTCGACGCGCTCGAGAAGGCGAGCACGCTCGCTCTCGACAAGAAACGTGTGGGCCGGAGTTCCTCTGCCAACGTCTTCACTGCGAACACTCGCGACGATGAGAAGTCGCGCGTTCGAAATGGCGCGCATCAAGAAGCGCAGCATTGTCAGCGTCGAGTCGTCTGCCCAATGCAGGTCTTCGATCATCACGACAAGCGGCGCTCTGGCGGCGTAGGCCTCGAGCAGCACAGCGATGGCATCGTGAAGTCGGCTGGCGCTCACCTCGCTCCAGTCGACGGATCCGTCACCCAGCTCGGGCAGCAGAAGCAGAAGCGCATCGCGCCCCGGCCCGACCACGTCGCGCGCGGCCTCGGCACCCATGTCTGCGACAATCGCGCGCAGCACGCCGACGATCGGTGCGTAAGGAACCGGCGTCGCACCGTAGTCGATGCACTGCCCGACGGCTACATTCGCCGTGGTGCGTGCGCGCTCGCGAAACTCCCGAAGCAGTCGTGTCTTGCCGATTCCAGCTTCGCCCGCCACCAGCACAGCCTGTGGACTCCCCGCAACGCTTCGCTCGAAGGCCGACCCCAGCGTTCGCAGCTCGGCATCGCGTCCGACCATCGTGGCGCGCACAGGTGTGACCATGTCACCATGGTGCCACGGCGCACCGACACCGACACTGTCAGGCGGTAGCATCCATGCCCGGCTCTGTCCGTGTGTTGGCACCAGCCGTTGTCGCCGCCACCCGCAGGCGGCTGGCATCGCGGCGCCGCTGGGCGACACCTCTCAGCCAGGTTACGCCGCGTGAAAACAGCGAGACGTACGGCACAATCTGCTCGGGACTGAGCTCTGCAGCGCGCCGGTACTCTGCCGCGTGCTCCAGCGCACGCTCGTGCTGACGGTATTCGATTTCGTAGTACAGCTCCGGCGATGCGTTCATCGTTCCCACTCCCGATATCTCGTTCGATACCTCAAGAGTGCGAGCTAAGGTAGGCACGCCTCATCGGGCAGGTGCCTTATCTTGTGCGCGCGCTGCGCCTTAGTGACCGGGAAGTGTCAGGATGCCGTCGTCAACGAGGTCACGCACGCGGGGGAGCAGCTGCCTCTGCAGCCCCGGCTCGTCGACATCGAGCAGCTGAGAAAGTGCACCGATGATCGCGCCGACCGCGAGCTCGCCGTCACACGCTCCGATCAACGCGGCGAGCGCTGTGTCGAGGGGTACGCTGCGGCCGAAACCGCCACCCTGGCGCAGAATGATCGCGGTCGGGTCGTCACTGCCCGGCCAGTAGTGCTGCTCGAATGTGATGTCTCCGGTGACCACAAGCGTCGCGCCTGTGAGCGCCTCATCCGTCAGATGACTCTGCGCGTCGTGTGCGGCAACACACGCAGCAATGTGCACCCCCAGCCCGGCTTCGTTGTGTCCCTGTGCAGACAGTAACCGTTCATGACGGTTCCAGGGAATGGATGCTGTGTCGCGCCGCCGCAGATAGACATAGCCGAAACCGACCGAGCGCACCCCGCGCTGCTCGAAGTCGTCGAGCCATGCCGCATACAGCTCGTCGAAGCGTTCCGTGCCTTCACGCGTTCCACCGTCGCGAATCCAGGTCTCGGCATACTCGTCCGGAGACTGCACTTCGCGCTCAATCACCCAGGAGTCGAGCGTGCCAGCGGCATCCTCCCTCAGCCAGGCGCCCACACGATCGCGCCCGGACGTTCCGGCGTGGTACTCCCAGTTCGCCAGCATCTGAACCGTGCCGCCCAGCGTGAGATGGCGGGCGGCGCCCACAATGACAGACCGAACGATCTCGTCGCCGACAAGGCCGCCGTCACGGTATTCGTATGCCGGAACACCGGGCCGCCGCGGCGTGATCACAAACGGCGGATTGCTGACGATCTGGTCGAACCACTCACCCGCAACGGGCTCGAAGAGGCTCCCGAGCCGAAATTCAATGTTCGTCACCGCGTTGAGCTCGGCATTCAGCTGCGCCATCGCGAGAGCGCGCCGCGAAATGTCTGTGGCGACAACTCGCTGAGCATGGCGCGACGCGTGCAGGGCCTGGATGCCGCATCCCGTCCCGATATCGAGGACACTGTCGACCGGTCTCTGCACCATGAGCCCCGCGAGCGACAGCGAGGCCCCTCCAACGCCGAGCACGTGATCTTCGGCGAGCGCGCCCGGGCGGGCGAGCTCGCCGAGATCCGACACGATCCACCAGCTGCACGCACCATCCGCGTCGACAAAGCTGTATGGCCGCAGATCCCTCAGCGGACGGATGCGGTCGCCCGCCGCGGTCACCAGCTCGAGCTCCTCCGCACCCTCGATTCCCAGCGTCGGCACGGCCCTGTCGAACTCGGCGCGTGACACGTCGCTGCCTAACACGAAAAGCCGCGCAAGCGTCGCCGCGGGTGTCGCCGGCTGCCGCGCAAGCTGACGCAGGGCGGGAACGCGCTGGTTGCGGTGCAGCGCCGCCTCGGCCTCGTCGCCCCACAACGCCGTGAGCGTTGATACCGAGTACGCGGCGGACGTCAGGTCGAGTCTCAGTCGCTGAGCGAGCGTGTCTGTCACCTGACCATTCTCTCAGCAGGCATCCTGCGCGCGTGCACCCGACGTGCTGAAACCTGCCTGGCCGGTTACGACGCCTCAAGGTGGCCTTCGTAGTCGTCTGGCGCGAACCAGCGCACACCGGTTCGATGGCTGATCAGCTGCGCACGCACGCGAATCCCCCTGTCGCGAGCCGCCCGCGCCATCGAGCTTGCCCACACGCGATCGGGCAGCGTTACCGTCGATCCCGTCGGGCGCTCCCACACCAGAATCACCTCGGCGGCCCCGATCTCGTCCATAATCACGCGCAATCCTTCGATGCTGTGCTCGGTCGCGGCCTCGTCCGGCACGAGCGGCGCCCCGTCAACGGGAACGATCATCGGCAGCTGCACGCCGTTCTCGTCGAGAAAGAGGATCCACCACTTTCTCTTGATGGCCCGCCCGATGAGATCTGCCACCCTGTCTTCAATCTGCTCGTCGCTCACGAGTGGCCTGCGAGCGGCTTCTTCTGCACTGATTGTCATACGACGATGGTGCCCGGATGCTGCGGCCCCACGCGCCTCACGGGAGCTGCCTGTGTACACAGCGGCGTTCTCCACAGCCTCGCTGTCGCGTGCGCGTCATCCGCCCACAGGCGCAGCGCGGCGCGCTGTTCTCCACAGCTTCGACCGCGCCAGCCATGTTGTCAGTTGCATCTGATTTGCTGGGGGAGTGACTGACAGCACCCGCACAGCGGCACGTGAAAGCCTCCGAACCCTCGTCGGCCGCGATGACGCCGACTTTCACGAGGGGCAGTTCGAAGCGATCTCCGCACTCGTCGACGACCGCGAGCACACACTCGTCGTGCAGCGCACCGGCTGGGGAAAATCTGCCGTGTACTTCGTCGCGACGCTTCTTCTGCGTCGCGCAGGTGCCGGCCCGACGCTGCTGGTCTCACCGCTTCTCGCGCTCATGCGCGACCAGATCGCCGCCGCCGCGCGCGCCGGCGTGCGCGCAGCATCCATCAGCTCGGCAAACGCACACGAGTGGGGCGACGTGCTCGCCGCGCTCCAGCGCGACGAGATCGATGTTCTGCTCGTCTCGCCCGAGCGACTGAACAACCCGTCATTCCGCGACGAGCAGCTACCGCAGCTCGTCGATCGCACGGGACTCCTTGTCGTCGACGAGGCACACTGCATCTCAGACTGGGGCCACGACTTCCGCCCCGACTACCGTCGGCTGCGCGATCTCGTCGCCCGCATGCCGGCGAACGTTCCCGTGCTTGCCACAACGGCCACAGCAAACAAGCGCGTCGTCATCGACGTCCAAGAGCAGCTGAGCGCAGGCGCACAGCCGGTCACAACGATCAGAGGGCCTCTCGCCCGCCGATCGCTGCGTCTCGGCGCGCTTCGGCTTCCCGACAACGCGGCGCGACTCGCGTGGCTTCTCAGCCACCTCGGCGATCTCTCCGGAAGCGGCATCATCTACGCGCTCACCGTGTCGGCGGCGGAAGACACCGCGCAGCTGCTGCGCGAGGCGGGCCACAACGTTCTTGCCTACACGGGCCGCACCGATCCGGCCGAACGCGAGCGGGCCGAAGCGGCTCTCAAAGAGAACGAGGTGAAGGCCCTTGTCGCGACGAGCGCCCTCGGCATGGGGTTCGACAAACCCGACCTCGGCTTCGTCGTTCACCTCGGCGCACCGTCATCGCCGGTTGCCTACTACCAGCAGGTGGGCCGGGCGGGCCGTGCAACGGAGCATGCCGACGTGCTGCTTCTGCCCGGTGAGGAAGATCGCGCGATCTGGCGCTATTTTGCGACAGCATCCATGCCCGATGAGCAGTCGGCGACGGCCGTGCTCTCCGCACTTGGCGAATCAGATCGCCCGCTATCCACCCCAGGCCTCGAGTCACGCGTCGATCTCAAGCGCAGCGCGCTCGAACTGCTGCTGAAGGTGCTCGACGTCGACGGTGCCGTTCAGCGTGTGCAGGGCGGCTGGTTGTCGACGGGCCAGCCATGGCAATACGACAGGAAGCGCTACGAGCGCATCGCCGCCGAGCGCACGGCCGAGCAGAACGCCATGATCGAGTACGAGGCTGGCAACGAGTGCCGCATGGCGTTTCTGCAACGTCAGCTCGACGATGACACGGCTCTTGCGTGCGGGCGCTGCGACGTCTGCGCTGGAGCCTGGTACCCGGTCGATGCCGCAGACTCGGCGCGGGATGCCGCGGCAAGGAGCCTCACCCGTGTCGGCGTGGTCATCGAACCTCGAGCTCAGTGGCCCACCGGTTCCGCCCAGGTGGGGCTTCCGGTCACGGGGCGCATCGCCGCAGAACAGCGGCTCGAGCCAGGCCGTGCCCTTGCACGTCTCACTGACCTCGGCTGGGGAGGGCGGCTGCGCGAGATCTTCGCGCCGAACGCCCCAGACGACGCCGTGGACCGGGCACTTCTCGACGCGTGTGTGCGCGTACTTGCCGACTGGGGATGGAACGAGCGGCCCAGCGCCATCGTCTCCGTGCCGTCGCTCAGCCGTCCTCAGCTCGTCGACTCCCTCGCCGCGGGGCTGTCGTCAATCGGCCGAATTCCCTACCTCGGGGCGCTCGATGTCGAGTCCACGACGTCCGCATCCGACAGCATGAACAGCGTTTTTCGGCTCGCATCTGTGTGGGGACGGTTTCACATCGGCCCCGAGCTGGCGCAGGGTCTTGCGGCACACGCGGGTTCGCCGATTCTGCTCGTCGATGACCGTTCTGACAGCAGATGGACACTCACCGTCGCGGGGCAGACACTGCTTTCCGGCGGTGCCGGCTCCGTTTTGCCGTTTGCTCTCGCCCTCCAGGCGTAGCGCACCCGGTGACGCGCGCCGTCAGGTCACGCAGCCTGGTCAGCCGTGCGTTTCGGCTTTGCGTGCGCAGTCAATGCAGAGTGTTGCGTAGGGCCTGGCCTCAAGTCGCGGGCGGCCGATGGCGTTGCCACACGATTCGCACGTGCCGAACTCTTTGTTCTTAATCCGCTCGAGAGCGGCATCGAGCTCTCGAAGCTCGTTCTCGCCTTCGGTCTGCAGTCCCGTGAGTTTCGACCACTCGTCCGACATCGTGGGGCCTTCGGGGTCGTGCTCGTCATCATTCGTACCTTCACCGAGTGATTCGCGCACCTCTTCCAGCGCCTCATCATTCGACGTCATGAGGTGCACGAGTTCATCTTTGCGACGGTGCAGAACATCGGCAAAGTGCTCAAGTGTGTTGTCGCTCAATCGTGAAGTGGCCATAGACCATCGTGACATACTGTCGCCAAATCACACGGAACCGCGCGAACCCCAAGTGGCACCCACTGTTGAAGTCGTAGGCTGGAAAGGCAGATCGATACGACCGAAAGCGAGGCGACATGAGTGAGTCACTCGCCCGTTTGCGCGCAGACGCGCGTCTCGAGCTTGATGTGCTCATTGAACGTCGATCGCGCGCCGGCGAAGACCCGTGGGATTTTCTTCAGTTTCTCCCCACCGTCGACCAGCTCGTCGTTCGGGCGCTCCGCGACGACGAGCTCGACCGCACAGGAAAGACCGCCGAGTTTCTGCTCGCGCGACTTGGCGAGAAGACACAGCGCCCGGATGCCGCACGGCTCCGCATCGAGGCGGATCGCCTTGAGTATGGAATTCTGCGTGAGATCGCGCATCGGCACCCCGAGCTCACACGTGCCGTGTGGACGCTCGCTGGCGACCTCGACCACGCGCAGATCTCGCCTGCAGAACCCGCCACGCGTCGCGGCGAGGAGTAGGGCGCTCCGACCGTACTCAGGCAAGGTGAGCCTCGTACATCGTAGAATCGGCTGAGCCCTCGCCCGTCGCGGTGGCTCCCAACACTATGACTCTTCCTTCGACTCTTGCGCGCGCGGCCGTTGTCGCAGCCGTCGGCTTGTCGTCCCTTGCGCTCACACCGTCAGCGACAGCCGCCGGTCACGTGTCGACCGCCGCGGAGTCCTCCGACGATGTCGTGCTCGCTGTCGAGCTGCTCGACACACCTCTTCTGCCGGACGGCGAGATGAGGGCGAGCATCACCGTCACCAATTCCACTGACGATTCGCTGTCGTCTGGGCACGTCGTGTTATCTGCCGGAGACCGTCCCGTTGAGTCCCGTGCCGCCCTGAGCACATTCCTCGACGCCACCGCGGCCGACACCGAGTCGTCGACGACTCTCGAGACTCTCGACATTCCCGCGATCGACCCGAATTCCACCTGGACGAGCACCCCGGTGACAGTGACAACAGACGACCTTGCACTTCCCGAGACGTTCGGAGCATATGCCTTTGCGGGCACATATGTTTCCGGTGCGGTCACCGCGCAATCGCGCGACGCGTTCGTCTTCGAAGCGGGCACACTCCCACAGCCGACCACCGTCGCGGTTGCCGTTCCGATCACCCTTCCCCCTGAGGCCGACAGTCTCATCAACGCCGAGGATCTTGAGGCCTACACGTCCGAGGCCGGTCTGCTCACGCAGCAGCTTGATGGCGTGCTGGGCCACAATGTCGCCATCGCGATAGACCCACGCATCATCGCGTCCATCCGCGTTCTCGGTTCGGCCGCTCCCGACACGGCCGTTGAATGGCTCGCGCGCCTCGAGAGCGCACCCAACGATACATTCCCTCTGCAGTATGCGGATGCCGATCCGACGGCGCAGCTTCAGGCGGGAGCCGAATCGCTGCAGCAGCCGTCCTCGCTGCTGTTCGGCATCGACCCGAACAATTTCACCCCGCCCGAGAACGACAACCCCGAGGCGCCCACGCCGACCGACACCGCAACGCCGAGCACAAACGACGTCGATGCGACTCCGACGCCAACGCCCCCCGTGAACTCAGACGGCATCCCCTCGCTCGAGACTCTTCTCGACTTTCCCTATACTTTCCCGTCTGCCATCTGGCCAGACGACAATACGGTGACCGCAGCCGACCTCGCTGGCTTCGAGTCGTCGAAACTGGGTCCGGTGATCATCTCGTCATCGAATACGTCCGCGGGAGCACACACCACGATCAATGGCAAGATCACGCTCGGCGACTCCACAGCCTTCATCTCAGACGCCGCTGCGTCTCGCGATCTGAGGCGCGCGGCGACGGCGGCGAGCGACACGGCGCAGAGCGACGCGATCTCTGGCCTTGAAGCGAAGCTCGCGATCATCGCAAATGAGTCCGGCGCGAGCAGTCGCAGCATCCTTCTCACGCTTGACCGCACCTGGCCGACGAGCGCTGAAAGAATGTCGTCGGTACTGTCCATCCTCGAGTCGGCACCGGGCATCACGATGGGTTCCCTCGGATCGCTCGAGACCTCTGACCGGGGCGACGTCAGCCTCGTCGACAAGCCGCAGTCCGATGAGCGCCTGTCAACGTTTAGCCGCATCGCTTCCTTTGATGACGACATTGCCTCGTTCGCCACGGCAATCTCAGACCCAAGCCTGCTCATCGGCCGACACAACGCAGCCAAACTTGCGGAGTACTCCGTTGGCTGGCGCGCAGACTCCACCGATTGGGCCGATGACGTTGCGTCTTTCGAAGAGAGCACTCAGGACGTGCTCACCTCGGTGACCATTGTGCAATCGAGTCCGATCTTGATGATTGCCGACCAGATCTCCATCAAGATCTCTGTGCGCAACAGTCTCGATCTGCCCGTGCATGTGGTCATGAGGGCAGCGCCCGACAACCCGAGGCTCGCCGTCGAGTCATCCGAGCTCACGGAGATTCCGGCGAAGACTCAGCAGTCTGTCGCCATCCCTGTCACGGCGCGACTGGGCAACGGAGACGTTAACCTGCGACTCAACCTGTACACGGCAGACGGCGTATCGATCACCAACAGTTCGACAGTTCCCGTCACCGTGCGTGCCGACTGGGAGCGCATCGGCACGATCATTCTCATCGGCGGCGTGAGCCTGCTCTTCGTGTTCGGCGTCATCCGCACGGTGCTGCGTCGGCGCCGCGAGCGCACGGCGAGTGTGATCGCATCCGCTGCCGAGGCGACAGACGTAGACGACGCAGAGCACAGCGACGACGCTCAGGGAAGGCGCGACGATGGCTGATCCCGAGCCGAGCCCGCGCGATAACATCGGTCGTGCCAGCCTGTTTCTCGCGTCGGGAACGATCGTCAGTCGCCTTCTCGGGTTCGCGAAGGCCGTGCTTCTCGCCGCCGCCATCGGCAGCGTCGGGAGTGCGAGCGCCGACGCATTCGGCGTCGCCAACGCCCTGCCCAACCAGATCTACTCGATCGTCGCCGGGGGAGTGCTCAGCGCAATCCTCGTGCCAACGATCGTGCGGGCGATCGTGGGGGAGGACCGCGGGCGGGCCTACATCAACAAGCTGCTGACCGTTGCGCTCGTGCTGCTCCTCGCGGTGACGCTCGTCGTCACGATCGCGGCGCCGTATATCGTCAACCTGTATCTGCTCAGCGGCGACATCGACCCCGAAGCGCGCGCCCTCGCCACGGCTTTCGCGTACTGGTGCATTCCCCAGGTGCTGTTCTACGGCCTCTACTCTCTCGTCGGCGAGATTCTCAACGCGCATAAGCTCTTCGGACCCTTCACATGGGCGCCAGCCGTCAACAACGTCATCGCCATGGCTGGGCTCGTCACCTTCATGGTGATTTTCGGGGCGGATGCCGCGGGCGCACGGCTTGTCAGCGAGTGGTCACCCTCCATGATCATGGTTCTTGCGGGGTCTGCCACAGCAGGAATCGCGGCTCAGGCACTCACCCTGTTCTTCTTCTGGCGCCGCATCGGGCTGTCGTACCGTCCCGATTTTCGTTGGCGAGGCATTGGCCTGAGGGCAACGGGGAAGCTCGCAGGCTGGACGTTCGCGTCGCTTCTGCTCACGCAGCTGGGAGGGCTCGTGCAGACGAACGTGGCGATGCTCGCGTCTGGCCAGGGCGCATCAACGTCGGCCCTTCAGAACTCCTGGTTGATCATCATGCTTCCGCACTCGGTCATTGCCGTTTCCGTTGCGACTGCATACTTCACCCGCATGGCCGAGCACGTGCACGCGGGACGGCTTGAGAGCATGAAAGAAGACGTCGCGCGCGCCGCCAGGCAGATCACGCTTCTCGTCGTCCCCGCTGGGGCCGTGATCGCCGTTGTCGCGCTGCCCTTCTCAAGTCTCTTCAACGGGACACACGACCAGGCCGGTCAGATGGCACTGGTGATCCTCGCATACCTGGGAAACCTGCTCCCCTTCACGCTGCTGTTCGTCGTGCAGCGAACGTTCTTCGCTCTCGGCGACACCCGCACCCCGTTCCTCTCCGCCGTCGTGCAGGTGAGCGTGTTCATCACCCTCTGCCTGCTGTGCTCAATGCTCCCTCCCGAGACAATCGGCGTCGGGCTCGCCGCATCCATCTCGGTCGCCGGCCTCGTGCAGCTGATCGTCGGCTACCTCCTGCTGCGACGCAAGATCGGCGGTCTCGGCGCACGGCCCGTTCTTCTCGCCGTTCTGAGGTTCGTTCTCGCTGCCCTCCCCGCCGCAGCCGTTGGGTGGCTCATCACGTGGCAGTTGGGGGCAACCGTGGACGGAGGCTTTGCCGTTGGCTCAGCGCTCGGTGCCATCGCGACGATGGCGATCGTCGGAATCGCCATGGCCCTCGTCTACTTCGGCATCCTCCTTCTCACGCGCACCCCAGATCTCAAGGGTGCGCTCGCCCCGCTGCGACGTCGTCTCGGACGCTGACCTTCCCTCCGGAGAATGTAACCAGTCACTCCGGTTACGTTCACCGACCTTGCTCCTGGGCAGCAGGGACGCAGGCAACACTCACCCGCTTGGAATACACGCTGGATACACTGTGTTCTACTCGACAGAATCAAACGTCAGGAGACTTGCGTGCACAACGTCATCATCATCGGGTCCGGCCCTGCCGGCTACACCGCGGCGATCTATGCGGCGCGCGCAGAGCTTGAGCCGATTGTCATCGCCAGTTCTGTCGAGGCGGGTGGAGAGCTTATGAACACGACAGACGTCGAGAACTTCCCTGGCTTTCCCGAGGGCATTCTCGGGCCCGACCTCATGACGAAGATGCAGGCTCAGGCCGAACGCTTCGGCACGAAGGTCGTCTATGACGATGTCGACACCGTTCAGCTCGATGGCCCCGTCAAGACGGTGAAGACCATGCTCGGCGACACGTATGAGGCACGCTCCGTGATCATCGCGACGGGTTCGGCATATCGCAAGATCGGCATCAGCGACGAAGAGCGACTGTCTGGTCGCGGCGTCAGCTGGTGCGCAACGTGCGACGGCTTCTTCTTCAAGGGCAAGACGATCGCCGTCGTCGGCGGCGGCGACTCCGCAATGGAAGAGGCAACGTTCCTCACCCGCTTCGCCGAGAAGGTCTACCTCGTACACCGCCGCGACACCCTCCGCGCCTCCAAGATCATGCAGGAGCGAGCCTTCACGAACCCCAAGATCGAGTTTGTGTGGAACAACGAAGTGGTCGGCATCACGGGCGAGAATGCTGTCACCGGGCTCGCGCTGCGCAGCACAACAGACGGCAGCGCGTCGAACCTCGACGTTCAGGGCCTCTTCGTTGCGATCGGCAACGACCCGCGCACGCACCTCGTGCACGGTCAGCTCGAGCTCACGCCAGAAGGAACGATCGCCGTTGACGGCCGCTCGTCGAAGACAAACCTTCCCGGAGTGTTCGCCGCCGGCGACGTGATCGACCCCACATACCGCCAGGCAGCGACGGCGGCAGGGAGCGGAACCGTGGCCGCACTTGATGCGGAACATTACCTCGCTGCCTTAGACGAAGCCGGGCACCCAGACCCCGGAGCCGACCAACTTGCCGGTCACGTCGCCTGACGGTGACCGACAGCATCCGCTTTATACCGACAATAAAGGAGACATCATGACCGCTCGCGACGTAACCGAGCAGACATTCGAGGCCGAGGTCTTGAAGTCTGACAAGCCCGTTCTCGTAGATTTCTGGGCCGCGTGGTGCGGACCGTGTCGCATGGTCTCGCCGATTCTCGACGAGATCGCGTCTGAGAACAGCGAGAAGATCGATATCGTCAAGGTGAACGTCGATGAGAACCCCAACCTTGCGATGAAGTACCAGATCACATCGATCCCCGCCATGAAGGTGTTCAAGGCCGGCGAGGTTTCGACGTCGATCGTCGGAGCGAAGCCGAAGCCTGCTCTCGAAGCCGACCTCGCCGCCTACCTTTCGTAGCCGACGAGACTGCATCGACCCGTCCGGCCTACCGGACGGGTCGATTGTTTTAACGGGCATCCGACCACGCGAATGGTGACGCGTCCCCGGGTATTGCCGACCACGACTACCATGAGCACAGAGAAGAAACGGAATCACGTGACACAACAAGGCCGACCCAGTTCACCCGGAAACAACCTCGATCCCTGGTACTCCAGCTACGCCGCGCGCGCAGCCGGTCTTGCCGCGAGTGAAGTACGGGCCCTGTTCGCGGTGGCCTCGCGTCCGGAAGTCGTCTCGCTCGCCGGCGGCATGCCCTTTGTCTCCGCGCTGCCCGAAGATCTCGTCACGGGCGCTATGGATCGCGTCATGCGGGAGCAGGGGCCCACCGCCCTGCAATACGGTTCTGGGCAAGGGGTGCCCGCGCTCCGCGAGCAGATTCTCGACGTCATGGCCCTTGAGGGCATTTCGGCACGGGCCTCCGACGTCGTGGTCACGACGGGCAGTCAGCACGCCCTCGAGCTCTTCAGCAAACTCTTTCTCGATCCGGGCGACGTTGTCATCTCGGAAGGCCCAAGCTACGTCACGGCCATGGTCATCTTCAAGAGCTACCAGGCCGAAGTGTCGCATGTTCCCATGGACGACGACGGGCTCCAGCCGGAAGCCCTCCGGCAGCGCATCGCTGCGCTCACGGCCGAGGGCAAGCGCATCAAGTTTCTCTACACGATCCCCACGTTTCACAACCCGGCGGGCGTCACCCTCGCCGAGAGCCGACGGGCTGAGATTCTCGAGATCGCGAAGCAGAACGGCATCCTCGTACTCGAGGACAACCCGTATGGTCTTCTCTACTTCGACAAGGAGCCGCCGAAGGCACTGCGTTCGCTCGACGAGGAGGGCGTCGTATATCTCGGCACGTTCTCGAAGACCCTCGCGCCAGGCTTCCGTGTCGGCTGGGCACTCGCACCGCATGCAATTCGCGAGAAGCTGATCCTCGCGAACGAGGCGGCGGTTCTGTCTCCGTCGTCATTCAGTCAGCTCGTGATCTCCGAGTACTTGTCGAGTGCCGATTGGAAGGGCCAGATCGATACGTTCCGCGGCCTCTATCGTGAGCGCAAGCAGACAATGATTTCGGCGCTCGAAGAGCACCTGCCCACGTGCACATGGACGAACCCGTCCGGGGGTTTCTACGTGTGGCTGACGCTTCCGGAGGGGCTCGATTCCAAGGCAATGCTCCCCCGCGCCGTCAAAGAGCTCGTTGCCTATACTCCGGGCACCGCCTTCTACGGTGACGGGGGAGGGGCACAGAACGTGCGGCTCTCATTTTGCTATCCCACCCCGGAGCAGATCCGCGTTGGCGTCAGACGTCTCGCCAATGTCGTCAACGGAGAGATCGATCTGCTGCACACGTTCGGTGGGTCGAGCTCACTGTCCGCGCGAAACACCGAACGAACATATAACGCGCCCCCGCCAGACATGTCGTGAAACGCAGATTGGAAAACACCTGATCATGACGCAAAAACCCGCACTCGACATCACGGTCCTCGCCGGCGGGATCTCTCACGAGCGAGATGTCTCACTGCGCTCAGGAGCACGGCTGTCTGACGAGCTTCGTCGCGCGGGCCACCGGGTGACGGTGCGCGAGCCCAACGCGACACTCTTCGCCGATATTGCCGACAACGCTCCTGACGTCGTGTGGCCAGCGCTGCATGGCGCAAGCGGTGAAGATGGCGCGCTGCAGGCACTGCTGCGTGCCCGTGATATCCGATATGTCGGCTCTCATTCGGAGGCTGCCGGTCTCGCCTGGTTCAAACCGACAGCGAAGGTCCTCGTGGACCGCGCCGGTTACGCGACCCCGAAGTGGCTGTCGCTTCCCCAAGAGACATTCCGCGAGCTCGGCGCCGGGGGAGTGTTGGGCGAAGTCCTCGCGGGCATTGGAACACCGGCGGTTGTGAAGCCCGCGCAGGGGGGCTCTGCACAAGGTGTCACGATCGTCGACGACTCACGTGCTCTCCCGCGTGCCATGGTCGACGCATACACGTATTCAGACACCGCTCTTGTTGAACAGAAGATCGAGGGCGTTGAGCTTGCCATCGCCGTCATCGACACCGGAGACGGCCCGCGTGCGCTCCCCGCTGTCGAGATCGAGCCTGTGTCGGGCGTGTACAGCTTCGAGGCTCGTTACAACGCGGGCGAAACCATGTTTTACGCCCCCGCGCGCATCGATGACGAGGTTGCCGCTCGTGCGGCGGAGACAGCCGTCGAAATTCACCAATTGCTTGGTCTGCGGCACATTTCGCGCATCGATGTGATTGTCGATGCCGAAGGCACCGTGTGGTTCCTCGAAGCGAACATGCTCCCCGGGCTGACCGAGACGTCACTCGTTCCTCAGGCAATCGAGGCAGCGGGCCTCACCCTCAGTTCTGTCTACAGTGGCTTGGTGTCGCACGCGCTGACTGACTGAGAGATCACATCAGCCGACCAGAGAAGCGGGCAGTGACGATGATCGTCACTGCCCGCTTCTTTGTTCACACTCCGGTTTTCGGCTTAGCCACTGTACGGGTCTTCGCCGATTTCACCCAGGATGCGGTTGAGGTCGCCAATTGTCGCGAAATCGACCACGATCTGGCCTTTCTTTGCTCCAAGCGTCACTTTGACGCGGGTATTGAGGCGGTCCCCCAGGCGCTCACCCACCGAATCAAGCTGTCCCCGGCGCGATCCTGGCTTTGCCTTCGGCCGCGTGCTTGCCGTCATACGCTTTGCCGCTTCTTCAGCGGCACGAACAGACAAGTCTTCGTTGACAATCTTCGCTGCCAGGCGCGCCATGAGGTCGGGTTCGCTGACCGAGAGGATTGTGCGGGCGTGCCCGGCGCTGAGCACGCCGGCCGCAACCTTCGTCTGCACGTCGGTTGGCAGGCGAAGCAGTCGAATCGTGTTCGTGATCTGTGGCCTGGATCGCCCGATACGGTCGGCAAGCTGCTCTTGAGTGATTCCGAAGTCCTCGAGCAGCTGCTGGTAAGCAGACGCCTCCTCCAACGGGTTCAGCTCTGAACGATGCAGGTTCTCCAGAAGCGCGTCTCGCAACATCGCATCGTCGGCGGTGTCCTTGATCACGGCAGGGATGCTGTCGAGCTGCGCTTCCTTTGCGGCACGCAGTCGCCGCTCACCCATAATGAGTTCGTAGATTCCCGCGTCGGCGTCATGCGTCCGCACGACAATGGGCTGAAGTACACCGAACTCGCGGATGCTGTGCACCAGTTCAGCAAGATCATCTGGGTCGAAATTGCGTCGCGGCTGGTTCGCGTTGGGAATGATTGTGTTCGGGTCAAGCGCGACAAGCTGCGCCCCGGGAACAGCCTTCAGTTCCGTCTGCTCAGACGCCGAGGCAGTCTCACTCGTAGGAATATCAACGGGAAGTGATCGCGCTGAGTCGGGAAAGAAGACGTCAACGGGCCGCGCCGTCGCGGCTCCCTCCGTCTGCGTCGGGATCAGCGCACCGATGCCGCGTCCCAAGCCTGTTCGTCGAGTTGCCATTAGTTGCGTTCCTTCTTCTGAGTCGAATCCCTGCCGGCGATCTCCGCCGCTGCTTCAAGGTACGAGACGGCACCGATGCCGCTGGGATCATGACTGATCACGGTCTGTCCGAAGCTCGGTGCTTCTGAGATGCGCACCGCCCGGGGGATGATCGCATCGAGAACTTCCTCGGGGAAGTGTGCGCGAACATCATCTGCAACTTGATTTGCCAGGTTTGTGCGGGAGTCGAACATCGTCAGAAGGATGGTGGACAGATGCAGCGCGGGGTTAAGGTGCTTTTGAATGAGTTGGATGCTGTTGAGGAGCTGGCTCAGTCCCTCGAGTGCGTAGTACTCGCACTGAATCGGAATGAGCACTTCTGTTGCGGCGACGAAGCCGTTGATCGTCAGTAGACCGAGCGATGGTGGGCAGTCGATGAAGATGTAATCCCACGATGTATCGTTCGCTGAAGCGCGCTTTACAAAATCGTCGAGCGCAGTGCGCAGCCGATGCTCGCGTGCCACCTGGGAAACCAGCTCGATCTCAGCCCCGGCGAGATGGATCGTCGATGGCACACAGTACAGCTGGTCAAATTCGGGGCTCTTCTGAATGACGTCTTCCAAAGGGAAGTCATCGATGAGCACGTCGTACACGCTGGGAACTTCCGACGTGTGATCAACACCAAGTGCCGTGGACGCATTGCCCTGGGGATCAAGGTCAATGACGAGCACCTTGAGACCGTGCTTGGCGAATGCCGCCGCGATATTTACCGTCGTCGTCGTTTTCCCGACACCACCCTTTTGGTTCGAGATCGTGAAGATCCGAGTGCTGTCGGGTCGCTGAACACTGACGTCTGCCAGGGTTTTGCGTCGTTCGGTCAGGGCCGCCAGATCGCGAGCGAGGGGAGTGGACGCGTCAAACGAGACCTCCGTCATGCGACAGTCACCACTTCATCCCCATGTTTCACGTGAAACCCTCCGTCGAAACCGTACTTATCAACTGTACGCGTTGAACGGCCGTAGCGCATGCCTTCCGGCAACGTTTGGTCACCAATCACCGCGTCACATCAGCAGATGTTTCACGTGAAACATCTCGGCCGACGTTCGGGGGAATTACAGCAGAGAATCCGGTCAGACCACCATCCGCGCTCCAAAACCCGGCCCGGTGTCTCATGACCGAAGTCGCCCAAAGCCGCTTAGGATGCTTCCTGTGAAAACTGACAGAGAAATCGCCTGGTCACTGGGAGAAACGAGCTGCCCGAAAATCCGCCTGATTTGGGCCGAAAAGACCGAACGTGTCCCGGGCCATGGCGATCCGACGACGGGCTGCACGTTGCCCCACATCGCTCTAGCCTCGACCAGGCGTGGAGCACGTTACGTCCCAACACGAACCGCCGGGGGCGCCTTCTCAGACAGGTGGGCGACATCGTCGACACAGACGCGCGTCGCGAGCATTGGGGTGGTGAGGTAGGCGCACCACGAGAAGCCCGACATTCACCGATGCCAGAGGCAGGCCCCGCCTGCGAACTCTCCAAAGCTCGCGACACCGATGAAGATAAGAGCCACGGCGACGATGCTCGTGGCCGCCTCTGGCTCAGAGTTCGCGAGCAACCAAAGCGGGTGATATCGGCTGCATGCCCTGCTCTCGCTCCGCTGCCCGACGCCCTCGTTGATCACGATGTTTCACGTGAAACAACGCCTGGATTCTCTCCACAGCTTCACCGGGCCTGTGGATAACTTCCGTCATGTCGGTCCAAGGCGCCGCCGGAGAACCGCGGGTTTCCGCGCCTATTTCGGGATTCTCACCACGACGCGCGCCCTGTGGAAGTGGGGGAGATATCCACAAGCGCGAGCTAAGCACGAACGTCTGCTCTCACGACACGTGTCGGTTCGGCGATTACGCCGGCGCCGACCACTTGCACGCGAGCATTGGAAACCTCAAATTTGCGCAACTCTTTTTGGGCGGCGTCGATCTCCGCCTGCGCGTTCGCGCCCTTCATCAACAACAATTCACCACCGTCACGCGCCAGAGGCGCGGTGAGTTTGAGAAGCTTGCGAAGCGCGCTGACGGCTCGCGCAGTGACCTGATCGAGCGGGTGCTCAAGCACCGCCTCTTCAGCTCGAGCACGCACGACAGATACGTTGCTCAAGTCAAGCTCGCTCACCTGCTCGGAAAGCCACGTCACCCGGCGCTCCATCGGCTCAATCAGAGTCACGTGCACATCGGGCCGGGCGATTGCGAGCACAAGTCCAGGGAGACCTGCACCAGACCCGACGTCCCCGAGATACCCCGCCTTCAGGAGGGGAGCGACGACCCCACTGTTGAGGATGTGCCGTGTCCAGAGCCGGGGAAGCTCAAGCGGACCAATGAGACCTCGCTCCTCGCCGTGCTCAGCGAGATTCGCTGTAAACCGGCGAATGGCGTCAAGCCGGTCCCCAAACACAATGGCAGCTTCAGCGGGCTCCTCTTCGAGAACCGGCTCTGCGGGAGACGAATCACTCATCGTGTTTCACGTGAAACATTCATCGACGAGTGATCACCGTGTGCCGCCCACGGCCTTCGCCATGCGACTCCGAAACGAACCCGCGCTCGGAGACGATGTCGTGAACAAGCTTGCGCTCATAGCTCGACATCGGAGGAAGATCGGCTTCCGTCGAACCGCCCTCAATACGGGAAATAGCCTGGTCCACCAAAGTGGCGAGCTCCGCCTGCCGAGCCTCACGAGAGCCCGCGATATCCAAGATCACCCTCGAGAACTCACCGGTTTCGGTCTGCACAGCGAGCCGCGTCAACTCCTGCAGAGCATTGACGACGTCTGGCTTGGCCAGCCGGGACAGCTCCCCATCAGGATCCGAAACCGAAACGTACGCCCGCTCGTTGCGCACATCGATGTCAATATCTCCGCCAAGGTCGCAGATATCCAGAAACTCTTCAATGTAATCGGCCGCGGCATCGCCCTCGCGATCAGTGGCTTCTGTGCTCTGGGTATCGTTCATCGTCTCGGACATGTCTATTTCTTCCCTTTGGAATCGGGCGCTTTCGGCTTTGAGTCTGGATTCTTCTTCGGTTGCGGCTGTGGCGCGGGCTTCCCCTGCTGAGCGAGTTTCTTCGCTCTGTTCTTGTTCACGGGCTGCTGCCGCTGCGCAGGCTTCTTCTCCTCAACGACGATGGGGTCATCGGCCTTCGCCAACTTATCGATCTTTCCCTTGCGGGCAAGACGAGCTTCGCGCTCACGCGCAGCCTCTGTACCAGGCGTCGGCATGTTGCGAATGATGATGAACTGCTGCGCCATTGTCCAAATGTTGGAGACGAGCCAGTAGAACATCACACCGAGAGGGAACGCGAAGCCAGAGAAGAGGAAGACGAACGGAAGCAGGTAGAGCAGAATGCGCTGCTGCTTAAACATCGGAGAAGCCTTCGTCTCCTCGGAAATGTTCTTCGACATGATCTGCAGCTGGGTGAAGAACTGCGAACTCGTCATCAGCGCGACCATGATGGCCGCGATGACCATGACAGCGACAGCCGGAGGAGTCGCGTTCATAGCGTCCTGAAAGCTGGAGTGCAGAGGTGCCATGCCGAACAGCGACGCATCGCCGAACAGGGACGCGAGTTCTTGGTTCAGCGGCCCGACGCCCTGCTTGCCAGAAGCAGCTTCACGGAGCACCGAAAACAACGAAAAGAAAATTGGCATCTGAACGAGCAGGGGAAGGCACGAACCCATCGGGTTGGTGCCCGTTTTCTTGTACAACGCCATTGTCTCGCGGCTCATCGCCTCGCGAGACATCTGGTCACGCTTGCCTTTGTACTTGTCTTGAATCTTCTTGAGCTGGGGTGCGACCTCCATCATTCTGCGCTGATTCTTGATCTGCTTCACAAACAGCGGAATCAGAAGCGCACGCACGACAAGCACAAGACCGACGATCGAAAGCACCCAGGTCAGCCCGGCAGCAGGATCCATTCCCACAAACGAGAAGATGGAATGGAATGTTACAAGGATCAGCTCGACCGCCCATTTGAGCGGCCAGAGGATCGTACCGATGATGTCCATGGGGCGATCAGTTCTTTCTGTCGGTAGGGGAGACCACAAACCCGTGAGGGGTCACGGCATAACGGAAGTTCTTCTTTGCAGGCACGTCATCGATTCCACCGGCCGCCCAAGGATGGCAGCGAAGGATTCGCCGAATACCCATCACCGATCCGATCGCGACTCCATGGATCTGAATCGCCTGAAACGCGTAAGCGGAACACGACGGATAGTACCGACAGACATCGCCGTACAAGGGCGAAATGATGCGTCGATACACCTGCAGCACAGCCACAGCAAGGTTGCGCGGAATCAGCAGAACAGTACGAAGCACGTCACCGATCATCGAGTGGCCGCCTGTGTAACCGCTCGCGCGACATCGTCCCTGAGCTCGTCATAAGACGCGCCCGCCGCCGACGGCAACGCACGAAACACCAGATCAAGTCCCAAAAGCGATTGTTTCGGAACCACAGTGCCCTGCAGCACATCGTGCGAGAGCGCCTTCAGACGTCGACGAACTCTGTTGCGTGTCACAGCGTTGCCCACCGTTTTCGCAACAATGAACCCGAATCGTGGTTCCCCACCATTCGGGTTCTTCGTTGTGTAAGTCACGGTACTCCCGCCAGCGCTGCGACGACCTCGGCGCACGACATGCTTGTAGTCAGAAGCGCTCGTGATGCGATGAGCCTTGTCGAGCACTGTCGGCGTAATGCCGTCTGCTACGCAGAAAGCTCGGTGCGGCCCTTGCGGCGGCGAGCCGACACAATGGCACGGCCGGCGCGGGTGCGCATGCGCGCACGGAACCCGTGAACCTTTGCACGACGACGGTTGTTCGGCTGGAACGTTCTCTTGCTCATAATTTCTCCTGGAGGATACCCGCCGCATGGCCTTGCAACGGGAAAGCTGTGGCCCGACGACAAATCGGGCTGCGTCAACTGATTAAAACTACGTGGTTGCACAGTTCCGGTCAAACTGCACGAAACAAAAAGTGGAATTATCCACAACTTTCACAGACTTGAATGCAGC